>NZ_JBIBEO010000006.1:0-515145 GCF_042902595.1 Streptomyces sp. NPDC012508
GCACGCTGTTGAGTTCTCAAGGAACGGACGCTTCCTTCGTACTCACCCTCTCGGGCTTTCCTCCGGGCTTTTCCCTTCGGTCTTTCGTGTTTCCAACCTTACCAGATCCTTTTCCGTTCCGTTTCCGGTTCGGATTTTGTTTCCGGTGGCCTGTTGGCTGCCTTTGCCTTTCGGCGTGGTCACTACTTTAGCCGAATTCCCCGGCGACTCATAATCGAGCCATTCGGACCAGATTTCGGCATGCCGAAAACCGCACCCGTTGGGGTTCGTCGTAGGTAGTGGATGGCCGCTCCGGGGTGCCGTGCAAGCACGTCCCGTTTCAAGCGGCTCGCCTACGTTAGGCGTCCGCAGCACGCGAGTCAAGTCGGGTCAAGAGGACCTCTTGCGGGGCACATGGGCGCGGTACGGGCTCACCGTCGGGTCGTCGTCGATCCAGAAGCGCCATGGGTGCGGGGCGCCTTCGCCGCCCACTCCCGTACGCGGGCCGTTCCGTACCTGGTCGGACGGGGGTGGGGTGCCAGTAAGGAGGGAGAGCGGGGAGCCGGGGCCGGCGCAGACGTCGGTGCCGTTCAGGGAGAGGGCCACGTCGAGGGCGGTGGCCAGGCGGGCCGGCCCCTTGGCCAGTTCTCTGTCATATCGGGCCGAGAGTCGACGTTTGCGGGCCTGGTCGGCGCCCGTGAGGATCTGGCCCGCCCGGAGCAGCACTCCGCTCGCGTGGCCCTCGGGGCCGCACACCACGTTGAGGCAGTGCCACATGCCGTAGGTGAAGTAGACGTACGCGTGTCCGGGCGGGCCGAACATGACCGCGTTGCGGGCGGTGCGGCCGCGGAAGGCGTGGGAGCCGGGGTCGATCGCGCCGGCGTACGCCTCGACCTCCGTGAGGCGGAGTTCGATGGCGCCCTCGTCCGATCTCCGTACGAGAGTGCGGCCGAGCAGATCGGGGGCAACCTCCAGGACGGGGCGGTCGAAGAAGTCCCGCGGGAGCGGCGTACGGTCGGGGCTCTCGCTCATGGCGTCCGAGCGTACTTGTGTTGCCCCGGGAGGTACGGGGGAACCGGCTACGGTCGTCGCGCGTATGTAGAGGTCAAGACCAAGCAGGTCCAACAGGGAGTTGTTCATGGGATTCAAGAAGCTGCTCGCGAGCCTGGGTGCCGGCGGCGCGTCCGTGGAGACGGTGCTCACCGAGGAGAACGTCGTCCCCGGCGGTGTCGTCCAGGGCGAGGTGCGGATCCAGGGCGGGTCGGTCGACCAGCAGATCGAGGGGCTCTCGGTCGGACTCCAGGCGCGTGTCGAGGTCGAGGGCGCGGACCAGGAGACGAAGCAGGACATCGAATTCGTGAAGGTCCGGCTCGGGGGCGCCTTCACGGTGCAGGCGGGTGCGGTGCACGTGGTGCCGTTCGGTCTGGAGATCCCGTGGGAGACGCCGGTCACGGCGATCGCCGGGCAGCAGCTGCGTGGCATGAACATCGGTGTGACCACCGAGCTGGAGATCGCCCGCGCGGTGGACTCCGGTGACCTGGACCCGATCAACGTGCACCCGCTGCCGGCGCAGCAGGCGATCCTCGACGCCTTCATCCAGCTGGGCTTCCGCTTCAAGAGCGCGGACATGGAGCGGGGTCACATCCGCGGTACCCGGCAGAAGCTGCCGTTCTACCAGGAGATCGAGTTCTTCCCGCCGCAGCAGTACCGCGGTCTCAACCAGGTCGAGGTCAGTTTCGTCGCGGACGACCGTGAGATGGACGTCGTCCTGGAGATGGACAAGAAGCCGGGTCTCTTCAGCGAGGGCAGCGACTCGTTCCGTGCCTTCAAGGTGGGGCTGAACGACTTCCACACGACGGACTGGGCCGCGTACCTCAACCAGTGGCTCGCCGACGTCGGCGGCAAGCGCAACTGGCTCTAGGCTCAACCCCGTACAGCAGGTCAGCGATACGGAGGTACGGACGTGGCCGAGGGGAAGAGGGCTCCGCTCCCTCACGACTTCCATCCGCCGGTGCCGGCGTTCACCGTGGTGAGCGACGACATCGTGCCGGGCGGTGTGCTGAAGGACGCGCAGGTCTACGCGGAGGGGAACACCTCTCCGCAGCTGCGCTGGGAGGGGTTCCCGGCGGAGACGAAGAGCTTCGCCGTCACGTGCTTCGATCCGGACGCGCCGACGGGCAGCGGGTTCTGGCACTGGGTCCTGTTCGACATCCCCGCGTCGGTCACCGAGCTGCCGGCGGGCGCGGGTTCCGGGTCGTTCGAGGGGCTGCCGGCCGGTGCCGTGCAGGTCCGTAACGACTACGGGTCGCGGGACTTCGGCGGGGCCGCTCCCCCGCCCGGTGACGGTTCGCACCGATATGTCTTCACCGTCTACGCCGTGGACGAGGAGAAGCTCGGTCCGGACGCCGACGCCTCGCCCGCGGCGGTCGGTTTCCATCTGCGTTTCCACGCGCTGGCGCGTGCCCAGCTGGTGGGCGAGTACGAGATCCCCGCGCACAGCTGAGCGTTCGTTTGTTGTTTGCCCGCTTCTGGTCTTGGAGAGATCAGAAGCGGGCATCTTTCGTTGCGCGGATATTCCGTTGTCCAACCCGGCGCGCCCGGCCAGAGTTGATCCAAGCCCGGAGCCCCGCGACGGGGCTGGGCCGGCACACGGGAGGTGGGCACAATGCGGGACACGCTGGTACTGAACGCGAGCTTCGAGCCGCTGTCGACGGTCACACTCAACCGTGCGGTGGTGCTTGTCCTCCAGGACAAGGCCGTCGTGGAGCAGGAACATCCCGAGCTGCGTATGCGTGCCGCCGCCGTCGACATTCCGGTGCCCCGGGTGATCAGGCTCTGCCGCTATGTCCGGGTGCCGTTCCGAAGACAGGCGCCGTGGTCGAGACGGGGTGTGCTGGTCAGGGACCAGCACCGGTGCGCGTACTGCGGGCGGCGTGCGACGACCGTGGACCATGTGGTGCCGCGGGCGCAGGGCGGTGGGGACAGCTGGCTGAACACGGTGGCGTCCTGCGCCGAGGACAATCACCGCAAAGCGGACCGGACTCCGGAGCAGGCGGGGATGCCGCTGCTGCACCAGCCGTTCGTCCCGACGCCGGCGGACGCGATGCTGCTGGCGATGCGGGCCGGTGAGCGGTCGGAGCTGCCGCAGTGGCTGGCGGGTTCGGCGGCCTGATCCGTATCCGTACGTGTGCGGGCCCGCTCCCCTCGTCGGGGAGCGGGCCCGTTCCGTTCAGCGGAGCAGCAGCTGCACGATGGCCGCCGTGCCGACGACGACGATGACGCCGCGCAGGACCGGGGGCGGGAGGCGGCGGCCGACCTTGGCGCCGATCTGGCCGCCGATGGCCGAGCCGACGGCGATGAGCAGGACGGCGGTCCAGTCGAAGTCGGCGACGAAGAGGAAGAAGAGCGCGGCGATGCTGTTGACGATCGCGGCGAGGACGTTCTTGACGGCGTTGAGGCGCTGGAGGGTGTCCGCGAGGAGCATGCCCATGAGGGAGAGGTAGATGATCCCCTGGGCCGCGGTGAAGTAGCCGCCGTAGACGCTGGCGAGGAGCAGGCCGATCAGCAGGAGCGGGCCGCCGTCGGGGTCTCCGTGGCTGCCGTGGCGTTCGCGGCGGGCGTGGACGGCCTTGGAGATACGGGGCTGGAGGATGACCAGGACCAGGGCGAGGGCGACGAGGACGGGGACGATGGTCTCGAACGCCCGGGCCGGGAGGGTCAGCAGGAGGACGGCGCCGCCGAGTCCGCCGATCGCGGCGACGCTGCCGAGGCGCAGGATGCGCCGGCGCTGGCCCTTGAGCTCCTCGCGGTAGCCGATGGCTCCGCTGATGGATCCGGGGATCAGGCCGAGGGCGTTGGAGACGGTGGCCGTGACCGGCGGGAGGCCGGTCAGGAGGAGGACGGGGAACGTGATGAGCGTTCCCGATCCGACGATGGTGTTGATGGTGCCGGCCCCGACGCCGGCCGCGAGGACCGCCAGTACTTCCCAGATGGACAACGCCATCTCCTTACAGGATCAGTGGTTCGCCTCCCCGCCCTGACGTCCGTCGGGGTCGAGGGGCTCGCACCGATCATGCACGACTGCGTGTATGTGTCAGTCGATCGGGGGCGCTTCGCGGCGTTCGGTCTCGTTGCCCGTACGGCTGCCGGGCACCGCGCCGGTGTTGAAGCCGGGCGCTCCGCCGCCGAGGTTGCCGAAGGCGCCGGAGAGGCCCTTGAGGGCGTCGCCGATCTCGCTGGGCACGATCCAGAGCTTGTTGGCGTCGCCCTCGGCGATCTTCGGGAGCATCTGGAGGTACTGGTACGAGAGGAGCTTCTGGTCGGGGTCGCCGGCGTGGATGGCCTCGAAGACCGTACGGACGGCCTGGGCCTCGCCCTCGGCGCGCAGGGCGGCGGCCTTGGCCTCACCCTCGGCGCGGAGGATGGCGGACTGCTTCTCGCCCTCGGCGGTGAGGATCTGGGACTGGCGGATGCCCTCGGCGGTGAGGATCGCGGCGCGCTTGTCGCGGTCGGCGCGCATCTGCTTCTCCATCGAGTCCTGGATGGAGGTGGGCGGCTCGATCGCCTTGAGCTCGACGCGGTTGACGCGGATGCCCCACTTGCCGGTGGCCTCGTCGAGGACTCCGCGCAGGGCGGCGTTGATCTCCTCGCGGGAGGTGAGGGTCCGCTCCAGGTCCATGCCACCGATGATGTTGCGGAGGGTGGTGACGGTGAGCTGCTCGATGGCCTGGATGTAGCTGGCGACCTCGTAGGTCGCGGCCCTGGCGTCGGTCACCTGGTAGTAGATGACGGTGTCGATGTTGACGACCAGGTTGTCCTGGGTGATCACGGGCTGGGGCGGGAACGGGACGACCTGCTCGCGGAGGTCGATCCGGTTGCGGATCGAGTCGATGAACGGGACGACGATGTTCAGGCCCGCGTTGAGCGTGCGGGTGTAGCGGCCGAACCGCTCGACGATCGCGGCGCTCGCCTGCGGGATGACCTGGATCGTCTTGATCAGGGCGATGAAGACAAGCACCACCAGAATGATCAGGACGATGATGACTGCTGACATCGTGTTCCCTGTGCCCTTCGCTGCCGGTTCTCTGCCGGATGTGCCGGGTTGATTCCGATGATCGAGTTTCCCAGAACGCGGGCCGTCGTGTGGGGCGTTCGGTCAAGCGGCCAGGTCACATGACCACGGCGGTGGCCCCGTCGATCTCGACCACGTCGACCTGGTCGCCGGGTTCGAAGGTCAGTCCGGAGTCGAGCGCGCGGGCGGACCAGACCTCGCCGGCGAGCTTGATGCGGCCGCCTGCGCCGTCGACCCGTTCCAGGACGACGGCTTGACGGCCTTTCAGCGCGTCGATGCCCGAGGCGTGCTGGGGCGGTCCGTTGCGGTGCCGGGCCGCGATGGGGCGGACCACCGCGAGCAGCGCGACCGAGACGACCACGAAGACGACCACCTGCGCGACGATGCCGAAGCCGAGGGCCGCCGTGACGGCTCCGGCGATCGCGCCGACGGAGAACATGCCGAATTCGGGCATCGCGGTGAGGACGAGCGGAATGCCCAGTCCCACGGCGCCGATCAGCCACCAGACCCATGCGTCGATGTCCACATGGTCATGGTAGGGCGGCGGGGTGGAGTCGGACAGGGCGCGGATCCGCCGGAGCTTCGACCGGGAGGTGCCCCCCGCGGTCTCGGGCCCCCTCGGCGTACCCCCAAGGGCGTGTCCCCGGGCGCTACTTGAGCGGGAGGCCCTGGGCGGTGTACCGGTCGCCGACGTGCTCGACGACGAGCGGGAGGCCGAAGCAGAGGGAGAGGTTGCGGGAGGTGAGCTCGGTCTCCATCGGGCCGGCGGCGAGGACCTTGCCCTGACGGATCATCAGGACGTGGGTGAAGCCGGGGGCGATCTCCTCGACATGGTGGGTGACCATGATCATGGAGGGGGCGTACGGGTCGCGGGCGAGACGGCCGAGACGGCGGACGAGGTCCTCGCGGCCGCCGAGGTCGAGACCGGCGGCGGGCTCGTCGAGGAGCAGCAGCTCGGGGTCGGTCATCATCGCGCGGGCGATGAGGGTGCGCTTGCGCTCGCCCTCGGAGAGGGTGCCGAACTTGCGGTCGAGGTACTCGGTCATGCCGAGCCGGTCGAGGAAGGCGCGGGCGCGCTGCTCGTCGACGGCGTCGTAGTCCTCGTGCCAGGTGGCGGTCATGCCGTACGCGGCGGTGAGGACGGTCTGGAGAACGGTCTGCCTCTTGGGGAGCTTCTCCGCCATGGCGATGCCGGCCATGCCGATGCGCGGGCGGAGGTCGAAGACGTCGACCTTGCCCAGCTGCTCGTCCAGGATCTTGGCCGAGCCGGTGGTCGGGAAGAGGTAGCTGGAGGCGATGTTGAGGAGGGTGGTCTTGCCGGCGCCGTTGGGGCCGAGGATGACCCAGCGCTCGCCCTCCTTGACCGACCAGGAGACATCGTCCACCAGAGCCCGTCCGTCGCGGACCACGGATACGTCCACCAGCTCCAGTACATCGCTCATGAGCGCGTTGTCTCCCCTTGCGGTCGAGTCGTGTCGTCGCCTTGCGCCTGTGGGCGCGGCGTCCAGGGAAAACCTACGCCACTGCCGGAGCGGGCCGGTCCTTAGGTCCGGTACTTCCCTTCTCGGCTGCGGGGAGTCCCTACGCTGTGGGCATGCTTTCGGAACCACGCTCAGGACGGCTGGCCGCTTGGGGCAATGCCCTGTTGGCCGGATCGGTGTCGCCGGACGACGCGGCGCTGGCCATTGTCGGGGACGACGCGGTGCACCGCGTCGAGGGGCTGCCGGGCGAGGCGGGGCAGGTCGGTCTGACCCTGGCGCTCGGCCGGCTACGGCGGCTCGGGGTGACCGGGTGGCGGGTGGCGCTGCCCACTCCGGGGCATCCGCTGGGGCTGAGCGGGCCGCCGGACTTCAACGCGCGGGCGATCGAGGCGGAGGAGGCGGCGGTCGGTTTCGGCGCTCCGTACGGTCTGGTGCCGGAGGTCACGGAGGCGGGTCCTGTGGGGGACGTGCATGTGGAGGTGGTCTGGCGCTGCCTGTCCGTGCGGGAGGCACCGCCCGCGGACGTGCCGTCGCTGGGTGAGGCGGAGCGGGAGCTGGCGGAGGCGCTGCGCGAGGCGACGTCGGTGCTGACCAGGCTGGACGTGGCGGCCTCGGGCCCGGTGGCGGACGCGGCGCGCGAGGCGTACCGGGCGCGGGCGGAGGTGGGCCGCGAGGTGCTGGCTCCGGGCTATCCGGCGCGTGCGGTACGGGTGCTGGAGCTGGCCCAGCGGGTGGGCCTGCTGATCGACCTGGCGTACGACCACGGCCACGGCGGCGCGGTGAGCGCCTCGGAGATGGCGGCAAGGGGGGCGGCGCTGCGGCCGGTGGAGCGGGTGGCCCGGCGGGCACAGGTGGCGGCCTACAACGCGTACGTGGAAGAACGCGAACGGGAACGCTGACCCTGCCGGGGGCCAGGGGGCCAGGGCCCGGCCACGACCGGCGGACGGAGTCCGCCACAGCGGGGCGAAGCCCGGAAGGCGCCCCGGCGCCGAGCGGCGCGAGCGACGCGTCTAGGAAGGGGCCCGGACATGGCGGAGCCCGGTCCCCGGGGGATTTCGGGGGCCGGGCTGGGCTGGGGGCGTCAGTGGTTGATCGCGCCGTTGCCGAAGGCCGGGTTGAGCAGGCCGATCACGTTGACCGTGTTGCCCGAGACGTTCACCGGGACGTGGACCGGGACCTGCACCAGGTTGCCGGACGCGACGCCCGGGGAGTTGAGGGCCTTGCCATGCGCGTCCGCGCCGTGGGCGGAGGCGACACCCGCACCCGCGGCGACGATGCCACCGGCGACCATGGTGAGGGCAGCGGCCTTCTTCAGGTTCTTCACTTCAGGATCCTCCTGGTATTCGCTGCGGCCGGCCGCCGCAGCACGCCATGAAGAACGCCCGCAACCCCGCCGGGTTGCGCCGAACGGGGGACATACACCCGACGGTATGAAGATGAGAACGGAGGTGCCCCTTCCGTCACATCCGTCTCACGGGGTCAGGCCGTGCCGCACCGCCCACAGCGCTGCCTGCGTCCGGTCCGCCAGATCGAGCTTCATCAGGATGTTCGAGACGTGCGTCTTGACCGTCTTCTCCGAGAGGACGAGCGCCCGGGCGATCTCCCGGTTCGACCGGCCGTCGGCGATCAGGCCGAGCACCTCCTGCTCCCGCTCCGTGAGCGTCGACCCGCGCCCCGTCCCGCCGTGGCCCTCCTCCTGGGAGAGCAGCGCCCCGGCCACCTCCGGCTGGAGCAGTACATGGCCGGCGTGCACGGACCGGATCGCGCCGGCCAGGGCGTCCGGGTCCACGTCCTTGTAGACGTACCCGGAGGCGCCGGCACGCAGCGCGGGGACGACCGTGCGCTGCTCGGTGAAGCTGGTGACGATCAGCACCTTCGCCGGGTTCGCCAGCTCGCGCAGCTTCCGCAGCGCCTCGATGCCGTCCATGCCCGGCATCTTCACGTCCATCAGGACCACGTCGGGCCGCAGCTCCTCCGCCCGCGCCACGCCCTCGGCGCCGTCGGAGGCCTCCCCGACGACCTCTATGTCGTCCTGGACCTCCAGAAAGGTCCGCAGGCCTCGCCGCACCACCTGGTGGTCGTCGACCAGCAGAACGCGGATCACGTTGTCAGCCACCGGGAACCTCCATCTCGATCGTGGTGCCTCGGCCCGGCTCCGACGTCACGGTGAGTGTGCCGCCGACGCCGCCCGCCCGGTCCCGCATGGAGACCAGGCCGAGGTGCCGGCCGGCTCGGCGGACCGTCCGCGGGTCGAACCCCTTGCCGTCGTCGGTGACCGTGAGCAGCGCGCCCTGGCCGTGCCGGAAGAGGGAGACGGCGACCCGCTCGGGCTCCGCGTGCCGCAGCGCGTTGTGCAGGGCCTCCTGGGCGACCCGGAGCATGGCCTCCTCCTGGGCGGCGGGCAGCGCGCGCACGCCCGCGCTGTCGAAGGTGACGCGGGCGGTGTGGGCCCGGTCGAGGACCTGGATCTGCGTACGGAGGGTGTGGACGAGGCCGTCCTCGTCGAGCGCGGCGGGGCGCAGCTCGACGACGGCGGCGCGCAGCTCGTCCGCGGCTTCGGCGGCGAGCGCGGCGACCTGCTGGAGCTCGCCCTTGGCCCGGGCCGGGTCGCGGTCGACGAGGGCGGCTGCGGCCTGGGCGGTGAGCCGGAGCGAGAAGAGCTTCTGGCTGACGGCGTCGTGCAGCTCGTGGGCGAGGCGGGAGCGCTCCTCGGCGATGGTGAGCTCGCGGCTGCGTTCGTACAGCCGGGCGTTGGTCAGGGCGATCGCGGCGTGCTGGGCGAGGATCGAGAGCAGTTCCTCGTCCGCCTCCGTGAAGCCGCAGCCGCCGTCCGGCTTGGGGCAGCGCTTGTTGGCGAGGAAGAGGGCTCCGATGGTCTCCTCGCCGTCCTGGATGGGCAGGCCGAGGAAGTCGGACATGTCCGGGTGGGCGGACGGCCAGCCCTCGAAGCGGGGGTCCTTGCGGACGTCGGCGAGGCGCTCGGGCTCGGCCTTGTGGAGCATCGACGCGAGGATGCCGTGCTGGCGGGGCAGCGGGCCGATCGCCCGCCACTGCTCGTCGCTGACGCCGTCCACGACGAACTGGGCGAAGCCGCCGTGGTCGTCAGGGACGCCCAGCGCCGCGTACTCGGCGTCGAGCAGCTCACGGGCGGAGGCCACGATCGTCTTGAGTACGTCGCGCACCTCCAGGTGGCGGCTCATCGCCAGCAGCGCGGTGCTCACGGCGGCGAGGCCGGAGCTCGGTCGGTGACTCATGAATTCACCGTACCGGTGGGCTGTGACCGTGCGTATCCGTCCGGGGACGGCGGTCGCCTAGGACCCGGGGACTAGGCCGAAGTGCCTTGGGCGGTCGGGGCCCGGGGACGAAGCGGCGGGCGGGGCGGCGGCCGGAGGCTGGATCCATCGCTACGAGAGGGGATGGACGTCATGGCTGTCGCGGTGATCACGGGGGCGTCGAAGGGGCTGGGGCGTGCGCTGGCCGGCACGCTGGCGGCGCGGGGCTGGGATCTGGTGCTCGACGCGCGGACGCCGGAGGTGCTCGCCGAGAGCGCCGGGGCGGCACGCGCGCGTGGGGCGCGGGTCGTGGCGCTCGCCGGGGATGTGACGGACACGTCGCACCGCCGGGAGCTGGTGGCCGCCGCGAAGGAGCTCGGAGGCCTGGATCTGCTGGTGCACAACGCGAGCGCGCTGGGGGCCGAGCCGCTGGTGCGTCTGGAGGCTCTGTCGCCGGCCGGTCTGCGGGCCGCGCTGGAGACGAACGTGGTGGCCGCGCTGGGTCTCGTACAGGAGGCGCTGCCGCTGCTCAGAGCGAGCGGGGCGGGGACGGTGGTCGCGGTGACGTCGGACGCGGCGGTGGAGGCGTACGAGACGTGGGGCGGTTACGGGGCGTCGAAAGCGGCCCTCGACCAGCTGGCGGCCGTGCTGGCCGCCGAGGAGCCGGGGCTGCGGGTGTGGGCGGTGGATCCGGGTGACATGGCCACGGATCTGTACGCGGCGGCCGTCCCGGGCGACGACGATCCGCGTCCGGCTCCGGAGTCGGTGGTGCCCGGGTTCCTCGCTCTGCTCGACCACAGGCCGCCCAGCGGCCGGTACACAGCGGCGGCGCTCCTCGGGGCGGAGGGGGTCCGATGAGCGTGCTCGAGGCCCTCTGCGTGCCCGCGGAGCTCTCGGCGCGGGTGCCGGCCGAGCAGCGGGCGCCGGGGCGGGGGCGGGACGACGTACGGCTGATGGTGTCGCGCGGGACGGAGGTGTCGCACCACGCCTTCCGGGAGCTGCCGGGGCAGTTGCGGGCCGGGGACGTGCTGGTCGTGAACACGAGCACGACGCTCGCGGCCGCCGTGACCGGGCGGCTGGGCGCCGACGGCGGCGGGGAGAAGGTCGTCGTCCACTTCTCGACGCGCGGGGAGGACGGCCGCTGGGCCGTCGAGCTGCGGGAGCCGGACGGGAGGGGCAGCACCCGGCCGCGGCCGGGCGGACCGGAGGGGACGGTGGTGCGGCTGCCCGGGGGTCCGGCCCTCGGGGGCGCGGCCCGGCTCGTCCTGACCGAGCCCCTGGCTCCCGGGGCGGCGCGGCTGTGGTGGGCCCGGGTGGACACGCCCGTACCGGCCCTCCTGGCGCGGTACGGGCGCCCCATCCGGTACGGGTACACGGAGCGGGACCAGCCGCTCTCCGCGTACCAGACGGTGTTCTCGCTCCCCTCCCCCGACGGCGCGGGGTCGGCGGAGATGCCGAGCGCGGGCCGGCCCTTCACGGCGCGGCTGGTGGCGGAGCTGGTGAGCCGGGGGGTCCGGTTCGCTCCGCTCACCCTTCATACGGGGGTGGCGTCGGCGGAGGCGCACGAGCCGCCCTACCCGGAGCGCTTCGAGGTGCCGGCGACGACGGCGCGGCTGGTGAACGCGGCGAGGGCGGGTGGCAGGGAGGGCTCGCGAGGCGAATCCCCGGCGGGGCGGAGGCGGGCGACGGGTGGGCGGGTGATCGCCGTGGGGACGACGGCCGTACGGGCGCTGGAGTCGGCAGCGGCCGACGGGGGTGAGGTGCGGGCGGCGTCCGGGTGGACGGACCTCGTCGTGACCCCGGCGCGCGGGGTGCGCGTGGTGGACGGGCTGCTGACCGGGCTGCACGAGCCCCGGGCCTCGCATCTGCTGATGCTGGAGGCGATCGCCGGACGGGCCGCTCTGCACCGCGCCTATACCGAGGCCGTACAAGAGCTGTACCTCTGGCACGAGTTCGGCGACGTCCATCTCCTCCTTCCGGAGGAGGGCCCTCACTGAGTGCATTGCGCGAGCAACGCCTGGTGAGGCTGTTACCTGCCCGATGTGAGCCCGCGCATAGGACGCAGGTCACTTACGAAGGCCCCTAGTGGTTCCGTAATGGGCAGATGAGGGCCGTATGAGCGGGTCCTTTGGGGGTTTTGGTGCGCTATGCACGCGGCCCTGATCCACTACCCGAGGTCGTACGTCACACCTTTGCCACAGCATTTTGCTGCCGCTAAGAATTGCGTTCGTCGCCGCCGAGCAGGCGCAGCGCCGCCCCGGCCTGAGCGACCCCCAGCGATTCGAAGAGGTAGTCCCGCATGTCCCAGAACACTGGTCACTATCGCCTGAAGAAGACGCACAAGGCTTCCCTTGCCGGCGTCGCCGCCCTCGGCGCCGTCGCCCTCGGTTTCACCCTGGTCCCCGGCAACGCCGCGGCCGAGACCGAGCCCCAGGCACTCAGCAACACCCAGCAGGTCGCGTTGGCATACGACGCGAACAGCCCGCAGGCCAAGGCCCTGCACTCGAGCCTCACCGAGCAGCAGAACGCGATCACGCTGAAGGCCAAGGCCGAGGCGGACGCGAAGGCCGCCGCCGAGGCGAAGGCGAAGGCCGCCAAGGCCGCCGCCGACGCGAAGGCCAAGGCTGACGCCAAGGCCGCCGCCGAGGCCAAGGCCAAGGCCGAGGCGAAGAAGCGCGCCGAGGCGAAGGCCGCCGCGAGCCGTGCCGCCGCCCGCAAGCCGGTCTTCGCGAACAACCTCGACGGCTGGATCCGCGAGGCGCTGTTCATCATGGACAAGCACAACATTCCGGGCACGTACAACGGCCTGCACAAGAACATCATGCGTGAGTCCAGCGGTAACCCGCGGGCCATCAACAACTGGGACATCAACGCCATCAACGGCGTCCCGTCGAAGGGCCTGCTGCAGGTCATCTACCCGACCTTCAAGGCCTACCACATCCCGGGCACCAAGTTCGACCAGTACGACCCGGTCGCCAACCTCGTCGCCGCCGCCAACTACGCGGCCGACCGTTACGGCTCGATCGACAACGTCAACAGCGCGTACTGAGCCTGTCGGCACGTACTGAGCCCGTCGGCGCAGTGAGCCCGGCAGGACCACGCGAAGGGCGGCACCCCGTGCAGGGGCGCCGCCCTTCGGCGTACTCGTGAGGCCCGCGGTTACTTGCGCATGACCTCGGGCTCGTGGCGGCGCAGCAGGCGCGCCACCGCGAAGGCGCAGACGACGCCGATGAGCACCAGGACCGTGAGGTTGAAGCCCCACTGGCCGACCGTGCTGTCCCACAGCGGGTCCAGGTTGGTCGGGTCCTTCGGGTCCCACGGCGGCATCAGGTGGCCGAGGTCGAGTGTCGAGCCCGCGGCCGCGATGGCCCAGCGCGAGGGCATGAGCCAGGCGAACTGCTCCAGGCCGGGCGATCCGTAGACCTGGAAGAGGATGCCGGTGAAGACGACCTGGACGATCGCGAACATCACGAGCAGCGGCATGGTCTTCTCGGCGGTCTTCACCAGCGAGGAGATGACCAGGCCGAACATCATCGAGGTGAAGCCGAGCGCGATGATCGTGACGCAGAGCTCGACGGCCGGCGGCAGGACCAGGCCCTCCTCCGGCAGCTCGCGGGTGGCGAAGCCGATGCCGCAGATGATCACGCCCTGGAGGGCGGTGATCAGACCGAGCACGATGACCTTGGACATCAGGTACGCCGAGCGGGACAGGCCGGTCGCCCGCTCGCGTTCGTAGATGACCCGTTCCTTGATCAGCTCACGTACGGAGTTGGCGGCGCCGCTGAAGCACATGCCGACCGCGAGGATCAGCATGATCGTGCCGGCGTCTCCGTTGAAGCGGGAGGGCGGCGTGGGCTTGCCGAGGCCGAAGTCGGCGGGGATGACGACCGACACCGCGCCGAGGACGGCCGGGAGGATCACCATCAGGCCCATGAAGCCCTTGTCCGACGCGATCACCGAGGAGTAGCGGCGGATCAGGGTCCACAGCTGGGAGCCCCAGCCCTGCGGCTTGGGCGGCCTGGCCATCGCCTGCTGCGGCATCTGGACGGGCTGGGCGGCGACGGCGTCGATGTCCGCGGCGTACATCTGGTAGTGCTGCGAGCCCTTCCAGCGGCCCGCCCAGTCGTAGTCGCGGTAGTTCTCGAAGGCGGAGAAGACGTCGGCCCAGGTGCTGTAGCCGAAGAAGTTCAGCGCTTCCTCCGGCGGACCGAAGTAGGCCACGGAGCCGCCGGGCGCCATCACGAGCAGCTTGTCGCAGAGGCCGAGCTCGGCCACCGAGTGCGTGACGACGAGGACCGTGCGGCCGTCGTCGGCGAGGCCGCGCAGCAGCTGCATGACGTCGCGGTCCATGCCCGGGTCGAGACCGGAGGTCGGCTCGTCCAGGAAGATCAGCGACGGCTTGGTGAGGAGCTCCAGGGCGACGGAGACACGCTTGCGCTGGCCACCGGAGAGGGAGGTGACCTTCTTCTCCTTGTGGATGTCGAGCTTGAGCTCGCGCAGCACCTCGTCGATACGGGCCTCGCGCTCGGCCGGCGCGGTGTCGCCGGGGAAGCGGAGCTTGGCCGCGTAGCGCAGCGCCTTCTGTACGGTCAGCTCCTTGTGCAGGATGTCGTCCTGCGGGACCAGACCGATGCGCTGGCGCAGCTCGGCGAACTGCTTGTAGAGGCTCCGGTTGTCGTAGAGGACATCGCCCTCGTTGGCCGGGCGGTAGCCGGTGAGCGCCTTGAGCAGCGTGGACTTGCCGGAGCCCGAGGGGCCGATGACGCCGATGAGCGACTTCTCGGGGACGCCGAAACTGACGTCCTTGAGGATCTGCTTGCCGCCGTCGACCGTGACCGTGAGGTGCCGGGCCGAGAAGGAGACCTCACCGGTGTCGACGAACTCCTCGAGCTGGCCGCCGACCATCCGGAAGGTCGAGTGACCGACACCGACGATGTCGTTGGGGCCGATGAGGACGGAGCCGCCCTTGGCGATCGGCTGACCGTTGACGTACGTGCCGTTGTGAGAACCGAGGTCGCGGATCTCGAAGCGGCCGTCGGGCGTCGCGTGGAACTCGGCGTGGTGGCGCGAGACCTGGAGGTCGGAGACGACCAGTTCGTTCTCGAGCGCACGACCGATCCGCATGACGTGACCGAGGGCCAGCTGGTGGAACGTGGTGGGGCTGCGGTCGCCGTAGACCGGCGGCGCCCCCGCGGCACCGCCACTCCGGCCGGGCACCTTCTGCGCCAACTGCTCGACGGGGCCGCCCTGCTGATGCGGGAGGTGCGGCTGCTGGTGCTGCGGGGCCTGCTGCTGGGCCTGCGGAGCCTGCTGCTGCCAGGCCTGCTGCGAGGCCTGCTGCGGCGGGGCCTGATGGGTCGCCCAGTCGGCCTGTGCGGCTGCCTGCTGGGCGTTCGGGGCCGCGTTCGGCGCGGCATGCGCCGCGGCCTGCTGCGGGGCCGGGGCACCGGCGGCGAGATTCAGCCGCGGGCCGTCGGTCGCGTTGCCGAGGTGCACCGCGGATCCGGGGGCGATCTCCATCTGGTGGATCCGCTGCCCCTGGACGAAGGTGCCGTTGGTCGAGCCGTGGTCCTCGATGACCCAACTCCGGCCGCCCCAGCTGATGGTGGCGTGTCGCCACGAGACCCTGGCGTCGTCGATCACCAGGTCACCCTGTGGATCGCGTCCGAGGGTGTACGACCTGGACGGATCGAGCGTCCAGGTCCTTCCGTTCAATTCCAGTACGAGTTCTGGCACTCCATGCCCCACTATTTGTCCCCCGATGTACCCCCGTCGCGGGAGTCTTAGGGATGGCGAACATCGGGGGGAACTATTTCAGGCCGGGCCCGCACTCCGAAAGTCGGGCCGTGTGAAGACCCCGCAGAGAGGCGTTCGGCACGCGGCGGGTGACCGGCCGGAGTCACCGGTACGGCGGTGCGAGCGCCGCCGTGACGGCCTACGGTGGCTGTGTGCGGCCAGCCGGGTGTCCGGTACGCGGGACGGGGTGACTGGTGGCACGCGGTGCCCGATACGGTGGAAGCACCATGAGCGCAACGCAGACCTCAGACGTTCCCACTCTTCTCGTCAAGATCTTCGGGAAGGACCGTCCCGGGATCACCGCCGGGCTCTTCGACACCCTCGCCGCCTACTCCGTCGACGTCGTGGACATCGAGCAGGTCGTCTCCCGCGGCCGCCTCGTCCTGTGCGCGCTCGTCACCGAGCCGACCGTCGCCTCCCAGGGTGAGCTGCGGGCGACCGTCCACAGCTGGGCGGAGTCGCTGAAGCTCCAGGCCGAGATCATCTCCGGCACCGGCGACAACCGTCCGCGCGGCAGTGGCCGCTCGCACGTCACCGTTCTCGGGCACCCGCTGACCGCCGAGCAGACCGCCGCCATAACGGCGCGGATCGCCGGGACCGGCGGAAACATCGACCGTATCTTCCGGCTGGCGAAGTATCCGGTGACGGCCGTCGAGTTCGCCGTCTCGGGCTGCGAGACCGAGCCGCTGCGGACGGCGCTGGCCACCGAGGCGCACGGCATCGGGGTGGACGTGGCCGTCGTCTCGGCCGGGCTGCACCGCCGCGCCCAGCGGCTGGTCGTCATGGACGTCGACTCCACGCTCATCCAGGACGAGGTGATCGAGCTCTTCGCGGCGCACGCGGGCTGTGAGGACAAGGTCGCCGAGGTCACCGCGGCCGCGATGCGCGGCGAGCTGGACTTCGAGCAGTCGCTCCACGCGCGCGTGGCGCTGCTGGCCGGGCTCGACGCCTCGGTGGTGGACAAGGTCCGCACCGAGGTACGGATGACACCCGGTGCCCGCACTCTGATCCGTACGCTCAAGCGGCTCGGGTACCAGGTGGGTGTGGTCTCGGGCGGGTTCACCCAGGTCACGGACGACCTCAAGGAGCGGCTGGGGCTCGACTTCGCCTCGGCCAACACTCTGGAGGTCGTGGACGGGAAGCTGACGGGCCGGGTCACCGGCGAGATCGTGGACCGGGCGGGCAAGGCGCGCCTGCTGCGCCGGTTCGCGGCCGAGGCGGGTGTGCCGCTGTCGCAGACGGTGGCGATCGGTGACGGCGCCAACGACCTCGACATGCTGAACACGGCGGGGCTCGGCGTGGCCTTCAACGCCAAGCCGGTGGTGCGCCAGGCCGCGCACACCGCCGTCAACGTTCCGTTCCTCGACACCGTCCTGTATCTCCTGGGGATCACCCGCGAGGAGGTCGAGGCGGCGGACGGCGACGAGGATCTGCTGCACTGAGCGACCTCGTACGGTCGGCGACGGCGACGGCGGACGGCGGACGGCGAAAGGCCCGGTCACCCCCATGGTGACCGGGCCTTCCGGCGTACGCGACGGAACACGCGACGGGTGTACGGATCAGCTGTGCGGCGCCCAGTAGTCGAGCAGCGTGCCGACTCCGTGCTCCACGGACTTCCAGGAGCCGTCGAAGCCGACGACGGCGAAGGCGGCGGTCGGGAAGCCGCCCCGGTTCATCCGGGCCCCGGCGTCGCCCTCCGCCGCGCCCGCGAGGGCGTCGGAGAGCGCGTGCATCCCGGGGTTGTGGCCGATGACGAGGACGTTCCTCACCTCGTCGGAGACCTCGTTGAGCAGGGCGATCAGTTCGCCGAGCGAGGCCTCGTAGAGCCGCTCCTCGTAGACGGTTTTAGGGCGGTGCGGCAGCTCCTGCACGGCGAGCTTCCAGGTCTCGCGGGTCCTGGCAGCGGTCGAACAGAGGGCCAGATCGAAGGTGATCCCGGTGTCGGCGAGCTTGCGGCCGGCCACGGGGGCGTCCGTGCGGCCGCGCTCGGCGAGCGGTCGCTCGTGGTCGGACACCTGAGGCCAGTCGGCCTTGGCATGCCGGAGCAGCACAATCCTGCGGGGTGTATCGACGCTCATGGGCTCCAGCTTCCCATGAAACGGGCCGCCGGGCGCAGGGTGTTGGGTCGCCCGCGGGCGGTGTGGTCAGCGGGGCAGCGTCTGCTGGATCTGCTCCAGGAGACGGCCGACCGAGGGGTCCCCTTCGGCCGCGTGCGCCCCGCCCGGTCCCGCTATGAGCAGGAAGAGGGCGACGAACGCGGCCACGGGAAGGGCCAGCGCCCACCAGGGCAGCCGGGTGTCGACGCCGCCGGCGGACGGGGACGGGGTCCGGGTGTGCGTGCGGGCCGGCATGGCCGCCTCCGTGGGTCGGGACGACGTCCGCAGCGGTGACTGCGGCGATGTCTCCACGCTACGGAGCGCGCACCTGCCAGCCCATCCGGTGATCCACCTACTTCACCCTGACACTCACCCCCTAGGGGATGGAGGGGTTAACCCCACCGGGCGAGGGCCGGCGGGGCGAGGTCATGGGGAGGCGATGGTGGCGATGACGGCGATCACGACCGAGATTCCGAGCATCGCGCCGAGCACGAGCAGGAGCTTCTTCTGGCCGTTCTGGGGGTTCGGGTCGAGCACTGGCATGCGGACAGTCTCGCATCTCAGCATTCGTCCTCGACGGTCCGGGCCCTTCCGGCGAGGATGCCGACGATCATCTGCGGGATCATCAGCCCGGCCATCAGCGCGATCGGCAGGCCCCAGCCACCGCTGTGCTGGTAGAGCACGCCGACCAGGAGCGGGCCGGGGATGGAGATGAGGTAGCCGACGCTCTGCGCGAACGCGGAGAGCCGGACGACGCCCGCGCCGGTGCGCGAGCGCAGACCGATCATGGTGAGCGCGAGCGGGAAGGCGCAGTTGGAGACGCCGAGGAGCAGCGCCCAGATCCAGGCTCCGCCGGAGGGGGCGAGGTAGAGGCCGCTGTAGCCGACGAGGCCGCACAGGCCCAGGGCGACGACGATCGGCCCCTGGTTCCTGAGCCGGGTCGCGAGGCCGGGGATGACGAACGCGAGCGGGACGCCCATGACCATCGTGACGGCGAGCAGCACGCCGGCCGTACCGGCGGGGACTCCGGCGTCGCGGAAGATCTGCGGCATCCAGCCCATGGTGATGTACGCGCCGGTGGCCTGGAGGCCGAAGAAGGCGGCGAGGGCCCACGCGGTGCGGCTGCGGGTGATCCGGAGCGGGGCGGCGGTCTCGGCGGCGGAGGTGGCGTCCCCGCTCGTGGAGGTGGCGTCCCCGCTCGTGGAGGTTGCCTCCCCGCCCGCGTCCCCGGCCGCCCGGTCGGCCCCGGCCCGCGCACCACGGTCGCGTACGAGCGGGATCCAGGGCAGGACGGCGAAAGCGGCGAGGACCGCCCACACGCCGATGCCGGTGCGCCAACTCCCGCCCAGCGCCTCGGTCATGGGCACGGTCGCGGCGGCGGCCAGGGAGGTGCCGAGGGCGAGCGCCATCGAGTAGAGCCCGGTCATGGTGCCGACGCGGCCGGGGAAGTACCGCTTGACGATGACGGGCATCAGGACGTTGCTGACCGCGATGCCCATGAGGGCGAGGGCGCTGGCGGCGAGGAAGCCGACGGTGCCGGAGGCGAAGGGGCGGATCGCGAGGCCCGCGAAGATCGCCGCCATGCCGGCGCAGACGACGGCGGAGGGGCCGAAGCGGCGGGCGAGGCGGGGCGCGGTGATGCCGAAGACCGCGAAGCAGAGCGGGGGGACGGAGGTGAGGACGCCGGCCACGCTGCCGCTCATGTGCAGCCCGTCACGGACCTCTTCGAGGAGGGCGCCGAGGCTGGTGATGGCGGGGCGGAGATTGAGCGCGGCGAGCACGAGGGCGACGACGACGAGCCGGGTGAGCCAGACGGCCGACCGGTCCGGTGCGGGAGAATCCCCCGTGGTGGCGGCCGTGGCGGTGACGGGGGTGCGGGCCGGCGGGGCGGTGGTCTCGAGGGTCTGCGGCTCGTCATGCATGAGCGCCATCATAGAATCATGGGATGATTGGTTGTCCAATCCGCAACCAATCCCTGACGAAAGGGAAGGTGCGCCATGGCGCTCGGCTCCCCCCGGCGTTCCGGGCTCTCCGATCAGGTGATCACCGAGCTGCGCAACCAGATCACCTCCGGTGAGTGGCCGGTCGGGTCACGGATCCCCACCGAGCCGGAGCTGGTCGAGCAGCTGGGCGTGGCCCGCAACACCGTGCGCGAGGCCGTACGGGCCCTCGCGCACAACGGCCTGCTCGACATCCGGCAGGGCTCCGGGACGTACGTGATCGCGACGAGCGAGCTCGCGGGCGTCATGCACCGGAGGTTCGCCGACTCCGATCCGCGCCACATCGCGGAGCTGCGCTCGACCCTGGAGTCCTCGGCCGCCCGGCTCGCGGCACAGCGGCGCACGGAGCGCGACCTGAAGCAGCTGGACGTCCTGCTCGCGGGCCGCGAGGAGGCGTTCGCGTCGGGCGACACCGAGCGGTTCGTCATGGCGGACGGCGCGTTCCACCACGCGGTGGTGATCGCCTCGCACAACGAGGTGCTGACCGAGCTCTACGCCGACCTCGGCCATGTCCTGAGGCAGTGGCTGCGGGACGACGTGGGCCAGGAGCTGCGGCCCGAGCACCACATGGACCACGCGCGCCTGGTGGAGGCGATCCGGGCCGGTGACGCGGAGACGGCGGCCGCCGAGGCCGCCGGCTATCCGTTCATGTGCCTGAGGAACCTGGGACCTGCGGAGGGTGCTCGGCCGGCCGGTGTGTGAGCCAGGCGGAACGGACCTCCTTCCAGCAGCGGCCGGTGAGCTGGGCGTAGGCGGTCGGGCCCACGTCGACGGGGGTGCTGTCGGTGTCCACGTCCCACCAGCGGTCGCACTCGACGTGCAGCTGCACGCGGTCGGTGGTGGGGTACGGGTTCTGGCAGTACGCGGTGACCCGGGAGCCCTCGACGACCGTCTGGCACGAGGCCCCGAAGTACTCGGGCTCCCCCACCACCGGCCCCGGCGGTTCCTCCGCGGGGGCGGGGGCGGCGCGGACCTCGGCGGCGACGGCGAGGCCGGCCAGGAGAGCGACGGCCGAGGCGAGAGCGGCGACCCTGCGGTGCGGTGCGCGCATGTCCGTACCTCCTCCCCGTCAGTAGCCGGATGTCACGCTCTGGTCCAGTTTGGGGTGGTCGGCCGGACTTTTCGACTCGGGCGGCGGCCCTCCGGTACGACGAAGGCCGGGCGGCCCTCCGTGGAGGGCCGCCCGGCCTCGGTACGCGCGCGTGCGCGGCGCCTACGCGCCGATGGCGTGCAGACCGCCGTCGACGTGGACGATCTCGCCCGTGGTCTTCGGGAACCAGTCGGACAGCAGGGCGACGACGCCACGGCCGGCCGGCTCCGGGTCGGCGAGGTCCCACTTCAGCGGGGAACGGCTGTCCCAGACCGCGGCCAGCTCGCTGAAGCCGGGGATCGACTTCGCGGCCATCGAGCCGATCGGGCCCGCCGAGATCAGGTTGCAGCGGATGTCCTGCTTGCCCAGGTCGCGCGCCATGTAGCGGTTGGTGGCCTCCAGCGCCGCCTTGGCCGGGCCCATCCAGTCGTACTGCGGCCAGGCGAACTGCGCGTCGAAGGTGAGGCCGACGACCGAACCGCCCTGGTTCATCAGCGGCAGCAGCGCCATCGTCAGGGACTTCAGCGAGAAGGCCGAGACGTGCATGGCCGTGGCCACGGACTCGAACGGCGTGTTCAGGAAGTTGCCACCGAGGGCGTCCTGCGGGGCGAAGCCGATGGAGTGGACGACGCCGTCGAGCCGGTCACCGAGGTGCTCGCGGACCTGGCCCTCGAGACGGGCGAGGTGCTCGTCGTTGGAGACGTCCAGCTCCAGGACCTTGACCTTGTCGGGCTCGGGCAGCTTCTTGGCGATGCGCTCGGTCAGCGTCGGACGCGGCCACGCGGTGAGGATGATCTCCGCGCCCTGCTCCTGGGCCAGCTTGGCGGTGTGGAAGGCGATGGAGGACTCCATCAGCACACCGGTGATCAGGATGCGCTTGCCCTCGAGAATTCCGCTCATGGTGATCAGTGACCCATGCCCAATCCGCCGTCAACCGGGATGACGGCTCCAGTGATGTACGAGGCGTCGTCCGAGGCGAGGAACTTCACCGCGGCGGCGATCTCCCCGGGCTGCGCGTAGCGGCCCAGCGGCACCTGGGACACGATGCCCGCGCGCTGCTCCTCGGTGAGCACCGCGGTCATGTCGGTGTCGACAAAACCGGGGGCGACGACATTGAACGTGATGTTGCGCGAGCCGAGCTCACGGGCCAGGGAGCGGGCGAAGCCGACCAGACCTGCCTTGGAGGCGGCGTAGTTCGCCTGCCCGGCCGAGCCGAGGAGACCGACGACCGAGGAGATCAGGACGACGCGGCCCTTCTTGGCCCGCAGCATGCCGCGGTTGGCGCGCTTGACCACCCGGAAGGTGCCGGTCAGGTTGGTGTCGAGGACGGACGTGAAGTCCTCCTCGCTCATGCGCATCAGGAGCTGGTCCTTGGTGACCCCGGCGTTCGCCACCAGGACCTCCACCGGACCGTGCTTCTCCTCGATCTCCTTGTACGCCTGCTCGACCTGCTCGCCGTCGGTGATGTCGCACTTGACGGCCAGGCAGCCCAATTCGGTCAGGGCGGCCGGCGGCTCACCGGAGCGGTACGTGATCGCGACCTTGTCGCCTGCTTCGGCGAACGCGCGGGCGATGGCGAGGCCGATGCCCCGGTTGCCTCCGGTGACAAGAACCGAGCGGCTCAACGGATCACCCTTTCGATAGCGGTCTGGATACCGAAAACCTATCGGTCCGCTTCCGTCCACGAGGACTCGGCCCCTGACAGTGGCGTACGGATGTCACTGTCGGGTCCCTACATAAAGCTCTGGGCGTGGCGGACGAAAGCGCGACATGATCGGGGTCGACCGGTCTCACCAGACAGGAGACATCCGTGCCTCATTCCATCGACGCGGCCTTCACGGCACTGCCGCTGCGAGCGCTCGCCGACGCGGCGCTCGCACGCGCGCGTGCCCTCGGCTCCGACCATGCCGACTTCCGTCTGGAGCGGGTGCGCAGCGCCTCGTGGCGGCTGCGCGACGCCAAGCCTTCGGGGTCGTCGGACACCACGGACCTCGGATACGCGGTGCGCGTGGTGCACGGCGGGGCGTGGGGGTTCGCCTCCGGGGTCGACCTGACCATGGACGGGGCGGCGCGGGTCGCCTCGCAGGCCGTCGCCATGGCCAAGCTGTCCGCCAAGGTGATCGCCGCGGCGGGCTCCGACGAACGTGTGGAGCTGGCCGAGGAGCCGGTGCACGCGGAGAAGACCTGGATCTCCTCGTACGAGATCAACCCCTTCGACATCCCCGGCGCCGAGAAGGGTGCGCTGCTCGCCGAGTGGAGCGAGCGGCTGCTGCGGGCGGACGGTGTGGCGCATGTGGACGCCTCGCTGATGACCGTCCAGGAGAACAAGTTCTACGCGGACACGGCGGGCACCGTCACGACCCAGCAGCGGGTCCGGCTGCATCCGCAGCTCACCGCGGTCGCCGTCGACGAGACGACGGGCGAGTTCGACTCGATGCGGACGATCGCCCCGCCGGTCGGGCGTGGCTGGGAGTACCTGACCGGCACCGGCTGGGACTGGGACGCGGAGCTGGAGCGGATCCCGGACCTGCTCGCCGAGAAGATGCGCGCGCCGAGCGTGGAGGCGGGGACGTACGACCTGGTCGTCGACCCGTCGAACCTCTGGCTGACGATCCACGAGTCGATCGGCCACGCCACCGAGCTGGACCGGGCGCTGGGGTACGAGGCGGCGTACGCCGGGACCTCGTTCGCCACCTTCGACCAGCTGGGGAAGCTGGCGTACGGCTCGTCGATCATGAACGTGACGGGTGACCGCACCGCCGAGCACGGCCTCGCGACGGTCGGGTACGACGACGAGGGTGTCGAGGGGCAGAGCTGGGACCTGGTGAAGGACGGCACGCTCGTCGGCTACCAGCTGGACCGTCGGATCGCGAAGCTGACGGGCCTGGGCAGGTCGAACGGCTGCGCGTTCGCCGACTCCCCCGGCCATGTGCCGGTGCAGCGGATGGCGAACGTCTCGCTCCAGCCCGACCCGGGGGGCCTCTCCACGGAGGATCTGATCGGGGGTGTCGAGCGGGGCATCTACGTGGTCGGCGACCGGTCGTGGTCGATCGACATGCAGCGGTACAACTTCCAGTTCACCGGACAGCGCTTCTTCCGCATCGAGAACGGCAGGCTGGCCGGGCAGCTGCGGGACGTCGCGTACCAGGCGACGACGACCGACTTCTGGGGCTCGATGGAGAAGGTCGGCGGCCCGCAGACGTACGTCCTGGGCGGCGCGTTCAACTGCGGCAAGGCCCAGCCGGGCCAGGTCGCGGCGGTCTCCCACGGCTGCCCGTCCGCCCTCTTCCGGGGCGTCAACATCTTGAACACCACGCAGGAGGCCGGTCGATGAGCTCCCGTATCACCAAGCCGCACGAGATCGTCGAGCGCGCGCTCGAACTGTCCCGGGCGGACGGCTGTGTCGTCATCGCCGACGAGGAGTCCTCCGCCAACCTGCGCTGGGCGGGCAACGCGCTCACGACGAACGGTGTCACCCGGGGCCGTACGCTCACCGTCGTCGCGACCGTCGACGGCGCCCAGGGCACCGCGTCCGGTGTGGTCTCGCGCTCCGCCGTGACCCTTGACGACCTGGAGTCCCTGGTGCGGGCGGCCGAGGCCGCCGCGCGGGCCGCGGGGCCGGCCGAGGACGCCCAGCCACTGGTCGAGGGTGTGGACACCTCCCCCGACTTCATCGACGCGCCGACCGAGACGACCTCCGCCGTCTTCACGGACTTCGCGCCCGCGCTCGGCGAGGCCTTCGCCCGCGCCCGGGCGGGCGGCCGCGAGCTGTACGGCTTCGCCAACCACGAGCTGACCTCGACCTACCTCGGTACGTCGACGGGGCTGCGGCTGCGGCACGACCAGCCCAACGGCACCCTGGAGCTCAACGCCAAGTCGCCCGACCGCTCGCGGTCCGCGTGGGCCGGGCGTTCCACCCGGGACTTCAAGGACGTCGACCCGGCGGCGCTCGACGCCGATCTGGCGAAGCGGCTCGGCTGGGCGGAGCGCAGGATCGAGCTGCCCGCCGGCCGGTACGAGACGCTCCTGCCGCCGACCGCCGTGGCCGACCTGCTGATCTACCAGCTGTGGTCCTCGGCGGCCCGGGACGCGGTGGAGGGCCGTACGGTCTTCTCCAAGCCGGGCGGTGGCACGCGGCTCGGCGAGACGCTCTCCCCGCTGCCGCTGACCCTGCGCAGCGATCCGAACGAGCCGGGTCTGGAGTCCGCGCCCTTCGTGATCGCGCACTCCTCGGGCGACGACTCGTCCGTCTTCGACAACGGTCTGCCGATGATGCCGATCGACTGGATGCGGGAGGGCAGGCTGGAGCATCTCATCACCACCCGGCACACCGCGGCGCTCACTCGCCTGCCCGTGGCGCCGGGGGCGGGGAACCTGATCCTGGACGGCGGTGGCGAGCGTTCGCTGGAGGAGATGGTGGCCTCCACCGAGCGGGGGCTGCTGCTGACCTGCCTCTGGTACATCCGCGAGGTCGACCCGGCGACGCTGCTGCTCACGGGTCTGACCCGGGACGGCGTCTACCTCGTCGAGAACGGCGAGGTGGTCGGCGAGGTGAACAACTTCCGGTTCAACGAGTCGCCGGTCGACCTGCTGTCGCGGGCCTCGGAGGCGGGCCGGACCGAGAAGACGCTGCCGCGCGAGTGGAGCGACTGGTTCACCAGGGCGGCGATGCCGGCACTGCGGGTGCCGGACTTCAACATGAGCTCGGTCAGCAAGGGTGTCTGACCCCCATAGACTGAGTCACGGCGTGACGACCATCAATCAAGGAGACCGAGAATCGTGACGGACATCGTCGACGAGCTCAAGTGGCGCGGGCTGTTCGCCCAGTCCACCGACGAGGACGCACTGCGCAAGGCTCTCGCGGACGGTCCTGTCACGTTCTATTGCGGTTTCGACCCGACCGCGGCCAGTCTCCACGTCGGCCACCTGGTCCAGGTGCTCACCGTCCGCCGGCTCCAGCAGGCCGGTCACCGGCCGCTGGCGCTGGTCGGCGGGGCCACGGGCCAGATCGGCGACCCGCGGCCGACGGCCGAGCGCACCCTGAACGACCCCGAGACGGTGGCGAACTGGGTGAACCGGCTGCGGAGCCAGATCGAGCCGTTCCTCTCCTTCGAGGGGGAGAACGCGGCGGTCATGGTGAACAACCTGGACTGGACCGCGGGCCTGTCCGCGATCGAGTTCCTGCGGGACATCGGCAAGCACTTCCGGGTCAACAAGATGCTGACCAAGGACTCCGTCGCGCGGCGCCTGGAGTCCGAGCAGGGCATCAGCTACACCGAGTTCAGCTACCAGCTGCTGCAGGGCATGGACTTCCTGGAGCTGTACCGGCGGCACGGCTGCACGCTGCAGCAGGGCGGGTCCGACCAGTGGGGCAACCTGGTGGCCGGGCTCGACCTGATCCACAGGCTGGAGCCGGGCGCCGAGGTGCATGCGCTGGCGACGCCGCTGATGGTCAAGGCGGACGGCACGAAGTTCGGCAAGACCGAGAGCGGGGCCGTCTGGCTGGACCCGGAGATGACGACGCCGTACGCGTTCTACCAGTTCTGGCTGAACGTGGACGACCGGGACATCTCGACGTACATGCGCATCCTGTCCTTCAAGTCCCGCGAGGAGCTGGAGGAGCTGGAGCAGCTCACCGCCGAGCGGCCGCAGGCGCGGACCGCGCAGCGGGCGCTCGCCGAGGAGCTGACGACGCTGGTGCACGGCGCCGATCAGTGCGCGGCGGTCATCAACGCGTCGAAGGCGCTGTTCGGTCAGGGCGACCTGGCCGAGCTGGACGAGGCGACGCTGGCCGCGGCGCTCTCCGAACTGCCGCACGCGCGCGTGGCCGAGCTCGGGCAGGTCGTGGACCTGTTCGTCGAGGTCGGCCTGGCGCCGAGCAAGTCGGGGGCGCGCCGGACGGTGAAGGAGGGCGGGGCCTACGTGAACAACGTGAAGGTCACCGCCGAGGACGCCGAGGTGTCGGCGGACGAGCTGCTGCACGGCCGCTGGCTGGTGCTGCGGCGGGGCAAGAAGAACCTGGCGGCGATCGAGGTCGGCGCGCAGGGCTGACGCCCGGGACTCCCGGGGCATGACATGACGGAGGCCGGTACGCGCGTACCGGCCTCCGGCGTTGTCGACGGGGGGCCACGGTGACACCGACGGCGCGCTCGCGCCCGGCCGACACCGCCCGCGCCCGGCCCTGGGAGCCCGCACCGCACCGCCGGAAGCGGCCGCGGGCGGGGCGCCGGGGCGTGTTCGTCCGTTCTCGGCGCGGCACGGGACGCCGGGCGTGTTCGCCCGCTCGGTGCGCTCGGATCGCCAGGCGGGTTCGCCCGTGCTCGGTGCGCGGACCGCGCCCCCGCCCCTACGCTCGTTGCTTGGTGCCTCTGGTCTTGGCCCACAGCATGTCGCCCAGGGCGACCACCGCGATGGCGAAGACGAGTTGGAGCACGTGTCGCGTCCAGTCGATGCCCCGGGTGTCCTCGACCCCGATCCAGCCCGCGACGGCGTTGCCGAGGAGGCCGCCGATGATGCCGCACACGGTCGTCAGCCACAGTGGGATCTGCTGCTTGCCCGGGATGATCGCTTTGGCGATCAGGCCGAGCACGAAGCCCACGATGATTGCCCACAACCAACTCATGTCGCCTCCTCATGCGGCGCAATCTGCGCATGTGGGCCCAGTCTCGGCTCATCAGTCATACGCCGCATGTCGGAGAGCGCCATACGTGCCCCGGTCTCCTCCGCCTCGGACGGCGGGCGTACCGTGGAGGCAGGCCCGGACCAGGGAGGGTCCGGCGTGGACGCTGGTGGTGGAATGCGATGCGGAAGCACGGCGGAGCAGAGGTCTTCCGAATCACCGGGGCCCGTCAGGGCCTCTCCGACGATGTCCGCGGCCGGGAACGGCGGTATGTGATCTCGATGTCGGTGCGGACGCTGTCCGTCATCGCCGCGGTCCTCCTGTGGAACGTCGAGCGCCATGTGGCCATCGTGGCCCTGGTGCTCGGTGCGCTTCTCCCCTACGTCGCGGTGGTCATCGCGAACGCCGGGCGCGAGAAGCCGCCGACCCTTCCCTCCACGTTCGTACCGGGCCCGACGCGCGTCGAGCTCCCCACCGGGGACGCCTCGGCGGAACCGCGAACGGAGCGTCCGTCCGAACAGAGTTGATCATCAGCGCGAGCCGAAAAGCTCAAGAAATGCTCAGATCAATGATGAAGTTCCGGTGCACCTCACCCCATCCCCCGTGACATACTGCCTACGCGCTCCGCATCCCCCGTCGGAGCGACGGACCGATGCCGGGCAGCTCCCCCCGTGGCTGCTCGGCATCGCCATTGTTGGACAATGATCGTGTGATCAATCCGGTGAGTGACCAGACCCCGATCGAGACGCCGATCTGCTCCGCCAAGGCCTGCCGCGCCGATGCCGTATGGGTGCTGGCCTGGAACAACCCCAAGCTGCACACGCCGGAGCGCCGCAAGACCTGGCTCGCCTGCGAGGAGCACCGCGAGCACCTCTCCCAGTTCCTGGGCGTACGGGGATTCCTGAAGGACGTCGTCCCGCTCGCGGAGTGGGAGTCGGACTCAGCCGCCGATCGCTGACATCGGCCGCTCCGGCTGGAGGAAGCTCGGGTCGTCCAGGCCCGAGCCGGCCTTCTTGCCCCACATCGCCAGCTTCCAGATCCGGGCGATCTCTTCGTCCGGCGCGTCGGAGCGCAGCGCCGCCCGCAGGTCGGTCTCCTCGGTGGCGAACAGACACGTGCGCACCTGGCCGTCGGCGGTGAGCCGGGTCCGGTCGCAGGCCCGGCAGAACGGGCGGGTGACGGAGGCGATGACCCCGACCGTGTGCGGTCCGCCGTCCACGACCCAGCGCTCGGCGGGGGCCGAGCCGCGCTCGTCCGCGCCCTCGGCGGTCAGGGTGAAGCGCGTACGCAGCGACTCCAGGATGTCCCCGGCGGTGATCATGCCGTCGCGCTTCCAGCCGTGCTGGGCGTCGAGGGGCATCTGCTCGATGAAGCGGAGTTCGTATCCGTTCTCCACCGCCCAGGCCAGCAGGTCCGGGGCCTCGTCGTCGTTGAGCCCGGGCATCAGGACCGCGTTGACCTTGACCGGGGTGAGGCCGGCGTCGCGCGCGGCGGCCATGCCGTCGAGCACATCGTGGTGACGGTCGCGGCGGGTCAGGGTCTTGAAGACCTCGGGCCGCAGGGTGTCCAGGGAGACGTTGACCCGGTCGAGACCGGCCGCCTTCAGCGCGGCGGCCGTCCGCTTGAGCCCGATGCCGTTCGTGGTCAGGGACATCTTGGGGCGGGGCTCCAGGGCGGCGCAGCGCTCGACGATGCCGACGAGGCCGGGGCGGAGCAGGGGCTCGCCGCCGGTGAAGCGGACCTCCGTGATCCCGAGGTCGGTGACGGCGATCCGTATCAGCCGGACGATCTCGTCGTCGGTCAGCAGGTCGGGCTTGGCCAGCCACTGCAGGCCTTCCTCCGGCATACAGTACGTACACCGCAGGTTGCACCGGTCGGTGAGCGAGACGCGCAGGTCGGTGGCCACACGGCCGTAGGTGTCGATGAGCACTGAGGGCCCCCTCCCTGTCGTTCGGTGATTTATACAGCGAGCCTACGCGAGACCACCGACAACCAGCAGGGGCCGATTGGAACGAGGACCGGAGCGGCCGCGTCGTAGGACCCTACGACGGGGCCGCCCCGTGGTCGCGTACCCTGCGCGGATCAGTGCGCTCCGACACCGGTGAGCGACTTGACCTCCAGCTCCGCGTACTTGCCCTTGTCCGGCTCCTCCTTGGAGAGGAGGGAGCCGAGCCAGCCGAGCAGGAAGCCCAGCGGGATCGAGACGATCCCCGGGTTCTCCAGCGGGAACCAGTAGAAGTCCACGGTCTTGAACATCGAGGTGGGCTTGCCGGAGACGACCGGCGAGAAGAGCACCAGCACGACCGAGGAGATCAGACCGCCGTAGATCGACCAGAGCGCGCCCTGGGTGGTGAACCGCTTCCAGAACAGGCTGTAGAGGATCGTCGGCAGGTTGGCGGAGGCGGCGACGGCGAAGGCGAGGGCGACCAGGCCGGCGACGTTGAGGTCGCGGGCGAGCGCGCCGAGCGCGATCGAGACGACGCCGATGAGGACGGTGGCCCAGCGCGCCGCGCGGACCTCCTCCTTCTCCGTGGCCTTTCCGCGCCGGATGACGTTGGCGTAGATGTCGTGCGCGAAGGACGACGACGAGGCCAGGGTCAGTCCGGCGACCACCGCCAGGATGGTGGCGAAGGCGACGGCGGAGATCACCGCGAGCAGGATCGCGCCTCCCGTGGAGCCGGCGCCGCCGCCGATCTCCAGGGCCGCGAGCGGGGCGGCGGTGTTGCCCGCCTTGTTCGAGGCGATGATGTCGCTGTTCTTCAGCAGGGCCGCGGCGCCGAAGCCGAGGACGATCGTCATCAGGTAGAAGGCGCCGATGATGCCGATGGCCCAGTTGACCGACTTACGGGCGGCCTTGGCGGTCGGCACCGTGTAGAAGCGGATCAGGATGTGCGGCAGGCCGGCGGTGCCGAGGACGAGCGCGATGCCGAGCGAGAGGAAGTCCAGCTTCGAGATGCCGGTGGCCCCGTACTTGAGGCCGGGCTCCAGGAAGGCCTGACCCTTGCCGCTGTTGGTGGCGGCCGCGCCGAGCAGGTCGGAGAGGTTGAAGTTGAACTTCAGCAGGATGAGGAAGGTGATCAGGAGCGTGCCGGCGATGAGCAGGACGGCCTTGACCATCTGCACCCAGGTGGTGCCCTTCATGCCGCCGATGGTGACGTACACGATCATCAGGACGCCGACCAGCGCGACGATGGCGATCTTGCCGCCGTCGCTGGTGATGCCGAGGAGCAGCGAGACGAGCACGCCCGCGCCGGCCATCTGCGCCAGCAGGTAGAAGATCGAGACGACGATGGTGGAGGTGCCGGCGGCGGTACGGACCGGACGCTGGCGCATCCGGTAGGCGAGGACGTCGCCCATGGTGAACCGGCCGGAGTTGCGCAGCGGCTCTGCGACCAGGAGCAGGGCGACCAGCCAGGCCACCAGGAAGCCGATCGAGTACAGGAAGCCGTCGTAGCCGAAGAGCGCGATGGCACCCGCGATACCCAGGAACGATGCGGCGGACATGTAGTCGCCGGAGATCGCGAGGCCGTTCTGGAAGCCGGTGAACTGGCGGCCGCCGGCGTAGAAGTCGGCGGCGCTCTTGGTCTGGCGGCCGGCCCAGACGGTGATGACGAGCGTGGCGACGACGAAGGCGCCGAAGAGGGCGATGATCAGTGGCCGGTGCTCGCTGGTGGCGTTGCCCGCCGCGAGGAGAAGGGTGCTGCTCACGCGTCGGCCTCCGGGTGCTCCATACGGGACTTGATGGCCTCGGCCTTCGGGTCGAGGCGGCTCGCGGCGTGCCGCGAGTAGAGCCAGGCGATGAGGAAGGTCGTGGCGAACTGGCCGAGGCCGAGGACGAGAGCCACGTTGATGTTGCCGAAGAGCTTGGTCCCCATGAAGCCGCCCGCGTAGTTGGAGAGCAGCACGTAGAGCAGGTACCAGGCGATGAAGGCGACCGTCAAGGGGAAGGCGAAGGAGCGGTAGGTACGGCGCAGTTCGCCGAACTCCGCACTCTCCTGCACCTCGACGAACGCCTCGGTCGTGGGCTGGGCGGGGCCGGGGTGGGCGTCCGTGCCGCCTTGGGGCGGCGGCAGTGCTTCGGTTGCCACGGAATCTCCTCGCGACGCGGGTGCTGTGGGCATGGACAAAAGGGCCTCACTGGGGGGATGGGGAACGGGCTCCGTTCGGAGCTCCTCCCCTGTCCAACGGCACGGGGCGCGGAGCGAAGTGGTTCACCGGAGTGGTTTTCTTCTCTGGAGCTTCTTCTGGATCTTCCTCCGGATCTACAGGAAATCCTCTGAACTCATTGATGGGGCGGGAAGATCAGCGATAGCTTCACTCGTCATGCACCTGCCCGTCCGCAATCCGCGGGCGGCCAGTACATACGGATGATGTGGAGAACCCATGGCTCATCTGGGATCGAGACGCGGCCGAGTACTCGCTCTGCCGGCCGGCCTCGCGCTCACGGCCTCGCTCGGCTTCCTTCCGACCGGCGCCTCCGCCGCGGTGGCGAGCGACACCCCGGCGACGACCTCCGTCTCGACGAACGGCCCCAAGCTGTCGTACGTCGTCAACGTCGAGGGGGGCCGCAAGACGGCCGACTCGGTGAAGAAGGCGATAGCCGCGGCCGGTGGCACGGTGGTCATCTCCTACGACCAGATAGGCGTCATCGTCGTCCACTCGCAGAACCCCGAGTTCGCGACGACGATCCGTAAGGCCCGGGGCGTGGTGTCGGCCGGTTCGACGCGCACCGCCCCGCTCTCCGTCCAGACCGACACCTCCGTCGGCGAGGGCGGCCAGGCGCTCAGCGCGTCCGAGGCCACGTCCGCCGCGGCCAGTGCGACGGACGACCAGGACGCGCTCGAGCCGCTCCAGTGGGACCTGCCCGCCATCCAGGCGGACAAGGCCCACAAGAGGACGCTCGGCAGCCGGAACGTGACGGTGGGCGTCATCGACACGGGTGTCGACGACACGCACCCGGACCTGGCGCCGAACTTCGACGCCAAGGCCTCTGCCAACTGCGTGACGGGCAAGCCGGACATCACCCCCGGCTCGTGGCGTCCGAACGCGGGCGAGAGCGACCACGGCACGCACGTCGCCGGCACGATCGCCGCCGCCAAGAACGGCACCGGCGTCACCGGTGTCGCGCCGGGCGTGAAGGTCTCGGGCATCAAGGTGTCCACCCCTGACGGCTTCTTCTACACCGAGGCCGTCGTCTGCGGCTTCGTGTGGGCGGCCGAGCACGGCGTCGACATCACCAACAACAGCTACTACACGGACCCGTGGCTGTTCGCGTGCAAGAACGACGCCGACCAGAAGGCGCTGATCGAGGCCGTCACCCGCGCGACCCGCTACGCGGAGCGCAAGGGCACGGTCAACGTGGCGGCGGCCGGCAACTCCGCCATGGACCTGGCGTCGGACGAGCTCACGGACGCCACCAGCCCGAACGACACCACACCGGTGACCCGGGTCATCGACCCGAAGGAGTGCCTGGACTACCCGGCGATGCTCCCGGGCGTGGTCACGGTCTCCGCGACCGGTGCCAAGGACCTGAAGGCCTCGTACTCCAACTACGGTGACGGCGTCATCGACGTCGCGGCCCCCGGCGGCGACCGCACCGAGTACCAGACCCCGGACGCGCCCGCGGTCAACGGCCGGATCCTGTCGACCACGGTCAACGGCGGCTTCAACTACAAGGCCGGTACGTCGATGGCCTCGCCGCACGCCGCCGGTGTGCTCGCGCTGCTGAAGTCGACGCACCCGAAGGCGAGCCCGGCCGCGCTCAAGGCGATGCTGTACGCGCAGGCCGACGACCGCGCCTGCACGAACCCGTACGACATCAACGCCGACGGCACCGTCGACGCGGTCTGCGAGGGCGGCAAGAACAAGAACGGCTTCTACGGAGCCGGTCTGGTGAACGCGCTCGACGCCGTGCGCCGGTAGGCACGACGCCGACAGGCACGGAGGGGCCCTGGAGTGGTGCGCCACACCAGGGCCCCTTTTGCGTGGCACGGAGTGCCATCATGCGGGGATGGACAACACAGTGCGTACGGGTACGGAGTTGTTGTGGTCGGCCCTGGGCGGCGATCCCGCCCTGGTGGACCGGGTGGCGTTCACCGGCCCGTCGGGGCTGCTGGCGGCGCGGCTGCCGGTGATGGACCTGGCGCGGGCGACCGTGGCGGTCGCGGGCCTGGCCGCGGTGGAGCGGGGCGGCCTGCCGGGGAAGGTCCGGGTGGACGACGGGGCCGTGGCCACGGCCTTCGTGAGTGAGCGTCACCTCCGGGTCGACGGCCGGGCTCCGGTGAACTTCGCGCCCCTGTCCCGCTTCTGGAAGGCGTCCGACGGCTGGGTCCGTACGCACGCCAACTATCCCCACCACCGGGCGGCGCTGCTCTCCGCGCTGGGTGTGCGGGAGGAGTCGGTGCAGGCCGTGGCGGCGGCGATCGCCGAACGGAAGGCCGTCGAGACCGAGACGGCGGTGTACGCGGCCGGGGGCCTGGCGGTCGCCCTGCGCACGCCGGAGGAGTGGGCGGCGCACGAACAGGGCCGGGAGGTGGCGGCGCGGCCGCTGCTGGCGCGGGAGCGGCTGGACGACGCGGCCCCGGCCCGGAGACGGCGCTCGGGCCCTCTGCGGGTCCTGGACCTGACCCGGGTGATCGCCGGGCCGGTCGCGACGAGGACGCTGGCGCTGCTCGGCGCGGACGTGCTGCGGATCGACCCGCCGGGCAACCCCGAACTGCCCGACCAGCACGCGGACACGGACATCGGCAAGCGGACGGCGGCGCTGGACCTGGACCGGCCTTCGGACCGGCGCGTCCTCGACGGCCTGCTGGACGAGGCGGACGTCCTGGTGACCGGCTACCGCCCCGGCGCCCTGGAGCGCTTCGGCCTTCAGCGGCCCGGGCTGGTGATCGCGCGGATCTCGGCGTGGGGCGACCACGGGCCGTGGGGCGAACGGCGCGGCTTCGACAGCCTGGTGCAGGTGGCGACCGGGATCGCGGCGACCGAGGGTTCGGCGGACGAGCCGGGCGCACTGCCGGCGCAGGCCCTGGACCACGGGACGGGGTATCTGCTCGCGGCGGCCGTGCTGCGGTCCCTGACGGAGCGGGAGAGGGAGGGCGGCACGCGGCTCGTACGCCTGGCCCTGGCGCAGACGGGCCACTGGCTGACGCACACCCTCCCCCGCTACGAACCGGCCCGCCATCTCACGGAGACGCCCAGTCCCTTGGGCCTCCTGCGCCACGCGCTGTCGCCCGTCTCGTACGACGGCGGCCCGACGGGCTGGTCCCGCCCGCCGGGCGTGCAGGGCGGGGACGATCCCACGTGGGGTGACCCCACGCGGGATCCGCGCGCGGACCCCGCTACGGCTTGACGAGGACCTTCAGGGCGCTGCGGTCGTCCATGGACTTGTAGCCGGCCGGGACGCCTTCGAGGTCGACGGTCCGGTCGAAGACCGGGGACGGGTCGATGGTGCCGTCGAGGACGTCCGGGAGCAGCTCGGGGATGTACGCGCGGACGGGCGCGACGCCGCCCCGCAGCGCGATGTTGCGGTCGAACATGACGGAGAGGTCCAGCCCGGTACCGCTGCCGTGCGGGACGCCGACGTAGCCGATGGAGCCGCCGTCGCGGGTGATGGCGACGGCCGTGCGCATCGACTGCTCCGTGCCGACCGCCTCGATGACGGCGTGGGCGCCCTGGCCCCCGGTGAGCTCGCGTACGGCGGCCTCCGCGGCCTCCCCGCGCTCGGCGACGACATCGGTGGCGCCGAAGACGCGGGCGATGTCGGTACGGACGGTGTGGCGGCCGAGCGCGATGATCCGCTCGGCGCCGAGCCGCTTGGCGGCGAGGACGCCGCACAGGCCCACGGCACCGTCGCCGACGACCGCGACCGTGGAGCCCTTGCGGACGCCCGCGCCGAGCGCGGCGTGGTGGCCGGTCCCCATGACGTCGGAGAGGGCGAGGAGCGCGGTCAGCAGGCGGTCGTCGGAGGCGGCCTCGGCGGGCAGCTTGACGAGGGTGCCGTCGGCGAAGGGGACCCGGACGGCCTCGCCCTGGCCGCCGTCGGAGCCGACCGAGCCCCAGAAGCCGCCCCGCGGGCAGGAGGTCTGCAGGCCCTCGGCGCAGTACTCGCAGGTGCCGTCGGACCAGACGAAGGGGGCGACGACCAGATCACCGGCGGAGAAGCCGGAGACGGCCGGGCCCGCGGCCTCGACGATGCCCAGGAACTCGTGCCCGATGCGCTGACCGGGCTGCCGGGCGGACTCACCGCGGTAGGCCCACAGGTCGCTGCCGCAGATACAGGCGCGCAGGACCCGGACGACGACGTCGGTGGGGTCCTGGATCGCGGGGTCGGGCACGTCCTCCACGCGCATGTCGAACGGGGCGTGGATGGTGGTGGCGCGCATGACGGACGGTCCTTGCTCTCAGTCGGCGGTGCTCCGCTCACCGTACGCCTGTGGGAGCACCCCTGCGGTCAGCAGGTACTGGGCGGCGATGTAGGTGGCCATGATCCAGACGTCGGGGGCGGGCAGCTGGGGCCACTCGGCGATGCCGGTCGCGATGAGGGTGTCGGAGAGCAGGAACAGCGCGCCGCCGATGCCCGCCGTGAGCCCGAGGGAGCCGGAGCGGTACGCCATGGCGGCGAGCAGGAGCGAATAGCCGGCGACGGGGATCCGCAGCTCGGCGGGGAGGTCGGGCCAGAGGGGCACGAGGGTGCCGACGAGGGCGGCGGTGTAGGCGATGGCCAGGGGGACGGACGCCCGGCGTCGTCCGAAGAGCGCGAGGTAGCAGACGTGACCGGCGGCGAAGCAGCCCATGCCGACGAGGAAGGTCCAGTCGGCGTCGCCGAGCAGGAGGACGTCGCCGCCCCAGCCGAGGAGGAGCGCGACGACCAGGAGCTTCGGTGCGCCGCGGGTGGCGGCGTACGCGGCGAGCAGCGGCATCAGGAGGGGTTTGGCGATCCGGTGTCCGAGCTCGACGCCGGCGAGGAGGGAGACCAGGTCGACGGCGACGGCGAGCGCGAAGGCGGCGAGGAGGGCGCGGGAGAGCACGGCGGGCGGGGCCGAGGCGGCGACAGTCACTCCCTGCGTACGGGTGGTGCTCACGCGGCGGGCTCCGGAGCGGCGGAGCCCGTGCCCTGTGCGGCGACCGGTCCGGGCGAGAGGGCCGGCCCGGGGGCGAGGAGGGGTCCGGGCGAGAGAACCGGCCCGGGCGTGGCGAGGGGTCCGGACGCGGCGGCCGGCTGCCATCCCGGCCCTCGGAAGACGCGCCCGGCGCGCTCCCGCCAGCTCGTGGCGGACCGTACGTCCCGGGCGATGGCGGCGTACTCGTGGGTGGCGACGCGCAGCGGGTTGTACGTCGCGATGTTCTTGGTGAGCCCGAAGACGGGCCGCTCGGTCTCCCCCACCCAGGAACCGAACATCCGGTCCCAGATGATCAGGATGCCGCCGAAGTTCCGGTCCAGGTAGCCGCCCTGCGAGGCGTGGTGGACACGATGGTGGGAGGGGGTGTTGAGGACGTACTCGAAGGGCCGGGGCAGCCTGTCGACGCGCTCGGTGTGGATCCAGAACTGGTAGACCAGGCTGACCGAGGAGCAGAAGGCGACGGCGGCCGGGTGGACACCGAGCGCGATCATCGGCAGGTAGAACGGCCACGAGGTGAAGCCGGTCCAGGGCTGGCGCAGCGCGGTGGAGAGGTTGAACTTGCGGCTGCTGTGGTGCACGACGTGCGACGCCCACAGGATCCGGATGACGTGGTGGCCGCGGTGCTGCCAGTAGTAGAAGAAGTCCTGGGCGAGCAGCATCAGCGGGATCGTCCACCACAGGACGGGGAGGCGGAGCGGGGTGAGTTCGTGGACCGCCGTGTAGATCGCGACGATCGGGATCTTCCACACGAGGTCGACGAAGAGACTCCCGAGACCCATGCCCATGCTCGTGGCCGTGTCCTTGGCCTCGTACCCGGCCGCGTCGTCGTCGGGACGGAGGCGGTAGCTCACCATCTCCAGGACGGCGAGCAGGACGAACGCCGGTATGGACCAGAGCACGACATCGGGCAGGTTCGGCATGCCGATGACGGTAGGGGCGCGGGTCCGGGTGCGACTAGACGTCGTTACCAACAAGTATGCGAGACGACTTGTCAGCAACCTCTGGCACCTTCTGACAGGACCGGTCGGCGTACGCCATCGGACCGGATCATGCGGATCCGCTAGACCCCCGCCGCCCCCAGCAGCGACCCCACCCCGTACGTGACCGCCATCGCCAGCGCCCCGCCGCCCATCGTGCGCAGGACCGCGCGGCGGGGTGGGGCCGCGCCCAGGCGGGCGCTCCACCAGCCGGTGAGGGCGAGGGCGGCGAGGACCGAGAGGACCGTGATCCACAGGCGGGTCGACGCGGGCGGGAGGACGATCGCGAGGAGGGGGAGCAGCGCTCCGGCCGTGAAGGCGAGGAAGCTGGCGGCGGCCGCGTGCCAGGGGTTGGTGAGCCGGTCGGGGTCGATGCCGAGCTCCACGCGCGCGTGGGCGCGCAGGGCGTCGCGGGCGGTGAGCTGTTCCGCCGCCTCGCGGGCGACCGCCGGGGTGAGGCCGCGGGCGGCCAGCAGCTCCGTCAGCTCCACCAGCTCCGCCTCGGGGTCCTCGCGGAGTTCGCGCCGTTCCTGGGCGAGGGCCGCCTTCTCCGAGTCCCGCTGGGTGGAGACCGAGACGTACTCTCCCGCCGCCATCGACAGGGAGCCGGCGAGCAGGCCCGCCAGGCCGGCGGTCAGGAGCGCGGAGCGCGACTCCGTCGCGCCGGCGACGCCGACGACGAGGCCCGCGGTGGAGACGATTCCGTCGTCGGCTCCGAGCACGGCGGCCCGGAGCCAGTTGAGACGGGTGCCGAGGCCGCCGCCGTGGGCTTCGTCGTGGGCGGGTGGGTCAGTCACCCGGGGAGGGTCTCATCCGGTCCGTCACCAGACGCGTACCGACCCGCCGGGGGCGAAGGCGGGGCTCGTCGCGCCCGCCGGGACCTCCTTCAGGGGCTCGGCGATCTCCTCGACGGTCGGGCCGTACACGGCCGCCAGGGAGTCCAGGAACGGCAGGTCGAAGCCGTAGACCCTGGCCGCGTTGCCGCCCGCCATCGCCGCCACCTCGTCCCTGGGCAGCCCCGCGTAGGCGATGCGGAGGCCTTCGCGCGAGTACGGCGTCGTGCCCTCGTCGTGCGGGTAGTCGCTGCCCCACATGATCTTGTCGAGGCCGATCCGGTCGCGCAGCGGCACCTCGTGCGGGCGCATGAAGCTCGCGCCGACGAAGCAGTTGTCGCGCCAGACCTCGCTGGGGCCCTTGCCCATGGACTCCGCAAGGCCCGCGCCGAACTTGGACTCGGCGGTGGCCGCCCGGGAGGCCGCCGCGACCAGGCGGGCGTGGTAGTAGTCCAGCATCTCGACGACCCCGGGGATCCAGCCCGAACCCTGCTCGGTGAGGACGAGCTTGAGGTCTGGGTGGCGGCGGAACGCGCCGCCGAAGACGAGGTGCCAGAGCGCCCGGTGCGAGAACCACGTGGTCTCCACCATGAACACCGCGCGCGCCGCGGGTTCGTCGCCGAGGGGCGGCGAGGCGGAGCCGCCGTGGTGGTTGACCGGGACGTCCAGCTCCGCGCAGACCGCCCAGATCGGGTCGTACGTCTGCGAGTACAGCTCGGGGATCCCGCTGCCGGGCGGGGCGCCCGGCAGGAGGATGCCGCCGGTGAGGCCGGCCTCCTTCGCGCGGCGGATCTCCTTCACGGCCTCGTCGACGTCGTTGAGGAGGATCTGCGCCACGCCCGCACGGCGGCCGGGGGCGTCCGCGCAGAAGTCGGCGAGCCAGCGGTTGTGCGCGCGCAGCCCCGCCCAGCGCTGCTCGAACTCCTCGCGGCTCGGCGCGGGCGCCATCAGGGAGGCGGAGGGGAAGAACGGCGGGATGGTGTTGGGGAAGACGACCTCGGCGACGATCCCGTCCGCCTCCAGCTCGCGCAGCCGGCGCCGGGAGTTCCAGTTGCGGTCGGCGGTGTCGGCGAGCAGGTCCTCGTACGGGTTGACGTAGCCGGCCGCCCAGGCGTCGAAGGCGTCGTGGTGCTTCTTCTCGAGGTACGGCCTGTAGTCGAGGAGGTCGGCGCCGGCGTGGCAGTCCGCCGAGATGACGGTGTAGCGGTCCATCAGTTCACCCCCAGAGCGGGGAAGTCGTGGTCCGTCAGCCAGTGGCGGCCGACCTCGCGGGAGCGGGCCCAGGAGGCTTCCACGGCCTCCTGGTCGGGTGATTGGCCCAGCTCGGCGGGGGTCGGACCGATACGACGGGCGATCGGATCCAATGTCCGGACATCGAATCCGAAGACCTCGGCCGCGGCGAGGCCCAGCATCCGCCGCGTCTCCGCCACCGGGATGTCGTGGAACGTGTTCCGCAGCCACGCGCGCGTGTTGGGCCAGGTCCCCTCCGGGTGCGGGAAGTCCGAGCCCCACAGGATGTTGTCCACGCCGATCTCGTACCGCTGTGCCAGCTCGCGCCGCTTGGTATTGGTGGCGCAGATGAAGACCTGACGGTCCAGGTACTCGCTCGGCGGCCGCCTCAGCTCCGCGAACGGGGAGAGCTTCTTGCCGCCGTGCGCGCCGAGGTAGAGCCGGTCCATGAACCAGAGCAGGTTCGGCAGCCACCAGCAGCCCGACTCGGCGACTCCGAACTTCAGCCCGGGGTGACGCTCGAAGACCCCGGACCAGAGCAGGAACCAGAGCGGCCTGGCCGGCCACCAGGTGACCTCGCTGACGTAGATGCCGAGATGGTCGCCGTACTCCTCGCGCGGCGCCGCGCCGGAGTGGGTGACCAGCGGCATGCCCGTCTCGGCCGCGGCCGCCCAGATCGGGTCGTAACTCCGGTCGTGGTACGGCTCCTTGTCCACCCACATCGAGGGGATCATCAGCGCGCCGAGCCCCGATTCCCTGGCCCGGTGGATCTCGGCGACGACCTTGGACGGCTCCGCCGTGATCGGCAGCAGCGCCACCCCGCAGTGCCGCTCGGGGTTCTGTCCCACGAACTCGGCCAGCCAGCGGTTGTGCGCCTGCGCGCCCGCCATGCCGAGCTCCGGGTCCTGGTCGCCGGAGAGCCCGAGGCCGACCCCGAACGGCGCGGCGGTCTGGCTGTCAACGGCGTCCGCGTCGGGGAAGACGACCTCGGCCGCCACCCCGTCGCCGTCGAGCTCCTTGAGCCGCTGGGCGGCGTCCCAGCCGCCCCGCAGCCCTTCCTCGTTGTCGCTGAACCACTTGTTCGCGAAGGCCTCGTTGCGCACCCCGAGCCGGGTCATGGCCTCGCGGCGGGCGTCCCGCCCGGCGAGGAACTCGTCGAAGGCGCGGTGGAACCGGGAGTCGAGATAGGGCCGGTAGCGCTCGGTGGGCAGACCGGCGTGACAGTCGGAGGAGATGATCAGATACGGGTCGTTCGGATCGGCCATGACGGACCCCTCAGTCGAGAATGAAGCTCTCCAGGTACGACGGGTTGGCGCGGTCGAGCATCGACTGCGAGCGCGCCCGGATCTGCCGGTCGCTGTGCTCGCTCGCCGGGAGCATCCAGAACCGGTCGGCGCGGATGCCGTCCACGACGTGCTCCGCGACCTCCTCGACGGGCGTGAAGGCGACCTCGTGCCCGGCCTCCTTCATCGCCGCCTCCCACTGGTCCAGGCTGCGGTACGGGGTCTTGCGCGGCCGCTCCTTGGCGTACCGCTCGGGCCGGTTGCGGTGCGACTCCCACAGGCCTGTGCGCAGCATGTGCGGGCCTGGGAAGAGGACCGACGCCCCCACGCGCGCGTGCTCGGCCTTCAGATGCGCGTACAGCGACTCGGTCATGGTGACGACGGCCGCCTTGGTGACGGCGTAGACGGAGGCGGTCGCCAGCGGGGCGATCCCGCCGTCGCCGGAGGAGGTGTTGACGACGTGGCCGGGCTCACCGCCGGCGATCATGCGCGGGACGAAGGCCTGGATGCCGTGGAAGACGCCCCACACGTTGACGGAGAAGGCCCACTTCCAGTCGTTGGGCTCGTGTTCCCACATGCGGCCCTCGGCTCCTGAGCCGACGCCGGCGTTGTTGCAGAGGACGTGCACGCCGCCGAAGGTGTCGAACGCCGCGTCCGCGAGGGCCCGTACGGAATCCGCGTCGCTGACGTCGACGGTACGGGCGAGGACCTGCGCCCCGCCCTCCGTCAGCTCCTCGGCCGCCTTGGCGAGCGCGGCCTCCTCGACGTCGCCGAGGACGACGGCGAGCCCCTCGGCGGCGAACCGGCGCGCCATCGCGAGACCGATGCCGCTCGCCGCGCCGGTGACGACCGCGACCTGCCCCTGGCGCAGCTCCATCACACGCTCCCTTCCGGAGGTCCGTCGAGGATCTGCTGCGGGTCGTCGTAGCGCTGGTGGATGTAGGGCAGGAGGGCCTCCGCGCTCACGCGCTCCACCACCCGCCCCTTCTGGTCGGTGGTCTTCTCGCCGATGGTGATCTCGACGATCCGGCGTACGGGGAGGTCGGCGACGGGGTCGTACATGGACTCGCGCAGCACCACGTCACCGGTGATCCGCTCCAGCTTGCGCACCTTCTCGCCGCGGACGCAGTGCACGAGGACGGGGTCGGCGTCGAAGCCGGTGCCGTCCACGGCGGGCAGGAACTTGAAGTAGAAGTCGGTCTTCTCGGCGGGCTCCGGCAGGGGCAGCGGGCCGGAGACCGCGCCGCGCACCTCGACGAAGGCGATGCCGTGGCGTGCGAGGGAGGCGCGGACGACGAGCCCGTCGCGTTCGACGACGACCTCGCCGAGCTTCTTGGGCTCGCCGAACACCTCACGGCCGCCGATGAGGGCCCGCTCCAGGGTCATCGGCATGACGAGCGGATACCAGCCCTCTTGGCCTCCGTGGGCGGCGGCGACGGCGACCGAGCCGGCGCCGAGGGGGTAGCCGGGCAGGTCGACCTGGGAGATGTTGGCCCGTACCAGGGGCCGTTCGGTGGGTTTCAGCGGGGGCGGCAGGACGGCCGCGACCACGTCCGGATCGGTCTCCCAGACGGCGACCACTCCGGTGGACCAGATGTCGGGAAGCTTGCTGCTCTTGGCGCGGGCCGCCGTGATCTCGGCGTCGGTGCGCGCCCCGTACCGTACTCGTGCCATGACGTACCACCCTTCAGGGACCGTCGGCCTGTAACACAGTTACACCGGCGGCGATGAAGGGTAAATAGCCGTGCACGGAAGAGAATTGGGGGGACGATGGCGCGCACCGCACTCACCCGCGAGGAGGTCCTCGCGACCGCCGCCGCTCTGGTGAGGCAGCACGGCCCGGACGCCCTGACCATGCGCAAGCTCGCCGCCGAACTCGGCACGGCGGTCACCTCGATCTACTGGCACGTCGGCAACCGCGAGTCCCTGCTCGACGCGCTGGTCGAGCGGACGGTCGCCGATCTCTCGGCCATCACCCCGCGCGGGCGCACTCCCGCCGACCGGATCGTCTCGGTGGCCCGCTCGCTCCGCCGCGAACTGCGCGACCGCCCGCATCTGGTGGCGATGGTCCACGAACGGGGCCTGACGGAGCGGATGTTCCTGCCCGCTCAGCGCGCCCTGGCCGTCGAGGTGCACGCGGCGGGCCTCCGCGGCGCGCGGGCTGCGGAGGTGGTCCGCGCGGTGCAGGTCCAGGTCGTCGGCTACGTACTCGTGGAACGCAACCGCGAGCGGGCACCGGTCCAGTCGCCCGCCGAGGAGGAGCTCTGGGAATCGGAGACGACCGACCCGGACGACCCCTCCCTCATCCGCGCGCTGGCCCGCCCGATCGACCCGGAGCGCCTCTTCGTCACCTCCGTGCGGGCCCTGGTGGACGGCCTGTTGAGACGTCGGGGCTCCGCCGCCGGCTCCCCGAGCCACGCGCTCCCCGACTAATTCGGTGGCACGCGCGCGTGGTGCCGTCCTAGGCTGCGTTCACGCGGGGACGGCTCCGCAAGCGTGCTTCCTTCTCACTCTTTCTATGACACCCGTAGCGCGCTCACTCTCCGTCTCCGCCTCACTCTTCCCCTCCCTCCTGGAGATCCCTTTTTGTCTGTGGTGTCGTCCGTCCTGCTCCGCCGTCTCCGTACGGTCTACGTCGATCAGGCCGGGCCCCGCCCCGGCGACCCGTCCACCGCCGAAGGCCTCACCGCTCTGGAGGCCGAGCTCCTGGACCGGGGCTTCGCCCCCACCGCCGAGCTGCGCGAGGCGCTCGCCTGGCTCGGTCCCGCCGGACTCGCCGACGCGGGCAGGCAGTTGCTGCGCCACCTGGACGCGGAGTCGGGCGTCGACCGCCCGCACATGCCGCTCTTCCGGTCGTTCCCGGCCTCCGTCCCCGACGACACGTTCGCGCTCTACGTCGACCGGGTCTTCACCCTGCTGCTCCAGTGGCCGACGCAGCCGTGCGTCCTGTGCGGCACCGCCGGAACCGTCCACGCGGTCTCGCCCTGCGCCCACCTCGTGTGCCGTCACTGCTGGGACGGGGCCGAATACGACGGCTGCCCGATCTGCCACCGCCGGATCGACCCCACGGACCCGTTCCTGAAGCCGAAGGCCGCGACCGCGAATGCCGAGGACGAGGGCGAGGACGAGGGCGAGGAGTCCTCCGTCGGGCCGCTCCGGCTGCTCGCGCTCGGCCGCGACCGCCCGGCGGACGCGGCGAAGGCCCTGCTCACGCTGATGGCCCGGCGCACACCGCTCTCACCGGCCGACCGCGACGACCTGAAGGTGCTGCTCACCCACGCGCCCACGGTGCTCGACTGGCTGCCCGACGAGATCCCGGTACGCGCGACCAAGGCGCTGGTCCTGGGCACGCTGCTGCTCGACCCCGGCACCCGGGACGCCGTCCTGCCCGAGCTGGACGTCCGGCTGACCACCGCGACCGACGTCCTTCGGCTGCTCGCCGTCTGGTCGGGCGGTGAGGCGGACCTGCTGGAGCCCCGGCGCTTCCGCTCGCTGCCGCGCCCGCTGCGCCGCCGGCTCCTCACCGTCCTGGACGGCCTCGACGTGACCTCGCTGGTGGAGGATCTGGCGCGCCACCCGGGTCTGTGGAAGAAGGCCGCCGAGATCCTCCACCCCTTCGAGCGACACGACCGTCACCCCCGGGCGGCCATGGCGTTCGCGGTGCTCCGCGCGACGGACACGACGGCCGTCTCGCACGGCGAGGCCCTGCTGCGGACCGCCGCCGAGCACCCCCACGCGGTCCGGGTCGACGGCGGCCGCCTCAAGCCGCACACCTGGGCGGGGCGCGTCGAGACCGCCCTGGCCGAGCGGGACCTGGACACCGCGCTCCCGCTGCTCGCGCAGCGCCCGGGCGAACTGGCGCGACGCCTCGACCATCTGCTGCGGCTGTACGGCTCCGACACCCTCCACGCGCGCGTGGCCGAGACGCTGCGCCGCGCCCTGCCCGGTGCGGGCCCCGGACCGCTGCTCGCGGCGCTCGGGCAGCTGCGGATCCGCCATCTGCCCGGCGACCAGAGGGTGTTCTTTCCGCGCGGCCGGGTCACGCACGCGTTCACGACGGACGACCGGCGCGCTCCCCTGCCGACCGCGCTGACCGAAGAGGTCTGCCGGCTGCTGGAGAGCGAGGTGCTGCGCAGGCTCGCCGCCGCGCCCCGGTTCGACACCGCCGTCCTGGACTCCGCGCTCGCGGGGCTCGCCGTGCCGTCCGCGGAGGGCGCCGCGGCCAAGGCTCTGGTGTCGGTGCCGCGCGGTTCGACGCAGCCGTTGCCCCGGGGCGAGGTCCTGCGCATGTTCCTGCACTGGACCCAGCCGAGGAAGACACGGGTCGACCTGGATCTGTCGGTCGCCCTGTACGACGCGGACTGGTCGTACGTCGGGCTGTGCGACTACACCAACCTCGTCTACGGCAAGCGGGCCGTCGTCCACTCGGGCGATCTGGTCTCGGCGCCCGCGCCCAAGGGGGCGACCGAGTACGCCGATCTGGACCTGACGGCACTCGCCGAGGCCGGGGTGCGGTTCGCGATGCCGATCGTGTTCAGCTACAACAACGTGCCGTTCGAGCAGCTCCTCGACGCCTTCGCCGGTTTCATGACCCTCCCTTCCAGGGAGGGCAGGGACGCGACGTACGACCCGAGGACCGTCCGTCAGCGCTACGACCTCGTGGGCGACGCCCGGATCCATGTGCCGATGCTGGTCGACCTGGAGCACCGCACCTTCCTCTGGACGGATCTGCATCTGCCGCCGTCCGAGGGGTTCCAGAGCGTGTGGTCGCACAGCGCGGACCTGGGCCGGGTCGGCAAGGACCTGTACCAGTACTTCACGGCCGGGCGGACGACGTTGTGGGATCTGGCGGTCTGGCACGCCGCCGCCCGGACCGACGCGGTGACCGTCCTGCGACGGGCGCACGAGGGCCCTGACGAGGTGTGGGAGTACCGGCGCGGGAGCGAGGAGCCTGTGGAGTCGTTCGCCGACCGGATCCGTACGGCCGGCCCACCCGACCGGCGCCGTACGGCCGAGGACGGGCGGGCCGTGGCGGCGGCGGGCGCGAGCGGCCGGAACGCCTTCCTCGCCCTCCTCGACGGCGACGTCGTGCCGGACGGCGCGACCGGGACGGTCTACCGCCTGCTGCCGGGGCCGGTGGACGGCTGCGGTCTCGAACAGGCCGCGGCCGGTGACCTGGTGGCCGCTCTCGGCTGAGGCCGCCCGGCGGATCCGGGCCGGTCTCGGCTGAGCCCGTCGGGCGGCTCCGGTGGAACTCCCCCACGGTGCGGGCGTCATGGCCGTCGCGGGCTCGGCGGCGCGTCAACCGGATGGCCGGTTCCGGTCGGCGGCGGGGCACCGGGGGGCGGGGGTGTCAGTAGGGGCCCGTATTCTCAGTGACCATGCTCGACGACCGTACGACAGCAGCAGCGTGGCCGGCCGCCTACCCACAGGGGTACGCGGTCGTCGACGTGGAGACCACCGGACTCGCCCGCGACGACCGGATAGTGTCGGCTGCCGTCTATCGGCTGGACGCCCAGGGCGAGGTCGAGGACCACTGGTACACGCTGGTCAACCCGGAGCGGGACCCCGGGCCGGTCTGGATCCACGGGCTGACCCGTGACGTGCTGGAAGGCGCGCCGCTCTTCCCGGAGATCGCCGCCGAGTTCTCCGAGCGGCTCGACGGCCGGGTCCTGGTGGCGCACAACGCGCTCTTCGACTGGTCGATGATCGCCCGGGAGTACGCACGGGCCGAGCGCACCGCCCCCGTGCGGCAGCGGCTGTGCACGATCGCCCTCGCCAAGGAGCTGTCGCTGCCGCTGCCCAACCACAAGCTGGAGTCCCTGGCGGCGCACTTCGGTGTCGTCCAGGAGCGGGCGCACAACGCGCTGGACGACGCCCGGGTGCTGGCCGAGGCGTTCCGGCCGAGCCTGCGCGCGGCGGCCGAGCGGAACGTACGGCTGCCGCTCCTGGAGTGCCGGCCGCTGACGGAGTGGGTGTCCACGCCCGCCCCGGCCCGGATCGGCCACCAGGCCTCGTACCACGCGAACGGCTGGCGTCCCTCGCGGAAGCGGCCGCCGTGCCCGCACCCCAACCCGGGCCGCTACGAAGCGGACAAACCACTCAAGCAGGGCATGCGGGTGGCGTTCTCGGGCGACACGTCCATCGACCGCGAGCTGCTCGAGGACCGCGCGGTCGAGGCGGGGCTCCATGTCGCCACGAGCGTCTCCCGGCTGACGAGCCTGCTGGTCACGAACGATCCGGACGCCGCCACCTCCAAGACGGTGAAGGCGAAGTCCTTCGGCACCCCGATCGTCGACGAGGCCGCCTTCACCCAGCTGCTGCGCGACGTGGCCCCGGCAGACGGGTGACGCACCGGGCGTGCCGCCCGCACCTCGCCCGGGTCACGTCGCACCCTGTGGCGCATGGCACGTTGTGAGGTCTGCGGAAACGATTACGGCATGTCCTTCGAGGTGCACGCGCAGGGCGCGGTGCACGTCTTCGACTGCTTCTCCTGCGCCATTCACCGCATGGCGCCCATCTGTGAGCACTGCAAGGTCCAGATCATCGGCCAGGGCGTCGAGGTCGAGGGCACCTGGTACTGCGGCGGGCACTGCGCTCGGGCCGAGGGAAAGGTGGGGATCGTCGACCACGTATGAGCCGCGGCAGCCGCGGCAGCCGGTGGCAGCCCGCGACCGCGCAGGCGGCCCCGGCCGCTCCCCGGCGACCGGAACCCCCGTGCGTGCACCCCATGACCACAGTTGTACGGTCATGGGGTGTACCGCTTCCTGTTGTCCCGGCAGTGGGTGATCCTCACCCTCGTGGCTCTCGTCCTCGTCCCGACGATGATCGAGCTGGGCTTCTGGCAGTTCCACCGGCACGAACGCCGGGTCGCGCAGAACGGCCTCATCGCGGACAACCTCAAGGCGGAGTCGCTCCCCGTCGAGAAGCTGACCTCCCCCGGCCACACGGTCCCGCGCGCCGACTACTGGCGCCAGGTCACGGCCACCGGCACGTTCGACAGCGCGCACGAGGTCGTCGTCCGCCGCCGCACCAACGCCGACGACAAGGTCGGTTTCCTCGTCCTGACCCCGCTGGCCCTCCAGGACGGCCGGGTCGTGCTCGTCAACCGCGGCTGGGTCCCGGCCGCGGCCGACCAGAAGGCGTACCCCCCGGTCCCGCCCGCGCCCAAGGGCGAGGTGACCGTGACCGGCCGGCTCAAGGCCGACGAGACGACCGGCGCCAGCGGGATCAAGGACCTGCGCGGGCTGCCGGACCGTCAGGTGATGCTGATCAACAGCGCGCAGCAGGCCGAGCTCACCGGCCGTACGGTGCTCGGCGGCTACATCGAGCAGACCGCGCCCGAACCCGCCGGGAACACCCCCGAGCTGATCCCCGAGCCCGACCACGACTCGATCGGCGCGCACATGGCGTACGCCGTGCAGTGGTGGCTCTTCGCCGCCGGTGTGCCGGTCGGGTGGGTGGTCCTGGTGCGCCGCGAGAAGCGCGACCGGGAGACCGCGGCCCGCACCGACGGCGGAGCGGACACCCCCGAACCGGCCCCGGCCGCGGTGTAGGCCACACCGTCCCTCTGATTGACCGTCGCCCCGTGCGGGAACACGCCAGAGCGTGACGCAACGTATCGACGACTACGCCCTCATCGGTGATCTGCAGACCGCCGCGCTCGTCGGACGCGACGGGTCGATCGACTGGCTGTGTCTGCCGCGATTCGACTCGGCCGCGTGCTTCGCCGCGTTGCTCGGGGACCAGGACAACGGCCACTGGCGGATCGCACCCAAGGGCGCCACCACCTGCACCACCCGGGGCTACGCCGGCGACTCGCTCGTCCTGGAGACGTACTGGGAGACGCGCACCGGCACCGTGAAGGTCGTCGACTTCATGCCGCAGCGCGACAGAGCGCCCGATGTCATGCGGATCGTGGAGGGCGTCAGCGGCACCGTCGAGATGAGCGCGGTGCTGCGGCTGCGCTTCGACTACGGCTCGATCGTGCCGTGGATGCGGCGCAGCGACGGCCACCATGTGGCCGTCGCGGGTCCCGACTCGGTCTGGCTGCGCAGCGAGCCGCCCGTGAAGACCTGGGGCCAGCAGTTCTCGACGTGCTCGTCGTTCACGGTCGACGAGGGCGAGAAGGTCGCGTTCGTGCTCACCTGGCACCCCTCGCACGAGCGGCGCCCCGAGCTGATCGACCCCTTCGGCGCGCTGGAGGACTGCCTGCGGGACTGGCGCGACTGGGCGGCGCACTGTGTGTACGAAGGGCCGTACCGGGAGGCGGTGGTGCGCTCGCTGATCACGCTCAAGGCGCTCACGTACGCGCCGACGGGCGGTATCGTCGCCGCGCCCACCACCTCGCTCCCGGAGGAGCTGGGCGGTGTGCGGAACTGGGACTACCGCTCCTGCTGGCTGCGCGACTCGACCCTCACCCTCGGCGCGCTGCTGTCGGCGGGCTATGTCGACGAGGCAGCTGCGTGGCGCGACTGGCTGCTGCGGGCGGTGGCGGGCGATCCGGCCGATCTGCAGATCATGTACGGGCCGGGCGGCGAGCGGCGGCTGCCGGAGATGACCCTGCCCTGGCTGAGAGGGTATGCGGATTCGGCGCCGGTACGGATCGGGAACGCCGCCGTCGAGCAGTTCCAGCTCGATGTGTACGGCGAGGTCATGGACTCGCTCAGCATGGCCCGGGAGGCCGGCATCCCACCGGTGGGGCACGCCTGGAACCTGCAGCTGAGCCTGCTCGGCTTCCTGGAGTCGAACTGGCGGGATCCGGACGAGGGGCTGTGGGAGGTGCGTGGGCCGCGCCGCCACTTCGTGCACTCGAAGGTGATGGCCTGGGTGGCCGCCGACCGGGCGGTGAGCACCCTGGAGGCCGACCCCTCGCTGCGCGGGGACGTGGCGCGCTGGCGGACGCTGCGGGACGAGATCCACGCGGACGTGTGCGCCAAGGGGTACGACCCCGAGCGCAACACGTTCACCCAGTCGTACGGTTCACGGGAACTGGACGCGGCGACGCTGCTGATCCCGCGGGTCGGGTTCCTGCCGCCGGACGATCCCCGGGTGGTGGGGACGGTGGACGCGGTGCGCAAGGAGCTGACGCACGGCGGTTTCGTCCGCCGCTACAGCACCGAAGGGGCCTCGGTCGACGGCCTTCCCGGCGGCGAGGGAACGTTTCTGGTCTGCTCGTTCTGGATGGCGGACGCGCTGCGGATGACCGGGCGGGAGGCCGAGGCGCGGGAGCTCTTCGAGTGCCTTGTGGAGCTCCGTAACGACGTCGGGCTGCTCGCGGAGGAGTACGACCCGGTGGCGCGGCGCCAGCTGGGCAACTTCCCGCAGGCGTTCAGCCACATCGGCCTGGTGGGGACCGCTCTCGCGCTGCCGTGGCAGGACCCGGCAGGATAGGCCCATGGATCTTGGACTGAAGGACCGGGTGTACGTGGTGACCGGCGCGACGCGGGGGCTCGGCCGTGCCTCGGCCGAGGCGCTGCTCGCCGAGGGCGCGAAGGTGCTGGTCACCGGGCGCGAGGCCAAGTCGGTCGAGGAGGCGGTCGCGGAGCTGGGCCCGGGCGCGGCCGGCCTCGCCGCCGACAACGCCGACCCCGGGACCCCCGCCCGGCTGATCGCGGAGGCGCGGTCCCGCTTCGGGCGCTTCGACGGCGTCCTCGTCAGCGTGGGCGGCCCCGCGCCGGGCTTCGGCGCGGACAACACCGACGAGCAGTGGGCGTCGGCGTTCGAGAGCGTCTTCCTCGGGGCGGTACGGATGGCCAGGGCGGCGGCGGAGGAACTGACCGAGGGCGGAGTCATCGGCTTCGTGCTCTCGGGCTCGGTCCACGAGCCGATCCCGGGCCTGACGATCTCCAACGGGCTGCGCCCGGGGCTCGCCGGGTTCGCGAAGTCCCTGGCGGCGGACCTGGGGCCGCGGGGCATCCGGGTGGTGGGCGTGCTCCCGGGCCGGATCGACACGGACCGGGTGCGTCAGCTCGACGCGCTCTCGGGCGACGCGGAGGCGTCACGCGCGGCGAACGAGTCCCGTATCCCGCTGCGGCGCTACGGCACCCCGGCGGAGTACGGCCGGACGGCGGCGTTCCTGCTCTCACCGGCGGCGTCGTACGTGACGGGCGTGATGATGTCGGTGGACGGCGGCGCCCGGCACGGCTTCTGACCGTCACCCGAGCCGCGGGGTTCGGCCGGCCGCACCGGGCGCGGGGTTCGGTCGGCTGCACCAGTGCGCGGGTTCCGGTCGGCTACACCGGCCGCGGGTTCCGACCGGGCACGCCGGCGCCGCGGGTTTGACCGGCCTGCACCGGGGCCGCGGGTACGGGCCGGCTGCACCGGGCGCCGTTCCCACCAGCCGCACCAGGCCGCCGGTCCCGACCGGCTGCTTCGGGCCGCGGGGTTCGGTCGGCCTAACCAGGCCGCCAGTTCCGACGGCAGCACCAGGCCGCTAGTCCCGACCGGCCGCACCGGGCCGCCGGTTCCGACCAGCCGCACCGGGCCGCCGGTTCCCGCCGGCCGCACCAGGCCGCCGGTTCCCACCATCCGTACCAGGCGCAGGTTCCCGCCGGCCGCACCAGGCCGCTGGTCCCGACCGGCCGCACCGGGCGCCGCAGGCTCCGGCCGGCCGTACCAGGCGCAGGTTGCCGGCGGCCCTGCCGCCTCGGCGGCAGGGTCGCGCCCGGTGCCGCGACGTCTCGTCAGGTCACCCGCCGCGCGCGGTGCTTGACCGCGCGGAGACGGGCCTCCGTCGGGAGCGTGCTCAGGCCGGTCGAGGTGCGGGCGTGGTCCAGGGCCTCGGTGGCGAGCGTGGTCAGGGCGGCAACCGGGGAGGCGTACGGCTCCAGGCGCAGCGCCACGCGCGTGCGCGGGGCCGTGCGGCGCCCCGTCAGGGAGACCTTGGCACTGGACACCCCCTCCTGGGCCGTCGCGTCCGCCGCGACGACGGTCTCCAGGGTCCGTCCCCGTACCGTCGCCACCTCCCCGTCTCCCGTGTCGATGAGGATCTCCGCGAGCCGGGCGCGCCGGAGCTGGGCGAGCAGCCACCACAGGGCCAGGATCACGACCACGCCGAGGACGGCGATCACCACCGGCCACCACCAGCCCTCGTCACGCCAGCGCAGCCGGTCCGCGCGGCTCAGCAGGACGTCGGAGGGGCCCTTCCAGGGCCACCACGAGGGCACTGCCAGATCGAACCCGGCCGCGAGCACCGCCCCGCCGCCGGCGACGAGCACCAGGCCCACGAGTCCGAGCACCACGCGGTTGACGCGCCGGAGAATGACGGTCACCCCTTCACCTCTTCTTCAGCGGGCGGCCCACCCGTACGGTCAGCGCCGGGGGGCGGGCGAGGCCCAGTTCGTCGATGCCGGTCCCGAGGACGCTCTCCACGTCGGCGCGCACCTCGTCGAGTTCGCGGAAGTGCGAGACCGCCCGCACCGCCACCTTCCTGCGCTTCATCCGTACCCGTACGGACTGCACACCGGAGACCTCCATAGCCCGGTCCCGCAGGGTCAGGGCCGCGGCGTCGCGGTCGAGTCCGGCCCGCACGTCGGCGTGGTCGCGCCGCATCGGGAGGACGGCGCGCAGCCCCGGGGTGGCCGCCAGGATCAGGAGCCAGAGCCCGATCAGTACGGCGACGCCCGCGCCGATCAGCACCAGGACGTCGTCGAGGGGCCGGGTCGCCAGGTCGTCGGCGAGTTCGCGGCGCCAGTCCATGGCCGTGCGGCCCGCCCGTACGGCGGCCACGTCGTAGAGCAGCAGGCCGGTGCCGCCGAGGAGGATCAGGGCGATCAGGGCCGCCGGGATCCGCCGTACCGCCCAGAAACGGCGGGCGCGCGGCGCGGGCTGCGGCGCGGGTTCCTCCGGTGGGCCCTCCGGTGCGGGTGCGGGGTCGGGTCGGGTGCCGGTGTCCGTGGTCATCGCAGCTCCCGCCCGCCCGACTCGCGTGCCGTACGCGGGGAGTGCAGGCGCTCGACGTGGATGGCCACTTCGGGGACCTCCAGCCCCGCCAGGTCCCGTACCCGGCGGATCACCTGGCTGCGGACCGCCAGGCACTGCCCGCGGAGGTCCGAGGGGTAGCCCAGTTCCAGGTTGATCGAGACGCGCGCCGCGTCACGCTGCACCACGACCGAGGCAAGGGGCGCGGAGCCGCCCTGCGGCAGCACGCCGAGCGCTTCCCGCGCCGCCCGCGCGGCGATCTTCGCGACGACCCGGTCGGCGACCGTGGTCGCCCCGCGGCCGGCCGGGCCCACTGTATCGGCTGTCACCTCCGGTCACCGCAGCCGATCGCCGCGCTCGCGGCCTCGGAAGTCGCCGCGCTCGCGGCCTCGGAAGTCGCCGCGCTCGCGGCTTCGGAAGAAGTCGCCGAGTTCGAGGTCCCCCTCCAGGAACCGCCCGACGACGAAGCCGATCGCGCCCAAAGCCGCGACCAGCACGAACGCCCCGAAACCGCCGAAGTATCCGGCGAATCCGAGGGCCATTCCGGCCACCAGGCCGACCACCGCCATGCTCATGCTGAGCCCTTTCAGTCCGACCGCCGACGACTACTACTGGAGTCGCGGCTCCGGCTCTTCTTCCTCTTCCTCCGGCAGCTTCACGTCGCTGACCGCGATATTGACCTCGACGACGTCCAGGCCGGTCATCCGCTCCACTTCCGCAATGACGTTCTCGCGCACGGCCCCGGCCACGTCGGCGATGGCAGCGCCGTACTCGACGACGATCTCCAGGTCGAGCGCGGTCTGCACCTCGCCGACCTCGGCCTTCACACCGCGGGTGGCGCCCGCCTTGGTTCCTCCTCCGCCTGGCACCCTGTCGCGCACCGCGCCGATGGTGCGGGAGAACCCGCTGCCCATGGCGTGGACGCCGTCGACCTCACGTGCGGCCAGACCGGCGATCTTCTCGACGACGCCGTCGGCGATGGTGGTCCGGCCGCGGGTGGCAGGATCGCCACCAGCACGCTTGGTCACGGACGGTTCCCTGGGGTGTGCGGGGTCATTCATCACCATTCATCCCTTCTTTGCTGATATCTACGCCTTTGCCCACATTAGGCTGGGCCAATGACGACGACATCTGGAACGGGACGGCCGGGAGCCGTACGCGAGCGGCTCAGGCCGGGCCGGTTGCTTCCCCTGGGGGAGGCGAGGGACGGCGCGTGGCTGGCGGAGCGGGCGGCCCGGGAGGTGCTGCTCCAAGGGCTCTCGGCCGTACGGGGCGTGGTGCCGGGGAAGCTACGGGTGGGGCTCGCGGAGGTGGGCCCGGAGACGCCGTTCGCCGTACCGCCGGGCGGGCTGCCGCCGGGGCCGCTGCGGATCACCGGGGAGTTCGCGATGGATGCCGGCCTGGCGGGGGACAGGCCGCTGCCGGTCGTGGCGGAGGAGGTGCGCGAGAGCCTGTTCGCCACGGCGGAGCGGGATCTGGGCCTGGTGATCGTGGCGGTCGACCTGCGGGTGACCGGGTTCGTCGAGGGCTCCCCGGATTCGAAGGCCCTCACTCCCCCACCCGGGGGAACCGGGCCGGTGGTGGACGACCCGGTGGCTCGCGCCGTGCTGAAGGTGGAGGGCGTGGCGGGGCTGGCGTCCGTGCTCGGCTTCCCCGTCCGCCGCACGACGAGCACGCTGCGGCTGGAACTGGCGGTGGCCCGCGGCCACCGCGCCCTGGACGTCGCCCGCGCGGCCCGCGCCCGCGCCGCCGCGACGGCCCCCGAGGTCGAGGAGATCACCGTCCTCGTGTCGGAGATCCGCTGAGACACCCACCGGGGGCGTGCGCCACATGGCCGAACCGAGCCGATGAGGCACGCCGGGACCCAGAGGCGTGCCGACGGGCCCGGCGGCGCGCCGGGCCCGACAGGTCGTCAGTCGCCGAGGCCCGCCAGGTCGCGCAGGCGGCGGGCCTGGGCGGCGCGTTCGGCGGTGCGCTGAGCCTCGTAGGAGCGGTCGCCGGCGCCCTGGAGCAGCGCCTTGGTCTCGATCACCGCGTCGCGCGGGCCGGCGAGCAGCGCGGCGCTCAAGTCCTGCACCGCGGCGTCGAGTTCGTCGACGGGCACGGCGATGTTGGCGAGGCCGATGCGCTCGGCCTCCTGCGCGTGGACGAAGCGGCCCGTCGCGCAGATCTCCAGCGCACGGGCATAGCCCACGAGACCCACGAGCGGGTGCGTGCCGGTGAGGTCCGGTACGAGCCCCAGGCTGGTCTCGCGCATGGCGAACTGCACGTCGTCGGCGACGACCCGCAGGTCGCAGGCGAGGGCGAGCTGGAACCCGGCCCCGATGGCGTGCCCCTGGACGGCCGCGATCGACACGATGTCGCTGCGGCGCCACCAGGTGAACGCCTCCTGGTACTCGGCGATGACCGCGTCCAGGTCCTCGTCCGAACCGCGTGCCAGGTCCAGGAAGGACGGCTCTCCGTCGAAGCCCTCGGGCGTGAACGCCTGCCGGTCGAGCCCGGCGGAGAAGGACTTGCCCTCACCGCGCAGGACGACGACCCGCACGCTGCCCGGCAGTGACCGTCCGGCCTCCGTCAACGCCCGCCACAGAGCGGGAGACTGGGCGTTGCGCTTCGCCGGATTGGTCAGGGCCACCGTGGCAACGGCGTCCTCGACGGTGAGCCGTACACCGTCCTTGTCGAACACGAGCACAGAGTCGAGCGAAGTCATGGGGCGCCTCCGGTTCCGGTGCAGCACTGCTAAGTGACTGCACAGTAACCACCCGGTCGACCGCACGGGCGACCGGGTGGCCACCGCGAGAACCGATGGGACCCGACGAACCGCGCCCGGTCAGGCCGAGGCTGCCTTCTTGCCCCGTGTCGCCCCACCGCGTCCACGCAGCGTGACTCCGGACTCACTGAGCATCCGGTGGACGAATCCGTAGGAGCGGCCGGTTTCCTCGGCCAGCGCCCGGATGCTCGCACCGGAGTCGTACTTCTTCTTCAGGTCTGCCGCGAGCTTGTCGCGCGCGGCGCCGGTCACCCGGCTGCCCTTCTTCAGAGTCTCGGCCACCCGTGCCTCCTCATGGGAAGTGCGCTCTGGACTTCTCATGATCACCCCTCCCGGACGTCCTGGCCACCCATTCGACAAGGTCTGTGCCGTCAGGTTTGCGGACGGCGAAGCTCTCCTCACAACCGGAATCACATATTCCGGGGTACGTGACCCCCCTCACGCGACACGCCCGGCCAGGAAGTGCCAGGTCAGCGCGGCAGCGGGGGGACAAAGACGGCGCGGCCCCGGCGGAAGGATTCCGCGCGGAGCCGCGCCGGGGAGTACGAGACGCCCTCACTCAGATGATGGATCACCCATGAGCCGAATGATCCATACCGAGATGATCAGGCGAGGGCCACGAGGTCCTTGTAGTCCGGGCCCCACAGATCCTCGACGCCGTCCGGGAGCAGGATGATCCGCTCCGGCTCCAGCGCGTCGACCGCGCCCTCGTCGTGTGTGACGAGGACGACCGCGCCCTTGTAGGTGCGCAGCGCGCCGAGGATCTCCTCGCGGCTGGCGGGGTCGAGGTTGTTGGTCGGCTCGTCGAGGAGCAGCACGTTCGCCGAGGAGACCACCAGGGTCGCGAGGGCCAGCCGGGTCTTCTCACCGCCGGAGAGGACACCGGCCGGCTTGTCGACGTCGTCGCCGGAGAAGAGGAAGGAGCCGAGCGTCTTGCGCACCTCGACGAGGTCGAGGTCGGGCGCGGACGACCGCATGTTCTCCAGGACGGTGCGGTCCGGGTCGAGCGTCTCGTGCTCCTGGGCGTAGTAGCCGAGCTTGAGGCCGTGGCCGGGGGTGACCTCGCCGGTGTCGGGCTTCTCGGCCCCGGCGAGCAGACGCAGCAGCGTGGTCTTGCCCGCGCCGTTGAGGCCGAGGATGACGACGCGCGACCCCTTGTCGATCGCGAGGTTCACATCGGTGAAGATTTCCAGCGAGCCGTACGACTTCGACAGGCCCTCGGCGGTCAGCGGGGTCTTGCCGCAGGGCGCGGGCTCCGGGAAGCGGAGCTTGGCGACCTTGTCGTTGACCCGGACCGCCTCCAGACCCGAGAGCAGGCGCTCGGCACGCTTGGCCATGTTCTGCGCGGCGACGGTCTTGGTGGCCTTGGCGCGCATCTTGTCGGCCTGCGAGTTGAGGGCGGCGGCCTTCTTCTCGGCGTTCTGGCGCTCGCGCTTCCGGCGCTTCTCGTCGGCCTCGCGCTGCTGCTGGTAGAGCTTCCAGCCCATGTTGTAGACGTCGATCGCCGAGCGGTTGGCGTCCAGGTAGAAGACCTTGTTCACGACGGTCTCGACGAGGTCGACGTCGTGGGAGATGACGATGAAGCCGCCGCGGTAGGTCTTCAGGTAGTCGCGCAGCCAGACGATGGAGTCGGCGTCGAGGTGGTTGGTGGGCTCGTCGAGGAGCAGCGTGTCGGCGTCGGAGAACAGGATCCGGGCCAGCTCGACGCGGCGGCGCTGACCACCGGAGAGGGTGTGCAGCGGCTGCCCGAGGACCCGGTCGGGGAGCCCGAGGGCGGCGGCGATGGTCGACGCCTCGGCCTCGGCGGCGTACCCGCCCTTGGTGAGGAACTCGGTCTCCTGGCGCTCGTACTGCTTCATCGCCTTGTCGCGCGTGCCGCCGGTGCCGGTCGCGATGCGCTCCTCGTTCATCCGCATCTTCTTGATGAGGACGTCCAGGCCGCGGGCGGACAGGATGCGGTCGCGGGCCAGGACGTCGAGGTCGCCGGTGCGCGGGTCCTGCGGGAGGTAGCCGACCTCGCCGGAGCGGGCGATCTGCCCGGCGGCGGGCATGCCCTCGCCCGCGAGGCACTTGGTGAGGGTGGTCTTGCCCGCTCCGTTGCGGCCGACGAGGCCGATGCGGTCGCCCTTGGCGATGCGGAAGGAAGCGGACTCGATGAGGATGCGGGCGCCGGCGCGCAGCTCGATGCCGGAAGCGGTGATCACGGACAGACTCCAGGGCGGACGGTTCGGCGGAAAGGGCTGTATGCGGATTCGACGCCGCTAGTCATGCGCGGGGAGAATGGCCATACGGCCAGTCTAACGGGCGCATGCAACTGCTTTTCGGCCACAGTCCGGCGCCGGCCCCTCACCGCACGTACTGCCACTTAACGCCCGTGAGTGACAAAAGGGGCGATCCTCATCGGATTCTCCGATACTCGGGCGGAGGGCGGCGGCCACTGCCGCGGCAGAGACGCAGAGGGTGGTGGCCCATGCAGTTCGACGACGACGCCGACCTGGACACCTCGGAGGTACGGGACGTCCGCGGCAGCCGCATCCCCGGCGGGAAGGCCACCGTCGGCGGCGGCATCGTCGGCTTCATCGCCCTGATCCTGGGGCTGCTCTTCGGGGTGGGTCCCGAGCAGCTGGGCCTCACCTCCGGCGACCCCGCGCCGGTCGCGACGTCGTCCTCGGCGGCCCAGATCGAGCAGACCTGCCGGACCGGCGCCGACGCGAACACCCGCGAGGACTGCCGGATCGTCGCGGTCGTCAACAGCGTCCAGGACTTCTGGCGGGCGGAGTACGAGCGGCGCGGCGGCCGGTACGGGGACGCGCGCACGGTCATGTTCAGCAACCGGGTCGGCACCGCCTGCGGCTCGGCCACCTCCGCGGTCGGGCCGTTCTACTGCCCCGGCGACCGCCAGGTCTATCTGGACCTGGGCTTCTTCGACGAGCTGCGGACCACGTTCGGGTCGACCGGCGGACCCTTCGCGCAGGCGTACGTGGTGGCGCACGAGTACGGCCACCACGTGCAGAACATGATGGGCACCCTGGCCCGCGCCCAGGACGGGCGGACGGGCGCGAACTCCAACGCCGTACGGGTCGAGCTGCAGGCCGACTGCTATGCGGGCGTCTGGGCGCGCCACGCGACGACCACGCCGGACGAGAAGACGGGCCGGCCGCTGCTCACCAACCTGACCGAGGCCGACATCCGCGACGGTCTGGACGCGGCGGCCGCGGTCGGCGACGACCGCATCCAGGAGAAGTTCCAGGGCCGGGTGACGCCGGAGAACTGGACGCACGGCTCGGCCGCGCAGCGCCGGCAGTGGTTCGCCACCGGCTTCCGCACCGGGGACATGGCGCGGTGCAACACCTTCGGCTGACGCGCCCCGATGTCGGCGCCGGATGCCAGACTGAGATCCAGGTCACATTCCCCCGCCGCGAGAAGGAGTGATCGGGATGGCTGAGGCACCCCATATCTGTCCGACCCTGACCTACCACGACGCACACGCCGCGATCCGGCAGCTCACCGAGGCGTTCGGCTTCACCCGCACCGCGGTGTACGAGGGCGAGGACGGCAAGGTCGTGCACGCCGAGCTGTCGTACGGCAACGGCATGGTGATGCTCGGCAGCAAGGGCACCGGCAGCGAGTTCGACAAGCTGGTCGAGGGCTCCGGACCCAGCGGGGTGTACGTCCACGTGGACGACGTGGACGAACACCACGCCCGGTCGGTGGCCCACGGCGTCGACATCGTGATGCCTCCGACGGACCAGGAGTACGGCTCGCGCGACTACATCGCGCGGGACGGCGAGGGCAACGTCTGGAGCTTCGGCACCTATCTGCCGGGGGCCTCCGACTGAGAGCGGCGGGGGGTCAGGCTCCCCCCGGTGTGGACCTGGAAGGCCGCCCGGCGGACCGCCTTGGCGAGGGCGGGGTCGGGGTGGGCCGCGGCGAGGGCGACGAGGACCTGGACCGTACGGGGATGGCCGACGGCGCGCACCGCGTCGAGGAGCGCCGGGACCGTGCCCTGGACGGCCGAGTCGAGGTGGCGCACCAGGAGCGTGCTCTCCCCGTGGTCGGCGACGGCCGCGGCGGTGTCCACCCAGAGCCAGGTGGCTTCCTCCCGGGTGAGCACCTCCGGGGCGTCGTCGGGGTCGGCGCCTTCGTACTCGGCGATCCAGAGCAGGGCGTACGGCCGGAGCGAGGCCTCCTCGGCCGCTGCCCGGACCTCGGCCTCGGCGGGGGCACCGACGACGCGGAGCGCCTCGAAGGCGAGGCCGCGCAGCAGGGCGTCCTCACCGCGGGCGACGGCGAGCAGTTCGGCGACCGCGCTGGTGAGCGTGCGGGCGGCGAGCCAGGCGCGGTACTCGTCGCGGGCCGGACCGGGGGTGAGGCTCGCGCAGCCGCGGAGCATGTCCTCGGCGGACTGCTCGATGTTGCCGGCGGGGCTCTGGGCGGCGACGCAGATCTGCTCCAGCTTGACCCAGACCGCCCAGTTGCCGAGCGGCGTCAGGGTGGCCTGGCGGCCGTCGGATCCCTCGCCGAGGGTCAGGGCGCCGACGGCGGCGAGACCCTCCAGGGCCCAGTCGAGCAGGGCGGCGAGCCCTTCGTGGCCGGGGACGGAGGCGGCGGCGGTGCCTGACACGGTGTCGGGAGCGGTGTCGGCGCCCTCGACGGGCACCTCGCAGCGCTCCTCGCGCAGCTCCTCGACCCGCTGCCGCAGCAGGTCGAGGAGGGCGGGGACCACCACCGGGCCCGCGGAGAGCTGAAGGAGCGAGAGCACCTGGGGGACGGCCTCGACGACCTCGGCGACGGCGCCGGGCGCGACGTCCGCCGGGGCGGGGTGGACCAGGGACCAGGCGTCGAACAGGGCGACCCAGCCGCGCAGGACGGCGGAGTCGTCGCGGTCCCAGGCGTGCAGCCGCCAGCCGGGGCGGGCGGTGTCACCGTGGAGTTCGACGAGGCCGGCGAGCCGTGCCCGGTCCCAGCCGGCCCGGATCTGGCCGGGCGTCAGGTCGAGTGCGGCGGCGGCCCGTTCCTGGGCGGGGACGCCGTCGGGGGCGGCCACGGGGGCCTCGGGGTTCGCGGCGCCCTTCGCGGCTCCCGCCACGGGGGCGGTCACGGGGGCGGTCGCGCGGACGGACCGGGGGCCGGACGCCGCCGAGGTGTCCGCACCGCCGTCGAGGGTGACCCAGCGGGCGATCCGTACGGCGTCGGCGAGGACGGTCCGCGCCTGGCGGGCCAGCTCCGCGCGGGGCGGAGTGCCCTCCGGCGGCCGCGGGGCCGGGCGGGTCCGCCGGGTCGTCACGGCACGCCGGGCCGTGGCGAGTGCCCGCGGACGGACAAGTCGGAGTCTGGAGTTGCGCGCCAATTGCTCATCGGGCTTTCGAGACGTCACGGGGGCAGTCTTCCCGTTGGCGGCCCGAAAGCCCAATCGGAATCGAGGAGGCCGCCGGAACACCGGCCGTACGCCCCAGGCCGGGGGAGGGAGCGAGGGCCGTGGGAGGGCCTAAAGGAGAGGGGTGACGAAGCGTCGCAGGGCCTCTTCGTAGCGGACCGGGTCGGCGTTCCACATCGCCGCGTGCGGGGCTCCGCGGACGGTGTTCAGGGTGACCAGTTCCGGGCGTCGGGCGGCCAGTTCGAGGGAGGGCTCCCAGGGGGCGATCGTGTCGTCGGGGCCGTGGAAGACGAGCGTCGGCACGCGCAGGGCGGCCGGGTCGGCGGCCTCCCGGACGCGGTCGCCGTGCAGCCCGGCCCTGCCCTGCGCGGCGCGGACGGCCAGCGGCAGCAGCGGCCCTGGCACGCGGCGGGCCGCGGCGAGGTTGCGCAGGGTGGCCTCCCGGTCGAGGACCGGGGAGTCCAGGACGAGGCCGCGGATGACGTCCCGTACGCCCGAGTCGGCGGCGGCGTGCAGGGCCATCGTGGCGCCGGGCCCCCAGCCGTACAGGACGACGTGCTCGGCGCCCCTGCGGACGGCGTAGCGGATGGCGGCGTCGACGTCGCGCCACTCGGAGTCGCCGAGGTGACCGAGGCCGTCGGGGGACGGGGGCGCGCCCTCGTCGCCGCGGTAGGAGAGGCAGAGGACGGGGATCTGCCGCCGGGAGAGGAAGGGGACGAGGTTGAGGGGGTGCCGTCGGCTGGTCCCGATGCCGTGCAGGGCGATGACCCACGTGGGGCGCGGGCCGGGGACGAGCCAGGCGGGCAGGGCGCCGAGCTCGCCGGGGATCTCGACGTCCTCGTGGTCGACGCCGAGGGAGCTGCGCGGGGTGCCGCTGTGCAGCTCGGGGGTGAGGCGGACCCGGGCGCCGGGCTCCAGGTCGCCGAGCTCGACGCGTTCCAGACGGCGTACGACGGTGTCCGCGGTGTGCGGCACCCGGTCGAGGGCGGGGCCCACCACCGCGTGGACGCCGGCGCCCTCGATCCCGTACGTACCGGGGCGCAGGGAGGCGAGGCTGCGGGTGAGGGTGACCCGGTCGGGACCCGTGGCGTGCACGGTGAGCCGGGGGTCGCCGGGCAGGGGCCGGCCGGACGAGGCCTTGAGGGCGACGTCGCCTGCGTACCGGCCGGCCGCGATCACGGCCGCGCCGACACCGATCAGAGTGGTGACGGCCGCTGCCGTCGCTGTAGCCGGGCGCACGGTCCCAGTGTCGACAGGTCCGGCCGGGGCTGCCACCGGACGGAGCCGCCCGTGGTCCGTCGCCCGCCGGCCCCCGGTCCGCCCGCTTCCGGCCCCCCGGGGAGTGACATGGATCTCCTTCGCGGGTCCCTCGGTCGGCTGACGCGGTGTCCGAGCCGTCCACGGGCTGACACGGGCGGCCAGGGAGGAAGCGGCGGGAGTCGTCCATGTCCGGTGATGGCACGGATTACCCGGGGTCGCACGCTGCCCACATCGTGGACAGACCATCCGCCCGCGCCTAAGCGGAATCTCTGGTCCCCGGTTGGAGTCACCGCACCGCCCGGCTCAGTTCACCTTCCGTTCACTCAGGTTGCCTACGTTCGTCCAGCCACTGACGTCAAACGATTGCCTGGGTAAATGGAACACATCACGCTGCTGCTCGCGATTGTGGTCGTGACAGCTCTCGTGTTCGATTTCACGAACGGTTTCCACGACACCGCCAACGCGATGGCGACGACCATCTCGACCGGTGCCCTCAAGCCCAAGACGGCGGTGGCCATGTCCGCCGTGCTCAACCTGGTCGGCGCGTTCCTGTCCGTCGAGGTCGCCAAGACGATCTCCGGCGGGATCATCAATGAACAGGGCATTCGTACCGAAGTGATCTTCGCGGCGCTCGTCGGCGCCATCCTCTGGAATCTGCTGACCTGGCTCCTGGGTCTGCCGTCCAGCTCCTCCCACGCCCTCTTCGGCGGACTCATCGGCGCGGCCGTGATGTCGGCCGGCTGGTCGGCCGTCAACGGCTCGACCGTGGTCAGCAAGGTCCTCATCCCCGCGATCGCCGCGCCGCTCGTCGCCGGTCTCGCCGCGATGGCGGCCACGAAGCTGACGTACAAGATCGGCTCCAAGACGGACACGAAGGCCACGGCCAAGGGCTACCGGGCCGGCCAGATCGCCTCCGCAGGTCTCGTCTCCCTCGCGCACGGCACCAACGACGCGCAGAAGACGATGGGTGTCATCACCCTCGCCCTGGTGACCGGCGGCGTCCTCGCCCCCGGCTCCAACCCCCCGATGTGGGTCGTCGTCGCCGCCGGTGTCGCGATCGCCCTCGGCACCTACCTCGGCGGCTGGCGCATCATCCGCACCATGGGCAAGGGCCTCACCGACCTCCAGCCGCAGCAGGGCTTCGCCGCCCAGACCAGCGCCGCGACGGTCATCCTGGCCTCGTCCAACCTGGGCTTCTCCCTCTCCACCACGCAGTCCTGCTCCGGCGCCGTGATGGGCGCGGGTCTCGGCCGCAAGGGCGGAGTCGTCCGCTGGTCGACCGCGACCCGGATGTTCGTCGCCTGGGGTCTGACCCTGCCGGCCGCGGGTCTGGTCGGCGCCGGCGCCGAGTTCCTCACCAAGCAGGGCCCCTGGGGCGTCGCCGCCGTCGCGGTCCTCCTGGTCGCCGGCTCGGCGGTCATCTGGGCGCTCTCGCGCCGCAAGCCCGTCGACCACCACAACGTCACCGCCGACGAGATCGACGGCGAGCCCGCCGGCGTCGTGACCACCGCGATCGCGGCCGTCACCCCGCCCGCGCCCGCCGGTGCCTTCGCCTCCGTCGCGGACGAGGACCTCAAGACCACCATCCCCTCGCCGGCCCCCACGGACCCGGCAGCCCCCGCCGCCCCGGCCGCGGTGTAAGGAACCAACGACATGAAGATCGACTGGGCAGCTCTCGGCTCCGTCTTCGGAGTCAGCCTCGTGGCGACCGTGGCCCTGGTGGGCCTGTTCACCCTCGGCATCATCGGCCTCTCCAAGCAGGAGCAGGCCGCCTCCCAGGGTGGCTCCGCCGCCCTGGCGCGCACCGGCGCGTACGCCTGCTTCGCGCTCTGCGCGGCGGCCGTCGCGTACGGCATCTATCTGATCGTCGTCTGACGACGGTCCCGCTTCGACTGCCGGGCGGGCCGCACCTTCGGGTGCGGCCCGCCCGGCCTTCGTTTCACGGGGCCCGATCGTAGGCCGTGTGGTGCTTCGCACACTGTCCCGCCGCAGGTCAAACGTGAGTTGACGGGTGTTCGCACAGCGTGGTGGACTTCCGGGGCCATTACGGCGGCAAGCAGAGGAAGCCCGGTGCGAATCCGGCGCGGTCCCGCCACTGTGACCGGGGAGTCCATCCCCGGGAGCCAGGAACTCTCGCCGCCGGTCACGTCGAGCCAGGGCGCGGACCCTGAGTGAGGACACAGCGCCATGCCCGGCCGCAGTGCAGCCACAGGTGTATTCGCATACGGCGCCGCCGCCGGTCTGGCCGCGGACCTGATCATCGGCGACCCCCGCCGCGGCCATCCGGTCGCCGCGTTCGGACGCGCCGCGGGCACGGTCGAGAAGCTGCTGTGGCGCGACCACCGCGGGTGGGGCGCGCTGCACACCGCCGTCTGCGTGACCGGTGCCGCCGGCGCCGCCGCGCTGGCCGCCCGTACGGTACGGGAACACCCCCGCGCCTCCGTCGCGCTGACCGCCGCCTCCGTGTGGGCCGTCGTCGGCGGCACGACCCTGGGCCGGGAGGCCCGCGCGATCGGCGGGGCCCTCGCGGCCGGGGACCTGGACGTGGCCCGTGAGCGGCTGCCTCATCTGTGCGGGCGTGATCCGCAGTCCCTGGACGGCCCGGCGATGGCCCGCGCGGTCGTCGAGTCCGTCGCCGAGAACACCTCCGACGCCGTGGTCGGGGCCCTGGTCTGGGGCGCGGCCCTGGGCGTGCCGGGCCTGGTCGGCTTCCGGGCGGTGAACACCCTGGACGCGATGGTCGGACACAGGTCGACGCGGTACCGGCGCTTCGGCTGGGCCTCGGCCCGGCTCGACGACATGGCGGGGTGGCCGGGCGCCCGGCTGACCGCCGCGCTCGCGGCGGTGGCCGGCGGGAACCCGCGCGGTGCGGTGCGCGCCTGGCGGGCGGACGCGGCGAAGCACCCGAGCCCCAACGCCGGCCCGGTCGAGGCCTCGTTCGCGGGGGCGCTCGGCGTACGGCTCGGCGGGACGTTGTCGTACGGCGGCCGGGTCGAGCACCGGCCCGTACTGAACGGGGAAGGACGGGCCGTGGAGGTCGGGGACATCGAACGGGCGGTACGGCTGTCGCGTCGGGTGACGGGACTGACGCTCGCGGCCTGTGTGGGCGGACGGATCCTGGCGGGCGCGATGAAGCGGAGGAAGGCATGAGAGGCGGGGGGCTGCTGGTCGCAGGGACCACGTCCGACGCGGGCAAGAGCGTCGTCACGGCGGGCATCTGCCGCTGGCTGGTCCGGCAGGGCGTGAAGGTCGCCCCGTTCAAGGGCCAGAACATGTCCCTGAACTCCTTCGTGACGCGCGAGGGGGCGGAGATCGGGCGGGCGCAGGCCATGCAGGCGCAGGCGGCCCGGGTCGAGCCGACCGCGCTGATGAACCCCGTGCTGCTGAAGCCGGGCAGCGACCGCTCCAGCCAGGTCGTCCTGATGGGCAAGCCGGTGGGCGAGCTGAGCGCGCGTGGCTACCACGGCGGACGGCAGAAGGAGCTCTTCGAGCCGGTGATGGCGTGCCTGGAGGAGCTGCGGGGCACGTATGACGCCGTGATCTGCGAGGGGGCGGGCAGTCCGGCCGAGATCAACCTGCGGCGTACGGACATCGTGAACATGGGCATCGCGCGGGCCGCGCGGCTGCCGGTCCTCGTGGTCGGGGACATCGACAGGGGCGGGGTGTTCGCCCAGTTCTTCGGCACGACGGCGCTGCTCGGGCCCGAGGACCAGGAGCTGATCGCGGGCTATCTCGTGAACAAGTTCCGCGGTGACGTGACCCTGTTGGAGCCGGGCCTCGACATGCTGCTCGGGCTGACCGGGCGCCGTACGTTCGGCGTGCTGCCGTACGCCCACGGACTCGGCATCGACGAGGAGGACGGGCTGCGCGTCTCGCTGCGGGGCGCGGTCCGCGAGTCGGTCGTCGCGCCGCCGGCCGGCGAGGACGTGCTGCGGGTCGCGGTGTGCGCGGTGCCGCTGATGTCGAACTTCACGGATGTGGACGCGCTGGCGGCCGAACCGGGCGTCGTCGTGCGGTTCGTGGACCGGGCCGAGGAGCTCGTCGACGCGGACCTGGTCGTCGTTCCGGGCACCCGCGGGACGGTGAAGGCGCTGGCGTGGCTGCGCGAGCGCGGTCTCGCGGACGCGCTCGCCCGGCGGGCCGCGGAGGGCCGGCCGGTGCTCGGCATCTGCGGCGGCTTCCAGGCGCTCGGCGAGCGGATCGAGGACGACGTCGAGTCGAAGGCGGGCACGGTCGACGGGCTCGGACTGCTGCCCGTACGGGTCCGGTTCGCGGCCGAGAAGACGCTGGCCCGGCCGGTCGGCGAGGCGCTCGGCGAGCGGGTCGAGGGGTACGAGATCCACCATGGCGTCGCGGACGTCCTGGGCGGCGATCCGTTCCTGGACGGCTGCCGGGTCGGCGCGGTCTGGGGCACGCACTGGCACGGCTCGCTGGAGAGCGACGGCTTCCGCCGCGCGTTCCTGCGAGAGGTCGCCGCGGCGGCCGGCCGGCGCTTCGTACCGGCTCCCGACACGTCCTTCGGGGCGCTGCGCGAGGAGCAGTTGGACCGCCTCGGCGACCTGATCGAGGAACACGCGGACACGGACGCGCTGCTGCGCCTGATCGAGAACGGGGCTCCGGCGGGGCTGCCGTTCGTCCCACCGGGAGCGCCGTGACGCCCCTGGCCCCGCGCCCACGCCTCCGCCTCCCCGCGCGCCCGCGCCTCCGCCCGGGCCCGCGCCTGCCCGTGCGCCTCCGCCCCCCTCGGCGAACCGAACTCGAAGAGAGGACCACCCGATGAGCACCCGGTATCCGTTCACCGCCGTCGTCGGCATGGACGACCTCCGCCTCGCGCTGCTGCTCAACGCGGTGAGCCCGGCGGTGGGCGGTGTCCTCGTGCGCGGCGAGAAGGGCACCGCGAAGTCGACCGCCGTGCGGGCGCTCGCGGATCTGCTGCCGTCGGTGGCGGTGGTCGCGGGCTGCCGGTTCAGCTGCGACCCGGCCTTGCCCGATCCGCAGTGCCCCGACGGGCCGCACGAGACCGCGGGCGCCGACGCCCGGCCCGCGCGGATGGTCGAGCTGCCCGTCGGTGCCTCCGAGGACCGGCTCGTCGGTGCGCTGGACATCGAACGGGCCCTCGCCGAGGGTGTGAAGGCCTTCGAGCCCGGGCTGCTCGCGGACGCGCACCGCGGGATCCTGTACGTCGACGAGGTCAACCTCCTCCACGACCACCTGATCGACCTGCTCCTCGACGCCGCCGCCATGGGCTCCTCGTACGTCGAGCGCGAAGGCGTCTCCGTACGGCACGCCGCCCGCTTCCTGCTCGTCGGCACGATGAACCCCGAGGAGGGCGAGCTGCGACCGCAGTTGCTGGACCGGTTCGGGCTGACCGTCGAGGTCGCGGCCTCGCGCGAGCCCGAGCAGCGCGTCGAGGTCGTCCGGCGACGACTGGCGTACGACGACGACCCGGCCGCCTTCGCCGCCCGCTGGGCCGGCGAGGAGACCGCGCTCAGGGACCGGATCGTCGCGGCGCGCACGCTGCTGCCGAGCGTGGTGCTCGGGGACGCCGCCCTGCTCCAGATCGCCGCGACCTGCGCGGCGTTCGAGGTGGACGGTATGCGGGCGGACATCGTCATGGCGCGGACGGCGACCGCGCTCGCCGCGTGGGCCGGACGGACGGAGGTGACCTCCGACGACGTACGGCAGGCCGCACTGCTCGCCCTCCCCCACCGCAGGCGGCGGAACCCGTTCGACGCGCCGGGGCTCGACGAGGACAAGCTCGACGAGACGCTGGAGCAGTTCAAGGGCGAGGACGAGGGGGACGACGACCCGGACCCCGGTCCCGACGGCGGACCCGGCGGTGGCCCCGGTGGCGGCGTGCCGCCCCAGGGCGAGGCACCCGACGACGGCGCACACCCGGAGACGGGCCCGGACGAGGCTCCCGCGCCCGCACCGGGCGGGGGCGGTGGCGCCGGTGAACGGGCCGCCGTCAAGGCAGCCGAGCCGTTCCGTACGAAGATGCTCAGCGTGCCCGGACTCGGCGAGGGCGCGGCCGGGCGCCGCTCACGGGCCCGTACCGAGCACGGCAGGACGACGGGCGCCGTACGGCCCCGGGGCGGCCTGACCAAGCTCCACCTCGCCGCGACCGTGCACGCCGCCGCCCCGCACCAGAAGGCCCGCGGGCGGACCGGCCCCGGGCTCGTGGTCCGCCGGGACGATCTGCGGCAGGCGACCCGTGAGGGCCGCGAGGGCAACCTCGTGCTCTTCGCGGTGGACGCCTCGGGTTCGATGGCGGCGCGGCAGCGGATGAGCGCGGTGAAGGGCGCCGTGCTCTCGCTGCTGCTCGACGCCTACCAGCGGCGCGACAAGGTCGGCCTGGTCACCTTCCGGGGCCGCGACGCCGAGGTCGCCCTGCCGCCGACCTCGTCCGTCGACGCCGCCGCAGCCCGGCTCGAGCAGCTCCCGACAGGTGGCCGTACGCCGCTGTCGGCGGGGCTGCTCAAGGCCCATGACGTGCTGCGCGTCGAGCGGCTGCGCGACCCCTCGCGCCGGCCCCTCCTGGTCGTCGTGACCGACGGCCGGGCGACCGGCGGCGGCGCCGACCCGGTGGCGCTCGCCGCGCGGGCGGCGCGGCTGCACGCCTCCGAGGGCACGGCGGCCGTGGTCGTGGACTGCGAGACCGGTCCCGTGCGGCTGGGGCTCGCGGGGGACCTCGCCCGCGAACTGGGCGGCACGGCCGTGACCTTGGACGAGCTGCGCGCCGACTCGATCGCCGGTCTCGTCAGGAACGTACAGGCAGAGCACGCAACGAGGAGGGCCGCTTAATGCCGCAGGGACAGCCGACCGTCGTTCCCGACGACGGTCTCACGACCCGTCAGCGCCGCAACCGGGCGCTGGTGATGGTCCACACCGGTGTCGGCAAGGGGAAGTCGACCGCCGCCTTCGGCATGGCGCTGCGCGCCTGGAACCAGGGCTGGCCGATCGGGGTGTTCCAGTTCGTCAAGTCCGCCAAGTGGAAGGTCGGCGAGGAGAACGCCCTCAAGGCGCTCGGCGAGACCGGCAAGGGCGGCACGGTCGTCTGGAACAAGATGGGCGAGGGCTGGTCCTGGATCCAGCGCGAGGTCGCCGAGGGCGAGCAGTCGCACGAGGACAAGGCCCGCGAGGGCTGGGAGCAGGTCAAGCGCGACCTCGCGGAGGAGAAGTACAAGTTCTACGTCCTTGACGAGTTCGCGTACCTGCTGCACTGGGGCTGGATCGACACCAAGGAGGTCGTCGAGGTGCTGCGCGACCGTCCCGGGCAGCAGCACGTCGTCATCACGGGCCGCAACGCCCCGCAGGAGCTGGTGGACTTCGCGGATCTCGTGACGGACATGTCGAAGGTGAAGCACCCGATGGACGCGGGTCAGAAGGGCCAGCGGGGCATCGAGTGGTAGCACGTCTCGTCATCGCCGCGCCGTCCTCCGGCGCCGGCAAGACCACGGTCGCGACCGGTCTGATGGCCGCGTTCGCGGGCCGTGGTCTCGCGGTGTCGCCGCACAAGGTCGGCCCCGACTACATCGACCCGGGCTATCACGCCCTCGCGACGGGGCGGCCGGGCCGCAACCTCGACGCGTACATGTGCGGTACGGGGCTGATCGCGCCGCTCTTCGAGCACGGGGCGCGCGGTTGCGACCTGGCGGTCGTCGAGGGCGTCATGGGCCTGTACGACGGCGCCGCCGACCAGGGCGAGCTGGCGTCGACGGCGCAGGTCTCGAAGTTGCTCAAGGCACCGGTGGTGCTGGTCGTGGACGCCTCGTCGCAGTCGCGTTCGGTGGCGGCGCTGGTGCACGGCTTCGCCTCGTGGGATCCGGAGGTGCGGATCGGCGGGGTCATCCTGAACAAGGTCGCGACGGACCGGCACGAGCATCTGCTGCGGGAGGCGCTCGGGGAGTCGGGGGTGCCGGTGCTGGGGGTTCTGCGGCGGGCGCCCGCGGTCGCGACGCCGTCACGCCACCTGGGTCTGGTGCCGGTGGCGGAGCGGCAGGCTCAGGCCGTCGAGGCGGTTGCCGCACAGGCGGAGCAGGTCCTTCAGGGGTGCGATCTGGATGCGCTTCTGGCCCTTGCGCGGTCGGCACCGCCGTTGCACGCGGAGGCGTGGGACCCGGTCGGTGCCGTTCGGACGCGGGCCGGCGGGTCGGGTGTGCCCACCCTTCCCCGGGCTTCGTCCGGGGGGAGCACCGTCGCCGCGCGGAACGACGGCTCACAACCTCGCGTGGCCGTTGCCGGGGGCGCCGCCTTCACGTTCTCGTACGCCGAGCACGCGGAGTTGCTCACCGCTGCCGGGGCCGAGGTCGTCACGTTCGATCCGCTCCGGGACGAGGAGCTCCCCGAGGGGACGCGCGGGCTCGTCATAGGCGGCGGTTTCCCCGAGATGTACGGGGCCGAGCTGTCCGCCAACGAGCCCCTGCGCAAGGCCGTCGCCGCACTCGCCGCCTCCGGCGCGCCCGTCGCCGCCGAGTGCGCCGGGCTGCTGTACCTCGCTCGTTCGCTCGACGGGACGCCGATGTGCGGGGTGCTCGACGCCGACGCGCGGATGTCGGAGCGGCTCACGCTCGGGTACCGGGACGCCGTCGCCGTGAGCGACAGTTCGCTCGCCGCCGCCGGGGCGCGGATGCGCGGTCACGAGTTCCACCGGACCGTGATCGAGCCGGGCGCCGGGGCGAACGCGGCCTGGGGGCTGCGGCAGCCCGAGCGGAGAGTCGAGGGGTTCGTACAGCAGGGAGTGCACGCGAGTTATGTGCACACCCACTGGGCGGGCGCCCCGGAGGCGGCCGTGCGGTTCGTGGAGCACTGCGCGAACGGGCCCGTGGCGTGAGATCAGCCGCCGGACAGGCCCACCACGAGCCAGATGAAGCCCACGCCCGCCACCGTGCACAACAGGGTGGAGCGGGCGGGGTGTTCGTGATGGGCCTCGGGCAGGATCTCGGCCGCGGCGAGGTAGAGCAGGGCGCCGCCGAAGAACCCGAGATAGCTGCCGAGCAGTTCCTCCGGAAGGGTGAACAGCAGGGTGGACGCGGCGCCGACGATCGGCGCGAGCGCGTCCGCGATCAGCATGATGACCGCCTTGCGGCGGGCGTTCCCGTACAGACTGGTGATCGTGTACGTGTTGAATCCGTCGGCGAAGTCGTGGGTGATGACGGCGAGCGCGACGGTCGCGCCCATGCCCCCGCCGACCTGGAAGGCGGCGCCGAGCGCGATGCCGTCCATGAGGCTGTGGGCGACCATGGCGGCGGCCGCGGTGAGGCCGACCTGCGGCACCCTCTCGTCGGCCCCGACGCCGTGCGCCGCCTGACGGACGGCCAGCAGCCGTTCCACCACGTGGGCGAGGAGGAACCCGCCCACGAAGAGCAGCAGGGCCTGCGGAACACCGAACACCTTGGTGCCGGAGGCCTCCAGCGCCTCCGGCAGAAGATCGAGTCCGACCACACCCAGCATGAGTCCGCCGGCCAGGCCGAGAACCAGGTGGCGCCGGTCGGTGACGCGCTGCGCCGTCCAGCCGCCGAACAGCGTCATGAGGAACGCGCCGAGCGCGACGAAAACGGCCATGCGCCTTTGCTATCCGATCGGGCACGCTCCGCGCACATCAGCGGCGCCGTGGTGGGGAGGCTGGTCGCATGATCACGGTGATCGGCAGCGGTGCGGGCGCGGACCTCGGCTCCTGGGCGGGTGAGGCGGCCCTGGTGGTGGACGTGCGGGGCGACGAGTTGACGGAGACGGAGCTCGACCTGGTCGAGAAGCACGTGTCCGGGGGCGGGACGCGGGTGATCGTGCGCGTGCTCGGGGACCCCGGGTTCTTCGGGGTGGTACGGACGCTGGAGCAACGCTTCGGACCCGACGGGATCGACGTGCGGCCCGGACCCACCGCCGTCGGGCTCGCCTTCGCCCGGCTCGGACTGCCGTGGGACGACGCCCTCGTGGTGGAGGGCTCTGCGCTCGACCGTGCGGTGAACGTCTGCCGTGCGCATCCCAAGGTGGCCGTGCTGCCCGGACCCGGGGTGGGCCCGGCGGAGCTGGGCGGGGAGCTGCTGCACCGGGTGGCGTCGCGGACGCTGGTGGTGTTCTCGGCGCTGGGCGATCCCTTCCGTGAGCGCTTCGAGCGGGTGGAGCCCGCGGAGGCGATGTGCCGGAGCTGGGAGGGCGTGAGCCTGGTCCTGTGTCTGGACGAGTCGCGGCAGGACGGGCCGGCGCCCACGGTGACCGGGCCGCTCACGGGACCGGGCCGATGGGCGCTGCCCGACGCGGAGTTCGGGGGAGACGGGGAGCCCGGGGCCGACGGCCCTTCCGTACTGCCGTACGAGGCGCGGGCGCTGGCGCTCGCGCGGCTCGGCCCGCGGGCCGGGGACCTGGTCTGGGAGATCGGTACGGGCTGCGGCGCGGTGGCGATCGAGTGTGCGCGGCTCGGCGCGGCGGCGGTGGCCGTGGAGCAGACGGCGTCCGGTGTCGAGCGGATCCGGGCGAACACGGCCGCGCACGGTGTGGAGGTGCGGGTGGTGCACGGGTCGGCGCCGACGGTGCTGTCCCATCTGGCCGAGCCGGACGGGGTGTTCGTCGGCGGCGGTGGCCGTGAGCTGAGGTCGATCGTGCTGACGGCGGGGCGGCGGGCGCGGCGCGCGGTCGTGGTGGCGGTGACGGCCCTGGAGCAGGTGGCGGCGGTCCGCTCGGCGCTGGCCTCCTGCGGCCTGGCGACGGACGGCGTGCTGTTGCAGTCGCAGCGCCTCCTCGCGCTGCCGGGCGGTTCCTCCACGATGGCGCCGGCGGCGCCGGTGTTCCTGGTGTGGGGTACGCGGTGAGCGGGGTGACCGTGGGGGTCGGCGCCCGCTCGGGGGTCTCGGTGGACGAGGTCCTCGGCCTGGTCGCGGAGGCGCTGCGGGAGGCCGGTCTCACGGGTTCGGACGTCACGGCGCTCGGCACGCTGGAGGCCCGGGCGACCGAGCCGGGGATCGTGGGCGCGGCCGGGCGGTTGGGGGTGCCGCTGCGGGCCTACGGGGCCGAGGAGCTGGCCGCCGTATCCGTACCGCATCCCTCGGGGGTACCGCTCGCCGCGACGGGGACGGCGTCGGTGGCGGAGGCGGCGGCGCTGCTCGCGGCGGGCGCCGGTGCCGTCCTTCTCGTACCGAAGAGGAAAACGTCGCGCGTGACGTGCGCTATTGCCCGGTCCCTCCCCTTTCGTCCGAACGAAGATGCCGCTGCCGTACGGTTGTTGCCCCGGAGTCAGGGGTACATCGCTGGTCAGACGGAGCCCCGTACACCCCCCACTCATCACCCGACGGCGGCCATGGATACCCACGCGCACAGAGACGTCCACGATCTGCGACACCACGGTGACGCGGAGGTACGGGACGAGAAGCTGATCGACCTCGCGGTCAACGTCCGGACGAACACGCCGCCGGAATGGCTGCGGGCACGGATCGCCGATTGCCTGACAGGTCTGGCGCAGTACCCGGACGGCCGGGCCGCGCGGGCCGCGGTCGCCGAGCGGCACGATCTGCCGGCAGGTCATGTGCTGCTCACGGCCGGGGCCGCGGAGGCGTTCGTGCTGCTCGCGCGGGCGCTGCCGGCGCGGCGGCCGGTGGTGGTGCATCCGCAGTTCACCGAGCCCGAGGCGGCCCTGCGCGACGCGGGCCACGAGGTGGGCAGGGTGCTGCTGCGGGAGGAGGACGGTTTCCGGCTCGATCCGGCGGCCGTTCCGGAGGACGCGGACCTGGTGGTGATCGGGAATCCGACGAACCCGACCTCCGTCCTCCACCCGGCGGCGGCGATCGCGGCCCTGGCGCGGCCGGGGCGGACGCTGGTGGTGGACGAGGCGTTCATGGACGCGGTGCCGGGCGAGCGGGAGTCGCTGGCCGGGCGGACGGACGTGCCGGGTCTGGTGGTGCTGCGGAGCCTCACGAAGACCTGGGGCCTGGCGGGGCTGCGGATCGGCTACGTCCTCGCGGCTCCGGAGACGATCGCGCTCCTCGAGCGGGCGCAGCCGCTGTGGCCGGTGTCCACTCCGGCGCTGGTGGCGGCGGAGGCCTGCATGTCGCGGGCGGCGCTGGCGGAGGCGGAGCTCGCGGCGCACCGGATCGGCGTGGAGCGGGCCCATCTGCTGGCGGGGCTCGCGGAGTTCGACGAGGTGCGGGCCGTGGCGGCGGCGGAAGGCCCGTTCGTCCTGGTCCGGATCGATCGCGCGGACGCGGTACGGGAGCGGCTGCGGGCGCTCGGCTTCGCGGCGCGGCGCGGGGACACCTTCCCGGGCCTCGACCGGAACTGGCTCCGGCTCGCGGTGCGGGACCGGGTGACCACGAACAGGTTCCTGCAGGCCCTGGACCAGGCCCTGTTGATAGAGGGCTAGCCAGGATTCGAGGGCCGGCCCGAAGGACGGCAGGGGGAGGACGACAGGGGAGGGCAGCGTGATCGCCGCCCTCCCCCGACTCCCCACTCCCCCCTCGGGTCGGTCAGCCCCGGGCGCGGCTACGGGCCAGGACGAGCGCTCCCGCGCCGCCGCCGAGCAGGACGATCGCGCCGCCGGCCAGGTACGGGGTCATCGAGCTGCCGCCCGTCGCGGCGAGGTTCTGGTCGGCGGGGTTGGCGCCGTCGTTCTGGGTCGTCACCCCACCGTCGTCGCCGGGCTCGGCGGAAGGCTCCTGCGAGGGCTGCTCGCTGGGCTTCTCGGTGGGCTTCTCGGTGGGCGGGTCCGTCGGGCCTGTGCCCTTCGGCGTCTTGCAGGTGGCCTCGGCGAGCGTCACCACACCCTTGACCTGGGCCACACCGAGCTTCAGCGGGTCGACGTCCACGTTCAGTTCGAGCGCGGTCGCGGCGGCGGTGCGTGAGGTGGTGGACGTACGGGACAGGTCGAGGGTCACCTCGCCGACGCCCGGCACGGTGACCTTGGTCTGCCCGGCGGTCGAGAGGGTGGTCTTCTTGCCGAAGACGGTCACATGCCCGAGGACGTTGGCCTCGGCGACCGGCTGCTTGCCCGTCTCGCAGACCGCGTCGGCGGTGACCTTCTCGACCTCGATCAAAGAGAGCGCCCGGATGCCGGGAACGTGGACCCGCGCCTTGACGAGGTTCACATGCCCCTCGGCCTTGTTCTTCTCCACCGTGGCCGTCGAGGTGGCGACGTCCGCCCGCAGGATGCTGATCGGCTTGCCGTTCTCTGCACCCTCCACCTTCACGGTCAGCGCCGTCTTGTTCTCGCTCTCCGGCGCCGTCACCTCGTTGAGGGAGGTCCGGACCGGCACCTGGACCGACTTGCCGAGCAGGGAGACGTCGAGACCGGCCCGCAGGACGACGGCGGTCGCGCGGCCCTCGCCGCCCGTGGCGTGCGCCGCGGGGGCCAGGAGGACCACGGGCCCGACGGCCAGCGCGACGGCGGTCGCCGCGGCGGCGGTGCGGCGTACGGGCATGCGGAAGGTGTTGCTGTTCAAGATGGTGGTACCCCCACAAGAGACATGGCGCCGCCGGCCGCTCACCACGGGGACACGGGATCGACGCGGGCTCGGCGACTTGAGACACCGGAATCTTTACGCACGGAGAGTGAACCGACAGGCACCTGACGTGAGTTCACTCTAAAGGGGGGTTTCCGCGTCCATATTCGATTCTTTCGACACACACGTTCCCGCGCGCCCCGCGCGTTGCGTGGCGCGGGGCTGCGGGCGGGTTGGTGCGCGGAGTGCTTCAACGATCCGCGCCGGTCAGGGGTAACGGACGGTCAACCCGGCGCATCGATGCGGCTCGCTCAGGTGGCGCGCCAGTAACCCAGCGAGTGGACCCGGTCCTTGGGGAGCGCGAGCTCCTTGCGGACGTACGTGGCGAGGGTGCGGGTGGTCGCGGTGTCGCAGGCGATCCAGACGTACGGATCGTCCCCGAGCAGCTCCGGGAGCTCCTTGCGCACCTGCTCGACGAGCGCCGTGCCGCCCCCCTGCCGGGGGACCCGGCGCACCTCGTGCCGGTCCGCGTCGACGCGCAGCGGCAGCTCCTCGTCGGCGTCGTGCGAGGTCTCGAACCAGAGCGTGGCCGGGACGTCGGGCGCGGAGTCGAGGAGGGAGTTGATGGCGGGCATCGAGGCCGGGTCGCCGATCACGAGCATGCGGCCGGGGCGGGGTTCGGGGGCGGTGAAGCCGGTCCCCTGGAGGGTGGCCTCGATGGTGTCACCGGGGGCGCAGGTACGGGCCCAGTCGCTGGCGGCTCCGTCGTGGAGGGCGAACTCCAGGCTGAAGGTCCCGGCGGCCGGGTCGGGGTCGACGAGGGTGTAGGCGCGCTGGTGCGGCTTGCCCGCGTTCTCGAACCAGAGCCGTACCCACATCGTCGGATGGACTCCGGCTGCGGCGAGGAGTCCGCCGTCCGTCAGGTGCACCCGGCGGTAGTGCTCGGTGACCTGCTCGGCCCCGGTCACGGTGAACGTGAAGTCCCGGCCACGGAACAGTTTGAGGACGACACCTTCCCAGCCATGCCCTTGCCCCACCGCGATCGTCTCCCCTGCGTAGCGTAGTTTAATTTAGGTCAGCCTAACCTAATCAACGTCGGACGGGATCGGAGTCGGAGTGAGCATCGAGGTCTACCGGGACGATTGGGGCGTTCCGCATCTGCGGGCCGCCGATCCGATCGCACTCGTCTTCGCGCAGGGGCGGGTGACGGCGGTGGACCGTGCCTGGCAGCTGGAGGTCGAACGGCACCGGGCGCAGGGCACGTCGGCCGCTTTCCTGGGCGCGGGCGAGACCGGCTGGGACACCTTCGTCCGGCAGGCCAGGCTCGCCGACACCGCCCGCCGCTGCTTCGACGCGCTGGACCCGGAGACGGCGCGGTGGGTACGGGCGTACGTGGACGGGGTCAACGCCGGCCTGCCGGAAGGGGCCGCGCGGGCGGCCCAGTTCGCGCGGGTGGGGCTCGCGCCCGGGCGCTGGGAGCCGTGGACGCCGCTGGCGGTCTGGCTCTCCACGCACATCCTCTTCGCGGGATTCCCCACCAAGCTGTGGCGGGAGGAGGTCGCGCGCCGGCTCGGCGAGGAGTGGACGGAACTGTTCGCCACGGACGGACCGGGCACGTCCGGGTCCAACGGCTGGGTCGTCTCCGGGGCCCGGACGGCGAGCGGGGCGGCGATCGTGGCGGGCGACCCGCACCGCTTCATCGAGGCGCCGGGGGTCTACCAGCAGGTCCGCCTCGCCTGCCCGGAGTACGACGTGCTCGGCCTCGCGGTCCCCGGCGTCCCGGGTCTCGCCCACTTCGGGCACACGGGCCGGGTGGCGTGGGCGATCACCAACGCGATGGCCGACTACCAGGACCTGTACCGCGAGCGGCTGCGACGGACCGCCGACGGCGGGGTGGAGGCGCTGGGCCCGGACGGCTGGCGCCGGGCGTCCGCGCACCGGGAGACGGTCGAGGTGACGGGCGGGGAGCCGGTCGAGATCGAGGTGATCGAGACGGAGCGCGGGCCGGTGATCATCGGCGCGGACGGCGGCTCGGCACCGACGTACACGGGCACGGGCGGCGGCGTGGCGGGGACGGGCCACGGCGGCGACGCGCAGGTCACAGGCACGGGCGGCGGCTCGGCACCGACGTACACGGGCACGGGCGGCGGCGCGGCGGGGACGGGCCACGGCGGCGACGCGCAGGTCACAGGCACGGGCGGCGGCGCGGCGGGGACGGGCACGGAGGTGGACACGGCTGCCGGTCCCGGGGGTGACTCCTCCTGGGAGGCGATCAGCCTGCGCTACCCGCCGCGCGTCACCGGTGAGCTGGGCTTCGGCGTCCTGCCCGAGCTGCTCGCCGCCCGGACCGTCGCGGACGTGGACCGCGCCGTCGACGGCTGGGCCGAGCCGGTCAACGTCGTCCAGGCTGCCGACGTGGACGGCGGCCTGCTGCACCGCGTCGCGGGGTACGTCCCCGTGCGCGACCGGGCCAACTCCCTGCGGGTGGTGCCCGCCTGGGAGGCCGCCCACGCCTGGACGAACAAGGCCGTGACCACGCCCCGCGCGGACGTCGACGGGCACGCCGTCATGGCCAACGCCCGGGGGATCGCCGCCCCGTTGGGCGTGGAGTTCTCTCCCCCGCACCGGGCCGCCCGGATCGACGCCCTGCTGGCCGCCTCGACGGCCTGGACGCCGGAAGGCATGACCGCCGTCCACACCGACACCGACAACCCCTCGGCGGCCCGGTTGCTGGACGCGGTCCGGGCCGGAGGCGAGGACGGCTTGTCCTCCGGCGCCCTCGCCGTCCGGGCGCGGCTGCTCGCCTGGGACCGGCGGATGGAGGCGGACAGCGCCGACGCCGGCCTGTACGCGGCCGTGCGCGGGGCCGTCGTGCGTCGGGTCGCCGGGCATCCGGCGTTCGCGGCGCTGCGGGAGCCCGCCGCGCACCCGGCGATCTTCCAGCCCTGGCTGGCGCTCGGGCCCCGCGTGGCGTTCGCGCTGGAGACCCTGCTCGTCTCCGGCCCCGTACCGGCCGCCGACATCGGCGGCATCGTGCGGGACGCCCTGGAGGAGGTCGCCGCCGGCGACGAGCCGCCCGCCTGGGGTGTCACGCACCGGCTCGCCCCGTGGGAGGCGCTTCCCGAGGAGGACGACGCACGGTGGCCCGGGCTCGGCGGGGACCACGACTGCGTGCTGTCCACGTCCAGCGTGCCCGGCTTCACCGACCGCAGCGCCCGCGCTTCCGCCGCCCGCTACGTCTGGGACCTCGCCGACCGCGAGCGGAGCCTCTGGGTCGTGCCGTTCGGCGCCTCCGGCGTCACCGGCGACCCCCACCACCGCGACCAACTCCCCCTGTGGCTGCGGGGCGAACTCGCCCCCGTCACCACCGACTGGAACCACCTCACCAAGGAGCACCCCCACCATGACGACCACTGAGTTGAGACAGCCGACCCACCTCCGGACCGTCGAGGGCTTCGGCACCGTACGGATCGACCCCGTCGACCCCGACCGCGACGCAGGCCTGATCCACGGATGGGTCAACGAGGACCGCGCCCGGTTCTGGGGCATGGGCGGAACGACCGTGGAGCAGGTACGGGAGATCTACGCGCACCTGGACTCGCTCACCACGCACCACGGCTTCCTCGTGCGGCGGGACGGCGAGCCCGTGGCGCTCTTCCAGACGTACGAACCCGAGGCCGACCGCGTCAGCGAGTGCTACGAGGTGCTGCCGGGCGACATCGGGGTGCACATCCTGATCGCCCCGGCCGACACCCCCGAACCCGGCTTCTCCGGCAAGCTGTTCGTCGCGCTGACCGACTTCGCGATGAACGGCCGCACGCGCGCGGTGGCCGAGCCGGACGCCGACAACGAGAAGGCGATCGCCCGGCTGGTGCGGGCCGGATTCGAGCTCGGGCCCGAGGTCGTGCTGCCGGAGGTGGACCTCCCGGAGGTGTTCATCCCGGCGAAGAAGGCACGGCTCGCGTTCCTCACCCGCTGACTCGGTGCCTGACCCGCTGACGCGGCGCCTCACCCGCTGACGCGGTGCCTGACCCGCTGACGCGGTGCCTCAGCCGATCACCCGGCCGTTCACGACGACCCTGCGCGGCGCCGCCAGGGCGCGGACGTCCGCGCGGGGGTCCTCGGCGTAGACGACGAGGTCCGCCGGGGCGCCCTCTTCCAGGGAGGGGCGGCCCAGCCAGGCGCGGGCGCCCCAGGCCGTCGCCGAGAGGGCCTCGATCGGCGGGATGCCGGCCTTGACCAGTTCCTCGACCTCGGCCGCGACCAGGCCGTGGGCCAGGGAGCCGCCGGCGTCCGTGCCGACGAAGACCGGGACGCCCGCGTCGTACGCCGAGCGGACGGTGTCGTACCGGCGCTCGTACAGCCGCCGCATATGCGCCGACCAGCGCGGGAACTTCTGCTCGCCGCCCTGCGCGAGCCGGGGGAACGTGGCGATGTTGACGAGGGTCGGGACGATCGCGACGCCCCGCTCGGCGAAGAGCGGGATCGTCTCCTCGGTGAGTCCGGTGGCGTGCTCGATGCAGTCGATGCCCGCCTCCACCAGGTCCCGCAGCGAGTCCTCCGCGAAACAGTGCGCGGTGACCCGTGCCCCGAGCCGGTGGGCCTCGGCGATCGCCGCCTCGACCTCGGCGCGGGGCCAGCAGGCGCCGAGATCGCCCGCGTCCCGGTCCAGCCAGTCCCCGACGAGCTTGACCCAGCCGTCACCGCGCCGGGCCTCCTGCCCGACGTACGCCACCAGGTCCTCGGGCTCGATCTCATGGGCGTAGTTACGGATGTAGCGGCGGGTTCGGGCGATGTGCCGACCCGCGCGGATGATCTTCGGAAGGTCCTCGCGCTCGTCGATCCAGCGGGTGTCGGAGGGCGAGCCCGCGTCACGGATCAGGAGCGTGCCCGCGTCGCGGTCGGTCAGAGCCTGCTTCTCGCTGGTGGCGGCGTCGACCGGGCCGTGCTGGTCCAGGCCGACATGGCAGTGCGCGTCGACGAGACCCGGCAGGGCCCAGCCCTCCACCGTCAGCGCCTCGCCGGACGGACGGGTGTACGTGATCCGCCCGTCGACCGCCCACAGCTCGTCCCGTACGTCCTCCGGGCCGACGAGCACCCGCCCCTTCACATGCAGCACCACGTGATCGCTCATATCTGCACTCTACGAGGGGCGGGCACACCGCTACGGGCGGGTCATTCGTCGATCGCCGCGCCGAAGCGGGCGTCCACGGCCGGGCCGCCGAGCGAGCCCGCCGTGTACGTCCACGAGCCCGCCGCCGTCAGCCCTCCCGTACCCGCCGAGAACACCCAGACAGTTCTCGCCGGGTGCCGAGGCCAGCAGTCCGAAGCGGCCGTCACGGTTCGGGTCGGTCAGCCGGACCTGGGCGCCGAACCGGTCGCCCCGCTCGACCGCGCCCGGCACGGACGGCGAGTCCTGCGTCCACCCCTGGGCGCCGGTGCCGGTGGGTCCGGCGCGGGTGCCCCGCAGGACGGTGACCATGCCGGAGTCGGCGATCGTGCCGTTGTCCTCACCGGGGGCGCCGATCGCGACCTCCGCGTAGCCGTCGCCGTCGGTGTCCGCGACGGAGAGGTCGGAGCCCCAGCCGTCGCCGCGCTCGGAGCTGCCGGGCACGCCCGGGGAGTTCTGGGTCCACCAGCGCGGCGGGGTGCCCGGGCCCTCGGTTCCGGCCGGTCCGGCCGGGCCGCCGAGGTAGACGCCGACCATGCCGCCGGTCATGCTCTCGCCGCCGTCGTCCGGGCTGTGCGGTTCGCCCGTGACGAGGTCGTCCTTGCCGTCGCGGTTGATGTCCCCGGACGCGACGACCGGACCGCCGCGTAGTTCGCGTGCGAAGTCGAGCGAGTCGGCGTGGCCCGCCAGGTACCAGGACCAGCCGTGGCCAGGTTCGGCCCCGGTGGTGACGCCGCTGATCACCAGGTCCGCGAAGCCGTTGCCGTCGTAGTCGCCGGTGGTGAGGGACTTCGTGGCGAGGTCGCGCGGCACGGCGGTGGCCGTCTTCAGGGAGGAGCGGTTCAGCGCGTTGCCCCGGTCCTGGCGGGCGGTCGCGCCCGGCTGGGCGGCGGAGGCGAACAGGTGCCGTTCGGCGCCGTGCCGGTCGAGGGCGACGAGTTGGTCGCCGGCGGTCTCGGCGGTGAAGCGGGCGGCGGCGAACGCGAAGCCGAAGCGGGCCCCGGCCGTGGCGCCGAGCAGGCTTTCGAGCCCCTGGCTCTGGCTGCCGACGAGCCCTCGCGCAGAGCCCCAGAGGATCAGGGCACCGCCGGTGTCGGCCCGGGTGCCGATGTCCTCGCCGGGGACGCCGACGATCGCGTCGTCGTAACCGTCCCCGTCCAGGTCGCCGGTGGCGACGGCCTGGCCGAAGGCGTCGCCGGTCTCCGCGCCGCCGGGCACGCCGGCGGTGTTCTGGTGGAGGACGGCGGCGCGGGTGGTGCCGATGCCGCGGGACGAGCCGTACTGGACGGTGACGAGGCCGGCGCCGCGCCTGCCGCCGACGGTCGCGCCGGGCGCGCCGACGAGGACGTCGTCGTAACCGTCGCCGTTGAAGTCGCAGTTGCGGTCGTCGGCGCGGGTGCTGCCGGGAACTCCGGCATGGGCGGCGGGCGCGGTGACGAGGCCCGCGCCGGCGGTGAGGAGGAACGTCGCGGCGGTGAGGGCGACGAGTCGGTGCGTGCGCATGGAGCGGCTCCTGGATGCTGCGAGGATCCGGGCGGCTGCGGGGGTGTCCGGAAAGGGCCCGTCCCTTGTCCGTCGCCCTCTTTGACACCGGATGAGCGGTCAGGGTTGTACGCGCTCGATGTCTCGTTCCGGGTACGAAGGGGCCCGGACGTCCGAAGCGGCCGGGAACCGGCTCGGTACCCTGAAGCGACGCTCGACCCTCCTTTCGAAGAAGGCACCACCGTGACCGTGACACATCCGCTGCTGGACCTGGCCCCGCTCACCGCCGCGCACTTCGCGTCCATCGAGCGGAGGGTGGCCGCCCTGCTCTCGACGGAGCAGGACGTGGTGATCACGCAGGGCGAGGCGCTGCTGCCGCTGGAAGGCTGCATCCGCAGCGGGGCCCGGCCGGGCTCGACCGCGCTGAACGTCGTCACGGGCCCGTACGGCCAGACGTTCGGCAACTGGCTGCGGGACTGCGGCGCCACGGTCGTGGACCTGGAGGTGCCGTTCCACACGGCGGTGACGGCCGCTCAGGTGGAGCGCGCCCTGGCCGAGCACCCGGAGATCGACTTCGTGTCGCTGGTGCACGCCGAGGCGGCGACCGGCAACACCAACCCGGTCGCCGAGATCGGCGAGGTCGTGCGGGCGCACGGCGCGCTGTTCTACCTCGACGCGGTGGCGTCGATCGGCGCGGAGCCGGTGCTGCCGGACGCGTGGGGCGTGGACATGTGCATCATCGGCGCGCAGAAGGCGATGGGCGGTCCGGCGGGTGTCTCGGCGGTCTCCGTGAGCGAGCGGGCCTGGGAGCGGTTCGCCGCCAACCCGCAGGCGCCGCGCCGTTCGTACCTCTCCCTCCTGGACTGGAAGGAGCGCTGGATCGACGGCGGCCGTACGGCCCTGCTGCACGCGCCGGCGCAGCTGGAGATGCTGGCGCTCGAGGCGTGCGTGGAACGGATCGAGGCCGAGGGTCTGGATGCGCTGATGGCCCGTCACGCGTCCGCCGCTGCCGCGACGCGGGCGGGCGCGCTGGCGCTGGGAGGCGGCCTGGAGCCGTACGTCCACGAGGCGAAGGACGCGGCCCCGGTCGCGACGACGCTGCGCGCCCCGGCGGGCGTGGACGCCTCGCAGCTGGTGGCCCGGGCACTGGCGGCGGATCCGTCGCTGCCGCTGATCGCGGGCGGCGGGGCGCTGGCGAAGGAGATGATCCGGGTCAACCACTACGGCGTGGACGCGACTCGGGGCGCGGTGCAGTCCTCGCTGGCGGCCCTGGGTGCGGCGCTCGCCGAGACGGGCCGCCCGGTGGACCTGGAGGGCGCCCGCCGCGCGGCGACGGAGGCGTGGGTCTAGTGGCGACGGAGGCGTGGGTCTAGTACGGAAGACCCCTGGGTCGCGGCACACCCGGCGAGGGGCCGGGGTGACGAGCGGGACGGTACGACGTCCGCCCGTCACCCCGGCCCCTTTCGCATGGGCCCGGCCGGCCGCCCCCTAGTGCGCCGGCGGCCGCCCGGAATTGCCACCGCGCATTGTTCGCACCCATTAACCGCTCACATTCCCGAACGCATTTCGCGCGCGCATTATCGGCGCGAATTCCCCGTGCAGCTTCCGCGTTTCTTCTGCCCCGGATCCCGGACCCTAAACGCTAGGATTCGATCAGCACTTCCGAGCCATTTCGCCGCCTGTGACGGACTCCACATCACCGCCGTTTCGCCCGTATTTATCCGGGCAAACCCGGACAGAACAGCGCTCGCGCGAATAACACATCGATCCTCTCCCGCCCACCCCTCCGCCCCATGCAATCCAAGAATTCGATCGGTAAATTGCCTCGGCATGACCGCAGCACAAGCAGCCATGACCTTGGAAAGCCCACGCGTGGAGGACGGAGCCGCGATGTGGCGCATTGCCCGCGATTCCCGGGTGCTGGACCTGAACTCCTCGTACAGCTACCTGTTGTGGTGCCGCGACTTCGCCGCCACGTCGCTGGTCGCGCGCGCCGCAGACGGTGAGCCGGTCGGCTTCGTCACCGGATACCTGCGCCCCGACCGGCCCGGGACCCTCGTCGTCTGGCAGATCGCCGTCGACGAGAGCCACCGCGGGCGGGGGCTGGCCGGGGTGCTGCTCGACGCGCTGACCGCCCGGGTCGCCCCGGACGCGGTCGAGACGACGGTCACCCCCGACAACACCCCCTCGGACCGGCTCTTCACCGCCTACGCCGCCCGGCACCGCCTCCCCCTGGAGCGCGAGGTCCTCTTCGACGGGGGCCTGTTCCCCGACAGCGCCGACGGCGGCACCGACCACCAGCCCGAAGTCCTGTACCGCATCGGCCCCTTCCACCCCACGGGAGCATCGCTGTGACCATCACCCCGCCCGAACTGAGCGTCTTCGAGACCCTTGAGTCGGAGGTGCGCAGCTACTGCCGCGGCTGGCCCACCGTCTTCGACCGCGCGCAGGGCGCCCGCCTCACCGACGAGGACGGGCACGAGTACCTCGACTTCTTCGCCGGCGCCGGCTCACTCAACTACGGCCACAACAATCCCGTACTGAAACGGGCGTTGATCGACTATCTGGAACGTGACGGCATCACCCACGGTCTCGACATGGCGACCACCGCCAAGCGGACCTTCCTGGAGACCTTCGAGGAGGTCGTGCTGCGGCCGCGCTCGCTGCCGTACAAGGTGATGTTCCCGGGCCCGACCGGCACCAACGCGGTGGAGTCCGCGCTGAAACTGGCCCGGAAGGTGAAGGGCCGCGAGTCGGTGGTCTCCTTCACCAACGCCTTCCACGGCATGTCGCTGGGTTCGCTGGCCGTCACCGGAAACGCCTTCAAGCGGGCCGGCGCCGGGATCCCGCTGGTCCACGGCACGCCGATGCCGTTCGACCACTACCTCGACGGCCAGGTGCCGGACTTCCTCTGGTTCGAGCGGCTGCTCGACGACCAGGGCTCCGGCCTCAACAAGCCGGCCGCGGTGATCGTGGAGACGGTCCAGGGCGAGGGCGGCATCAACGTGGCGCGCGCCGAGTGGCTGCGGGCGCTGGCCGACCTGTGCCGGCGGCAGGACATGCTGCTCATCGTCGACGACATCCAGATGGGCTGTGGCCGTACGGGCGCCTTCTTCTCCTTCGAGGAGGCCGGCATCACCCCGGACATCGTCACGCTGTCGAAGTCGATCAGCGGGTACGGGCTGCCGATGTCGCTCTGCCTCTTCCGGCCGGAGCTGGACGTCTGGGAGCCGGGCGAGCACAACGGCACCTTCCGGGGCAACAACCCGGCCTTCGTCACCGCCGCCGCCGCACTCGACACGTACTGGGCCGACGGCCAGATGGAGAAGCAGACCCTGGCCCGCGGCGAGCAGGTCGAGCAGGCGCTGCTCGCGATCTGCGAGGAGAACTCCGCCGACGGCGCCCACTTCCGGGGCCGGGGCCTGGTCTGGGGCCTGGAGTTCGCCGACCGCACGCGCGCGGCGAAGGTCTGCGCGCGCGCCTTCGAGCTGGGGCTCCTGCTGGAGACCTCGGGTCCGGAGAGCCAGGTCGTCAAGCTCCTGCCGCCGCTGACCATCACCCCCGAGGAGCTGGACGAGGGTCTGCGGACGCTGTCCCGGGCGGCCCGCGAGACCGTCTGAACCATTCGTAACACCGCTAGACGCAAGGGAGTTGCAGCACCGTGATCGTCCGATCGTTCAAGGACATCGAGAACACCGAACGCCATGTGAAGGCGAAGTCCGGCACCTGGGAGAGCAAGCGGATCGTCCTCGCCAAGGAGCGGGTCGGCTTCTCGCTCCACGAGACCGTGCTCTACGCGGGAACCGAGACGTCCATGTGGTACGCCAACCACATCGAGGCCGTCCTGTGCGTCGAGGGCGAGGCCGAGCTGACGAACGACGAGACCGGCGAGACGCACTGGATCGAGCCGGGCACGATGTACCTGCTCGACGGCCATGAGCGCCACACCCTGCGCCCCAAGACCGACTTCCGCTGCGTCTGCGTCTTCAACCCGCCGGTCACGGGCCGGGAGGACCACGACGCGAACGGGGTGTATCCACTGCTCACGGAGGAGGGCTGACATGACGAACGTCCTGACCGACCTGTACCCCACCCGCGGCGCCACCGAGGTGCTCACACCCCGCCAGGACCCGGTGGTGTGGAGCGACGCCCCGGGCCTGGAGTCGTACGAACGGGACGGCTTCCTCGTCGAACCGGAGCTGCTGGCCGACGACGAGGTCGCCGTGTACCGGCGTGAGCTGGACCGGCTGGTCGCCGATCCGGCCGTACGGTCCGATCCGCGCGCGATCGTCGAGTCGAAGTCGGCGACCGTACGCTCCGTCTTCGAGGTCCACCGGATGAGCGAGGTCTTCGCCCGGCTGGTCAGCGACGAGCGGGTGGTGGGCCGGGCCCGCGAGATCCTCGGCTCGGACGTGTACGTCCACCAGTCGCGGATCAACGTGAAGCCGGGCTTCGGCGCCTCCGGGTTCTACTGGCACTCGGACTTCGAGACCTGGCACGCGGAGGACGGGCTGCCCCGCATGCGCACGGTGTCGGTGTCGATCGCGCTGACCGAGAACCACGACACCAACGGCGGCCTGATGATCATGCCGGGCTCGCACCGCACGTTCCTGGGCTGCGAGGGCGCGACGCCGAAGGACAACTACAAGCGCTCGCTGCAGATGCAGGACGCCGGCACCCCGTCCGACGAGGCCCTGACCTCGCTCGCGGACGCGCACGGGATCCGGCTCTTCACGGGCCGGGCCGGTTCGGCGACGTGGTTCGACTGCAACGCGATGCACGGCTCGGGCGACAACATCACGCCGTATCCGCGCAGCAACGTGTTCATCGTCTTCAACAGCGTGGAGAACACGGCGGTGGAACCGTTCGCGGCGCCGGTGCGGCGCCCGGAGTTCATCGGAGCGCGGGACTTCACGCCGGTGCGGTGAGCGCGGTGCGGTGAGCGCGGTGTGAGCCCGGCGCCGTGAGCCCGGCGCCGTGCGTCGGTGCGGCGGGGAGCGCGGGGGCCCGTGGTGCGGGGGCCCCCGCGAACTCCTTCACAGCGCCGGGTAGTCGGTGTAACCGCGGTGGTCGCCGCCGTAGAAGGAGGCGCGGTCCGGCGTGTTGTACGGGCCGTCGTTCCGCAGCCGCGCCGGCAGGTCGGGGTTGGCGATGAACAGCGCGCCGTACGCGACCATGTCGGCCGTGCCGTCCTCGATCAGGGCCAGCGCGGCGGCGCCGGTCGGACCCTCGGTCGCCGGGTTGAGGACGAACGCGCCGGAGAAGCGCTTGCGCAGCACCACGGTCAGCTCGCGGACGGCCGGGGCGGCCTCCATGAGGTGCAGATAGGCGATACCGATCGGGTCGACGGCCTCGACCAGCGCGGTGTACGTCTCCTCCGTCCCGGTCTCGGTGATGTCGTTGTACGGGTTGGCCGGGGAGATCCGCAGGCCGGTGCGCTCGGGGCCGATCTCGGCGGCGACGGCCCTCACCACCTCGACGGCGAACCTGATCCGGTTCTCGACCGAGCCTCCCCACTCGTCGATCCGGTGGTTGGTGCCCGTGGCGAGGAACTGATGGACGAGGTAGCCGTTGGCGCCGTGGATCTCGACGCCGTCGAAGCCCGCGTCCACGGCGTTGCGCGCGGCGGCCGCGTACGCGGCGACGGTGGCGCGCACCTCGTCGGCGGTCAGCTCGCGCGGGGTGACGAAGTCCTTGAGGCCGTCGAGCGTGTAGAGCTGTCCTCCGGCGCGGACGGCGGACGGGCCGACGGGGTGGAGGTCCCCGTCGAGGAGGTCGGGGTGGCCTATCCGGCCGGTGTGCATCAGCTGCGCGAAGATCGTGCCGCCACGGGCGTGGACGGCGTCGGTGACCGCGCGCCAGGCGGCGGTCTGTTCGGGGCTGTGCAGCCCGGGGGTGCTGGGGTAGCCCTGGCCTTCCGCGACCGGCTGGATGCCCTCGCTGATGATCAGGCCGGCGGAGGCGCGCTGGGCGTAGTACTCCGCGACCAGGGCGGTCGGTGTCCGGTCCACGGCGTCGGCGCGGCTGCGGGTCATGGGGGCCATGGCGATGCGGTTGGCGAGCAGGGCGCCGGAGAGGTCGATCGGGTCGAATGCGGTGGTCATAGCCGGTCTCTCCCAGAGATTTATGTGGTCGGCCAAGTAAGTGGCCCGACATCACCGTAACGCATTAGTTGGCCGACCAAGGTAATCTGGGGACATCAGCCGCAGCGAGGAGCGATCGATGCCCGAGTCCCCATCCGTGCCGACGTCGGAGCCCGTCTGTACGGGTCCGGTACCGTCCGCCGCGCAGGGCGGGCCGGTGAGCCACGGGCTCTCCCGCGTGGCCCGGCTGCACCGGATCGCCGCGGGTCGGCTGCTCAAGGAGATCGGGCTCTTCCCAGGCCAGGAGTTCCTGATGATGTGCCTGTGGGACCGCGGACCGGCACGCCAGTCGGAGCTGATCAAGGCCATGGGCCTGGACCCGTCGACGGTCACGAAGATGCTCCAGCGACTGGAGCAGAGCGGTCACGTCCGCCGTACTCCGGATCCCTCCGACCGCCGCGCGGTCCTCGTCGAGGCGGCGGACGACGGGGGCACGCTGCGGACGGGGGTCGCGGACGCCTGGACGGGCCTGGAGGAGTACACCCTGGCAGGACTCACCCCGGCCGAGCGGACGGAACTGACCCGTCTGCTGGCGAAGGTCGAGGGGAACCTCTGCGCGGAGACGGACGGATGCGGGGCGGCGGCACCGTGAGGCGCGGGTGTCCCGGCATCGGCACCGTGAGGTGGGGCGCCCCGGCATCCGCCCGCGGCCTACGCGCCCGGCGGGGTGACGGCGCCCGCACAGCCGGGCGCCCTGGACGCCCGCGTCAGCCCGCCAGGACCTCCAGGGCCCGGTCGACGTCGGCCGAGCTGTTGTAGAGGTGGAAGGAAGCCCGCAGGTTGCCCGCGCGGGCGGACATCAGGACGCCCGCCGTGAGCAGGGCGGACTGACGGTCGCCGAGGCCCGGGACGCCGACGACGCCGGAGACGTCCGGCACCGGGGCGTGCCCCAGCTCCTTGAGCCCGGCACGGAACCGGGCGGCGAGCGCCTTGTTGTGGGCCTCGATCCGCCCGATGCCGATCTCTTCGAGCAGCGCGAGCGAACGGGCCGCGCCGTGGTACGAGAGGAAGGCCGGGGGCTCGTCGAACCGCCGTGCGGAGCGGGCCAGTTCGCGCACCGGACCGTAGCTGTTGGTCCACAGCTCCTCGCCCGTGACCCAGCCCGCGTGGATCGCGAGCAGCGAGTCCTGCGCCTCCTCCGTGACGGTCAGGAAGGACGCCCCGCGCGGGCAGAGCAGGAACTTGTAGCCGCCGGCCACCGTGTAGTCCCACTCCCCCGCCCGCAGCGGCAGCCACCCCGCCGACTGGGTGGCGTCGAGGAGCGTACGGGCACCGTGCGCGGCCGCCGCGGCCCGCACCGCCGCGAAGTCGGCCGTCCTGCCGTCCGCCGACTGGACGGCGGAGAAGGCGACGAGCGCGGTCTCGGGGCGGACCGACTCGGCGAGGAGCTCCAGCGGCACGAAGCGCGTCTTGAGGTCGCCGCGCACCGTGAACGGGGTGATCAGGGAGCTGAAGTCGCCCTCGGGGAAGAGGATCTCGGAACCCGCGGGCATCGACTGCGCGACCATGCCGACGTGGACGGAGACCGAGCTGCCGACCGCCACCCGGTCCGGGTGGACGTCCATGAGCCGGGCGTAGGTGGCGCGGGCCTCGGCCACGGTCTCGAAGTCGCCGGCCCCGTTCGGGCGGCCGGCCGCGGTCTCCTCGGCGAGGAGCGTGATCGCCTCGATCGTGCGGCGCGGCAGCAGCGCGCAGGCGGAGGTGTTCAGATACGTCTGCTGCGGCGCGAACTCGGCTCCGCCGAGGGGTTCCATGGCATCCATGGGACCAGCCTGGGGTTCCCCCGATCCCACGTCAATCACAAATGATCATGGGGAAACCCCAAGCGGCGCTTATGCTCCGAGGCCGGAGCGGGTGGGCGCCGCGCAGAAGGTCTAGCAGGTGCCGTCGACGTCGCAGGCCGCGGCGTCGCCGCCGACCGGCTGGAGCGCCCGCCCCTGCCACGCCTGCTCGAGGGCCTGCGTGAAGACCTCGGCGGGCTGGCCGCCGGAGATGCCGTAGCGGCGGTCCAGGACGAAGAACGGCACGCCGTTCGCGCCGAGCTCGGCCGCCTCGCGCTCGTCCGCCCGTACCGCCTCCGCGTACGCGGTCTCGTCGGCGAGCACGGTGCGGACCTCGGTCTCGTCCAGGCCGGCCTCGACCCCGAGCCGTACCAGGGTCTCGGCGTCGAAGACGGACCGCTCCTCGGCGAAGTTCGCGCGGTAGGCGAGGTCGAGCAGCTCGTTCTGCCGGCCGCGCTCCTTGGCGAGGTGGAGCAGGCGGTGGATGTCGAAGGTGTTGCCGTGGTCACGGCCCTCGGTGCGGTAGCCGAGGCCCTCGGAGTGCGCGTTGGAGGCGACGTGCGCCTCCATGGCGCGAGCCTCGTCCAGGGTCCGGCCGTACTTCTTCGCCAGCATGTCGATCACCGGCGCGGTATCGCCCTTGGGCCGGTTCGGGTCGAGCTCGAAGGAGCGGTGCACGACCTCGATCTCGTCGCGGTGGGCGAACTCCGCGAGCCCCTTCTCGAAGCGGGCCTTGCCGATGTAGCACCACGGGCAGGCGATGTCGCTCCAGATCTCGACGCGCATGTTGTTGCTTCTCTCCGGGGTCGTGGGGGTGTTCCGTGGCGGGAACGCACCGGCCGGCCGGATTCATTCCGCGGCGGACGCCACTGTGAGGCGGAGCACGAGGTGGGTGCCGGAGCGCGGGGTGTCGGGGTCCTGGATCCAGCCGCGGGCGGCGTAGAAGGCGCGGGCCCGCTCGTTCTTCTCGAAGACCAGCAGGCGCGCGGTGGCGATCCCCTCGGCGCGCCAGACGTCGAGGCAGGCGGTGTGCAGGGCGGTGCCGAGACCTCGACGCCAGTGGTCGGGCCGGACGTGCAGCTGGGTGAGCGTCACGGCTCCGTCGCCCCTGCGGTACGCCGCGACGCCGCCGAGCCCGCCGTCCCACTCGGCACAGAGCACGTCACCCCGCTCCACGGCCTTGAGCCACCCGTCCCGCGAGCGGGCGAGCTCCTCGGGCCCGGCGAACTCGCTGTAGGCGAGATGGCCGCGGTAGTACGTGGACCGGGCCTCCAGATGCAGGGCGGCTATGGCGTCGAGGTCGTCGGAGCTCGCGGTTCTGATCACGCCGACGGGGACGCGAGGGGGCGCGGTGCCGGTTGCGGGCGCACGGCGGCGGTCGGGGCGGGGCGGGTCCGAGCCCGGACGCGCGGCGTGGGTCAGGCGCGGGTCCGGGCTCGCGGCGCGGGTCGGGGCGAGGCTCGGGTCGGGGCGCGGCGCGGGCCCGGGCGCGCCGCTCGGGTCGGGGCGGGGGCCCGGGCGCGCCGCTCGGGTCGGGGCGGGGGCCCGGGTCGGGTCGGGTCGGGGCGGGGCGCGGGTCCCGGGCGGGGCGCGGGTCCCGGGCGCGGCGCGGGTCCGCGCGCGGCGCGGTCCGGGCGCAGGGCTCGGCGTAGCGCGAGGCTCGGCGTAGCGCGAGGCTCGGGCCCGCCGGGGGCGTGCGGGCCCGCCGGGGGCGGAGCGGGTGATCCGGGGGGCGGCTACGCTCCCCGCCGGTACCTGCCCGGTGCCATGCCGTATTCCCGCTTGAAGGCCTTGGCGAAGGCGAACTCCGAGGCGTATCCAGCGCGTTGGGCGACCGTGCGCAGCGGGGTGTCGTCCGTGCGGAGGAGGCGGCCCGCCGTCGTCATGCGCCACCACGTCAGATACGCCAGCGGCGGCCGGCCCACCAGCATCGTGAAGCGGCGGGCGAAGGCCGCACGGGAGAGGCCGCCCTCGGCGCCGAGTTCCTCCACCGTCCACGGCCGGGCCGGCTCCGCGTGGATCGCACGCAGGGCCGCGGTGACGGCCGGATCGCTCAGGGCGGCCGACCAGCCGGTGGTCCGCCCCGGGCGCTCGGTCAGCCACCACGTGCGGAGCATCAGCACGAGCAGGGTGTCGAGCAGGGCGGGCACGAGCGCATCGGATCCCGGCTGCGGGTCGGCGAGTTCGGCGCCGAGCAGGTCGACCGCGGCGCGCAGCCGAGGGTGCGCGCCGGGCCTGGCCGGGATGTGCACGAACGGCGGCAGCTCGGTGAAGAGGGGATGGGCCCGGGCCCTGCTCACCTGGTACGCGCCGCACAGCAGCAGGGTGTCGTCGGCCCGCGCCGGTGCGCGGTCCGGCGGCGTCCGCCAGGAGCCGTCGGGCGCCTGAACGGCGTCGACGAGCGGGGCGTCGGGGCGGCCGGCCAGCCCGTGGCCCGTACCGTGGGCGAGCAGCGCCACGTCCCCGGGGCGGAGTTCGACGGGCCCGCCGTCCCCGCCCGGCGGGACGAGCCAGGCCGCGCCCTGGACCACCACATGGAATCCCGCGCCCTCGCTCGGCGGGAAACGGAAGCCCCAGGAACCGGAGTTGACGGTACGGGAGGAGTGCGGGCGCCCGGTACGCATGGCCGCGACGGCATCGCTCAGTACGTCCATGCCCGCACGGTAGCGCGAGACGGACGGACATGGAGGGGAGGTCTTGGAACATGGAACGTCTCTCCCGGACTGCCTACGGTCGATGCCATGACGACCCGGACACCACAGGACATGACGACCCGCCAGACGACACGCGCGGTGCTGTTCCACGAGACCGGCGGCCCCGAGGTGCTCACCGTGGAGGAGGTCCCGCTTCCCGCGCCCGGCCCCGGCGAGCTGCTCGTACGGGTGGAGGCGATCGGCCTCAACCGCGCCGAGGCCCTGTTCCGCGCGGGCACCTACTACTACCCGGCCACGCTCCCCGGCTCCCGGCTCGGCTACGAGGCGGCCGGGGTGGTCGAGGCGGCCGGCCCCGGCGTCACCGCGTACGCCCCCGGTGACCCGGTCATGGCGGCGGCCAACTTCGACTTCGGGGTGCACGGGGTGCACGCCGAGCGCGTGGTGCTGCCCGAGGAGTACGTGGTGCCCAGGCCCGACGGCGTGGACGCGGTGACCGCCGCCGCCGCGTGGCTGACGTACTCGACCGCGTACGGCGGCATGGTGGAGGCGGGCGGGCTGCGCCCCGGCGACCCGGTCGTGATCACGGGGGCGTCCAGCGGCGTGGGGACGGCCGCGATCCAGGTGGCGCGGCGGATCGGCGCGGTGCCGATCGCGACGACGCGGGGCGAGGGCAAGCGGCGGAGGCTGCTCGATCTGGGCGCGGCGCGGGTGATCACCACCGAGAGCGAGTCCGTGGTGAAGGAGGTGCGGCGATTCACCGGGGGCCGCGGTGCGCGGCTCGTCTTCGACGCGGTCGGCGGGCCGGGGTTCGCGGAGCTCGGGGACGCCCTGGAGCCCGGCGGTACGGCGGTGCTGTACGGCTGGCTCGACCCCAGGCCGGCCACGGTGCCGATGAACTGGCCGCTCACGGTGCGGGGTTACGCCAACGGCGCGGTGGTGGCCGACGCGGAGGGGCGGGCCCGGATCGCCGGCTTCATCGGCTCCGGGCTGCGGGACGGCACGCTGGCGCCGGTGATCGCCGAGACCTTCGAGGGCCTGGAGCGGATCACCGACGCCCATCGGCTGATGGAGTCCAACACGCACACGGGCAAGATCGTGATCCGCGTCTGACCGTGCCGCGCCCCGTACCGGGCCGTGCCGGCGCACACCCGGTCCGGCACGACCGGGCCACGCGGCCCCCGCGCCGAGCCCGCCCCGCACAGGGTCCGACCAGCGCCGGGGCATCCGCGTCGGGACGGGTGCCCTCGCCGGGCCCGGTCCGCGCCGAGCCCGGCCCGCACCGGGTGCGGCACGACCGGGCCACGCAGAGCCCGGCGCCGGGATCGGCCCTCGCCGTGACGTGTCAGCGGCGTGGCACGTCCAGCGGGTTGCCGTCGCGCAGCTCCGGCGGCAGCAGGTGCTGTGGGGTCGACTGGTACGTGACCGGCCGCAGCCAGCGTTCGATCGCGGTCGCCCCGACCGACGTGGACGTGGAGGTGGTGGCCGGGTACGGCCCGCCGTGGTGCTGCGCGGCCGCGACCGCCACGCCCGTCGGCCAGCCGTTGACGAGCACGCGGCCGGCCAGCGGGGTGAGTTCGGCGAGGAGCGAGGCGGCCTCCGGGTCCTCGTCGGCCATCTGGAGCGTGGCGGTGAGGTTGCCCGGGAGCAGGGCGAGAACCGCTGTGATCTCTTCGCGGGTGGTGTAGCGGGAGACCACGGTCACCGGCCCGAAGCACTCCTCCAGCAGCGCGTCGTGGCCGCCGGCCAGCACATCCCCGGCGTCGACGGTCAGGATGCCCGCGTTGACCGTGTGCTCCCCGCCCGCGCCGGGCGTCACGGGGGCGGCGACGCCCGTGAGTTCGGCCCGCTCGGTCGTTCCCGTGAGGAACGCGCCCCGCATCCGGTGGTCGAGCATCACGCCGGGCTCGGTCTGGCTGACGGCGTCCGTGAGGGCGGACACGAAGCGGTCGCCCGCCTCGCCCGCCGGTGCGAGGACGAAGCCGGGCTTGGTGCAGAACTGCCCCTGGCCCATGGTCACGGAGGCCGCGAGCCCGGCACCGATCTCCGCGGCCCGCTCCTCGGCGGCGGCCCCGGTGATCACGACCGGGTTGAGCGAGCCGAGTTCGCCGTGGAAGGGGATCGGCACGGGCCGGGCCGCCGCCGCGTCGAAGAGCGCCCGCCCGCCCCGTACGGAACCGGTGAAGCCGGCCGCCGCGACCAGCGGATGACGGACGAGCTCGACGCCCGCGTCGAAGCCGTGGACCAGGACGACCACGTCCTCGGGCAGCCCGGCCTTGCTCGCGGCCCGGCGCAGCAGGGAGGCGCAGAGCTCGGAGGTCGCGGGATGGTCGGGGTGGGCCTTGATCACGACCGGGCAGCCGGCGGCGAGAGCGCTGGCCGTGTCGCCGCCGGGGACGGAGAAAGCGAGCGGGAAGTTGCTGGCCGCGTAGACGGCGACGACCCCGAGCGGGATCTTCCAGCGGCGCAGGTCCGGCCGGGGCGGGGTGGTCGTCGGGTCGGGCAGGTCGATCCGTACGTCGAGGAACGAGCCCTCGTCGACGACGTCCGCGAAGGCCCGCAACTGGGCTGTGGTCCGGGCGAGTTCGCCGGTCAGCCGGACCGGGCCGAGCGCGGTCTCGGCGTCGGCGGCCTCGATCACCTGAGGCGCTGCCTCGTCGAGGAGGTCGGCGGCGGTACGGAGCAGGGCGGCCCGCGCCGTACGGTCGGCGAGCGCCTCGCGGGTGGCGGCCGCGGCACGTACGGCCCCGTCGATCTCGTCCGCTGTGGCCTCCACCGCAACCTGTTCCCGTGGCTTCCCCGTCCGGGGGTCCACACTCCACACTGGTTCAGCTGCCACCGCATGCCCCTCCGTGCGCCCTGTTCGCTATTCTGAACAGAGTTCCTGTAGATGAATCAGGACTCTATTGACGGGCGTGCCGACTCCACAAGAGGCACGGGAAGAGGGGCGAGGGCAATGTCGACTGCCGACACGGGTGGGGCCCAGGTCAAGTCCGCGGTGCGCACGGTGGAACTGCTCGAGTACTTCGCCGGGCGTCCCGGAATGCACTCGCTGGCCGCCGTCCAGGAGGCTGTCGGCTACCCCAAGTCCAGCCTGTACATGCTGCTGCGCACGCTGGTCGAGCTGGGTTGGGTGGAGACGGACGCGACGGGCACGCGGTACGGCATCGGGGTGCGGGCGCTGCTGGTCGGCACCTCGTACATCGACGGCGACGAGGTGGTGGCCGCCGCCCGGCCGACCCTGGACCGGCTCTCCGACGACACGACCGAGACGATCCACATGGCGCGGCTCGACGGCACCAACGTGGTCTATCTGGCGACCCGTCAGTCCCAGCACTATCTGCGGCCGTTCACGCGCGTCGGCCGCCGGCTTCCGGCGCACTCGACCTCGCTGGGCAAGGCGCTGCTCGCCACCCACAGCGACGAGCAGGTCCGCAAGCTGCTCCCGGAGACGCTGCCGGCGCTGACCGAGCACACGATCACGGACCGCGAGAAGCTCATCGAGGAGCTGCACCTCATCCGCGAGCAGGGGTACGCGGTGGACCGCGAGGAGAACACGCTCGGGCTGCGCTGCTTCGGCATCGCGATCCCGTACCGGACGCCGGCACGCGACGCGATCAGCTGCTCGGTGCCGGTGGCCCGGCTGACGCCCGGCCATGAGCAGATGATCAAGGACGCGCTCTTCGACGCCCGCGACCGTCTGACCCTGGCGACGCGCCGCCTCTGACCCCGCCGCCTCCGACCCCGCCGCCTCTCTCTGACCCCGCCGCCTCCGACCCCGGCGCCTCCGACCCCGCCGCCCCGGTCCGCCTGGTGTCGGGGCACCAGGTGTCGGGGCGCCCGCCGGTCGAGGCCGGCGGTCGGTGGGGGTCCTTCCTCCGGGACGCCCCGTGGGCGGAGGCGGTCTCCCCCGTGCGGCGGAGGCGGTTCGTCGGTGGGCAGGAGGTGCGGGTACCTGCCCGCGCGGGAGCGTGGAGCCATGACGCAGACCGCTCCTCTCCCCACCCCCGCGCCAACCCCCGCGCCCACGGGCACCGGCAGGCCGAGCGCCGGCCGCCGGCTCCTGCGCGGCCTGGCCGTCCTGGCCTGTCTCCCGTACATCTCGCTCAAGATCGCCTGGATCGCGGGCAGCGAGATCGGTATCCCGGCCGGCAGCGTGCTCATGACGAACCGCGGACTGATGGCCACCGTCAACGCGGTCACGGTGGCGATGGACGCCGCCGTCGTGGTCCTCGTGCTGCTGCTCACCCAGCCCTGGGGACGACGCGTCCCGTCCTGGCTGCTCGCCTTCCCCATGTGGGTGGCGACCGGCCTGATCGCCCCGATCATGGTCGGCTTCCCGGCCCAGATCGTCATCGGACTCCTCAGCGGCCCGGACACCACGGCCGCTCCGCGCGAACCCTTCCTCGACGAGTGGGTCTTCGGGGTCGTCTACGGCGGCTTCATCATCCAGGGGCTCGCCCTCGGCGCCCTCTTCGTCCTCTACGCCCGTGACCGCTGGGGCCACGTCTGGCACGGCACCCTGGGCGACCTGCCCGCGCGGCTCTGCGGCACCGGCACCCGCGTCACGGCCGTCGCCGCCTCACTTCTCGCGCTGGCGCCCGCCGCCGTCCATCTCATGTGGGGGCTGGGCTCGGCACGGGGTCTCTCGCCGGCGCAGCTCTCCCGGCGCACCGACGACTTCTACGTCCTGGAGTGGATGCGGACGCTGTTCATCGCCGTGGCCGTCGTCACCGTGCTGCTGCTGGTCCTGCGGCGGACCCGGTCGCTGTCGGTCCGTACGACCCTCGGCCTTGCCTGGGTCGGCTCGGGCGGAGTGGGCTGCTGGGGCGCGTTCCTGACCCTGACGACGCTCATGCCGGACACCGATCCGGCCAAGGCGTTCACCGGCCTGGCGCGGCTGACCTACGCTGGGGAAATGATCACCGGGTTCCTGCTGGCCGGCTGTCTGGCCGTCCTCCTGCGCCGCCGGGGCGCGAGCGCGTGAGGCCGCCTCTCCTACCTCTCCTGGGCCGGCGCGCCAGGCTCCGCTGGGTGCATCTGATCCTGGGGGGCGCCCTGTTCATGCCGTACTGGCTGGTCGGCACGGTGGTCGTGGGGCTGTTCACGGGCGAGGGGTCGATGTTCGGGGGCAGTCTCACCGTGCAGTTCGGGGCCTACGCGGTCGGCCTGCCGCTCGCCGCGCTCTCCTCGCTCTTCCCGCTGACCCGGCCGATGTCGGTGGCGGCGGTACGGGCGCTGTGCGGGGTCGCGGGCGACCGGCTCGCGGAGGAACCCGCACGGGGGCGGAGCGCGAAGGCCCGGACGTCGGGCTGGTTCACGCTCCATCTGGGGATCGGCGCGCTGGTCAGCGGGGCGACGCTGGCCCTGCCGCCGTTCGCGGTCACGGTGATGGCGCTGCCGTTCTCGGAGGCGCTTCAGAAGTCGGAGCCGGCCTCGTTCTGGGGTCTGGACCGGCCCTGGCTCCAGTGGGCCGCGCTCCCGGCCGGACTGCTGATGCTGCTCGCGCTCGCCGCCGTCGCCGCCGGCGCGGGGGCCTTCCTCGCGCGGCAGGCGCCACGGCTGCTCGGACCGAGTCCGGCGGACCGGCTCGCCGCGGCCGAGCGGCGCGCCGCCGAACTGGCGGTACGCAACCGGCTGGCGCGCGAACTGCACGACTCCGTCGGCCACGCCCTGAGCGCGGTGACGCTCCAGGCGAGCGCGGCGCGCCGGGTCCTGGACACCGACGTGGAGTTCGTACGGGAGGCACTGGCCGCGATCGAGGAGACGACCCGGCGCACGGTCGGCGAACTGGACTCGGTGCTGGGCCTGTTGCGCGAGGGCGAGGACGACGGTGAGCTGCCGGGGCCCCGCCTCGACGCGCTGGCCGCGCTGGTGAGGGGCGCGGGGCGGCACGTGGAGCTGACGGTGACCGGGGCGCTCGACCGGGTGCCGGACGCCGTGTCGAGGGAGGCGTACCGGATCGTCCAGGAGGGCCTGACGAACGCGGCACGGTACGCGGGCGGGGAGCGCGTGGCGGCGCGGCTCGCCCTGACGGACGACGAGTTGGAGATCATCATGGAGAACCCGCTGCCCGCCCGCGCCCCGGTGGTCCGCCCCGACGGCGGGCGTGGTCTGCGCGGCGTCGCCGAACGCGCCCGCCTCCTCGGCGGCACGTCCGAGGCGGGCCGGGTGGCACCCGGCGTCTGGCGCCTCGCGGTGAGCCTGCCGCTGGGGACGGCGAGTGAGCCGGAGCGCGGAGGCGCGCCGAGCGTGGGAAGGGGAGGCAGCCGGTGATCCGGGTGGTGCTGGCGGACGACGAACGGATGGTGCGGACCGCGCTGCGGGTGATCCTCGACGCGGAGCCCGACCTGGAGGTCGTCGGCGAGGCGTCCACGGGAGCCGAGGCCGTGTCGCTGGTGCGCGAGGCGCGGCCGGACGTGGTCCTGATGGATGTCCGCATGCCGGAGGTCGACGGGATCCGGGCGACCGAGCAGATCCTGGCCGGGATGGCGGAGCCGCCGCGGATCGTGGTCGTGACGACCTTCGAGAACGACGCGTACGTGTATGACGCGCTCCGGGTCGGGGCGGCCGGCTTCCTGCTCAAGCGGGCCGGCGCGGAGGAGCTCGTGGACGCGGTCCGGCTGGTCGCGCGCAGCGACTCGCTGCTCTACCCGGCGGCGGTACGGGGCCTGGCCGCCGAGCACGCCCGCCGCCGGCCCCCGGCGGCGCCGCCCTGGGTGGCCCGGCTGACCGAGCGGGAGGCGCAGGTGCTCCGCCTGGTGGCGACCGGGCTGACGAACGCGGAGATCGCCGGACGGATGGGGGTGGGCCCGGCGACGGTGAAGACCCATATGGCGGCGGTCCTGGCCAAGACGGGGGCACGGGACCGTACACAGGCGGTGATCCTGGCGTACGAGTCGCGTTTCGTGAGCCCTGGATGACGGCGGGTGCGGACCCGGTCGGCGGGGGTGCGGCGGAGTACCACCGGACACCGCGGGGCTACCCGCGGCCGAAGAGCCGGCGCTTGCGAGGGGACTCGGCCTCAGGGTCGGGCGAGGTCCTGGTGGCTGCCGGCCGCGCCGGCCGGGGCGCGTACTGCTGCTCATACACCTGCTCGCCCACGGAGATCCGGCACAGCACGCCGCGTCTGGCGAACCGCCGCACCTCGGCGAGCCACGAGCCGTCCGAGATCCGGAACACCTTCCGGGCGGCCGTCGCGCCCGGGTCGAGCTCCACGTCGCGCGGCACGTAGGTCCTGGCCAGCTTCCACGCCAGTTCCTCGGCCGCGGCCCGGCTCCCGACGAAGTGGGTCCCGGTGAGGTGCCAGCGGTGGTGGGTGTGCCCCTCCACCGACTGGGTGGTCTCCTCCTCGACCAGGACCACCCAGGCCTCCTCGGCCTTCGGCACCGCGTCTTCGATCATGGATCGCAACCTAGGGCACCGCCCCGACGCGCATGAACGTTTCCTGAGAAACGGGACACATCCGGAACGCCGCGCCCCCTCCCGCTCGTCCCGCATATGGGATGAACAAGACGATCAGGCGCGCCTCGGTCTTCTCGCTGCTCCTGGTGCTGGCCCTGCTGGGCCGGGCGACCTGGGTGCAGGCGTACGAAGGCAAGGCCCTCGCGAACGACAAGCAGAACCGGCGGCAGGTCATGGCGCAGTACGCCCAGCCGCTCGGGAACATCGTCGTGGCCGGTTCGCCGGTCACGGGCTCGAAGAAGACGGAGGGCGGCGATCTCGCGTACAAGCGTGACTACACCGACGGCGAGCTGTACGCGGCGGTCACCGGGTACAGCTCCCAGGCCTACGGCGCCACGCAGCTGGAGGGCATCTACTCCGACGTCCTGGACGGCACCGACACCCGGCTGAAGAACCCGCTCGACGCCCTCACCGGCAAGCAGCAGGAGCCGGGTGATGTGCTCACGACCATCGACCCGGCCGTCCAGAAGGCCGCGTACAGGGCGCTCGGCGACAAGAAGGGCGCGGCCGTCGCCATCGATCCGAAGACCGGCCGCATCCTGGGGATGGTCTCGACCCCCTCGTACGACCCCGCCGCGATCGCCGGTCTGACCGACGGCGCCACCTGGAAGGAGCTGACCGGGGACGAGGACAAGCCGCTGGTCAACCGTGCCCTGCGGCAGCCGCTGCCGCCCGGCTCGACCTTCAAGCTGGTCGTCGCGGCGGCCGCGCTGGAGGACGGGCTCTACGGCTCGGTGGACACGGCGACCGAAAGCCCGAACCCGTACAGGCTGCCCGGCTCCACCCGCTACCTGGAGAACGAGAACCCCTCCGCGCCCTGCGAGAACGCCACGATCCGCACCGCGCTCCAGTACTCCTGCAACAACGTCTTCGCCAAGATCGCGGTCGACCTCGGCCAGGACAAGGTGAAGGCGATGGCGGAGAAGTTCGGCTTCAACGACGAGCAGCAGGACGTGCCCGTACGCGCCTACGCGAGTGTGTATCCGTCCGGCATGGACAAGGCGCAGACGGCGCTGACCGGTATCGGCCAGTTCGATGTGACGGCGACCCCGCTCCAGATCGCCATGGTGTCCGCGGCGATCGCCAACGACGGACTCATGGCGGCGCCCCACATGGTGTCGCAGGTGGTGGACTCCGACGGTGAGACGCTCGACTCCTTCGAGGACGGGGACACCCGGCGGATCGTCTCGTCCTCGACGGCGGAGCAGCTGCGCAGCGCGATGGTGACCGTGGTCGACAAGGGCACGGGCTCGAACGCGGCGATCGGTGGCGCCGAGGTGGGCGGCAAGACCGGCACCGCCCAGCACGGCGAGAACAACAGCAAGACGCCGTACGCCTGGTTCACGTCCTACGCGAAGGACGCGGACAGCGGCAAGGAGGTCGCGGTCGCGGTGCTGATCGAGGACTCGGGCGCGGCGCGCTCGGAGGTCAGCGGCAACGGTCTCGCGGCGCCGGTGGCCCAGAAGATGATGAAGGCGGCGCTGAGCTGACCTACCGGTCCAGGGGCCTGGCCATGAACAGGGCGGTCTCGCCCTCGGACTCGGTGCCGGTGTAGAGCGTGGTGTCCAGGCCGCAGAGCCGGAAGCCCATGCGCCGGTAGGCCCGTACCGCCGGGACGTTGACGCTGGTGACCTCGAGCCAGGCGGTGCGGGCGCCGCGCTCGCGGCCGTGGGCCAGGGCGCGGCGCATCAGCTCGCCTCCGATGCCGCGGCCGCGGTGGTCGGGGTGGACGGTGACCTGGTGGACGACGAGCCGCCGGTTCCACTCCTCGACACCGACGGCGATGAAGCCGACGGGCGTGTCGTCGGCGTCGACGGCCACGATCTCGTGCAGGTCGTCGTGGGGGCCGCCGTCGCTCCGGCCCTCGTCGTCCGGGCCACCGTCGCTCCGGCCGTCGTCGCCCGGGCCGTCCTCCTCGGGGAAGACCTTGACCAGCGGCGGGTCGACGGCGACGAGCCGCAGCCCGAACCCGACGTCGCCGGAGGCGACTTCGTAGACGTACTCGGTGCTGAAGGAGTCGTCGAGCGCGGCGAGGGCCGATTGGTCGTCGGGCCCCGCGACACGGTATGCAAGGTCACGCATGAACCGAGCATAGTTTCGACCCGCGGAGGACCGCCGTGCGACTGCCCCGTTCCCTGTCAGGCTGGACCATGGCCGTCTTCGGGCTGCTCGCCGCCGCGCTGGGGGTGGTCGGACTGGTGTCGCCCGATGCCCTGCTCACACTCATGGGCTTCGACCCCATACCCGACGGGAGCCGCGCGGACGGGGACCACACCCTGGTCTTCCTCACCGCCTCGTCGATGGCGGCGCTCAATATGGGCGTGTACTACAGCCTGGCCGCGCTCGCGGACTGGAAGCCGTTCTTCCGCTGGACGGTCCCCTTCCGGCTCCTCACCTGCGCCGTCTTCACCCTCGCCGTCATCACCGGCCGCGCCCCGACCGGCTTCCTCGGCGTGGGCCTCTGGGAGGGCCTGGGCGCCCTGACCACCTGGGCCGCCCTGCGGCACGAGGACCGGGCACGGAAGGAGGCCGCGGCATGAGCGCGCGCCCTTCCGACGACCTGAGGGCGGCCTTCGCCCGGCTCGGCGGCGAGGAGGACCAGAAGGTCTGGAGCGAGCTGTGGGACGACCTGTGCCACCAGGGGTCCGTCTACGACGACAGCTTCCTCGCCCTGCCGTTCCTGACCGCGATCGCGACGGGCCGGGCCGCCGGTGAGCCGGTCGAGGCCGTACTGATGGCGGGCCTCATCGTCTCGGAGGCGGACGAGGAGCGTACGGCGCGGTACGGGGAGGAGATCGCCGAACTGCTCTCCGTGGCCCGCCCGCTGCTCGAAGCGGCGAAGGACGGCGTGCCCGCCTTCGTGTACCTGCTCCAGTGCGTCCTGGCCTTCGAGGGCGAACGGGTGTGGAGCGCCACGCGTCTGGAGGGTCTGGTGGAGGGGGAGTACGAGGTGGAGTGCCCGCACTGTTCCTCGGAGCTCTTCATCGCCTTCGGCGACCACGGCACCTTCGCCTCGGCGGGCGACTACGTGACGGCGGACCCGCCCAAGGCGCCCCTGCTGCCGGCACCCCCGTCCGGCCTCGACGCGCTCCCCGCGCGCCTGCGCCGCCTGGCCCTGGAGTCGGGCCAGGAGGAGGTGGCGCGGGGGCTGACGTACCTCTTCGGGCGGGCCGCGTGCCCGGACTGCGAAGGCGAGTTCGCGGTCTCGGAGCAGGTCGAGGAGAGGTACTGACGTCTGACGTACCGTCGGGCCCGCGGGGCTCGTCGGCATCCCTAGGGCATCTGCCCGATCCGTGCGCCCCGCCTCAGACGCCAGGCTGCGGCCATGAGGTGGACAGCGGGTCTCTATCTGACCGGGGTACTGGTGTCGGGGTTCGGCTCGACGGCGATGTGGCTGGCGTCGGGGATCTGGGTCAAGTCCCTGACCGGATCGGACAGTCTGGCGGCGCTGACCGTGTTCGCGCTGTGGGCGCCGGTGCTCGTCGGCCCGCTGCTCGGCACGGTCGCGGACCGGGTGCGGCGAAGGCCGCTGATGGTGTGGTCGAACGCGGCCATGGCGGCGCTGCTGCCGGCCCTGCTCTGGGTCGACAGGGCGGACCGTGTCTGGCTGCTGTTCGCCGTCCTCGTGCTGTACGGGATCCAGGGCACCGTCCACGACGCGGCGGAGGTCGCCCTGGCGGCGAGCGCGCTCGACAGACGGCTGCTCGGGGACTTCAACGGGCTGCGGACCACGGTCAGCGAGGGCGTGAAGCTGATCGCCCCGCTCGTCGCGGCCGGTCTCTTCGCACGGTACGGCGCGGGGCCGGTGGCGCTGCTCGACGCGGCGACGTTCGCGCTGGCCGCGGGGGTGTTCGCGCTGATGCGGGTACGGGAGGAGAAGCCGGTGCGACCGGCCTCGGCGCACTGGTTGCGCGACACCGGCGAGGGCCTGCGCACGATCGGCTCCTCGCCGGTCCTGCGCCCGCTCGTCCTGACGGGCTCGTTCACGATGCTGCTCGCCGGGGTCAACGGGGCGGCGGTCTACGCCGTGGTGGATCAGGGGCTCGGCCACTCCCCCGCGTACGCCGGGGTGTTGTACGCGGCGCAGGGCGTGGGCTCGGTCGTCACGGGTCTGGCGGCGGGGCCGGTGCTGCGGCGCGTGCCTGGGCGGTCGGCGGCCGCCGTCGGGCTGGCCCTCTTCGCCCTGGCGGTCGGTGCCCGCGCCGTTCCGCACGACGGCGTGGCTCTGGCGGCGAGCGTCCTGATCGGGGTGGGTCTGCCGCTCGTCCTGATCGCCGCCATGACGGCGGTCCAGCGGGAGGCCCCGGCGGACGCCGTGGGCCGTGCGGCGGCGACGGCTCACACGCTCCTCTTCGTCCCGAACGCGATCGCGCTGGCACTGGGCGCGGCCCTGGTCGCCCTCGTCGACCTGCGGGTGCTGCTGCCGCTGCTGGCCCTCGCCGGCCTGGCCGGGGCGACCGCCCTGGCCGGCCGAGGGGTGGCCGCGCGCGTCGATGCCCCGGCGGGGACGGACGCCTGAGCGTCCGCTTCCGTCTCAGCCGAGCGCCCGCAGCGCCTCCGCCACCAGGGCCAGGTCGGCGTCGGAGGCCAGGCCCGCGTGGTAGAGGCGGAGTTCGGTGGCGCCCTCCGCCGCCGCCCGCTTCGCGTCCTCGGCGAGCGTGGCCGGGGAGCCGCCCATGCCCGTCACCACACCGAAGTTGGCCGCGAGGACGGTGTCCGGTCCGGCCGCGCGGGCGAAGGGGGCAACGGACGTGGCCGGGGTGACGACGCCGTCCGCGACGCCGAGGACATGGGCCGGGTCGGTGCCGACGTTGGCGCCGCAGCGGTGCGGGAGCGGGTCGGCGTGGAGCAGGACGCGGAAGCCGGGCGGGGCGGCCGCGCGGACGGCGGCGACGGCGGCCTCCTGGAGCGTGCGGGCGGTCCGCGTGCGCCAGGCGAGGACCGGCGCCTCGAAGCCGGCCGGCGGTCCGGAAGCACCCCCCGCCCACACCGGCTCCAGGGTGCCCCGCACGGCCGCCGCCAGCGCGTCCGGGTCGACGCCCTCCTCCCCGTACCCCTCTCGGCAGGAGGGGCAGAAGCAGAGGGACATCAGGTACTGCTCGCGGTCGCCGAGCGCGACGCCCGCGGTCTTGTCGTGGGCGTGGAGGTGGGCGAGGCCGTACCAGCCGCAGGACTCCAGCTCGGTGCCGGCCGCCCCGGGCCGTACCGCCGCCTCCACCGCCAGGTCCACCAGGTAGGCGCGGACCTCCGGCCGGGCGATGCAGGGCGCCCAGGGATAGCGGTCTCCATAGGCGTTCACGACCGAGGTCTCCGGATGGTCCGCGCCCAGGCGGGAGTTGTGGGCGAGGACGACCCAGCTGTGGACCTCCAGGCCCGCGTCCGCGAGCGCCTGGGCCGCCTCGCCGTAGGCGTCGCCGAGCGCCCACTCCCCCGCCTCGTACGGCCGCAGCGCGCGCCCCGACCAGCGGGCGCCGTCCGGCGGGTAGAGCGCGGCGGCGTGCTCGGCGGTGACGATGCGGTGCCCGGGGTGCCGGGGCGTCAGGGCCCGGGTGGAGTGGTAGGCGGAGGCGAGGGTGACGCTCGCGAGGCCCAGGTCCGCGAGGCGTCCGGGCGCGGCCGGATCGCCGACGACGTCCCAGGGGTAGACGAAGGTGCCGGTCCTCACGCGTCGCCCCCCAGCAGCGCGCGTCCGCGCTCGATGATCGTGGCGAGTTCCTTCAGATGCTCGGGCGCGGGCTCGCTGAGCGGCGGCCGTACCTCGCCGACGTCCAGGCCCCCCATCCGTACCGCCGCCTTGACGAGGGAGACGGCGTAACCGCGTCCCTTGGCGCGGAGTTCGACGAGCGGCCGGTAGAAGCCGTCGATCAGCCGTTCCACCGTCGGGTCGTCGCCGGACGCGAGGGCGTGATGGAAGGCGAGGGCGATGTCGGGGGCGAAGCAGAAGACGGCCGAGGAGTAGAGGGTGACGCCGATGCCCCGGTAGGCGAGGCCGGTGAGTTCGGCGGTCGGCAGGCCGTTGAAGTAGAGCAGGTCCAGGCCCTCGGACCGGACGGCGCTGACGATCCGCTGCATCAGGTCGAGGTCGCCGAGGCCGTCCTTGAGGCCGATGATCCCGTCGGTCCGGGCGAGGGCGACAGCCGTCTCGGGGGTGAGGATCGCGTTGTCGCGCTGGTAGACGATGACGTCGAGGGAGGTGGCGGCGGCGAGTTCGGCGTAGTGGCGCAGGAGCCCGGCCTGGTCGGCGACGACGAGGTACGGGGGCATGGCGAGGAGCCCGTCCGCGCCGGCCTCCTCGGCGAGCCGCGCGTACCGGACCGCGAGCGCCGTGCCGTAGCCGGCGCCGGCGAGGACGGGGACCCGGCCGGCCGACTCCTCGACGGCGGCGGCGACGCAGGCGCGGAACTCCTCGGGGGCGAGGGCGTGGAACTCGCCCGTGCCGCAGCAGGCGAAGACCGCGGCGGCGCCCGCCTCGATGCCCCCGCGTACGTGCGCGCGGAAGAGGTCGAGGTCGACGGTGCCGTCCGGGGCGAAGGCGGTGACGGGGAAGAACAGCAGGCCGTCGAGCCGTTCGGCGAGCGGGGCTGTGGTCACGGGCGCTCCCAGAGAAGTCCGTCGTGCACCGTCGTGCACAATTATGATTGCTGTCCATATTCTTGAACGCCTTCACGCTAAGCCACCCCCGAAGCGCCGGTCAAGGCTCAAACCCGTGTCGGTCGCGCGGTCTTGACGGTTCGTGTGCGCTCTTGACGCTCGACGAGCCGCGTCCCTACCGTGTCCACGTTTGTGAATACGATCCACGGACGGAGACTCCTCCCATGCCCACACCCCGTACCGTCCTGCTCACCGGCGCCGCCGGCGGCGTCGGCACGCTGATGCGCGAGCTGCTGCCCGCGTACGGTTACGAGCTCCGCCTGCTCGACGTGGCACCCGTCGACGGCGCACCGGACGCGATCGTCGCCGACCTCGCCGACCGCGACGCGCTGCGCGAGGCGGTCCGGGGTGTCGACGCCGTCGTCCATCTCGCCGGGATCTCCCTGGAGGCGGACTTCGAGAAGATCGTGGCCGCGAACATCACCGGCCTTCACCACCTCTACGAGGCCGCTCGGGAGGAGGGGGTGAGCCGGATCGTCTTCGCCTCCAGCAACCACGCCGTCGGCTTCACCCCGCGCCCGCGCGAGGACGACCCGGTGCTCCCGGTCGACGCGCCGCACCGCCCGGACACCTTCTACGGCCTGTCCAAGTGCTTCGGCGAGGATCTGGCCCAGTTCTACTGGGACAAGCACGGCCTGGAGACCGTCTCCGTACGGATCGGCTCCTGCTTCCCCGAGCCGACCTCGGTACGCATGCTGTCGATGTGGCTGAGCCCGGCCGACGGCGCGCGGCTGCTGCACGCGGCGCTCACCGCCGAGGGCGTGGGGCACACCGTGGTGTACGGCTCGTCCGCCAACACCCGGCTGTGGTGGGACCTTTCCTCCGCGCGGGGGCTCGGCTACGAGCCGCAGGACGACTCGGAGCCGTACGCGGAACGGATCATCGCCGAGCAGGGGCTGCCGAAGGACGACGATCCGGCACACGCCCATGTGGGCGGCCACTTCTGCACGGAGCCCCCGCGCTGGCCGCACTGACGGCGGGCGCCGGACAGGGGGTTCTACACGGGCCCGGCCGGACATTTGCGGGGGCGTCGGCCGGGCCCGGGTCACAGCATGCTCTGGCACACGCGACAGAAGGAACGTTACGGCGGCCGCAGATGCGGTCGCGATCCGCTCAGCGCGGCAACTGTCCGCGGAACGCGGCGGATACGACGAAGCCCGGGCGTCCGGCCACCGCGGGCGGTCCGGCGGCCGCGGGCGTCCAACCTCCGCGTGCGGTCCGGCGGCCGCGGGGTCCGGTCGTCACCCACCGGCCGCCGTCACCTCACCGGCGGCCGCCCCCCCGCCGCAGCGTCTGCGAGGGCGTCTCCCCGAACCGGGTCCGGTACTGCGCCGCGAACCGGCCGTGATGCGCGAAGCCCCAGCGCCAGGCCACCTCGCTCACGCTCAGCTCCCCGGGGCCCGCGCCCCGCAGCTCCTCATGGACCCGTTCGAGCCGGACCTCACGGACGTACGCCATCGGCGACATACCCACGTACTCCCGGAACGACTCCTGGAGCCTGCGCACCCCGACCCGGGCGAGGCCGGCGAGCTCGGTCGTGGTGAAGGGGTGCTCGGGGCGGGCCCGTACGGCATCCATCGCCCGCTTGACGGGCGCAGGCCGCAGCGGTTCGCCCGGATGGGCCAGCTCGTCGCGCCAGGGGTGCTCGGCCGCGAGCAGCAGCCCGTTGAGCAGCGCCTCCTGGAGGGGAACGGCGACCAGCGCGTGGTGGGCCAGGCTGTCCCCCGCGAGCGCCTCGCGCGCCACCTGGCGGGCGAGGCGCACCCAGCTCAGCCCGGGTCCGCGGGTGGTGTCCAGCCGCGGCGCGAAGGCGAGGTGTCCGCGCGGCGGGCGCCCGAGGAGCCGTTCGAGACGCTCGCGCAGCGCGGCCGCGTCGATCTTGACGGAGAGGACGCGGCAGTCCCCGCTCCAGCGCTCCAGGACGGTGTCCCCGCACGGATCCAGCAGCACCGCCTCGGCCGCCGTCGCGACCACCGGGGCGGCGCCGCCCTGGCGCAGCTCCATCGTCCCGCCGAGCGGGGCGTTGACATGGAACGCCCCGAGCTCGCCGAAGCGCATCCGGACGTCCGCCCCGCAGGACAGGTCCCCGATGACCAGCGGCCCGAGGGCGACGGTGTCGAACCTGGCCGCGAAGGGCCGCTCGCGCCGCTCGACGACGTCCATGAAGTTGGCGTAGTACCGCGCGTCGATCTCCTGCCGCGCCTGGTCCACGTCCCGCGTACGAAAGCTGCTCCCACCCACGAACGGAAGAATACGATCCGCTCGAATATTCATATGACGGACCTGCCCGGGACCGGCAGGATGCCCGTCATGCCACAGCCTCAGGGATTCAGTCACGAACAGCGCGCGGACGGCACGGTCGTCATCACCCACCGCGGGCGCGCGGCCGGCACTCTGCGCGGAGGCCGTGCGGAGAAGTTCCTGGCGGAGGTGGCGTCGGGGGACGCCCAGCTGGTCATGGCGCGCTGGACGGGCGCGTACAAGTTCGGCAACGAGCGCATGGCGCGGAACCACCCCCGTAACCAGAGTGGCCGAAGGTAGGGAAGGTAAGGGAACGGCAAAGCGGTCTCGCTCGTTAGCCTTGGCATGACCGCTATGACCCCCGGCTCGAACATCCCGCTCACCGCCGCGCGCGTGGCGGTGGACGTCGCCGCCCCGGTACGGCTCGACGTCTCGGGCCTTCTGCTCAGCGCCAATGGCAAAGTGCGCTCGGACGACGACTTCATCTTCTACAACCAGCCGAACGGCCCCGGTGTGACCTACCGCTCCGGCGGCGGCTCGGCACCGGACGCGATCGTCGTCGACACCGGCGCGGTGCCGCCGGGCATCGAGAAGATCGTCGTGACCGCGAGCCCCGACGCCGCGGGCCAGTCCTTCCAGGGCATCGAGCCCACGGCGACGATCCGCAACGCGGACGACGGCAGTGTCCTCGCCACCTTCACCCCGCCGCAGCTCGGGACGGAGACGGCGCTGGTGGTCGTGGAGATCTACCTCCGCAACGGCGCCTGGAAGGCCCGTGCGGTGGGCCAGGGGTACGCCAACGGGCTGGCGGGCATCGCCACCGACTTCGGCGTCTCGGTGGACGAGGAGCCCGCCGCGGCCGCGCCCGCCGCCGCCCCGGCCCCCGCGGCGCATGTCGCGCCGCCCGTGGCCGCTCCCGTGGACCCGCGGATCGCCGCCCCCACGCCTCCCCCGCCGGCCGCTCCCCCGGCGGCCCCGGCGGCCCCGGTCTCCACCGGCAAGATCAACCTGGACAAGGGCAGGGTCAACCTCCAGAAGAACCAGACCGTCTCCCTGGTCAAGGGCGGCCGCCCGCTGCTCTCCCAGGTCAAGATGGGCCTCGGCTGGGAGCCCGCGTACCGCGGCAAGGACATCGACCTCGACGCCTCGGTCATCGCGTACGGCCCCCAGCGCAACCACCTGGACAGCTGCTACTTCGGCAAGCTCTCCATCCTGAACGGCTCCATCAAGCACTCCGGCGACAATCTGACCGGTGAGGGCGCGGGCGACGACGAGGTCATCGTCGTCGACCTCGGCCGCCTCCCCGCCGACGCCACGGGCCTGGTCTTCACGGTCAACTCGTTCTCCGGCCAGAAGTTCACCGAGGTCGCCAAGGCGTACTGCCGGCTGATCGACGCGGCGACCGGCGAGGAGCTGGTCCGTTTCGACCTGACCACGGCCGAGCCGCAGACGGGCGTGATGATGGCCAAGCTCATCAAGCAGTTCAGCGGTGAGTGGGAGATGACGGCGCTGGGCGAGTTCGTGAAGTCGCGGACGGTCCGGGGCATGGTGAAGCCCGCCGCCCAGGCGCTCTGACGACACCGGACAGCAGGAAGGGCCCGCCGGGTGACCGGCGGGCCCTTCCGTCGTATCGGCGTGGGTCAGCGGCGGGGCTGGCGGCGCCACGGGCCGGTGATGGCCACCATGATGCCCGGGTCCTGGATGTTGGCGAAGAGCGTGTCGCCGTCGCAGGAGAAGACGACGCCGGTGAACTCGCTGTCGTTCAGGTCGTTGCGGGCGATGGGGTAGGTGCGGCCGCGCTCGGTGGCGCCGAAGAGGTGCTGGACACCCTCGCCGTCCTCGGCGATGACGAGACCCCCGTAGGGGGAGACGGTGATGTTGTCCGGGCCGTCGTAGGCACCGTCCTTCTCCGGGTCGGGGTTGACGCCGAGGAGGACCTGGAGCGTCAGGGTGCGGCGCTTGGGGTCGTAGAACCAGACCTGCCCGTCGTGCGAGGGGCCGGGGCTCTCGTCACGGGCGTACGACGAGACGATGTACGCGCCGCCGTCGGCCCACCACATGCCCTCCAGCTTGCGGGCCCGGGTGACCTCGTCGGGGCCGAACTGCTCGCGAACCTCGACCTCGCGGCCGTCGCGGTCGGGGACGTCCAGCCAGTCCACGCCGTAGACCGTGCCGATCCGGGTGGCCCGGGAGAGGTCGTCGACGAAACGGCCGCCCGAGTCGATGCAGCGGGGCGCCTGGAGGACGCCGGCGTCGTCGGCGAGGGTGCGGAGCTTGCCGCGGCCGTGCTCGAAGCCCTTCGGCGGCACCCAGCGGAAGAAGAGGCCGTTGGGCTCGTCGGCGTCCTCCGTCAGGTAGGCGTGACCGCGCTTGGGGTCGATGACGACCGCCTCGTGGTCGTAGCGGCCGAACGCCTTGATCGGCTTCGGGTCACGGTTGGCGCGGCGGTCGCGCGGGTCGACCTCGAAGACGTAGCCGTGGTCCTTGGTCATGCCGTTCTCGCCGGCGCGGTCCGAGTTCTCCTCGCAGGTGAGCCAGGTGCCCCAGGAGGTGCGGCCACCGGCGCAGTTGGTGGAGGTGCCGGCGATGCCGACCCACTCGGCGACGGTGCCGTCACGGTGCACCTCGACGACCGTGCAGCCGCCGGCCGCGGCGGGGTCGTAGACGAGACCCTCGGTGAGCGGGACCGGGTGGGTCCAGCCGGAGCGCTTGCCCTTGAGCTCGTGGTTGTTGACCAGGAGGGTGGTGCCGCGCGGGCCGGCGAAGGTGGCGGTGCCGTCGTGCTTCTGCGGGGTGAACTCGCCGGACTCCAGCTTGGTGACACCGCTGTGGGTGATGACCCGGTACGTGAAGCCGGCGGGGAGGGCGAGCATGCCGGCGGGGTCCTCGACGAGGGGCCCGTAGCCGAGCCGGTGCCGGTTGCCCGCCTCCGCCTGCTCCTCTGCCCGGTCGTCCCGGTCGTCCGCGGTGGCGAGCGCCTCGGGTGCGGTGGCGAGCGCGGCGACCGTTCCGGTCAGGACGAGCCCGGCCCCGGCGGCGGTGGACTGCTTGGCGAACTCTCTGCGGTTGAGAGGCATGGCGTGTTCGTCTCCCTGTCGTCACCCGGTGTCGGGCACACGGTCCCGCCCACGCACGAACGAGAGTTGAACGGAGAGACGCCCCCCAATGAACTGCGCTGCGGAGAGGCGGACGGGACCGGGCGCCCGGCAGGGCGCCCCGCTCCCCCCGGCCCTCTCACGCCCCCGCGCGCGACCTCGCCTTGAAGGCCGCCTTGCGGGCCTCCTTGGCCGAGGCCTTGTCCGGGTGCAGCCGGCCCATGGCCTCCAGGACCTCGGCCGTCGCCGGGTGTTCGACGCGCCAGGCCGCGTCGAAGAAGCCGCTGTGCCGGCCGGTCAGCCCCTCGATCAGCTCGCGGAGTTCGTCCAGGTCGCCCCGGGCGTCCAACTGCGCGGCGATCGTGTCGATCGCGAGCCAGAAGATCATCGACTCCGACGGCGCCGGCACGTCCGCGGCGCCCTGCTCCGCCAGCCAGACCCGGGCGAGCCCGCCCAGTTCGGCGTCGTCGAGCACCTCCCGTACGGCGGGCTCGGCGTCCGCGCCCACGAGCGAGAGCGCCTGCTGGCAGTGGAGCCGGCGCAGCGGGGAGCCTTCGTCGGCGCCCCGCGCGGCGGCGAGCAGGTCCCGCGCCGCGCTCACGGCGTCCCGCCCGGCCAGCCAGCCCACGGTCTCGGCGCGCGCCGCGGTCTCGGGGTAGACGGCGAGCCCGTCGAGGAGCACGTCCGCGCCCTTGTCGGCCAGTTCGCCGACGGCCGGGGCGTCGACGCCCGCCTCCAGCATCCGGGCCCGTACGCCGTAGAGCCCGAGCGGCGTCAGCCGGACCATGCCGTAGCGGGTGACGTCCTCGTCGTCGACCTCGTCGATCTGCGCGGTGGGCTCCTCGCCCTCCTCGACCATCAGCGCCTCGTCGACGGGCTGGTACTCGACGAGCCCGATGGGTTCGAGCAGCCGGAACTGCTCGTCGAGGCGCATCATCGCCTCCGAGACCTGCTCCAGGACGTCGTCGGTCGGCTCGCCCATGTCGTCCGGGACGAGCATCGACGCGGCGAGCGCCGGCAGCGGCACCGGGCCCTCGCCCGGTCCGCCCTCGCCGACCGTGAGCAGGTACAGATTGCCGAGCACGCCCTCGAGGAACTCGGCCTCCTCCTCCGGGTTCCAGTCGAGGAGCTCGAAGTCGATCTCACCGTCCTCGCCGATGGCGTCCGCCAGGTCGTCGAGGACGGGGGCGGTGGCGTCGGCGAAGACGACGTCCATGCCGTCGAGCCAGATCCCGAGGACGTCGAGCGGGGTGCCTCCGGTGAGGAGTGCGAGGTTCTCGCCCGCGGTGACCGCGCCCGGGGTGTCGTCGTCCTCGCCGTCCTCGACGTCCACGAGCCCGGTGTCGACCGCGAGGCGCCATGCCTCGCTCGCGTACGCCTCACCGTCCTCGTCCGCCGTGAGCCCCAACACCTCGGCCGCGGCGGGCAGCTGCTCGTCGACGAGTTCACCGCCCGCGCCGACCCGGGTCTCGGGGCCGGCCCAGCGGGCGAGCCGGGCCGCCCGTGCCAGGAGGGGCGTGGCCAGGGCATCCCTCGCCAGCTCCGCGTCCGAGTGCAGCTGAACGGGGGGCAGGGTGGGGCGGTCCGGTGCCATCTGGGGTCTTCTCCTCGAAGGGCTGCGAGCCTGGGTGGCCGTGCTGTCGGCGAACGGACTTCAGCGTAGACGCATTTCCCGCCCGGCCCGCCGGTTCACGGAGGCGTCAGCCTTCGTACACCTTTCAACCCTTGACAAGTCCACCGCTCAGCCAAGAGATTGACGCGCGTAGACCCATCGACCGTTCATCCAAGCGCTTCCGGAGCTCCCTGATGCCTTCCTCCATACCGAGATCCGCGGCCATGGCCGCCGTCGTGTCGGCCGCGCTCGCGGCCGGACTCCTCGCCGGCTCCACCGCCTCGGCGGACACCTCGGCGGAGACCGCCGCCGGTGTCCGTATCCACGACATCCAGGGCACCACCCGTGTCTCGCCCCTCGTCGGCACCCAGGTCACCGGCGTCACGGGCATCGTGACCGGTGTACGGACCTACGGTTCGCGCGGATTCTGGATCCAGGACCCGCAGGCGGACGACAACCCGGCCACCAGCGAGGGCCTCTTCGTCTTCACCAGCTCGGTGCCGACCGTCGCGGTCGGCGACGCCGTCAGCGTGAACGGCACGGTCGGCGAGTACGTCCCCGGCGGTCTGAACTCCGGCAACCAGTCGCTGACGCAGATCTCCAAGCCCACGGTCACCGTGGTCTCGCAGGGCAACCCGGTCCCGGCCCCCGTGACCATCTCGGCCTGGTCCGTCCCCGACGCGTACGCGCCCGAGGGCGACGCGGCCGCGGCCGGCTCCATCAACGGCCTCACCCTGAACCCGGGCCGGTACGCCCTGGACTACTACGAGTCGCTCGAGGGCACCAATGTCCGCGTCGGCACCTCGCGCGTCGTGGGCGCCACCGACCCGTACTCCGAGCTCTGGGTGACGGTGAAGCCCTGGGAGAACCGCAACTGGCGGGGCGGCACGGTCTACGGCTCGTACGCCTCGCAGAACACCGGCCGGCTCCAGATCCAGTCGCTGACCCCGATCGCGCAGCAGCCCTTCCCCACGGCCAACGTCGGCGACGTGCTCTCCGGCACGACCGAGGGCCCGCTCGACTTCAACCAGTTCGGCGGCTACACGCTGACGGCGCGCACCCTCGGCACGGTCGTCGACCGCGGCCTGGAGCGCGAGACGACGGACAAGCAGCACAAGAACGAGCTGGCCGTCGCGACGTACAACGTCGAGAACCTCGACCCGTCCGACCCGCAGGAGAAGTTCGACGCGCTGGCGGCGGCCGTGGTGAAGAACCTCGCCGCGCCTGACATCCTGGCCCTGGAGGAGATCCAGGACAACAACGGCGCCAAGAACGACGGCACGGTCGCCGCCGACCAGACGCTGAAGAAGTTCACCGACGCCATCGTGGCGGCGGGCGGCCCGGCGTACGAGTGGCGTTCGGTGGACCCGGAGAACAACAAGGACGGCGGCGAGCCCGGCGGCAACATCCGCCAGGCCTTCCTCTTCAACCCGGAGCGGGTCTCGTTCACCGACCGCGCGGGTGGCAACGCGGTCACCGCGACGAATGTCGTGCGCGGCGAGGACGGCACGCCCGAGCTCACCCTCTCGCCCGGTCGGATCGACCCGGCGAACACGGCCTGGGAGAGCAGCCGGAAGCCGCTGGCGGGCGAGTTCACCTTCCGCGGCCGTACGGTCTTCGTGGTCGCCAACCACTTCGGCTCCAAGGGCGGTGACGAGTCCCTGGTCTCGCACCACCAGCCGCCGGTCCGCTCCTCCGAGGCGAAGCGACTGCTCCAGGCGCAGGCCGTCAACGCCTTCGTGAAGGACGTGCTCTCGATCCGGAAGAACGCGGACGTCCTCGTCCTCGGCGACATCAACGACTTCGAGTTCTCGGAGACGACGGAGGCACTGACGGACGGCGGCGCGCTGTACCCGGCGGTGAAGTCCCTGCCGCGCAGCGAGCGCTACTCGTACGTCTTCCAGGGCAACAGCCAGGTTCTCGACCAGATCCTGACCAGCCCGGGGATCGGCCACTTCGAGTACGACAGCGTCCACATCAACGCGGAGTTCGCGGACCAGAACAGCGACCACGACCCGCAGGTCCTGCGCTTCCGCCCGTAGTACCCCCTGCTACGCGCCCGCGCTGAGACTCAGCGCGGGCGTGTAGCGCTTCACGGCGCCGCCGGCCACTCCCGGGTAGTCCTGTACACGGGCCCACTGCGGGGTCGGGGAGCCGATCCCGTCCCCGGGCAGGGCGAGCGCCTCGATGTGGGCCTGCTCGCTCTCCCACTCCGCGTAGTTGAGGACCCTGGTGCCGTCGACGCCGACGTGGAAATGTCCGGAGATCCCACCGGTTGCGGGGTTCGGGTCGGTCTCCAGCGCCTCGAAGACCCCGTCCACCCAGGCGCGCTGCCGGTCGGCGTCCGGCCCGTCGAACTCTACGTCGACGATGACGACACAGCCGGGGATCCTGGCGGCGCTCTCCTCACCGGGCGGGGTGGACCGGTAGAGCGTGTACCGGTGGAGCGCGACGCGTTCGATCCCGGGCACGGCCGCGTCGATCTCGGCGTTCCGGTCGCCGCGGAAGGTGCGGACGAACTGCTGGTACGCGTCCTCGTCCGTCCACTGCGAGTAGTGGAGCAGGGTGTCTCCGTCGGTGCCGATGTACACCGAGTACGAGAGCAGCCCGACGTCCGGCCAGTCCCGGCCCTCCCACGCCTTGGCGATGGCGTCGACGGCGGCGCGCTGCCGCTCGGGCGTGCCGACCCGCCACGTGGAGACGAGCACACGTCCTACGCCGGGGCGGCGCAGGTCGGGACGGGCGTCGGGCTGGGCAACGGCGTTCATGGGGTGGCCTCCTGTCGTCGGTGATCCCACCCTCCAACCTCGACCACGCTTGAGGTCAAGGGCCTCCGGTACGGATCTGCGAGACTCGCCGTCATGATCCTCCGCCCCGCCACCCGTGCCGAACTCCCCGCCGTCCTCGCCCTCCTCGCCGACGAGGAGCAGGTCGTGGACCCCGCCTCGGTCGTCGTCACCGAGGCGTACGAGCGGGCCTTCGCGGACATCGCGAGCGATCCGCGCAACGAGATGCTGGTGCTCGTGGACGGGGAGCTGGTCGTGGGCTGTCTGCAGGCGACGTACATCCCGGGTCTGGGCAAGGGCGGGGCCGAGCGGGCCCTGATCGAGGCGGTGCGGATCCGGGCGGACCGGCGAGGCGGGGGGCTCGGCCGGGAGCTGATGGCGCGGGCGGTGGAGCGGGCTCGCCAGCGCGGCTGCGCGCTCGTCCAGTTGACCAGCGACAAGCGGCGGACGGACGCCCACCGCTTCTATGCCTCGCTGGGCTTCGCCCGCAGCCACGACGGGTTCAAGCTCGCGCTCTGAGCCCCGCCTCAGCCGAGCAGGTGGCCTCCGCCGTCGACGAGGAGTACCTCGCCCGTGATGTACGAGGCGTTGGCGAGGTCGAAGACGGCGCCGGCGATGTCCTCCGGTCGGCCCACCCGACGCAGCGGAACCGCTCCCGCCACATGGGCCTTCGCCTCGTCGGCGCCCTCCACGCCGTCGAACCAGGGGGTGTCGATGAAGCCCGGTGCGACGGCGTTGACCCGGACGGCCGGGCCGAGCGTCTTGGCGAGCAGCTTCGTCATGTGGTTGACGGCCGCCTTGGAGACCGCGTACGGGATGGAGCTGCCGCCGGGGCGGACACCGGCCTGCGAGGAGATGTTCACGACGCAGCCCGCGCCGTGCTCGCGCAGGTGCGGGACGGCGGCGGTGACGGTCTGCCAGACCCCGATGACGTTGACGTCGTACAGGTGCCGCCAGACGTCGGGCGAGGCCGCGGCGAGGTCGTCGTGCGGGATGAAGCGGGTGGTGCCGGCGCAGTTGACGAGGATGTCGAGCCGGCCGTATGCCTCCACGGCGGAGGCGACGAGCCCGGCGGCCTGGGCCTCGTCCGAGACGTCGGCCTGTACGTAGACGGCGTCGGGCAGTTCGGCGGCGAGGGCCTTGCCCGCCTCCACCGACCGTGCCGAGTTGACGACGACCCGGATCCCGGCGGCGGCGAGGCGTCGGGCGATCGCGGCGCCGATGCCCGAGGACGAGCCGGTGACCAGGGCGACACGCTGTTCGCTCATGCTGTTCTCTCTCCATGTCCTCCTGTCGCGCAGGGAGATCATGCCAGAGGCCCACCCTTCAGCGACGCTTACCTCTCATCCCAAGAAGAACTAAGTGGACCTTCAGGATCAAGCGCGGCAGACTTCCTTGATGAGCACTGAACGCCCCTTCGGCCGCGCCCTCTGCGCGATGATCACCCCGTTCACCGCCACCGGTGAGCTGGATCTCGACGTCGCCCGCGAGCACGCCGCCCATCTGGTCTCCGAGGGATGCGACGGTGTCGTCCTCAACGGCACCACCGGCGAGTCCCCGACCACCACGGACGCCGAGAAGGCAGCGCTGATCGAGGCGGTCCGCGAGGCCGTCGGCGCGGGTCCGGCCGTCGTCGCGGGCGTGGGCACCTCGGACACCCGCCACACCGTGGAGCTGGCGCGCCAGGCGGAGAAGGCGGGCGCGGACGGGCTCCTGGTCGTCACCCCGTACTACAGCCGTCCGCCGCAGGCCGCCGTCGAGGCGCACTTCCTGAAGGTCGCCGACGCGACCGGCCTGCCCGTGATGCTGTACGACATCCCCGGCCGCACCGGCACCCGGATCGAGCCCGGCACGATGCTGCGGCTCGCCGAACACCCGAGGATCGTCGCGGTCAAGGACTGCGCCTACGACCTGCTCGGCTCCACCAAGGTGATCGCCCGCACCTCGCTCGCGTACTACTCCGGCTGCGAGGAGCTGAACCTCCCGCTGTACGCGGTGGGCGGCGCCGGTTACGTCAGCACGGTGGCCAACGTGGTGCCCCGTCAGATGCGGGCCGTGCTCGACGCCTTCGACGCCGGGGACACGGCCGAGGCCGCCCGGCTCAACGGGCTCACCGTCCCGCTCACCGAGCTGATGATGGCCTCCGGCCTGCCGGGCACGGTCACGGCCAAGGCGCTCCTCGGCGATTACGTCCGGGAACCGCTGCAGCCCGCCGACCTGGAGACGGTCGACGGGCTGCGGGCGGCGTACGAGGATCTGGTTCAGTCGAACACGTAGGTGGTGCCGAAGAGCGCCGCGTGCTCGAGGACGTCCTCCAGGGGGTCGTCGATCTGACCGGTGTGGAGGGTGAGGCTCGGGCCGTTCGAGACGTACGGACCGTTGTGCGTCCGTGTGTGCGTCTCGTCCGCGGAGGCGGCCGCGGCGGGCAGGAGTACCGCCGCCACGGTCAGCGCTCCGACGATGGTGGGCCTCGTCCTCATGTCGACTCCTCGCCTTGTCTGCTCGTGTGACTACGTCATCCTGATAACGCAGCGTCACACGACCAGGTCACGGCCTCAGTTGTGGCTGTGGAGGATCTCGTTGAGCCCGCCCCACACCGCGTTGTTCGGGCGGGCCTCGACGGCGCCGGTGACCGAGTTGCGGCGGAAGAGGATGTTGTCGCCGCCGGACAGGTCGCGGGCCTTGACGATCTCGCCGTCGGGCATCGTGACGCGCGTGCCGGCGGTGACGTACAGACCGGCCTCGACGACGCACTCGTCGCCCAGCGCGATGCCGACGCCCGCCTCGGCGCCGATGAGGCAGCGCTCGCCGATGGAGATGATGACGTTGCCGCCGCCGGAGAGGGTGCCCATGGTGGAGGCGCCGCCGCCGATGTCGGAGCCGTCGCCGACGACGACACCGGCCGAGATACGGCCCTCGACCATCGAGGTGCCCAGGGTGCCGGCGTTGAAGTTGACGAAGCCCTCGTGCATGACGGTCGTACCGGCGGCGAGGTGCGCGCCCAGGCGGACGCGGTCGGCGTCGGCGATCCGGACACCGGCGGGGACGACGTAGTCGGTCATCCGCGGGAACTTGTCGATCGAGGTCACCTGGAGGTGCAGACCCTCGGCGCGCGCGTTGAGGCGGACCTTCTCGATGTCGTCGACGGCGACCGGGCCGAGCGAGGTCCAGGCGACGTTGGCGAGCAGGCCGAAGACACCGTCGAGGCTCTGGCCGTGCGGCTTGACCAGCCGGTGGCTGAGCAGGTGCAGACGCAGGTACGCGTCGTGGGCGTCGAGCGGCTTGTCGTCGAGCGAGGAGATGACGGTGCGGACGGCGACCACCTCGACGCCGCGGCGGGCGTCCACGCCGAGGGCCTTGGCGGCGCCCTCACCGAGGGCGTTGACCGCGGCGTCGGGGGTGAGCCGCTCGGTTCCGGCGGGCCCGGGCGCGTCGGTCAGCTCGGGGGCGGGGAACCAGGTGTCGAGAACGGTGCCGTCACCGGCGATGGTGGCGAGGCCGGCGGCGACGGCGCCGGTGGTGCGAGGAGCAGTGGTCATGCGGAAAACCTAACGTTCGGGGCCCCGCCCGGGCCAACCGGTCTCAGGTGTCGGTCGAGCGCCCCGGCGGAACCGCCAGCCCGGGTGACGGACGACTTGGCGGATCACCCGGGCCGGGCAGGGGCAGGCGCGGCTCAGGTGGCGCCGGGCGCGGCGGCGGTCTCCGGTGTCGTCGGCAGGAGGCGCGCCAGCATCACGCGCGCGTACTCCTCGTCGTACGTCCCGTCCGTCAGCAGGACCTGGAGACAGATGCCGTCCATGAGGGCGACCAGCGCGCGAGCCGTCGTCGGGTCCGTCCGCCGGGACAGGGCCTCGGTGACGGCGTCCGTCCACTCCGCGGCGACCGGCCGCAGAGCGGGGCGGCGCAGCGCGGCCAGATAGAGCTCGTACTCCAGCTCCACCCCCGTCCGCGCGCCGCCGATCCACTCCCCCATCAGCCGGGCGAGGGCGGCTGCGAGGTCGGCGTCGGAGTCCGTGCCGGGTCCGGCGAGCGCCCGGCTCTCGCGCAGCTGCCGGCCGAAGCCCTCGTTGGCCTGGCGCAGCGCGGCGACGAGGAGCTCGTCGAGGGAGGCGAAGTGGTACGTCGTGGAGCCGAGCGGCACGTCCGCCTCGGCCGCGACCGTACGGTGGCTCAGCCCGGCGATGCCCCGGGCGCCGACCACGCGCAGCGCGGCGTCGACGATCCGCTGCCGTCGCTCGGGGTCGTGGCGGCGGGCGCGGGGCATCAGTGCGCTCCCCCCATGTTGAGCACGAGGACGCCCGCGATGATCAGGAGGACCCCGGCGACCTTGGCGACGCTGAACGTCTCGTTCATGAAGAGGATGCCGATGACGGCGACGGCGGCGGTGCCGGCGCCGGACCATATCGCGTAGGCCGTGCCGACCTGGAGGGTCTTGAGCGCCTGGGCGAGCAGGGCGAAGGCGACGAGATAGCCGACGCCCGTGACGATCGAGGGCCAGAGCCTGGAGAAGCCGTCGCTGTACTTCATGGAGACCGTCGCGATGATCTCCGCGGTGATGGCTCCCGCCAGCAGTCCGTATCCCATGCGTACCATCGTACACATCCATATGTACGGGCGTACACAAAGGTGCCCGCTACGGTGTCCCGCATGACCTATCCCTCGGGGCCGTACGGCTACGGCTACGCTCCCCCGCCCCCTCCGCCGAAGCCCGGCGTGATACCCCTGGCGCCGCTGGGTCTCAGCCAGATCCTGACCGGCGCCTTCGCCACCATCGGCCGCTACTGGAAGCAGCTGCTCGGCGTGGCCGCGGCCGCCTACGGCGGGGCCCTTCTGCTGCTCGCGGCGGCCGGCGGCCTGGCGTACGCGGTGGTCGCGGACCATGTGCCGCGCGTCTTCGATCTCCCCGGCGGGCAGGAGCCCAGCTGGGACGACGGCCGCCCGCTGCTGATCGCCTTCGTCGTCGTGTGGCTGATCGCCGTGATCGGGATGCTGGTCGCGAGCGCCGTCGTGTACGCGGCGTGCCCGGCCGTCCTCCAGGACGCGGTGCTGGGCCGGCGGACGACCTTCGGTGCGGTCTGGCGCCGCTCCTGGGCTCGGATGCCGGCGGTGATCGGCACGGTCTTCCTGACGACGCTGATCATCTTCGTGCCCATCGCCCTCTTCACGGTGGCGATGATCGGCTTCGTGGTGGCGCTCTTCACGGCGGCTTCGAACGCGAGCACCGGGTCGGACTCGACGATGATCACACCCGGTCTCGCCCTCGTCGCCTTCCTCGTCGCCCTGGCCGCCATGCCGCTCGCCACCTGGATCTGGGTGAAGCTCAGCCTGGCGCCGGCGGCGGCGGTCTTCGAGGGGCAGGGCGCGACGGCCTCCATGCGCCGCTCCAGCGAGCTGGTGCGCGGCTCATGGTGGCGGATCTTCGGGGCGCTGCTGGTCGCGGGCATCATGGCGGCGGTGGCGAACTGGCTGATCCAGCAGGTCCTCAGCCTGCTGCTGTCGGTCCCGGCCTCGTTCTCGGGCTCGTCCGGCTTCGAGACCGCGGGCGAGGTCATGATCGCGCTCGTACCGGTGCTGGTGATCGCCGTCGTCGGCGGGATGCTGGCACAGGCCGTCTGCTCGGTCTTCCCACCCCTGGTCACCGGTCTCGTCTACGTCGACCAGCGCATCCGCAAGGAGAACCTGGCCCCCGCTCTGGCACAGGCGGCGGGGACTCCGTTCAGTCCGTGAGCGACCGCTTCGGGCGCAGCACGCAGAACTCGTTCCCCTCGGGGTCGGCGAGGACGACCCAGGTCACGTCCTCGCCCTGACCGACGTCGACGCGCCGGGCCCCGAGGGCGAGGATCCTCTCGACCTCGGCGTCCCGGTCGTCGGGCGTCAGGTCGATGTGCAGCCGGTTCTTGACGGACTTGGTCTCGGACACGGGAAGGAAGCACATCCCCGGCATGGCGGTGGCGTCGGCACCGATGACGATCTCGTCCTCGGCCTCGAAGAGGATCTGCCAGTCCAGCACCTGCGCCCAGAACCGGGCCTGCGCGGGCAGGTCGTGGGAGTCGACGGCGAGTTGATACATGCGAACGGCCATGCCCACCAGTCTGCCTGGCGAGCATGGCCGTTCGATACTGCGAAACGGGCGGACGTCGGGAACGTCAGACGTTGAAGCCGAGCGCGCGGAGCTGCTCGCGACCGTCGTCCGTGATCTTGTCCGGGCCCCACGGCGGCATCCAGACCCAGTTGATCTTCAGCTCGCTGGCGATGCCGTCGGTGGCGGCCTTCGCCTGGTCCTCGATCACGTCGGTCAGCGGACAGGCCGCCGACGTCAGGGTCATGTCCAGCGTGACGACGTTGGAGTCGTCGATGTGGATGCCGTAGATCAGGCCGAGGTTGACCACGTCGATGCCCAGCTCGGGGTCGACGACGTCGTACAGCGCCTCGCGGATCTCTTCTTCGGAGGCCGGCTTCATCGTGGCCTCGGCGTTCTCGGTCATGCCGACTTCCTCTCCGCGTCGCCCAGAGCCTGGGCCGTCGCGTCCTTCCACGCCATCCAGCTGAGCAGCGCGCACTTCACCCGGGCCGGGTACTTGGAGACACCCGCGAACGCGACCGCGTCCTCCAGGATCTCCTCCATCGCGTCGTCCGGCTCGATCTGGCCCTTGGACTGCATCAGCTCCAGGAACGTGCCCTGGATCTTCTGCGCCTCGTCCAGCTCCTTGCCGACGAGCAGCTCGTTCAGGACCGAGGCCGAGGCCTGGCTGATCGAACAGCCCTGGCCCTCGTACGAGACGTCCTCGATCCGCGACCCGTCGTACTTCACCCGGAGCGTGATCTCGTCGCCGCACGTCGGGTTGACGTGGTGCACCTCGGCGTCGCCGTCCCGAAGACCGCGCCCGTGCGGGTGCTTGTAGTGGTCCAGGATGACGTCCTGGTACATCGAATCCAGCTTCACGACCAGCCCCTACCCGAAGAAGTTCCGTACGTGCTCAAGTCCCTCGACCAGGGCGTCGACCTCGGCCGGGGTGGAGTACAGATAGAACGACGCTCGCGTGGTCGCAGGAATTCCGTACCGCAGGCAGACCGGCCGCGCGCAGTGGTGGCCGACACGGACCGCGATGCCCTGCTCGTCGAGAACCTGGCCCACGTCGTGCGGGTGGATGTCACCGAGCACGAAGGAGATCGCCGCGCCGCGGTCCTCGGCCGTGGTGGGGCCGATGATCCGCAGGTCCGGCACCTCCTGGAGCCGGCGGACGGCGTACTCGGTGATCGCGTGCTCGTGGCGCGCGATGTTCTCCATGCCGATCGCGGACAGGTAGTCCACGGCCGCGCCGAGGCCGACGGCCTGGGCGATCGGGGGCGTACCCGCCTCGAACTTGTGCGGAGCCGGCGCGTACGTCGAGGAGTGCATCGAGACGGTCTCGATCATCTCGCCGCCGCCGAGGAACGGAGGCAGGTCCTCGAGGAGCTCCTGCCGTCCCCACAGCACGCCGATACCGGTCGGGCCGACCATCTTGTGGCCGGTGAAGGCCACGAAGTCGGCCTGCAGCGCCTGCACGTCGAGCACCATGTGCGGGGCCGCCTGCGAGGCGTCGATGCAGACCAGCGCACCGACCTCCTGCGCACGCCGGATGATCGTCTCGACCGGGTTGATCGTGCCCAGCAGGTTCGAGACCAGCGTGAACGAGACGATCTTGGTCTTCTCGGTGATGACCTCTTCGATGTTGGAGAGGTCGAGACGGCCGTCGTCGGTGAGGCCGAACCACTTCAGCTTCGCGCCCGTGCGCTGCGAGAGCAGCTGCCACGGCACGATGTTGGAGTGGTGCTCCATCTCCGTGATGGCGATCTCGGTCTCGTGGTCCACGCGGTAGGGCTCGTCGGCCCAGCCCAGCATGTTGGCCACGAGGTTGAGCGACTCGGAGGCGTTCTTGGTGAAGATCACCTCGTCGCGGCTCGGCGCGTTGATGAACGCCGCGACCTTGTCACGGGCGCCCTCGTAGAGCGCCGTCGCCTCCTCGGCGACCGTGTAGACGCCGCGGTGGACATTGGCGTTGTGGCGCTCGTAGTACGTGTTGAGCGCGTCGAGCACCTGGCGCGGCTTCTGCGAGGTCGCCGCGGAGTCCAGGTACACGATCTTCTTGCCGTCGTGGACCACGCGATCCAGGAGCGGGAAGTCCTTGCGGATCGCCTCGGTGTCGAGGAGGCCGGAGAGCCCCTGATGGGCAGATGTCACGCGGATGCGCCACCCTTCACGTACTTGTCGTAGCCCTCGGCCTCCAGCTGGTCGGCGAGCTCGGCGCCGCCGGACTCGGCGATGCGGCCGTTCGCGAACACGTGCACGAAGTCGGGCTTGATGTAGCGCAGGATGCGCGTGTAGTGGGTGATCAGCAGGGTGCCGACCTCGCCGGTCTCACGGACGCGGTTGACGCCCTCGGAGACGATGCGCAGCGCGTCGACGTCCAGGCCGGAGTCGGTCTCGTCGAGGATCGCGATCTTCGGCTTGAGGAGCTCCAGCTGAAGGATCTCGTGGCGCTTCTTCTCACCGCCGGAGAAGCCCTCGTTGACGTTGCGCTCGGCGAAGGCCGGGTCCATCTGGAGCTTCTCCATGGCCTCCTTGACCTCCTTCACCCAGGTACGCAGCTTGGGGGCCTCGCCGCGGACGGCGGTGGCGGAGGTGCGCAGGAAGTTGGAGACCGAGACACCGGGGACCTCGACCGGGTACTGCATGGCCAGGAAGACGCCGGCGCGGGCGCGCTCGTCGACCGACATCTCCAGGACGTCCTCGCCGTCCAGGGTCACGGTGCCACCGGTGATCGTGTACTTCGGGTGGCCCGCGAGGGAGTACGCCAGGGTCGACTTGCCGGAGCCGTTGGGGCCCATGATGGCGTGGGTCTCGCCCTGCTTCACGGTCAGGTCGACGCCCTTGAGGATCTCCCGGGGGCCGTTCTCGGCCTCGACGGAGACGTGCAGGTCGCGGATTTCAAGCGTTGCCATGGGTGACTCAGGACTCCTGGGTGACGGAGACGAGCACATCGTCCCCTTCGATCTTGACGGGGTAAACGGGGACGGGGCGCGTCGCGGGAAGGCCGGACGGCTTACCAGTGCGGAGGTCGAAGCTGGAGCCGTGCAGCCAGCACTCGATGGAGCAGTCCTCCACCTCGCCCTCCGAGAGGGAGACGTTGGCGTGCGAGCAGATGTCGTTGATCGCGAACACCTCGCCCTCGGTGTGCACCACGGACACCGGCGTGCCGTCGACCTCGACCCGCTTCGGGGTGTCGGCCTCGAGCTCGCTCAGCGCGCAGACGCGGACGAAGTCGGCCATCAGACGGACGCCTCCAGCTCGGCCTCGATCTTGGCGATCAGGCGCTCCTCGACGTCCGGCAGACCGATCTGCTGGACCAGCTCGGCGAAGAAGCCGCGGACGACGAGGCGGCGGGCCTCGGACTCCGGGATGCCGCGGGCCATCAGGTAGAAGAGCTGCTCGTCGTCGAACCGGCCGGTGGCCGAGGCGTGACCGGCGCCGGCGATCTCGCCGGTCTCGATCTCCAGGTTCGGCACGGAGTCGACGCGGGCGCCGTCCGTCAGGACCAGGTTCCGGTTGAGCTCGTACGTGTCGGTGCCCTCGGCGGCGGCCTGGATGAGGACGTCACCGATCCAGACGGCGTGCGCGTCCTGGCCCTGCAGCGCGCCCTTGTAGGCCACGTTCGACTTGCAGTGCGGCGTGTTGTGGTCGACCAGGAGGCGGTGCTCCTGGTGCTGGCCGGCGTCGGTGAAGTAGAGCCCGAAGAGCTCGGCCTCGCCGCCGGTGGCCGCGTACCGCACGCGCGGGTGGATGCGGACGACGTCGCCGCCGAAGGTCACCACGACCGACTTGAAGGAGGCGTCACGGCCGACCAGCGCGTTGTGCTGGGAGACGTGGACGGCCTTCTCGTCCCAGTCCTGGACGGAGACGACGGTGAGCTTGGCGCCGTCGCCGAGGATGTAGTCCACGTTGGCGGCGAGCACCGCGTCACCGGTGTGGTCGATGACCACGACGGCCTCGGCGAAGGCGCCGAGCTCGATGACCTGGTGGCCGAAGGCGACCCCGCCCTCGCCGTGCACCGCGATGCGGATCGGCTCGTCGAGGACGGCGTCCTTGGCGACGGTGACGACCGAGGCCTTCTCGAAGGAGGAGTACGCCTGGGCGGCGACGCGGTCGACGGGCGTGCCGGCCTTGCCGAGCCGCTCGTCGTCACGGCCGACGGTCTCCACGGTGACGCCCTCGGGGGCCTCGATCGCGACCTTGACGCCTTCGCCGGTCGCGACGGCGGTGCCGTCGTGCAGGCCGCGCAGGCGCTCCAGCGGGGTGAACCGCCACTCCTCCTCGCGACCGTGCGGGACCGGGAAGTCCGCGACGTCGAAGGACGGGGGCGCGCTCATGCGCGTGGCGACGGTGGACTCGGCGGCCACCGCGATCGCGCCGGCGGTGGTGGAGCCCGCCGGGATGTTCTGGACCTCAGCCATGGCTGTCGTCTTGCTCTCTTCCTACGTTTCGATCCTCGGCCCGCCGCGTGGGCGGGCCGCTAGCTGGTGGCGGGGCGTCGGTACGTCAGCCGACCGACCCCTCCATCTGCAGCTCGATCAGCCGGTTCAGCTCGAGCGCGTACTCCATCGGGAGCTCCTTGGCGATCGGCTCGACGAAGCCGCGCACGATCATCGCCATCGCCTCGAACTCGGTCATGCCGCGGCTCATCAGGTAGAAGAGCTGGTCCTCGGAGACCTTGGAGACGGTGGCCTCGTGGCCCATGGAGACGTCGTCCTCACGGACGTCGACGTACGGGTACGTGTCCGAGCGGGAGATGGTGTCGACGAGCAGCGCGTCGCAGAGCACGTTCGACTTGGCGCCCGGGGCACCCTCGCCGATCTCGATCAGACCGCGGTAGGAGGTACGGCCGCCGCCTCGCGCCACCGACTTGGAGACGATGTTGGAGGAGGTGTTCGGGGCCATGTGGACCATCTTGGCGCCGGCGTCCTGGTGCTGGCCCTCGCCCGCGAAGGCGATGGACAGGGTCTCGCCCTTGGCGTGCTCGCCCATCAGGTAGACGGCCGGGTACTTCATGGTGACCTTGGAGCCGATGTTGCCGTCGACCCACTCCATGGTCGCGCCCTCGTAGGCCACGGCACGCTTGGTGACCAGGTTGTAGACGTTGTTCGACCAGTTCTGGATCGTCGTGTAGCGGCAGCGGCCGCCCTTCTTCACGATGATCTCGACGACCGCGGAGTGCAGCGAGTCGGAGGAGTAGATCGGGGCGGTGCAGCCCTCGACGTAGTGGACGTAGGCGTCCTCGTCGACGATGATCAGCGTCCGCTCGAACTGGCCCATGTTCTCCGTGTTGATACGGAAGTAGGCCTGGAGCGGGATCTCGACGTGCACGCCCTTCGGCACGTAGATGAACGACCCGCCGGACCAGACGGCCGTGTTCAGCGAGGCGAACTTGTTGTCGCCGACCGGGATGACCGTGCCGAAGTACTCGCGGAAGAGCTCCTCGTGCTCCTTCAGCGCGGTGTCAGTGTCGACGAAGATGACGCCCTGCTCCTCCAGGTCCTCACGGATCTGGTGGTAGACGACCTCGGACTCGTACTGGGCCGCGACACCGGCGACGAGGCGCTGCTTCTCCGCCTCCGGGATGCCGAGCTTGTCGTACGTGTTCTTGATGTCCTCGGGCAGTTCCTCCCAGGAAGCGGCCTGCTTCTCGGTGGAGCGCACGAAGTACTTGATGTTGTCGAAGTCGATGCCCGACAGGTCGGAGCCCCAGCTCGGCATGGGCTTCTTGTCGAAGAGGCGCAGACCCTTCAGCCGCAGCTTCAGCATCCACTCGGGCTCGTTCTTCTTGGCGGAGATGTCGCGGACGACATCCTCGTTCAGACCGCGCTTGGCGGCGGAGCCGGCCGCGTCGGAGTCGGCCCAGCCGTACTCGTACCGACCCAGGCCCTCGAGCTCGGGGTGGCTGATCTCGGTGGTCATGCGGGGTTCCTCCCGGCCGTGCTTGCGGATGCTTCTGATGGGGTGGTCTGTGGGGCGCTGTGCGGGATGAACGTCGTGCAGACGCCGTCACCATGGGCGATGGTGGCGAGACGCTGGACATGCGTTCCCAAGAGGCGGGAGAAGATCTCCGTCTCCGCCTCGCACAGCTGGGGGTACTGCTCGGCGACATGGGCGACCGGGCAGTGGTGCTGGCAGAGCTGCTCGCCGACCGGCGCGTTCCGCGCAGTGGCAGCGTACCCGTCCGCGCTCAGCGCCTTGGCAAGCGCCTCGGTGCGCTGGTCGGGCGCCGCCGACTCGACAGCCTCACGGTACGCCTCCGCCTGGTGCTCGAGACGGTCGCGGGCGAAGGCCGCGACCGCGGCTTCCCCTCCCGCGTTCTTCTCGATCCAGCGCAGGGCGTCGACGGCGAGCGAGTCGTACGACTGGTCGAAGGCGTCCCGGCCGCAGTCGGTGAGCGCGAAGACCTTGGCGGGGCGGCCGCGGGTGCGCTGTCCGTAGACGCGCTTCTCGCGGGCTTCGACCACGTTCTCGGCGACGAGCGAATCCAGATGCCGGCGCACGGCCGCCTGGGTGAGGCCGAGCCGAGTCGCCAGATCGGAGACCGTCGACGGGCCGTGATCCAGGATGGAGCGCGCGACACGGTTGCGCGTGGAGCGCTCACCGGTCGCGAGTTCCTCCACGGGAGCCTCGCCAACGTTTTTCACAACGCCATTGTTGCGTAATTCTTTGGAGAGTGACAAGCGACGCCATGGAGGGGGCACGGTGCCGTGCATCACTCAGGTAAGGCTTACCTGACCTGCGGAAACGATCTCCGGGACGGCTCGCGGCCGCACCCCGGGAGGGTGCGGCCGCGGTCGTTCGCGAGGGCCTCAGAGCCCCTTGACGGCCTCCCCGGCGCCGCTGTGACCTCGCACGATCACCGTCACGGGGATGTCGATCACCGGCCTGCGCCCGCTGTCCGAACGGACCCGCAATGTCCCTTTCAGCACCGTGCCGGGCGCCACCCCCGTCGTGTCGACCGTGACCGTCACCGCCGTCCGGTCGTGCGGCTCCTGCCCGGCGCCCTCCAGGCCGCCTCCGGCCGGGGAGACGGAGAGCCAGCTCTGCCCGTCCTTCTCGGCCACGGTGTACGCGGTGGGGAGGCTGCCCTCGTTGGTCAGGGTGAGCGTCCGGGTGCGCCGGGCGTCCGCCGGGGCCTTCACCCGCAGGGACCGCTTGTCGGCGGTGACCCGGCCGGTGCCGAGCTCCCCGTTCACGAGGCGGACGCCGCCGGGCACGGCGGTGACCGTGATCCGGTCGCCCCAGTAGTACGGCGCGTCGAGCACGACGTCGTAGTCCTGCCAGTACGCCGGCACCTGGAACAGATAGGCGCCGTCGGCGTCGGCGGAGCCGGACGGCCCGATGCCCCCGCTGTAGGCCCCGACCCGGGCGCCCGCGACCGGGAGCTGGTCGTTGGCGTCGGTCACGCGACCGAGGAGCACGGCGGTCCTCGTCTGACGGAGGGCGATCACCGTGCCGTCGCGCAGGGTGCCCTCGTCCCGCGAGTAGATCAGCGCCCCCTCCCCGGTGTGGCTCTCGGCGCCGACCGTGGCGGACGAACCGTCCTCCCGCCCGGTTCCGGAGACGTCCCGGTAGTGCAGGGAGGCGGTGCCGTCCTCGCCGATCACGGCGGCGAAGCCGATCCGCTCACCGGTCCTCGGGCCGGCGATCTTCACGTTCCGCCATTCGACGACGATCTTCCGGTGCGGGGCGGTACCGGTGGCGGCCCAGTACACACCCGACCGGCCGTCGACGGCGAGGTCGTCCCCGAAGGCGTGCAGCGTGCCGTCGGACGTCTGCCCTCCGGCCGTGACGAAGGAGAGCGTGCCGTCGACGGAGGCGGTCAGCGAGCGGTACGCGCGGCCGTAGAAGGGCACGGGGAACGGCAGCGCGAAGGCCGCCGCGCCGGAGGCGCGGTCGGCGAGGCGGAGCTTCGTCGTTCCGGCCGGGAACTCGGCGGCCGTCGTGACCGAGCAGGCGGTGCCGAAGGCGTCGGTACGGGGCTCCAGCGCGACGTCCTCGGCGCCCCCGGCCGCCGCGACCTCGACCCGGACGGTCGCGGGAGAGGCGCAGCGGTGTGCGGGGGCGACGGCGAGCTCGTACTCTCCGGCAGCCGGAAGGCGCAGGGTGTAGCGGCCGTCGGCGCCGGTCGTCGCGGTGGCGCCGGACGGCGAGGCGGTGACGACCGCGCCCGCCTCCGCGCCGGTGGCGCCGGTCACGACGCCGGTGAGGCCGATCGTGGCGGGATCGGCCTGTGCGGGGGCGGCGGCCAGCGCCAGGGGGAGCACGAGGGCGGCGGCGGTGAGCGCGGCGAGGGTTCTCCGTCGGTCACGTCGGTGCGATCGGGCCAAGTGCACGGACTCTCCTTCACGGAAGGTGCGACATTTGTACGCACGATCACCCGATCGTGGAGGAGAAGTGCGCGCACCGTGGCGGCTTCCGCCCAATGTTTTCGGCCATTCCTAGGCCTCCGAGGCGGCCGGTTCTCCCCGCCGAACGGAGCAACCGGACGGCTCTCTAGACTTCCGGGCATGAAGAACGAGTCCGTCGTCCAGGTCCGCGGCCTGGTCAAGCGGTACGGGACCAAGACCGCCGTCGACGGCCTCGACCTCGACGTCCGGGCCGGCACCGTGACCGCCGTCCTCGGCCCGAACGGGGCCGGGAAGACCACCACGATCGAGACCTGCGAGGGCTACCGGAAGGCCGACGCGGGCACCGTCCGCGTGCTCGGGCTCGACCCGGTGGCCGACGCGGCCCGGCTCCGGCCCCGGATCGGCGTGATGCTCCAGTCGGGTGGCGTCTACTCCGGCGCCCGTGCCGACGAGATGCTCCGCCACATGGCGAAGCTGCACGCCCACCCGCTCGACGTGGACGCCCTGATCGAGCGCCTCGGGCTCGGCTCCTGCGGCCGCACCACCTACCGCCGGCTCTCCGGCGGCCAGCAGCAGCGGCTCGCGCTCGCGATGGCCGTCGTGGGCCGCCCGGAGCTGGTCTTCCTCGACGAGCCGACCGCCGGACTCGACCCGCAGGCCCGCCGCGCCACCTGGGACCTCGTCCGCGAGCTGCGCGCCGACGGCGCCACCGTCGTCCTCACCACGCACTTCATGCACGAGGCCGAGGAGCTTGCGGACGACGTGGCGATCATCGACGCCGGCCGGGTCGCCGCCCAGGGCAGCCCCGAGGCGCTGTGCCGCGGCGGCGCCGAGAACACCCTGCGCTTCACCGGCCGCCCCGGGCTCGACCTCGGCTCGCTGCTCAAGGCCCTCCCCGACGGCACCCAGGCCGCGGAGCCGATGCCGGGGACGTACCGGATCACCGGCGAGGTGGGCCCCCAGCTGCTCGCCACCGTCACCACCTGGTGCGCCCAGCACGGCGTGATGCCGGACGGCATCGCGGTGGAGCGCCACACCCTCGAAGACGTCTTTCTCGAGCTCACGGGCAAGGAGCTGCGGTCATGATGCAGGGCGACACCGGGATTCGCCGGGGGTCCGGGGGTTGTCCCCCGGGACGGCACAGCCTCGCGCTCACGGGCAAGGAGCTGCGGTCATGAGCACTGGAACCTACGCCCCGAAGCCGGGAGCCGCGCCCGTGGGCCGGATGATCGCGGCGCAGACCGTCCTGGAGACGAAGATGCTGCTGCGCAACGGCGAGCAGCTGCTTCTGACGGTGATCATCCCGTCCCTGCTCCTCGTGCTCTTCTCCAACGTCGACATCGTCGACACGGGCGCCGACAAGGCCGTCGACTTCCTCGCGCCGGGTGTTCTCGCGCTCGCCGTGATGTCCACCGCCTTCACCGGTCAGGCCATCGCCACCGGCTTCGAGCGCCGCTACGGCGTCCTCAAGCGGCTCGGGGCCTCCCCGCTCCCCCGCTGGGCGCTGATGACCGCCAAGACGCTCTCCGTGCTGGTCACCGAGGTCCTCCAGGTCGCACTCCTGACCGCCATCGCGCTGGGGCTCGGCTGGTCGCCCCAGGGCGACCCCGTCTCCGTCCTCCTGCTGCTCGTCCTCGGCACGGCCGCCTTCTCGGGCCTCGGTCTGCTGATGGCGGGCACGCTGCGCGCCGAGGCGACCCTGGCCGCCGCGAACCTGGTGTTCCTGCTGCTCCTGGTGGGCGGCGGGGTGATCGTGCCGCTCGACCGGTTCCCCGACGCGGCCCGCTCCGTGCTTGAGCTGCTGCCGATCTCGGCGCTCTCGGACGGGCTGCGGGACGTGCTCCAGGGCGGCGCCGGGATGCCGTGGGGACAGGGGCTGACGCTCGCCGTGTGGGCGGTCCTCGGGCTCGGCGCGGCGGCGCGGTTCTTCCGCTGGGAGTAGCGGGAGGGTGACGTTCCGGGGTGACTTCACCCGTAACGCACCCCTCGTGAAAGTGTGCACAAGCCCCGTCCTACGATAGGGCCCGTGTTGACCCCCCTCGCCCACATCGCCAGGCGCTGGACCCCGTCCCCCCGGACCCTCCGGCGCGCCGCGCTCTCCGCCGTCGTGATGAGCGTCCTCATCATCGTCACGGGAGGCGCGGTCCGGCTGACCGGCTCCGGCCTCGGCTGCGACACGTGGCCCAAGTGCACCGACGACAGCCTCATCGTGACGCCCGAGCAGGGCTACCGAGGGGTGATCGAGTTCGGCAACCGGATGCTCACGTACGTCCTGTCGGCCGCGGTCGGCTGGGCGATCATCGCCGCGCGGTCCACCAAGCCGTGGCGCCGCGGTCTGACCCGGCTCGGCTGGGCACAGTTCTGGATCGTCGCGAGCAACGCGGTCCTGGGCGGCATCACCGTGTGGATGGGCCTCAACCCGTGGACCGTCGCCGGCCACTTCATCGCCGCCAACGCACTCCTCACCGTCGCCGTGATCACATGGCACCGTGCAGGCGAGGGCGACACGACGCCCCGGCCGCGCGTCCCCGGTCCGGTGCGCAAGCTCTCCTGGGCGATCATCGCGACCTCGGCCCTCCTGGTCGTCCTCGGCACGGGCGTCACGGGCTCGGGCAAGCACGCGGGGGACAGCAGTGACGTCCCGCGCATGCCGTGGGACTGGACCGCCGCCGCCCACCTGCACGCCATCGGCGCCTGGGTGGTCTGCGCCCTCGCCCTCGCGATGTGGCTGGTGCTGCGGGTGGTCGACGCCCCCGACGACACCCGGGCGCGCGCCCGCGACCTGCTGATCGTGCTGCTCGCCCAGGGCGGGATCGGCTACCTCCAGTACTTCACCGGCGTCCCCGAGGTCCTGGTCGGCGCGCACATGCTCGGCTCCGCGCTGATGTGGATCGCGGTCCTGCGCCTCGCCCTGAGCCTGCGCGAGCGCCCGCTGCCCAGCCCGGAGATCCCGGCCCAGTCCGACGCGGCCCTGGCGAAGGCGTGACCCCGCGGCCCTCGCCGGGCCGTACTCAGGCCAGCCCGTAGACCCTGCGGGCGTTGCCCGAGGCGATCATGGTCGCCACGCGCTGGGCGTCGGTGAGGGACCAGGCGCCGTCGGCCACCCACTCGCCCAGCACACGGCTGAGCGCGCCACGGAAGACGCTGGCCGCCACGACGTGCAGCTCCGGCAGGGCGTGCGCCCCGCTGGAGAAGAGCAGCTTGCCGAAGGGGGCCAGCTCCAGGAGCTCGGCGAGTACGGCCGCGGCCCGGGCCCCGGTCCTGCCGAGGACGGAGCCGAGGTCGGCGTACACGTGCGGGAACGCGCCCGTCAGCTGGGCCGTCTGCCGGTGGTACGGGTATCCGTGCAGCAGCACGACGTCCGTGCCGAGGCCGCTGGTGGACGCGGCGAAGCCGGCGAGCCCGGCGGGGTCCTCGGCCCCCACGTGCAGCTGGAGCGGCCGTCCGGCGCCGACGGCGACCCAGAGCAGATGGCGCAGCAGCACCGGGTCGGTGAGCCGGCCGCCGACCGGGCGCCGCGCCAGCCACCGCCCCGCCGCCCCACGGACCTCGCCCGGCCCCGGTGGCTCGGACGCCTGGACGAGACCCCGGCTCACCCCCGCCACCGAGGTGAACGCGACGGCGGTCGTGGCGGCGCCGTGGACGGCCTCGGAGAGGTTGGCGAGGAGCGCCTCGACCGACCCGGAGGTGTCGGCGACCTGCTCGGCGAGGGGTTCCAGGCGGACGATCTCGTGTGCGGCGGCGGCACCGGCGGAGGCGATCTCGGCGGGGCCGGTCAGATCGCCGGGCAGGCCCGTGTCCACGAGGTAGGTGGAGATTCCGGAGGCGCGCAGCAACCGCCGCCCGGACTCCAGTACGCCCAGTTCACGGCGGCGGGCGAGATAGCGGGCCGGCGGGCAGTGCGGCTCCAGGCCGAGCAGCGGCGGGCACCAGCGGCGCACCGCGAAACCGGTCTGGGTGTCGAAGAAGGTGGTGCCGGGCGCGGGCGGCCGGGCGGTCCTGCCGAGGTACGCCTCGAACGTGCCGAGGCCGAGCTCCGTGCGGAGCACCCCGTGGCAGTGCTGGTCCACCAGGCTCGGGGTCTCGATCATTCGGGGGGCTCCCTGCGTGGACGTTCTTCCACACGTCCTAACGGGTGAGCCCCGCCCGAGGTTGTTGCCTCCCGTGAACGCCTACGCGTTGGACGCGCCGCCCAGCTGGATACCGGCCATCCGGCTCCACTCGTACGGGCCGGTGACGACCTTGGCGGCGAACTCGCCGTCGAACTCCTCGTGGAGGGTCAGCCCGGCCTTCTCCGCGGCCTGCTCCGCGACGGCGTACGTCGGGGCCACCAGGTCACCCCAGCCGCCGTCCTCGCCGACGAGGACGATCCGGGTGCCCGCCTGGCCGATGTGGGCGAGCTGCCCCTCGGCGCCGCCGTGCTCCTTGGAGAACGCCTGGATCTGCCTGGCGAGCTTGGCCGCCTTGCGCTCCGCCTGCTTGGTCTCCGCCTGCTTGGTGTCTGCCATGGGACAGATGCTACCGAGGGGTAGATCCACTGGCGACGGCCGGTGCACGTGGTCTTGCCCACGTGCACCGGCCGTTGATCAGGGTCCGAGGTGCTACCTCAGGAAGGGGTCCACCGCGACCGCCACGAAGAGCAGCGAGACATAGGTGATCGACCAGTGGAAGAGGCGCATCTCCTTGAGCTTCGCGCCGGTCGCGCCGTTCTTCGCGCGGTTCAGCAGCCCGTGCGCCTCCCAGAGCCACCAGCCGCCGGTGAGCAGCGCCACGGCCGTGTAGAACCAGCCGGTGTAGCCGAGCGGCGTCAGCAGCAGCGAGACGGCGACCATCACCCAGCTGTACACGACGATCTGCTTGGCGACGACCTTGTTGGAGGCGAGGACCGGGAGCATGGGCACGCCCGCGCGGGCGTAGTCGTCCTTGACCTTCATCGACAGCGGCCAGTAGTGCGGCGGCGTCCAGAAGAAGATGACCATGAAGAGGATGATCGCGGCCCAGGACATCGAGTTGGTGACGGACGACCAGCCGATGAGCACCGGCAGACAGCCGGCGATGCCGCCCCAGACGATGTTCTGCGCCGTGCGGCGCTTGAGGATCATCGTGTAGATCACGACGTAGAAGAGGAGCGCGCCGAGCGAGAGCGCCGCGGAGAGCCAGTTGACCAGGAGCCCGAACCAGAGCGTGGAGACCACGGCGAGGGTGAGACCGAAGACCAGGCCCTCACGCGGGGTGAGGACGCCGGTGACCAGCGGACGCTGGGAGGTCCGGTCCATCAGGGCGTCGATGTCGCGGTCGATGTACATGTTCAGCGCGTTCGCGCCGCCCGCCGACAGATAGCCTCCGAAACAGGTGGCGAGTACCAGCCACATGTTCGGAACGCCCTGCTCGGCGAGGAACATCACCGGAACGGTCGTGATGAGCAGCAGCTCGATGATCCGCGGCTTGGTCAGCGCCACGAATGCCTTGACGCGGGCCCCGAACGGCCGATGGCCCCCCGGGCTGGGAGTCAAGACGACCCCTGCGGGTCGGGACTCGACGGCCGTCACGCACACCCCTGACAGAGAATTCCCAGCAAGCTCCCCGGATGAAGACGGGGTGAAGACTTGCGCGTACCACGCCACTGTAGACGTTGCCCAGACGCCGATCTTCGCGGGGGTGGGGTCGTGTTGAGGGGCCGCGTCCCAAGGCGTGGACAGCACTCGGGAGGTGAAGTGACAGAGTGACCGGCACTCTTGCCGTGTCTTCTGTTTTCCGGGGCCCGCACTCGAAAAGATGGACGTGATGACGGGGGTAGGCTCGACAACGCCGGTACACCCTCAGTCACCGGCTTCCAGTACATGTGGAGAGGAGCCCTGACTCAGGGTGAGCACTAAGCCGACCACCACAGACCTCGAGTGGACCGAATTGGACCAGCGGGCCGTGGACACCGCCCGCATCCTGGCCGCGGACGCCGTACAGAAGGTCGGCAACGGCCATCCCGGTACGGCCATGAGCCTGGCGCCCGCCGCGTACACCCTCTTCCAGAAGGTGATGCGCCACGACCCGGCCGATCCGGAGTGGGTGGGGCGCGACCGTTTCGTGCTGTCCGCCGGTCACTCGTCCCTGACCCTCTACACCCAGCTGTACCTGGGGGGCTTCGGGCTCGAGCTGGACGACCTGAAGGCGTTCCGTACCTGGGGCTCGAAGACCCCGGGGCACCCGGAGTACGGTCACACCGCGGGTGTCGAGACGACGACCGGCCCGCTGGGCCAGGGTGTCGCCAACGCCGTGGGCATGGCGATGGCAGCCCGTTTCGAGCGCGGCCTGTTCGACCCGGAGGCGGCCCCCGGCACCTCCCCGTTCGACCACCGGATCTACGCGATCGCCGGTGACGGCTGCCTCCAGGAGGGCATCTCCGCCGAGGCGTCCTCGCTGGCCGGTCACCAGAAGCTCGGCAACCTGATCCTGCTGTGGGACGACAACCACATCTCGATCGAGGGCGACACCGAGACGGCCGTGTCCGAGGACACGATGAAGCGGTACGAGGCGTACGGCTGGCACGTCCAGCGCGTCGAGGCGCAGGCCAACGGCGACCTGGACCCGGCGGCGCTGTTCGCGGCGATCAAGGCCGCCGAGGCCGAGACCGAGCGTCCGTCGTTCATCGCGATGCGCTCGATCATCGCCTGGCCCGCCCCGAACGCCCAGAACACCGAGGCCGCGCACGGCTCGGCGCTCGGCGACGAGGAGATCGCGGCCACCAAGCGGATCCTCGGTTTCGACCCGGAGCTGACCTTCGAGGTCTCCGACGAGGTCATCGGTCACACCCGCTCGCTGGGCGACCGCGGCCGTGAGGCCCGCGCCGCCTGGGAGAAGTCCCTCGCGGAGTGGCGTACGGCCAACCCGGAGCGCGCCGCGACGTTCGACCGCATCCAGGCGAACGAGCTGCCCGAGGGCTGGGAGTCGAAGATCCCGGTGTTCGAGGCGGGCAAGGGTATCGCCACCCGCGCCGCGTCCGGCAAGGTCCTGCAGTCGCTGGGCGCCGTCATCCCGGAGCTGTGGGGCGGCTCGGCCGACCTGGCCGGCTCGAACAACACGACGATCGACAAGACCTCGTCGTTCCTGCCCGAGGGCAACCCGCTGCCCGAGGCGGACCCGTACGGCCGCACGATCCACTTCGGCATCCGCGAGCACTCCATGGCCGCGGAGATGAACGGCATCGCGCTGCACGGCAACACCCGTATCTACGGCGGCACCTTCCTGGTGTTCTCCGACTACATGCGCAACGCCGTGCGCCTGTCCGCGCTGATGCACCTTCCGGTGACGTACGTCTGGACCCACGACTCGATCGGTCTGGGCGAGGACGGCCCGACGCACCAGCCTGTGGAGCACCTGGCGTCGCTCCGCGCGATCCCCGGTCTGAACATCGTCCGCCCCGCGGACGCCAACGAGACCGCCATCGCCTGGCGCGAGATCACCAAGCGCCACACCCGCGTCTTCGGAAAGGGCGCCCCGCACGGTCTGGCCCTGACCCGTCAGGGTGTGCCGACGTACGACTGGAACGACGACGCGGCCAAGGGCGGGTACGTCCTGTTCGAGGCGGAGGGTGGCGACGCCCAGGTCGTGCTGATCGGCACCGGCTCCGAGGTGCACGTGGCCGTCGAGGCCCGGGAGCAGCTCCAGGCCGCCGGCGTCCCGACCCGCGTGGTCTCGATGCCGTCCGTCGAGTGGTTCGAGGAGCAGGACCAGGCGTACAAGGACGCCGTTCTGCCGCCGTCCGTGAAGGCGCGCGTGGCCGTCGAGGCCGGTGTCGGTCTCACCTGGCACAAGTACGTCGGTGACGCCGGCCGCATCGTCTCGCTGGAGCACTTCGGTGCCTCCGCCGACGCGAAGGTCCTCTTCCGCGAGTTCGGCTTCACGCCGGAGGCCGTGGCCGCCGCCGCCCGGGAATCTCTGGACGCCGCGGCGCGCTGACGCCCCTAGACACGAATTTTGGAGAACCTCTCATGACAGACGCTCTCAAGCGCCTCTCCGACGAAGGCGTCGCGATCTGGCTGGACGACCTCTCGCGTCAGCGGATCACGTCCGGAAACCTGGCCGAGCTGATCGACCAGCAGCACGTGGTGGGTGTCACCACCAACCCGTCCATCTTCCAGAAGGCGATCTCGGAGGGTCACGGCTACGACCAGCAGCTGGCCGACCTGGCCGCCCGCAAGGTCACCGTGGACGAGGCCATCCGCATGATCACGACGGCTGACGTGAGGGACGCCGCCGACATCCTGCGTCCGGTCTACGACTCCACGGACGGCCAGGACGGCCGGGTGTCGATCGAGGTCGATCCCCGCCTGGCCCACAACACGACGGCCACCATCGCCGAGGCCAAGCAGCTGGCCTGGCTGGTCGACCGTCCCAACACGCTCATCAAGATCCCGGCCACCAAGGCGGGTCTGCCGGCGATCACCGAGGTCATCGGCCTCGGCATCAGCGTCAACGTGACGCTGATCTTCTCGCTGGAGCGCTACCGCGCGGTCATGGACGCCTACCTGGCCGGTCTGGAGAAGGCCCGCGAGCGCGGCCTCGACCTCTCCAAGATCCACTCGGTGGCCTCCTTCTTCGTCTCCCGCGTGGACTCGGAGATCGACAAGCGCCTGACCGCCCTCGGCACGGACGAGGCCAAGGCCCTCAAGGGCAAGGCCGCCCTCGCCAACGCCCGTCTGGCGTACGAGGCGTACGAAGAGGTGTTCTCGAGCGAGCGCTGGAACGCCCTGGACAAGGCGCAGGCCAACAAGCAGCGTCCGCTGTGGGCCTCGACCGGCGTCAAGGACCCGGCGTACAAGGACACGCTCTACGTCGTCGACCTGGTCGCGCCGGGCACCGTGAACACGATGCCCGAGGCGACCCTGGAGGCCACCGCCGACCACGGCGAGGTCGCCGGCGACACCGTGCGGGGCACGTACGCGCAGGCGCGCGCCGAGCTGGATGCCGTCGAGAAGCTCGGCATCAGCTACGACGACGTGGTACAGCTGCTTGAGGACGAGGGCGTCGAGAAGTTCGAGGCGTCCTGGAACGACCTGCTCAAGTCGACCGAGGCGGAGCTTCAGCGCCTCGCACCTTCGGAGGCGTAAGCACTTTGAGCGCAGTTCACGGAGCCAACCCGCTCCGTGACGCCGCAGACCGACGGCTCCCGCGTATCGCGGGGCCGTCGGGTCTGGTGATCTTCGGCGTCACGGGCGATTTGTCCCGAAAGAAGCTGATGCCTGCCGTCTACGACCTGGCCAACCGCGGTCTGCTGCCGCCGGGCTTCTCGCTCATCGGCTTCGCCCGCCGCGAGTGGCAGGACGAGGACTTCGCGCAGGAGGTCTACGAGGCCGTCAAGCAGCATGCCCGCACCCCGTTCCGCGAGGAGGTGTGGCAGCAGCTGATCCAGGGGATGCGCTTCGTCCAGGGCGACTTCGACGACGACGACGCCTTCGACCAGCTGAAGACCACCATCGAGGAGCTGGACAAGGCGCAGGGCACGGGCGGCAACTTCGCCTTCTACCTCTCCGTGCCGCCGAAGTTCTTCCCGCTGGTCGTCCAGCAGCTGAAGAAGCACGGCCTGGCCGAGCAGAAGAACAACTCCTGGCGCCGCGCGGTCATCGAGAAGCCCTTCGGCCACGACCTGGTCTCCGCCAAGGAGCTCAACGAGGTCGTCCACGAGGTCTTCCCGCCCGACGCGGTCTTCCGGATCGACCACTACCTGGGCAAGGAGACCGTCCAGAACATCCTGGCGCTCCGCTTCGCCAACACCCTCTTCGAGCCGATCTGGAACCGGTCGTACGTCGACCACGTACAGATCACCATGGCCGAGGACATCGGCATCGGCGGCCGCGCCGGGTACTACGACGGCATCGGCGCCGCCCGTGACGTCATCCAGAACCACCTCCTCCAGCTGCTCGCGCTCACCGCGATGGAGGAGCCCGCCTCCTTCGACGCGGACGCGCTCGCGGCCGAGAAGACCAAGGTGCTCGGCGCGGTGAAGCTGCCGAAGGACCTCGGTGCCTCGACCGTCCGCGGCCAGTACGCGCCGGGATGGCAGGGCGGCGCGAAGGCCGTCGGCTATCTGCAGGAGGACGGGATCGACCCCAAGTCGAAGACCGACACCTTCGCGGCCATCAAGCTGGAGATCGACAACCGCCGCTGGGCGGGCGTCCCCTTCTATCTCCGTACGGGCAAGCGGCTCGGCCGTCGCGTCACCGAGATCGCGGTGGTCTTCCAGCGCGCGCCCCACTCCCCGTTCGACAAGACGGCGACGGAGGAGCTGGGCCAGAACGCCCTGGTCATCCGCGTCCAGCCGGACGAGGGCGTCACCATGCGGTTCGGCTCCAAGGTTCCGGGCACCTCGATGGAGGTCCGGGACGTGTCGATGGACTTCGCCTACGGCGAGTCCTTCACGGAGTCCAGCCCCGAGGCGTACGAGCGGCTCATCCTCGATGTGCTGCTCGGCGACTCGAACCTCTTCCCGCGGGTCGAGGAGGTCGAGCTGTCCTGGAAGATCCTCGACCCGATCGAGCAGTACTGGGACAAGCACGGCAAGCCCGCGCAGTACCAGTCGGGGACCTGGGGTCCGGTCGAGGCGGACGAAATGCTCGCACGAGACGGACGGAGCTGGCGCAGGCCATGAAGACCGACCTCACGGACACCACGTCCAGCAAGATCAACAAGGCGCTGGTGCTCGGGCGGCGTGCCATCGGCACGCCCGCCGTCGGCATGGTGCTCACCCTCGTCATCGTCACCGACGAGGAGAACGCCTACGACGCGCTGAAGGCGGCCAACGACGCGTCCCGCGAGCACCCCTCGCGGACGCTGGTCGTCATCAAGCGGGTCTCGCGTTCGCCGCGCGACCGCGCGAAGGCCCGGCTCGACGCAGAGGTCCGCCTCGGCGCCGACGCCAGCACAGGGGAAACGGTTGTTCTGCGGCTGTACGGCGAGGTCGTCGACCACGCCCAGTCGGTGGTCCTGCCACTGCTTCTCCCCGACGCGCCCACCGTCGTCTGGTGGCCGGTCAACGCCCCGGCCGACCCGGCGAACGACCCGCTGGGCGCGCTCGCCCAGCGCCGGGTGACCGACACGTACGCCTCCGAGCAGCCGATCCACGAGCTGACCGGACGCGCGGACACGTACACCCCGGGCGACACGGATCTGGCCTGGACCCGGATCACCCCGTGGCGTTCGATGCTGGCCGCCGCGCTCGACCAGGTCGTGTGCGAGGTCACCTCGGCCGAGGTGGAGGGCGAGGAGTTCAACCCGAGCGTCGAGCTGCTGGCCATGTGGCTGGCGGACCGGCTGAAGGTGCCGGTGCGCCGGTCGACGTCGGCGGGTCCCGGGCTCACCTCCGTACGGATGGAGTCCACCTGCGGGCCGATCGTGCTCGACCGGCCGGACGGCTCGCTGGCGACGCTCTCCATCCAGGGGCAGCCGGACCGTGGCGTGGCGCTCAAGCGCCGCGAGACGGCCGAGCTGATCGCGGAGGAGCTGCGGCGGCTCGACCCGGACGACACGTACGCCTCGGCGCTGCGGTACGGGCTCGACCGGCTGGACGAGGAGTCGAAGGTGACGGCTCCGGCGGCTCCGGCGGCGGCCGCGGCTGACCCTGCTGCCGCCGAATCGGCTTCGGCGGATCCGGCTGCGGCGGATCCGGCTTCCGGCACGGCGAAGGCGCCCGCGAAGAAGGCCCCGGCCAAGAAGGCGGCGGCCAAGTGAACACTCCCCAGCTCGTCGTCCACCGCGACAAGGAGCTGATGGCCCAGGCCGCGGCGGCCCGGCTGATCACGCGGATCGTGGACGCCCAGTCCGCCCGTGGCTCGGCCTCCGTGGTCCTCACGGGCGGCCGCAACGGCAACGGGCTGCTCGCGGCGCTCGGTTCGGCGCCCGCGCGGGACGCGATCGACTGGTCGCGGCTCGATCTGTGGTGGGGCGACGAGCGGTTCCTCCCCGAGGGCGACCCGGAGCGCAATGTCACCCAGGCCCGTGAGGCGCTGCTCGACAGCGTCCCGCTGGACCCGGCACGGGTGCACGCGATGCCGGCCTCGGACGGACCGTACGGCGACGACGTCGAGGCGGCGGCCGAGGCGTACGCGTCCGAACTGGCCGCGGCCGCCGGTCCGGAGAACCATGCCTCGGTGCCGAGCTTCGACGTGCTGATGCTGGGCGTCGGGCCGGACACGCACGTGGCCTCGCTGTTCCCGGAGCTCCCGGCGGTCCGTGAGACCGAGCGCACGGTGGTGGGCGTGCACGGCGCGCCCAAGCCGCCGCCGACCCGGATCTCGCTGACGCTGCCCGCGATCCGTGCCGCGCGTGAGGTCTGGCTCCTCGCGGCCGGCGAGGACAAGGCGAAGGCCGCGGCGATCGCGCTGTCCGGAGCGGGCGAGATCCAGGCCCCGGCAGCGGGCGCCTACGGTCGCTCGCGGACGCTCTGGCTGCTCGACGCGGCGGCCGCGTCGGAGCTGCCGCGCGCGCTGTATCCGCCGGCCTCGGCCTGACGGACGAGCGAGGAGGCCCGGTTCACCGCACGGTGGACCGGGCCTCCGGCGTTTCGCGTACGGGTTCCAGGAAGGGCGCGAGCAGCTCCGGCACGGCCTCGGCGGCGAAGGTCAGCCCCTCGCCCTGCCCCGCGTCGTAGATGTCGTACGCGCCCGAGCCCGCCGCGGTCGTCGCGGTGAGCGTCACCAGGCCGGCGCGGCGCTGGAAGTACGACTGCTTGACGGTCCAGCCGATGACACCGCCGCGCTGGAGGGCGACCGTGGTGCGGCGGATCGTGCCGGACCTGGCCAGCAGGTAGTCGCCGGCGAGTCCGTGCCCGAGGTTGCGGTAGGCGTCACGCGCGCCCGCCACGGCGAGCGGCCCGAGGACGAGGGCGCAGCCCGCGGCCACGTAGAGCAGGACGGGCGTGAGGAGGGTTCCGAGGACGGCGAGGACCGCGGCGGGGGTGAGCGCGCTCCACAGCGCCCAGCGCAGCCGCCGGGTGCGGGCGGCGCGCGGATGGACGGTCAGCGGCGCACTCGTCGGGGACTCGGACACGCGCAGCACCTGCGCGGCGACCCGGTCGGCGACCGCGCGGGGCGCGGCGGGCAGCAGGGTCTTGCTGTCGGCGTGCTCGTCCTCGTGGCGCTCGGCGAGCCCGGTGGCGACGGCGTCGACGCGGGCGGCGCGGCACATCCGTACGCCGAGCGGCTCGACCAGTTCGACCCCGCGCAGCCGGCGTTCCTCGATGGAGATCGAGCGGGCGGTGAGGAGTCCGCGGCGGACCCTGAGAGTGCCGCCGGGCTCGCGCTCCAGGCGGTAGTTCCACCACATCTCGACCCAGAGGGCGAGGGCGCCGACGGTCCCGGCGAGGACGGCCAGTGCGATGAGGACGAGGATCATGGAGACGACCGAGGTGTCCTGGAAGCGGTCGCCTATCCAGTCGATGACCTCGCCCTGGGCCCCGAACCACTCGCTGACCTGCATCACGGCACCGGCGGCCGCGCCGCCGAGGGCCACGGAGACGAAGGAGACCGGGGCGTAGCGGATCCAGCGCCGGTCGAGCACGGCGAGCGCGCCGTCGTGGCGGGTGTCCTCGGTGCCGGTGAGCGTCCGGTCGAGCAGTTCGCGGCGGAGCCGTTCTCCCTCGGCCCGGTCGACCGGGTCGAGTTCGAGGGTGGACTCGCCGCCGTTGTGCTCGCCGGTGCCGATGCGGACCTTGACCAGTCCGAGGGCGCGTTGCAGCGGGTTGGCCGTGAGGTCGACGCTGCGGATGCGTTCGCGGGCGAGCGAGCGTCGCTTGACCAGGAGGAGTCCGGTGTGGAGTTCGACCCTCCCCCAGCCTTCGGCCGGGGGGACCCCCATCTCGCTCCTCCCCCAGCCTTCGGCCGGGGGGACCCCCATCTCGCTCCTCCCCCAGCCTTCGGCCGGGGGGACCCCCATCTCGCTCCGCTCGGCACCGATGCGGTAGCGGGTGCGGCGCCAGCGGACGTGGTCGGCGGCCGCGCCGGCGCCGACGAGGAGTACCGCCCCGGCGAGGATCCAGCCGATGGCCCTCCAGGCGGGCATGGTGTTGGTCAGGCCGAAGAAGGTGGGCAGGGCGGCGCCCGCGGCGACGCCCGCGAGGACGACGGCGGTGACCAGGACCGTACGCCGGTCCAGGCGCCGCCACTCCTCGCTCATGTGGCGTCCCCGGGCGTGGCCTGCGTGATGCGGGTGAGCTTCTCGGCGAGATCCGCGGCGAGTTCGTGGTCGAGACCCTCGACGCGGATCGCGCCCTTGGAGGAGGCAGTGGTGACGGTGACCGTGGCGAGGCGGAAGTACTGCTCCAGCGGTCCCCTGACCGTGTCGACGGTCTGGATACGGGACATGGGCGCGATCCGCCACTCCTGCCAGAAGACCCCCGTGCGGACGTAGACGGCGTCCTCGGTGACCTCCCAGCGGTGCACCCGGAACCACCACGTGGGGAAGAACGCGGCGCAGGCGAGGCCGACGGCCGCCAGGACGGCGGCGGGCAGCCAGAGCCAGAACCGGGCCGGTGTGATGAGCGCCCCGAGCACGCCGAGGACCACCACCGGCACGGCGGTGGTCACCAGCCACTGGGTGCGCCACCAGCCGACGGCCCGTTCGTTCAGCGAGTTGCTCGGCGGCCGCAGCCGCACCGTGTTCTCCCCCCTCATCGGTCAGCGGCCCCTGAGCGTCCGGTACGTGTCGACGAGCGCGGCGGTCGAGCCGTCGAGCTCCTCACCGCCGGTGCCTTCGGTGAGCACGGGCTCGATCTTCTTGGCGAGGACCTTGCCCAGCTCGACTCCCCACTGGTCGAAGGAGTCGATGTTCCAGACCGCGCCCTGGACGAACACCTTGTGCTCGTAGAGCGCGATGAGCTGGCCGAGCACGAAGGGGGTGAGTTCCTTGGCCAGGATCGTGGTGGTGGGGTGGTTGCCCTGGAAGGTCTTGTGCGGGACGAGCTCCTCGGCGACGCCCTCGGCCCGTACCTCCTCGGGCGTCTTGCCGAAGGCGAGCGCCTGCGTCTGGGCGAAGAAGTTGGCCATCAGCAGGTCGTGCTGGGCGACCAGCCCCGGGGCGAGATCGGCGACGGGCTCGGCGAAGCCGATGAAGTCGGCCGGGATGAGCTTGGTGCCCTGGTGGATCAACTGGTAGTAGGCGTGCTGCCCGTTGGTGCCGGGCGTGCCCCAGACGACGGGTCCGGTCTGCCAGTCGACGGGGTTGCCGTCGCGGTCGACGGACTTGCCGTTGGACTCCATGTCGAGCTGCTGGAGATAGGCGGTGAACTTCGACAGGTAGTGCGAGTACGGCAGGACGGCGTGCGACTGGGCGTCGAAGAAGCCGCCGTACCAGACGCCGAGAAGGCCGAGGAGCAGCGGCGCGTTCTCCTCCGCGGGGGCGGTCCGGAAGTGCTCGTCGACGAGGTGGAAGCCGTCGAGCATCTCGCGGAAGCGCTCCGGGCCGATGGCGATCATCAGGGAGAGGCCGATGGCGGAGTCGTAGGAGTACCGTCCGCCGACCCAGTCCCAGAACTCGAACATGTTGGCCGTGTCGATGCCGAAGTCCTGCACCTTCTCGGCGTTGGTCGACAGGGCGACGAAGTGTTTGGCGACGGCGTCCTGACCGGCCCGCAGCCCGGTGAGGAGCCAGTCGCGGGCGGAGGTGGCGTTGGTGACCGTCTCGATGGTGGTGAAGGTCTTCGAGGCGACGATGAAGAGCGTCTCGGCCGGGTCGAGGTCGCGGACGGCCTCGTGGAGGTCGGCGCCGTCGACGTTGGAGACGAACCGGAACGTCAGATCCCGCTGGGTGTAGGCGCGGAGGGCCTCGTACGCCATGGCGGGGCCGAGGTCGGAGCCGCCGATGCCGATGTTGACGATGTTCTTGATCGGCTTGCCGGTGTGACCGGTCCACTCGCCGGCGCGGACCTTGTCCGCGAAGGCGGCCATCTTGTCGAGGACGGCGTGGACGGCCGGGACCACGTTCTCGCCGTCGACCTCGACGACCGCGTCGCGCGGGGCGCGCAGCGCGGTGTGGAGGACCGCGCGGTCCTCGGTGGTGTTGATCTTCTCGCCGCGGAACATGGCATCGCGCAGCTCGGCCACGCCGGTGGCCGCGGCCAACTCGCGCAGCAGCGTCAGCGTCTCGTCGGTGACCAGGTGCTTGGAGTAGTCCAGGTGCAGGTCGCCGACGCGCAGTGTGTACGCGGTGCCACGACCCGGTTCGGCGGCGAACAGCTCGCGCAGATGGGTGGTCCCCAGCTGCTCGCGGTGCTTGCCGAGGGCGGCCCATTCGGGAAGCCGGTTGAGCCTCGTGCGTCCTTCTGCGTTCATCTCGGACATCGCCTACTTCTTCTCTTCCTGCCTGCTTGCCCCGCTGCGACTCCAACCTAATTGATCGTGGGGGCGGAAGGCGCGCGACGGCTCAGTGGCCGCCGCGATGCAGCCGGCCTGTGTAGCGGGCCTCCAGGACGGCGTTGCGCTCATGGCCGCCCGGCAGGTTGGCGGAGACGTACACCGGCGGTTCGTGGCCCTCGGCGAGGAGGAGGGCGACCGACTCGGCGACGACCATCTGCACGAGGAGGGACGAGGTGAGCGTGGAGACCCCGCAGAGGGCCGTGCCGTCCGGGAGGGGGAGCACGGCGTCGCCGGTGGGGGCGCCGTTGTCGAGGACGGCGTCGGCGAGGTCGGCGAGCCGCCGTCCGCTCGCGTGGAGGGCGGGGACGGCGTGGGTGTGCGCGAGCGAGGTGAGCGCGACGAGCGGGTGACCGGCGGCGGTCACCTTGAGCGCCAGGTCGACGACGGCGTTGTTCACGCCCGAGTTGGAGATGATGACGAAGAGGTCCTGCGGGCGGGGCGTGGCCAGGGCGTAGAGCCGGTCCGCGAGGCCGGGGGCCCGCTCCAGCAGCGGATCGGCGAGTACGGAGGGGTCCTCGCCGCCGCGCAGTACGAGGTCGGCGAGCGCGATCCGGCTGGTGGGCACGAGCCCGCCGGCCCGGCCCGCGATCTCCAGGGCGGCGGCCTGCGAGTGTCCGGTACCGAAGGCGTGGATCACCCCGTCGGCGGCGACACAGTCGGCGAAGAGCCGGGCGGCGGCGACGACGGAGTCCTTGTTGCCGGCGATGACCCGCTCGACGGCCTCCCGCGCGTGGTCGGCGAACACAGCGGCACCGAGAGCGGGTTGGGGCATGTCCAGCCTCCATTGGTTCGATGAACCGGATTCTGACGAGCGTTCCGATTCAATGAACCAGCAACGCACGCCACGGTCAAGGGCCCGAGAACGCCGACAGGGCGGCGTACTCCGACGTGATGCCGGAGCACGCCGCCCTCGGGCGGGACGGTGTGCGGGAGACGGCTGGGGGCGTACGGCCCACGGTGCCCGGCCCTGTCTACTCGGCGCCCTCTGCCGCGCCGGCCGACCCGGCCCGCGCGCCGAACACCTCCTGGACGAGCGCCTTCTGCGCCTTCTGGAACGCCGCGGCCGTGGCGGCGAAGTCGAGATCGGCGTCCCCGGTGGTCAGCGAGGCGGTCAGGGTCCGGCTGCCGTCGGGCGTGCTGTACATCAGTGCCGCCCAGCCGAAGAAGCCGCCGTTGTGATGGAGGACGGTGCCGCCGCCGTCCGTCTCCTCCACGAACACCCCCAGGCCGTAGCCCAGCTTGGGGTGCGGCGTGCGCATCTCGGCCAGCAGCGGGGCGGGCACGAGCTTGCCGCTGTTCAGTGCGGAGAAGAAGGTGTGGAGATCCTCGGTGGTCGAGATCATGTCACCGGCGGCGGAGATCCAGGAGACGTTGAACCGGGTGACGTCGACGACCTTCCACTCCCCGGCGTTCTCGTACCGGTAGTAGCCGTGAGCGTGCGGCTCGGGGATCTCCGGCGAGTCGCCCGGCACCACGGTTCCCGACAGCCCCAGCGGCCGGAGGATCAGCCGCTCCGTCTCCTCGGCCAGGCTGCGGCCGGTGACCTCCTCGATCAGCAACTTGGCCAGCACGTAGTTGGTGTTGGAGTAGCTCCAGTCCGCGCCGGGCTCGAACTTCGCCGGCTTGGACAGGGAGAGCCGTACCAGCTCCTCCGGCTCGTAGGTGTGGAACTGGCGGTCCACGTACTCCTGGCCCTGCCAGGGGATCCCCGGCGTGACCGTCCCGTCGTCGTCGTACTCGCCGGTGTGGTTGAACAGCCCGCTGGTGTGCTGCAGCAGCATCCGCACCGTGATCCGCCGGTCGAGACCGAACCGGGGCAGGTGGTCGTCCACCGGGCTGTCCAGCCCGAACCTGCCCTCGGCCACCAGCAGCAGCACCACGGTCGCGGTGAAGGTCTTGGTGGTGCTGCCGATCCGGAACCGCCCGTCTGTCGCAGGCTTCGCGCTCTCGCCCAGTCTGTTCACCCCGGCGCTGCCGACCCACTCGCCCCGCTCGTCGTTCACGCGCAGCTGGACCCCGGCGAACCCGGAATCGACGATCTCCTGGATGGCCTTCTGCAGTTCCGGGCGGTCCTGGCCGGTGAGGGTGAGGGACATGCTGGTGCTCCTTCGCGTCGTGGGTGTGCGGTGAGGGTGACCGTGGCGGGGGCGGTGGCGGTGGCGGTGGCGGTGGCGGTGGCGCTTCAGAGGCTGCGGGCGGTGATGTCGCCGTAGGCCGTGGTGGCGTGGATGGTCAGGCCGGGCGTGCCGTCGGCGTTCTTGAGCGCGTTGTGGATCCGGCCGTACGCGGTACCGGCGTCCAGGGAGGCGGAGACCCCGCGGGCGGCGCCGACCGACACGTCGCCGGACTCGGTGCGCAGCGTGACGGTGCCGCGTACGGCCTCGGTGACGCGGAGGTCGCCCTTCTGGGTGCTGATCTCCGCCGGGCCGCCCAGGCGGCCGACCGAGATGTCGCCGGCAAGGAGGGTGAGGCGGGCGCTGTCGGTCTCGTCGAGCTTGACCGTGCCCTGCGCGGTCTCGAAGGCGACGTCGCCGAGCCGTCCGACACCCCGGAGTTCGGCGTCGGCGCTCTTCGCCTCGACGCGGGAGCCGGCGGGCAGCTGCACGGTCACCTCGACGTATCCGGAAGCGCCGAGCATCTCCTTCTTCGCCGGCGGGGCCTGGATCCGCAGGACGCCTTCGCTGTAGTCGACCGTGGTCTGCTCCGCCGCCCGCGCGTCCCGGCTCTTCGCGGCGTTCGCGGGCCGGATCTCGACCGTGGTGTCGGCCCGGTCGGCGGCGATGAGCCGGATGCTTCCCGCGGGGATGTCCAGGACGGCGAGGACGGGGGCGGTGGTGTCGAACTTCTGCATGACGCTCTCCTTCTGCTTCAGCGTGCGCTCCGTCGGCCCGCTGTTTCCGATGAAGGAAAGCTACGTTGCGTTCAGGAACTTGGCAACACACTCGTTGCGCACTTTCGGCATTACAGCAGGCAGAGGCAGATATTTCGTTGCAACGATTCTGAACGTAACGCAACGCTGCGATCGGGGTCCGTTGCAATGGAGGAGGAATGAACGCTATGCTCCACCTCACTACGGACGACGAAGGAGACCGCGATGCCCGGAGGCAGACTCACCCAGCCCGAGCGCCAGCAGATCGCGCTGGGACTGGCCGACGGCCTCGCCTACGCCGAGATCGCCAGGCGCCTCGACCGCCCGACCTCGACCGTCACGCGCGAGGTGATGCGCAACGGCGGCCCCACCGCCTACCGCGCCGACCTGGCCCACCGCGCCACCGAGCGCCGCGCCCACCGCCGCAGGCAGGCGGCGCCTTCGGAGGCACCCCCGCAGACCGGTGGACCTGACACCGAGGCCGTACGCGAGTACGAGGAGGTGTTCACCACCGTCATGATGCAGTCGGGCATGCCCAAGATGATGTCCCGCGTGATGGCCTGCCTCTGCCTCGCCGACACGGGCAGTCTCACCGCGTCCGAACTGGCCGGGCGCCTCCAGGTCAGCCCGGCGTCCGTCTCCAAGGCGATCACGTTCCTCGAGTCCCAGGGCATGGTCCGCCGGGAACGCGACGAACGGCGCCGTGAGCGCTACGTCGTCGACGACGACGTCTGGTACCAGTCGATGATGGCCAGCGCCCGCGCCACCGCCCACATCAGCGGCATCGCACGGCAGGGCGTGGCTGTCCACGGCACCGGCACCCCGGTCGGCACCCGCCTCGAAAACATCGCCCGCTTCCTCGACTTCGTCTCCGAGAACACCGCCCGCGCCGCGGAGCAGGCCCGCGCCATCCTCCACACCAGCCCCGGGACAGTCCCGGACAGCACCACCTGAGCCGTCCGAGCCGCCTGAGCCCGCGCCGGTGGTCAGCGCGAGAGCCGGGCCAGTGCCACCGCGCCCGGCACGCCGTCGGGGACCGGGGAAGGGGCGAGGCCCCACGCGCCCACCCGCTCGGCCAGTCGCGGCAACAGCGGCCCGGGGGGGCCGATCAGGCCACCCGTGACGACCAGCGGCTCACCCGGCCGCGGGCCCAACGCGCCTACGGTGGACGCCAGTTCGTCCGCCGCTCCGTCGAGGAGCGAACACGCCACCTCGTCCCCGGCCTCCTCCGCCTCCACCACCAGCGGGCTGAGCGCCGCGAGACGCACGGGGTGGCCGCCGAACCCGTACCGGACGACGGCCTCCTTGGTCAGACCCCCGCACACCTCCCCCACCGCCCCCGCGAGGCTCGTGGCCGGGCCGCGCCCGTCCAGGGAGCGCAGGACCGCCCGCAGCGCCTCGCGCCCCAGCCAGAAGCCGCTGCCCGCGTCGCCGAGGAGCCAGCCGTCCCCGTCCACGACCCGTCCCGCGCGGCGCCGCTCCACCCGCGCGGCCGCCGCGCCCGTGCCCGCGATCAGCACCAGGCCGTCCGCCGGGGTCCCAGGCCCGGCGGCGAAGGCGATGTCGGCGTCCCCGAGCACCTCGATCCGTGCCGGGGAGGCCCCCACCCGCCCCAGCGCCTCCCCGAGGGCCCCGCGGGCGTTCGCCACGCCTCCGCCCGGCCCGCCGCCCGCGAAGCCGGCCACCACGGAGACGACCGCGCCCGCCCGGCCGTGCGGCACGGCGTCCCGCAGGGCCCGCGCAAGATTCCGTACGAGATCGGCGGGCGCGACGCTCAGCGCGTTCCCCGGACCACCCACCCCCTCGCCCACTACCGCGCCCGTCGCCGCGTCGGCGAGCCGCGCCCTGATCCGCGTACCCCCGGCGTCGATCCCGAGCACGCACGACTGAATCCCGGATTCGTTCATCAGCCCGCATGGTGGTTGATAGATTCACCGCTCGACAAGACCCGCGCATCAGGCGGGGCAGGAGGGAACGCGCCCGTGATCACCGCTCTGATCCGCTCCGAACTGCCCCGCATGTCCGGTTCCTTGCGCAAGGTCGGCCTCTGGGTCCTCGACGATCCGGGCCGCGTGCCCGGGGTCTCCGCCGCGGAGCTGGGCCGCCGCACCGGAACGTCCCAGGCGACCGTGACCCGCTTCTGCCGGGCCCTCGGCCTCGGCTCGTACCAGGAACTGCTGCTCGCGCTCGCCCAGGAGCGGGGCGAGAACGAACGCGCCGGCGGGGAACGCCCCCTCGGCCCGGACATCGGACCGGACGATCCGCTCGACCAGGTCGTCGCCGCCGTCGCCCAGGCCGATCTGCGGGCCCTGCGCCGCACGGCCGAACACCTGGACATCGACGCGCTGGAGCGGGCCGCGCGAGCCCTGGCCAAGGCCCGCCGTATCGACGTCTACGGTGTCGGTGCCTCCGGTGTCGTGGCCCTGGAGACCGAGGCGCGGCTCTTCAGCATCGGCTGCGACGCCCGCGGTTGGACGGAGGTGCACGCCGCCGAGACCTCGGCGGCTCTGCTCACGCCCGCGGACGCGGTGGTGGCGCTCTCCCACTCCGGCGCGACCCGCGAGGTCCTCTCCCCGCTGCGGCTCGCGGCCGAACGGGGCGCGCGGACGGTCGCGGTGACCGGCGACCCCCGCTCCCCCGTCGCCCGTGCCGCCTCACTCCATCTGACCTCGACCTCGGCGGAGACCAGCTTCCGGCGCGGCGGCTTCGGAACACGGCACTCGGTGCTGCTGATCCTGGACTGTCTCTACGCGCGCGTGGCGCAGCTGACGTACGCGCGGGCGACCGCCGCGATGGCGCTCACCGCGCACATTCCCGACAACCACCGTTAGAGCGGGCGGCATACGCGAACGGACCCTGTCCGCGAACCGAGTTCGCGGGCGGGGCCCGTTCGTCACACTGTCACACCACGCTCAGATCTCGCCGCGCAGTTTGGCGAGCGCCTCCGCGAGGATCGCCTCGCCGTCCGCGTCGCTGCGCCGCTCACGTACGTACGCGAGGTGCGTCTTGTACGGCTCGGTGCGCGGCGGGTCCGGCGGGTTGTCCCGGTCCTGACCGGCCGGGAAGCCGCAGCGCGGGCAGTCCCACGTCTCCGGAACCTGTGCGTCACTGGCGAAGCTCGGCTGCGTCTCGTGCCCGTTCGAGCACCAGAAGGAGATGCGGAGGCGCGGTGCCGACTCGCCCCGCTCGGCCTCCCCCATCGGCCCCGCGCCGACCCGGCTTCCCCGGATCGCGTTGCCACTTGCCACGGTCGTAACTCCCTGCGTGATGGTGCTCGAAGATGCCCCAGTCTACGTAAGGCCCAACGCGCGTCCAGTGATTGGAGTTACACGCCTGCCTTCATCAGAAGCGCAAGTACGACAATGCACGCGAACCACAGCAGACCGACCACGACGGTGATGCGGTCCAGGTTGCGCTCGGCAACCGAGGAGCCACCGACGGACGACTGCATGCCACCGCCGAACATGTCGGAGAGGCCGCCGCCCTTCCCCTTGTGCATCAGCACGAGCAGCATCAGCAGCGCGCTGAAGACGATCAGGGCGATCGAGAACCCCATAACCACGGCTGGACCAACTTCCTCGGACTTATACGGACGGGGGCCGGGCATCTCCAGCCCGACCCCCGCAAGGGTACGACGGATCGTCGCTACCGCCTACTCACCGATCAGGTCACTGATCGCGGAAGCGGACGATCTTGACGAACTCGTCGGAGTCCAGCGCCGCGCCGCCCACCAGGGCACCGTCGACGTCGGGCTGCGCCATGATCGCGGCCACGTTGCCGGCCTTGACCGAGCCGCCGTACTGGATGCGGACCTTGTCGGCCAGCTCCTGCGAGTACAGCTCCGCGAGACGACCGCGGATCGCCCCGCAGACCTCCTGCGCGTCTTCGGGGGTGGCGACCTCGCCGGTGCCGATGGCCCACACCGGCTCGTACGCGATCACGACGGACTCGGCCTGCTCGGCCGGGAGGTCCTTCAGGCCGCCGTCGAGCTGGGCGAGCGTATACGGGACCTGCTGTCCGGCCTTGCGGACGTCCAGGCCCTCGCCGACGCAGAGGATCGGGGTGATCCCGTGCTTGAACGCGGCCTTGACCTTCGCGTTGCAGATCTCGTCCGTCTCGGCGTGGTACTGCCGGCGCTCGGAGTGACCCACGGCGACGTAGGCGCACTTCAGCTTGGACAGCATGAGGCCCGAGATCTCGCCGGTGTACGCGCCGGAGTCGTGCGCCGAGATGTCCTGGGCGCCGTACTTGATCTTGAGCTTGTCGCCGTCGACCAGGGTCTGGACGGACCGCAGGTCGGTGAAGGGCGGCAGAACCGCGACCTCGACGGCGTCGTAGTCCTTGTCGGTCAGCGCGAAGGCGAGCTTCTGGACGTGGGCGATGGCCTCGAGGTGGTTGAGGTTCATCTTCCAGTTGCCCGCCATCAGCGGGGTGCGGGTGCTGCTCACAGGTGTTCAGTCCTCCAGTGCGGCGAGGCCGGGGAGCGTCTTGCCCTCGAGGTACTCGAGGGAGGCGCCGCCACCGGTCGAAATGTGGCCGAAGGCATTCTCGTCGAAGCCCAGGATGCGGACCGCGGCGGCACTGTCGCCGCCGCCGACGACGGTGAAGCCGGGGCTGTCGAGCAGGGCCTGCGCGACGGCCTTGGTTCCGTTGGCGTAGTCGGGGTGCTCGAAGACGCCCAGGGGGCCGTTCCAGAAGACGGTCTCGGCGTCGGCCAGCTTCGACGCGTACAGCTCACGCGTCTTCGGGCCGATGTCGAGGCCCTCCTTCGTCGACGGGATCTTGTCCGCGTCGACGGTCTCGTAGTCGGCCGGGGCCTTGGTCTTCAGGTCCGGGAACTCCGAGGAGACGAGCACGTCGACCGGGAGAACGAGCTCGACGCCGTTCTCCTCGGCGCGCTTCATGTACTCCTTGACGATCTCCACCTGGTCCTTCTGGAGCAGGGAGATGCCGACCTCGTGGCCCTTGGCGTAAAGGAAGGTGTACGCCATGCCGCCGCCGATGAGGAGACGGTCGGCCTTGCCGAGCAGCGCGTCGATGACGGCGAGCTTGTCGGAGACCTTGGCGCCGCCGAGGACGACGACGTACGGGCGCTTGACCTCGTCGGTCAGCTTCTTCAGGACGCCGACCTCGGTGGCGATGAGGTAGCCGGCGGCGTGCGGCAGCCGGGCCGGGAGGTCGAAGACCGAGGCGTGCTTGCGGTGCACGGCACCGAAGCCGTCGCCGACGTAGAGGTCGGCGAGGGCGGCCAGCTGGTCCGCGAACGCGCCGCGCTCGGCGTCGTCCTTGGAGGTCTCGCCGGCGTTGAAGCGGAGGTTCTCGATGACGGCGACCTGGCCGTCGGCGAGGTCGGCGACGGTCGCCCGGGCGGACTCGCCGACCGTGTCGGTCGCGAACGCCACGTCGGCGCCGAGCAGTTCACCGAGGCGCGCGGCGGCCGGGGCGAGGGAGAACGCCGGGTCCGGGGCACCCTTCGGGCGGCCCAGGTGCGAGGCCACGACGACCCGGGCACCGGCGTCGGCGAGTGCCTTGACCGTGGGCAGGACGGCGCGGATGCGGCCGTCGTCGGTGATGGTGGTGCCGTCCAGCGGCACGTTGAGGTCGGCGCGGACGAATACGCGCTTGCCGGCGACGCCTTCGGCGAGAAGCTCGTCGATGGTCTTCATCTTCTACTGACTCCTTGGTACGCGGTGAAGCACACGAGACAGGGCTCGCACAGCGCATCATCGCGCTGTCCGAGCCCTGTGCTCACATCGAGGTGCCGGTTCCGGAGGCTTTAGAGCTGGTCGCCGACGAAGACGGTGAGGTCGACGAGGCGGTTGGAGTAGCCCCACTCGTTGTCGTACCAACCGAGGATCTTCACCGACTTGCCCTCCTGGACCATGGTCAGGGAGGAGTCGAAGGTGCAGGACGACGGGTCGCCGACGATGTCCGAGGAGACGATCGGGTCCTCGGTGTAGGTGAGGAAGCCCTTCAGGGCGCCGTCGTCGGCGGCCTTCTTGAACGCGGCGTTGACCTCGTCCTTGGTGACCTCGCGCTGGAGCTCCACGACGAGGTCGGTGGCCGAGCCGGTCGGGACCGGGACGCGCATGGCGATGCCGTCCAGCTTGCCCTTGAGCTGCGGGAGGACCAGGGCGGTGGCCTTGGCGGCACCCGTCGTGGTCGGGATGATGTTCTCCGCGGCGGCGCGGGCGCGGCGCAGGTCCGAGTGCGGGAAGTCCAGGATGCGCTGGTCGTTGGTGTACGCGTGGACCGTGGTCATCAGGCCCTTGACGATGCCGAAGTTCTCGTCGAGAACCTTGGCCATCGGCGCCACACAGTTGGTGGTGCAGGACGCGTTCGAGATGACGTGGTGGTTCGCCGGCTCGTACTTGTCCTGGTTGACGCCCATGACGATGGTGATGTCCTCGTCCTTGGCCGGAGCCGAGATGAGGACCTTCTTCGCGCCACCGGCGATGTGCTTCTCGGCGTCGGCCTTCTTGGTGAAGATGCCGGTCGACTCGATGACGATGTCGACGCCCAGCTCACCCCAGGGGATGTCGGCCGGGTTGCGCTCGGAGAGCACCTTGATGGTGTGGCCGTCGACGGTGATGGTGTCGGCGGTGTGGGTGACCTCGGCCTTGAGGCGTCCCAGGATCGTGTCGTACTTCAGCAGGTGAGCAGTGGTCGCGGTGTCACCCAGGTCGTTGACAGCCACGATCTCGATGTCGGCACCCTGCTCAAGGAGCGCGCGGAAGTAGTTGCGACCGATGCGGCCAAAGCCGTTGATGCCTACGCGGATCGTCACGAACCGATCTCCTCGTTAGGTACGCCGGGTTTCGACGCCGGCGAGATTCTTTTAGGGATGTCCCCGACCGCTTACGACCCTACCTCTCTCATCGGCTCAGAGTGACATCGCGTGCGGTCGGAATGCCTTGTGAATGCACCGTGGCCCGTTATTACCGGCGGGTTCGAGCCACGGTGCCCATTTCGTCCCGATCACTGACTGTGATCAAAGGTGCGGGTGCCCGCTCAGCCGTGCAGCACGCCGAGCGCCTTCCGGATGAGGGCCGTACGCTGCGCCGTGCTCGTGACATGTTCCAGCCCGAAGCCGAGCAGAACGGTGTCACGCGTGGTGACCGCGGCCTGGGAGTGGAAGAGCCCCGCGGACCGGGTCCACTCGGTGCCGTTCCCGGGGCTGCCGGCCGGCGGCCCCGGTACGGACCAGGCGCCGAGGCCGGCCTCGAAGCCCTCGCTCTGGCCCGGAGTGCCGCCCACGACGAGCGCGGTGTCGTCGACGAAGGCGCCCATCTCGCCGGTACCTGGGTCCGAGACGTACGAGATCGACAGCTCGACCTGCTTGCCCGCGTAGGCGCTCAGGTCGATCGACGCCTGTCGCCAGCCGTTGGACGGGCCGGTGAAGGCGTGCCAGGCGCCCGTGGTGCCGGTGGTGGCGCAGCCGTCCTCGCCGACGGTCAGGTAGTGGGCGAGGAAGGGGTGGCCCTGAACGTAGTAGCCCTCGCCGCAGTCGGCCGGGGCGGCGGCAGAAGTGCCGCCGTTGGCGTCGGGCAGCGTGGTCCAGTCGTCCTGGCCGGCGGTGTGGGCCTCGACGACGAGGTTGTCGTAGCCGGGCTCGGTGTCGTAGCTGACCTGGAAGCGCAGGCTCGGCGCCTGCGCCGCGGTGACGCCGGTGAGGTCGACGGTGCGGCTGAGGCGCGTCCAGGTGTCGTCGACGTGCCGTACGGCCGCGAAGGACGTGCCCTCGTAGGGCTCGAACGGGGTGCGGACGCCCGGGTAGTCGCCGGCGGACCTGCTGCTGCCGAACTGCGGGAACTGCCGGGGCTTCAGGGTGTCCGAGGTGACGGTGTACGCGCCGGCGTTGTCCAGCGGGTTGCCGGCCGCGCCGCCGTGTCCGTCGGCCTCGCCGTTGGTGGTGTAGAGCTCGGAGGAGACCTGCGGGCGGTAGCCGGGCACGGCGGAGTTGCCCGGGGTGCCGGCCAGCGCCTTGAGCGCCACGTCGTCGGGGGTGTCGGTGGCGACCTGCCAGCCGACGCCGTAGAGCAGCAGCTGGGCGGCGGAGTGGTAGTTGATGCCGTACTGGAAGCCGATGCGCTTCTGGAAGGCGTCGATCGCCTTCGTCTCGGGCTCGGACATCGGGCCGGTGCCGCGGTAGGTCTCGTCGGCGGGGTCGGGGGACGAACCCTCGTTGTCGTAGCCCCACTTGTAGGAGAAGTTGCGGTTCAGGTCGACGCCGTCGCCGGACTCGACGCGGCCGTCGCCGTTGTTGTCACGGAGGTTCTTGCGCCACTGGCGGTTGCCGGGGTCGGCGTGGGTGAAGTCGTAGCCGTCCGGGTTGGCGGAGAGCACGAACCAGAGCTCGGTGGAGTCGACGATCTTCGTGATCCGCGAGTCCGTGCCGTATCCGTCGAGGTAGTGGTGGAGCAGCCGCCGGGTCATCTCGGGGGTGATCCACTCACGGGCGTGCTGGTTGGACATGTACAGGGTCGCGGGCTTCGAGCCGTCCCTGGCCTTCTTGGCGCCCTTGGTGACCTTGACGGCGAGGATGTCCTGGCCCTTCACCGTCCTGCCGATGGAGACGACCTTGGTGAGGTCCGGGTGGGCCTGGGAGGTGGCCAGGATCTCCTGCTTGAGGCCTCCCGCGCCGCCGTACGGGCGGAAGACGCCGTCCCCGGCGCCGGCGACCCGCTTCTCGGCCTGGGTGGAGAGGGTGTGCTCGGCGAGCTCGACACCCTTGCCGCGCAGCTGCCCGGCCTGCTCGTCGGTGAGGTACAGCTCCAGCGTGGCGGAGCCCTTCTCGGGCACCTGTTCCGTCAGCTCATGGCCGTCGGTGCCCGCTTCGAGCAGCAGCGGCACCTGTTCCTTGGTGACCTTCGCGCGCCATACGGAGACGGTGTCGCCGTCGGCGCCGCCGCTCGTGCTCCGAGGTTCCGCTCCGGCGACGGGTGTCGCCGCCAGTCCCGCGATCAGCAGTGAAGCCGCGGCGAGGATCGCTCCCGCTCTGCGTCTCATAAGCCCCCCTTGCTGTTGTCTGCCACGAAAGTGAACAGACGCCAGGCTGATCACCGTTCATGATCATGTCAAGGGCGCCATGCGGGCCGAACGGGTGCTGCCGGTGCCTCAGAAAGGCACCGGCAGCGGTGAGTTGGACGAGATGGCCCGATCGGGTCAGCCGACGAGGCTGTCGTCCAGCTCCTCCGTCAGATTGGACTCGGTCCCGGGGATGCCGAGGTCCTGCGCCCGCTTGTCGGCCATGGCCAGCAGACGGCGGATCCGGCCCGCGACCGCGTCCTTGGTCAGCGGCGGCTCGGCGAGCGCGCCCAGCTCCTCCAGGGAGGCCTGCTTGTGCTCCATGCGCAGCCGGCCCGCGGCGGCGAGGTGCTCGGGCACCTCCTCGCCGAGGATCTCCAGGGCGCGCTGCACCCGGGCGCCGGCGGCGACCGCCGCGCGCGCCGAGCGGCGCAGGTTGGCGTCGTCGAAGTTGGCCAGCCGGTTCGCCGTCGCCCGGACCTCGCGGCGCATCCGCCGCTCCTCCCAGGCCAGAACCGACTCATGGGCGCCGAGGCGGGTCAGCAGGGCGCCGATGGCGTCCCCGTCCCGGACGACCACCCGGTCCACACCCCGTACCTCACGGGCCTTCGCGGCGATGCTCAGCCGGCGCGCCGCACCCACCAGGGCGAGCGCGGCCTCCGGACCGGGGCAGGTCACCTCCAGGGAGGAGGAACGCCCGGGCTCGGTGAGCGAGCCGTGCGCCAGGAACGCACCGCGCCAGGCCGCCTCGGCGTCACAGGTGGCACCCGACACGACCTGCGGGGGCAGGCCGCGGATCGGGCGGCCCCGGCCGTCGACCAGGCCGGTCTGCCGGGCCAGCTGGTCTCCGCCCGCCACCACCCGTACGACGAAGCGCGAGCCCCGCCGCAGACCGCCGGGGGCCATCACGATCAGCTCCGAGCTGTGCCCGAAGATCTCCAGGATGTCCCGCTTGAGCCGGCGCGCCGCCATCGCGGTGTCCAGCTCCGCCTCGATCACGATCCGCCCGCTCACCAGGTGCAGGCCGCCGGCGAACCGCAGGATCGACGAGACCTCTGCCTTCCTGCAGCAGGTCCGGGTGACGGGGAGCCGGGAGATCTCGTCCTTCACCGCTGCCGTCATCGCCATGGGCCGATCCTTCCATGCATCCGAAAAATACGGTCGTACGCGGCGGCCAACAGCTCCGGATCATGCTTCGGGAGACCGTCGGCACGGGCCACCGGCGCCAGCTCGACCGCGGCGCCGAGCCGCTTGGCGGCGTCGGCGAGAGACTCGCGATCGGGCACGGCGGCCTCGTCGGCCAGCACCACGTCCAGGGCGAGTTTAGGGGCGTGTCGTCCCAAAACCTCCAAATGACGCTGCGGAGAGAACCCCTCGGTTTCTCCCGGCTGCGGCGCGAGGTTGAGCGAGAGGACCTTGCGGGCCTTGGTCTCGGTGAGCGCGTCGAGCAGCTCGGGCACGAGGAGGTGCGGGATCACCGAGGAGAACCAGGAGCCGGGACCGAGCACCACCCAGTCCGCGTCACGGACCGCGGCGACGGCGTCGGGCACGGCCGGCGGGTCGTTCGGTACGAGGTGCACCGACTGCACCTCACCGGGCGTGAGGGCCACCGTGGCCTGGCCACGGACCGTGTCCACCTCGTTCGGGCGCTCCGGGTCGTGCCCCTTGACCAGGGCCTGGAGCTCCAGCGGCACGGCCGACATCGGCAGCACCCGGCCGTGCGCGCCGAGCAGCTTGCCGACCAGGTCCAGAGCGAGGACATGGTCGCCCAGCTGCTCCCAGAGCGCGACGATCAGCAGATTGCCGACCGCGTGCTCGTGCAGATCGCCCTTGGACTGGAAGCGGTGCTGGATGACCCGGGCCCAGGTCTGCCCCCAGTCGTCGTCCCCGCAGAGCGCGGCGAGCGCCTTGCGCAGATCGCCCGGCGGCAGCACGCCCAGCTCCTCCCGGAGCCGGCCGCTGGAGCCCCCGTCGTCGGCGACGGTGACGACGGCGGTCAGGTCGCCCGTGATCCGGCGCAGGGCGGCGAGAGAGGCCGACAGGCCCATGCCCCCGCCGAGCGCGACGACCTTGGGCTGGGTGCCGCGCCTGCGGAGCGTACGTACGGAGAGGGTGGACGTACGCCGGCGGTACGGCTTCACTCGCGCCCCATGTCCCGGTGGACGACGACGGTCTCGACCCCTTCCGCGGCGAGGCGGGCGGCGAGCTTCTCGGACGTGGCGACGGAGCGGTGCTTGCCGCCCGTGCAGCCGACGGCGATGGTCACGTACCGCTTGCCCTCGCGGCGGTAGCCCGCGGCGATCAGCTGGAGCAGCTCGGTGTAGCGGTCGAGGAACTCCTTGGCCCCGGGCTGGTTGAAGACATACGCCGAGACCTCCTCGTTGAGCCCGGTGAAGGGGCGCAGCTCGGGGACCCAGTGCGGATTGGGCAGGAAGCGCATGTCGACGACGAGGTCGGCGTCGACGGGCAGCCCGTACTTGAATCCGAAGGACATGACGGTGGCCCGCAGCTCCGGCTCCTCGTCGCCGGCGAACTGGGCGTCCATCTTGGCCCGCAGCTCGTGGACGTTGAGGCTGGAGGTGTCGATCACCAGGTCGGCGTCGCCGCGCAGCTCGCGCAGCAGGTCACGCTCGGCGGCGATGCCGTCGGTGATGCGGCCGTCGCCCTGGAGCGGGTGCGGCCTGCGGACCGACTCGAACCGCCGGACCAGGGCCTCGTCGGAGGACTCCAGGAAGACGATCCGCCGGGTGACCTGCTGGGCGTCGAGGGCGGCGAGGGACTCCCGCAGGGCGTCGAAGAACTGCCGGCCGCGGACGTCGACGACGACGGCGATCCGGGCCACGTTGCCCTGGGAACGGGCGCCGAGCTCCACCATGGTGGGGATCAGCGCGGGCGGCAGGTTGTCGACGACGAACCAGCCGAGGTCCTCCAGGCACTTCGCCGCGGTGGACCGGCCGGCGCCGGACATGCCGGAGATGATCACCAGCTCGGGGATGGCCGCCGTGTCGGCGGTCTCACCGGCCTCCTTCGTGCCCGTACTCACGTGTCCTGCTCCGTCTTCTCGCTGCACTTCTTGCACTTCTTGCTCTGTCTGACGGTCGTGCTCGGTCATGCCGTGGTGCCCCCGTCGTCTTCCATGATCTCTCCTGTTGCCGTATTCACGGCGGGTGCGGCCGGGGCCGCCTGGGCGAGAGCCACGGCGACGGCCTCGGCCGTCTTCCTGCCCATGCCGGGCACCTCGCAGATCTGCTCGATTGTCGCCTGCCTGAGCCTCTTCACCGAGCCGAAATGCTTGATCAACGCCTGTTTGCGGGTATCGCCGAGGCCGGGGATCGCGTCCAGGGGGCTGGTCCTGATGCGCTTGTTCCGCTTCGAGCGCTGGTAGCGGATGGCGAAGTCGTGAGCCGTGTCACGTACCCGCTGAAGGAGGTAGAGACCCTCGCTGGAGCGCGGCAGAACGACCGGATCGTCGTCGCCGGGCAGCCAGACCTCCTCCAGCCGCTTGGCGAGGCCGCAGACGGCGATGTCGTCGATGCCCAGCTCGTCCAGGGCCCGCCGGGCGGCGGCGACCTGGGGCTGCCCGCCGTCGACGACGACGAGCTGCGGCGGATACGCGAAGCGCTTGGGGCGGCCGTCGTCGACGGGCACCTCACCGGAGGCGAGCGGGCCGTCGTGACGCGGGCCGTCCACGAGCGGACCGCCGCCGTGCGGACCGTCGCGGTGGGGACCGTCGCGGCGGGGGCCGGGTCCGCCCGCGCCGGAGCCGTTCGCGCCAGCGCCGCCCGCGCCGGAGCCGTTCGTACCTGCGCCGTTCTCGCCGGCGCCGATCGCGCCTGCGCCGGGCACCGGCAGGGTGTCGTCCACCGGCACGCCGACGCCGTCCGCCCCGTCACCGTGGGTGTCCACCGCATCGCCGTCGGCGTCGACGGCGACGCCCTCCGGCCCCCACTCCCCCGTCTTCTCCTTCTCGACGAGATACCGCTTGAAGCGGCGGCTGATCACCTCGTGCATCGAGCGGACGTCGTCCTGCCCCTCGAAGCCCTTGATCTGGAAGCGGCGGTACTCGCTCTTGCGCGGCAGCCCGTCCTCGAAGACGACCATGGACGCCACGACGTCCTGCCCCTGGAGGTGCGAGATGTCGAAGCACTCGATCCGCAGCGGCGCGGAGTCCAGGTCCAGGGCCTCGGCGATCTCCTCCAGGGCCCGGGAGCGGGTGGTCAGATCGCTGGCGCGCTTGGTCTTGTGCAGCACGAGCGCCTGCTGGGCGTTGCGCGCGACCGTCTCCATCAGGTCCTTCTTGTCACCGCGCTGCGGGACACGGAGGGAGACCTGCGAGCCGCGGCGGCCGCTCAGCCACTGGCTGACGGCGTCGGCGTCCTCGGGCACGGCCGGAACGAGGACCTCCTTGGGGACCGCGTCGCCGCTCTCCTCCCCGTACAGCTGCTGGAGCGCGTGCTCGACGAGGCCGGCCGTGGAGACGGCCTCGACCTTGTCGGTGACCCAGCCGCGCTGACCGCGCACGCGCCCGCCGCGGACGTGGAAGATCTGGACGGCGGCCTCCAGCTCGTCCTCGGCGAGGGCGATCAGGTCGGCGTCGGTGGCGTCGGCGAGGACGACGGCGTTCTTCTCCATGGCGCGCCGCAGCGCCCCTATGTCGTCGCGGAGCCTGGCCGCCTTCTCGTACTCCATCTCCTCGGCCGCATCCATCATCTGCTGCTCGAGGCGGCGGATGTACGTGCCGGTGCGGCCCGCCATGAAGTCGCAGAACTCCTCGGCCAGTTCGCGATGCTCGTCGGGGGTGACCCGGCCCACACAGGGGGCGGAGCACTTGCCGATGTAGCCGAGGAGGCAGGGACGCCCGGCGGAGGCGGCGTTGCGGAAGACACCCGCGGAGCACGTACGGACGGGGAAGACGCGGAGCATCAGGTCGACCGTCTCGCGGATGGCCCACGCGTGCGCGTAAGGACCGAAGTAGCGGACGCCCTTCTTCTTGTGGCCGCGCATGACCTGGACGCGCGGGAACTCCTCGTTCAGGGTCACCGCGAGGTAGGGATAGCTCTTGTCGTCCCGGTACTTGACGTTGAACCGGGGGTCGAACTCCTTGATCCAGGAGTACTCCAGCTGGAGCGCCTCGACCTCGGTCGAGACCACGGTCCACTCGACGGACGCGGCCGTGGTGACCATCGTGGCCGTGCGCGGGTGCAGGCTCACGAGCGGCTGGAAGTAGTTCGCCAGCCGCTGGCGCAGGGACTTCGCCTTCCCGACGTAGATCACCCGGCGGTGCTCGTCGCGGAATTTGTAGACCCCCGGCGAGTCGGGGATCTGCCCCGGCTTGGGGCGGTAGCTGGAGGGGTCGGCCATGCTCCCCACCCTACTGGCGGGGGCCGACACTCAGGCCGCGTGCGCTCGTTGGCCGGGCATGACGACGGAGACGACGCGACAGGCGACGGGACGGCTCGCGGGCCGGGTGTGCGTGATCACGGGCGCGGCCAGCGGAATCGGGCGGGCGACGGCGCTGCGGTTCGCGCGGGAGGGGGCCCGAGTGGTGGCCACGGACGTGAACGGGGACCGGCTGGCGACGCTGGGTGACGGCGGGGACGGTGGCGGCGAGGGCGGTGGCGGCGGGGACATGGCGACGGTGGTCGGGGACGTCTCGCGCGAGGAGGACGCCCGCCGGATGATCGCGACGGCGGTGGAGCGGTTCGGGCGGCTGGACGTCCTGGTGGCGAACGCCGGGGTGCTCCCGCTCTCCGACGTCATGGAGTCGACCGGGGAGCAGTGGGACCGGGTGATGGCCGTGGACGGCAAGGGCATGTTCCTGACCTGCAAGTACGCGATCGAGGTGATGGCCGGGCAGGAGAGCGGCGGGGCGATCGTCTGCACCTCGTCGATCTCCGGGGTGGCGGGCCAGGCCCGCCAGGCGGTCTACGGACCGGCGAAGTTCGTGGCCTCGGGGCTGACGAAGCACCTGGCGGTGGAGTGGGCGGGGCGCGGCATCCGCGTCAACGCGGTGGCGCCGGGCACGATCGAGACGGAACGCGTCGCCGCGGCCCGCACGGAACCGGGCGGTCAGGAGTACCTCTCGGACATCGTCGAGCTCCACCCCATGCACCGCTTCGGCACCCCGGAGGAGGTCGCCTCGGCCATCCTCTTCCTGGCCTCGGACGAGGCCTCCTTCATCACGGGCGTGGTACTGCCGGTGGACGGGGGGTATCTGGCGCAGTGAGAGGGGCGGGGCGGGCGTGAACGCACCCGCCCCGCCTCCCTGCGTGCCCGGGCGGGTCAGGCGATGGACCGCCGCCGCCAGGCTCGTATGCCGACCAGGACCAGGGCCAGAGCCGCGCCCGCGCCCGCCGTGGCGCCGGCGGCCGCGACGAAAGGCTCCTCATGGGCCGCGGGCTCGGTGCCGTAGCCGCCGGCCGCGCCCTTCTTCGCGTACACCGAGCCGGGCAGCTTCGCCCCGTACGCCGCGACGACCCGCTCCCGGTAAGCCACGAGACTCGTCCCGTTCCGGCCCACCGCCCGCACCGCGTCCTCGTCCAGCGGCAGCACCTTCGCGCCCTTCTGGACGTACCACGCGTCGATCTGCGGTTCGCGGAACACGATCCCGCCGGGCAGCGCCCGCGCGCCCTCCGCCGCGTACCGGACCTCGTCGTCGCCGGTGGCGATGTTCACCACCTGCCAGTCGCCGTCCGCCCGCCGCGCGGTCCACAGCGAGGCCGTCTGCCCGTCCGAGGCGACCGCCCTGCTCGCGTGGAACTCGACGCGGGCGACAGGCGCGCCCGCCTTCCCGGCCACGAAGTCCGGGGACAGGACCCGCACCGGCACGGACGCGCCCTCGATCCGGGGCCGCGCGGCCGACCGCGCGACGGCTCCGTCGCGTGCGAAGAACCGGGAGAGCGTGTCCAGGGTCGCGGGGGCGGACGCCGCGGCCTCCGGAGTGGCCGCCGTCGGCGGCGCTTCGGCCGCGCCGGCCGGCACGGCACCGAGGGTGACGAGCGCGGCCGCGGACAGGAACCCGGCGCCGATCGCGCGTGTACGTGTCGTCATCGTCGTCACGCCCCTATCCGGTAGAGCGAGTGCGTCCAGGAGAACGACCCGTTGTCCACGTACCAGGCGTGCGAGGCCCAGTTGTAGCGGTCGCTGGAGGGCCAGGGGTCGCCCCAGTAGACCCAGCTGTTCGCGTCGTCGTACCCGTAGATCACATGCATGTGGCCGCCGCCGCTCGCCCACTGGATCCGCGTCTCGATCGGGCGGTCGGCGTTGATCTCGCTCTGCACGGTCGCGTAGCGCAGCCAGCCCGTCACGTACGAGCCGGGGTTGACGCCGGCCCAGCGCAGACCGGTCTGCACGTTCCCGAGGGTGGCTTGATTGTTGGGGCAGTCGTAGCCCTGCTGGCGGTTGAAGGCGGCGTTGCAGAACTGGTTCTGGCTGTAGTTCCGGCCGAACCACGTGGCGATCGTGTTGCCACCCGCGGCCCAGCACCAGTTGCTCTTCTGCTGTGCCTGCATGGTGATGTTCAGCCGCTTGTACGCGAGGGTCGCTTGGGTGGAGACGTCCTCGCTGGTCGGCGCGGCGGTCGCCGACGACATGGGGAGCAGGAAGAGGGCGGCAGCGGCGAGTGCCGCCATGGACAGCTTTCTACTGCGCATCGCGTTCCTCCCGAGACGGGGGGTGTGGGGATGTGTGGGGGTGTGGGGGGTGGAGGAGCGCGTCCGGACGCTGCTCAGGAGCATCGAACGTTGTCCGGAACGGGTCAACACGCTTCAATGCGGGGTGACGGCGGGCTGTGAACGGTGTGACCCGGTTGTGAACACGCGCCTTCCCGTCACCTGCGGGCGCGTCCCCGGCGGCGCGGCGGCCCGCCCCCTTCGTCGTGAACGTTCACTGAGGAGTCCCCGTGGGGCACACCGAGGCCGATCTGGCGCAGTTGCTGCACACCGGGCCGTTCCACCTGGCGCTGCGCACGGCGTTCGCGGTGCGTGGCCTCCCTCTCCAGCGGGTGCAGCACCATCTCGCCCACCGGGGCGTGAAGGTCGGGGTGACCAGCCTCAGTTACTGGCAGCAGGGTGCCCGCCGCCCGCAGCGGCCGGAGTCGATGAAGGCCGTCCGCGCCCTGGAGGAGGTCCTCCAGCTGCCGGGGAACTCGCTGATCCGGCTGCTGGCCGGGGACGCGGCGGCGCGCGGTGAGGTGGAGCGGCCAGCCGCCCGCTCGTACCGTTCGCTGGTGGAGGCGTCGGGGGCGGTGGAGAAATTGCTCGCCGAGCTCGAGTCGCCGGTGGACGGTGGCCTGCACACGGTCGGCCACCACGAGCGGGTACGGATCGGGGCCGGGCGGGAGCTGGTGGGCCGGGACTCGCAGCATGTGGTGCGGGCGCACCGGGACGGGATCGACCGATATCTGGCCATCCACCACGGAGATCCGGGCTGCGACCCCTCGCGGGTGGTGGTGCGGGCGACGGAGAACTGCCGGACGGGGCGGGTGCGGTGGCATGCGGAGACGGGCGTGCTCGCCGCGGAGCTGCTGTTCGACGCGCGGCTGCGGGCCGGGGAGACGTACCTCTTCGGCTACGGCTTCGAGGACGGCACCGGCGGCCCGAGCGGGGAGTACGTCCGGGGGTTCAGCTTCGCCGGCGGGCAGTACGTGCTCCAGGTGCGGTTCGACGAGGCGGCGCTTCCGGTACGGTGCCGGCGCTTCGCCCAGGCCACGGCGGGCGCGGCGCGCGGTGGCCGCTCGGATCTGACGCTGAGCGGCCGGCACCGCACGGTGCATCTGGTGGAGCAGGGCGTACGGCCCGGGATCCTGGGTGTCGACTGGGACTGGGCGTAGGCCTCCGTGCCTGGCGGGCCTTACGCCTCCGGGCCCGCGACGAGCTTTCCGCCCTCGACGCGGACCGGGACCTCGGGGAGCGGGACCGTCGCCGGGCCCTGGAGCGCCTTGCCGGTGGTCACGTCGAAGCGGCTGCCGTGGCAGGGGCAGTTGCCCTCGTTGTTCTCGATCTTGTCGAGCACACAGCCCGCGTGGGTGCACTGGGCGCTGAACGCCTTGTACTGACCCTTGGCCGGGCAGCTGACCAGCAGGCGCTGCTCGCGGTAGAGCTTGGAGCCGCCGACCGGCACCTCCTCGGGGGCGCCGAGGGTCACCGGGGCGGTCGGGGTCGGGACCTGGGCGTGCCCGAGCTTGGATTCCGTGGAGCAGGCGGCGACACCCAGCCCGGCGGCACCGGCGAGCGCGGCGCCCTTCAGTACGGTGCGGCGGCTGGACTGGCCGGACATGAGCGCTCCACGGTGCGATCGGGACATGAGGTGACCGAATCGACGATACCGGCGCCTCCGCAGTGGCCTGCCGGGGGGCTGTCGTGGCCGGTGGGGCATGGGTTACGTTCACGGGCGTGATCGTCGTCGCCGGTGAGTCCCTGATCGATCTGGTCCCGGACGGTGCCGCCGCCGGGCCGCTGCCCGCGCTGGTGCCCCGCAGGGGCGGGGGGCCGTACAACACGGCCGTGGCCCTCGGCAGGCTGGGCGCCGAGGTCGCCTTCTGCTCGCGGGTCTCGACGGACGCGTTCGGCGAGGCGCTGATGGGCGGACTGCGGGAGGCGGGGGTCGCGACCGGGCTAGTCCAGCGCGGCCCGGAGCCGACGACGCTGGCGGTCGCCTCGGTGGGCGCGGACGGCTCGGCGGAGTACGGCTTCTATGTCGAGGGCACGGCCGACCGGCTCTTCGCCCTGCCGGAGCGGCTGCCCGAGGGGGTGCGGGCGGTGGCGTTCGGCACGTGCTCGCTGGCCCTCGAGCCGGGCGCGAGCGCGTACGAGGCGCTGCTGCGGCGGGAGGCGGAGCGGGGCGCCCTGACGCTCCTCGACCCCAACATCCGCCCGGGCCTGATCCCGGACGCGGCCGCCTATCGCGAGCGCTTCGCGTCCTGGCTGCCGTACGTCTCGCTTCTGAAGCTCTCGGAGGAGGACGCGGCCTGGCTGGGCGGCTCGCCGGCGCACTGGCTGGAGCGGGGGCCGTCGGCGGTCGTCGTGACGCGCGGCGCGGCGGGTCTGACGGTCCACACCCCGTCGTACGAGGTGTCGGTCCCGGCGGTGCGGGTCAAGGTCGCGGACACGATCGGCGCGGGCGACACGGTGAACGCGGCGCTGCTGCACGGCCTGGCCGACCGCCCGGTGGATTCCCTGGATGCCGGGGCGTGGTCCGCGCTCCTGACGTACGCGGCGAGGGCGGCTGCCCTCACCTGCACCCGCCCGGGCGCGGAACCGCCGTACGCGCACGAACTGACCGCCCACTGACGCACTGCCGCCGGACCGGGGGCACGGGGGGGGCCTACGGGGCCGGGTGCGGGGGTGCCGATCCGGGGGAGCCGGGCTGGGTGCCAGGCACCCCGGGCCGCATGCCGGGGAGCCGGGCCGGGTGCCGGGCAGCCCGGGCCCGCCGCGTACACCGGACAGCCGGGCCGCGTGCCGGGGCACGGGGCGCCGGGGCACGGGGCCGGGCCACCGGGCACGGGGCCGGGCCGCCGGGGCCGCTTCTGCGGCCCCGGCCTCGCCGTCACGCCTTGCGGGCGCGTGCCGCCGTCTTCTTGGCGGGCGTGGCCTTCGTCGCGACGGCCTTCTTGGCGACGGCCTTCTTGGCGGGTGCCTTCTTCGCAGCGGTGGACGCCTTCCGCGCCGCCGGTACCGTCGCGTCGCTGACGCGGTCGGCGCCGAGGATCTCGCGGAGGAACTTGCCGGTGTGGCTGGCCGGGACCGAGGCGACCTCCTCCGGCGTGCCCTCGGCGATCACCAGACCGCCGCCGCTGCCGCCCTCCGGGCCCATGTCGATGACCCAGTCCGCGGTCTTGATGACATCGAGGTTGTGCTCGATGACGATCACCGAGTTCCCCTTGTCGACCAGACCCGACAGGACCTTGATCAGCTTCGAGATGTCCTCGAAGTGCAGACCCGTCGTCGGCTCGTCCAGGACGTAGACCGTACGGCCCGTCGACCGCTTCTGGAGCTCGGAGGCGAGCTTCACGCGCTGCGCCTCACCGCCCGAGAGCGTCGGCGCGGACTGGCCGAGCCGGACGTACCCGAGCCCGACCTCGTTGAGCGTGCGCAGATGGCGCGCGATCGTCGGGACCGCCTCGAAGAAGTCCAGCGCCTCCTCGATCGGCATGTCCAGGACCTCGGCGATGGACTTGCCCTTGTAGTGGACTTCCAGCGTCTCCCGGTTGTACCGGGCGCCGTGGCAGACCTCGCACGGGACGTACACGTCCGGGAGGAAGTTCATCTCGATCTTGATCGTGCCGTCGCCGGAGCAGTTCTCGCAGCGGCCGCCCTTGACGTTGAAGGAGAACCGGCCCGGCAGATAGCCACGGACCTTGGCCTCCATCGTCTCGGCGAAGAGCCGGCGGACGTGGTCGAAGACTCCGGTGTACGTCGCCGGGTTCGACCGCGGGGTGCGGCCGATCGGCGACTGGTCGACGTGCACGACCTTGTCGACGAGGTCGTCGCCGTCCACGCGCGTGTGCCGGCCGGGCACCGACTTGGCGCCGTTCAGCTCGCGCGCCAGGTGCGTGTAGAGGATGTCGTTGACCAGCGTCGACTTGCCGGATCCGGAGACTCCGGTGACGGCCGTGAGGACGCCCAGCGGGAACGAGACGTCGATGTCCCGCAGGTTGTTCTCCCGGGCGCCGTGCACGGTGAGCCGGCGCGAGGGGTCCACGGGGCGGCGGATGTCCGGCATCCCGATGGCCCTGCGGCCCGAGAGGTACTGCCCGGTCATCGACTCCTTGTTGGAGAGCAGCTCCTTCAAGGGGCCGGAGTGGACGACCTTGCCGCCGTGCTCGCCGGCGCCGGGGCCGATGTCGACCACCCAGTCGGCGACCTTGATGGTGTCCTCGTCGTGCTCGACGACGATGAGCGTGTTGCCCATGTCCCGCAGCCGGACCAGGGTCTCGATGAGCCGGTGGTTGTCGCGCTGGTGCAGACCGATGGACGGCTCGTCCAGGACGTACAGCACGCCGACGAGACCGGAGCCGATCTGCGTGGCGAGCCGGATGCGCTGGGCCTCGCCGCCGGAGAGGGTGCCGGCCGCGCGGTTGAGGGAGAGGTAGTCGAGGCCGACGTCCACGAGGAACCGCAGGCGCTCGTTGACCTCCTTCAGGACCCGCTCGGCGATCTTCTTGTCGCGGGCGTTGAGCTTCAGCCGGCCGAGGAAGTCGGCGCACTCGCTGATCGACATCGCGGCGACCTCGGCGATGGACCTCTCCATGACCGTGACGGCGAGGACGATCGGCTTCAGACGGGTGCCCTCACAGGTGGGGCAGGGCACCTCGCGCATGTAGCCCTCGAAGCGCTCGCGGCTGGAGTCGCTCTCGGCCTCGCTGTGCCGCCGCTTGACGAAGGAGACGGCGCCTTCGAAAGCCGGGGTGGTGTACGCCCGCTCCCGGCCGTACCGGTTGCGGTAGCGGACCTCGACCTGGGTCTTGTGGCCGTGCATCAGGGCCTTCTTGGCCCGTGCGGGGAGGGCAGCGTACGGCAGGTCCGTACGGAAGCCGAGCGCCTGGGAGAGGCCGCCGATGAGCCGGCCGAAGTACTCCTTGGTGTGGCCGTGGGACCAGGGGTGGATGGCGCCCTCGTCGAGCGAGCGGTCCTCGTCCGGGACGATCAGCTCGGGGTCGACCTCCATGCGCGTGCCGATGCCGGTGCAGTCGGGGCAGGCGCCGAAGGGCGAGTTGAAGGAGAAGGAGCGGGGCTCCAGCTCCTCGAAGGACAGGTCGTCGTACGGGCAGTAGAGATGCTCCGAGTACATCCGCTCGCGCTCGGGGTCGTCCTCGGCGAGGTCGACGAAGTCGAGCACGACCATGCCGCCGGAAAGCCCGAGGGCCGTCTCCACGGAGTCGGTGAGCCGGCGCTTGGCGCTGTCCTTCACGGTGAGGCGGTCGACGACCACCTCGATCGTGTGCTTCTCCTGCTTCTTCAGGGTCGGCGGCTCGCTGAGCTGGACGGTCTGCCCGTCCACCCGGGCCCGGCTGTACCCCTTGGTCTGGAGATCGGCGAAGAGGTCGACGAACTCGCCCTTGCGCTCGCGCACGAGCGGCGAGAGGACCTGGAAGCGGCTGCCCTCGGGGAGCTCCAGGACCTTGTCGACGATGGCCTGCGGCGACTGGCGCGAGATCGGTCGGCTGCACTCCGGACAGTGCGGCTTGCCGACGCGGGCGAAGAGGAGGCGGAGGTAGTCGTAGACCTCGGTGATGGTGCCGACCGTCGAGCGCGGGTTGCGCGAGGTCGACTTCTGGTCGATGGAGACGGCGGGCGAGAGACCCTCGATGAAGTCGACGTCCGGCTTGTCCATCTGGCCGAGGAACTGCCGGGCGTACGAGGAGAGCGACTCGACGTACCGGCGCTGCCCCTCGGCGAAGATCGTGTCGAACGCGAGGGAGGACTTGCCCGACCCCGACAGCCCGGTGAAGACGATGAGGGAGTCACGGGGGAGGTCGAGCGAGACGTTCTTGAGGTTGTGCTCGCGAGCGCCACGAACGATGAGACGGTCGGCCACGCCGGTCCGCACCTTTCTTGAGAGAGCGGAGGCACAGAAGTGCGGGTCGCAGATATGCCTGGAAGTACCTGGGTGTGTCTGAGTACCCAACAACCAAGGATGCCGGATGCTTCCATCGAGCCTATAGCACGCACATTCGATTTCCGGCCTCGCTCCGACCGCTTCACCCGAATGAGTGGCGGCGCTAGGGTCGGCCTCATGATCGACCATGTGCGTGACCTGGACTCTGTACGTGAAGCGACCGAGCGGCTCCTGAACGCAGCCGCCTCCCTGGACAACGCGGCCGTCGCCGAGCCGTCACGGCTTCCCGGCTGGACCCGCGGCCATGTCCTGGCCCATATCGCCCGCAATGCCGACGCCCTCGTGAACGTTCTCCAGGGACGGCCGATGTACGCCGACGCGGCCACCCGCGACGCGGACATCGAGCGCGACGCCGCGCGCCCGCTGGACGCACAGCTCGCCGACGTCCGCGAGAGCGGCGAGCGTTTCCAGGCCGTGGGCGCGGAGCCAGCCGACTGGCAGCGGATCGTGGAGCTCCGCAACGGCGTCACGGACCGTGCGGCCCGCGTGCCCTTCCGCCGCCTCGTCGAGGTGGAGCTGCACCATGTGGACCTGGGGATCGGCTACGACCTGAAGGACCTTCCCGAGGACTTCGTCCTGCGGGAGATCGACTTCCTCGCGGACAGGTGGTCCGGCCGCTCCGAGGTCCCGCCCGTGACGCTCCGCCTCGGGTCCGAGGAGAACAGCCCCAGCTGGCGGACCGGTGGCACCGACGGCGCTCCCGTCGTCCTGGGCGGCCCCGCGAGCGAGCTGCTCGGCTGGCTCTCCGGCCGCGACCTCAAGGGCGCCCGCCTCGCCGTCCTCGAGGGCGACCGCCTCCCGGAGCTCCCGCCGCTGTAGTCCCGGCCGTTGGGACCCGTCCGTCGGTGCCCGGCGATAGGCTGAGCCCATGACGTACAGCGGAGCGGTGAAGGTCGGCGGGCCCGCCGATGTGCACGAACTGACGGACCTGATGATCTCCAAGGTCGCGGTCGGTCCGATGGACAACAACGCGTATCTGCTGCGCTGTCGGGCGACCGGCGAGCAGCTGCTGATCGACGCGGCGAACGAGGCCGGCACGCTCCTGACGCTGATCGGTGACGACGGCATCGCGTCCGTCGTCACCACGCACCAGCACGGCGACCACTGGCAGGCGCTCGCCGAGGTGGTCGCGGCGACAGGGGCGCGGACGTACGCCGGGGCGTACGACGCCGAGGGCATCCCGGTCCCGACGGACGTGCCGGTCGAGGACGGCGACACGATCAAGGTCGGCCGGGTGGAACTGACCGCGCGCCGGCTGGTCGGGCACACGCCCGGCTCGATCGCGCTGATCTACGACGACCCGCACGGCCACCCGCACGTCTTCACGGGCGACTGCCTGTTCCCGGGCGGCGTCGGGAATACCCGGAAGGACCCGAAGGCCTTCGCGAGCCTGATCCAGGACGTGGAGACCAAGCTCTTCGCGGCCCTCCCGGACGAGAGCTGGGTCTACCCGGGCCACGGTAACGACACCACGCTCGGCAACCAGCGCCCGCACCTCCCTGAGTGGCGCGCACGCGGCTGGTGACGCCTCACGGACAACGGTGACGGCCGAGCCGGCGCGGCGCCGAATGGCTCGCGCGACCGGCGGTGCGCGGGCGGTGCCGGCCGGCCCCGGCTGAACGCCGGAGACGCAGGGCCACGCCCGACCGGGTGGACACGCCCCGTCGACGCGGCCGTCCCGAACCGCTGACCGGCGGAAACACGTCGGCGGCGGGGTGCGGGGCGCCACGCGGTACCGAGGCACGCGGGCGGTGGCGCCTCCCCGCCCTCCGGCCGCCAGTGGGCGCGGGCCGCGGTCGCGTGCTCCCGCGCGCCCCCGTAACTCCTGCGGACCCCGGGTAGTTGGCGCGACATGCACCACGGTCACCCTCCGCACCCGTCCCGACACTCTCTGCGCCCGCCCTCGGCGTCACGGGACGCCGGGGGCTCGTCGGAAGCCCCCGACTCCACGGCACCCCTGGCCTCCTCGGCCTCGGACGACACCCCGGCTCCCCCGGGCTCCTCCGCACCGGCCGAACCTCTCAGCCCTCCCGCCCCCCGAGGCGCCTCGGATTCCGTCGAATCCAAGGTTCCCGCGCATCCCCCGACCCCATCGGCCTCATCCGGCTCCTCGGCCTCACCAGGCTCACCGGGCTCCCTGAGCGGCCCGGGGCCCTCAGGTCCTCCCCTTCCCCCGGATCCCTCAGGCCCTCCCGCTCCCCCGGGACCCGCGCCCTCGGCGTCGCGCCCGGCTCCCTCCATGGCGCGGCTCGCCTGTGCGTCGCTGGTGGGGACCGCCATCGAGTTCTTCGACTTCTTCGTCTACGGGACCGCCGCCGCGCTCGTTCTCGGGCCGCTCTTCTTCCCGACGTTCTCCCCCGTCGCCGGGACCCTGGCCGCCTTCGGCACCTTTGCCGTCGGTTTCGTGGCCCGGCCGCTCGGCTCCGTGCTCTTCGGGCACATCGGCGACCGTTACGGCCGGCGGCCGGTCATGTTCGCCTCGCTGGTGCTCACCGGCTGCGCCACGGTCGCGGTCGGTCTCGTCCCGACGTACGCGACCCTCGGCATCACCGCCCCCGTCCTGCTCCTCGTGCTCCGCTTCCTGCAAGGGCTCGGCCTCGGCGGCGAATGGGGCGGGGCCGTCCTGCTCACCGCCGAGCACGCGCCGGAGCGGCGGCGGGCACTGTGGGCCAGCTTCCCGCAGATCGGCCCGTCGGTCGGCTTCCTGCTGGCGAACGGGGTGATGCTGGCGCTGTCCGCCGCCCTGACCGACGCCCAGTTCCGTGAGTGGGGCTGGCGCGTGCCGTTCTGGGCGGCCGGGCTGCTCGCGGTGGGCGGCCTCCTGCTGCGCTCCTCGCTCGCCGAGACCCCGCAGTTCAAGGAGCTCAGCGCGACCGGGCAGCGGGCGAACGCCCCGCTCGCCGAGGTCGCCCGCGACCACTGGCGGCTCGTCCTGCTCACCGCCGGCGCGCTCGCCGTCGGCTACGCGGTGTTCTACACGGTCTCCACCTGGGCGCTGGCCTACGGCACCGAGCGCCTCGGGGCCGACCGGACGACCATGCTGATCTGCGTCATGGCCGCGGTGGCGATCAAGGGCGCCACGACACCGCTGGCGGCGATGCTGGCGGACCGGTACGGCCGCCGTCCGCTCTGCCTCGCCGGCTGCGCGGCCTCCGCCGCGTGGATGTTCCCGATGGTCGCCCTGCTGCACACGGGGCGGCCGCTGCTGATGTTCCTCGGGTTCCTGGGCTCCATGCTCGCCTTCATCACCATGTTCGCGGTGGTCGCCGCGTACCTTCCCGAGCTCTACGAGCCGAGGGTGCGCTGCACGGGCGCGGCGGTCGGCTACAACCTGGCGGGCGTCCTGGGCGGGGCGCTGACGCCGATCCTGGCGACGACCCTGTCCGGGGGCTCGGGGCCGCCCTGGGGTGTGGCGGCGTATCTGACGGTGGTGGCGCTGGTGAGCCTGGGCTGCTTCGCGCTGCTCCCGGAGACGCTGCCGGCCTCCGCCCGGGCGGAGGCGCCGGAGCAGGTGCCGGAGAAGGCGCCCGCGTAGAAACGCACCGCGGCCGGTGCGAGCGGTGGTGTCCCGCCCGCACCGGCCGCGGTGCGTTGTTCTCCGTGCCGTACGCGGTCAGGCGCCGACGCTGTCCTTCTCGGTCTCCCCCGCCTCCGCGGCGGGGGCGGTCGAGCCCTCGGCGGCCTCGCGCGCCGCCTGCTTCCTGGAGGCGATCAGGCTGGTGATCGTCGTGATGACCAGGACGCCGCCGATGACCGTCAGCGAGAACGGGATGGAGATCTCGGGGACGTGGACCCCGGACTCGTGCAGGGCGTGCAGCACCAGCTTCACGCCGATGAAGCCGAGGATCACCGACAGGCCGTAGCTGAGGTGGACCAGCTTCTTCAGCAGGCCACCGATCAGGAAGTACAGCTGGCGCAGACCCATCAGCGCGAAGGCGTTGGCGGTGAAGACGATGTACGGGTCCTGGGTCAGGCCGAAGATCGCCGGGATCGAGTCGAGGGCGAAGAGGACGTCCGTCGTGCCGATGGCGAGCATGACGACCATCAGCGGGGTCAGCACCCGCTTGCCGTTGACCTTGATGAAGAGCTTCGTGCCGTGGTACTTGTCCGCGACGCCGAACTTCTTCTCGACCGACTTGAGGAGGCGGTTCTCCTCCCACTCGTCCTCGTCCTCTCCGGCGCGCGCCTCCTTGATGAGCTTCCACGCGGTGTAGATCAGGAACGCGCCGAAGATGTAGAAGACCCAGGAGAAGCTGGCGATGATCGTGGCGCCGGCGGCGATGAAGATCGCGCGCAGGACCAGGGCGATCAGTACGCCGACGAGCAGCACGCGCTGCTGGAGGTGCGAGGGCACCGAGAACTTCGCCATGATCAGGACGAAGACGAAGAGGTTGTCGACACTCAGCGACTTCTCGGTGATGAATCCGGCGAAGAACTCGCCGGACGCCTGACTGTTGCCGAAGACCGCCAGTCCGATGCCGAAGAGCACGGCGAGCACGATCCAGACGATCGTCCAGATTCCGGCTTCCTTGACCGACACGTCGTGGGGCTTGCGCCCGATGAAGAAGTCGATCGCGATGAGGGCGCCCAGACCGAGAATGGTCAGCACCCAGAGAGTCGTCGAAACGTCCACTGCGCCTCCGGCGTCGTACGGCTACTTGATCAGCGTCGTCGCTGCCGGAGGTCTCTTCCACCCGGGCCGTCCGTGACGGGGCCGGGCCGACGCCCCGGGATCAGACCGCTCAGGATCCGTCCGTATTGACGGGAACGCCGCGCTTGGGGAGTACTCCCCTCCGCGCCAAGAAGACTACCCGAAGAACCAAGAGAAGGTAAAGGCCAGGGTAAAGACCCCTCAAAGGCGCAGGTCAGCGGCTCCACTGTCGTCGGGCCTCGGCCACCTGCGCGAGGACCTGGTGCAGCACCCGGCTGCCGGGCGGGAACAGCGGAGGCTCGTACGTCCAGGCATGGCCGACCCACGGATCGGCCAGATGATCGTCCGGTACGGGAGTGATCCGCATGAGCGAACGCCACAGCGGGTCGAGCACCGGGCCGTACGCGGAGGCGTCCTCGCGGTCGGCGACCATCAGGAGATGGACCCCGACCGCCGGGCCCTCGTCCGCGAGGTAGCGGAGCTGGGTGACGGCCCGGTCGTCGAAGCCGTGCGGGAAGTCGTGGACGATCAGCAGCTGCTCGGCGGTGTCCATGCCGGGCGGCAGTGCGTCGGGGGCGCCGGCCCGCAGCGCCATCTGCACCAGGTCCACTCGCTCCGTGAGCTGGGCGAGGACGGCCGTGACCCCGGCCGCTCCGGCCGCCGGCGGGCCCGCGAGCACACCCGCCGTGACGAGCGGCGCGAGCGCCGTCGCGCCCGAGCCCGCCGGGTCGATGACATGGACGGTGAACTCACCGGGCGGGTACACCGCGAGCAGCCGCGCCGCGTGCGCGACCGCTGTGTCCAGCGCGAGCCGGCGCAGCTCGGCCTCGTCGAGCAGCCCGGCTGCCTCCGAGTGCCCGCGTCCGGAGTCCACCCAGAGCCCACGCTCCAGCGGGAGCCTGACCAGCATCGGGATACGCAGATCCGTCCGCTCGGGGAGGTGGAGGTCGCCCAGGCGGAGAGCCATGGGGGCCTCCATGGGGACGCGGTAGGCGTGCCAGACGGGGTTGTCCCAGCGTGCGTAGGCGGCGGGCAGCGCCGGTTCGACGACCTCGGACTCGGCGGCGAGCTGCGCGAGGTCCCGGTCCAGGACCTCCTGGGCGCGGGCGGTGAGCTCGTCGTGCTTGGCGCGGGCCGCTTCGCGTGCGGCGTCCCCGGCGCCGCCGATGCGGCTGCGCGGGTCGGAGAGCACGCTGTCGAGCTCCTTGTCGAGCCGGGACTCGGCGAAGTCGCACGCGCTGCGGTACGCGGCGGTGGTGCGGGCCAGGTCCTCGAACATGCCCCAGACCTGGTTGTAGAGCCGCTCGTCCATGGACCAGCCGCCGGCGTCCCCGGCGACGGGCACGGGCGGACCCTGCTGGGGCTCGGGGGCGGCCGCGCGGCGACCCGGATGGGCGTAGCTGATGGGGCCGCCACCGCCCCCGGCGCTCGCGTGCGGCGGCTGCGGCGTGGGCTGCGGGGTGGACGGCAGCGGCGGAGGCGGCGGGGTGACCGGCACGGTGTGGGCCGGGTCCACGCCGGCCATCGGCTCCGCGGCCGACGTCGGCGCCGAGTGACGTACGCGCTCCGTCTCGGGGACGCGCGGGGGCGGGGCGGAGACCGAGCGGGCCAGGCCCCTGGCGACGGCCTCCAGGATCGAGGCGGCCAGGTCGGCGGGGCGCTCGAGCCCCTGGTCGCCGAGCATGGCCGCGAGGCCGCCCTCGTACCCCTGGCCCATCGCGCGCACCTTCCAGGCGCCCTGGCGGCGGTACAGCTCCAGGGCGACGACGGCGCACTCACGGTCCAGGCCGGTGATCGTGTAGGAGGCGATCTCGGTGCCGTCGAGGCCGGTGACCGCCACGAAGGGGGCGGCGACGGCGCCGAAGCGGGTCGGGCCGCCGACGCCGACGGGCAGGGCGAGGAGGACCGAGAGGCGGTGCACGGCCGCCGGGACGGCCTCCAGGTCGACGGCGAGGCGGTGGTCGGCCGCGGCCTGCTGGGAGACCTCGACGCCGGGCAGCGAGGGCGAGCCCGGGTGGGCGATCCACTCGACTCCGAGGACCGTGCCCCCTTCGTCGCCGAGGGTGGCTCCGGCGACGACCGGATGACCGGCCGAGACCCGGATCTCCAGTCGGGTGTCGGGCAGGGGGTGGTTCTGCCCCCGGACCAGCTCGACCGTCATCGCCTCTGTCCCCTCAGCGTCTTGCGTGCGGATCATGTGGGACAGCTCCCGGTGGCCTGCTGCCTCCGGGAGCTGTGGGTGTGCCTGCGTGCCGCCTAGAGGTGCGGCAGGATCGCGGGCATGAGGTCCTGGAACGTCCGGCCGTTGGCCGGGTTGCCCAGGGCCGTCATCTGCCAGCCGGAGCCCGCCCGGTGCACCTTCGCCATGATCTGCGCGGTGTACTGGCCGCCGCCGTCCAGGGTGTAGCGCGCGAGCTCCTGGCCGTTGGTCTCGTCGACGATCCGGCAGAAGGCGTTCTGCACCTCCTGGAACGTCTGCCCGGTGAAGGAGTTCACCGTGAAGACGATCTGGTCGATGTGGACCGGCACGCGCTGGAGGTCGACGAGGATCGACTCGTCGTCGCCGCCCTGCCCGGCGCCGCCCACCAGGTTGTCGCCGGTGTGCCGGACCGAGCCGTCGTCGCTGACCAGATGGCGGAAGAAGACCACGTCCACCGGCTGCTTGTCGGCGAAGAGCACCGCGGAGGCGTCCAGATCGACCTCGCGCGTACGCGAACCGAACAGGCCGCGACGGGGCGCCGCCTGCCAGCCGAGCCCCATCCGTACGGACGAAAGGCTGCCTCCGCCCTGCTTCTCCAGGCTGATGGCCTGACCCTTGGTCATGTTGACCGTCACGCGCTGTCCCCTCTCTGAGCGATCCCCGCGGCCGCCTCCGCTGTGCGTGCGGTTTCCCAGCACCCTACGCAGGGGCAGTGACACCGCAGCAGGCGCGGTCGCGTTTTGTGTCGGTCTTGCAACACATCGGGGGTGCCCGAGCCCCCGGAGAGGTCAGGCGAGTCCCGCCTCCTTCATCTGGCGCAACTCCTTCTTCAGCTCTCCCACTTCGTCACGCAGCCGCGCGGCCACCTCGAACTGCAGCTCCGCCGCGGCGGCCCGCATCCGGTCCGTCATCTCCTCGATGATCGCGGCCAGTTCGGTGGCCGGGCGGTCGCCGAGCTCGACGGTGGAGCCCGCCTTCCCCTTGGCCCTGCCCTTCGTCGTCTGCGCGGCGAGGGCGGGGACAGGCGCCTTGACCTTGCCGTCCTTCTCGTGCCGGTACCCGGTGCCGAGGAGCTGCTCGGTGTCGATCTCCTCGCGGGCGATGGTGGCCACGATGTCGTTGATCTTCTTGCGCAGCGGCTGCGGGTCGATGCCGTTGGCGGTGTTGTACGCGATCTGCTTCTCGCGGCGCCGGTTGGTCTCGTCGATGGCCTTCTCCATGGCCGGCGTGACCGTGTCCGCGTACATGTGGACCTGTCCGGAGACGTTGCGCGCCGCGCGGCCGATGGTCTGGATCAGCGAGGTGCCGGAGCGGAGGAAGCCCTGCTTGTCGGCGTCGAGGATGGCGACGAGCGACACCTCGGGCAGGTCGAGGCCCTCCCGGAGCAGGTTGATGCCGACCAGGACGTCGTACTCACCGGCCCGCAGCTCGCGCAGCAGCTCGATACGGCGCAGGGTGTCGACGTCGCTGTGCAGATAGCGGACCTGGATGCCGAGCTCCAGGAAGTAGTCGGTGAGGTCCTCGGACATCTTCTTGGTGAGCGTGGTGACGAGGACCCGCTCGTCCCGTTCGGTCCGCAGCCGGATCTCGTGGACGAGGTCGTCGATCTGGCCCTCGGTGGGCTTGACGACGACCTCGGGGTCCACCAGGCCGGTGGGGCGGATGATCTGCTCGACGAAGCCGTCGCCGCGCGACAGCTCGTACGTGCCGGGAGTGGCCGAGAGGTAGACGGTCTGGCCGATCCGCCCCTGGAACTCCTCCCACTTCAGCGGGCGGTTGTCGAGCGCGGAGGGCAGCCGGAAGCCGTGGTCGACCAGGGTCCGCTTGCGGGAGGCGTCGCCCTCGTACATCGCTCCGATCTGCGGAACGGTGACGTGCGACTCGTCGATGACGAGCAGGAAGTCCTCGGGGAAGTAGTCGAGGAGCGTGTTGGGCGCGGAGCCGGGCTCGCGGTCGTCGAAGTGCATCGAATAGTTCTCGATGCCGGAGCAGGAGCCGATCTGGCGCATCATCTCGATGTCGTACGTGGTGCGCATGCGCAGGCGCTGGGACTCCAGCATCTTGCCCTGCTTCTCCAGCTCGGCGAGCCGGCTCTCGAGCTCGCGCTCGATGCCGTTGACCGCCTTCTCCATGCGCTCGGGGCCCGCCACGTAGTGGCTGGCGGGGAAGACGTACAGCTCGCGGTCCTCGCTGATGACCTCGCCGGTGAGCGGGTGGAGCGTGGAGAGCGCCTCGATCTCGTCGCCGAACATCTCGATGCGGACGGCGAGCTCCTCGTAGACCGGGAAGATCTCGATGGTGTCGCCGCGGACGCGGAAGGTGCCCCGCGTGAACGCCAGGTCGTTGCGTGTGTACTGGATGTCGACGAAGCGGCGCAGCAGCTGGTCGCGGTCGATCTCCTCGCCGACCTTGAGCGGGACCATCCGGTCCACGTACTCCTGGGGGGTGCCGAGACCGTAGATGCAGGAGACGGAGGCGACCACGACGACGTCACGGCGGGTGAGCAGGGAGTTCGTCGCGGAGTGGCGGAGCCGCTCGACCTCCTCGTTGATCGAGGAGTCCTTCTCGATGTAGGTGTCCGACTGCGGGACGTACGCCTCGGGCTGGTAGTAGTCGTAGTACGAGACGAAGTACTCGACCGCGTTGTTCGGCAGGAGCTCGCGGAACTCGTTGGCCAGCTGGGCGGCCAGCGTCTTGTTCGGCGCCATCACCAGGGTGGGGCGCTGCAGCTTCTCGATCATCCACGCGGTGGTCGCGGACTTTCCGGTGCCGGTCGCGCCGAGGAGGACGACGTCCTTCTCGCCCGCGCGGATGCGCCGGTCGAGTTCGGCGATGGCCGCCGGCTGGTCGCCGCTGGGCTGGTAGGGACTGACGACCTCGAAGGGCGCCACCGTACGTTCGATCTGGGAAACGGGCCGCATGGAACCACGGTACGACCCCCCACTGACAGTCGGGCGGGGAACGGCTCACGGCCTGCTCGCGGGGCGGCTTCTCACCACTCCTGGGAGCGGTGGGCGCCCCGTCCCGCGCTCTTGGCACGGCCGCGGCTCTCACGGTCCGCACGGCCCCCTCGGCCGCCCCTGCCTCCGCGGCCGGCGGGCTGCCCGGCCGACCAGTTCGCGGGCTCGCCGTAGGCGGGGGCGCGGCGCTGCGCCGGCAGTCCGGGGCGGTGGGGGCCGCGGGCGGAGGGCCGCTGCCAGTCCGGGTCGCCCATCACCAGCAGCGGGTCGAACATGACGACGACCGCGGCGAGCAGCAGGAAGACGGCCGGGCCGACCAGCATCGGCAGCAGGAGCGAGGTGGCGGAGTCGCCGCCGCCCGTGACGGTGGCGGCGTCGTGCACATGGACGTTGACGGCCGCCATGGCGGTGTAGTGCATACCACTGACGGCGAGGCCCATCACCAGGCTGGCACCGAGGCTGGCCAGAAATCCATGCACCGATACAGCCGCCCAGAGGGAGGTGGTGGCCGCGACGACGGCGATCACGACGGAGAGGGCGACGGTGAGGGTGTCGTAGTCGATGGTCCCCTGGAGCCGCATGCCCGCCATGCCGAGGTAGTGCATGGTGGCGACGCCGAGACCGGTGATGGTGCCGCCGGTGACGAGGGTGAGCGGGGTGGCTCCGCGGTAGCCGACGATGAAGATGCCGATACCGACCATCAGGATCGCGACGCCCAGGCTGGCGAAGGTGATGGGACGGTCGTAGCTGATGGGCGCCTGGCGGACGGAGAAGCCCATCATCCCGATGAAGTGCATCGTCCAGATGCCCGTGCCTATCGCCGTCGCTCCGAGGGCGAGCCAGCCCGCTTTGAAGGTGTCGCGGTGGCGCAGGGATCTCGTGGTGCAGCGCAGGCCCAGGGCGCCGCCGAGGCAGGCCATGAGGTAGGCGGCGACCGGGGTGACGAGGCCGTAGCTGAATCCGTCGACCGTGCCCTGCATGAGCGTCTGTCCTCCAGCCGTGATGCCACGTCGTCCGAAAACAGTCGGTACCGCTGAGTAGTACTACGGGGCGAGATTATGGCGCGCGGAGGGCCGTACGACCATGAGGTCCGGGAATTGTCGGCGGCGAGACCGAGACGAGACCCGGCCGTGACGACCGTGATGTCAGTGGTCGGTCGTACCGTGATCGTCATGGACACCACGGTGGAATGGGCGGTCGTGCCGAGCGAGATCGGTCCGCTGATGCTCGCGGCGACCGATCGCGGTCTGGTGAGCGTGGTCTTCCACGCCGACGAGACGGTCCGGGAGGCGGCGCTCGAGCGGCTGGCGGGGCAGCTCGGCGCGGAGCCGGTGGAGAGCGTCTCGGGTCGGCTCGCCGAGCCGGTACGGCAGCTCGCGGAGTACTTCGAGGGTGGGCGTCGCGCGTTCGACCTGGCCCTGGACTGGACGCTGACGACGGGCTTCAACCGCCAGGTGCTGCGCGAGCTGGCGGAGGGCGTGCCGTTCGGGACGGTCGTCGGGTACGGGGATCTGGCGAAACGGGTCGGGCAGCCGGGCGCCGCGCAGGCCGTCGGGGCGGCGATGGGCGCCAATCCACTGCCTGTGGTGGTGCCGTGCCATCGGGTGGTGGAGAGCGACGGCGGGATCGGCGGCTTCGGGGGCGGTCTGGAGACGAAGCGCACGCTGCTGGCCCTGGAGGGCGTGCTGCCGCAGCCGCTCTTCTGAGGCGGACGCGCGGACCGAGACCGAGGCGGAGGCTGAGGCTGATACTGAGGCTGAGGGGCGCGCGGGGCCGATGTCCCCGAGGTGCTCGTACGCGGGTTGTGCGGGTGGCGTTCTCAGGGGCGGGGATGGCTGGCACACTCACGTCAGTGACCAACGCCCCTGACGCCCCTGACTCCGCACGTCCGGCGGAGATACCCGCCGCTGCCGCGGCTTCCGCGCCTCCGGCGCTCCGCCGACGCATCCAGGCCGTGCTGATCGCGACGCAGATCCTCGGCGGACTCGGTATCGCCACCGGCATCGCGCTCGCCGCCGTCCTGGCCAAGGACGTCAGCGGCACGGAAGCCCTGTCGGGCCTCGCCTCGACGGCCACGGTGGCCGGCCCGGCGCTGCTCGCCATGCCCCTGGCCGCGCTGATGGGCTCGCGCGGGCGGCGGCCCGGACTCGTCCTGGCGTACCTGATCGGGGCACTGGGCGCCGGAGTCGCCGTCCTCGGGGCGGTCGTGAACAGCTTCCCCCTGCTCCTCGTGGGCCTGGTCGGGTTCGGCGCCGCCTCCTCGGCGAACCTCGCGGCCCGGTTCGCGGCGGCCGACCTGGTCGAACCGCATCACCGGGGCCGGGCCATCTCCACCGTCGTCTGGGCCACCACGATCGGCGCCGTCCTCGGCCCCAACATCGCCGCGCCGGCCGGGAAGAGCGTCGCCGGACTCGGCATCCCGGCGACGGCAGGGCCCTTCGTCTGGGCGGCCGGCGCGTTCCTGATCGCCGCGCTCGTGGTCGCGCTGCTGCTCCGCCCCGACCCCCTGCTCACGGCGCGCGCCCTGGCCGGTCCGGAAGAGAGCCAGGGAGCCGAGGGGCGCTCGCTCAGGGCGGGCGTACGGGCCGTACGGAAGTCCCCGGGGGCCCGCCTCGCGCTGGTCACCGTGACCGTTTCGCACACCGCGATGGTCTCGATCATGTCGATGACCCCGGTGGCGCTGAGCCATCACGGTGCCGGGATCGAGCTGATCGGCCTCGTGATCAGCGGGCACATCGCCGGCATGTACGCCTTCTCCCCGGTCATGGGCTGGCTGTCGGACCGCATGGGCCGGCTCTCCGTCATCGGCCTCGCGGTCGGGCTCCTCTCCACGGCGGCGCTGCTCGCGGGCACGGCCGGTCCCAGCCATGGGCAGACCGCGGCGGGCCTGTTCGTCCTCGGCCTGGGCTGGTCGGCGGGTCTGGTTTCGGGCTCCGCCCTGCTCACGGACTCCGTTCCGCAGGCAGCCAGGGCGGCGGCACAGGGCCTGTCGGACTTCGTCATGAACACCGCGGCGGGCCTGGGCGGTCTGATGGCCGGACTGATCGTGGCCCGCGCGGGCTACGGCTGGCTGAACCTGGTGGGCGCGTGTCTGCTGCTGCCGATGGCGGCACTGGCGGTACGCGGAGTGCTGCGGCGGGCCTGAGAGGGCCCCGAAGCCCGAGGCCGTGGGCCTGAGGGGCGCCGAAGCACCGAGGCCGCGGGCCTGAGGAGCGCCGAAGCACCGAGGCCGCGGGCCTGGCGGCGAGCTCCGAGGCCGCGGGCTCGGCAGCGAGCCGAGCGCGTCCCACCGCACGCCACGCCCGGCCCGGCTCTCGGCTCCCGCTCCCCCACCGGCACTCAGAGGCTGATGTGGTACGCCTTGCGCAGCGTCTCGTGGACCGTCCACGTGGTCCGGTCCCCCTCGCGCAGCACGCACGCGTCACCGGGTCCGATCTCCAGCGTGGCACCGCCCTCGACGGCGACGGTGGCCCGTCCGCTGACGACCACGAAGAGCTCGTCGGCCTCGGTGTCGGTGACCACTCCGGGAGTGATCTGCCAGATGCCGCGCACCTGCTTGCCGTCGGCGGACTCCCACAGGACCTTGCCGGTCACCTCGGGCGTTCCCGAGACGATCTGGGCGGGGTCGAGCGGCTCGGGCTCGAGCTCCGCGTCGGGGATGTGGACGGCGAACGAGGGCTGGTCATGAGTCGTCATGGCCGGTGACTGTAGCGGGGGCTCCGGGCCGTCTCACGGCCAGGACCGGCTGGAAGAATCCCCTCCGCTTCGCCCCTGACCAGCCGACTTCGCCGGCTGCGAGGCCGCGACGAAATCCGAAGTACGCCCGGGGGCAGCACGGGACAGGCCCTGGAGGAGAGTTTCGCCGTACCCGGCGGGCAGCGGTCCGCGGTCCGCCACCGATTCCGAAGGAGTGGTCGACGCGGCCAATCGGCGTACGTCCGGTCGTTGCCGGGCCCGAGGGCGTCGTAGAAGTGGCAGATGAACACTTCGGCTCCCTCGGGGGCGGAACCGCTCATACGCGCACGCAGCCGAGGCCGGCGTCTCGGCGCCGCACGGCCGGAAAACAGGGCCGGCAGGACTGCCGGTGGACCGATGTTCCCGCTGGTCACCGCAGGCGCCTTTGGTGCGCCCAATGTTGGTCGGACGGAATCCCCCGAGCCCCCTGTCAAGCCTGGCGTGTGCGCGTCAAACTCGCTCCGTGACCTCCTCCCCCACCTCCGACAGGAGAGTGCGATGCCCGCGTCGTCCTTCGTTCCTCGCAAGGCCCCCCGCACCGCCACCGTCCTGACCGCCGCCGCGCTGCTCGCGGTCCTCGCGGCCGCGCCCACGGCGCAGGCCGCCTCCGAGCCCGCGGCCCGTGAGCCGATAGCCCCCGGCGCCTCCTACAAGGCGGCGTACGACACCCTCGGTCCGCAGCGGCTGACCCCGGCCCAGCAGAGACTGAGCGACGCCAAGCAGGCGGCGGCGACCCGGGCGTACGACGGGATCCGCACCCAGGCGGCGCTCGCCGGCTACAAGCTCTCCGGCGGCGTCCACCAGTCCCAGAAGACCTCGTACTGGTGCGGCCCGGCCACTCTCGTGATCACCCAGTCCGCGGCCGACGAGGTCGCCGGCCGCTCCCAGCAGGACGCGGCGAACCTCCTCAAGACGACCACCAGCGGGACCGCCTGGTACGGCATCAACATCAACGTCCCCAGCCCTACGGGCTACCCGATGGCCGACGCGCTGAACTACCGCCTTCCCGGCGCCGGTTACGTGCCCCGTGCGCTGCCGTACACCCCCTCCGCCACCGACAAGGCGAACTTCAAGCAGCACATCACCCACAACACCGACGCCGACTACGCGATAGCGGGCAACGCCTGGGAGGTGCCGGGCGGCCCCCACCTCGTCGGCCACCCCAACGTGGAGATATTCCACTGGGTCGCGATCGACGGCTACAACACGGACAACGCCGCCGGGCAGGTCAACTACCTCGATCCCGTGGGCGGGGTGAGCACGAGCGTGATCTCGTGGGCGGGCGCCGTACCCAAGTCGGCGCACATCTCGTCCGACACCATCACCACCATCATGGGCGGCCGTGGTTACGTCTGGTAGGACCCTCTCCCCGGTCGGCGCCCGGGCGGCGCTGACCGTGCTGCTGGCGGGCATCCTGGTCGCGGGATGCTCGTCGGCGCGGCACAGCGGCCCGGAGCCGGCCCCGCGCGAGTCGACCGCCCCCGCGCCCCGACCGACCGCGCTCGCCGCCGCGTGCGAGGTGAAGCTTCCCGCGGCCTGGCGCTCCGCGCTCGCCGCGGGCGAGCTGCGGGCACCGGCAGGCGAGCGGGCGGTGCTCACCGACACCGGCCCCGGCTGGACAGCCGTCCAGCTCAGCGGCGGCGACCGCAGGCGGGCGGCGCTGGTGGACGGCGGCGATGCGCCGCGCACCCTGCTCGCGCTCGCCGACCCGGTCGAGCACCAACTGCTCGCGGCCGACTTCGACGGCCGCCGGTGGGCCGCGTTCGCCGTCCTGGAAGGCCGGACGCTGGACAGCCCGTGGAGTCTGTACGTGTGGGACGCCGAGACGGGCTCGTCCCGGCGCCTCGCCCGGGCCGACCGGCCGGGCCCCCTGCCCCAGCCCGTCGTCCGCGACGGCACGGTCCACTGGGCGCAGGGGGTCGGCGACGGCAAGGCCACGGTGTACGCGGCCGCGGCCGCGGGCGGCACCCCCCGCGCCCTGCACACGGGCGTCGTCGACGCCCCCTTCGCGGCGGGCGGGTTGCTGGTGTGGCGCGAGTCCACGGGCTCCGGCACCCGACTGGCAGCCGTCTCGCTCGTGGACGGGCGGCCGGCCGAGCTGCCGGGCCCCCTGGCCGCGCTCCGGGACATCCGCTCGGTGGTCGCCGACGGCGGAACGCACGGAGGGAGCGGACCGGACGGAGAGAACGGGTCCGGTGGCACATGGGCCTGGGTGGAGGGCGAAACCGAGCCGCGCCTGATGGTGTGGCGCACCGGCGACGCGCGGCCCACGGCGGCCGTGACAAGGTCCCCGGCCGTCGACGGCATGGACCAGCTGCGGATCAGCGGCCGACTGGTCACCTGGCGCACACCGGAGACGTCGTACGCCCTGGACCTCGGCTCGGGTTCGTACGCTCGGATCACTCCCGCCTACGGCTACGCGCAGGCCAGGGGCGGCGCGCTGGCGGTCGCGTACAGCCTGGGCAACGCCAAGGCCGACGGCTCCCGGCCGGTGATCCAGGTGGTCGACGCGGTGCGGCTGCCCGCCCTGCCGCGGTGTGGCTGAAGCTCGCCACCGAGGTTTGAGTGGGGCGTGGGTGCGCCAGAAATGGGACATGTCCACACAGGTGTACGAAGAGGTGCGGGAGGCGCTCCACGAGGGCCGGCCCGTCGTCGCGCTGGAGTCCACGATCATCGCTCACGGCCTGCCGCGCCCGCGCAACCTGGCCGTGGCCGGAGAGCTGGAGGCTCTGGTCCGGGCCGGGGGCGCCGTGCCCGCGACGATCGCCGTCATCGACGGGGTGGCTCATGTCGGGCTCGACGAAAGCGGGTTGACGCGCATCGCGGAAGACCCGGCCGTACGGAAGCTGGGCCACCGTGACCTGGCGCCGGCGCTCGCGACCGGGGCGACGGGGGCGACGACCGTCTCCGCGACGGCGTGGCTCGCGGACGCCGCCGGCATCCGGGTCTTCGCGACCGGCGGGCTCGGCGGGGTGCACCGGGAGTGGACCGAGACCCAGGACGAGTCGGCGGACCTGCGGCTGCTCTCCCGGGTCGGTGTCACGGTGGTGTGCGCGGGAGTCAAGTCGATCCTCGACGTCCCCGCGACGCTGCAGCGGCTCGAGACCCTGGGCGTGACGGTGGTGGGGTACGGCACGGAGCACTTCCCGGGGTTCTATCTGGCCTCCTCCGGGGAGCCGGTCGACTGGACGCTGCGCACCCCCGAGGAGGTGGCGGGCGTGATACGGGCCCAGGACTCGCTGGGCGAGCCGCGTGGCGCGGTGATCGTCGCCAATCCGGTGCCGGAGGACGAGCAGTTGGATCCCGGGCTGCACGACCGGGTCCTCGCCCAGGGCCTCGCGGCGGTGAAGGAGAAGCGGATCGTGGGGCAGGCCGTGACGCCGTTCCTGCTGGAGTATCTGATGGTGCACACGGACGGGGCGTCCCTGGAGGCGAACCTGGCGGCGGTGCGCGGGAACGTACGGCTCGGGGCAAGCATCGCCTCCGCGTACGCCGGCTTCGGCGCATGAGCGGTCTTCTGGTCGTCGGCGACGTGGTCACCGACATCGTCGCCCGGCACAGGACGCCGCTCATGCCGGCGACCGACACGGCCGCCGAGATCCGGCGACTGCCGGGCGGTGCCGGCGCCAATGCGGCCTGCTGGGCGGCGCGTTCGGGAGGCGCGCCGGTGTCACTGCTCGGCAGGGTCGGCACGGACGACGCCGAGTGGCACGACCGGGCGCTCCGCCGGGCGGGCGTACGGCCGATGCTCGTACCGGACAGCGAGGCCGGCCCGGCGACGGTGATATCCCTGGTCGACGCGAGCGCCGAGCGCACGTTCCTGACCGACAGCGGCGCGGCGCTGCGCATCTCCCCTGCCGACTGGTCCGACGCGTTCCTCGACGGGATGGCTCGTCTCCATCTGTCGGGGTACCTCTTCTTCGCCGAGCCGAGCCGTGCCGCCGCGCTGAGAGCGATGGGCGGCGCGCGGGAGGCGCGGATACCGGTGAGCGTGGATCCGGCGTCCGTGGGGTTCCTGAAGCAGCTGGGTGTGGAGAGGTTCCTCGAGGCCGTGCGGGGCGTGGAGGTGCTGTTCCCGAACGCCGACGAGGCCCTGCTGCTCACGGGGTGCGCCGAGCCGGAGGAGGCGGCCACGACCCTGAGCCGGGCGTTCCCGCTCGTCGCGGTCACCCTGGGCGCCAAAGGCGCTCTGGTCGCCGAGGCGGGTGCGGTCACGAGCCGGGTCGCGGCTCCGGAGGTGGCGCCGGTGGACTCCACGGGCGCGGGTGACGCGTTCGCCGGGGCGTTCCTGGCGGCTCTGCTCGCGGGCGCGGACACGCGGGAAGCGGCAGCGGCGGGCTGCCGGGCCGGCGCGGAGGCGGTGACCGTGGTGGGCGGGCGGCCGCCGACGACGCGGTGAGGGCCAGGCCGCCGACGGCGCGGTGAGCGGTGGGCGGGCGGCCGCCGAGCCCTAGGGCACGTCCTGGCCTGGGAGACCCGTCCAGGCCGGGTGGCGCGGGTCGTCGGCGCGGACGACCACGTCGGCGGCCTCGGACGGCCCGACCTCGTTCTCGTACCGCTCGAAGGCGGGCAGGGTCCAGGGCTCCTCGCTGCGGCGGGCGAGGGCTCCGGGCGAGAGCCTCAGATGCACGGTCGTGTCGAAGGGGAACCAGTGCCCGAGGAGGAACGGCCCGTGCACCACGAGCACTCCGCCGGGCGGCAGCTCCACGTAGGGGCTGCGGGTGGCGCGGTCGGTGACGGGGTCCCACAGGTCGGGCAGGACGCGCCCGCCGCCGCCCGCCTCCAGGGGCCCGAACACCTCGCGCCACAGCGCGCCGGTGTCGAACCAGCCGCTGTAGTACGAGTCGGGGTCCCGTTTCCCGTATTCGTACCGGAGCGACGCGGGCCGCAGGAACCCTCCGGTGCCGACGGCGAGCACGGACCGGCCGCGCAGCCGCAGGGCCTCCGCGATCCGCTCGGCGGTCTCCCCGGTCGGCGCCGCGGGCGCGCCGTCGACGGCGACCTTGAGCCACGCGCTCCCGTCACCGGGGGCCGCGCCGTCGACGTGTGCGGCCAGGGCCTCCGAGAGCCGCTCCCAGGTGATCGCTTCGAATCGCACGGACGTGACCTTGCCACACCCGCGTGACGGTTCGCCGGAGGGGCGTCAGCCCCGCGCGCACTCCGGCTCGGGCTCGTCGACGGAGAGCGGGGCGCCCTCGGGCAGCAGGTAGGTGACGTAGAGGACGACGGGCTCGGTGCCGAGGTTGCGCCCGATGTGCACGTGCTTGCGGCCCGCGGGCTCGATGAACGCCTCGCCCGCGGAGGTCGCCTCGACCGAGCAGTCGTCGAGGGTGCGGGTCAGTGTGCCGGACTGGACGACGGCGATGAGCTGGCCGGGGTGGTGGTGCCATCCGGTGGAGCCGCCGGGCGCGATGGTGACGGTGCGGACGGTGACGTCGGTGTCGCCCTTGGGCGCCTTGATCTTCAGCCTGCCGTGGGAGGTGCCCTTCGCGAGCACGGTGCCGCTCACGCCGGTGCCCGGCGTGGCGAGCGCGGCGGACGGGACGACCGCCACGGCGGCGACCGTGCCCGCGACGACCAGGCTCTTGCGCAGCCGCAGCCCCGGGGGCAGCCCCTGACCCTGCCTCAGCTGCAACCGCCGCGCCCTGAATATGCCCAGCCTCATGGAACCCCCTCCAACTCCCGGGCGCGGTCGCGTGATTCACGACCGTCGACCGCCGGGACGGCCATACGGTAACCCGGTGGAGGCGGTCCGGACGGCCGAACGATCTCAGCCAGTCCGTACGGTCTCGTCCAGCCACGCGCGCCCCGCCGCGACCGCCTCCGCGAGCGTCAGCTCCCCGCTGGACAGAGCCCGGCAGGTCGCGGTGTCCGTCCGCAGGTGCACGTCCGGGGCCTCGGCCGGCCCGTCGGCGTACGAGGCGGCCCCGGCGCCCCCGACCCGTACATGGAACACGCCCTCGTCCAGGGTCACTTGCACCACGCCCGTCACCACGCCCTCCAGGGCGCGGAGCAGCGGGATCGCGAACCAGTGGGCGCGTACGGCGTCGGTGGGGCGAGGTTCGTCCAGGACCGGCGCGCCCCACTCCGCCAGAGCCCGAAGGACCGGGAGGAGCTCGCGTCCGCGGGGGGTGAGCTCGTACACGTACGCCGAAACGGGTGGCGGCAGGCGGCGGCGCGTGACGAGTTCGGCGCCCTCCATGTCCTTCAGGCGGCCCGCCAGCATGTCCGTGCTGACGCCCGGGAGATCGGCGTGCAGATCGGTGTAGCGGCGCGGTCCGGCGAGGAGTTCACGGACGATCAGCAGCGTCCAGCGGTCACCGACGACGTCGAGGGCGCGCGCGGAGGCGCAGTACTGGTCGTAGCTCCGGCGGCGCGGCTGGCGTGACTGACGTGGCATGCGACGCAGTCTAGACAAGTTGTTGGACTTTCCAAGCTCGAACTTGGTAAAACCAAGCATCAAAACTTCTGGGGAGGTCGTCGCATGGAGTTCCGGCAGTCGAGCAAGCTGAGCGAGGTCTGCTACGAGATTCGCGGCCCGGTCATCGAGCACGCCAACGCCCTGGAGGAGGCGGGCCACAGCGTCCTGCGCCTCAACACCGGCAACCCCGCGCTCTTCGGCTTCGAGGCGCCCGAGGAGATCGTCCAGGACATGATCCGGATGCTCCCGAAGGCGCACGGCTACACGGACTCCCGTGGCATCCTCTCCGCCCGGCGCGCCGTCGCCCAGCGCTACCAGGCCATGGGCCTGCCGGAGGTCGACGTCGACGACGTCTTCCTCGGCAACGGCGTCTCCGAACTGGTCTCCATGGCCGTCCAGGCTCTCCTGGAGGACGGCGACGAGGTACTGATCCCCGCCCCCGACTTCCCCCTGTGGACGGCGGTGACCACCCTCGCGGGCGGGAAGGCCGTGCACTACCTCTGCGACGAGTCGGCCGACTGGTACCCGGACCTCGACGACATGGCGTCGAAGATCACCGACCGTACGCGCGCCGTCGTGATCATCAACCCCAACAACCCCACGGGAGCGGTGTATCCGCGCGAGATCGTCGAGGGCATCCTCGACCTCGCCCGCCGCCACGGCCTGATGGTCTTCGCCGACGAGATCTACGACCAGATCGTCTACGACGAGGCCGTGCACTACCCGGCCGCCTCCCTCGCCCCGGACCTCGTCGTCCTCACCTTCGGCGGGCTCTCCAAGACGTACCGCGTGGCAGGGTTCCGCTCCGGCTGGCTGGTCGTCAGCGGCCCGCAGCAGCACGCGAAGAGCTACCTGGAGGGGCTGACCATGCTCGCCTCCATGCGGCTGTGCCCGAACGCGCCCGCCCAGTACGCCATTCAGGCCGCGCTCGGCGGCCGGCAGTCGATCCACGAGCTCACCGCCCCGGGTGGCAGGCTCCACGAGCAGCGCGACAAGGCCTGGGAGAAGCTCAACGAGATCCCCGGAGTCTCCTGCGTGAAGCCGAAGGGCGCCCTCTACGCCTTCCCGCGCCTCGACCCGAAGGTGCACAAGATCCACGACGACGAGAAGTTCGTCCTCGACCTGCTGCTGCGCGAGAAGATCCAGGTGGTCCAGGGCACCGGCTTCAACTGGCCGCGACCGGACCACTTCCGGATTCTGACGCTGCCGTACGCCGACGACCTGGACGCGGCGATCAGCCGCATCGGACGCTTCCTGAGCGGCTACCGGCAGTAGGGCCGCCCGGCCCCTACGCTGGCTCGTGACGTGGGCCTCCGCGGACGGATGGGAGTTGGGGCCGTGGAGTTCGGGAAGTCCTCCGGCGGTGACGGTTCCACGCCCTCCCCCGAGCCACCACCGGAGCCTGAGCGACGGTCCTGGGCGCCGCTGCTCGCGGTGTGCGCCGGGTACTTCATGGTGATCCTGGACGTGACGATCCTCAACGTCGCCGTTCCCGTGATCGGCCGGGAGCTGTCGGCCTCGCTCACCGGTATCCAGTGGATCACCGACGGGTACACGCTGGTCTTCGCCGGGTTCCTGCTGACCGGTGGCGCGCTGGGCGACCGTCTCGGCAACCGCCGGGTCTTCTGCGCGGGCGTCGCCGTCTTCATCGTGTCCTCGGCCGCGTGCGCGCTCGCGCCCAGCACCCCGTTCCTCGTGACGGCCCGACTGGTGGAAGGGCTCGGCGCGGCACTGATCGTGCCCGGTTCCCTGGCCCTGCTCCAGCAGGCCTACCCGGCGCCGGCCGCCCGGTCACGGGCCTTCGGGCTGTGGGGTTCGATGGCGGGCATCGCCGCCTCCGCCGGACCGCTCCTGGGCGGGCTGCTCGTCTCGACCGTGGGCTGGCGCTGGGTGTTCCTCATCAACCTGCCGGTGGGCGCGGCCTGTCTGGTGCTGACACTGCGCCACGTGGAACGCTCGCCGCGGCGCCCCGGCCGGGCGCTGGACTGGCCGGCTCAGGTCGCGGTCGTCGCGGGGGTGGCACTGCTGACGGGGGCGCTGAACGAGGCCGGACGGCGGGGCTGGTCCGATCCGGTCGTCCTGGGCGGACTGGCCCTGGCCGTGCTGTCGGCGGTGGCGTTCGCGGTGCGCGAGCGGCTGGCCCGGGCCCCGGCTCTCCCCCTGGACCTGCTCCGGACTCGCGCCATGGGCGGCGGAGCCGTCATCGGGCTGCTGTTCAACTTCGGTTTCTACGGCATGGTGTTCACCGCCAGCCTGGAGTTCCAGCAGCATCGCGGCTACAGCGCCCTCGAAACGGGTCTCGCGCTGTTCCCGGCGGTGGCGATGACCATGTTCGCGTCCGTCCTGTCCGGACGGCTGGCCCGCCGCACCGGCGACCGTCCGCTGGTGATCTCCGGCATGCTCCTGGCCGCCCTGGGGCTGGCCGGCTGGGCCGCGGCCGGGCCCGACCCCGCATACGCCCTGCTGGTGGCCCCGATGATGGCCGCGGGGTTCGGTACCTCCTTCGCCCTCACCGGCTCGACCGCCACCGTGATGGGCGCCGCGCCCTCGGCGTACTCGGGGACCGCGTCCGCCCTGTTCAACACCACCCGGCAGATCGGGAGCGCCACCGGGGTCGCGCTCGGTGGCAGCCTGCTCGTCACCGCCCCCGACGGAGGGGCCGGGCTGCGCGTCAGCATGGCGGTGGGTGCGCTCGCCTACCTGACCGCCGCCGTCCTCGCCTGGCTGTGCGTCCCGGCGAAGTCCCGTACGACGTAGGGCGTCGAGGCCGCGCCCATACGACGGGCGCGTCGAGGCCGGAAAAGGAGCGGGTCCGAGGGCGTAGCCTGCCCCCGGACCCTGTTCGATGCCACTCACATCACACGCCGGCACACTTGAGGACCCGGGTCAGTCGTCATGGCGTCGCGTCCTGCCGTTGGACCACCGCCGATCGAGCTCGGCGGACCAGATTCGAACTGGCATTTCGACGCACCAGGGCCCGGGCCCGGTCGATCCGGCGATGAGCGGCGAATGCTGAGTCTGGAGCAAGAGTCTGAGATTGATCGCGGTCTGCCTCTGCCTGGTTGGGCTATCCCGGCTCGGAAGGTGAGAGTGCCGGGAGGAGGACTCGAACCTCCACTGGAACCGCGGATTCACGACAAGCTTCAGTTTCAGCTTTGCGCTCCTCGCGCACCCCGGCCGTGTTCTGTGGCCGGGGAGTTCATGGGGTCTTCCCGCTACCCGAAGAGGTAGCCGAAGACGGCGTCGCCGACGCGCTGGTCGGTGACCTCGGCGCTGTTCGCCTCCTCACGGGCGAACTTCACGGCCTGCTGGAGCTTCTCCACCCGCTCCAGAAGCTCGTTCACCCGCCGGGCCGGCAGGGCGCCGGAGAACTTGACGGTGGTCCAGTAACCGACCGGCACGTCCTCGTAGTACACCTCGACCTGCGCCGGGTGCTTGTCCGTCGCCTCCGCCTTGACGTGGTTGCGGGGCACCTTCTTCGTCCGGACCGTCCGCACGACCTCGGTCTTCCACGCGTCGGTCGACGGGTCCTGGGTCCACGACTCGGCCGCGTCGAGGACCGGCAGCTTGCGGACGAAGGTATGGATGTCCGTCAGCTGCTTCTCCAGGAAGAGGAGGTACGCGACGGGTACCTGGCCCACCAGGACGCGTCCGTCGACCGTGATGTCGGCGCGCGCCTCGCAGTTGGCCCAGTCCTTGGTGGCGGTCACATCGAACAGCCTCGTCAACGCCCGTGCGGTGTCGCGCAGTACGTCCTCGGCCTTCACCTGCACCAGCGTGGACTCGGGCGGAAGCTGCTCGCCCTCCTCGTCCTTCGGCTGGTACGTCCGGGAGATGCCGGCGAGCAGGGCCGGCTTCTGCAGCCCGTGGTGCGCCGCGGTGAGGTCCTGCTGCGCCCTGGACTTGACGCCCTTCTCCACTGCGATGATCTGATTGAGTTTCGTTGCCACACGACGGACCTTAGCCGGGGCCGGCACGGGGAATCGAACGATTATTGCGGCCACTTGAGTGCGCGGAGGAGCGACCGGGTCATGGATACGGCACTGATCGCCGTGGCGGGAACCCTGCTGGGTGTGATCGCCACGCACTGGTTCCAGAGCCGGGCCGCGGAGCGTACGGCGGTGCTGGCCCGCGACGAGCAGCTGCGGCAGGAACGGATCGCGGCCTACAGCGCCTTCGCGGGCGCGGTCGTCGACTACCGGCGCAGCCAGAACGACCGCTGGTTCCGTGCGCTGCAGGACCCGGACTCGGAGCAGGCGGAGGCGTCGCGCTACGCCTCGTACCGTCAGCGCACCGCCACCCGCCAGGCCCTCTTCCGCGTCCAGCTGGTCTGCGACGACGCGGATACCCGCCAACTTGCCGAAGCCGCCTTCGAGATGACCAACTGCATGCACGAGGCGACCGGCGAGGAGGACCGCGCCAACCGCTCACAGGAGGCGAAGGCGACGCTCGACCGGTTCATCGCCGCCGCCGCTCCCGGCGTGCGCTGAGGAGGCCGCCGTGGACCTGGTCGCCCCCGTCGTCGTCGAGCCGCTCAAGCGCCGTCGCTGCTCGGAGTGCCACCAAGGGCCTCTGGAGCGGATGATCGTCGAGTTCAACGCACCCGTCTGCCTGGACTGCGCCGACCTGGGCCATCTGGTGTTCCTGCGCCGCGGGGACACCGCCCTCACCCGCCGGGCGCGGGAGGCCAGCGCGCTGTGGGCGGTGGTCGTACGGCACAACCGGCGCCGCACCCGGTACGAGCGTCAGGGGCTGCTCGTCGAGGAAGCCGCGCTCGCCCGGGCCGAGGCGGCCTGCCTGGCCGACTCGGAGGCGCGGGCGAGGCGGCGGGCCCGGGACGCGGCGCGCCGCGCGGCGCGGGACGCGGAGGTCACGGCGGCGCTGGAGGCCGAGATCCTGCGGCTCTTTCCGCGCTGCCCTCTGGACCGGGCCGCGGAGATCGCGGCCCACGCCTCCACGAAGGGCAGCGGCCGGGTGGGACGTACGGCGGCGGGGCGGGCGCTCGACCGCGGCGCGGTCACGGCCGCGGTGCGGGCCGCCGTACGGCATGTCGACACCGAGTACGACTCACTGCTCATGCGCGGGGTCCCCCGGCACCAGGCCCGGACCAGGGTCGCACCCGCCATCGAGACGGTGCTCCGGGCCTGGCGCCCTGGGTGAGGTGAGGCCGGGAGGACCCGCGCGGGGGGCCTCAGACCTGCGCGCCCATGCCGCGCGCCCGGCGGTACAGGAGTGCGCCGCCGAGCAGCAGGGCCGCTCCGGCGGGGGCCGCGTAGCCGACCAGCTCCGAACCGGTGCTGGCGAGCTCGACCGAGCTGGTCTGCGGGGCGGGCGCCGGGGCGGGCTTCTCGGTCTCGGTCTCCGTCTCGGGGACCGGGACGGGGAGGTTCCTCGGCGGCGTGGGCTTCGGCTCCTCGCCGGGACCCTCGGGGTGGGACGGGCCGTTGACCGAGGTGTTGCCGAACGCGGGGTTGCCGATGCCGACGACGTTGACGGAGTTGCCGTTCACGTTGACCGGGAGGTCGATGGGCAGCTGGAGGCCGTTGCCGGAGAGCACACCGGGCGAGCCCTCGGCGTGCCCCTCGGCGATCGCGCCGCCCCCGTTGGACGAGCCGCCGTGGGACGAACCGGCCCCGGAGCCGCCGTGCTGCCCGCCGCCGTGCTGCCCGCCGCCGTGCTGGGACCCGCCGTGCTGTCCGCCGCCGTGCTGGGAACCGCCGCCCTGCTGCCCGCCGCTGCGCGGGGTGCCGGGCAGGTCCTTGTGAGCCCTGCCCGGACCGTCGGCGTCCGAGCCGCCCGACCCGCTGATGTTCGCGCAGCGGTTGCCGACGGCCGGGTTGAGCAGCCCGACGACGTTGACGGTGTTGCCGCAGACGTTGACCGGGGCGTGCACCGGCAGCTGCACGGTGTTGCCGGAGCCGACGCCCGGCGAACCGACAGCGGCGCCCTGTGCACCGGAGCCGGCGTGCGCGGCGCCCGCCGAGAGCGCGAGCGCGCCACCCGTGACCATCAGTGTGGCCAGACCACTTCGGCGAATGTGCCTCATGGCTTCCTGCCTTCCGGAGGTGTTCACGGGCATTCGCCCGTACCGCAATTAACGCGATCCTGGCGAGGCCGGATCAGGCCGATGGCGGGTTTCACTCCATCGAGTGGGATTGACCTCGAACGGACGGGGCAGCCTCTGTCGTTCGATCGCCCAGCGGTATGGCCGTGCGCCGCGGTCAGCGCCCCAGCAGATCGGTGAGTGCGCCGACGGGGTCTGCGTCGGGCGTGCCGCGGGGCCACCAGTCCTCGCGGTCGGCGTCCGACTCGTAGCCGTACCAGAGTCCGTCGCGGCCGAAGCGGAGCTGGAGGGAGCGGGTCGACAGACGGTTGCGCCAGGGGCGGAAGGCCGGGAGGTCGGCGGCGAGCAGGGCGGGGCGGGCTCGGTCGAAGGGGCCTGCCGGCGGGTCCCAGGGCTCTTCGAGGACGGCGAGTCCGGCGGCTCCGCCCTGCCGCCAGGCGGCGACGGCGCGGGCCAGGTCGGTGGGGGTGCGGTCCAGGGCGTAGGCGAGGTCGCGGTAGAGCGCGCGGGTGGAGGCGGTGAGCCCGGAACCCGGATGCGCGGCGGCCAGCCGGACGGCGTCCTGCCAGGGGGTGAGCGAGGCGACGGGGTCGTGCCCGGTGACCAGGAAGGTGTGGGCCCGGGCGGCGGCCTCCGTGGCGAGCAGGTCCAGGGCGAGCGGAGCGATATGGGGGTACACCCGGCCGGAGGCTGGGGGAAGGTCGGGCGCGTGGGTGTCCGGGGGGTAGGCGGGCGGGCGGCCGGGCTGGGCCGGCGCGGGGAGGGGCGGGGGCAGCGACGGCAGGACGTGGCCGGAGTGGGGGGCGAGTGCGGTGCGGGCCGGGACCGTGGCCATCGCGGGCGCCGCCGCCGTCTTCTCGGCGGCGGAGCGGGCCGCGTTGCGCTGGGTGAGGGCGGCGAGGATCTCCTGCTCGCCCCGTCCCCTCATCAGGAAGAGGACGAACGGATCCTCGTCGAGGAGCCGCGCCGACTGGTAGCAGAGGGCGGCGGCGTGCTTGCAGGGGAAGCCGTCGTCCGGGCAGGAGCAGTCGGGGACGAGGTCTCCGGGCGCGGGCAGCAGTCCGGTGACGGCCCCCAGGGCGTGCGGGACGTCCTTGTCGAGCAGTGCGGCGATGTGGTCGGGCCGCGCGGCGACCTCGTCGAGGAACCGCTCCCAGCCGTCGTCGCCGAGGGTCCGCAGCCGGATCTCCGTGCGGTACGGGCGGGGGCGGGTGCCGTGGACGTAGGCGACGACCCGGCCGGGGGTGACCGTGATGGCGTCGACGTGCCCGCGTCCGGCGTACGCCTTGCCGCGGGCCAGCCGCGCCGGGTCGAGGGCGGTGTCCTCCAGGGCCTCCACCCAGGCGTTGCCCCACCAGGTGGCGGCGAAGCGTCCGTCCGGCGCCTCGCGCGGGGCGAGCGCGGGGAACGTACGGCGCAGGTCGTCGTGGCGAGGGCCGGCGAACCTTCCGGAGCCGGGGCGGCGGGAGCCGTCGGGGCGCGGCGAGGAGCCGGAGAGGCGGTTCACGACGGCCTCCTCAGGGACACCAGGTCCGCCAGCTCGCGGTCGGTCAGCTCGGTCAGGGCGGCCTCCCCGGTGCCGAGGACGGCGTCGGCCAGGGCGCGCTTGGCGCGCAGCATCTCGGCGATGGTGTCCTCCACCGTGCCCTCGGCGATGAGCCGGTGGACCTGGACGGGCTGGGTCTGTCCGATGCGGTAGGCCCGGTCGGTGGCCTGCTCCTCGACGGCCGGGTTCCACCAGCGGTCGAAGTGCACGACGTGGCCGGCGCGGGTCAGGTTGAGCCCGGTGCCCGCCGCCTTCAGCGACAGCAGGAAGACGGGCACGTCGCCGGACTGGAAGCGGTCGACCATGCGCTCGCGCTCGGCCACCGGCGTTCCCCCGTGGAGCAGTTGGGCCGGGATCGCGCGGGCGGCCAGGTGGTCGGCGAGCAGCCGGGCCATGGAGACGTACTGGGTGAAGACGAGGACGGAGCCGCCTTCGGCCAGGATCGTGTCGAGGAGTTCGTCGAGCAGGGTGAGCTTGCCGGAGCGGCCGGCGAGCCGGGCCGTGCCGCCTCCCTTGGCCGTCTGTTCCTTGAGGTACTGGGCGGGGTGGTTGCAGATCTGTTTGAGCGAGGTGAGCAGCTTCATGATGAGCCCACGGCGCGCGATGCCCTCCGCGCCCTCGATCTGGGCCATGGTCTCCCGGACGACCGCCTCGTAGAGCGAGGCCTGCTCGCGGGTGAGGGCCACGGGGTGGTCGGACTCGGTCTTGGGCGGCAGTTCGGGGACGATGCCGGGGTCGGACTTGCGGCGGCGCAGCAGGAAGGGCCTGACCAGCCGGGCGAGGCGCTCGACGGCCTCCTGGTGCTCGATCTCCTCGTTGTTCTCGACGGCGCGCGCGTGGCGGGAGCGGAAGGCCTTGAGGGGGCCGAGGAGGCCGGGGGTCGTCCAGTCGAGCAGGGACCACAGCTCGGAGAGGTTGTTCTCCACGGGCGTGCCGGTGAGGGCGACGCGGGCGGCCGTGGGGATGGTGCGCAGCGCCTTGGCGGTCGCGGAGAACGGGTTCTTGACGTGCTGCGCCTCGTCGGCGACGACCATCCCCCACTCCTGTTCGGCCAGGTGCGGCGCGCTGGTGCGCAGGGTGCCGTAGGTGGTGAGGACGAAGCCGCCGGTGCCGGACTCCGGGGCGAGTCCTTCGAGGGAACGGTCGGCGCCGTGGAAGCGGCGCACGGGGACGCCGGGGGCGAACCGCTGGATCTCCCGCTGCCAGTTGCCCAGCAGAGAGGCGGGGCAGACGACCAGGGTGGGCGCGCGGCGGGCGCGGCGCAGATGGAGGGCGATGAGGGTGACGGTCTTGCCGAGGCCCATGTCGTCGGCGAGGCAGCCGCCGAGGCCGAGCGAGGTCATCAGATCGAGCCAGGCCAGTCCGCGCAGCTGGTAGTCGCGCAGGGTGGCGTCCAGTCCGGCGGGTGCCTCGACCTCCTCGGGGCCGGCGACGAGCCGGTCCCGGAGCGTCGCGAGGGCGCCGACGGGCACGGCCCGGACGGTCTCTCCGTCCACCTCTGCGGTGCCGCTGAGGGCGACGGCGAGGGCGTCGACGGGCTCCAGAAGGCCCAGTTCGCGCTTGCGGGCCTTGCGGACCAGGTCGGGGTCGACGACCACCCACTGGTCGCGCAGCCGCACGATGGGGCGGTGGGATTCCGCGAGGGCGTCCATCTCCCGGTCGGTGAGCGGGTCGCCGTCGAGAGCCAACTGCCAGTTGAAGCGGAGCAGTTCCTCGCTGTCGAAGAACGCGGTGCCGTCGGTGGCGGAGCCGGGGGCGGCGACGGGCGGCCGCACGACGGCGGAGGCGCTGAGCGAGCGGGCCAGCTCACGGGGCCAGTGGACGGCCACCCCGGCGTCCGCGAGGCGCGCGGCGGCGGGACCGAGGAGGTCGTACAGCTCGTCCTCGGTGAGGGCGAGGACATCGGGGACGTCGCGCTCCAGGAGCCCGCCGAGTGGTGGCCAGACGCGGGCCGCGCGGCGCAGGGCGAGGACGGCGTCGATCCGGGCACGCGGTCCGAAGAGTTCGTCACCGTCGCCCGCCCAGAGCGCGGCGGCGTCGATGACCAGGGTGGGGTCGGCGAGGCTGTGGACCTGGAGAAGGGCCGCGGCGGCCCTTCGCTCGTCACCGCCCTCCTCGGCGACGTCGAAGAGTTCGTATCCGCTGAGGTCGAGCCGGAGCGAGACCCGGACTCCGGCGTCCATGCCGGCCGCCGCCTCGGCCGCCCAGGCCCGCGCGTGGGGCAGGTGCTGCGCGGCGCGCGCGGCGAACGGCGCGCCGGCCGCGTGGGCCGCGGCGGGAGTACGGGGCAGGGTGTCGGCGACCGCGTCGAGGAAGGCCCGCACCAGCGCCTCCGGCTCGGGCAGCTGGAGCGGGCTACGCCCGGGAACGGGCACCGCGTGGGCCTCGTGGGGCATGGCGGCGGCCACGGCCCGCAGATGGGCGATGTCATCGGCGTCCAGCGGCCCTGCCCGCCAGGCGTCCAGGTCGTCGGCGGTGAGCCCCGGCAGCAGCCGGCCCCGCGCGGCGAGATGCAGGGCGTGCAGGGCGGCTGCGCCCCAGCAGGCGGTCGCGGGGTGGGCGCCCGAGTGGTGGCGGGCGACGACCAGATGGGGCAGGGCTTCGGCGACCCCGAGGATCACGGCGGGGACGGTGCGGCTGCGGACCCCGGCGCCGTGCCGCCGTACGACGGTGAGCTCCGTGAGCTCCACGCCCTCGGCCGGGGACACGGGCGGTGCGCCGCCGTCCGGCGACCAGAAGGCGACCCGCCCCTCCCGGGGCAGTGAGGCCGGGAGGAAGACGGCGGCGCAGGTCTGCCAGGTGTGCTGGGTCATCGCGCTGGTCACCTCCCGTTCCGCGGCGGATTCCTTCTGGATCTCCGACCTTACGGGTGGGGTCTGACAACGAGCGCCCGCGCCGCTTCGCCCGGGCGGCCCAGCAGCGGATGACAGCCCGCCCGGCAGGCGGCAGGGTGACGTGAACAGGGCTTCTGCCGCCTTCGCCCCACAGACGAGGAACCGCCATGTCCGTTCACCGGCGTCTCGGCACCGCCGCCGGGACCGCGCTCCTGACCCTCGGCGTCGCGGGCTGCTCCGGCCTCGGCCGCACCGCGGTGGGCCCCGTCATCTACGAGACCGGGCGCGAGGTCGTGGTCTCCGTGACGAGCCCGCTGGTGACCGGCTGTCACCGCCTGGCACCGTCCGGCGCGACGTCGATCGAGAACGAGACTCTCATCGACCTCAAGGCGTACACGAACCGGAACTGCCAGGGCGACTCCATCTACGTGGCCACCAACACGAGCAACCGGATCGCGCCGGACACCCTCCCCTGGCGCAGCTACAGCTTCGTGCACTGAGCGCCGGACGGTCGCCTCACGCCCGGCGGCGCAGGATCAGTGCGAGAAGCTCCGCGGTGCGGTCTCGGCGGGTCCAGGCGATCACGGCGAGCGGCACGGCGAAGAGGACCGGCGTCAGGGCGTACTGCCCGTCGAAAACGGTCAGCTGGGTGATGCACGCGCCGATCATCAGACCGATGAGCGCCGTCGCCGCGGCGCCGGACAGGATCGGGATCACCAGCGCCACCGCTCCGGCCAGTTCCAGGGCGCCGACCGTGTACATCAGCCAGTCGCCCCATCCGATCGCATCGAAGGACTCGGCGGCGGACCAGTGTCCGACGAGCTTCGGCCCCGCGCTCGGGATCGCGAAGGCGAGGGCGAGGAGGATCTGCACGACCCGTACGGAGATGTCGGCGCGGCGGCTCAGGCGCCCCGTCCCCGCGGTGGTCGTGGAGGCGGCGGTCGTGGAGGCGATGTCGGTGGTCATGGGTGGTCCCCCTGCTGTCGGCGTTGCGTTCGCTGTCACAGGGGTAGACGGGCGGGGCACCGAAAACTCATCGCCGATCCGGTGCCCGGTCCGACGGTTCTCAGCGGGCCGTGGGGCGGGCCCGGACCCAGGTGCCGTCGTCCGTCAGATAGGCGTCGGCCGCGAGACCCGCCTCCTCCAGATACCGCTCGAAGTCCGCCTTGCTCAGGGGCCTCGAAAGGAAGGTCTGGGTCCATCGCAGATCCGGGAAGACGTACTCGGCGTGGACCGAGTTGACGCCGTCACCGACCGGGTCCGCGGACACGATCCGTACCGTGCAGCCACCCGGGTCCTCGCGTTCGCGCGGCACCTCCACGTGCCATCCTTCGCCCTCGCGCTGGATCAGCACGCAGCCGTCGTCGCGGACATGCCGTCTGCAGGCCGCCAGGAGCGCCTGCCGGTCGTCGTGTTCGGCCGTGTGCACCAGGTACGAGGCGAGCATCACCACGTCGAACCGCCGCTCCAGGCGCAGTGATTCGATCGGGCTGCGCACCGTCTCCACGCCTGGCACGCGCTCTCTGACCGCTTCCAGCATCTCCGCCGACTCGTCCACCGCCGTCACGGTGAAACCACGCTCGACCAGAGGCCTCGTCACCCGGCCCGCGCCACAGCCCAGTTCGAGCAGTGCGGCTCCGGCCGGCACGGCGGCCTCGATCACATCGGGCTCGCGTCCCACCCCGAGGCGCCGGTAGACGTCGACGGCGCAGCCGTCCGGGGTGATGGCTCCGGGCCCTGTCCCTTGGTGTCCCTCACGCATCCGTCCGCTCATGCCCAGGAGAACGAAGGCCCTCGGACGGCCGTTCCCGCAGACGCCCCGACGGCCCGGACGCCCCTCGTTCGAGTGATGTTCGCCCCCGCGCGCCGGGGGTAGACCCTGAGTAGGAGATGCGACGTCATGCGTACTGGCAGTGAACCGGCGACCGCGCGCAGTGCCCTGCGGATGCGGTTCTGGCTGAGTCTGTGGGGTCTGCTCTGGGCCGCTTTCGGTACGACGGCCTTCGCGCTGGTGGGCAGGCCGGGGTGGGCGGCGGCCTGCGGGGTGCTGTTCGTCGTGGCCGCGGTCGACATGTCGATGGTGCTGCGCCACATCCATCAGGGGCCGCACTGGCAGCCCGGCCGGAACATCCCGCCGTACGAACCCGATCACGGCGGCAGGGGCACGGGCCGCCGTCGCTGACGACGCGTGCGGCGGTGCGCGGCCGGCGGGCTGTGTCAGTCCTCGACGCCGAAGCGGGCCGCCTGGAGGTACTCCGGCTTGGGGTCGAGCGCGGCCGCGAGGCGGAAGTGGCGGGTGGCCTGGTCGGGCCGGCCGGAGCGCTGGTAGGTGCGGGCCAGGGCGAAGTGCGCGAACGCGTTGTCCGGCTCGCGCTCCAGGACCAGCTCGAACTCGAGCTCGGCAGGGCGCAGTTGAGCTGCGGCGAAGAACGCGCGGGCGCGCAGCAGCCGAGCCGCGGTGTTCTCGGGATGGGCGGCGATCACCGAGTCGAGCAGTTTCACGGCACCGCGAGGATCCCGCGCTGCCAGCAGTTGCTCGGCGGCGCGGAAGTCGATGACGTGGGTCTCGGGGTTCCTCTCGGCCACGGTGGCATCCTTCCCTTGCTCCGGCGGTTCAACATCGGGCGCGGCAGCGGTATTCCGTGCCGGAGCACCAGCCGGCCGGTACGTCGGTCCCGGCCGTCCCACTGCCGCACCCGCGATCCCTACCCAGCCGGAAGCGTGGCCGATCAGCACGGGCCGCGCCGTTTTCTACCGGGCCCCCTCGGCGGCCCGCCGCGTCAGCTCGTCCCAGACCTTGCGTACCTGGGGTTCGAGCCGGCCCAGCGGCCCGTCGTTGTCGATGACCAGGTCCGCGATCGCCCGGCGCTGCTCGCGCGTGGCCTGGGCAGCCATCCGGGCGCGCGCCTCGGACTCGGCCATGCCCCGCAGCCGTACCAGCCGGTCGAGCTGGGTCTCCGGGGAGGCGTCCACGACGACGACCAGGTCGTAGAGCGGGGCGAGGCCGTTCTCGGTGAGCAGGGGCACGTCGTGGACGACGACGTCGTCGGGCCCGGCGGTGCCCTCCAGCGCGGCGGAGCGGGCGCCGACCAGCGGATGGACGATGGCGTTCAGGGTGGCCAGACGGTCGGCGTCGGCGAAGACGATCGAACCGAGCTTCGGCCGGTCCAGGGCGCCCTGGTCGGTCAGGATCTCCGCCCCGAACGCCTCCACGACGGCCGCGAGCCCGGGTGTCCCGGGCTCGACGACCTCGCGCGCGATCTTGTCGGCGTCGATCAGCACGGCCCCGTACGAGACGAGGAGCCGCGACACTTCACTCTTGCCGGCGCCGATACCGCCGGTCAGGCCCACCTTCAGCATGAGCGGCAGCTTAGGACCCGCGGTCCGTCGCCTACGCGTCGCCCTCCCGCTCGGCGAGGAAGCGCTCGAACTCGCGGCCCAGCTCGTCCGCCGACGGCAGGTCGACGGGCTCCGCGACCAGGCTGCCGCGCGTCTCGGCGCCCGCCACCGCGTCGTACTGGTGCTCAAGGCCCTGGACCAGGGCTGTCAGCTCGTCGTCGCCCTCGCCGATCTGGCGCTCGATCTCGGTCTGGGTGCGCCGGGCCTCCGTGCGCAGGGTGTGGGCGACACCGGGCAGGACGAGGCCGGTGGCGGCCGTGATCGCCTCCAGCGCGGTCAGCGCGGCGTCGGGGTAGGAGGACCGGGCCACGTAGTGCGGGACGTGGGCGGCGACGCCGAGGGTGTCGTGACCGGACTCGGTGAGCCGGAACTCGACGAGCGCTTCGGCGCTGCCGGGGACCTGGGCCTCGTCGAAGGGGCTGCGGTGGCCGGGCATGAGGTCCGTGCGGCTGCCGTGCGGGGTGAGGCCGACGGGGCGGGTGTGCGGGACTCCCATGGGGATGCCGTGGAAGTTCACCGAGAGCCGGACACCGAGGCGGTCGACGATCTGGCGGACGGCGGCGGCGAACCGCTCCCACTCCACGTCCGGCTCGGGGCCGGAGAGCAGGAGGAAGGGGGCGCCGGTGGCGTCCTGGACGAGGCGGACCTCGATGGCCGGTGTCTCGTACGAGGTCCAGCGGTCGCGTCGGAAGGTCAGCAGCGGCCGGCGCGCGCGGTAGTCCACGAGCCGGTCGTGGTCGAAGCGGGCCACCACCTGGTGCGGCAGCGTGTCCAGCAGGCGGTCGACGATCTGCTCGCCGGTCTCACCCGCGTCGATGTAGCCGTCGAAGTGGTAGAGCATGACCAGCCCGGCCGACTCCTGCGCCAGGGCCACGTCCACGACGGCCAGGCCCTTCTGGTCCCATTCGTACAAATCCTGGGGATCAAGCACGATTACCGCTCCTCCTCGCGTTCCTAGAGAAGAACGCTGCCCGGGACATGAGCATTCCCTGTCGTCCGGTTTTCGTGGACGGAGTGTCAGCGCCTGAGCACGCGCGCGTGGCCTGCTCCCCCGGGGCACGACTGAGGCCCGCTCCCCCGGAGGGGAACGGGCCTCGATCGTTGGCTAGCTAGTGCCTAGCAGCAGAGCTGATTCAGCTCTGGCCGCCGGCCAGCTTCTCGCGCAGGGCAGCCAGGGCCTCGTCCGACGCCAGGGCGCCGGAGTTGTCGTCCGACTCCGAGGAGTACGAACCACCCGAGACGCCCGCCGGGGCACCGGCCGGAGCGGCGGCGCCACCCTCGGCAGCGGCGGCCTCGTCGGCCTCGCGGGACTTGATGACCTGAGCCTGGTGCTGCTCGAAGCGCTGCTGCGCCTCGGCGTACTGGGTCTCCCAGGCCTCGCGCTGGGTCTCGTAGCCCTCGAGCCAGTCGTTGGTCTCGGGGTCGAAGCCCTCGGGGTAGATGTAGTTGCCCTGGTCGTCGTAGGACGCGGCCATGCCGTACAGGGTCGGGTCGAACTCGACCGACGCCGGGTCGGCACCGAAGGACTCGTTGGCCTGCTTCAGGGACAGCGAGATCCGGCGACGCTCGAGGTCGATGTCGATGACCTTGACGAAGATCTCGTCGTTGACCTGGACGACCTGCTCCGGGATCTCCACGTGGCGCTCGGCCAGCTCGGAGATGTGGACCAGACCCTCGATGCCCTCGTCCACGCGGACGAACGCACCGAACGGAACCAGCTTCGTGACCTTACCCGGGACGACCTGGCCGATCTGGTGGGTACGGGCGAACTGCTGCCACGGGTCCTCCTGGGTCGCCTTCAGCGACAGGGAGACGCGCTCGCGGTCCATGTCCACGTCGAGAACCTCGACGGTGACTTCCTGGCCGACCTCGACAACCTCGGACGGGTGGTCGATGTGCTTCCAGGACAGCTCGGAGACGTGCACGAGACCGTCGACGCCACCCAGGTCCACGAAGGCACCGAAGTTGACGATCGAGGACACGACGCCGGAGCGGACCTGACCCTTCTGGAGGGTCGTGAGGAAGGTCTGGCGAACCTCGGACTGGGTCTGCTCCAGCCAGGCACGGCGGGACAGGACCACGTTGTTGCGGTTCTTGTCCAGCTCGATGATCTTCGCCTCGAGCTCCTTGCCCACGTAGGGCTGGAGGTCGCGGACGCGACGCATCTCGACCAGGGAGGCCGGGAGGAAGCCGCGGAGGCCGATGTCGAGGATGAGACCACCCTTGACGACCTCGATGACGGTACCGGTGACGATGCCGTCCTCTTCCTTGATCTTCTCGATGGTGCCCCAGGCGCGCTCGTACTGGGCACGCTTCTTCGAGAGGATCAGGCGGCCTTCCTTGTCCTCCTTCTGGAGAACCAGGGCCTCGATCTCGTCGCCGACCTTGACGACCTCGTTCGGGTCGACGTCGTGCTTGATCGAGAGCTCGCGGCTCGGGATGACACCTTCGGTCTTGTAACCGATGTCGAGCAGGACCTCGTCCCGGTCGACCTTCACGATGACGCCGTCGACGATGTCGCCGTCGTTGAAGTACTTGATCGTCTCGTCGATCGCGGCGAGGAAGGCTTCCTCGTTACCGATGTCGTTGACCGCAACCTGCGGGGTGGTGGCGGTGGTCTCGGTGCTGCTCGTCATGTGGGAAAGGGCTCCGGTTACGGACAGAAAGTCGTAGGTACTGCTACGCCGAGAGCCCGTATCGCACCGAAGAAGCCGGACAGCCAATGAAGCGCCTTCCGGGCGGACCGGTGGGCGCCTCGAGAACCGAGGGGACATACAACCGTGCGAGCGCGGCCTGCTCCGTCTGAGGCGCGCAGGCCCGCAGCGCAACCTTTAGCATACGGGGGCAGCCGGACAGGGTCAATGCGCGAAGCGCGCACGCGGGGCGGAACGCCATATACCCGGCACAACTCAAGTCTCCCCAGGCCATCCTGGCCGGGGCCGCGCAGCGACGCTGTGCGCAAACTACATCGACGGGCGAGATGAACCAAGAGTACGAACAGGAAGACGGGCCCGAGTACGAGCCGGAGGCGACCCGGCGTGACACCGGCGACGCGGAGAGCAGCCGGGCGAGCCGGGGCTGGTGGGACCGGAACGCCGACGAGTACCAGAGCGAGCACGGGTCGTTCCTCGGGGACGACCGCTTCGTCTGGGGTCCGGAGGGCCTCGACGAGGCCGAGGCGGGGCTGCTCGGACCGGCCGGCGCGCTGAAGGGGCTCGACGTCCTGGAGATCGGCGCGGGCGCGGCGCAGTGCTCGCGCTGGCTCGCGGCGCAGGGGGCTCGGCCGGTGGCGCTCGACCTCTCGCACCGGCAGCTCCAGCACGCACTGCGGATCGGCGACGACGTGCCGCTGGTCGAGGCGGACGCCGGCGCGCTGCCGTTCCGGGACGGCGCCTTCGACCTGGCCTGCTCGGCGTACGGCGCGGTGCCGTTCGTGGCCGACCCGGTGAAGGTGTTCCGCGAGGTGCGCCGGGTGCTGCGGCCGGGCGGCCGGTGGGTGTTCTCGGTGACGCACCCGATCCGCTGGGCCTTCCCCGACGAGCCGGGCCCCGAGGGGCTGTCGGTCGCGGCCTCTTATTTCGACCGCACCCCCTATGTCGAGCAGGACGAGCAGGGTCGGGCCGTCTATGTGGAGCACCACCGGACGATCGGCGACCGGGTACGCGACGTGGTGGCCGGCGGTTTCCGGCTGGTGGATCTCGTCGAGCCGGAGTGGCCGGAGTGGAACAGCCAGGAGTGGGGCGGCTGGTCTCCGCTGCGGGGAAACCTGATCCCGGGGACCGCGATCTTCGTGTGCGAGCGGGACTGACGGGCACGAGCGCCTCGCCGGCCCCCTGAACCCCGCTGGTCACACAGATCCCGCCGGTCATATAGGAGGACAGGGCCTGTGGACAGCGTCGCCCGCCGCAGGTGACGACGTACGAGACTGAGTGCGTGATCCGACACGACGCACTCGACCGTCTCCCCGTCCGCCAAGCCGTCCCCGAGCTGCTGACCGCGCTCGAGGAGCGCGGCACGGCGGTGCTGTACGCGCCTCCCGGCACCGGCAAGACCACGCTGGTGCCGCTCTCCCTCGCGGGTCTCATAGGGGACGGACCGCGGCGCCGGGTGCTGGTGGCCGAGCCGCGCCGGATGGCGGTGCGGGCGGCTGCCCGGCGGATGGCGTGGCTGCTGGGCCAGGAGGTCGGCGACGCCGTCGGCTTCTCGGTCCGGGGCGAGCGCCGGACCGGCCCGGCGACCCGCGTCGAGGTGGTGACGACGGGAATCCTCCTCCAGCGGCTCCAGCGCGATCCGGAGCTGGCGGGCGTGGACGTGGTGCTGCTCGACGAGTGCCACGAGCGGCATCTGGACGCGGACACGGCGATGGCGTTCCTGGTGGACGTCCGGGCCACGCTGCGGCCCGAGCTGAAGCTGATCGCCGCCTCGGCCACCAGTGACGCCGAGGCGTGGTCGCAGCTCCTGACGGTCCTGGACGGCACCGGTCCGGCGCCGATCGTCCGGGGAAAGGGCGAGGGATACGGCTACCTCGTCCGGTTCGCCGGACCGCCTGCCGGCGTCCGGCCCTCCCACGGCACCTGGGTGGATCCCACTCTGCTGCGCCATGTGGCGGCGACGGTCCGCCTGGCGTGCGAGCGCCATGAGGGCGATGTCCTCTGCTTCCTCCCCGGCACGGGAGAGATCGCGCGCACGGCGGGGATGCTGGCGGACCTCGACGCCGACGTGCTCCAGCTGCACGGGCGGGCGCCTGCGGCCGTGCAGGACGCGGTACTCCGCGGGGCGGAGCCCGGTGGGCGGCGCCGGGTGATCCTCGCGACGTCGGTGGCTGAGTCGAGCCTGACCGTGCCGGGGGTGCGGATCGTCGTGGACTCGGGCCTGGCCCGGGAGCCGCGGATGGACCACGCCCGGGGCCTGGGGTCGCTCGCCACGGTGCCGGTGTCGATCGCGGGCGCGACGCAGCGCGCGGGCCGCTCCGGCCGTGAGTCGTCCGGCGTCGTGTACCGCTGCTGGGCGGAGGCGGACGACGGGCGCCGGTCCCGCTTCCCCTCCCCCGAGATCGAGATCGCGGACCTGGCCTCCTTCGCCCTGCGCACGGCCTGCTGGGGCGACCCCACGGCGGCCGGACTCGCCCTCCTGGACACACCGCCGGCCGGGGCGATGGCGGCCGCCCGCTCCGTGCTGACGGCGATCGGGGCGGTGGACGAGGAGGGACGCGCGACGGAGCGGGGTGTACGGATGTCCCGGCTCGGGGTGCACCCTCGGCTGGCCCGGGCCCTCCTGGACGGTGCGGCCGAGGTCGGAGCGCGGCGGGCGGCCGAGGTGGTCGCGCTGCTCAGCGAGGAGCCGCCCCGGGAGTACGGCGACGACCTGGCGGCGGCCTGGCGCGCGGCGCGGCGGGGCACCGACGGGTACGGGGCGCGCTGGAAGGCGGAGGCCCGGCGGCTGGAGCGGTCGGCCGCCGAGGCGGGACCGGGGGCGCCACGGGCAGGAGGCGGGGCCCCGGCAGTCGGCGGGGAGGACGCCGTGGCCGGACTGGTGACGGCGTACGCCTTTCCCGAGCGGGTGGCCAGGGCGCGGGAGAGCGGCGGGTTCCTCATGGTGTCGGGGACGGGTGCCGAGACGGCCGACGGCTCAGGGCTCGCCAGCGCGCAGTGGCTGGCCGTCGCCGTGGCGGACCGGACCGCGCGGAGCGCCACGGCCCGGGTGCGGCTGGCCGCCGTGGTGGACGAGGACGTGGCGCGGGCAGCCGCCGGGCATCTGCTCGCCTCCGGCGAGGAGGTCCACTGGGAGGACGGGGACGTGGTCGCCCGGTCCGTGTCCCGTCTTGGCGCCGTCGAGCTGGCCGTCCGCCCGCTCAGGGACGGCGCCGACGCCGGGCTCGTACGGGCGGCGCTCCTGGACGGGCTCCGGCGCGAGGGGCTCGGGCTGCTGCGGTGGAACCGGGAGTCCGAGGAGCTGAGACAGCGCCTCGCTTTTCTCCACCGCGTCATGGGCGATCCCTGGCCGGAGATGTCGGAGGAGGCTCTGCTCGCCCGGGCGGACGAGTGGCTGGAGCCCGAGCTGTCGCGGGCCCGGCGGCGGGCGGACCTCGGCCGGATCGACGCGGCGCAGGCGCTGGGGCGGCTGCTGCCCTGGGCGACGGGCGAGGCGGGCCGGCTCGACGAGCTCGCGCCGGAGCGGATCGAGGTGCCCAGCGGGTCGCGGATACGGGTGGACTACGGCGGGGAGCAGCCGGTCCTCGCCGTGAAGCTGCAGGAGATGTTCGGGCTCGCGAAGACACCGAAGGTGGCCGCCGGGACGCCGGTCGTGGTCCATCTCCTCTCCCCCGCCGGGCGGCCGGCGGCCGTCACCGCCGATCTGGCCTCGTTCTGGCGGGACGGCTACCGCGCCGTGCGGGCGGAGCTGCGCGGGCGCTATCCCAAGCATCCCTGGCCGGAGGACCCGGCGGGGGCGGAGCCGACGCGGCACACCAGCGCGCGGCTCAGGAGGGAGCGGTAGCGGGGGCGTCCGGGCCGGGGCGCCGGCCGCGGGCCTCCAGCCAGAGGGAGAGGGCGAGCAGAAGGAGAGAGAGGGTGACGAACGTCCACGGCAGATAGGAGGTGACGAGGAGGACGACCGTGCGGTTCGTCCTGACCAGCTCGACGGTGCTGCGGATGTAGTCCTCGCGCATCTTCACATGGCCGGAGAAGGCGGTGACCTTCCAGTCGGACTTCTCGTTGCGGAGCTCCTCCTTGTGGATCTCCTCACCGTTGACGGGGGCGCCGGTGACGGGGTCGACCCAGAACATCCGCTTGGTCGTGTACCAGATGGTCATGCCCGACTGGCTGATCATCTCGGGGGTGATGCCCTCGACCGGCATGGTCTTGGGCATGGGGACCTTGGTCCAGGGGATGGTCTGCTCGAAGTAGTAGACGTCCATGCCGCGGAAGGTGCGGGTGCCCTTGTAATGGATGGGCGCCGAGGTGCGGGAGCGCGCGTCGTAGTACTGGTAGTCCCGCTTCTCGGTGAGGAAGGGCCACTTGAACTCGATGCCCTCGCGCCGGACGGGGTCGCCGTCGACCATCGCGCCGGTCGCGTTGACCGGGTCCTGGGTGTGGGCGTCGAAGATGTAGCGCTCGGGGATCTTGGAGACCATCTTGCCGTCGGGACCGGTGATGTAGGTGAGCGCGTCCCAGACGACGACGTCGCGGCCGGCGTTGCGCTCGATCCGCTTCGACTCCTCCACATTGCCCTTGAGCGTCTGGATGATCGTGAGCTTCTCGACCTCCTTCGCCGTGAGGGTCGAGTAGTCGACGAGGGTGGCGGGCTTCGCCTCCAGAACGATCTCCTGGTACTGGTTCGGCGGGATCTTCGCCACGCGGGGGAAGACGTACCAGCGCAGGGTGGGGGCCATCGCGGCGAAGAACACGGCGAAGGAGAGCAGGACGAGGCTGGCGCGGCGGCGCATGGGCGTGGCTCCTCCTACTTCTTGGGGCCGGGGTCGGCGGTGAGGAGGGGCTTGGGCGAGGTGGGCCCGTCGGGCGGCAGGTCGACCACGGAGACGAGCAGGATGAGGAGGAGGACTGGGACCAGCCCGATGGCGGCGGCTACGAGGGCGCGCATGGTCGGCCTCCCGGTGCTCGATCTGATGCGGCGTCAGGGCTGGGGCACCGTAGCAACGCGGCCGCGAGATGAGAACACGTTGCACTCAGAACACAGAACGCCGCCCCCTCGTCCGGGCGGACGAGGGGGCGGCGGATGGACGGCGGCCGAGCGGGGCGCCCCGGTGGGGGCGCTGCTCAGCGGGTCGCTCAGGGGGTCCGGGTGGCCTCCGGGGCGCCGGTCGGCGAGGACGTCGGTGCCGGCGAGGTCGTCGGAGTCGGCGTCGGGTCGGGGGCCGGGGCCGTGACCTTGAGCTCGATGGTCAGGGTGCCTCCGCCGGGCGTCGTCAGCCGGAGGAGGAAGGTCTCCGCCTGGTCGTCCGTGTAGATGTCCGGGAGGGTGAGCAGCCCGTTGGCGTCCGTCTTCACCACGAGGGTCCGCAGCGGCTTGCCGTCGGCGTCCTTGAAGTACGGGCCCTTGGTGTTCGGCAGCGGGATCGCCGAAGAAGTGATCATGGTGGCGGTCAGGGCGACCGAGGAGGCGGGAGCGCCGTCGAGGGTCGCCTTCACCGTGACGCGGTCGGCGAACTGGCCGCCGGTGGTGGCCGTCAGCTCCTTGGCATCACCCCGGACCAGCGTGTCGGCCTGTCGCTCGGTGACGGTCGCGAGGTACGAGACGGGGATCAGGGTGCGGCCCACGACCGTGGCCCGGACGGTGAAGGTGCCCGTCTGCTCGCCGGCCCGGACCGGCGGGGCGACCGCGCGGCCCGTGGAGCCGGTGGTGACCTGCACGCTCTTGGCCACGCCGCCGAAGTTGGCGTCGGTGGAGCCGACGATCTCGAAGCGCACGCTCACTCCGGCAACCGGCTTGCCCGTGGCGTCCAGCGCCTCGACCGCCGGCCGCTCGGCGAAGGCGGAACCGGCGGTGGCCGTCAGTGTGCCGGTGCCGGCGTCCTTGATCCGCGCCACCTTCGCCAGCGCCGTCGGCGGGGTGGTGGGCGGCGGGGTCGGCGTGGGGGTGCCCGGCTGGGACGGGTTCGGCTTCGGCTTGGCCGGCGTGGGCGACGGCGAGGGGGTCACCGGCGCGGTCGGCGTGGGCTGGGGCGAGCGGCCGGTGCTCGGGGTGTCGCTGCGGTCGATGGGCAGCACGCCCGAGCCGTCCGGGATCTGGTGCGTGCCGCGCTGGTAGTACTCGAACCAGGAGAGCACGGTGCGCAGATACTCGGTCGAGCGGTTGTAGCTGAGGATCGCCCGGTCCAGATCGGCCTTGACCGCGAGGTCGCGGTTGTTGGCGCACAGGTAGAGCCCGGCGGCCTGCGCGGCGTCGTAGATGTTGTTGGGGTCCTTGCGGCCGTCGCCATTGGCGTCCTGCCCCCAGGTCGCCCAGGTGGAGGGGATGAACTGCATCGGGCCGACGGCGCGGTCGTGCGTCGTGTCGTTGTCGAAGGCACCGTCGTCGGTGTCCGAGATGTTCGCGAAACCGACACCGTTGAGCTTCGGGCCGAGGATCGGCGAGAGCGTGGTGCCATTGGCGTCGACGCGCCCGCCGCGCGCCTGTCCCGACTCGACCTTGCCGATGCCGGCGAGCAGCTGCCACGGAAGGTGACACGCGGGGTCGCTGGACCGTATGGACTGCTCCGCGCGCTTGTAGGCGGCGAGCACGGTGGCGGGTATGCCGGCCTCGGCGGGGCCGGTGACGATCGGCAGATCTATGGAAGTGCCGGGCTTGTTGGGCGTGTTCAGCGGCGGGAGGTCGGTGTAGTACGGCGAGTCGCCCGTCGCCGAGCCGTCCGGCGGGAGCGTCGCGTCACCGGCGCCGACCGGCCGGTCTCCGCCTGCGCTGTCCGCGGGCGGCGGGACCGCGCCGGGTCCCTGCGAAGCTGCCAGAGCCGCCACCGCCGCGGCCACGACGGCACCGCTGGTGGCTCCCCTGCGCAGCCGACGGCCGAATTGCGCTGCCATACGTCTGGTCCCTCCCCCTCGACTGCACTCCGCGCTCCCCGCGCGAGGCCTCAGGAGACCCTATGACACCGACGGGCCCCGGAACACCGAGCCCTGACCGTGTTTCACGCTTTCGTCACCTCTTGGCCGCCCACGATCCGGGGGAGATGGCTCACGCATACTGGGCGTGATCGCCGACCGCCGGCCGCAGGGGAGCTCCGGGGTCGGCGCGGATTCCGAGGGGGATGTTCCGATGCCGTTCACGCTCAGTCATGCCGCCGCGGTGCTGCCGGGCATCCGCCGGGACGGCACCGGACGCGGCCCGTTGATCGCCTCCGCGCTCGTCGCGGGGTCCTTCGCGCCCGACATGACCTATTTCGCGGCCACGGCGATCCCGGGCGCGATGCTCTTCGGGAACGTCACGCACTCCGGTCTCGGCGTCGTGACGGTCGATCTGCTCATCGCGGGCGCGCTGGTGGCGGTGTGGCTGATGGTGCGTGAGCCGTTGGTGGCGCTGCTGCCGGGCCGGTGGCAGGGGCGGGTGTACGGGTTCGTCCGGGGCGGCTCGTGGCGCGGCCGGCCGGCGGCGCCACTGGCCGGATGGTTCTGTGTGTCCGCGGCGCTCGGGGCGGCGACGCATGTCGTGTGGGACTCCTTCACCCACCTCGACCGCTGGGGTACGCGCGCGATTCCGTTCCTCGACGCGGTCGTGGCCGGGTTCCCGGTCTATCTGTACCTCCAGTACGGAGGATCGGCGCTGGCGCTGGCGCTGCTGGTGTGGTTCACGGTGCGGGCGCTGCGCGGCGCTGCCGGAGCGGCCACGCGGCCGGACGGGGTGCCGGTCCTGAGCCGCGGTGGACGGTGGCTGGCCAGCGGGCTGATCGGCGTCTGTGTCCTCGCCGGGATCGTGCACCGGTGCCTGCGCTGGTACGCGTACTGGGGCCGGATCGAGAGGCCCCTGGACATCATCCCGACGGCCTGCTTCGGCGGCGGCGCGGGCCTCGCGATCGGCCTGGTGCTGTACGGGGCGGGGATGCGGCTACGCGGAACGCGCGCGTCGTCGCCCGCGTCCGGCGAGGATGACACTGCCGGGGACCGGGAGCCGGCCGGCTCCCACCCGGAATCACGCTGACCCCACGCCCCGGCGTGCGACCCCGGGGCGCGGCGACCAGGTGCGGACGTCCGGAACGCCCGTACCCCCGGGGTGTGGGCGCCCCGGCGCGGGACGCCGGCCGCCGGTCCGGCGGGGTGCGGGCGGTTCTTCGCCCGCACCCGGGGCCGTCAGTGGGCCGCCGATTCCCAGTCCGGGCCCACACCGACCGAGACGTCGAGGGGGGCGCGGAGGGAGACCGCCGAGGCCATCTGCTCGCGGAGGAGGGTCTCGACGCGCTCCCGCTCGCCCGGCGCCACTTCGAGCACGATTTCGTCGTGGACCTGGAGCAGCATGCGGGAGGCGAGCCCGGCCTCGGTCAGCGCCCGGTCGACGTTCAGCATCGCGACCTTCACGATGTCCGCCGCGGTGCCCTGGATCGGGGCGTTCAGCGCCATCCGCTCGGCGGCCTCACGGCGCTGGCGGTTGTCGCTGTTCAGGTCCGGGAGGTACCGGCGGCGGCCCAGCATCGTCTCGGTGTACCCCGTGGCGCGGGCCTCGTCGACGACCCGGTGCAGATACTCCCGTACCCCGCCGAAGCGCTCGAAGTACGTGTCCATCAGGGCACGGGCCTCGCCCGGCTCGATGTTCAGCTGCTGGGAGAGACCGAAGGCCGAGAGGCCGTACGCCAGGCCGTAGGACATGGCCTTGATCTTGCGCCGCATCTCGGCGTCGACGGCGGACCGCTCGACGCCGAAGACCTGCGAGGCGACCGTGGTGTGCAGGTCCTCGCCGGAGGTGAACGCCTCGATGAGGCCCTCGTCCTCGGAGAGATGGGCCATGACCCGCAGCTCGATCTGGCTGTAGTCCGCCGTCATCAGGGACTCGAAGCCCTCGCCGACGACGAACCCGTGCCGGATGGCGCGGCCCTCGTCGGTGCGCACCGGTACGTTCTGCAGGTTCGGGTCGGTGGAGGACAGCCGGCCCGTCGCCGCCACCGTCTGGCTGAAGGTGGTGTGGATGCGGCCGTCGCCTGCGATCGTCTTGATCAGGCCCTCGACCGTGGAGCGCAGACGCGCCTGCTCGCGGTGGCGGAGCATGATCACCGGCAGCTCGTGCTCGGTCTGCGCGGCCAGCCAGGCCAGCGCGTCGGCGTCCGTGGTGTAGCCGGTCTTGGTCTTCTTCGTCTTCGGCAGGTTCAGCTCGCCGAAGAACACTTCCTGGAGCTGCTTGGGCGAGCCGAGGTTGAACTCGTGCCCCACCGACGCGTGCGCCTCCTTCACGGCCTGCTGCACCGCTCCGGCGAACTGCTGCTCCATGGCCTCCAGATGGGCCCGGTCGGCGGCGATGCCGTGCCGCTCCATCCGGGCCAGGAGCAGGGACGTCGGCAGCTCCACGTCGTGCAGCAGCTCGGTCGCGCCGACCTCGCCCAGCTTCTCGACGAACGCCTCTCCGAGGTCGAGCACCGCGCGGGCCTGGGCCATCAGGGCGTCCGCCTCGGCGTGCTCGTCGGTGCCGAAGGCCAGCTGCCCGTCGGCGGCCGCCGGGGCCAGCTCGCGGTGGAGGTACTCGACGGAGAGAGCGTCGAGGGCGAAGGAGCGGCGACCGGGCTTGACCAGATAGGCGGCCAGCGCGGTGTCCATCGTGACGCCGTCGAGCTGCCAGCCGTGCTCGGGGAAGACCCGCAGGGCCTCCTTGGCGTTGTGCATCACCTTCGGCCTGGCCGCGTCGGCGAGCCAGGCCGCGAAGGCCCGCTCGTCCTGCTCGTCGAGCCGGGTCGTGTCGAACCAGGCCGCCTTGCCGTCGGCCGCCGCGAGGGCGACCTCGCTGACATTGCCCGCGCCCAGGGCCCAGGCGGTGACGGTGGCCACACCGAGCGGCTGCGCGCCGTGCGCCTCCAGCCAGGGAGCCAGCTCGCCCGTCCCCAGGGCGGTGCCGTCCAGCTCGACGCCCGCGTCGGGAACCGGGGCTTCCTCTTCCTCCGCCCCGGGGTCGACCGCGAGCAGGCGCTCACGCAGGCTCGGGTTGCGGATCTCCAGGACCTCCAGGAAGCCCTTGAGGGCGGTCCTGTCGTACGGCGCGCGCTCCAGCTCCGCGACCGTGCGCGGCAGTTCGACGTCCCGGACCAGCTCCGTCAGGTGGCGGTTGAGCTTGACCGACTCCAGGTGGTCGCGCAGGGCCTGGCCGACCTTGCCCTTGACCTCGTCGGCGCGCTCGACCAGCTCCGCGAAGGAGCCGAACTGGTTGATCCACTTCGTCGCGGTCTTCTCGCCGACGCCGGGGATGCCGGGGAGGTTGTCGGACGGGTCGCCGCGAAGGGCGGCGAAGTCGGGGTACTGCGAGGGGGTGAGGCCGTACTTCTCCTGGACCTTCTCCGGCGTGAAGCGGGTCAGCTCGGAGACGCCCTTGGTGGGGTAGAGCACGGTCACATGGTCGGAGACCAGCTGGAAGGAGTCCCGGTCACCCGTGACGATCAGGACCTCGAAGCCGGCCGCCTCGGCCTGCGTGGCGAGCGTCGCGATGATGTCGTCGGCCTCGAAGCCGTCCACCGCGAACCGCACCGCGTTCATGGTGTCGAGCAGCTCGCCGATCAGCTCGACCTGCCCCTTGAACTCGTCCGGGGTCTTGGAGCGATTCGCCTTGTACTCGGGGAAGTCGGCCGAGCGCCATGTCTTGCGGGACACGTCGAACGCGACGGCGAAGTGCGTGGGCGCCTCGTCGCGCAGCGTGTTCGCCAGCATCGACGCGAAGCCGTAGATCGCGTTCGTCGTCTGTCCGCTCGCGCTCGTGAAGTTCTCCACGGGCAGCGCGAAGAACGCCCGGTACGCGAGCGAGTGCCCGTCCATGAGGAGCAGGCGGGGACGGGTTTCTTCGGTCTTCTTCGATGCTGTCTCGGCCACGTACACGATCCTGCCACGGACCACTGACAATCCCGTCCACTCCCGGTCCGGGCACCCCGCTGTCCGAGCCCCGTGACAGGATCGGAGACGTACGACACAGGATGACCGCTCAAGGGAGAGCGCGATGGTCAGCAAGCCCCCCGCCGGCGACCCGGTCCAGGACGCACCGCAGGTCGCGCCGCCGCAGCACGCCGCCGCCGGCCTGCCCGCCGTCGCGCACACCCTCAGGATCGCGCAGGCGCAGATGGGTGTGACCCGCAGCGCGCGGACCCTGCTGAAGGTCAACCAGAAGGACGGCTTCGACTGTCCCGGCTGCGCCTGGCCGGAGGGCGACAAGCGGCATGTGGCGGAGTTCTGCGAGAACGGGGCGAAGGCCGTCGCCGAGGAGGCGACGCTGCGCCGCGTGACCCCGGACTTCTTCGCCGAGCACTCCGTGGCGGACCTCGCGAACCGCAGCGGGTACTGGCTGGGGCAGCAGGGCCGGATCACACAGCCCATGCTGCTGGAAAGGGGAGGGACCGAGCCGGAGGGCTCCGAGCGGTACGAGCCGGTGAGCTGGGAGCGGGCGTTCGCGATCATCGCCGAGGAGCTGACCGCCCTCTCCTCCCCCGACGAGGCGCTCTTCTACACCTCGGGGCGCACCAGCAACGAGGCCGCGTTCCTGCTCCAGCTCTTCGCCCGCGAGTTCGGCACGAACAACCTGCCGGACTGCTCCAACATGTGCCACGAGTCCTCCGGCTCGGCGCTCAACGAGACCATCGGGATCGGCAAGGGCAGCGTCTCCCTCGAGGACCTCCACCAGGCCGACCTGATCGTCGTCGCCGGACAGAACCCGGGCACCAACCACCCCCGGATGCTCTCCGCCCTGGAGAAGGCCAAGGCGGCGGGTGCGAAGATCATCTCGGTGAATCCGCTGCCCGAGGCCGGTCTGGAGAAGTTCAAGAACCCGCAGACCGCGACCGGCATGCTCCGGGGCGCCGCCCTCAACGACCTCTTCCTGCAGATCCGCATCGGCGGCGACCAGGCTCTCTTCCGCCTCCTGAACAAGCTGATCCTGGAGACGGACGGCGCGGTCGACACGGAGTTCGTCGGCACGCACACGCACGGGTACGAGGAGTTCGCCGCGGCCGCGCGCGCCGCGGACTGGGACCAGACCCTGGCCGCGACGGGCCTGGACCGGGCCGAGATCGAGCGCGCCTTGGAGATGGTCCTCGCCTCGAAGCGGACCATCGTCTGCTGGGCCATGGGCCTCACCCAGCACAAGCACTCCGTGCCGACCATCCGCGAAGTGGTCAACTTCCTGCTGCTGCGTGGCAACATCGGCCGCCCCGGTGCCGGCGTCTGCCCCGTCCGCGGCCACTCCAATGTGCAGGGCGACCGCACGATGGGCATCTTCGAGCGGCCCGCGCCCGCGTTCCTCGACGCCCTGGACAAGGAGTTCGGGATCGTCTCGCCGCGCCATCACGGCTTCGACGTGGTCCGCTCGATCCAGGCGCTCCGCGACGGCGAGGCGAAGGTCTTCTTCGCCATGGGCGGCAACTTCGTCGGGGCCACCCCGGACACGGAGGTCACAGAGGCGGCGATGCGCCGCGCCCGGCTGACCGTCCATGTATCGACGAAGCTGAACCGTTCGCACGCGGTCACCGGCACGCGCGCGCTGATCCTCCCCACCCTCGGCCGCACCGACAAGGACGTCCAGGCCGGGGGCAAGCAGTTCGTGACCGTCGAGGACTCGATGGGCCTGGTGCACACCTCGCGCGGCAACCTGCCGCCCGCGAGCCCGCACCTGCTCTCCGAGCCGGCGATCGTGGCCCGTATGGCCCGGGCCGTTCTCGGCGCCGGCTCGGCCACGCCCTGGGAGGAGTTCGAGAAGGACTACGCCACGATCCGCGACCGCATCGCGCGCGTGGTGCCCGGCTTCGAGAACTTCAACGCCCGCCTGGCCGCCGACCCGGGCGGCTTCGCGCTCCCGCACGCCCCGCGCGACGAGCGCCGCTTCCCCACGGCCACCGGCAAGGCCAACTTCACGGCCGCCCCCGTCGAGTACCCGAAGGTGCCGGAGGGCCGGCTGCTCCTCCAGACCCTGCGCTCGCACGACCAGTACAACACCACGATCTACGGCCTGGACGACCGCTACCGCGGGATCAAGGGCGGCCGCCGGGTCGTCCTGGTCCACCCGGAGGACGCGGCGGCCCTCGGTCTGGCGGACGGGTCGTACACGGATCTGGTCAGCGAGTGGACGGACGGCAGCGAGCGGCGCGCGCCCGGTTTCCGGGTCGTGCACTACCCGACGGCCCGGGGCTGCGCGGCCGCGTACTACCCGGAGACGAACGTGCTGGTGCCGCTGGAGTCCACGGCGGACATCAGCAACACCCCCGCCAGCAAGTCCGTGATCGTACGGCTGGTTCCGGCGGGGACGGCGGGCTGACCGGAGGGCGGCCGCTCCTCCGCAGGGGGGCCGGGCCGTGCCCGGGAGCCGTCTGGAACAATCACGGCACGCCTAAGCGTTTGCTCAGGCACGTGTTCACGACGACGTACGAAGACGAACGGAGCCGGGCCGATGGGCGAGCAGCATCACGTGAAGTTCCCGCAGGAGGTCATCGACGAGTACGCCGCGCTCGGCGTCGACCTTCCCGCCCTGTTCTCGGCCGGGCATCTCGGCAACCGCATGGGCGTGCAGATCGTCGAGGCCTCCGCGGAGAAGGTCGTCGGCACCATGCCGGTGGAGGGCAACACCCAGCCGTACGGTCTGCTGCACGGCGGCGCCTCCGCCGTCCTCGCCGAGACCCTGGGCTCGATCGGCTCCATGCTGCACGGCGGTGTCTCCAAGATCGCGGTGGGCGTGGACCTGAACTGCACCCACCACCGCGGGGTCCGCAGCGGTCTCGTGACGGGTGTCGCGACTCCGGTGCACCGTGGGCGCTCCACGGCCACGTACGAGATCGTGATCACCGACGAGCAGGACAAGCGGGTCTGCACGGCCCGGCTGACCTGCCTGCTGCGCGAGGTCTCGCCCAAGGACGCCGACAACATCCCGAACGCGGGCGGGAGCGGCGCCGGCGCCTGACGCCCGGCCCAGCCGACCCAGCTCGGCCACCAGTCCAGCTCGGCCCCAGCCCAGCTCGGCCCGGCCCAGCCGACCCAGTCAGCCCGGCTCAGCCCGGCTCAGCCCGGCTCAGCTAAGCCGACAGCACCACTCATCCCTGAGCGGTCGCTCCTCACCACTCACCCCTAGCGGCCCGGGACGGTCACCACCGTCCCGGGCCGCTCCGCGTCGGGGCGATCAAGGCTCTACGGTCACCTGGAGTCACCGCCGCGGAGGTCCGCAGGGCGCCGCGCCGGGGCCCCGGCCACCACTCCCGAGAGCGCGAAGCCCCTTCTTCCGGGCACTGCCGCCGGTGCGGTGCACCAGACCCGGAAACACCGGCCCCCGGACGCGGAGCATCGGCTTCCGAACGCGGACCCGACGACAAACCGCTCCGGCGGACAGCGCGGGAATTTCGACTCCCGGACACCGGCGCCGCCGGTCCGACGGCGCCACCACAGCGCGCGAAGACGCCGAGCCCCGCGCCACGGACCGCACCACCACCCCCACCCGCACCCCTTGCCCCGGCCCCCGGTGCGTCAACGGCGTTGCCCGCCACAGCGATTCGCGCAGTTCACCACCGGGATCACCACTCCGGCCGTCGCCACGGGCGCGCGTCCCGGCTCGACATCGCTCGCCCAACTACCGTAACCAGTCGGCCTGTTGTGCGCCGGCGTCTCGATCCTCCAGCGCCCCCGCACAGGAGATTCCCGCCGTACGTTCCGGCCCCCCGAGCGGCGTCCGCGCCGGCGCGGACGCGATCCGGCCCGGCGGTGGACATCCGCACCGACCTCGTCGCGTACCGGGGCGAACGAAGCGCTCGAGGGACGCACATGGGCAGGACGCGACCGGCCGCCCGGGGAACGGGAGCCGCCCCCGCAGCCCCCTCCCCCACCCCGCCTCCACCACCCCCATACGTAACACTCCGTGACCTTCGTGCAGTCATCCAAGAAAGCGGCCGATTCCAGGGGTCCGTCCGCTGACGTCCGGGGGACTGTCCGATATCCGGAGAGCGTCAGAAACGGTCCGACAGGAGCAAGTTCCGCTCAAGCCCCTTAGCGGAACTGGGCGTTCTCACTATGTGAACACCATGTTGCGGACCCATTTGTCCCGATTTACCCACCCCCTGTCCACCTCCTCTCCCCCAGGCGATAACAAGACAGTCACATCCTGACCTCGCCGCTCCCCACCTCCTCCACCTGCGCTTAGAGTCACCGCCAGTCACCGCGCCGCCGGGCGCGTCCACTGCAAGACCCAGCAGCACCGCTCAGTCATCCCAGTACGGCCCGGCATTCACAAACGGCACCTCCAGCTCCATGCTTCACGGCACCGCCTCAGCTCGAGGGGGCCGCGCCAGGGAAAGGATTCATCGTGCGACACCGTTCCTTGCTCATCCTCACCACCGCGATCACCGCGGGAGCACTCACCCTCACCGCCTGCGGTTCGCGCGACGACAAGGGCGGCGACGCCGCCGGCGGCGGCAACACGACCGTCGTCATCGGCCTCGACGCGCCCCTGACCGGCGACCTCTCCGCGCTGGGCCTCGGCATCAAGAACTCGGCCGACCTCGCGGTCAAGCAGGCCAACAAGAAGGAGTACGTCAAGGGCGTCACCTTCAAGCTCGAGTCCCTCGACGACCAGGCCCAGCCGTCCTCCGGCCAGCAGAACGCCACCAAGCTGGTCGCCGACAAGGAGGTTCTCGGCGTCGTCGGTCCGCTGAACTCCTCCGTCGCCGAGTCGATGCAGAAGGTCTTCCAGGACGCGAACCTGGTGCAGGTCTCCCCGGCCAACACCAACCCGTCGCTGACCCAGGGCCCCAACTGGAATTCCGGTGACAAGAAGCGGACCTACAAGTCCTACTTCCGCACCGCCACCACCGACGCCATCCAGGGCCCGTTCGCCGCCCAGTACGTCGTCAACAAGGCCAAGAAGACCAAGGCCTTCATCATCGACGACAAGAAGACCTACGGTGCCGGCCTCGCCGCCACCTTCAAGGGCGAGTTCGAGAAGCTCGGCGGCAAGGTCGTCGGCACCGACCACGTCAACCCCGACACCAAGGACTTCAGCGCCGTCGCGACGAAGGTCAAGAGCTCCGGCGCCGACGTCGTCTACTACGGTGGCGAGTACCCGGCCGGCGGCCCGCTGACCAAGCAGATCAAGGAAGCCGGCGCCAAGGTCGTCGTCGTCGGTGGCGACGCCCTCTACAGCGCCGAGTACATCAAGCTCGGTGGTGCCGCCTCCAACGGTGACATCGCCACCTCCGTCGGCGCGCCGATCGAGCAGCTGCCCTCCGCCAAGGAGTTCCTGGCCAACTACAAGGCCGAGAACTACAAGGACGCGTACGAGGCCTACGGCGGCTACTCCTACGACTCGACCTGGGCCATCATCGAGGCCGTCAAGAAGGTCGTGGACGCCAACGGCGGCAAGCTGCCCTCCGACGCCCGCGCCAAGATCGTCGAGGCCATGCAGACCATCTCCTTCGAGGGCGTGACCGGCAAGGTCTCCTTCGACGAGTTCGGTGACACCACCAACAAGCAGCTGACCGTGTACGGCGTCGAGAACGGTGCCCACAAGCCGATCGAGTCCGGCACCTTCGGCAGCTGATCCGCTCCACCCCCACCAAGCACCACCCTTGCCGCGCGGGGCGCCGCACCAAGCGCCCCGCGCGGTGTCACATCCGTCGAAAGTCTCGGAGGACAATGCGGTGAACGAACTGCCGCAGCAGCTGGTCAACGGCCTGCTACTGGGATCCATGTACGGGCTGGTCGCCGTTGGTTACACGATGGTCTACGGCATCGTCCAGCTCATCAACTTCGCCCATGGCGAGATCTTCATGACCGGCGGCTTCGGGGCCCTGACGGTCTGGCTCATGCTCCCCGGAGGCACCAGCCTCTGGATCGCGCTCCCCCTCATGATCATCGGCGCCATCCTGGTCGCCACGACCATAGCCGTCGGCGCCGAACGCTTCGCCTACCGGCCACTGCGCGGCGGACCCAAGCTCGCACCGCTCATCACGGCCATCGGCCTCTCGCTCGCCCTCCAGCAGGCCGTCTGGGCCTGGTACCCGGAGGCCAAGTCGGCCCGCACCTTCCCGCAGATCCCCGGCGGCCCGATCGAGCTCGGCCCGATCACCATCGGAACCGGCGACGTCTTCCTCGTCATCGCCGCCCCGATCTGCATGGCCTTCCTCGCCTTCTTCGTCATGCGCACCCGCATCGGACGCGGCATGCAGGCCACCGCCCAGGATCCGGACACCGCGCGCCTGATGGGCGTCAACACCGACCGCATCATCGTGATCGCGTTCGCGCTCGGCGCCTCGTTCGCCGCCGTCGGAGCCGTCGCGTACGGCCTGAAGTACGGCCAGATCGACTACAAGATGGGCTTCCTCCTCGGCCTCAAGGCGTTCACCGCGGCCGTCCTCGGAGGCATCGGCAACATCTACGGCGCCATGATCGGCGGACTCGTCCTCGGCATCGCCGAGACGATGGCCACCGCCTACATCAACCACATCCCCGGCATGCAGCAGCTCGGCGGCCAGTCCTGGGCCGATGTCTGGGCGTTCGTACTCCTCATCGTCGTCCTCCTCCTCAGGCCCCAGGGTCTGCTGGGCGAGCGCGTCGCGGACAGGGCGTGACCACCATGACCACAACTTCCGAGAACACGACGGCCCCCGCCGCACCCGAGCCCACGCCCGTCAAGGCGACCGGTCTCCTCCCCCTGCCCGTCGCCACCGCCCGGGCCCTGGCCCTCGGCGGCGGCGCGCTCACGGTGGTCAGCTGCTTCCTCTCCTGGACCTGGACGGCCGCCTTCCCCGGCGACCTCACCGTCTACGGCTACCCGGGCGGCCTGCAGTGGCAGGTCCTCGTGACCGGCCTCCTCACCGTCCTGTTCAGCCTCTCCTCGTACGGCGTCAAGGGCACCCGCTGGCTCTCCCCGGCCGGCGCCGACGCGGCGATCAAGTTCTCCGCACTCGCCGCCTTCGCCACCGCCTGGTACACGATCGTCTCGATCAGCGTCCAGCTCGGCGGCCCGATCAACCTGGAGCCCGGAGGCGCCGTCGTCGGCGTCGCCACCCTCCTCACCCTGATCGGCGCGCTGGCCCTGCCCTTCGAGCGTCCCGCACTCCACCCCGTGGACCCCGAGGACGACGGCTGGTCGCAGTTCAAGCACCGGATCGCCAACAGCCTCCAGACCTTCAAGGCCTCCTTCGCCTCGGGCCAGGCCCGCCCCGTGCCCCCCCTGCCGTCCGCGGTCGAGATCCTCATCATCACCGGCATCCTCGCCGCCGGCCTCGGCGTCTTCACCTACGGCATCGGCACCGAGTACGACGAAGCGTTCATCGGCTTCCTGATCACGGCCGGCTTCGGCTTCGCCGCGCTCACCAAGTCCGGCCTCCTCCAGCAGGCCACCCAGCTGACGTCGAAGCACCAGAACCTCACGATCGCGGGCGCCTTCATCGCCGCGGCCCTGTTCCCGTTCACCCAGACCGACGACCAGTACGCCACCATCGGCGTGTACATCCTGATCTTCGCGACGGTGGCCCTCGGCCTGAACATCGTCGTCGGCCTCGCCGGCCTGCTCGACCTCGGCTACGTCGCCTTCCTCGGCGTCGGCGCCTACGCGGCCGCGCTCGTCTCCGGCGCGCCGACCTCCCCGCTCGGCATCCACCTCCCCTTCTGGGCGGCCGTGCTCGTCGGTGCCGGTGCGTCCCTGGTCTTCGGCGTCCTCATCGGCGCCCCGACCCTGCGGCTGCGCGGCGACTACCTCGCCATCGTGACGCTCGGCTTCGGTGAGATCTTCCGCATCACCATGATGAACACGGACGGCACGTCCGGCCCGGACATCACCAACGGCTCCAACGGCATCGCGTCCATCCCGAACCTCAACATCTTCGGCTTCGACTTCGGCATGGAGCACTCCATCGCCGGATTCACCATCGGACGCTTCGCCAACTACTTCTTCCTGATGCTGCTGATCATGGCGGTCGTCGTCCTCGTCTTCCGACGGAGCGGCAACTCCCGCATCGGCCGCGCCTGGGTCGCCATCCGCGAGGACGAGACCGCCGCGCTCGCCATGGGCATCAACGGCTTCCGCGTCAAGCTCATCGCCTTCGCACTCGGCGCCTCCCTCGCCGGTGTCGCCGGTACCGTCCAGGCCCACGTCACCTACACCGTGACGCCCGAGCAGTACCTCTTCGCCGGTCCCATCCCGCCCAACTCCGCCTTCCTGCTCGCGGCCGTCGTCCTCGGCGGCATGGGCACGATGAGCGGCCCGCTGGTCGGCGCGGCCCTGCTCTTCCTGATCCCCAACAAGCTTCAGTTCATGGGCGACTACCAGCTGCTCGCCTTCGGACTCGCGCTGATCCTGCTCATGCGGTTCCGCCCCGAGGGCATCATCGCGAACCGGCGCAACCAGCTCGAGTTCCACGAGAACGCCGAAGCGCCCGCCACGCTCGCCAAGGCAGGTGCCTGAACCATGACCACCACCACCACGACGAAGGACACCGCCCCGGCGGTCCCGGACCGCGAGCCCGTGCTCGACGCCCGCGGAGTCACGATGCGCTTCGGCGGCCTGACCGCCGTCCGCGACGTGAACCTCACCGTCAACAGCGGAGAGATCGTCGGTCTCATCGGCCCCAACGGCGCCGGCAAGACCACGTTCTTCAACTGCCTCACCGGCCTCTACATCCCCACCGAAGGCGAAGTCCGCTACAAGGGCAACGTCCTGCCGCCGAAGTCCTTCAAGGTCACGGACGCCGGCATCGCGCGAACCTTCCAGAACATCCGGCTCTTCAGCAACATGACCGTCCTGGAGAACGTCCTGGTCGGCCGCCACACCCGGATGAAGCAAGGCCTCTGGTCCGCCCTGCTGCGCCTCCCCGGCTTCAAGAAGGCCGAGACCGAGGCGGAGACGCGAGCCCTCGAACTCCTGGAGTTCATCGGCCTCAAGCACAAGGCCGACCACCTCGCGAAGAACCTCCCCTACGGCGAGCAGCGCAAGCTCGAGATCGCCCGCGCACTCGCGAGCGACCCCGGCCTCATCCTCCTGGACGAGCCCACGGCCGGCATGAACCCGCAGGAGACCCGGGCCGCCGAAGAGCTCATCTTCGCCATCCGGGACATGGGCGTCGCCGTGCTCGTCATCGAGCACGACATGCGCTTCATCTTCAACCTCTGCGACCGGGTCGCCGTACTCGTCCAGGGCGAGAAGCTGCTGGAGGGCGACAGCCAGACCGTCCAGAGCGACGAGCGGGTCATCGCGGCCTACCTGGGCGAGCCCTTCGAGGGCGCGCCCGGCGAGGAAGAGGTGGCCGAGGTCGAGGCGGCGGAGGCCGCCGCGGAGGAGGCCAGCGCGGAAGAGGCGACCGACACGGACGCCGACCCCGAGCCCGCCGACGCCGACGCCGACGAGGCCGACGAGACCTCCGAGGCCGCCGACGCCGACGAGACCTCCGAGGCCGCCACGGACAGCACAGAGACCGCGGCCGAGGACACCCCGAAGGCCCCCGGTTCGGGCAAGGAGAACGACGCATGACCGCACTGCTCGAAGTCGAGGACCTGCGCGTCGCCTACGGCAAGATCGAGGCCGTCAAGGGCATCTCGTTCTCCGTCGAGGCCGGCGAGGTCGTCACCCTGATCGGCACCAACGGCGCCGGCAAGACGACCACACTGCGCACCCTCTCGGGACTCCTCAAGCCCGTCGGCGGACAGATCAAGTTCGAAGGCAAGTCCCTCCGGAAGACACCCGCACACAAGATCGTCTCCCTCGGACTCGCCCACTCCCCCGAAGGCCGCCACATCTTCCCCCGGATGTCGATCGAGGAGAACCTGCTCCTCGGCGCCTTCCTCCGGAAGGACACCGCGGGCATCACCAAGGACGTCCAGCGCGCCTACGACCTCTTCCCGATCCTCGGGGAGCGGCGCAAGCAGGCCGCGGGCACCCTCTCCGGCGGCGAGCAGCAGATGCTCGCCATGGGCCGGGCCCTGATGTCCCAGCCCAAGCTGCTCATGCTCGACGAGCCCTCCATGGGTCTCTCCCCGATCATGATGCAGAAGATCATGGCGACCATCGCCGAGCTCAAGGCCCAGGGCACCACCATCCTGCTCGTCGAGCAGAACGCCCAGGCCGCCCTCGCGCTGGCCGACCACGGTCACGTCATGGAGATCGGCAAGGTCGTCCTGTCCGGCACCGGCCGGGACCTCCTCCACGACGAGTCCGTGCGCAAGGCGTACCTCGGCGAGGACTGAGCCACCGGTACCCGAAAAACGAGGAGGCCCGCCCCACAGCGTTGTGGGGCGGGCCTCCTTCTCGTACGTCCCGCTACGGCGTCACCGCCGACCCGCGGCCTCGTGCTGAGGCGTCACTGCTGGCCCTTGGCCGCCTTCTTCTCCTCGGCGTCCTCGATGACCGCCTCCGCGACCTGCTGCATCGACATGCGCCGGTCCATCGACGTCTTCTGGATCCACCGGAACGCGGCGGGCTCGGTAAGCCCGTACTGCGTCTGCAGAATGCTCTTCGCCCGGTCCACCAGCTTGCGCGTCTCAAGACGCTGGGAGAGGTCGGCGACCTCCTTCTCCAGCGCGCGGAGTTCGGCGAACCGGGACACGGCCATCTCGATCGCCGGCACGACATCGCTCTTGCTGAACGGCTTCACCAGGTACGCCATGGCGCCGGCGTCCCGCGCCCGCTCGACGAGGTCGCGCTGCGAGAAGGCGGTGAGCATCAGGACGGGCGCGATGGACTCCCCGGCGATCTTCTCGGCGGCGGAGATGCCGTCGAGGACGGGCATCTTGACGTCCAGGATGACGAGGTCGGGGCGGTGCTCCCGGGCGAGCTCCACGGCCCGGGCGCCGTCGCCGGCCTCACCGACGACCGAGTAGCCCTCTTCTTCGAGCATCTCTTTGAGGTCGAGGCGGATGAGTGCCTCGTCCTCGGCGATGACGACGCGGGTCGTCAGCGGCGGGACGTGCGACACGTCGGCGTCGTCGGCGGGCTGGGGCGACTCGGGGGCGGTCACGGGGGCTCCTCGTTCAAGGCCTCTTCCAAGGCGGATACAGCTCCCCAAGAGCCTACCCACCTCCTGTAAGGTGGGGGCACGGCGGGTGACCGCCGATCTTCGTTCTGAAGGATGCCCCGGTAGCCCAGCGGTAGAGGCAGTGGTCTCAAACACCATCCAGCGTGGGTTCGAATCCCACCCGGGGCACTCTACCTTCGATTTAAAGGTTCGAACTTTCCGTCGGCGATCTTCGGCCGACCCGGTGATCACGCACGGCGGACACCGTGGGCCTCAGTGGGGCGTTCCCAGGTAGGGGAAGTGCGGCAGCAGGTCCTTGTGGGGGCCGATGTGGTCCGAGGTGACCTTGCCGTTCGAGATCATCGCGAGCCGGGCCGAGGTGACGTCGTCCGTCAGCGTGCGCCCGTTGGGGTACGCGGCCGGCTTGGCGCGGTCGTAGCGCAGGACGTCCGGGAGGACCGTGCGCAGTGCCTCTTCCGCGGCCTGTGGGGTGTAGCCGCCGGTGTGGGCGAGGGCCGCCTTCCAGGGTTCGAGGTAGGTCGCCCAGTCGTCGGCCGGCTCCCCGGCGTTGTAGGCGTCCTTGGCGTCCTCCGCGTTGAGGTACGCGGTGAGGGAGGGGTGCGCTCCGCGGTCGACGGACTTCAGTTCGCCGTCGACGTGGAGGCTGACGCGGGCCCAGACGCCGATCCGGGGGTCGTCGCCGAGCGCTGTGTCGGGTACTTCGAGGGCGATGCCGAACACGTTCTTGTCGGCGCCCCAGTCGGTTCCGGTCCAGGTGAAGTCCGCGACGATGCCGTCGAGGTCGGCGAAGAAGGGGTCGCTGCGCAGTCCGGCGGAGACTTTGTAGCCGTCGGCTTCGGTGACGGAGAGTTCGCGGCCGAAGGAGACGGGGACGTCGGTGAAGAGGGGCGTTCCGGCGGCCTCGTGGGCGCGGGCCTCGACGCCCGTGGCGCGGTGGAGGGCGAGGGTCTGCTCGCCGTCCTCGGCGGGGTCGGAGAAGGTGAAGCTGAAGGCGATGTCGGCCTGGTTGTCGCCGTCGGTGTCGACGTTGATCCGGTAGACGGCGTCGGGGTGGAACGCGGTGCCCCCGGTGGGTGCGATGGGGTTGACGTTCATGATGAGAACGGTGCGTCCGCCGGGAACGGTGAAGGCGAAGAGGTCGGTCAGGTCCAGGCGGGCGTCGTCCATGGGGGAGCGCAGGTGGGGTCCGCTGAGGTGGTGTGACATGGCGTCACCTTCGCGCTCGGACGCGGGGGTCGGGGCGCGACGGGGCCGCCGTGGTCACTCCTTCGGGCTGTCGTCCTCGCCGATGTGGTGGACACGGACGAGGTTGGTGGAGCCGGGGAGACCGGGCGGGGAGCCGGCGGTGATGACGACGATGTCGCCCTTCCGGCAGCGGCCGATGCGCAGGAGTTCTTCGTCGACCTGGGCGACCATGGCGTCCGTGGAGTCGACGTGGGGGCCGAGGAAGGTCTCGACGCCCCAGGTGAGGTTGAGCTGGGAGCGGGTGGCCGGGTCGGGCGTGAAGGCGAGCAGGGGGATGGGCGAGCGGTAGCGGGAGAGGCGCTTGACGGTGTCGCCGGACTGGGTGAAGGCGACGAGGAACTTGGCGCCGAGGAAGTCGCCCATTTCGGCGGCGGCGCGGGCGACGGCTCCGCCCTGGGTGCGGGGCTTGTTGCGTTCGGTCAGGGGCGGCAGGCCCTTGGCGAGCACGTCTTCCTCCGCCGCCTCGACGATCCTGCCCATGGTGCGGACGGTTTCGATGGGGTATTTGCCGACGCTGGTCTCGCCGGAGAGCATCACGGCGTCGGTGCCGTCGATGACGGCGTTGGCCACGTCGCTGGCCTCGGCGCGGGTCGGCCGGGAGTTGTCGATCATCGAGTCGAGCATCTGGGTGGCGACGATGACCGGTTTGGCGTTGCGCTTGGCGAGTTTGATGGCGCGCTTCTGGACGATGGGGACCTGTTCGAGGGGCATCTCGACGCCGAGGTCGCCGCGGGCGACCATGATGCCGTCGAAGGCGGCGACGATGTCGTCGATGTTCTCGACGGCCTGGGGCTTTTCGATCTTGGCGATGACGGGGAGGCGGCGGCCTTCCTCGTCCATGATGCGGTGGACGTCTTCGATGTCGCGGCCGCTGCGGACGAAGGAGAGGGCGATGATGTCCGCTCCGGTGCGCAGTGCCCAGCGGAGGTCGTCGATGTCCTTCTCGGAGAGGGCGGGGACGGAGACGGCGACTCCGGGCAGGTTGAGCCCCTTGTTGTCGGAGACCATGCCGCCTTCGATCACGCGGGTGTGGACGCGGGGGCCGTCGACGGAGGTGACTTCGAGGGTGACGCGGCCGTCGTCGACGAGGATGCGCTCCCCGGTGGTGACGTCGGCGGCGAGTCCGTCGTAGGTGGTGCCGCAGATGTGGCGGTCGCCTTCCATGGGCTCGACGGTGATGGTGAAGTCGTCGCCGCGTTCAAGGAGTACGGGGCCTTCGCGGAAGCGGCCGAGGCGAATCTTCGGACCTTGAAGGTCGGCGAGGACTCCGATGCTGCGGCCGGTTTCGTCGGAGGCTTTGCGTACGCGCTGGTAGCGCTCCTCGTGTTCGGCGTAGGAGCCGTGGCTGAGGTTGAATCGGGCGACGTCCATACCGGCTTCGACCAAGGCCTTGATCTGGTCGTATGTGTCGGTGGCGGGCCCCAGGGTACAAACGATTTTCGCTCGGCGCATGGTTCGACCCTAGGGCTTACCGGCGGGTAGTTGAGGGGCCGGGCATGTCTGTTCAACAACCTTTGCGTGAAAGGTTATTGACAAGTCTTGAATCTGTGCGGGCGGGTGCTCCGATGAGCGTTTCGGGGGTGGTTCTAGAGGGCGGGAGGGGCCATGGTGAAGCGGGCGGTCACCTCCGCCGTGACCGTCTGGCGCTGGGGTTCGAGGTCGAGCGGCGGGGGTGTGTCGGTGGCGTCCGCGGCGAAGGCCATGCGCATGCCTCCCATGGCCGCCGGGGGCGGGAGGAGTCCTGTGTCCGAGAGCTCGAGGAGGGCCGTGAGCGAGGTGCCGAGGGCGGCCGCGTACGCGCGGGCACGCTGGACCGCCTCGCCCACCGCCGTGCGACGGGCTTCCGCGTAGGCCGGGGAGTCGGGGCGCAGCGCCCACCAGGGGCCGTCGACGCGGGTCAGTTCGAGGTCGGCCAGGCGGGTGGTGAGTTCGCCGAGGGCGGTGAAGTCCGCGAGCTCCACGGTGAGATGGACGCGGCCCTGGTAGGCGCGGATCCGTTCGCCGCGGCCGTGCTTGCCGGGCTCGGGGGTGATGGAGAAGGCGCCGGTCTCCAGCTTCTCGACGGCGTCGCCGTAGGACTTGACGAGGTCCAGGGCGAGCGCGTTGCGCCGGGTGAGGTCGGAGAGGGTCGCCGCCCGGTCCGTGCCGCGGGCGCTGACCGTCACGCCGAGGCGGGCGACTTCCGGATCGACGTCGAGTCGGGCTTCTCCGCGGACCGCCACCTGCGGCGCCTCCGGGGTCGGGTGTGGGCTCGGTTGGGGGGTCGTCACTTCGGGCTCCCTCGTGCGGGCGACGGCTGCGGTCCCGAACACTTTCCCACTCCGTAACCGGAAAACTCTGTCGCCGGCGTGACGGGTGGGCCAGAATCTACGCGCGTTGTGCGCCATTGGACCAAGGAGAAACACATGCCGCTGAACCGCCGGACGTTCCTGGAGAGCTCCGTCGCCGTCGGAGCCGGAGCCGCCCTCACCACGGGGGTCGCCGCAGTCCCGGCGCAGGCCCACGGGCCGGCCCCCCGGCCCGCCAGGCGGTACTCCTTCACCGTGATGGGCACCACCGACCTGCACGGAAACGTCTTCAACTGGGACTACTTCACGGACAAGGAGTTCGACGACAAGGCGCACAACGACGTGGGCCTCGCGAAGATCTCCACCCTCGTCGATCAGGTGCGCGAGGCGAAGGGGAGGTGCAACACGCTCCTCATCGACGCCGGTGACACGATCCAGGGCACCCAGCTGTCGTACTACTACGCCAAGGTCGACCCGATCACCGCCCGCCGCGGCCCCGTGCACCCGATGGCGCAGGCGATGAACGCGATCGGCTACGACGCGGCCGCGCTCGGCAACCACGAGTTCAACTACGGCATACCGGTGCTGCGGAAGTTCGAGGAGCAGTGCGACTTCCCGCTGCTCGGCGCCAATGCGCTCGACGCGAAGACGCTGCGGCCGGCGTTCCCGCCGTACAGCATGCACCGGCTGCGCACCCCGCACGGCCGGGACGTGAAGGTCGCGGTCCTTGGTCTGACGAACCCGGGCATCGCGATCTGGGACAAGGCCAACGTCAGCGGCAAGATGGTCTTCCCCGGTCTGGAGGAGCAGGCGGCGAAGTGGGTGCCGAGGCTGCGCTCGATGGGCGCGGACGTCGTGGTGGTGTCGGCGCACAGCGGTTCCAGCGGCACGTCCTCGTACGGTGACCAGCTCCCGCACATCGAGAACGCGGCCGGTCTGGTCGCCGAGCAGGTCCCGGGCATCGACGCGATCCTCGTGGGTCACGCGCACACCGAGATCTCCGAGTACCGGGTGAGGAACAAGGAGACCGGCAAGGACGTCGTGCTGTCCGAGCCGCTCAAGTGGGGTCAGCGCCTCACGCTCTTCGACTTCGACCTGGTGTGGGAGAAGGGCCGCTGGGTCGTCGAGAAGGTCGGTGCCCAGGTGCTGAACTCCAACACCGTGGAGGAGGACCCGGAGATCGTCGGGCTGCTCGCCGACGAGCACAGGAAGGTCGTCGCGTACGTCAACCAGATCATCGGGACCTCCAGCGCGACGATGGCCACGGCCGACGCGCCGTGGAAGGACGAGCCGATCATCGACCTGATCAACCACGTCCAGGCGGAGACGGTGAAGCAGGCGCTGGCCGGCGGCGCGTACGCGGCTCTGCCCGTCCTGTCGCAGGCGTCGTGCTTCTCCCGTACGGCGGCGATCCCGGCCGGTCAGGTCACGATCCGGGACGCGGCCGGGCTGTATGTCTTCGAGAACACCCTGGAGGCGCGTCTTCTGACGGGTGCCCAGATCAAGGACTACCTGGAGTTCTCGGCGCGGTACTACGTCCAGACCCCGGCGGGCGCGCCGGTGGACACGGCGAAGCTGACGAACGCCGGCGGCACGCCGGACTACAACTACGACGTCGTGTACGGCGTGACGTACGAGATCGACATCGCCAGGCCGGCCGGTTCGCGGATCGTGAACCTGTCCTTCGGCGGCAAGCCGATCGACCCGGCCGCTCAGTTCGTGCTCGCGGTGAACAATTACCGTGCCAGCGGCGGCGGCGCTTTCCCGCACGTCGCCGGTGCCCAGCAGCTGTGGGCGAATTCGGACGAGATCCGCAACACCATCATCCAGTGGGTGAAGGCGAAGGGGTCGATCGACCCGGGCCAGTTCGCGTCGGTGGACTGGAGGCTGACCCGGGACGGTGTCCCGGTCTTCTAGTGCGGCTCAGCTCTGTGTGAGAGGCGTCAGCTTCTGGCCCTGGGCCGGGATGTGTGGCGCCTCTCGCCGTTCCAGGCCGAAGCTGGTGAAGGCGGTGCGGCGCGGCAGCGGGTACGGCTCCTTGCCCGTCAGTGAGTTGAGGATGGTGGCGCTGCGCCAGGCGGCGAGGCCGAGGTCGGGGGCGCCGACGCCGTGGGTGTGTTTCTCGGCGTTCTGTACGTAGACGGAGCCGGTGACGGACGCGTCGAGGACGAGCCGGAACTCGTCGTCGATCCTGGCCCGCCCCGCGGAGTCGTGGCGCAGGTACGGGTCGAGCCCGGCGAGCATCCGGTCGACGGGGCGTTCGCGGTAGCCGGTGGCGAGGACGACGGCGTCGGTGGTGAGGCGGGAGCGGGTCGACTGCTGGACGTGCTCCAGATGGAGTTCGACCTTGGTGGTGGCGACGCGGCCGGCGGTACGGACCCGGACGCCGGGGGTGAGGACGGCGTCGGGCCAGCCGCCGTGGAGGGTGCGCCGGTAGAGCTCGTCGTGGATGGCGGTGATGGTGTCGGTGTCGATGCCCTTGTGCAGCTGCCATTGACGTGGCACGAGGTCGTTGCGGGTCTGCTCGGGCAGCGCGTGGAAGTAGCGGGTGTAGTCGGGGGTGAAGTGCTCCAGGCCGAGCTTGGAGTACTCCATGGGGGCGAAGGCCTCGGTCCTGGCGAGCCAGTGGATCTTCTCGGCGCCGGCGGGCCTGGCCCGGAGCAGGTCGAGGAAGATCTCGGCGCCGGACTGGCCGGAGCCGATGATCGTGACGTGCTCGGCGGCGAGGAGCCGTTCGCGGTGGTGCAGGTAGTCGGCCGAGTGGAGGACGGGGACGTTCGGGGCGTCGGCGAGCGGCCGCAGGGGTTCGGGTACGTACGGTTCGGTGCCGACGCCCAGGACGACGTTCCGGGTGTACGCGCGGCCCAGGGCCTCGGCCTCGCCGTCGTTGTCGAGCTGGGTGAAGTCGACCTCGAACAGGGCGCGTTCGGGGTTCCAGCGCACGGCGTCGACCTGGTGGCCGAAGTGCATCCCGGGCAGCTGGGCGCTGGCCCAGCGGCAGTAGGCGTCGTACTCGGCGCGCTGGATGTGGAACTTCTCGGCGAAGTAGAAGGGGAAGAGCCGGTCGCGGGAGCGCAGGTAGTTGAGGAACGACCAGGGGCTGGCGGGGTCGGCGAGGGTCACCAGGTCGGCGAGGAAGGGGACTTGGAGTGTGGCGCCTTCGATGAGGAGGCCGGGGTGCCAGTGGAAGGCGGGGTTCTGGTCGTAGAAGGCGGTGGCGAGACCGCCGGGGACGCCCTGGGCGAGCGCGGCGAGCGAGAGGTTGAAGGGGCCGATACCGATGCCCACCAGGTCATGGGGGTGGTCGAGGTCGCGCTGGGGGGTGCTGCCGGTCATCGGTCGGTGCTGCCTTCCACGAGGTCCAGGATGTCTTGGAGGTCGCCGGGGGTGGTGTGGGGGTTGAGCAGGGTGGCCTTGAGCCAGAGCCGGCCGTCCGCGTGGGCGCGGCCGAGGACCGCGCGCCCTTCGGTGAGGAGGGTGCGGCGGATCGCGGCGACGGTGGTGTCGTCGGCGGCGGTGGGCCGGAACAGGACGGTGGTCAGGGCCGGGCGCTCGTACAGCTGAAGGCCGGGGCTCTTCTCGACGAGGTCGGCGAGCTGGTGGGCGAGGTCGCAGACCCGGTCGACGAGCGCGCCCATGCCGTCTTGGCCGAGGGCGCGCAGGGTGACGGCGATCTTGAGGATGTCGGGGCGGCGGGTGGTGCGCAGGGAGCGGCCGAGGAGGTCGGGGAGGCCGGCCTCGGTGTCGTCGGCGGCGTTGAGGTAGTCGGCGGTGTGGGAGAGGGCGTCGAGGTCGCGCCCGTCCCGTACGGCGAGGAGTCCGGCGGCGACCGGCTGCCAGCCCAGTTTGTGCAGGTCAAGGGTTACGGAGCGGGCGCGGTCGAGGCCGGCGAGGAGGGGGCGGTGGGTGCCGCTGAAGAGGGCGGCGCCGCCGTAGGCCGCGTCGACGTGCAGCTCGGCGTGGTGGGCGTCGCAGAGGTCGGCGATGTCGGGGAGCGGGTCGATGCTGCCGGTGTCGGTGGTGCCGGCGGTCGCGGCGACGAGGAGGGGGCCGTGGAGGTCGGTGAGCGCCTCGTCGAGGGCGACGGGGTCGAGGGTGCCGTTGGGGGTGGGTACGGCCACCGGCTCGGGGAGGCCGAGGAGCCAGGCGGCGCGGCGGAAGGAGTGGTGGGCGTTGGCGCCGACGACGGTCTGGACGGGGTGGCCCGGGCCGTGGCGCTCGCGGGCGAGGAGGAGCGCGAGCTGGTTGGACTCGGTGCCGCCGGTGGTGACGAGGGCGTCGGGGCGGGGAGCGGTGGGGTAGACGGCCGTGGCCAGGGCCTTGGTGACCAGTTCCTCCAGGGCGGAGGCGGCGGGGGCCTGGTCCCAGGAGTCCATGGAGGGGTTGAGCGCGGATGCGGCGAGGTCGGCGGCGGCGGCGAGCGCCAGGGGCGGGGTGTGGAGGTGCGCGGCGCAGAGGGGGTCGGCAGGTTCGGCGGCGCCCGCGGCGAGGGTACGGACAAGGGTGCGCAGGGCGTCGTCGGAGCCGGTGCCGTGGGCCGGGAACGGGTCCCCCAGGGCCTCCCGCACCTGGGCGGCGACCGCGTCCGGTCCGCCGGCCGGGATCGGCCCACCGCGGAGGTGCGCGCCTGCGCGCAGGGCGTCGAGAACGGTGTCCAGGAGGGGGCGCAGGGCGTCGGGTCCGGTCTCGCCTCCGGCGAGGAGGGGGGTCTCGGGGGTGGGCGCGGCACACATGGCACCACCCTGCCGGGGGTTTTACGGGTTTGTCCGGGGAGTGCGCCGGCGTAACCCGAACGGGGGAAGCGGGCCTTGCGCGGAGGTGGCCGGGCAGAGGCGGCCGCCGTCCCCCGGGTCGGCGTTCATTCGTCGTAGACGATGTCCTCGACGGGGTGGGTCCAGCGGACCTTGTGGTCGTTGACTTCGATGATCAGGTCGAGACCGGTGCTGAAGTGGCCGGTGGAGAGGATGGTGAACCTGTCGGCCTTGCGTCGGAGGTAGGCCACGAAGCCGTCCAGTGACGGGTCCCCGTCGTTCTCGAGCACGTACTCGCCGAGCCGGCGGTAGAACTTGGGGTAGATGACGTCCTCGTTCACCGTGGGCGGGGCGGTCACGACGGTGTTGCTGTGGGTCTTGTCGAGCGGCCACAGGCCCTCGCGGTCCGTTCGGGCCTTGACCGCGGTCGCGGCGAGGTCGGTGCGCAGGTCCGGGAAGAGCGTGCGGTAGAAGATCGGGTAGACGAAGCCCGTGGCGAGCAGCTTGTGGTTGACCGTCTCGCGCATCATCGCGGGGGTGAAGAACAGCTCGCCGGCGGCGTCGGCCTCGGGCCCGTCGCCCGGGCCGGTGAACGCGATGCAGCGGCCGTGCGGATCGGCTCCGCGCGTGATCACGTAACCGCGCACCGCGGCCGGGTTGGTGGGGGCCTTCACCTTTCCGCTGGGTGTGCGCTGGACGGGGTCGAAGCCGAGGAGCCGGAGCAGCTCGGCGGCCGCCGCCTCGGCGGGCACCTTGGGCTGATGCAGTTCGGGGCCGCTGACGAAGGGCGGTTTGAAGTGGGTTTCGAGGGCGTCGATGCCCTCCAGGCGCAGGTTGGCCCCGCCGGGGCCGCGGATCACGATCGGGTGGGGGCCGGGGATGGTGCTCCAGGCGTCGGGATCGTCCGGGTAGAACCGGACGGTGTCGCCGTCCGGACGGGTTCCCACGATCCGGAATTCGCCTTGGATACGGAGGTACGGCATGGGGGGCCTCGCAGACGCCCGCAGGGCTGGGGTGGGCTGGGGTGCGGAGGGAGGCCCCGGGCAGACGCCGCGAAGGCGCTCCCCTGCCCACTATGCGGTCTGGACGTCGGCGGGTCCTGTTGGCGGTTCAACCTCTGTGGTGCGTGAGGCCGAACCGCCGACGGGCGCCGTGGTGGGTCAGGCGGTGCGGACCCTCAGGGCCCGGTGGAGGTCGGCGAGTTGGTCGGTCAGTTTGCGGTGGAGGGCCGGGGTCAGGGTGGGGTCCGTGAGGTGGGATTCGCCCAGGGACAGGGACTCCTGGTCGATCGCGAACGCGGGGAACGCGTAGCGGCCGGCCGCCTCGGCCATCGCGGCGCCGCGGCGGGCGCCGAGCGCGGTGGCCGCCGGGTAGAAGCGCGGCACGTACTCCCGTACCAGGTCGGTCTGTTCGGGCTGCCAGAAGCCCTGGGCCGTCGCCGTGAACAGGTAGTTGGAAAGGTCGTCCGAGTCGAAGAGGCGGGACCAGGCGGCCGCCTTCGCCTCGGGTGTCGGCAGGGCGGCGCGGCAGCGGGCCGCGCCCTCCTGGCCGGTGGCGCTGGGGTCCCGCTCCAGCTCCCGGTCGATCGCGGCCTCGTCGACCGCGCCGAGGACCGCGAGCCGGGCGAGGATGCGCCAGCGCAGCTCCGGGTCGGTCTCCGGGCCGCCGGGGACGGTGCCGTCGGCGAGCCAGCCGGCGATGGTGTCGGGCTGGGTGGCGCTGCTGATGAACGTACGGACGGCGGTGAGGCGCAGTCCGGGGTTGTCGCCGTCCTCGGTGCGGCGGAGGAGGTCGCGGGCGAGGCCGGTGAGCAGGGCCAGTGCGGCGGGGCGCTCCTCGGCGGAGACGTACCGGTCGGCGATCTGGGTGCGGGCGAAGGCGAGGACGCCCTGCACGATGGCGAGGTCCGTCTCCGCGGGAAGGTGGGTGCCGGCCGTCGCCAGGTAGTCGCCGGGGGCGAGTTCGCCGTCGCGGACCATGTCGCGCAGGGTGTTCCAGACGAGCGCGCGGGTGAGCGCGTCGGGGATGCCGGAGATGCCGCGCAGGGCGGTCTCCAGCGAGGTCTCGTCGAGGCGGACCTTGGCGTACGTGAGGTCGCCGTCGTTGAGGACGACGAGGACGGGGCGCGGGCCGGGGAGGTCGAGGGGCGCGTTCTGCGGGACGTCGATCTCCAGGCGTTCGCGTGCGACGAGGCGGCGGCCGTCGACGAGGTCGCGGTCGTAGACGCCGACGGCGATGCGGTGCGGCCGGCTGCCGTCGTGCCGGACGGTGAGCGTGGTGCGGGTCTCGTCGCCGCCCGGGTCGGGGGTGAGGGTGTCGACGCCGGTGGTCCGCAGCCACCGCTCGGCCCAGGCGTGGACGTCGCGGTCGGTCGCGGAGGCGAGGTTGTCGATGAAGTCGGCGAGTGTGGCGTTGCCGAACCGGTGCCGCTTGAAGTGGGCGTTGATGCCTGCGAGGAAGTCCTTCTCGCCCATCCAGGCGACGAGCTGGCGCAGGGCGGAGGCGCCCTTGGCGTAGGAGATGCCGTCGAAGTTGAGGAGCGCGGAGGCGGTGTCGGGGACCGCGTCCGGGTCGGGGGCGACGGGGTGGGTGGAGGGGCGCTGGTCGGCGTCGTAGCCCCAGGCCTTGCGCTCGATGCCGAAGTCGATCCAGGTGTCGGGGAAGCGGTCGGAGCAGGCCTCGTTGACGGTCTGGTAGCCCATGTACTCGGCGAAGGACTCGTTCAGCCAGATGTCGTCCCACCAGCGCAGGGTGACGAGGTCGCCGAACCACATGTGGGCCATCTCGTGGGCGATGACCATGGCGCGGGTCTGGCGTTCGGTGACGGTGACGGCGGAGCGGTAGACGAACTCGTCGCGGAAGGTGACGAGGCCCGGGTTCTCCATGGCGCCCGCGTTGAACTCGGGGACGAAGGCCTGGTCGTAGGAGTCGAAGGGGTACGGCTCCTCGAACTTCTCGTGGAAGCGGTCGAAGCAGGCCTTGGTGATGTCGAGGATCTCGTCGGCGTCGGCGTCGAGGTGGGGCGCGAGGGAGCGGCGGCAGTGGATGGCGAAGGGCAGTCCGGCGTGCTCGGTGCGGACGGAGTGCCAGGGGCCGGCGGCGACGCAGACGAAGTAGGTGGAGAGCAGCGGGGTGGCGGCGGCCTTCCAGCGGCCGTCGTTCTGCTGCTCGGTGATGCCGTTGGCGAGGACGGTCCAGCCTTCGGGGGCCTTGACGCTCACCTCGAAGACGGCCTTCAGGTCGGGCTGGTCGAAGGCGGCGAAGACGCGCTGGACGTCTTCCATGAAGAGCTGGGTGTAGACGTACGACTCGCCGTCGGTGGGGTCCTTGAAGCGGTGCATGCCCTCGCCGGTACGGGAGTACCGCATGGTCGTGACGGCGCGCAGCTCGTGCTCGCCCTCCGTGAGGCTCAGCGGGACCCGGTTCTCGACGAGGGAGGCGGGGTCGAGGGGCTCGCCGTCGAGGAGGAGGGAGTGGAGCGTCACGGGCTTCAGCTCGACGAAGGTGTCCCCCGCGGCCCGGGCGGTGAACCGGATGAGCGTGGTGGATTCGAAGGTCTCGTCGCCGGTCGTGAGGTCGAGGTCGACCGTGTAGTGCTGGACGTCGAGGAGCTGGGCACGGGTCTGCGCTTCGTCGCGCGTCAGTACGGACATGGGCCCATGCTGCCCGATGGGGTGGTGGCGGGGCACGGGGGTTCCGCTGACAGCTCAGCGCGGCGTCGTCAGGCCAGGCCGGTGCCGGTGACGTGGGTGAAGGCGGCGGTGATGCCGGGGCGGTCGTATCCGCTCGTGCTCTTGGCGCCGGTGGAGAGGAGCGCGTGGAGGAGGAGGCGGGCCTTGGCGGGGTCGAGCGGGCCGCCGGGGATGATGCCGCGTTTCAGGAGGTCGTGCTCGGAGCCGGGTCCGCGGTAGGTACGGGTGAGGGTCGCGCCGGCGCCGGTACGGGAGGCGAGGACGACGGGGATGCGGGTCGCGAGCCGTTCCAGGGGTTCGACGAGCCAGGCGGGGACGTGGCCGGCGCCGAAGGCGGCGACGACGAGGCCGTCGAAGCGGGAGTCGACCGCTTCGAGGAGTTCGCCGCGGTCGCCGAGGGAGAGGGTGACCAGAGCGACGCGTACCGCCGGGTCGAAGCGGAGGGGGTGGATGGCGCTGGTGCCGGTGGGGCGCAGCAGGACGCGCGGCTCGCCCTCGACGACGGCGCCGAGCGGTCCGGCGCCCGGGGAGGCGAAGGTGGTGACGGAGGTGGTGTGGGTCTTGCGGACGTGCCGGGCGGCGTGGATCTCGTCGGCCAGGACGACCAGGACGCCGAGGCCTGCGCAGCCCGGGTCGGCGGCGACGGCGATCGCGGCGGCCAGGTTGGCCGGACCGTCGGCGCCGGGCAGGTCGGGGCGGCGCATGGCGCCGGTGAGGACGACGGGTCTGCTGGTCTCGCAGAGCAGGTCGAGGAGGAAGGCGGTCTCCTCCAGGGTGTCGGTGCCCTGGACCACGACGACGCCGGAGCCCTCGGCGACGGTGTCGCGGATCTCCTGGGCGAGGGCGGCGAGGTCCTCGAAGGTGAGGGAGGAGCTGGGGAGCCGGCGGAAGTCGCGCAGTTCGACGGCGAGGTCGGTGCCGTCGGTGACGCCGAGGCCGGCGAGGACCTCGGCGCCCGTCATGCGGCTCGCGTCGCCGCCCCGCGCGGAGATCGTCCCGCCGAGGGTGAAGACCGTGACGCGGTTCACGGCTGCGCTCCGTCCGCGATCGTCTCGTGGTGGCGGATGACCTCCGCGATGATGAAGTTCAGCAGCTTCTCCGCGAACGCCGGGTCCAGCTTCGCGTTCTCGGCCAGTTCCCGCAGCCGGGCGATCTGGCGGGACTCGCGCGCCGGGTCGGCGGGCGGCAGCTGGTGCTTGGCCTTGAGGACGCCGACCTGCTGGGTGCATTTGAAGCGTTCGGCGAGCATGTGGACGACCGCCGCGTCGATGTTGTCGATGCTTTCACGCAGCCTGGTCAGTTCCGCGGTGACGGACTCGTCGATCTCGCTCATGAGCAGCGAGCTTAGACGGATCGGGGGCGGATGGTCGGCGGGTGTTCGGGATCCGGGATCCGGTTGCTCCAGCCGCCGGGGACGGTCCGGCCCTGTTGTTCGCGGAAGCGGATGGGGGCGGTGCCGACTCTGCGGGTGAAGAGCCGGGAGAAGTAGGCGGGGTCGTCGTAGCCGACGCGGCGGGCGACGGCGGCGACGGGCAGTTCGGTGGCGGCGAGGAGTTCCTTGGCGCGACCGAGCCGGATGGTGAGCAGGTAGTCCTTGGGGCTGCACCCGGCGGTGCGCCGGACGGCGGTGCGCAGTTCGGCCTGGGTCATGCCGTGGCGGGCGGCGTGCTCGGCGACGGACAGCGGCTGGAAGGCGTCGCGGGCGAGGGCGGTGAGGACGGGGTCGCCGTCGGCGTTGGTGTCGGCGCGGGCGCGGCGCAGGGCGACGAGGAGTTCGTGGACGGCGGCCCCGGTCTCGACCTCCAGGAGGGGGTTGCCCCGGCGGGCGGCGCGGGCGATGCGGGCGACGGCGGCGCGCGGGGCGGTGGCGTCGGAGAGGGGGACGACGGGCCGGTCGGGCTCGATGTAGCCGAGTTCGGTGTAGGTGGTGGTGGCGGGCCCGGCGAAGTCGACGAAGGCCTCGTCCCAGCCGGTGTCGGGGTCGGCGGAGTAGTGGTGGGGTACGCCGGGGGTGAGCCAGATCAGGGCGGGTGCGGTGATGGTGGTGCGGCGCCCGTCGGTGCCCCGGTACCAGCCGCTGCCGGCGCTGACGACGACGGCCACGTGGTGGTCGAGGGTGCGCGGGCCGACGGTGGGCAGGGCGCCGTGCTGGAGTCCGACGCCGAGGCAGACGAGTCCGAGGCGGTGGTGGACCGGGCTGGGCGTGAAATAGCGCATCCAGGTGTGGTACATCCGCCGTACCTGCCTTTCTTCCGTCCAAACAGCGACGATCTTTGTCCATGGACCGGTCCGCCGCCAGAGGGCGAGGGTGACGTCATGAGGACGTTCGCTGTGGGTGACGAGGACTTTCTGCTGGACGGCCGGCCGGTCCGGCTGCTGTCGGGGGCGCTGCACTACTTCCGGGTGCACGAGGAGCAGTGGGGCCATCGCCTGGAGATGCTCCGCGCGATGGGGCTCACCTGTGTCGAGACGTACGTCCCGTGGAATCTGTACGAGCCGGAGCCCGGCCGTTACCGGGACGTGGGCGCCCTCGGCCGTTTCCTGGACGCGGTCGCGGCGGCCGGGATGTGGGCGATCGTGCGGCCGGGGCCGTACATCTGCGCCGAGTGGGAGAACGGCGGGCTGCCGCACTGGCTGACGGGCCGCCTGGGGCGGCGGGTGCGGACGGTCGACGCCGAGTATCTCGCCCATGTGGAGCGCTGGTTCCGCAGGGTGCTGCCGCAGGTGGTGGAGCGGCAGATCGGCCGCGGCGGGCCGGTGATCATGGTCCAGGTGGAGAACGAGTACGGGAGTTACGGCTCGGACCAGGGGTACCTGCGCCGTGTCGCGGATCTGCTGCTCGACTGCGGGGTGGAGGTGCCGCTGTTCACGTCGGACGGCCCGGAGGACCACATGCTGACGGGCGGGTCGGTGCCGGGTGTGCTGGCGACGGCGAACTTCGGCTCGGGGGCGCGGGAGGCGTTCGCGGTGCTGCGGCGGCATCAGCCGTCGGGGCCGCTGATGTGCATGGAGTTCTGGTGCGGCTGGTTCGACCACTGGGGCACGGAGCATTCCGTACGGGACGCGGCGGACGCGGCGGCGACGCTGCGGGAGATCCTGGAGTGCGGGGCCTCGGTGAACCTCTACATGGCGCACGGGGGCACCAACTTCGCGGGCTGGGCGGGTGCGAACCGGGCCGGTGAGCTGCACGACGGCGAGCTGCGGCCGACGGTGACCTCGTACGACTACGACGCGCCGGTGGACGAGGCGGGGCTGCCGACGGAGAAGTACTGGCGGTTCCGTGAGGTGCTCGCGGAGTACGCGGAGGGGCCGCTGCCCGAGGTGCCGGAGCCGCCGCGGCGGATCGCGGGGCCGGTCGAGGCGGCTCTGGCGGAGTGGGCGCCGCTCGGGGAGGTCCTGGAGGTCCTCGGCGACGAGGAGGCGCACACGCCGATGCCGCCGACCTTCGAGGAACTGGGCGTGGACCGGGGTCTGGTGCGCTACCGCCTGGAGGTCCCCGGCCCCCGGCGGCCGTATCCGCTCTCGGTGACCGGGCTGCGCGACCGTGCCGTGGTGTACGTGGACGGGGTCCGGGCGGGCGTGCTGACGTCGGAGGACGCGGTGCTGCCGGAGCCGGTGGCGGGGCCTGCGGTGGTGGAGCTGTGGGTGGAGTCGCTGGGGCGGGTCAACTACGGGCCGCGGCAGGCGGAGCCGAAGGGGATCACGGGCGGGGTCCGGCACGAGCGGCAGTACGTGCACGGGGTGCGGGCCCGGGGCCTGAGGCTCGACGCCCTGGAGGCGGCGGCGGTCGCGAAGGTGCCGTTCCGTCCGGTGGCCGCCGAGGGGCTGCCGGGTCTCCACCGGGCGACGGTCGAGGTGTCCGGGCCGGGTGACGCGGCGCTGTCGCTGCCGGGCGGGACGCGGGGCTTCGTGTGGGTGAACGGCTTCTGCCTCGGCCGGTACTGGAGCGCGGGCCCGCAGGAGTCGCTCTTCGTCCCGGGCCCCGTCCTCCGGGAGGGCGCCAACGAGGTGTGGGTGCTCGAACTGGAGGGCGGGGCGGGGAGCGTACGGCTCGACTGAGCGGTGGGCGTGTACGGGGGCGGCGGCCCCGCCCCCGTACACGCCCGGGGTCGTGCGGGAAGGCCGCCGCTAGAGGGTCGCCGCGGCGGACTTGATCTGGGTGGCGAAGGTCGAGACCTCGGTGTACACGCCGGGGTAGTTCGGGCGGGCGCAGCCCTGGCCCCAGCTGACGATGCCGACCTGGATCCAGGCGCCGGCGTTGTCGCGGCGGAACATCGGGCCGCCGGAGTCACCCTGACAGGTGTCGACGCCGCCCTGGGGGAAGCCGGCGCAGATCTCCTCGCCGGCGATCAGGGAGCTGCCGTACGCCCTCTTGCAGTCGGTGTCGGAGACGAACGGGACGGTGGCCTTGAGGAGGTAGCGCTGCTGCGCACCGCCTTCGCGGGCGGCGCCCCAGCCGGCGACGGTGAAGGTGCCGTTGTTGTACGCGGTGGTGTCGGCGATCTTCAGGGTGGGGACCGAGGTGATCGGCGACGCGAGCTTGATGAGGGCCCAGTCCTTGCCGTTGCCGTTGTAGCCGGGGGCCTGGAGGACCTTGGTGGAGCGGACCTTGATGGCGCTGCTGGACTGGAGGTCCACGACACCGACCGTGGCGGTGATGCTGGTGTTGTTGCCGGAGCCGCTCACGCAGTGGGCGGCGGTGAGGACGATCTGCGAGGTCAGCATGGAGCCGCCACAGCCCATCGAGAGCCTGACCATCCAGGGGAACTCGCCCTGCGCGGCGCGGGTGCCGCCGACGACCGGGGCGGGGGCGGCGAAGGCGTTGGAGGGCTGGAGGCTGACGGCCGCGAGGACGACGGCGCCGGCGGCGGCGATTCTCTGAAGGGCGCGGACGAACCTGTTCTTCTTCAAGTGTCTGCCTTTCATGGGGAGTTGGCCTTGATGGCATGAGCGCGTCAAGGCTTGGTCGGGATTATGGACAGCGCCCGGTGAGGGCCACAAGGGCACGTTTTCGGCCAGCGCCGCACCCCCGCACGGCCTCGTACAGTGGAGGGAAGGGGGTGCGGCGTGCCGAACGGAAACGAAGTCGTCCATGGGTTCCCGCACCTCGCCACGGTCCGGGCCTCGATCACCGCGCTGTACCGGCGTTTGTCGGCGGACGGGGTGCTGCAGTACGGGACGAGCGTGCATCCGGCGGCCGTGGCCTTTACCGACGAGGAGGACCTCCACCTCGGGGCGCAGCGTGTGGCCAAGGCCCTCGTGCACCATCTGAGGCTGCCCGAGGCGCGGATGATCGTGAGCTTCCGGGAGATGGAGCACGCGGCGAGCGTCGAACTGGCCGCCGGTCCCGAGTACTTCGTGGAGCTGAACGACCGCTTCCGGGGCCACCGCAGGGACGTCGGGGCGGCGCTGGCCCATGAGATCACGCACGTGCTGCTCCACCGCCTCGACCTGGGCTTTTCCGGTACCCGGGACAACGAGATCCTCACCGATGTGGTGACCGCCTATCTGGGGGCAGGCTGGCTGCTGCTCGACGCCTTCCGGGAGGACGGGATGTCCAGCCAGAAACTCGGGTATCTGACACCGGAGGAGTTCGGATACGTGCTGGCCAAGCGGGCGGAGGTGTTCGGGGAGGACCCCTCGCCGTGGTTCACCAGCCCCCGCGCCTACGAGGCGTGGACCCTGGGGCGGGCGGAGGCGGCGCGGGACGAGCGGCAGCCGCCGCTGGCGGCGGCCGGGTGGGCGGCGCGGCACCGGTACGCGAAGGACCGCCGCTACGGGCGGGCGGCGGAGGGCGCTCCGTACGCCTTCGAGGGGAGCGGGTCCTCGGCCCGGGTCTCGTTCCCGTGCCCGGTGTGCCGGCAGCGGCTGCGGGTGCCGGCGGGGCGGCGGGTGCGCGCCAGGTGCGGGGTGTGCGGGTCGGTCCTGGAGTGCGACACGTAGACCGCGGGAGGGCTCCGCGGGAGACCTCTGCGGGAGGGCTCCGCGGGAGGGCTCCGCGGGAGGGCTCCGTGAGAGGGCTTCAACTCGTTTGCGCCGTCCGTGCCCGGCGGGTGAAGGTCGGTGGATGAGCACGTTGTTCGAGGCAATGTACGAGGGGGACGACGCCGTGGTGCGCGTCCTGCGGGCCGGGGTCTCCGCCGAGACCGACGACGAAGGGGAGACGGCGCTGTACCGGGCGGCCGTCGCGAACGAGCCGGGGATCGTCCGGCTCCTGCTGGCGGCGGGGGCGGATCCGGGCCGGGGCAGCGGAGAGGAGGCGGGGGACCTTCCGCTGTGCGGGGCGGCCTGCGGCGGCCACGCCGAGGTGGTGCGGGCGCTGCTCGCGGGCGGGGCACAGGCGGACCAGGCCGAGGCGTTCGGCTTCACGGCCCTGGACTGGGCGGTGCGGCTCGGGCACGCCGAGACGGTACGGATCCTGCTCGAACACGGCGCCGCGCCGAGCCGGCCCGGGCCCGACGGGCTCCCGCCGCTGGTGGCGGCGGCGCGGCGCGGCTCGACCGCGAGCGTGCGGGCGCTCCTCGAGTACGGCGCGGGGCCGGCCGAGGACGCCCTGCGGGAGGCCCGGCGCTGGATCGGCGTGGACATCGCCGAGGAGCTGCGGCGTGGACTGCTCGACGCGGGCGGGCCCGAGGGGTCCGGCGAGACCGTGGTGCGGCGCGTGTACGAGGAGGGCGGAGTGACCGTCGTCGTCGACGTGCTGCGGGCGAACGGCGCGCCGAGCAGGGGCAACGAGCAGCAGACCGGGCACGCGGCGATCGCCACGCTCCTGGAGCGGGCACTCGGTGTGCGGGTGTCGCCCGAGGAGCTCGCCACCCGCGCCCTGGGCTGCGGGGACCCGGACCTGGACGACTGGAAGGAGGCGGTCCGCGCGCTGGCCCACCGCGACGACGAGGAGACCTTCCGGGTGGCGGCGGGCTGGTGCGCGAGCGGCGGCCCGCTCCGGCGGGCGCTGGGCGCCCGCGTCCTGGGCAGCCTCGACCGCTTCACGGCGCAGGCCGTCCCGGTCCTGCGCCGCCTCGCGGCGGAAGCGGCGGAGGAGGCTGCGGGGGCCGCGGAGGCCGCGCTGCCGGCGAAGGCGCCCGCGGAGGCGAAGGCCGGAGCGGAGTCGGAGACCGGCGCGGAGGCGAAGGCCGGAGCGGAGTCGGAGACCGGCGCGGAGGCGAAGGCCGGAGCGGAGTCGGAGACCGGAGCGGAGTCGGAGACCGGAGCGGAGTCGGAGACCGGCGCGGAGGCAAAGGCCGGAGCGGGGTCGGAGGCCCGAGCCGGGTGGGAGACCCGAGCCGGGGCGGCGGCGATGGCGGCGGAGGCGGGTCCGGGAGCCTCCCCCGGCGCCGCCCGGGAGCCCGCGCTCTCCGCCGTCGTCGCGCTCGGGCGGTGCGGGGAGGCGGAGGCACTGCCCGAGCTGCTGGCGCTGGCCTCGCACCCCGACATCGAGGTGCGGCGGGCGCTCGGCTGCGCGCTCACCGGGCCCGTGCCCGCCGGGCACCCCGAGGCGGTGTCGACCCTGATCGCACTGAGCCGGGACCACGACCACGGCGTACGGGACTGGGCGACGCTCGCGCTCGCGGAGGTGCCCGAGGACACCCCCGTCCTGCGGGCGGCGCTCGTCGCGCGGCTCGCGGACGACGACGAGGACGCCGTGGCCGAGGCCGCCCGAGGGCTGGCGATGCGTCAGGATCCGCGCGCCGTCGAGGTCTTGGCGCGCATCCTCGCCGACGGCGACCCGGAGGGCTCGGCCCGCGACACCGCGCTGGCCGCCGTCGAGTACATCGCGGACCCCCGGGTCAGGACCCGCCTGGAGTGGACGGCCCCGCGCTGCCGCTGACGGCGGGGGCGGGAACCCCGGCTTCCGGGCGCGCCCGGCGGAGAGCCGAGCCCCCCGTTCCGCCGGGGAATCGCAGGGCGGGCTTCGCCTCGCGTTCACCGACGGGTCATCGCGACCCCCCGTAATGCAGGAGTTGTATGGACAACAGTTGTTCATACATCTTGGCCCCGCTCCCCTTCCCCCATGGAGTACGCGTGACCTCCCTTGCCCGCGCCGCCGTTCTTCTCGGCGCCCTCGGTCTGACCACCCTGACCCTCACCGCCTGCGGCGCCGCCCCCACGAAGGGCGCCGCGGGCGCCGACGGGAAGGACCTCGCCACCGCCGGCTCCGCCACCGAGGCCGGCGGGATGGACGCCCTGGTCGCCGCCGCCAAGAAGGAGGGCACGCTCAACGCGATCGCCATCCCCCGCGACTGGGCGAACTACGGCGCGATCATCGACGGCTTCACCGCGAAGTACGGCATCAAGGTGAACGTCGAGAACCCCGACGGCTCCAGCCAGGACGAGATCAACGCGGTGAAGTCCCGCAAGGGCCAGGACCGCGCCCCCGACGTCCTCGACCTCGGCGCCTCCTTCGCCCAGGCCGCCGGCGAGCAGGGCCTGACCGCCCCGTACAAGGTCGCCGCCTTCGACAAGATCCCCCAGACGCAGCGCGACGCCCAGGGCCGCTGGTTCAACGACTACGGGGGCTACGTCTCCATCGGCTGCGACGCCAAGCGCGTCAAGGTCTGCCCGCAGACCTTCGCCGATCTGCTCAAGCCCGAATACAAGGGCAAGGTCGCCCTCAACGGCAACCCGACGAAGTCCGGCTCGGCCTTCGGCGGCGTCTACGCGGCGGCGCTGGCCAACGGCGGCTCGTTCGACGACATCCAGCCGGGCATCGACTTCTTCGGCAAGCTGAAGAAGAACGGCAACTACAACCCCGTCGAGTCGACCCCCGCCACCGTGGAGAAGGGCGAGACGCCCATCTCCATCGACTGGGACTACCTCAACGCCGGCTACGCCGAGCAGTTCGCGTCCAAGGGCGTGGACTGGAAGGTCGCCGTGCCCACGGACGGTGTCTACGCCCAGTTCTACTCGCAGGCGATCAACAAGGACGCCCCGCACCCGGCGGCCGCGCGGCTGTGGCAGGAGTACCTGTACAGCGCCGAGGGCCAGAACCTGTGGCTCAAGGGCTACGCCCGGCCCGTCCTGATGCCGGCCATGGAGGCCGACGGCACGCTCGACAAGACCGCCGCCGCCGCGCTGCCGAAGGTCTCCGGCACCCCGGAGTTCCCCACCGAGCAGCAGACGTCCAAGGCCAAGGAGACCCTGTCGCAGGGCTGGGCCGCGGCCGTCTCCGGGTGACGCCTCGATGACTCCGCACTCCTCCACCGCCCCGTCCGGGGCCGCCCACGCGCATACCGCGCGGGTGGCCCCGGCGGGGTCGGGAACCGCCGGTTCCCCCATGGCCGACGACTCCCTCGCGGCCCCGGTCTCGCCCGCGGCCCCGCACGCCCTGCCCACCCCGCCCGCCCCGCACGCCCCCGTGCGCCGGGCCCTGCGCCGCAGGCGGCCCAGCGGCTGGCTCGCCGCCCTGCCGCTGTTCCTGGTCGTCGCGCTCGCCTTCGGGCTGCCCGCGCTCGCCATGGCCGACGGTGCCTTCACCGTCGCCGACGGCGGGTACGGCCTCGACAACGTGACCCGGTCCGTGGACGGCGCGTACCGCACCGCCCTGATCGGCAGTGTCGAGCTCTCCGCGCTCACGGCCGCCGCGGGCACGGTCTTCGGTCTTCTCCTCGCCCAGGCCGTGGTCTCCTCGCGCGGCCGGGCGCTCCGCGAAGCCGTCCTCACGGCGTCCGGTGTGCTCGCCAACTTCGGCGGAGTCCCGCTCGCCTTCGCGTTCGTCGCCACCCTCGGCAACGCGGGCGTGCTCACCACCCACCTCGGTCTCGCCGACCACGGCTGGTCGCTGTACGGATTCTGGGGCCTCGCCCTGACCTATCTGTACTTCCTCGTGCCGCTGATGGTGCTGACCGTCGCGCCCGCGCTCGACGGACTGCGCGTGCAGTGGCGCGAGGCGGCCCACGACAACGGCGCGACGACCTGGCAGTACTGGCGGCATGTCGGCATCCCGGTGCTCCTGCCGTCCCTGCTGGGTGGCTTCGTGCTGCTGTTCGGCAGCGCGTTCGCCGCGTACGCGACGGCGGCGGCGATGGTCGGCAGCTCCGTGCCGCTGGTCACCCTGCAGATCGCGGACGCGCTCTCCGGCAACGTCCTGGTCGGCCAGGAGAACGTGGCGCTCGCGCTGAGCCTCGACATGGTCGTGGTCGCGGCGCTCGTGATGGCCGTCCACCTCCCCCTCCAGCGAAGGAGCACCCGATGGCTCGCCTAGGACGTCCCTTCGTCCTCCTGGTCGCGGGGATCTACTTCCTGGTGCCGCTGCTCGCGTCCGCCGTCTTCACCGTGGACATCCCCGGGCAGGGGCTCACCCTCTCCTCGTACACCCGGATCTTCACCGCGCCCGGGTTCACCGGCAGTCTGCTGCTCTCGCTGGGGCTCGCGGCGGCGACCGTCGCGCTCGTCCTGCTGATCACCATCCCCGCGGCGGTCGCGGCCCGGCTCTCGGTGCCCCGGCTGCGGCCGGTCCTGGAGATCGTGTGCACGCTGCCGCTGGTGGTGCCGCCGGTGGCGCTGACCGCCGGGCTCGGAACCGTCCTGCGCTGGGGTCCGGAGAAGCTCTCCACGACCCCGCTCTACCAGACCTTCGTGGCCGTGCAGAACCCGGACTTCCCCTTCGTCCTGGTCCTCGCGTACGCCGTGATGGCGCTCCCCTTCGTCCACCGGGCGCTCGACGCGGGTCTGCGCGCGGTCGACGTCCGCACGCTGGTCGAGGCCGCGCGGGACTGCGGCGCGTCCTGGCCGCGTGCGCTGGTCTCGGCCGTGCTGCCCAATCTGCGCGGCGCGCTCCTGAACGCCTCGTTCCTGACGCTGGCGCTGGTGCTCGGCGAGTTCACGGTCGCCTCGCTCCTCGGCTACCAGCCCTTCGCGGTGTGGATCGTGCAGGCCTCCGGCTCCGACGCCCGGCTCTCGGTGGCCGTGTCGCTGCTGAGTCTGTTGCTGACCTGGGTGCTGCTGCTCGCGCTGACCACCGTGGGCAACCGGCGCCGGGGCGACCGCCGCCGCGCGTCGCGCCCTTCCCGTACGTCCGAAGCCACCGAGGCTTCCCGAGGAAAGACCTCCCGATGACCGTGACCGACACCCCCACCCGGACCGGGGCGGCTCTCCAGCTGCGCGGCCTGCGCCGGTCCTTCGGCTCCGCCGTCGCGCTCGACGGCCTCGACCTGGACGTCGCCCCCGGCGAACTCCTCGCCCTGCTCGGCCCGTCCGGCTGCGGCAAGACGACCGCGCTGCGCGTGCTCGCCGGATTCGAGCGGCCCGACGAGGGCCAGGTCCTGCTCGACGGCGAGGACATCGTGCCGGTGCCCGCCAACCGCCGTGACACGGCGATGGTGTTCCAGTCGTACAGCCTCTTCCCGCACCTCACGGCCGCCGACAACGTGTCCTTCGGGCTGCGGATGCGCAAGGTGCGGGCCGCCGAGCGGCGTGCGCGCGCCGCCGAGCTGCTCGAACTGGTCGGGCTCGCCGGCCACGGCGACCGCTTCCCGCACCAGCTCTCCGGCGGCCAGCAGCAGCGGGTCGCGCTGGCCCGCGCGCTGGCGCTGCGTCCCCGGCTGCTGCTGCTCGACGAGCCGCTTTCGGCGCTCGACGCCCGGGTCCGGGTGACGCTCCGGGAGGAGATCCGCCGGCTCCAGCTGGAGCTGGGCATCACCACCGTGTTCGTCACGCACGACCAGGAGGAGGCGCTGTCGATGGCCGACCGGGTCGCGGTCATGAACGGCGGCCGGCTCGAACAGTGCGCCACTCCCACGGAGTTGTACGAGCGTCCCGCCACGGACTTCGTCGCGGGGTTCATCGGCACCATGAACCGGGTTCCCGGCCGGGCCGTGGGCGACGGTCTCGTCGAGGTGCTCGGCGCCCGGCTGCCGGTCGAGGGGTCGGGCGGCACGGGTGACGTGCGGGTGCTCCTGCGACCGGAGGCCCTGGAGGTGACGGCGGGCGGCCCCGCCCGCGTCACCGGCACCTCGTTCCACGGCCCGACGACCCGGCTGCGGATCACCCTGCCCGACGGTACGGACGTCAAGGCGGACGTCCCCACGCACGCGGCGGCCGGGCTCACCCCGGGCACGGACGTCTCCGTCCGTCCGCACCAGCGGCCCGTGCTGCTCGTCTCCTCCGCGCCGACGGGCGGTGCGGCGTGACACGGCTGCAGGCGGTCCTGTTCGACATGGACGGGACCCTCGTCGACACCGAGGGCGTCTGGCTGGACGTCGTCGAGACGGCCGCCGCGCGCCGGGGCCGCGCCCTGGACGCCGGGCGCCGAACGGCGGTGACGGGACGGTCCGTCGAGGACACCGCGGCCCTGCTGCACACCTACCTGGACGCCCCGGCGGCCGAGCTCGCCGCAGAGCTGAGCGCGGACTTCGCCGGGCGGCTCGCGGTGGCCGCGGCGCCCCGCCCGGGCGCGCTGCGGCTGCTCGCCGCGCTGCGGGAGAGCCGGGTGCCGACGGCGCTGGTCTCCGCCTCGCCACGGGCGGTCGTCGCCCAGGTGGCGAGCACCCTGGACGGGCACCGGTTCGACGCGCTGTTCGGCGCGGAGGACACGGCACGGACGAAGCCGGAGCCCGACCCCTATCTGGCGGCCGCCGTGGCGCTCGGCGCCGAGCCCGGGCGGTGCGTGGCGGTCGAAGACAGCCCGACGGGGGTCGCCTCGGCCGTCGCCGCCGGCTGCCGCGTCCTCGCCGTGCCGTCGACGGAGCCGCTCGGGGAGTTCGCCGGGACCGAAGGCGTCACGCTGGCGGGCTCGTTGACCGAGGTCGACCCCGAGCTCCTGCACTCCCTGGTCGGGTGAGCGGGGCACATGACAGGGTGGACGTGTGAGTGAGGAACGGGCGCGGACGCCGCTGTATCTGAAGGTCGCCGCCGATCTGCGGACCGCCATCACGGCGGGCGAGTACGGCTCCGGGGCGAAGCTGCCGGCGGAGGACGAACTGGCCCGTCGTTACGGCGTGTCCCGGGGGACGGTCCGCCAGGCGCTGGCCGCGCTGCGCACCGACGGGCTGATCACCTCCCGGCGCGGCTCGCGCCGGGTGGTCCTCGGCGGGCCCCGGCTCCACAGCTTCGGCGAGCTGCGTTCCTTCACGCGCTGGGCGCGCTCGCTCGGCGAGGAGCCGGGGGGCAGGATCGTGGCGGTGGAGCGGGTGCCGGCGGACGCGGAGGAGGCCGAGAAGCTGCGCGTCGAGGAGGGCGCGCCGGTCTACCGGGTGCGGCGGCTGCGGACGCTCGCGGGCACGCCGGTGATGGTGGAGCGCACGACGTATCCGGAGCGGATCGGGGAGCTGGTGGCCGGGATGCCGCTGGACACGGCTTCGCACTCGGAGCAACTGGAGCTGCACGGCGTGCTGTTCGCCGACGCCCGGCACACCATCGATCTGGTGCCGGCCGACGCGGACGACGCGGAGCTGCTGGGCTGCCGGGCCGGGGAGTCGCTACTGCGGGAGCGGCGGCACTCGACCGACCCGGCGGGGAACCCGGTGGAGTGGTCGCAGGACCGCTATCTGCCGGGGACGGTGGCGTTCACGATGCAGAGCTCGACGGCGACGAGCGCGCTGGGCAGGCGGCTCGGTTCCTGACCGAGGTTCTTGCGCTCAGCTTCTGAGCAGGGCGGCCAGCAGGGGCCTGAAGTGCGCGAAGCCGGGGGTCGGCAGGTCCGGGTCCTTCGCCTGCTCGTCCCAGCGGCGTACGGCGACGGCGTCGGCGGCCCCCGGGTGGGCCTCGAAGGCGCGGACCTGGTCCTCGGTCATCGGCCCGCCCTGGACCTCCAGGGTGTGGACGGATGCCTCGGAGAGCAGCGCGACGTAGCCGGGCTCGACGGCGCACAGGTACCGCTTGGCGGCGACGTGCAGCCGTACGGGTTCGGTGACTTCGGGCCCGAACCACTGGTCGAGCCAGTCGGCCCCGGTGTGGCTGTGGCGGTTGTCGGTGCCGTTCTCCATCAGGTCACGGCCGGTGACCGCGCCCTGGAAGTGGCCGACGTCGTGGAGCAGCGCCGCCGCGACCAGGTGCGGCGGGGCACCGGCCGCCTCGGCGAGGGCGCCGGCCTGGAGCATGTGCTCGGCCTGGGTGACGGCCTCGCCGAAGTACTCGGCGCTGCCTTCGCCCTCGAAGAGCGTGGCGAGGGTGTCGAGGGGGTTCACTTCGCGGTCCCTTCCCGGCGCAGGACGGCCAGCGTGGAGGCGAGGCCGTCGATGTCGGCGTAGGCGCCCTGGAGGTGGCGGTCGCCGGACTCGGCGAACGCGGTCCTGGCGTGCAGCAGCCGCGTGTTGTCGAAGATCAGGCAGTCGCCGGGGGTGAGCCGGAAGTCGAGCTGGAGCTCCGTTCGGAGGAGCAGCTCGCCGAAGCGCCGGTAGGCCGCGTAGAAGTCGGCGAGGAGGTCGGCGGGCAGCCGCAGGGTACCGATGGAGCGGTTGTTGAAGCGGATCTCGCGGATCCGGCCGGTCGGGTCGGTGCCGATCAGGGGCCGGTGGGCGCGGAGTTCGGTCCGCTCGTCGGCGAAGGCGAACGGCACGGGGACGCGGGTGAGGATCTCGTACGCCTCCGGGTCCTCGGCGCGCAGCAGGGAAGCGGCGTGGAAGCCGTCGACGAGGCCGGAGTCGCCGCCCTGCGCCGCGTTGGTGAGGCAGTGCAGCAGCTGGAGGGTGGGGACCGGGTCGCGGTAGGGGTTGTCGGTGTGCGGGGTGATCCGCGCGCCGGTGAACGCGAGGTTGTTGGGGTCGGCCTCGACCCGGACCTCGAACAGCTCGCCGTAGTTGGTCTCGCGTACGTAGCCGAAGGTACGGGCCACGTCGAGGACCTGGCGGTCGCGGACGGGCACGTTCCGGACGACCGCGAAGCCCAGGCGGAGCACGGCGTCGAGGGTGTCGGCGCGGACGGTGGGGTCGGTCGTGTAGGCGGTCCAGTCGGCCTCGGGGAGCCCGTCGGCGAACCGCTCGGCGGCCCACAGCTCCTTGTCGTCCTCGGTGCGGCCGTCGCCGGGTGCGGCCGCCGCGCCGGGGAGGTGGGCGCCCAGCCAGGACTCGGCGTAGACCGACCGGTGTCCGTCGGGAGCCCAGACGACTTCGCGGGCGGGGGCGCCGTCGGGGGTGCGGGTGTCATGGACGGTGCCGACGGCGAGCGCGGCGGGGAGCTCGGTGATCTGGAACAGCTTCTGGCCGTTCCGGGGGTCCCGGCAGGCGGTGCAGGGACAGTTGTCGCGCAGCCAGAGCGGCGGTGCGGCGGCGAGTGACGCCATGAGGTTCTCCAAGTTGTACAGACAACTTCCGTTCTCCGAGGAGCCTCGCAGCCGCGGATGACCGAGGGGTTACGGACAGCCCAACAGCCGCCCGAACCGGACTCCGGCGACAGGCGGCACGTCATGGACGCCATCGTGCCCGGTCCGCGGCCCGGCCAGGATGGGGGCCGGCCGCGAACCGGGGGCTGAGGGGGGCGGGTGGTTCAGCAGCCGTGGTCGACGAGGTCGAACGAGGCGTAGTGGTCGGCGGTGTAGTAGTCCTCCTGGTGGGACTCACCGGTCACGATCCGGCGGGCACCGCGGGTGGAGGAGCCCGGGGTCTTCACCGTGTACTCGTGGTAGTAGCCGGTGGAGTGGGCCGGGAGGATGCCTTCGCGGTTCTGGAAGACGCTGCCGTCCTGGTCGTACGGGAAGGGTCCGCCCTGCTCTATCAGGCGGAGGGTGTCGTGGGCCTGGGAGGGGAGGTCGGAGTAGCAGATCTCGCCGACGGCGGCGGCCGAGTAGGCGGACGCGGCGGACACCGGGGCCGCCGGGGCGACGGCCGCGCCGGCCGGGGCGCCCAGGAGGAGGGTCGAGACGAGGGCGGCGGCGCCGCCGATGACGGTGAATCGTGGGGGGATTCGCATGCCCCCGATGATGACGCGCGTAGAAGCGGCCCCGACAGTCCAACTCCCTTGATTTCCACGGACGTTAACTTCTTCTGCCCGATGTGGGGGCCGCGTGTGCGGCCCTCACCCGGACGTCACGTCCTCCCCTTCTTCGCAGGTGAAGGCTCATCCACCCGCGCCGTACACCGGTCGCGGCACCTCCGCCTCCGCCAGGAGTTTCGAGGCCGCCTCCCCCGCCTCCGCCGGGCTCCAGCGCGCCCCCTTGTCGGCCGTCGGGCCCGGTCGCCAGCCCTCCATGACCGTGATCCGGCCGCCCTCCGCCTCGAAGACACGGCCGGTCACACCCGCCGAGGCGGCGGAGCCCAGCCAGACGACCAGCGGGGAGACGTCCTCCGGTGCGCCCTCCAGGCCCGCGAAGGCCTGCTCCGTCATCCGCGTCCTGGCCGCCGGGGCGATCGCGTTGACCTGGACCCCGTAACGGCCCATCTCCGCCGCCGCGACCAGCGTCAGACCGACGATGCCCGCCTTGGCCGCCGCGTAGTTGCCCTGCCCGACGCTCCCCGACAGGCCTGCGCCCGAGGTGGTGTTGACGACCCGGGCCACCGGTTTGCGACCCGCCTTCGCCTCCGCGCGCCAGTACGCCGCCGCGTGCCGCAGGGGCAGGAAGTGGCCCTTCACATGGACGCGCATCACCGCGTCCCAGTCGTCCTCGCCGAGGTTCACCAGCATCCGGTCCCGCAGGAAGCCCGCGTTGTTGACCAGGGTGTCCAGGCGTCCGAAGGCGTCCAGCGCGGCGGCCACCAGCGAGGCCGCCCCCTCCTCCGTGGCGACGTCGCCGCCGTGCGCGACGGCCTCGCCGCCCGCCGTACGGATCTCCTCCACCACCTGCCCGGCGGGCGAGCCCGACCCGGCGGAGCCGTCGAGACCCACCCCCAGGTCGTTGACCACGACCTTCGCCCCCTCGGCGGCGAAGGCGCGCGCGTGCGCCCGCCCCAGGCCCCGTCCCGCACCGGTCACGATCACGACCCGGCCCTCGCACAGACCCATCTCAGCTCTCCTTGTCGGCAGTTGCGGCATGGTTGACCGTCGCGGCTTCCAGAAAGGCGGGGCGCTCGCCGCCCCCGTGCACCAGCAGTGAGGCTCCGGAGATGTAGCCGGCCCGGTCGGAGGCCAGGAAGACCACCGCCTCCCCCACGTCCGAGGGATCGGCGAGCCGGCCGAGCGGCACGGTCCGGGCGACGGCCGCGATCCCGTCCTCGTCCCCGTAGTGCAGATGGGAAAGTTCGGTCCGGACCATCCCGAGGACCAGGGTGTTCACCCGGACGTACGGAGCCCACTCCACGGCCATCGAGCGCGCGAGGTTCTCCAGGCCGGCCTTCGCGGCGCCGTACGCGGCCGTGCCCGGTGAGGGCCGGGTCGCGCTGACGCTGCCGATCATGACGACGGAGCCGCGCGCGGCCCGCAGCAGCCCGTGGGCGGCGAGCGACACCCGTAGCGGGACGGTCAGGTTCAACTCCACCACCCGTGCGTGCCGTTCGGCGCCCCCCTCCCCCAGGAGCCGGTAGGGCGTGCCGCCCGCGTTGTTGACCAGCACGTCGAGCCGGCCGTACCGCTCGCCGACCTCGGCGAAGAACGCGCCGACGGCGGCGGGTTCGCGCAGGTCGACGGGGACGAAGAAGGCCTCGCGGCCGCCCTCCGCCACGGGCGTGTCCGGCGGTCGGCGGGCGCAGACGATCACCCGCGCCCCCGCCCCGAGAAGGGCCCGCGCGATGCCCGCGCCGACCCCGCGTGTGCCGCCGGTGACGACGGCGACCCTCCCGTCCAGCTCCATCGGCTGCTACCTTCCTCACCAAGCAGTCACCTAACAAATGTTTGGTGGAAAGGTAGCTGATCCGCTCATGGGTGTCTCCACCACAAGCCCGGGCAAGGGCATCGCCCTCGTCACCGTCGACTTCCCACCGGTCAACGCCCTGCCCGTACAGGGCTGGTACGAGCTCGCCGACGCCGTCCGCGCGGCCGGCCGGGACCCGGGGACCCGCTGCGTCGTCCTGACCGCCGCGGGCCGCGGTTTCAACGCCGGGGTCGACATCAAGGAGATGCAGCGGGACACCGGGCACGGCAGGCTCATCGGCGCCAACCACGGCTGCGCGGAGGCGTTCGCGGCGGTGTACGAGTGCGAGGTGCCGGTCGTCGCGGCGGTCGGCGGCTTCTGCCTGGGCGGCGGCATCGGGCTCGTCGGCAACGCGGACGCGATCGTGGCATCCGACGACGCCACCTTCGGACTGCCCGAACTCGACCGCGGCGCCCTCGGCGCCGCCACCCACCTGGCCCGGCTCGTCCCCCAGCATCTGATGCGCGCGCTGTACTACACCTCGCGCACCGCCACCGCCGCCGAGCTGCACGCCCACGGCTCGGTCTGGAAGGTCGTGCCACGCGAGGAACTCCTCGGCGCGGCGCTGGAGCTGGCGGCCGAGATCGCCCGGAAGGACGGGTATCTGATCCGGCTCGCCAAGGCCGCGATCAACGGCATCGACCCCGTGGACGTGCGCCGCAGCTACCGCTTCGAGCAGGGCTTCACCTTCGAGGCCAACCTCAGCGGGGTCGCCGACCGCGTCCGTGACACCTTCGGCAAGGACGAGGCCAGGGAGGCCGGCTCGTGACCGACAAGACGATGACCCCCGACGAGGTGGTGGGCCGCCTGCACAGCGGCATGACCCTCGGCATCGGCGGCTGGGGCTCCCGCCGTAAGCCGATGGCGCTGGTCAGAGCGCTGCTCCGGTCCGAGATCACCGATCTCACCGTGGTCTCGTACGGGGGCCCCGACGTCGGGCTGCTGGCAGCCGCCGGCCGGATCCGCCGGCTGGTGGCCGCCTTCACCACCCTGGACTCCATCCCCCTCGAACCGCACTTCCGCGCCGCCCGCGAACGCGGCGACTTCACCATGACCGAACTCGACGAGGCCATGTTCATGTGGGGCCTCCACGCCGCCGCCAACCGGCTGCCCTTCATGCCCGTCCGCGCCGGTCTCGGTTCGGACGTGATGACGGTCAACCCCGAGCTGCGGACGGTCACCTCGCCCTACGAGGACGGCGAGACGTTCGTCGCCGTGCCCGCCCTGCGCATGGACGCCGCCTTCGTCCACCTCAACCGCGCCGACCGGCTCGGCAACGGCCAGTACCTGGGCCCCGACCCGTACTTCGACGACCTCTTCTGCGAGGCCGCCGACACCGCGTACCTCTCGTGCGAGCGGATCGTCGAGCGGTTCGACGCCGGCACCGCCCCGCAGTCCCTGCTCGTCAGCCGGCACAGCGTCACCGGCGTCGTCGAGACACCGAACGGCGCCCACTTCACCTCCTGCGTCCCCGACCGCGGCCGTGACGAACCCTTCCAGAAGCTGTACGCGACCACTCCCTGGACCGAGTTCGCCGCGCGCTTCCTCTCCGGCAAGAGCGAGGACGACTACCAGCAGGCCGTCCGCGTCTGGCACGAGGAGCAGCAGTGACCACGACCACGACCGTCACCCGCGCCGAGTACTGCGTCGTCGCCTGCGCCGAGGCCTGGCGCGACGGCGGCGAGGTCCTCGCCGCCGCCATGGCCCCGGTCTCCTCCTTCGGCGCCCGGCTGGCCAAGCGCTCCTTCTCCCCCGACCTGCTCCTGACCGACGGCGAGGCGATGCTCGTCGGCCTCGACGGGGAGGTCGAGGGCTGGCTGCCGTACCGCCGCCATCTGACGATGGTCACCGGCGGCAAGCGGCACGTCATGATGGGCGCGAGCCAGATCGACCGGTACGGCAACCAGAACATCTCGTGCATCGGCGACTGGTCCCGTCCTGCCCGGCAGCTCCTCGGCGTCCGCGGCGCACCGGTCAACACCCTGAACAACCCGGTCAGCTACTGGATCCCCAAGCATTCCCCGAGGGTCTTCGTCGAACGCGTCGACATGGTCAGCGGGGTCGGCCACGACCGCGCGGCAGCCGCCGGGGTGAACCGCTTCCACCGGATCCCCCGGGTCGTCTCCGACCTCGGCGTCTTCGACTTCGAGACGCCCGACCGCTCGATGCGGCTCGCCTCCCTGCACCCGGGCGTCACCGTGGACCAGGTCCGCCGGGCCACCGGCTTCGACCTCGTGATCGGCGACGCCGTCCCGTACACCCGCGAGCCGACCGCCGAGGAGCTGCGGCTGATCCGCGAGGTGATCGACCCCCGGGGGCTGCGGGACCGGGAGGTCAGGGCCTGATGGAGACGGCGCTCACCAAGCTGACCGGGGTCCGGCATCCGATCGTCCAGACCGGCATGGGCTGGGTCGCGGGCCCCCGCCTGGTCACCGCCACGGCCGAGGCGGGCGCCCTCGGCATCCTCGCCTCCGCGACGATGACGGTCGACGAACTCCGGGCCGCGGTCCGCGAGGTGAAGTCCCGTACGGACCGGCCGTTCGGGGTCAACCTGCGCGCGGACGCGGGCGACGCCCGCGAGCGCGTGCGAATCATCGTCGACGAGGGGGTACAGGTCGCCTCCTTCGCCCTCGCCCCCTCCCGCGAGCTGATCGCGGAGCTCAAGGACGCGGGCGTGGTCGTCGTCCCCTCCATCGGGGCCCGGCGGCACGCCGAGAAGGTCGCGGCCTGGGGCGCGGACGCGGTGATCGTGCAGGGCGGCGAAGGCGGCGGGCACACCGGCGACGTGGCCACGACGGTCCTGCTCCCGCAGGTCGTCGACGCGGTCGGCATCCCGGTGATCGCCGCGGGCGGCTTCCACGACGGGCGCGGTCTGGTGGCCGCGCTCTCCTACGGGGCCGCGGGCATCGCCATGGGTACCCGTTTCCTCCTCACCTCCGACTCCACCGTTCCCGACGCCGTCAAGGCGAAGTACCTCGCCGCGACGGTCAAGGACGTGACGGTGACGACCGCCGTCGACGGGCTGCCGCACCGGATGCTCCGTACGGAGATGGTCGCCGCCCTCGAACGGGCGGGGCGCGTACGGGCGTTGGCACAGGCGGTCCGCCGCGCGGCGGGCTTCCGCGGGATCTCCGGGCTTTCGTGGTCACGGATGGTCCGCGACGGTCTCGCGATGAAACACGGCAAGGACCTGTCGTGGAGCCAGGTCCTGCTCGCCGCGAACACCCCCATGCTCCTCAGAGCGTCCATGGTCGAGGGCCGCACCGACCTCGGTGTCATGGCGTCCGGACAGGTCGCGGGAATCATCGAGGACCTCCCCAGCTGCGAGGAACTCGTCCTGCGGGTCATGTCCGAGGCCGAGCACGTGCTCCGCACCCTGCCATCACCAGGGTGAAGCCCTCGTCCCCCACGGGAGTTCCCTCATGCCTTTGTCGAGACGCGCACTGCTGAGCACCGCCACCGCCGCCGCGTTCACGGCGGTCACCGCCCCGGCCGTCGCGGCGCCCCGGAGCCGTGCCCGCGCCGCGGCCGTCCGCCACATCCCGCTCCAGGGCGCGGTCAACGTACGTGACCTGGGCGGCTACCTGACGTACACGGGCGAACGGGTCCGGCACGGCCTGGTCTACCGCGCCGACGCCCTGAGCAAGCTGACCGACGCCGACGTGACGACGCTCGCCGGGCTGCGGCTGGGCCGGGTCGTCGACTTCCGGATCCCGCTGGAGGTCCAGTACGACGGCGCCGACCGGCTCCCGGCCGGGCTCGTGGCGGTGTCACGGCCGGTCACCGACAACGGCCTGTTCGGGCAGCTGCTCGCGGCGATCGGCTCCCGTGACCCGGTGCGGCAGGAGGAGATGCTCGGCGGCGGCCGGGCGGCCGCCTTCATGCGGGAGGTGTACCGCTCCTTCGTCACGAGCGCGGCGAACCGTGCCCAGCTCGGCCTCACGCTCCGCGAGCTGGCCGGCCTGGGCGCGACACCGTCGCTGTACCACTGCACCTCGGGCAAGGACCGTACGGGCTGGACGAGTTACCTGCTCCTGACGGCTCTGGGCGTGCCGGAGACGACGGCCGTCGGCGACTACCTGGCCTCGAACACCTTCCGGGCGGCGTACGACGCGAAGGTGCGGGAGGGATTGAAGCAGGGCGGGCTCATGCAGAACCCGGACCTGATCATCCCTCTCCAGGAGGTGCGGACCGAGTATCTGAAGACCGCGCTCGACGAGGTCAAGGCGGGGTACGGCAGCCTCTTCCGCTACCTCACCCAAGGCCTCGGCCTGGAGCTGAGCACGCTGGCGAAGCTCCAGGACCGCCTCGTCGACTAGGCGGACGCGCCGCCGCCACGGCGACCGCCACGGCCGCCGCCGGTCCCGGAGCCGGAACCGCCGCCGCTGCGGGTGCGGGTGGACGCGCCACCCGTACCCGTACGCGCACCGCCGGTACCCGCTCCGGTGCGCGCACCGGCCGTACCCGCTCCCGTACGCGAACCAGCCGTACCCGTACGGGTGTTGGCGCCCGAGCGGGAACGGCCGCCGCCACCGCCGCCGCGGCGCGAGCGCTGGCCGCCGGTGCGGGGCTGCGCGGGCTGCGTCGGCTGCGGGACCTCGATGACGACCGGGACGCCCGAGGGCTCGCGGGCGCCGGTGAGACGGGTCAGCTCGTCGTCGCTGGACTTGATCTGCGCCGTACGCGGGCTGATGCCGGCGTTCGACATCAGCCGGCCCATGTCGCGCTTCTGCTCGGGCAGGACGAGGGTGACCACGCTGCCGGACTCGCCGGCCCGGGCGGTGCGGCCGCCCCGGTGCAGGTAGTCCTTGTGGTCGATGGGCGGGTCGACGTTCACGACCAGGTCGAGGTCGTCGACGTGGATGCCACGGGCCGCCACGTTGGTCGCCACGAGCGCGGTGACCTGACCGTTCTTGAACTGGTCCAGGGTGCGGTTGCGCTGCGGCTGCGAGCGGCCGCCGTGCAGGCCGGAGGCGCGTACGCCACTGGCGAGCAGCCGCTTGACCAGGCGGTCCACGGCACGCTTGGTGTCCAGGAAGAGGATCGTGCGGCCGTCGCGGGCGGCGATCTTCAGCGTGACGGCCTTCTTGTCGGTCTCGTCGGCGATGTAGAGCAGGTGGTGCTCCATCGTCGTGACGGCGCCGGCGGACGGGTCGACGGAGTGCACGACCGGGTCGTCGAGGAACATCTTCACGAGCCGGTCGATGTTCTGGTCGAGCGTCGCGGAGAAGAGCATCCGCTGGCCGTCGGGCTCGACCTGCTTGAGGAGCGCGGTGACCTGCGGCATGAAGCCCATGTCGGCCATCTGGTCGGCCTCGTCGAGGACCGTGATCGCGACCTGGTCGAGCCGGCAGTCGCCCCGCTCGATGAGGTCCTTCAGGCGGCCGGGCGTGGCGATGACGACTTCGGCGCCACGGCGCAGGGAGTTGGCCTGCTTGGTGATCGACAGACCGCCGACGACGGTGGCGAGCCGCAGCTGCACCGAGGTGGCGTACGGGGCGAGGGCGTCGGTGACCTGCTGGGCGAGCTCGCGCGTGGGCACCAGGACCAGGGCCAGCGGGGCCTTGGGCTCGGCGCGGCGGCCCGCGGTGCGGGCGAGGAGCGCGAGGCCGAAGGCGAGGGTCTTGCCGGAGCCGGTGCGGCCGCGGCCGAGGATGTCCCGGCCGGCGAGCGAGTTCGGCAGGGTGGCGCCCTGGATCGGGAACGGCTCGGTCACGCCCTGGGCGCCCAGGGTCTTGACCAGGGCCGCGGGCATGTCGAGGGCGTCGAAGGATTCGACGGAGGGGAGCGCGGGCGTCAGCGTCTCGGGCAGGGTGAACTCACGCGGCGGCGGAGGCGAGGCCGGTCCACGGCCACGGCCGGCGCCCTTGGCCTTGCCCTTGGGGGCGGCGGCGGAGCCACGGCGGGTATTTCCGGACGGGTTTCCGGAGCGGGATTCCGCGGCCCTGCGGGGCCGCCTTTCGGATCGGGTCATGGGAAATGCCTTCCTGGCCTGAGCACAGCACAAGCCGGGACCCGCACCTGCGCGGTGCGGGTCCCGGCTGCGAGAAAACGCGTCCGGCAATTAGGCCGGGAGGATGTTCTCCGCCTGCGGGCCCTTCTGGCCCTGCGTGACGTCGAAGGTGACCTTCTGGCCTTCCTGCAGCTCACGGAAGCCAGAGGTCGCGATGTTCGAGTAGTGGGCGAAGACGTCGGCGCCGCCGCCGTCCTGCTCGATGAAGCCGAAGCCCTTTTCGGCGTTGAACCACTTCACGGTTCCGGTAGCCACAATTATCTCCTGAATAGGTAAGGGTCCCATCCCGGAGAGTCCGGAAAACAAAATTGCGCCTGAGGAACATTCCCGTCAGGCGCACATAAAGTTCATGGGTACCAACTAGCAACAGTGAAACCTTAGCATGCCGCCCCACCCGGAGGGCGGGACGGCGACGAGCATCACACCGGGAGCGGTGAGAAGGTCGGAGCCGCTCGATGATCGTCACGGCACGTGCTGACGGTCAGAGCCGCTCGATGATCGTCACGTTGGCCTGGCCCCCACCCTCGCACATCGTCTGGAGGCCGAAGCGGCCGCCCGTTCGTTCCAGTTCGTGGAGGAGGGTCGTCATCAGCTTCACGCCCGTCGCGCCCAGGGGGTGTCCGAGGGCGATCGCGCCGCCGTTGACGTTGACCCGCTCCGGGTCGGCGCCCGTCTCCTTCAGCCAGGCGAGGACGACCGGGGCGAAGGCTTCGTTGATCTCGACGAGGTCCATGTCGTCGATGGTCATGCCGGTCTTCTTCAGGGCGTGGGCGGTGGCCGGTATCGGGGCGGAGAGCATCCGGATCGGGTCCTCGCCCCGCACCGAGAGGTGATGGACACGGGCGCGCGGCGTCAGACCGTGCTCCCGTACGGCCCGCTTGCTCGCCAGGAGCATCGCCGCAGCGCCGTCGGAGACCTGGGAGGAGCAGGCCGCCGTGATGGTGCCGCCCTCGACGACCGGCTTCAGCCCGGCCATCTTCTCCAGGGTGGTGTCCCGGCGCGGGCCCTCGTCCACGGTCACGTCGCCATAGGGGACGGTCTCGCGCTCGAAGCGGCCCTCGTCGATCGCGCGCAGCGCCCGCCGGTGGGAGCGGAGGGCGAATTCCTCCTGGTCACGGCGGGTGATGCCCCACTTCTTGGCGATCAGCTCGGCGCCGTGGAACTGGTTGACGGGCGCGTCGCCGTACCGGGCCCGCCACCCCTCGGAGCCGGCGTAGGGGCCGTCGGTCAGGCCGAGGGGTTCGGCGGCCTGCCGGGAGGCGAAGGCGATCGGGATCACCGACATGTTCTGGGTGCCGCCGGCCACGACCAGGTCCTGGGTGCCGGACAGGACGCCCTGCGCCGCGAAGTGCACGGCCTGCTGGGAGGAGCCGCACTGGCGGTCGATCGTGACGCCGGGGACCTCCTCGGGGAGGCCGGCCGCCAGCCATGCCGTACGGGCGATGTCGCCAGCCTGCGGGCCCACGGTGTCGAGGCAGCCGAAGACGACGTCCTCGACGGCGGAGGGGTCGACGCCGGAGCGGGCGACGAGGGCCTTCAGGACGTGCGCGCCGAGGTCCGCCGGGTGGGCGGAGGCCAGGCCTCCCTTGCGGCGGCCCACCGGGGTGCGGACCGCTTCGACGATGTAGGCCTCGGCCATGACAACTCCTCCAGACGTCTAGGGACGTACGGCGATTCCGTCCAGGACCATCGACAGGTACTGGCGGGCGATCTCGTCCGGGCTGTGCTGTCCGCCCGGGCGGTACCAGGACGCGGCGACCCATACGGTGTCGCGCACGAACCGGTAGGTGAGCCGGATGTCGAGGTCGGCGCGGAAGGTACCGGCCTCGACCCCGCGCTCCAGCGTGCCCAGCCACGCCTTCTCGAACTTCTGCTGCGAGTCCGAGAGGTAGTGGAAGCGGGGCTGGTCGGTGAGGTGCCTGGACTCCTTCTGGTAGATCGCGACGGCGGCGCGGTGCCGGTCGATCTCCCGGAAGGACTCGGTGACGAGGGCCTCGATGGTCTCCCTGGGGCCGAGTCCTGCGGCGAGGACGGCGTCGTACCCCTCCCACAGCTCGGTCAGGAAGGTGGAGAGGATCTCGTCGAGCATCGATTCCTTGGAATCGAAGTGGTAGTAGAGGCTGCCGGCGAGCATGCCGGCGGCGTCGGCGATCTTCCGTACGGTCGTGGCGTTGTACCCCTGGGCGGCGAACACCTCGGCCGCGGTGTCCAGGAGTTCCCGGCGGCGCTCGGGCGAGGCGGTCACGGGGGGCTTCTTCTTGCTGTTGCTGCTGACGGTCTTCGGCACACGTCCATTCTGGTCCTACGCGTGCTGGCTGCTGACCGAGACGGTCTCGCCGGTCATGTAGGAGGAGTAGCCGCTGGTGAGGAAGACGATGACGTTGGCGACCTCCCAGGGCTCGGCGTACCGCCCGAACGCCTCGCGCTCGGTGAGCTCGGCGAGCAGCTCGGCGGAGGTGACCTTGACCAGGTGCGGGTGCATGGCGAGGGACGGGGAGACGGCGTTGACACGGACGCCGTACGCCGCGGCCTCGACGGCGGCGCAGCGGGTGAGGGCCATGACGCCGGCCTTGGCGGCGGCGTAGTGGGCCTGGCCCTCCTGGGCGCGCCAGCCGACGACGGAGGCGTTGTTGACGATCACGCCTCCCTGCTCGGCGGCCTCGAAGCGGCGCAGTGCGGCGCGGGTGCAGCGGAAGGTGCCGGTCAGGGTGACGTCGAGGACGCGGCTCCACTGGGCGTCGGTCATGTCGACGAGCGCGGCGGTGCCGCCGAGCCCGGCGTTGTTGACGACGGCGTCGAGGCGGCCGTGGAGCCGTACGGCGGTGTCGAAGAGGGCCTGGACCTGGCTCTCGTCGGTGACGTCGCAGGGGAGCGCGTCGACCTGGTCCGCGCCGAACTCTGCGGCGAGGGCGGCCTCGGTCTCCTTGAGGCGGCGGGCGTGGGCGTCGCTGATGAGGACTCGGGCGCCCTCCTCAAGGAAGCGGCGGGCGGTGGCCCCGCCGATGCCCGCTCCGGCGGCGGCGGTGATGACTGCGGTACGGCCGGCCAGGAGGCCGTGCCCGGGAACGTACGGGGGCGGGGCGCCCGGTGGGGTCGCGGGTGGGGTCATGGGCGCGGCTCCTTGGGGAGGCCGAGCACCCGCTCGGCGATGAGGTTGCGCTGGATCTCGCTCGATCCGGCGTAGATGGTGTCGGCGCGGGAGAAGAGGAACAGCCGCTGCCATGCGTCGAGTTCGTACGGCTCGGCGGCGACGACCGTGGAGGCGGCGCCGCAGACGTCCATGGCCAGCTCGCCGAGGTCGCGGTGCCAGTGCGACCAGTAGAGCTTGGCCATGGAGGGATCGGTGCCGCGCAGGGCGCTCGCGCGCATGGCCTGGAGCCCGGTCCACGCCCGGGTGAGCCGGTCGCGGATCAGCGGGTCGGCGAGGGCGCCGTTGCGCCGGGCGAGCGCGATGAGGCCTTCCAGCTCGCGGCGGAAGCCGACCTGTTGGCCGAGGGTGGAGACACCGCGTTCGTGGCCGAGGGTGGCCATGGCGATGCGCCAGCCGTCGCCGGGCTCGCCGACGACGTTCGCGGCGGCGGTCCTGGCCCCGTCGAAGAAGACCTCGTTGAACTCGCTGGTGCCGGTGAGCTGGACGATCGGCCGGATCTCGACGCCCGGCCGGTCCAGGGGGACGAGCAGGTACGAGAGTCCGGCATGGCGCCGGGAGCCGGGCTCGGTGCGGGCGACGACGAAGCACCACTGGGACTCGTGGGCGAGCGAGGTCCAGATCTTCTGGCCGGTCACCACCCACTCGTCGCCCTCCCGCACGGCGCGGGTGCGGACGGCGGCGAGGTCGGAGCCGGCCTCCGGCTCGCTGTAGCCCTGGCACCAGAGCTCCTCGACGGCCCGGATCGGGGGCAGGAAGCGGGCCTTCTGCTCCTCGGTGCCGTGGTCGATGAGGGTGGGGCCGAGGAGCTGTTCGCCGATGTGGTTGACCCGGGCGGGGGCGTCGGCGAGTGCGTACTCCTCGTGGAAGGCGATCTGCTCCTCGATGCTCGCGCCGCGCCCGCCGTGCTCCTTCGGCCAGCCGACGCAGGTCCAGCCGTGGGCGGCCAAGTGGCGTTCCCAGGCGAGGCGTTCGGCGAACGCCTCGTGCTCGCGGCCGGGTCCGCCGAGACCCTTGAGGCCGGCGAACTCCCCGACGAGGTGGGTCCGCAGCCAGGCGCGTATCTCGGCGCGGAACTCCTCGACGCTGCTCATGGCGCTGCTCATGGCCGTACGTTAACCTACCAAACACTTGTTAGGGAAGGAGTGTCCCGATGGACCCGTCGCACACCGCCGAGGAGGACGCCTCGTACCGCGCCGAAGAAAACGCCTCGTACCGCCCCGAGGAGGACGCCTTCCGCCTGGAGGCCCGGGAGTGGCTGCGGGCTCATGTCCCCGCCGAGCCGTTGCCGTCCCTGGAGACCGAGGAGGGTTTCGCCGCGCACCGCGCCTGGGAGGCGGAGCTGGCCGCCGGCCGCTGGTCGGTCGTGTCCTGGCCCGAGCGGTACGGCGGCCGGGACGCCGACATCTTCCGGTGGCTGGTCTTCGAGGAGGAGTACTACGCGGCGGGGGCGCCCGGCCGGGTCTCGCAGAACGGCATCAGCCTCCTCGCCCCGACCCTCTTCGACCACGCCACGGAGGAGCAGCGGGCCCGCGTGCTGCCGTCGATGGCGACGGGGGAGGTCGTCTGGGCGCAGGCCTGGTCGGAGCCGGAGTCCGGCTCCGACCTCGCCTCACTGACCTCGCGGGCCGTACGGACGGAGGGCGGCTGGCTGCTGTCCGGGCAGAAGACCTGGTCGTCGCGGGCGGCCTTCGCGGACCGCGCCTTCGGCATCTTCCGCACCGACCCCGAGACGGACCCCGCCCGGCCGCACCGGGGGCTGACGTATCTGATGTTCGACCTGCGCGCGCCGGGGGTGACCGTCCGGCCCGTCGGGCGCCTCGACGGGAAGCCGGCGTTCGCCGAGCTCTTCCTCGACGAGGTCTTCGTGCCGGACGAGGACGTGATCGGGGAGCCCGGCCAGGGCTGGCGGATCGCGATGTCCACGACCGGCAACGAGCGCGGTCTGATGCTCCGCTCCCCCGGCCGCTTCCTCGCCGCCGCCGACCGGCTCGTCCGGCTGTGGCGCGCGGGCGGCGAGGACCGGGGGGTCCGCGACCGGGTCGCGGACGCGGTGATCGGGGCACGGGCGTACCAGCTCTTCACGGCGGGCGCCGCCGCGCGCCTCGCCGCGGGGGCGACGAAGGGGGCGGAGTCGAGCCTGAACAAGGTCTTCTGGTCGGAGTACGACATCGCGCTGCACGAGACGGCGCTCGATCTGCTGGGCGACGAGGCGGAGTCGGCGGACGGCGCGTGGGGCGAGGGGTACGTCTTCTCCCTCGCGGGCCCGATCTACGCGGGCACGAACGAGATCCAGCGCGACATCATCGCCGAGCGGCTGCTCGGCCTGCCGAAGGGGCGGCGCTGATGGAGTTCCTGGCGACGGAGGAGCAGCGCGACTTCGCGCGCTCGCTGGACGCGATGCTGGCGGCGGCGGGGACGCCGACGGTGATACGGGCCTGGGCGGCGGGCGATCAGTCCCCGGGTCGCGCCCTGTGGTCCCGTCTCGCGGAGGCGGGCGCCCTCGCGCTCGCGGTGCCGGAGCCGTACGAGGGCGTGGGCCCGCTGCCGGTCGAACTGGTCACGGCGTTCGTGGAGTTGGGCCGGCATGGAGTGCCGGGTCCGGCCGTCGAGACGGTGGCGGTGTCGGCGCTGCTCGCGGAGCTGGCGCGGCAGGGCGACGACGGCCCCGCGAAGCGGCTGCTCCCGGGAATCGCCACGGGCGGGACGATCGCCACGCTGGCGGTGGGCGCGCCTCCCGCCCCGCCCCGGGGCGCCGCCCTGGACGCGGACAGCGCCGACCTCGTCCTCGTCGTCCGAGGGGACGAGCTGCGGATCGCCGACGGGTACGAGGACGTACGGATCTCCGCCGATCCCGCACGCCGGTTCGCGCGGCCCGCACCGGGCGGGGAGCTCCTCGCCGCCGGGCCCGGTGTGACGGCGGCCGTCGCGCGGGCCGGGGACTGGGCCATGCTCGCGACCGCCGCTCAGGCGCTCGGCGTCGGGCTCACGCTGCTCGAACGGACCGTGGCGTACGCCAAGCAGCGCCGGCAGTTCGGTACGGCGATCGGCTCCTTCCAGGCGGTCAAGCACCGGCTGGCCGACACCCTGATCGCGCTCGAGTTCGCCCGCCCCCTCGTCTTCGGAGCGGCGCTCACGTTCGCGAGCACCGGCCCATCGGACACCGGCCCCGCGACCACCGGCCTCGCGAGCACCGATCTCGCGAGCACCGATCTCGCGAGCACCGATCTCGCGGCCGCCAAGGTCACGGCAGGCGAGGCCGCGTACACCGCCGCCCGCACGGCGCTCCAGATCCATGGCGCCATCGGCTACACCGAGGAGCTGGATCTCTCCCTCTGGCTCCGCAAGGCCCGCCCCCTCCGGGACGCCTGGGGCACGCCGTCCTGGTGCCGGGCCCGTGTCCTCGACGCGTACGGCGGTTCATGACTCCTCGCGCGGCGGGCTGTCGTCCGTACCGCGCCGGATCGTCCGCATCTGCCGCCCCGGCGACCAGGTGCGGACGACCAGGTCGTCGCCTTCGACGAAGGTGCGGACCACCTCCGTCAGCTCCACGCGGAAGACATGGAACGGCAGCGGCATGCCCACGGCCTCCGCGTACCGCTCCAGCGCTCCCGTGTCGGTGACCTCGACGGCCCGGCCCGAGATCCGGACGTCGCCGCCGCCCATGTCCGTCCCCGCGCCCGGGTTGGCGAGGAGCGCGAAGCGGCCGTCGCGGCGCAGGTCGAGCGCCTTGCGGGAGTTCGGCATCATGCCGAGCCACAGCTCGTCCCAGCGGAAGTCGGCCTCGATGCCGCTGAGCCGCGGCGAGCCGTCCTTCCGCAGGGTGGCGAGCGAGTGGTGGGTGTACTGCCCGAAGCGCTCGCGCACGGTCGTGGCGAACGCGGGCTCGGCGGCCGCGAAGGCCGCCCAGGTGGCTCCGGATCCGGTGGTATGTCCCATGTTTCCAGTGAACACCGGATACCAGACACCTTCTGTCTGGATTACTCCGTGCCTTCGCGCTCCGCCCGGCTGCGCTCCACGCAGAACTCGTTGCCCTCCGGGTCCGCCAGCGTCGCCCACCCCGTACCGTCCGCGTTCCGGTGGTCCTCCACCAACGTGGCGCCGAGAGCGAGCAGCCGCTCGACCTCCTCGTCCCGGCTGCGGTCCTGCGGCTGGAGGTCGAGGTGGATCCGGTTCTTGACCGACTTCTTCTCCGGTACCTGGATGAAGAGCAGACCGCCTCCGGGCGTCTCGACCAGCGCCTCCTCGTCGCCGGGCTGGTCCTCGTCCGAGACCTTGGAGTCCAGCACGGCGGCCCAGAAGGTCGCCAGGGTGTACGCGTCGGCACAGTCGATCGTCACATGTCGCACAAGAGATGCCATGGAATCACTATCACCTGATCAACACCCTCTGGCCAACGCCTTTCCGGCAGGACTCAGGAGCGGACGATGGCGCGGGCCCGGGCGGCGGAGAGCCAGGTGGGGAACTCGGAGACGAGCCGGTCGTACAGCTCGGCGTCCGGGACCCTGCGCGGGTCCATGCCCGCGTGGAAGAACCCGGCGTTGTCGACGGGACGCTTGTCAGGTACCGCCAACTCGTCGAGCTTGCGAAGGAATTCGAACTGCCGGCTGCCCGGGTCACCGAAGCCGATGAACTGCCAGAAGAGCGGCAGCATCGCCGCCTTGCACAGATACCGCTCGGCGGCGAGCTGGTTGATCGGCCCGCCGTCGGTCTGGAAGACGACGAGCGCGGGCGCGGTGGCGCCGCTGTCGAGGTAGTGGTCGATGACCGCGTCCATGGCCAGGTGGTAGCTGGTCTTCCCCATGTGGCCGAGGCCGGAGACGATCCGGTCGATCCGCCCCTGGTGGTCGGCGAGTTCGATGTCGGTCTCGGCGTCGATGTCGGTGGAGAAGAAGACCACGGGCACCCGGCCGTCGTCGTCCAGGTTGGCCGAGAGACCCAGCACCCGGTCGGCCAGCGCCTGGACGCTGCCGTCCTTGTAGTACGGCTTCATCGAGCCCGAGTAGTCGAGGACGAGATAGACGGCGACGCGCTGCCCCTCCATGCCGTGCTTGCGCAGGGAGACACCTGCCGACTTGTAGAGACTCACCAGCGCCGGTGCGGTCTCCTCGACCTTGCGCAGACTCAGTGCCACGGACGGCTCCCCTCCCCAGGGCCGCGCGGAGTACTCCCGCGCGGACTCCCTCCCGCATGGACTCCCGAGCGTACGGGATCAGCCGTGGCGCGATTCACGTTCTCCGACGGGCAGCCGTCACGCGCTTCCCACCACCGCGAGGATCAGGGAGGCGACGCGCTCCGGGGCCTCCAGCGGGGGCCAGTGACCGACGTCCGCCAGGGCGTGGAGCGTCGCGTCCGGCATGCGCTCGGCGATCCGCTCGGCGATGTGGGCACCCGAAATGGGGTCGAGCATGCCCCAGACGAATGTCGTGGGCAGATCGCGGGCCTCCATGGCTCCGACCCAGCGGTCGCGGTGGGTGGCCCGGTCGTCGATGTAGCGGATCAGCCGATGGGCGTTCAGGTGTCCGTCACCGCGGCTGAGGCCCTTCCACATCCCGGCCACGTCGGCGCTCGCGTCGTGGCCCTCGGCGAAGGTCGGTGCGAGGGCGCCGGCCAGGAGCTCGGCGTTCAGCGCCGCGCTGAGCTGAGGGCCGAGCTCGGGATCGAGCAGCGCGGACTGGGCCGGTTCCGGCCGGTGGAGTTCGGGGTAGATGCCGCCGTTCAGCAGCGTCAGGGTCGCGATCCGGCTCTTCGACGATCCCTCGGCGCGGCGGGCGAGGAGCTCCTGCGCCACGGTGGTCCCGTAGTCGTGGGCCACGAGATGCGTCGAGTACACCGCCTCGTGCTGCCACAACGCGGCCACCAGGTCGGCCTGTTCATGGATCGAGTAGGTGTGGTCGGCCGGCTTCTCGCTCGCGCCGAAGCCGAGGAAGTCCGGTATGAGGAGGGTGTGACGGGCGGCGAGCGCGGGTACCGCCCTCGCCCAGTCGTGCGAGGAGCTGGGGAAGCCGTGGAGGAGGGTCATCACGGGTCCGCTGCCGGTCCGGCGCACGAACACCTCGCGGGGAACCCCGGCGACGGTGAGCGTGATCTGCTCGCCCTCGGCCCACCACTGCTCGATCTCGGTCGTCATCACAGCCCTCCGGCAGTACGGGGAGAGCGCGGTGCGGCGCCGTCCGGGCGTCCGCTCTCTGCCGCGCGGGATCTCTCCAGGTTCTCGATGTCCGTGAGCATGGCGTCCGCGAGGTCGCGCTCGGCGGCGTAGTACCGCTCGGCCCATGTGAGGGTGAGCATGGGGTACGCCCATGCCTCCTCGGCCTTCGCCCCCTCCACGTCGGCCTCCGCGCGCAGGCGCATGGTCTCGGCGAACTCCCGGTGTCGGGCGAGGACTTCGCGCATCTGCTCGGGTTCGAGGAGATGGCCGAGCCAGAGCCTGAGCATCGGTCCGTGCTTGAGCACCGGCGGGTCGACGGGCGCGGTGCGGGCCCAGGTACGGACGGCGGTCATTCCCTCGTCCGTGATCCGGTAGACCCGCTTGTCCCGGCTCCCCGTCTCCTGGGCGACCGTCCGCGAGGTGGCGAAGCCGGCCTGCTCCAGGCGCTTCAGCTCGCTGTAGATCTGGCTGAACGACGGGCTCCAGTAGAAGAAGCGCAGTGACTGGTCGGCCCACTTCTTGAGGTCGTAGCCGGACAGCTCCTGACCGAAGGAGAGCAGTCCGAGCACCGCCCAACTGGTCGCAGGAAACCCGGGAATCTCCGGCTCTTCGCCCCGCCCCGCCGTCGTCTTGTCCGCCACGGACCGAAGTCTACGACTCTCTTCCGTCCCCCACCTATGACTGCTAGAAGTATTTCTATTCGGAATAGAGGAGTTCATCGTGAAGTTCTCCATGATCTTCGAGGCCCAGCTCGTCGACCCGACCCCCGAACGTGAGCGCCAGGTCATCCACGACTGCGTCGAACAGGCCGTCCACGCCGAGCGGATGGGCTTCGACCGCGTCTGGGCCGTCGAGCACCACTCCCTCACCCAGTACGCGCACATGAGCGCGTCCGAGGTCTTCCTGTCCTGGGTCGCCGCCCGCACCGAACGCATCCGGATCGGCCACGGCGTCGTCACCATGCCCTTCGGCTATCAGCACCCGGTACGGGTGGCCGAGCGCGCCGCCATGCTCGACGTCCTCAGCGGCGGCCGGGTGGACATCGGCGCAGGCCGGGGCGCGACCCGGCAGGAGATGCGCATGTACGGAGTGCGCCAGGAGGACACGTATCCGCAGATGGAGGAGGCCCTGCGGATCTTCTCGCACGCCTGGCGCGAGGAGCGGTTCGAGTGGCACGGCTCCATCGACATCGGCCCCGGCGCCGTCCTCCCGCGCCCCGTGCAGGACCCGCACCCGCCGCTCTTCATGGCCTGCTCGAAGCACGACACCCTCAAGCTCGCCGCCGAACTCGGCATCGGCGCTCTGGTGCTGGGGTTCGCGGGCGCCGACGACGTCCGCGCCATGCGCAAGGTCTACGACGACGCCATCGCCGTACGCGACGGCTCGCGGCTCGTCTCCACCGAGGTCAACGACCACTTCTCGGCGCTCTGCCCCACGATCGTCCTGGACGACGCGGAGCGCGCGCTGCGCCTCGGCACGCGCGGCCAGCGGTTCTTCGCCGAGTCGATCGCCCACTGGTACGGCAGCGCCCCGGCCCCCACGGGCTACGCCGAGGACGAGGACCACACGGCCGCGCTCGCGCAGCGCCGCGAGGAGCTGGTCGCCCGGCTCCACGAGGCGAACGTCCCGGCCCGCCCGGTCGACACCGGCCCGTACAACACCGACCACGCCTACGGGGACGCCGACACCGCCATCGCCTACGTCGAGCGGCTGCGCGAGATCGGCGTCGACGAGGTGATGTGCCTGATCCAGATGGGCACGGTCCCGCAGGACGTCTGCATGGAGACCATCCGGCAGTGGGGCGAGCGGGTCATCCCGCACTTCCGCGCGCGCTCGGGGGAGACCTCGTGACCTCCCTCTCCGGCAAGGTCGTGGTCGTCACGGGCGCGGCGCGCGGCCAGGGCGCGGCGGAGGCCCGGCTCCTGGTGGCGTCGGACGCGCGGGTCGTCTGCACGGACGTGCGGGAGGAGGAGGGCCGGGCGGTCGCGGCGGAGCTCGGCGACGCGGGCCTCTTCGTACGCCACGACGTCACCTCGGCGGAGGGCTGGCGGGAGGTGGTCGCGCGCGCCGTCGCGTCGTACGGTCACGTGGACGCGCTGGTCAACAACGCGGCGCAGTGGCGGACGGCTCCGGTGGAGGCGGAGACGTACGAGAACTTCGAACTCCTCCTCCGCGTGAACCTGTTGGGCCCGTTCCTCGGCATCCAGGCCGTCGCGCCGGCGCTGCGCGAGGCGGGCGGCGGCTCGATCGTGAACGTGTCGTCGACGGCAGGCCTGGTCGGCATCCCGGGCCACGCGGCGTACGGCTCGAGCAAGTTCGGACTGCGCGGCCTGACCCGCTCCTCGGCGCTCGACCTGGCGAGGTACGGCATCCGGGTCAACTCGGTGCACCCGGGGGCCGTCGACACGCCGATGACGGCTGCGGTGGTGGCGGCGGGCAGGGACTGGTCGCACGTGCCGCTCGGCCGGATGGGCCGGGCGGAGGAGGTCGGCGGACTGATCGCCTTCCTGGTGTCGGACGCCTCCTCCTACGTGACGGGCGCGGAGTTCACGGTGGACGGGGGGCTGACGACCGGATGACGGATCCACTGACACCGGCGGCCAGGGCGCTCTGCGAGGCGATGTCGGCGAACTTCCCGGGCCCGGGATCGCCGGCGGCGCTGCGGGCGGCGGCACGGGCGGGCGTACAGGACGTCCCGCCGCCGCACGAGACGACGGCGAACGGCGTACGGGTACGGCTCTACGACCCGGGCACGTCCTCGGGCCCGGGTACGGCCTCCGGGCCGGGTACCGCCTCCGGGCCGGGTGCGGGCTCCGGGCCGGGTGGGGGTTTCGCGCACGCGCCTGCGGATCCCGGCCAGCGGGCCGTCGTCGTGTTCGCCCATGGCGGCGGCTGGGTTCTGTGCGACCTGGACACACACGACGGCCTCTGCCGAGAACTGGCCGTCCGGGCAGGGGTTTCGGTGGTCTCCGTGGACTACCGTCGCGCCCCCGAAGACCGCTTCCCGGCCGCCGAGGACGATGTGTACGCGGTCCTGGAGTGGGCCGCCGCCCGGTACGGAGGCCCGCTGATCCTGGCGGGCGACTCCAGCGGCGGCAATCTCGCGGCGGGCGCGGCCCTGCGCGCGCGGGACGCGGGCGGCCCCTCGGTCGCGGGCCTGCTGCTCTTCTACCCGGCCCTCGACCACCGGCTCGACTCCGTCTCGGCGGACGCGTACGCCGAGGGCTTCTTCCACACCACGGCCCATATGCGCTGGTACTGGGAGCAGTACGTCGGCCCGGGCGGCGACCTGGTCGCCGCCTCCCCCGGTCTGGCCCCCGACCTCACCGGCCTCCCGCCGGCCCTCGTGGTCCTCGCCGACTGCGACCCGCTCCGGGACGAGGGCCTGGCCTACGCCCGCCGGCTCTCCTCGGCGGGCGTCCGCGCCGAGGTGCGGCTGCACACCGGGGTCTTCCACGGCTTCCTGGGGGCGCGAGGCGTACTGCCGGAGGCGGACGCGGCCCTGGCGGGCGCGGCCGGCTGGCTCGCTAGCCTGTGCCGGTGAGGCCGACCACGCCGTACCGTCCCCTGGACATCACGATCCCCTTCCCCGAACTGGCCGCGTACGCGCGGACGGCGACCCGGCTTCACCCGCGCCGGGGCACGCCGACGGCGGCGGACAGTTCGGTGGGCGGGCCGCTGCTGTGGCCGGCGGACGAGGCGTGGCCGGTGTGCGGGACGGCCCATGGGCGGGTGCCGGGGGTGCGGTCGGAGCGGGCCCGGCGGTACGAGCGGATCGTCGAGGCGGCCTGGGCGCGTCCCCGGCCGGCCGGTGCGGAGGGCCTGCCGTACTCGGACGCCGAACAGGCCGAGCTGGACGAGATGACGGACGCGGGCTACCAGCCGGACCGTCACGACGGATCCCCCGTGCCGCTTCTCGCGCTGGCCCAGTTCCACGCCCGGGACGTACCGGACCTGGCGACGTTCGCACCGCCGGGGACGGACCTGCTCCAGGTGCTGTGGTGCCCGTTCACGGACCATGACGACGACGGTCGGCTCAGCGACATGGGCCCTTCGACGCACCTTCGCTGGCGAAGGGCGGCGGAGGTGGCGGAGCCGTGGGCCGACCAGCCGGAGCCCCCGGTCGTCGAGCGGCAGAAGTACCTCCCGAAGCCGTGCGTGCTCTTCCCCGAGCGGATCGTCGAGTACCCGTTCGGGGACTATCTGCCGAAGGAGCTGGACGAGCGGATCCAGGCCTGGGAGGACGCGCTGACGGAGCGGGCCGGGGACGCGGCGCCGCTCTACCAGGACGACCTGTCACTCGCGCCCGGCTGGAAGATCGGCGGCTGGGACTCCTGGCACAGGACCGATCTCGTACGGGTGTTCTGCGGGGTGTGCGGGACGGAGATGCGGGTGCTCCTGACGATGGACTCGTACGAAACCGGAGGGAGTTGGGGCCCGTTCCCGGTCGACCCGCACCAGCCGACCGGCATCCGGGTCGGCCGGGACGGCGCGTACCGGGTTTTCGTCTGCCCGGCGGACCCGGCACACCCGCACCGGATGAGCCTCCAGTAGCGCGTCCCGCCCCGACGAACACCCCGCACACCGCACCCCGCACACCCGCACCCCGCACCCAGCACCCAGCACCCCGCAGGGACACGCACCGCGGCGCCCTCCCAGTCGTCCGGTCGGGGACATTCGGGGGGCGCCGCGCTCAGTTCCGTACGTCGTTGTACGGGACGTCCTGGGGACGGGACGGTCAGACCGTCAGGGCTCGGTCCGTCGGGCGGATCGGGGCCGGGAGGTCGCTCGCGCCCGTCAGGAAGCGGTCGACTCCGCGGGCGGCCGAGCGGCCCTCGGCGATCGCCCAGACGATCAGCGACTGGCCGCGGCCGGCGTCACCGGCCACGAACACACCACCGACGTTGGTGGCGAAGTCCGCGTCTCGGGCGATGTTACCCCGCTCGTCGAGGTCCAGACCAAACTGCGCGACCAGGCCGTTCTCGACGTCCGTACCCGTGAAGCCCATCGCGAGCGTCACCAGCTGCGCCGGGATCTTCCGCTCCGTACCCGGCTTCTGCGTCAGCTTGCCGTCGACGAACTCGACCTCGACCAGGTGCAGGAACTGGACGTTGCCGTCCTCGTCTCCCTCGAAGTGGGTGGTGGAGACGGAGTAGACCCGCTCGCCGCCCTCCTCGTGCGCCGAGGTGACCTTGTACAGCATCGGGAACGTCGGCCACGGCTGGCCGGCCGGCCGCTCCTCGCCCGGACGCGGCATGATCTCCAGCTGCGTGACCGAGGCCGCGCCCTGGCGGTGGGCGGTGCCCACGCAGTCCGCGCCCGTGTCGCCGCCGCCGATGACGACGACGTGCTTGCCCTCGGCCGTGATCGGCGCCGTGACGAAGTCACCCTCGACGACCTTGTTGGCGAGCGGCAGGTACTCCATCGCCTGGTGGATGCCGGACAGCTCCCGGCCAGGGACGGGCAGGTCACGGGCGGTCGTGGCGCCCGCGGCGATGACCACGGCGTCGTACCGCTTGCGCAGGTCGGTCGCCGTGATGTCGCGGCCGATCTCGACACCCGTACGGAACTTGGTGCCCTCCGCGCGCATCTGCTCGATGCGCCGGTTGATGTGCCGCTTCTCCATCTTGAACTCGGGGATGCCGTACCGCAGCAGTCCGCCGATCCGGTCGGCGCGCTCGAAGACGGCGACCGTGTGGCCCGCCCGCGTCAGCTGCTGGGCGGCGGCGAGACCCGCCGGGCCCGAGCCGATCACGGCGACGGTCTTGCCGGACAGGCGCTCGGGCGCCTGCGGCTTGACGTCGTTGCTGTCCCACGCCTTGTCGATGATCGAGACTTCGACGTTCTTGATGGTGACGGCCGGCTGGTTGATGCCGAGCACACACGCCGCCTCGCACGGAGCCGGGCACAGGCGGCCGGTGAACTCCGGGAAGTTGTTCGTGGCGTGCAGCCGCTCGGACGCCTGCGACCAGTCCTCGCGGTAGGCGTAGTCGTTCCACTCGGGGATCAGGTTCCCGAGCGGGCAGCCGTTGTGGCAGAACGGGATGCCGCAGTCCATGCAGCGGCCGGCCTGCTTGCTGATGATCGGCAGCAGGGAGCCGGGAACGTAGACCTCGTTGAAGTCCTTGACGCGCTCGCCCACCGGACGGGTCTTGGCGACTTCGCGCCCGGTGGTCAGGAAGCCCTTGGGGTCAGCCATTGGTCGCCGCCTCCATCATCTTCTCGGTGGTCTCGGCCTCGGAGAGACCGGCGAGCTCAGCGGCGTCCTTGGCGGCGAGCACTGCCTTGTACGTGGACGGGATGATCTTGCTGAAGCGCTCCGCGTTCGCGGGCCAGTCGGCAAGGAGCTTCTCCGCGACCGTCGAACCGGTCTCCTCGAGGTGACGGCGCACGACGTCGTGCAGCCACTGCTTGTCGGAGTCCGTCAGCGTCTCGACGGCGGACAGGTTGCCGGAGTTCACGTTGTCCCGGTCGAGGTCGACGACGTACGCGACGCCGCCCGACATACCGGCCGCGAAGTTGCGGCCCGTCTCGCCGAGGACGACCGCGGTGCCGCCGGTCATGTACTCGCAGCCGTGGTCGCCCACGCCCTCCGAGACGACCAGCGCGCCGGAGTTGCGGACGCAGAAGCGCTCACCGGTGCGGCCGCGCAGGAACAGCTCGCCGCCGGTCGCGCCGTACGCGATGGTGTTGCCGGCGATGGTCGAGTACTCGGCCAGGTGGTCGGCGCCACGGTCCGGGCGGACGACGACGCGACCGCCGGAGAGGCCCTTGCCGACGTAGTCGTTGGCGTCGCCCTCCAGGCGGAGCGTGACACCGGCCGGCAGGAAGGCGCCGAACGACTGGCCGGCGGAGCCGGTGAAGGTGATGTCGATGGTGTCGGCCGGCAGACCCGCACCGCCGAACTTCTTCGTCACCTCGTGGCCGAGCATGGTGCCGACCGTCCGGTTGATGTTGCGGATCGCGACCTGGGCCCGGACCGGCTGGGCCTCCTCGGCCGTCGCCGCACCCAGCGCCTCGGCGGCGAGCTCGATCAGCTCGTTGTCGAGGGCCTTCTCCAGACCGTGGTCCTGCTCGATCAGGGCGTGGCGGACCGCGCCCTCGGGGAGCTCGGGCACGTGGAAGAGCGGGGCCAGGTCCAGGCCCTGCGCCTTCCAGTGCGTCACGGCGCGGCTGGTGTCGAGCAGCTCGGCGTGGCCGACGGCCTCTTCGAGCGTACGGAAGCCCAGCTCGGCGAGGATCTCGCGGACCTCTTCGGCGATGAACTCGAAGAAGTTGACGACGAACTCGGCCTTGCCGGAGAAGCGGTCGCGCAGGACCGGGTTCTGGGTGGCGATGCCGACCGGGCAGGTGTCCAGGTGGCAGACGCGCATCATGACGCAGCCGGAGACGACGAGCGGCGCGGTCGCGAAACCGAACTCCTCGGCGCCGAGCAACGCGGCGATGACGACGTCACGGCCGGTCTTCAGCTGGCCGTCGGTCTGGACGACGATCCGGTCGCGCAGCCCGTTGAGCAGCAGCGTCTGCTGGGTCTCGGCGAGGCCGAGCTCCCAGGGACCGCCCGCGTGCTTCAGCGAGGTGAGCGGCGAGGCGCCCGTACCGCCGTCGTGGCCGGAGATGAGGACCACGTCCGCGTGCGCCTTGGAGACACCGGCGGCGACCGTGCCGACGCCGACCTCCGACACCAGCTTCACGTGGATGCGCGCGGCCGGGTTGGCGTTCTTGAGGTCGTGGATCAGCTGAGCCAGGTCCTCGATGGAGTAGATGTCGTGGTGCGGCGGCGGGGAGATCAGACCGACACCCGGGGTGGAGTGCCGGGTCTTGGCGACCCACGGGTAGACCTTGTGGCCGGGCAGCTGGCCGCCCTCGCCGGGCTTGGCGCCCTGGGCCATCTTGATCTGGATGTCGTCCGCGTTGACCAGGTACTCGCTCGTCACACCGAAGCGGCCGGAGGCGACCTGCTTGATGGAGGAGCGGCGCGCCGGGTCGTACAGGCGCTCCGGGTCCTCGCCGCCCTCACCGGTGTTGGACTTGCCGCCCAGCTGGTTCATGGCGATCGCGAGGGTCTCGTGCGCCTCGCGGGAGATGGAGCCGTACGACATGGCGCCGGTCGAGAACCGCTTGACGATCTCGGAGACCGACTCGACCTCGTCGATCGAGATGGGCTCGCGGTCCGAGGTGAAGCCGAACAGGCCGCGGAGCGTCATCAGGCGCTCGGACTGCTCGTTCACCCGGTCCGTGTACTTCTTGAAGATGTCGTACCGCTTGTTGCGCGTGGCGTGCTGGAGCCGGAAGACGGTCTCCGGGTCGAACAGGTGCGGCTCGCCCTCGCGGCGCCACTGGTACTCGCCGCCGATCTCCAGCGCGCGGTGCGCGGAGGGGACGCCGGAGGCGGGGTACGCCTTGGCGTGGCGGGCGGCGACCTCCTTGGCGACGACGTCGAGGCCGGCGCCGCCGATCTTGGTGGCCGTGCCGTTGAAGTACTTCTCGACGAAGGCGGTGTCGAGGCCGACGGCCTCGAAGACCTGGGCGCCGCGGTAGGAGGCGACGGTCGAGATGCCCATCTTGGACATGACCTTGAGGACGCCCTTGCCGAGGGCGTAGATCAGGTTCCGGATGGCCTGCTCGGGCTCCAGGCCCTCGATGAAGGTGCCGGCGCGGACCAGGTCCTCGACCGACTCCATCGCCAGGTACGGGTTGACGGCGGCGGCGCCGTAGCCGATGAGGAGGGCCACGTGGTGGACCTCGCGGACGTCCCCGGCCTCGACCAGCAGACCCACCTGGGTGCGCTGCTTGGTACGGATGAGGTGGTGGTGGACGGCCGCGGTGAGCAGCAGCGACGGGATCGGCGCGTGCTCGGCGTCGGAGTGCCGGTCGGAGAGGACGAGCAGGTGGGCGCCGCCCTCGATCGCCGCGTCGACCTCGGTGCAGATCTCCTCGATGCGGGCGGCGAGCGCGTCGCCGCCGCCGGAGACCCGGTACAGGCCGGACAGGGTCGCGGCCTTCATGCCGGGCATGTCGCCGTCGGCGTTGATGTGGATGAGCTTGGCCAGCTCGTCGTTGTCGATCACCGGGAAGGGCAGGGTGACGCTGCGGCAGGAGGCCGCGGTCGGCTCCAGGAGGTTGCCCTGCGGGCCCAGCGAGGAGTGCAGCGAGGTGACGAGCTCCTCGCGGATGGCGTCCAGCGGCGGGTTGGTGACCTGCGCGAAGAGCTGGGTGAAGTAGTCGAAGAGCAGCCGGGGGCGCTCGGACAGGGCCGCGATCGGGGAGTCCGTGCCCATGGAGCCGAGCGGCTCGCCGCCGGTGCGGGCCATCGGGGCGAGGATGATGCGGAGCTCTTCCTCGGTGTAGCCGAAGGTCTGCTGGCGGCGGGTGACCGAGGCGTGGGTGTGGACGATGTGCTCGCGCTCGGGGAGGTCCTCGAGCGTGATCTCGCCGGTCTCCAGCCACTCCGCGTACGGCTTCTCGGCGGCGAGGCCGGCCTTGATCTCGTCGTCCTCGATGATCCGGTGCTCTGCGGTGTCGACGAGGAACATCTTGCCGGGCTGGAGGCGGCCCTTGCGGACGACCTTCGCGGGGTCGATGTCGAGGACGCCGACCTCGGAGGAGAGGACGACGAGGCCCTCGTCGGTGACCCAGTAGCGGCCGGGGCGCAGACCGTTGCGGTCGAGGACCGCGCCGACCTGGACGCCGTCGGTGAAGGTGACACAGGCCGGGCCGTCCCAGGGCTCCATCATCGTGGAGTGGTACTGGTAGAAGGCGCGCCGGGCCGGGTCCATGGAGTCGTGGTTCTCCCACGCCTCGGGGACCATCATCAGGACCGAGTGCGGCAGCGAACGGCCGCCGAGGTGGAGCAGCTCCAGGACCTCGTCGAAGGAGGCCGAGTCGGAGGCGTCCGGGGTGCAGACCGGGAAGATGCGGTCGAGCTTGCCCTCGCCGAAGAGGTCGGAGGCGAGCTGGGACTCGCGGGCCACCATCCAGTTGCGGTTGCCCTTGACCGTGTTGATCTCACCGTTGTGCGCGACGAAGCGGTACGGGTGGGCCAGCGGCCAGCTCGGGAAGGTGTTGGTGGAGAACCGGGAGTGGACCAGGGCCACGGCGGTGGCGCAGCGGCGGTCCGACAGGTCCGGGAAGAAGGGCTCCAGCTGGCCGGTGGTCAGCATGCCCTTGTAGACGATGGTGCGGGCGGAGAGGGACGGGAAGTACGTCCCGGCCTCGCGCTCGGCGCGCTTGCGCAGCACGAACGCCTTGCGGTCGAGCGCGATGTCCGTGCTCGTGCCGTCGGCGACGAAGAGCTGACGGAAGACCGGCATGGTGGAGCGGGCGGAGGCGCCGAGCAGCTCGGGGGCGACGGGGACCTCACGCCAGCCGAGGACGTTCAGACCCTCCTCGGACGCGATCGTCTCGATCTGCGAGACGGCCTGTGCGGAGCCGTCGGCAGGGAGGAAGGCGATACCGACGGCGTAGGCGCCGGCGTCGGGAAGGTCGAAGTCGGTGACCTCGCGCAGGAAGGCGTCCGGGACCTGGAGCAGGATGCCGGCGCCGTCTCCGGAGTCGGGCTCGGAGCCGGTGGCGCCGCGGTGCTCGAGGTTGCGCAGTACGGTCAGCGCCTGCTCGACCAGCGCGTGGCTGGCAACACCGGTCAGGGTGGCCACGAACCCGACACCACAGGCGTCGTGTTCGTTACGGGGGTCGTACATCCCCTGCGGAGCGGGGCGACCGTCCATGGGCGACCAGGCGTCGGAACGCATCGGCTCTCCCGTCGTCGTCGTGGCATATGCAGCTGCCGAGGGACGACGTTGGCCCTCCGCGAAATTTCGTGCAGGTTACATGATGGCTGGCTTCTCGCGAAGCGGATAGCTCATTCCAGCATGCGGACACCGCTGACACGGAGCGGTGATGGTGGTTCACGCGTCAAGTGGTGGATCTCAGGGGTGAATCTCGGTGGATCTCAAGGGGTCGGACGACCCGACGCAGAGCGAGCCTCATTGCCCGCGGCGCTTACGCCTCATGCCCGGTGGTCATGCATTCGAAACCGCCGGGTAACGGCTACATATGTCGCGCTGTGCATAGTGTCTCACTGGCCGGCCGATCCGCCCAGGGGATATACGTCACAGCAAGCATGCACGCAGAAGGCCCCCGTCGCAGGACGAGGGCCTTCGGTGCGGGTACGGGAGCGGGGCTCGCGAGCGGGTGCTCGCGGGCGCCCCGGCCTCGATGGCGGGCGCGCCCCGGCTCAGATCGCGGCGCCGAAGAGCATGCCGAGCCCGTACGTGAGAGCCGCGGCCGCGCCACCGAGCACGAGCTGACGCAGTCCGCTGAACCACCAGCTGCGCGCCGTCACGCGGGCCACGAGGGCGCCGCAGCCGAAGAGCCCGAGGAGCGCCAGGAGCACGGCCGGCCACAGCGCGCTCGCGCCGAGCAGATACGGCAGTACGGGAAGGAGCGCACCGAGCGCGAACGAGGCGAAGGACGACACGGCGGCGGTCATCGGCGACGGCAGGTCGTCGGGGTCGATGCCCAGCTCCTCGCGGGCGTGGATCTCCAGCGCCTGCTCCGGGTCACGGGAGAGCTGCATCGCGACCTCGCGGGCGAGTGCGGGCTCGACGCCACGGGACACGTACAGCGCGGCGAGCTCCTCCATCTCGTCGACCGGGTGCTTGCGCAACTGGCGGCGCTCGACGTCCAGTTCCGCCTGGACGAGTTCGCGCTGCGAGGCGACGGAGGTGTATTCGCCGGCCGCCATGGAGAAGGCGCCCGCCGCGAGCCCCGCGAGACCGGTGATGACGATGGTCTGCTGCGAGACCGCACCGCCCGCGACACCGGTCATCAGCGCCAGGTTGGAGACCAGTCCGTCCATCGCCCCGAACACCGCCGGGCGCAGCCAGCCGCCGTTCACATCGCGGTGCGTGTGGTTGTCGCGGTGGGCTTCGTGCAGTGGTGCCTGAACTTCGATGATGGACATGCTTCTCCCCTGTTCGCTCCGGCGGGCCGGGCCGCACCCGCCGCCCCCAACACCCTCGAAAATACGCCCGATGTAAGGGGCCCGCCAGCAAGGCAGGCCGTACTTAGTAAGGCTGACCTGCCCTTCTGGCGGGGTGTCAGCCGGGTGACAGAGACGTTTCTGCGACGTCATCTCCTCCCCGGCGTGGCACAGATCCAGGAACCGTGAAGAAGGGGTGCGAGATGGTGAGCGAGACGGGAACGACGGCATGCGATACGCGCGAGCGCGCCAGGGGCGCGCTGCTCGGCCTCGCGGTCGGTGACGCGCTCGGCGCCCCCGCCGAGAACATGCGCCCGTCGGAGATCCGCCGCCGCTGGGGCCGGATCGAGGGCTTCGTGACGGACCGCCCGGCGGGCACGGACGACACCGAGTACGCGATCTTCTCGGGGCTGCTGCTCGCCCGGCACGGCTCGGCGCTGACCGTCCAGCACGTGGAACGGGCCTGGCACCACTGGATCGCGGACCTGGACGAGGGCCCGTTCCGCGGGGCGGGCTTCAGCGAGCGGGGCACGCTGGAGAACCTCCGGCGGGGCCTCGCGGCGCCCATCTCGGCGCAGCACCGGCACGCGTGGTCGGACGGCCTGGCGATGCGGGCCGCGCCGTTCGGGGTCTTCGCGGCGGGCCGCCCGTCGGAGGCGGCCCGGCTGGTCGCCATCGACGGCACCGTGAGCCACGACGGCGAGGGCATCTACGGCGGCCAGGCGGTCGCGGCGGGTGTCGCGGCGGCGATGGGCGGCGCGTCGGTGACCTCGGTCATCGCGGCGGCCCTGTCGGTGGTCCCGATGGACTCCTGGACGGCGCGCTCGATGCGCCGCGCTGTCGTGGCGGCGCAGCGGGTGGACCCCGATCCGCTGGTGCGCGAGCGTACGGTCCGCTCGGCGGTCGTCATCGGCGGCTACCCGTGGACGGACCTCGCCCCGGAGGCGGTGGGCCTCGCCTTCGGCGCCTTCGCGGCGGCCCGCGGAGACTTCCGTACGGCGGTCCTGATGGCGGTCAACATGGGCCGCGACGCCGACACGACGGCGGCGGTGGCGGGCGCGCTCGCGGGCGCGGCCTCGGGCGTCTCGGCCATCCCGGAGGAGTGGGCGTCGGCGATCGCCCCGGTGACGGGCAGCTGCCTCCCGTCGATGCGGGGCTACCACGTCCTGGACATCGCGGACCTGCTGACGGGTGACGAGGAGGAGGCCGCATGACCACCACGGACCCGACCCACCGCACCTACGGCTCCGCCGACCCCGCTGCGGCCGCGACTGTTCCGACCCCTGTGGGCATCTGTTCCGCCGGGGCGGAAGGCGTGGGCCCCGTCCCCGAGCGCGGCGCCTTGGACCAGGGCGGCACCCACGGGAGCCCGGAGGCCGGCCCCGGGGCCGGCGCCCGGGACAGACGCCCCAGCCCCGCCAGGATCGCCGGTCTTCTCCTGGGCCTCGCCGCGGGCGACGCCGCGGGCTGGCCCGCGGCCAGGCACCGCGCCGCCCGCATGCCCGAATGGACCCGCCGCCTCACCCGCGAACTCGACACCTTCGCCGAACAGAACGCCACCACCACCCTCCCCGTCCCCATCGCCCTCAACCAGCCCCCCGAACCCCTCCGTCTCGGCCCCTCCGACGACGCCGAATGGGCGGTCTTCACCGCCGAGGCGGTCCTCGCCGCCACCGGCCCCCTCTTCGCCACGCTCCCCCCGGAGCGCCGCCTCCGCGCCGCCGTCGACCTCGCCTGGAACTCCCTCGCGAGCCAGGTCGCCGCCGCCGCCGACCGCGCCCCCGAGGTCGAGTCCGCCATCCTCCCCCTCCGCGCCCGGATCTCCGTACGCGCCGGGCTCGGCAATCTCGCCACCGGACTGCGTCCCCCCGCCACCGGCCACGACAACCCGCACTACTTCGACGACGCCGCCTGCGTCCGCGCGGCCGTGCTCGCCGTCGTCCACCCGGGCGACCCGGCCGCCGCCGCCGAACTCGCCGAGTTCGACGCCCGGTACACCCAGGACGGCGACGGCGTGCACGGCGCCCGCGCGATGGCCGCCGCCGTCGCCGCCGCTCTCGGCGGTGCGGACGTCGACGAGGCCGTGGAGGTGGCCCTCGCCCAACTCCCGCCCACCACCGAGATCGGCCGCAACGCCCGTCAGGCCGTGAAGATGGCCCAGGACGTCACGAGCGCCTTCGAGCTCGTCCCCCTCCTGGAGCACCAGATCGTCGACCACGTCTACAGCTACGGCATCGCCGCCGCCGAGACCGTGCCGGTCGCCCTGGCGCTCGCCCTCGCCGCGCGCGGCGAGGTGTCGGGGGCCGTACCCGCGGCCGCCTGCCTCTCGCGTGTCGCGGACTCCGCCCCGGCGCTCGCGGGCGCGCTCACCGGTGCGCTCGGCGGCGCCGACGCGCTCCCCGCCACCTGGCGTGAAGCATGCCGCAGGCTGGCCGGCTGCGCGCTGCCCCGCCTCGCCGGCACGGACCTCGTCGAACTCGCCGGGCTGCTCGGAGACACGGAACTGGCCACGCCGGGTGGACAATTCCGACATGACTCCCACACTGGATGACCGGATCACCGGAAGTCTCCTCGGGGCCGCCGTCGGCGACGCCCTCGGCGGCCCCGTGGAGGGCTACACCCCCGAGCAGATCGTCGAACGCCACGGCGGCCGGGTCACCGGCGTCGTCGGCCCCTGGAACGGCGACGCCTGGCGTACGGCCCGCCCCATCGCGCCGTACCACAAGGGCGACGGGCACGTCACCGACGACACCTTGATGACCCACGCCCTGATCAGGGTGTACGAGAAGGTCCGTGACCATCTCGACGCGTACGCGGTGGCGGACCACCTCGTCCCCGAGCTCATCGGCAACCCGGTCTGGATCCCCGAACTCGAGGCGCGGGCGCTCCCCCTCCAGCGGATCTTCCTGGCGGAGAAGTGGCTCGTGGCCCGCCTCCACTACGGCCATGTCGATCCGCGCGAGGCGGGCAGCGGAAACATCGTCAACTGCGGGGCGGCGATGTACATGGCGCCCGTGGGCCTGATCAACGCGGCCCACCCGGAGGCGGCGTACGCCGAGGCGCTGGACATCGCGGCGCCGCACCAGTCCTCCTACGGCCGCGAGGCGGCGGGGGTGTTCGCGGCGGCGGTGGCGGCGGCGTGCGCGCCCGGTGCGACCCCGGAGTCCGTCGTGACGGCCGCACTCTCCCTGGCGAAGGACGGCACCCGCGGGGCGATCGAGTCGGTCGCCGAAGTCGCGTCCGGGCACACGGACTTCGAGTCGGCCCTCGTCCCCCTCCGCCAGGCGGTGGCGCCGTTCGACACCGTGGGCCCCGACTACCGCGCACCGTCGCTGGGGGCGCGCCGCCCGTCGCGGCTGCACGCGATCGAGGAACTGCCGATCGCCCTGGGGATGCTGCTCGTGGGCGGCGGCGACTACCGGCGTACGGTCCTGGGCGCGGTCAACTACGGCCGTGACTGCGACTCGATCGCGACGATGGCGGGCGCGATCGTGGGCGCTCTCGGCGGCGAGGCCGCGATCCCGCCCGCCTGGGCGAAGCAGGTCGCGGAGGCGAGCCGCCTGGACCTGCACGCCCCGGCGCGCGCGCTGACGGCCGTCGCCCACGAGGTCTTCGCGCGCGACACGGCCCGCCGCCGGGCCCACGAGTCGGCGTACGCGACCCTGACGAGCGCGGCGGTCCGATGAACCTGCGCGTCACCTGGGTCCAGCCGGAGGACCTCGTCGGCCACGAACTCCGCCAGGCCGCGGAGGACGGCCGCGACGTCGCCGCGATCGCCGCCCGCTGGCGCGCGGCGGGTGGCCACCCCGCCCCGTCGACGGCCGGAGCGTCCGCCACCCCGCGCCCGGACCTGCGTCCGCTGGCCGAGACCCTCCTCGACGACCTGGCCACGCTCCCCAGCCCCCTGACCCCGCACGAACCGACGGCTCTTCCCGCCATCCAGGCACTGGTCCCCCATCCCCTTTCCCTGTCGCGCGGGGCACCTCGCGCTCTGCGGGAGGACCACCCCGAGGACCGCCCCCTGCGCGACCGGCTGCACGCCGCCTGGCTCGGGCGCGCCGCCGGCTGTCTCCTCGGCAAGCCCGTCGAGAAGCTCCCCCTCCCCGCCATCCGCGCCCTCGCCCGCGCCGCGGGCAACTGGCCGCTCACCACCTGGTTCACCGAGACCGGCGTCCCCGCGGACCTGCTCGCGGCCCACCCCTGGAACCGCCGCTCCGCGGCCACCTCACTCGCCGAGAACATCGACGGCATGCCCGAGGACGACGACCTCAACTACCCCCTCCTCAACCTGCTGCTCCTCCAGCGGTACGGCCGCGGCTTCGCCACCGCCGACGTCGCCCGCCTCTGGCTCGACGAACTCCCCGCCGGCCGCACCTTCACCGCCGAGCGCGTCGCCTACCGCAACCTCCTCGACGGCATCGAACCCCCGCTGACCGCCGTCCACCGCAACCCCTTCCGCGAGTGGATCGGCGCCCAGATCCGCGCCGACGTACACGGCTGGACGAACCCCGGCGACCCCGGGGCCGCGGCCGAGCAGGCGTACCGGGACGCGGCGCTCACCCACACCGCCAACGGCGTCCACGGCGCCCTGTTCGTCGCGGCGACGATCGCCGCCGCCACGGGTGGGACCGCCGACGTCCACCGTGCCCTCGCCGCCGGTCTGGCCGTGGTCCCGCCGCGCTCGCGGCTCGCGCGAGCCGTCCGTCTCGGCATCGAGACGGCCCGCACCACCCCCGACTTCGACACCGTCGTGGACCGGCTCCACACCGCCCTCGGCGGGTATCACTGGGTCCATGCCGTCCCCAACTCCGCCCTCCTCGCCGCCGCCCTCACCCACGGCGACGGCGACTTCTCGCGCACCATCTGCGCGGCGGTCTCCGGCGGCTGGGACACCGACTCCAACGGCGCCACCGCCGGTTCCGTCGCCGGTCTCCTCGCCGGCCACCCCGACCGGCTGCCCGAGCGCTGGACCTCCCCCCTCAAGAACCGGCTCTCCACCTCGATCCCGTCCTTCGACGGCATCGGCTTCGACACCCTGGCCGAACTGACGTATCAGGAGGCAGTACGCCCATGACCAGCATCGTGGTGCTCGGCAGCACCAACATGGACCTCGTCGCCTTCGTCTCCCGTGCCCCCGCGCGCGGCGAGACCGTCACCGGACGGGAGTTCCGGACGATCCCCGGCGGCAAGGGCGCCAACCAGGCCGTCGCCGCCGCCCACGCCGGCGGCGACGTGTCGATGATCGGCGCGGTCGGCAACGACGAGTTCGGCGTACGGCTCCGTGCCACGCTCGAGGCGTCCGGGGTCGAGACCGACCTGCTGCGCACGGTCGAAGGCCCCTCCGGCACCGCGCACATCGTCGTCGACGACGAGGGCGGCAACGCGATCGTCGTCGTCCCCGGCGCCAACGGCACCGTCTCCTCCCTCGACCACGGCGACGAGGCCCTGATCGCCAACGCCGGGGCGCTGCTCCTCCAGCTCGAACTCCCCCTCTCCGTGGTCGTCGAGGGCGCCGTCACCGCCCGCCGCCTCGGCGTCCGCACCGTCCTCACCCCCGCCCCGGCCCAGCAGCTCCCTGCCGAACTCCTGGCCGCCACCGACCTCTTGGTCCCCAACGAGCACGAGGCCGCCGCGCTCACCGGGGTCGCCGACCCGCGCTCCGCCGCCACCGCCCTGCTCGCCCAGGTCCCCGAGGTGGTCATCACCCTCGGCGCGGCCGGCGCCCTCTACGCGGCCCGCGACACCGAGCCGTTCACGGTCCCCGCCCCCCGTGTCCGCGCCGTGGACACCACCGCTGCGGGCGACACCTTCGTCGGCGCGCTCGCCGTCGCCCTCGGCGAGGGCCGGCCCGTCCGCGAGGCGATGGCCTGGGCCTCGACCGCTGCGGCGCTCTCCGTCCAGCGCGAAGGCGCCTCGTCCTCGATGCCGTACCGCTCCGAGATCGACGCGGCCCACGGTCCCCTCAGCGGCCAGGAGGTCGACGCCGTATGACCCGTACATCCGACACCGCGCCTCCCCTCGACGGACTGCGCGTCCTGGATCTCGCCACCCTCTTCGCCGGCCCGCTCGCGGCGATGATGCTCGGCGACTTCGGCGCCGACGTCATCAAGATCGAGCACCCCCGCAAGCCCGATCCGTCCCGCGGTCATGGACCATCCAAGGACGGCGTCGGTCTCTGGTGGAAGGTCCTCGGCCGCAACAAGCGGACCATGACCCTCGATCTCTCCTCTCCCGGCGGCCGGGACACCCTCCTGCGTCTGGCCGCCGACGCGGACGTGATCGTGGAGAACTTCCGCCCCGGCACCCTGGAACGCTGGGGTCTGGGCTGGGAGGAGCTGTCCGCCGTCAACCCCGGTCTCGTCCTCGCCCGGGTCACCGGATTCGGCCAGTTCGGCCCGTACTCCCACCGGCCCGGCTTCGGCACCCTGGCCGAGGCGATGAGCGGCTTCGCCGCCATCACCGGCGAACCGGACGGTCCGCCCACCCTTCCCCCCTTCGGCCTCGCCGACTCGATCGCCGCCCTCGCCACGGCGTACGCGGTGATGACCGCGCTCACCGCCAGGACGGCCACCGGCCGCGGCCAGGTCGTCGACATGGCCATCATCGAACCGATGCTCTCCGTCATCGGCCCCCACCCCCTCTGGTACGACCAGCTCGGTTACGTCCAGCCCCGCACCGGAAACCGCTCCCGCAACAACGCCCCCCGCAACACCTACCGCACGTCCGACGACTCCTGGGTCGCCGTCTCCACCTCCGCCCAGTCGATCGCCGAACGCGTGCTCCGGCTGGTCGGCCGCCCCGAGCTGATCGACGAACCCTGGTTCGCCGACGGCGCGGGCCGGGCCGCCCACGCGGACGAGCTCGACGAGGCGGTCGGCGCCTGGATCGCCCGCCACACCCGGGAGGAGGCGATGACCGCCTTCGAGAAGGCCGAGGCGGCGATCGCGCCCGTCTACGACGTCCGGGACGTGATGGAGGATCCGCAGTTCCGCGCCCTGGACACCGTCACCGAGGTCCCGGACCCCGAGCTGGGACCGATCCGGATGCAGAACGTCCTCTTCCGGCTCTCCGAGACCCCCGGCGGGATCCGCTGGGCCGGGCGCCCGCACGGCGCGGACACGGCCGAGGTCCTCGCCGAGCTCGGCCTCACTCCGGCCGAGATCGGCGCCCTCCGCGGTGAAGGAGCCGTATGAGCGGTACGCACTTCCCCCTCACCTGGCTGTACGCCCCCGGGGACCGCCCCGCCGTCGTCCAGAAGGCCCTGGTCTCGGGCGCGGACGTGGTGATCGTCGATCTCGAGGACGCGGTGGCCCCGGACCGCAAGGCGTACGCGCTGGCCGCCACGGCCGATCTGCTCTCCGATCCGCACCCCGTACCGATCCATGTCCGCATCCACACGCCACGCGACATCCCCTCCCTGGCCTCCCTCCCCGGCCTCCGTGGTCTCCGTGTTCCCAAGGTGACACACGCCACTGACATCCACCGGATCGCCGAGGTCACCTCGGGGCTCCCGCTCTACGCACTCCTGGAGAACGCGCTCGCCGTCGAGCGGGCGTACACCATCGCCACCGCCCACCCCACCGTCCACGGCATCGCCCTCGGCGAGGCGGACCTCCGCGCCGACCTGGGGGTACGGGACGACTGCGGCCTCGACTGGTCGCGCGGCCGCCTCGTCGTCGCCGCCCGCGCGGCGGCCCTCCCGCCACCGATCCAGTCGGTCCATCCCGACATCCGCGACCTGGACTCCCTGGCGGCGGGCTGCGCGCGTGGCCGCGCCATGGGCTTCCTCGGCCGGGCGGCGATCCACCCCCGCCAGCTCCCGGTCATCGAACAGGCCTACCTCCCCACACCCGACGAGGTGGCCGCGGCCGAGGAGGTCGTCAAGGCGTCCCAGACGGAGGAGGGCGCCCTGGCCCTCCCGGACGGCCGCTTCGTCGACGCGGCGGTCGTCGAGGGCGCGCGCCGCGTCCTGACCCTGGCGGCGAGAGCCGCCTGACCGGCGGCCCGCGCTCCCGCCCGTACGCCACAGGGCCGCCGGGACCCATCGGTCCCGGCGGCCCTGTGGCGTACGTCGGTCTGCTGGTCAGCCCTTGGCTGCGGACTCCGTGCCGTTCGCGGGTGCGCCGTCCGGCTCGTCGGTCACGGCCTCGCGCCGAGCGGCCTCGCCGCCGCCGTCACGGTCCTCGCCGGCGTCGGCCCCGGGAGAGTCCTCGGTCGCGGCCGCGCCCTTGGCGCCGCCGGACGGCTTGTCCTTCTCGGGCTCCACGATCTCCTCCCGGCCCGGGCGGAGCCGCGCCGAGATCACGATGTACGCGACGGCCAGGACGAAGACGACGATCGCGGTCCAGACGTTCAGCCGGAGGCCGAGGATGTGGTGCGCCTCGTCGACGCGCATGTACTCGATCCACCCACGGCCCGCGCAGTACGCGGCGACGTACAGCGCGAACGCCCGGCCGTGGCCCAGCTTGAAGCGGCGGTCGGCCCAGATGACCAGGAGCGCGACACCGATGCACCAGAGCGACTCGTACAGGAAGGTCGGGTGGTAGATCCCTTCCTCGCGGTTCGCGCCGGCGGAGATCTCCAGGCCCCAGGGCAGCGTGGTCGGCTTGCCGTACAGCTCCTGGTTGAACCAGTTGCCCCAGCGGCCGATGGCCTGGGCGAGGGCGATGCCGGGTGCGATCGCGTCGGCGTACGCGGGCAGCGGGATGCCGCGCCGGCGGGCTCCGATCCAGGCGCCCACCGCGCCGAGCGCGATGGCGCCCCAGATACCGAGGCCGCCCTCCCAGATCTTGAAGGCGTCGACCCAGTTCTCGCCCTCGCTGAAGTACAGCTGGTAGTCGGTGATGACGTGGTAGAGCCGGCCGCCGACGAGACCGAAGGGCACGGCCCAGACGGCGATGTCGGCCACGGTGCCGGCTTTGCCGCCCCTGGCGATCCAGCGCTTGTTGCCGATCCAGACGGCGACGAAGACACCGATGATGATGCAGAAGGCGTAGGCGCGCAGCGGGACCGGTCCGAGGTGGAGGACGCCGGTCGACGGGCTGGGAATGTAGGCAAGGTCCATGGCAGAACCGACGCTACCTTGCCGGGCGGGCGTCACGGCAGCCCACCCGGCAACGTCTGCGTAACTAAGGGGATCTTCCGGAGGAACGTCAGCCCGCGGCCGGTGAGGCCGTGCCGGGCTTCTTGCCCTGGTTCGCCTCGGCGACCCACTTCTTCAGGTTCTCCGGGGAGATCTGCTCGCCGCCCTTCGACGGGAAGATCGATTCTCCGTTGAGCAGCACGGACGGCGTGCCCTGGAAGTCGCCCTTCTGGAAGGCTTCGTTCGACTTCCCGACCCAGCTGTCGTGCGTGCCGTCCTCGACACAGCTGCGGAAGGCCGGTGTGTCGAGCCCCGGCACCTTCGCCGCCAGCTCGATCAGCTTGGCGTTGTCTCCGAAGGCGTCGTCCGGCTCCGGCGGCTGGTTCATGTACAGCGTGTCGTGGTACGCGGTGAACTTCCCGGCGTCCTGGGCGCAGGCCGCCGCGTTCGCCGCGCGGAGCGAGCCCTGGCCGCCCATGTTCCGGTCGATGAGGGTGGCGAGGTGGTACTGGCTCTTGAGCGCGCCGGACGCCTCCAGCTCGTGGATCGTGTCCCGGAACGCGTTCTCGAAGGAGGCGCAGGCCGGACAGCGGAAGTCCTCCCAGATCTCGAGCGTCGAGGGGGCGTCCGACGCCCCCGTCGGGATCGCGGGCTTGTCCCCCTCGATCGAGCCGGTCGGAGCGACGACCGGTCCCGCCTTGTCCGAGCCGCCGTCGTCGCCTCCCGTGTTGGCGGCGATCACTCCGGCGATCGCCGCCAGGCCGAGGACACCCACGACCGCGGCCGACACGATCAGGACGCGCCGCTGCTTCTCCCTGGCCTTCTCGCGCTCGCGCTGCTGCTGGAGGCGCTCCCGCGCGCTCCGATTACCGTCACTGTTCTTCTGGCTCACGCCCTCAGCAACGAACCGGGGAGGCGCGTCCGCGCCTCCCCGGTCATAGATCCACCCGTACGGGTTACGAAACGCGCCGCACGCCCTCGGCGAGTTCGCCCGCCAGTTCCCTTACGGCGGCGAGCCCGGCGGCCTCGCCGTCGGCGTCGAGCATCCGCTTGACGAAGGCGGAGCCGACGATCACGCCGTCGGCGAAGCTCGCGACCTCCTTGGCCTGCTCGGCGTTGGAGACACCGAGTCCGACGCAGACGGGCAGGTCGGAGGTGGCGCGGGTGCGGCGGACCAGGTCGGCGGCCTCGGCGCCGACGGACTCGCGGGTGCCGGTGACACCCATGAGCGAGGCGGCGTACACGAAGCCGGAACCGGCAGCCGTGATGGTGGCGAGCCGCGCGTCCTGGCTGCTCGGGGCGACGACGAAGACGGTCGCGAGACCGTGCTTCTCGGCGTGCTCACGCCACTGGGCGGACTCCTGGACGGGCAGGTCGGGCAGGATGCAGCCCGCGCCGCCGGCCGCGGCCAGCTCCTCGGTGAACCGCTCGACGCCGTAGCGGTCGATCGGGTTCCAGTACGTCATGACCAGGACCGGCTTCCCGGTGGCCTCGAAGGCCTCGCGCACCGTGCGCATGACGTCGGCGATCCTGACGCCGCCGCGCAGGGCGATGTCGTCGGCGGTCTGGATGACCGGGCCGTCGAGGACCGGGTCGCTGTGCGGGAGGCCGACCTCGACGATGTCGGCGCCGCCGTCGAAGACGGCCTTGATCGCCGCGATGCCGCCGTCCACGGTCGGGAAACCGGCCGGGAGGTAGGCGATGAGAGCGGCGCGGTTCTCCGCCTTGGCCTTGGCCAGGGTGTCGCTGAGGAGCTGGATGTTGCCGCTCACTTGGTGTCCCTCCGGATCTCGCCCGCGCCGTCCTCGGCGGCGGCGTCGGCCTCGACGGGGGCCGCGTCGGTGTCGTACAGCCCGAAGTAGCGGGCGGCCGTGTCCATGTCCTTGTCGCCACGCCCGGAGAGGTTGACGACGAGCAGGCCCTCGGGACCCAGCTCCTTGCCGACCTCCAGGGCACCGGCGAGCGCGTGCGCGGACTCGATGGCCGGGATGATGCCCTCGGTGCGGGAGAGCAGCCGCAGGGCCTGCATGGCCGCGTCGTCGGTGACGGCGCGGTATTCACCGCGGCCGCTGTCCTTGAGGTACGAGTGCTCCGGGCCGATGCCCGGGTAGTCGAGACCGGCCGAGATGGAGTACGGCTCGGTGATCTGGCCCTCGTCGTCCTGGAGGACGTACGACCGCGAGCCGTGCAGGATGCCGGGCTCACCGGTGGTGAGGGTGGCGGCGTGCTCGCCGGTCTCGACGCCGTGCCCGGCCGGCTCGCAGCCGATGAGGCGCACGTCGGCGTCCGGGATGAAGGCGTGGAAGAGACCGATGGCGTTGGATCCGCCGCCGACGCAGGCGATGGCCGCGTCGGGGAGGCGGCCGGCGCGCTCCAGGATCTGGCGGCGGGCCTCGACGCCGATGACGCGGTGGAAGTCGCGGACCATGGCGGGGAAGGGGTGCGGCCCTGCCACGGTCCCGAAGAGGTAGTGCGTACGGTCGACGTTGGCGACCCAGTCGCGGAACGCCTCGTTGATGGCGTCCTTGAGGGTGCGGCTGCCGGACTTCACCGGGATGACCTCGGCGCCGAGCATGCGCATCCGGGCGACGTTCAGCGCCTGGCGCTGGGTGTCGATCTCGCCCATGTAGATGGTGCATTCGAGGCCGAAGAGGGCGCAGGCGGTGGCGGTGGCGACACCGTGCTGGCCCGCGCCGGTCTCGGCGATGACGCGGGTCTTGCCCATGCGCTTGGTGAGCAGGGCCTGGCCGAGCACGTTGTTGATCTTGTGCGAGCCGGTGTGGTTGAGGTCCTCGCGCTTGAGGAAGACCCGGGCGCCGCCGGCGTGCTCGGCGAACCGGGGGACCTCGGTGAGGGCGCTCGGGCGGCCCGTGTAGTCGACCATCAGGTCGTTGAGCTCGCGGGCGAACTCGGGGTCGGCCTTGGCTTTGTCGTACTCGACGGCGACTTCGTCCACGGCGGCGACGAGGGCCTCCGGGATGAACTTGCCGCCGTAGGCACCGAAGTAACCCTCGGCGCTCGGAACCTGACCCTCCGGGTCCGGAATGAAGAACTCGCTGGACATGCGGCTGCTCCTCGCGGGACGGATGCCCCGTGTGACATGCGGTCTGGTGGTCACGTTATGCGCGCGACGAGCTCACGCCGTTGTGGGCATGCGTTCCGCCGGGGCGGAACGGGTGGGCACAACGGAACGGCGCCCTTGCCGGGCCCAGGCTCCCGGTCCCTCCGGCGCCCACGGGTGCGGCACCTCGTGGTGCGGGGGCCGGGGAGCGGACGCGCCCGTAAGGGCGCCGTCCCGTGTGCCCACCCGTCCCGCCCTGCGGGACGATTGCCCACACGGGGGCCGGGGCGGCCGGGGCCGTCAGGCGGCGGCGGTCGTCGTGAGGGTGCGCGCGGGGTGGGGGCGCCATCGCATGCCGTTGACCTGGCCCGGCTCGTCGCCGATCACGTACCGCACCCGGCGGCCGTGGACACGGCGGGCGGGTGCACGGCAGCCGCGCGGCCGGCAGCCCCGGGCCAGCGGGGCGTGGGCGGGCGCGGCGGCGGTACGGAGCCGGGTGCGCATCGCGCGGGTCACCGCGGCCGCGCCGAAGCCGCCCGGGGCTGCGATGCCCTGGGGGGTCGGCGTGGCGCGGTGCGGGGTCATGGCGGGGTCAGCTCCGCCCGTGGCGCAGGGCCGGGTGGGCGCCGGCGGCCACGAGGTCGGCGACGGCGGCCTTCGGGTCGCGGCCGGTCACGAGGGACTCGCCGACCAGGACCGCGTCGGCGCCGGCGTTGGCGTACGCGATGAGGTCGTGCGGCCCGCGGACGCCGGACTCGGCGATCTTGACGATGCCGGCCGGGATCTCCGGGGCGACGCGCTCGAAGGTGGAGCGGTCGACCTTGAGGGTCTTGAGGTTCCGTGCGTTGACGCCGATGATCCGGGCGCCCGCGTCCACGGCGCGCTCGACCTCGTCCTCGTCGTGCACCTCGACCAGCGGCGTCAGGCCGATGGACTCGGCGCGCTCGATCAGGGAGACGAGGGCCTCCTGCTCGAGGGCGGCGACGATCAGGAGGGCGAGGTCGGCGCCGTAGGCGCGGGCCTCCCACAGCTGGTACGCCGTGACGATGAAGTCCTTGCGCAGGACCGGGATGTCGACCCGGGCACGTACGGCCTCCAGGTCCGCGAGCGAGCCGCCGAAGCGGCGCTCCTCGGTGAGCACGGAGATGACGGCTGCGCCGCCCGCCTCGTAGTCCGCGGCCAGGCCGGCGGGGTCGGCGATCGCGGCGAGGGCGCCCTTGGACGGGCTGGAGCGCTTGACCTCGCAGATCACGGTGACGCCCTCGCCGCGCAGTGCGGCGACGCCGTCCTTGGCCTGCGGCGCCTTGGCGGCGCGCTCCTTGAGCTCGTCGAGGGAGACCCGCGCCTGCCGCTCTGCGAGGTCGGCGCGCACGCCTTCGATGATCTCGTCGAGCACACTCACGCGAGAGGCCCCCTTCCGGGACGGTGATGGTGACGGTGGTGCAGATGAACCAGGTTCAGCCATGTCGATGGTATCCGCACCGAGGCTCCGGACTCGCATCCGGCCGTGATGCGTCCCACGTACTGGGACTTCCGGGAAGGGGTCAGGGGGCCAGGGCGGAGCCGAACGGGAGGTTCCGCACGAGGGTGAAGAGGGCGAGGAGGGCGCCGATCGCCCATGACCAGGCGGGCGTGAGGGCGACCCTCATGGGCACGGCCCGTACGGCGCGAATCAGCCACAGGGCCATGACGAGGGCGAAGAGGCCGTAGCCGACGACGGCGAGGGTGTTGGCGCCGAACGCGGCGGCGAGGTCGCCGTGGACGAAGGAGTGGGCACTGCGCAGTCCGCCGCAGCCGGGGCAGTACAGGCCGGTGAAGCGGAGCAGCGGGCAGACGGGATAGTGCCCGGGCTCGTTGGGATCGACGGCGCCGACGTAGGCGAACGCGGCAGCGACCCCGGCAAGCGTTCCGACGGGCGCGAGCAGCCGCACCGGGAGCGACCTGGGCGCACGCGGCCCGAGCCCCTCTGCGGAGTACCCGAGCGGCTCCTCGCGCACGCCCAGGGCACGGACGGGCCCGGCGGGGGCCTCGACGCCCTCACGGGCCCCGGAAGCCCCGGAGGGCTCGGTGGCCGCCCTGGCCGCCCCGGAGCCCGTCACGGACGGACCGGGCGACGCGGGGGCCGGGCCTGCGCCCGCCACGGACGGACCGGGCGGGACCACGGCCGGGTAGGGGTGGCCCGTGGGGGCGGTCGGCCGCGGCGTGGCGGAGGGCTCGGGGTTGGCGTCCACGCGGTGATTCTCGCGCCTCACGCGCGAAGGCGCAGCCCGGCCCCGCCGGACTGCGCCTTCGCGCGTGTCGTGTACGTCGTGTGCGTCGTCCGTCAGACGGCGCGCGCCTTCGCCGTCGCCGCCTCGCGGGCCGCGGCGACCGCCGCCGACTCCTTCGGCATTCCCAGGCCCGCCACCTTCATCGCCAGGCCGACCACACCACCCAGCAGGACGACGGCCATACCGGCCCAGAAGCCGGTCGTGTTGGCCGCCACCATGAAGACTCCGGAGATGCAGAAGCCGATGAAGGAGATGATGACACCGGTCCAGGCGGCCGGGGTGTGTCCGTGGGCGCTGCCCGCCATGAGTTGCTCCTCGTTGCTGTTGCTCGGTGGTGGCTCGATGGTGAGGTCTCGCGTGCGCGGACACTCGTGGCTCATTGTCCCGCACACAGGGGCGCGAGGATGAATCGGGGTGGCGCGACGATCACGCGTCGCGTCCGGCCTCCGCGATCACCCCTCGCGCGTCGGGTCCTCGCCGCGGTCCAGGGCCTTCCACAGGTCCTCGGGCCGGTCGGGGGAGGCGGCGGGCGCCCGGCGCGCGGCGCGCGGCGCGCCCGCCCGCTCGTACCGTCCGCCCATCGTCGGCCAGCGCGTGCCGAACCGCAGCGCGAGCAGCCCCGCGGCCAGGATCAGCAGCGCGCCGACCGCCGTGACGTAAGGCCAGGCGGTGTGCGCGAGGCCCGAGACCGTCGCCGCGGTGTCACCGGAGATCCGGGCGGCCTCGGCGTCCAGCGCGTTGCTGTCCGAGGCGCCGAGGAACGCCGCCACCGCCGCTCCCGCGCCGCTCAGCGCGAGCAGGCCGGAGACCAGGGTGCGCCCGGCGCGGCGGACGGCGAAGACGGCGACGAGCGCGGCGAGGCCGACGATCGCGAGCGCCGTCGGCACACCGGTGACGGTGCCGCCGTCGGCCTCGACGGGCACCGTGCCGCCGCCGACCGACGCCGTGCCCTCGGCCCAGATCTGGCCCGCGGACAGCAGCACGACGGTGGCACCGAGGGCGCCGAGCAGAAGAGCCGCGGCCAGGCTGCGGCGGCCGCCGGGCGCGGCGGCAGCGGCACCCACGCGGGCGGCTCGGGGCTGGGGTACGGGAACAGCACTCACGTACCCCACTATCCCTTACGCCGTCACGCGCCGTTCATCCGGTTGGCGGTGTGTACGGCGCGGAGCACGGCGGCGGCCTTGTTCCGGCACTCGTTGTCCTCCGCGACCGGGTCGGAATCGGCGACGACACCCGCTCCGGCCTGCACATACGCGGTGCCGTCACGCAGCAGGGCCGTACGGATGGCGATCGCCGTGTCGGAGTCGCCGGCGAAGTCGAGGTAGCCGACGCACCCGCCGTACAGTCCGCGCCGGGACGGCTCGAGCTCCTCGATGATCTGCATGGCGCGCGGCTTCGGCGCACCGGACAGCGTGCCGGCCGGGAAGCAGGCGGTGAGCACGTCGAACGCGGTCCGTCCCTCGGCGACCCGTCCGGTCACCGTCGAGACGATGTGCATGACGTGCGAGTACCGCTCGATCGACATGAAGTCGACGACCTCCACCGAACCCGGCTCGCAGACCCGGCCGAGGTCGTTGCGGCCGAGGTCGACGAGCATCAGGTGCTCGGCCCGCTCCTTGGGGTCGGCGAGCAGCTCCTCGGCGAGGTCGTGGTCCTCCTGCGGGGTCGCGCCGCGGTGCCGGGTGCCGGCGATGGGGTGCACCATCGCCTGCCCGTCCTCGACCTTGACCAGGGCCTCGGGGCTGGATCCGACGACGTCGAAGCCGTTCTCGAAGCGGAAGAGGTACATGTACGGCGACGGGTTGGTGGCCCGCAGGACCCGGTAGACGTCGAGCGCCGAGGCATGGCACGGGGTCTGGAAGCGCTGCGAGGGGACCACCTGGAAGGCCTCGCCCGCCCGGATCCGCTCCTTGATGTCCTCGACGGCGGCCTGGTAGGCCGGTCCGCCCCAGAGCGCGGAGAACTCCGGCAGTTCGGAGGGCGGGAGCGCGGCGGGCACGGTGGCGACGGGGCGGGCCAGGTCGGCCTGCATGGCGTCGAGCCGGGCGACGGCGTCGGCGTACGCCTCGTCGACGCCGGTCTCCAGGTCGTTGTGGTTGATCGCGTTGGCGATCAGCAGCACCGTGCCGTCCCAGTGGTCCAGGACGGCGAGGTCGCTGGTGAGCAGCATGGTCAGCTCGGGGAGCTGCAGGTCGTCCCGCGTGGAGTCCCCGATGCGTTCCAGGCGGCGGACGACGTCGTAGCCCAGGTAGCCGACCATGCCGCCGGTGAAGGGCGGCATCCCGGACGCGAGGTCGCGGGGAGTGTGCAGGGCCTCGACCGTGGCGCGCAGCGCGGCGAGCGGGTCGCCGTCCGTGGGGACGCCGACGGGAGGGGTGCCGAGCCAGTGGGCCCGGCCGTCGCGGACGGTGAGGGTGGCATCGCTGCGGACCCCGATGAAGGAATAGCGCGACCAGGAGCGGCCGTTCTCGGCGGATTCGAGGAGGAAGGTGCCGGGGCGCTCGGCGGCGAGCTTGCGGTAGAGCGCGACCGGGGTGTCGCCGTCCGCGAGGAGCCGGCGGCTGACGGGAATGACACGGCGGTCTTCCGCCAGCTTGCGGAAGGTCTCGAGATCCATGGCGCCAGACCCTACTTGCCCAGGGGCAGGACGTCGGCGTCGAAACAGGTCCGCGCGCCGGTGTGGCAGGCGGCGCCGACCTGGTCGACCTTGACGAGCACGGTGTCGGCGTCGCAGTCGAGGGCGACGGACTTGACGTGCTGGACGTGGCCGGAGGTGTCGCCCTTGACCCAGTACTCCTGGCGGCTGCGCGACCAGTAGGTGCAGCGGCCGGTGGTGAGGGTGCGGTGGAGGGCCTCGTCGTCCATCCAGCCGAGCATCAGCACCTCGCCGGTGTCGTACTGCTGGGCGATGGCCGGGACGAGGCCGTCCGGGCTGCGCTTGAGGCGGGCGGCGATGGCCGGGTCGAGATTGCTGCTCATGCGGCCATTGTGCCGTGGCCGGGGGGTGTGTCCGGATGGGCGTCCACTGGGCGGACCGCGGGCGTCGGTCGTACGCTGGCGAGCATGTCGACCCATGCGAAGCGTGAACGCCTTCTGCTCGCCGATCTGTTGGAGGCGGCCGGGCCCGATGCCCCGACGCTCTGCGAGGGGTGGCTGACCCGCGACCTCGCGGCCCATGTGGTGGTGCGCGAGCGCCGCCCGGACGCGGCCGCCGGAACGCTCGTACCGGCGTTGAAGGCGCGGCTCGACCGGGTGCAGGCGGAGTTCGCGGAGAAGCCGTACGAGGAGCTGATCCAGCTCATCCGGACGGGGCCGCCGCGGATGTCCCCGTTCACGATCAAGCAGGTGGACGAGGGGGCGAACATCGTCGAGTTCTACGTCCACGCGGAGGACGTGCGGCGCGCCCAGCCGGACTGGTCGGCGCGCGAGCTGGACCCGGTCTTCTCGGACGCGCTCTGGTCGCGCCTGGAGAAGGGCGCGAAGCTGCTGGGGCGCAGGGCCCCGGTGGGCCTGGTGCTGCGCCGCCCGAACGGCCAGACGGCGGTGGCGCACCGCGGCACCCCGGTGGTGACGGTCTCCGGCGAGCCGGGTGAGCTGACGATGTTCGTCTTCGGCCGCCAGGACCAGGCGAAGGTGGAGCTGGACGGGGAGCAGGACGCGATCGACCGCCTGCACGAGACGAAGCAGCTGGGGATCTAGGGCGGCTCCGGCCGCCGGACCGCCCGGTGATGCGGGCCGCCCGCCCCCGTCCGAGGCGCGGAGCCGGTCACGCGGCGTCCCCGCGCGCCACCCAGCCTGTACGAAGCGCAGGGCCGGTCAGGCGGCGTCCCCCCGTGGGAGTTCCGCTCGGCGCAGGGGCCGGACCGAGAGGGCGTACAGGCCGCCCAGCGCGCACACCGCCGCGCTGGCCACGAACACCGGGCCCAGGCCCCACAGGCCCACCGCCGCGCCGGTGAGGGGGTAGCTCAGCGGGGCGACGCCCAGGCTGAAGAAGCTGGACACGGCCGTCACCCGCCCGAGGTACGCGGGGTCGCACTCCGTCTGGGTAAGGGCGCCGCAGAGCGCGCCGCTGAGGCCGGCGAGCAGGCCGACGGAGACGGACACGGCCACGGCGCCGGGCAGCTGCGGTACGTACGCGAGGGCGCCGATCGAGACCGCGCCGAGGGTGATCGTCCAGGCCATGACCGTCCCGGCGCGGGGTATCCGGCCGCGTACGGTCAGCAGCAGGGAGGCGGCGCCCGCTCCTACGCCGAACCCTGCGAGGACCCAGCCGATGCCCGCGGCGCCCCAGCCGCGCTCGTCGGCGAGGAGCGCGAGGCCGACGTTGAGGGGGCCGACGAAGCCGAGGTCGGAGAGCGCGACGACGATCATCAGCGGGCCGAGGACCCGGTGGCGGCGGATGTACCGCAGTCCGTCGGCGAGGTCGCGCAGCGCGGTGCCGTCACGGGAGGGCTCGCCGCCGGGCAGCGGCGTCATCCGGAGCCTCAGGAGCAGCGGCAGGGAGAACGCGAAGAGGAGACCGGCGGCCCCGAACGCGGCCGCCGGTCCGCCGAGGGCGACGGCGAGGCCGCCGAGCGGGGCGCCGAGGACGAGCCCGGCGCGGTAGGCGAGGCCGCGCATCCCCTGGACGCGGGCTAGCTGGTCGCGCGCGGCGATCCGGGGCGGCAGTGCGCCGACGGCGGGCAGGAAGAGGGCGTCGACGGTGCCGAAGACGAGGGCGACGACGGCGAGCACCCAGAGGGCCGGGCTCGCGAGCAGCAGCAGGGCGGCCACGCCGAGGACGACGAGGCAGCGGACGGTGTCGGAGAGGACGACGACCCGGCGCGGCCCGAAGCGGTCGGCGATCACTCCCCCGCCGAGCATGAGCAGGGCGCGCGGCACGGCGCTGACGGCCATGACGAGCCCCGCCTCGGCGGGCGTGCCGCCGCGGACGGCGGTCCAGGACAGGGCGAGGTGGTAGACGCTGTCGCCGAGCGTGGAGGCGGTGTAGGCGCCGAGCCAGCGCAGCACGTTCGGGTCACGGTGCGCGGGGCCGCCGGGACCGGTGGGGCCGGCCGCGGCCTCGGTGAGCGCCGTCATGACCGGTAGGGAAAGCCGTAGAGGTGGACGGCGACGTTCTCGCGGCCTTCGGTGTCGCCGGCCTGCTCGGCGGCGCGGGCCCGGGTGTCGTACTTCTCGAGCAGCGCGTCGAGCTCCTCGCCGAGCGCGGCGAGTTCGGCCGCGGTCAGCCGGGGGAGCCACTCGGAGCTGATCGAGGCGGAGCGCCACTCGCCCGACCACGTGAGCCGTTCGTCGAGGAAGCGGCGGTGGAGTTCGGACCGCTGGTCGTTGAGGGTGCGGCCGAGAGCGTCGCTCGCGGCTACCAGCTCGGGTGTGCCCCGGACGTCCTCGTCCCGGATGGAGACGCCGTACGAGCTGGGCTGCCACCAGCGTTCGCGACCGTCGGCGGAGTGCCCCAGCGCCTCTTCGATGAGGTCGTGCTCGGCCAGCTTGCGCAGGTGGTAGCTGACGAGGGAGACCGCCTCGTCGACCTGGTCGGCGAGCTGGGACGCGGTGGCGGTGCGGGCGACGAAGAGGGCGCGGTAGAGGCGCATCCGCAGCGGGTGCGAGAGCGCCTTGAGGGTGCCGAGATCGGTGATCCGGCGGTTCTCCTGCGAGGTCATGTCCACGACCGTAGGTGCGAAAGAAAACTTGCGCAATGGAAATTGCACAAATAATCCTGCCCATCGGGCCGGCAGAAAGGCCCCCTTCCGGGGGCCTTTCGGAGCCTGGCTCAGCGGACCGGGTGGCCCGCCTCCCGCAGCGCGCCCTTGACCTCGGAGATCCGCAGATCGCCGAAGTGGAAGACCGAGGCCGCGAGCACCGCGTCCGCGCCCGCCTCGATCGCCGGCGGGAAGTCGGACAGCTTGCCCGCTCCCCCGCTCGCGATCACCGGCACGGTCACGTGCTTGCGCACGGCCGCGATCATCTCGGTGTCGTAGCCGTCCTTCGTGCCGTCCGCGTCCATCGAGTTGAGCAGGATCTCGCCCGCGCCCAGCTCGGCGGCCCGGTGCGCCCACTCGACGGCGTCGATGCCGGTGCCCTTGCGGCCGCCGTGCGTCGTCACCTCGAACGACCCGGAGGCCGTACGCCGGGCGTCCACGGAGAGCACGAGCACCTGACGGCCGAAGCGCTCCGCGATCTCGCGGATCAGCTCGGGCCGGGCGATGGCGGCCGTGTTCACGCCCACCTTGTCGGCACCGGCGCGCAGCAGCTTGTCGACGTCCTCCGCCGCGCGCACCCCGCCGCCCACGGTCAGCGGGATGAAGACCTGCTCGGCGGTGCGGCGCACCACGTCGTAGGTCGTCTCGCGGTTGCCGGAGGAGGCGGTGATGTCGAGGAAGGTCAGCTCGTCGGCGCCCTCGGCGTCGTACAGCTTCGCCATCTCGACGGGGTCGCCGGCGTCGCGCAGGTTCTGGAAGTTGACGCCCTTCACGACCCGGCCGTTGTCCACGTCCAGGCAGGGGATCACTCGTACGGCGAGGCTCATTCCGCACCACTCCTGAACGCCTCGACCTCGACCTCGACGACCAGGCTCGGGTCGACGAAGCCGGACACGATGATCATCGAAGCAGCCGGGCGGACCGCGTCGAACAGCTCCTTGTGGGCACGGCCGACCTCGTCCACGTCCCGCGCGTGGGTGATGTACATCCGGGTCCGGACGACGTCCTCCGGGCCTAGGCCGAGCTTCTTGAGCGCGTCGAAGGCCACGTTGAAGGAGTTGATCGCCTGCTCGTACGGGCCTCCGCCGGCGATCTGGCCGCCGACCACCGACGTGCAGCCGGAGACGAGGACCAGGCCGTTCGGCAGCTCCACCGCGCGGGAGTAGCCGAACTGCTCCTCCCAGGGTGCGCCGGTGACGACCTTCTTCACGCCGTCGGTCATACGGAAGCCACCGCCTCCAGCGCCTCCTCCAGGGTGAACGCCTTGGCGTACAGCGCCTTGCCGACGATCGCGCCCTCGACGCCCAGCGGGACGAGCCCGGACAGGGCCCGCAGGTCGTCCAGGGACGACACGCCGCCGGAGGCGACGACGGGCTTGTCGGTGGCGGCGCAGACGTTCTTCAGGAGCTCCAGGTTCGGACCCTGGAGCGTGCCGTCCTTGGCGATGTCGGTGACGACGTAGCGGGCGCAGCCCTCGGAGTCGAGGCGGGCGAGCGTCTCGTACAGGTCGCCGCCGTCGCGGGTCCAGCCACGGCCGCGCAGCGTGGTGCCGCGCACGTCGAGGCCGACGGCGATCTTGTCGCCGTGCTCGGCGATGACCTTGGCGACCCACTCGGGGGTCTCCAGGGCGGCGGTGCCCAGGTTGACGCGGGTGCAGCCGGTGGCGAGGGCGGCGGCGAGCGAGGCGTCGTCGCGGATGCCGCCGGAGAGCTCGACCTTGATGTCCATGGCCTTGGCCACCTCGGCGATCAGCTCACGGTTGTCGCCGGTGCCGAAGGCGGCGTCGAGGTCCACCAGGTGCAGCCACTCGGCGCCGGAGCGCTGCCAGGCGAGCGCGGCCTCCAGCGGGGAGCCGTAGGAGGTCTCCGTACCGGACTCTCCGTGCACGAGGCGGACGGCCTGGCCGTCGCGGACATCGACGGCGGGGAGGAGTTCGAGCACGCTGTTAGAAGACACAGTCACAGGGTTCCGATCCAGTTGGTGAGCAGCTGTGCTCCGGCGTCGCCGGACTTCTCGGGGTGGAACTGGGTCGCCCACAGGGCGCCGTTCTCGACGGCCGCGACGAACGGCTCGCCGTGGGTGGCCCAGGTGACCTTGGGGGCACGCATGTTGGGGTTGCCGACCTCCAGGCTCCACTCCCGCACTCCGTAGGAGTGCACGAAGTAGAACCGGGCATCGGCGTCGAGCCCCGCGAACAGCTCGCTGCCCTCGGGCGCCTCGACGGTGTTCCAGCCCATGTGGGGCACGACCGGGGCCTTCAGCGGCTCGACCGTGCCGGGCCACTCGTCGAGGCCCTCGGTCTCCACGCCGTGCTCGATGCCCCGGGCGAAGAGGATCTGCATACCGACACAGATGCCCATGACGGGGCGGCCGCCGGAGAGCCGGCGGTCGATGATCCACTCGCCGCGGGCCTCCTTGAGGCCCTGCATGCAGGCGGAGAAGGCGCCGACGCCGGGGACGAGGAGCCCGTCGGCGTTCATGGCCTTGTCGTAGTCACGGGTGATCTCGACCTCGGCGCCGACATGGGCGAGCGCACGCTCGGCGGAGCGGACGTTGCCGAAGCCGTAGTCGAAGACGACGACCTTCTTGGGGGTGCTCGTGGTGCTCATGCCGCTTATTCCCAGATTCCCTGAATCCGCAGGACGCCCGCGACCAGGCACATCACGGAGGCGATGGCGAGGAGGGCGATCACGCCCTTGGGCAGGTTCTGCTTGGAGAACGAGTACACGCCGCCGGCGAGGAAGAGACCGACGACGATGAGGATGGTGGAGAGGCCGGTCATGGAGTTAGAGCGCGCCCTTCGTGGAAGGCAGGATGCCGGCGGCGCGCGGGTCACGCTCGGAGGCGTAGCGCAGCGCCCGGGCCAGCGCCTTGAACTGGCACTCCACGATGTGGTGGGCGTTGCGCCCGTACGGCACGTGGATGTGGAGCGCTATCTGCGCCTGCGCGACGAAGGACTCGAAGATGTGCCGGGTCATGGTCGTGTCGTAGGAGCCGATCATCGGCGCCATGTTCTCGGGCTCGGTGTGCACCAGGTACGGGCGGCCGGAGAGGTCGACGGTGACCTGGGCGAGCGACTCGTCCAGCGGGACCGTGCAGTTGCCGAAGCGGTAGATGCCGACCTTGTCGCCGAGCGCCTGCTTGAAGGCGGCGCCGAGGGCGAGGGCGGTGTCCTCGATCGTGTGGTGCGAGTCGATGTGCAGGTCGCCGTCGGTCTTGACGGTGAGGTCGAAGAGCCCGTGACGGCCGAGCTGGTCGAGCATGTGGTCGTAGAAACCGACGCCGGTGGCGACATCGACCTTGCCGGTGCCGTCGAGGTCGATCTCGACGACGACGGACGTCTCCTTGGTGGTGCGCTCGACTCTGCCAACGCGGCTCATGAGCTCTGCTCCTTCTTCAGTGCGCGAACCGCATCGAGGAACGCGTCATTCTCTTCGGGGGTGCCGGCGGTGACCCGCAGCCAGCCCGGTACGCCGTTGTCCCTGACCAGGACACCCCGGTCGAGGATCTTCCGCCAGGCCTCGTGGGAGCCCTCGGCTCCGTCGAAGTGGCCGAACTGGACGAAGTTGGCGTCGGACTCGGTGACCTCGTAGCCGATCGCCCGCAACTCGGTGACCAGGCGGTCCCGCTCGGTCTTGAGCTGTTCGACGTACCCGAGGAGCGTATCGGTGTGCTCCAGGGCTGCGAGGGCGGTGGCCTGGGTGACGGCGGAGAGGTGGTACGGCAGCCGTACGAGCTGCACGGCGTCGACCACGGCCGGGTGCGCGGCGAGGTAGCCCAGGCGCAGACCGGCCGCGCCGAAGGCCTTGGACATGGTGCGGGAGACGACCAGGTTCGGCCGGCCCTCGATCAGCGGCAGGAGGGAGTCCCGGTGGCTGAACTCGACGTACGCCTCGTCGACGACGACGAGCGAGGGCTTGGCGGCCAGGGCGGCCTCGTACAGCGCGAGGACCGTCTCCGCCCCCACCGCCGTGCCGGTGGGATTGTTGGGCGAGGTGATGAAGACGACGTCGGGCCGGTTCTCGGCGATCGCCTTCTCGGCCGCCTCGACGTCGATGGTGAAGTCGTCGTTGCGCGGCCCCGAGATCCAGCCGGTGCCGGTGCCGCGCGCGATGAGCGCGTGCATCGAGTACGACGGTTCGAAGCCGATGGCCGTACGGCCGGGCCCGCCGAAGGTCTGCAGCAGCTGCTGGAGGACCTCGTTGGAGCCGTTGGCGGCCCAGACGTTCTCGACGGCGACGGGGTGCTTTCCGGTACGGGTCAGGTAGCGGGCGAGCTCGGTGCGCAGCTCGATCGCGTCCCGGTCGGGGTAGCGGTTGAGGCCGCGGGCGGCCTCGGCGACCCGCTCCGCGATCCGGGCCACGAGGGGCTCGGGCAGCGGGTACGGGTTCTCGTTGGTGTTGAGCTGCACGGGGACGTCGAGCTGGGGCGCGCCGTAGGGGGACTTCCCCTTCAGCTCGTCACGGATCGGAAGGTCGTCGATCCGGATGGTGTCGTTCGAGGTCACTTGCTTTCTGGCACCTTCCAACCGAACCGGGCCTTGAGCGCGGCACCGTGCGCGGGCAGGTCCTCGGCCTCGGCGAGGGTGACCACGTGGTGGGTGACCTCGGCGAGGGCGTCCCGGGTGTAGTCCACGATGTGGACGCCGCGCAGGAAGGACTGCACGGACAGGCCCGAGGAGTGGCAGGCGCACCCGCCAGTGGGCAGCACGTGGTTGGAGCCGGCGCAGTAGTCGCCGAGGGAGACCGGCGCCCACGGGCCGATGAAGATCGCGCCCGCGTTGCGGACCCGCTCGGCGCGGGCGGCGGCGTCGGCGGTCTGGATCTCCAGGTGCTCGGCGCCGTACGCGTCGACGACCTTGAGGCCGTCCTCCAGGTCGCTGACGAGGACGATCGCGGACTGCTTTCCGGCCAGCGCCGGGACGACCCGGTCGTCGATGTGCTTGGTGGCGGCGACCTGGGTCTTCAGCTCGGCCTCGGTGGCCTCGGCCAACTCCTCGGAGTCGGTGACGAGGACGGCGGCGGCCATCGGGTCGTGCTCGGCCTGGCTGATGAGGTCGGCGGCGACGTGGACCGGGTCGGCGGTGGAGTCCGCGAGGATCGCGATCTCCGTCGGCCCCGCCTCGGCGTCGATGCCGATGCGGCCGGTGAAGTACCGCTTGGCCGCGGCGACCCAGATGTTGCCGGGTCCGGTGACCATGTTGGCGGGGGCGCAGGACTCGGTGCCGTACGCGAACATCGCGACGGCCTGGGCGCCTCCGGCGGCGTACACCTCGTCGACGCCGAGCAGCGCGCACGCGGCGAGGATCGTGGGGTGCGGCAGCCCGCCGAACTCCTTCTGCGGCGGGGACGCGAGCGCGACGGACTCGACGCCCGCCTCCTGCGCCGGGACGGCGTTCATGATCACGGAGGAGGGGTAGACGGAGCGGCCGCCGGGCGCGTAGAGGCCGACGCGCTGGACGGGGATCCACTTCTCGGTGACCGTGCCGCCGGGCACGACCTGGGTGGTGTGCGTCGTACGGCGCTGGGCGCGGTGGACGATCCTGGCCCGCCGGATGGACTCCTCGAGGGCCGCGCGGACGGCCGGGTCGAGCTGCTCCAGGGCCTCGGCGAGCGCCTCGGCCGGCACGCGCACGTGCGTGAGCTCCACACCGTCGAATTTCTCGGCGTACTCGACCAGCGCCGCGTCGCCCCGATGATGGACGTCCTCGCAGATGGGCCGCACCTTCTCCAGGGCGGCTTCCACGTCGAACTCGGCACGGGGCAGCAGGTCGCGCAGTGCGCCACCCTCGGGGAGGGCGTCGCCGCGCAGGTCGATACGAGAGATCACGGGTCAATTCTCTCAGACGCCCCACAAGGGCCGGACGTCTGTATCACTGGCTGATACGAGCCACAGTGGCGTCTTGTCGCCACAGCTGACCGTTAGCGTTCAGTCCGTCACTCAGCGGGAAGAACGGCTGTACGAATCCAGGGAAGCGGATTCGTGGAAAGCGAGGGGGCGGCAGTGACCGAGCCGCACGAGGACGGAATGCCGGACGGTCTGACGGGCCCGGAGCGGGCCATGTGGCGGGCCTTCCGGATCGGCAGGAGCTGTGATCTGAGCGAGGGGGACGCGGCGCGGGACGACCCCTTCGGGGCCGAGTCGTGGGGCGAGCAGCGCAGTGTGCGCGCCGAGGTGGTGGCGCTGCTGCTGCTCGACGGCCCGCAGGCGCGCTCCGGGCGGGTCGCGGCTCTGAAGCTGCGGGGGGTGCGGATCACCGGCGTGCTCAATCTGGCCGGCGGGACGATCGACCCGTACGTGGAGTGGAACCGCTGCCGTTTCGACCAGGAGATCGTGCTGCCGGAGGCGCGGTTCGGCACGGTGCGGATGGTGGAGTGCGCGATACCCCGGCTGGAGGCGGCGCGGCTGCACACGGAGGGCGATCTGCATCTGCCCCGGTGCCAGGTGCAGCGGGGAATCCGGCTGACGGACGCGCAGATAGGCACCGACCTGCTGATCAACCAGATCCGGGTGTGGCCGGACCGGCGCGGCCGGGCGATCACGGCGGACGGTCTGGTGGTGGCGCAGGACCTCCAGGCGGAGCTGATCGAGACGTACGGCGAGCTGAGCCTGCGCGGGGCGAAGGTCGGCGTGTCGCTGAGCCTGCGGGGCAGCGTGCTGCGCGGCGCGCAGCAGCGGCGCGCGCTGAACGCGCCGCAGCTGACGGTGGAGCGCTCGCTCTATCTGAACGCGGCGTGGGTGTACGAGGGCTCGGGGAACTCGACGGCCACTCCGCCGTACGGCGTGGGATACACCCCGGTGCGCGGGGCCCGGCGCAAGCCCGTGGAGTGCCATGGCGGGGTGCGGCTCGACGACGGGCGGTTCGGCGACGCGGTGGACCTGCACTACGCGCGGTTCGTGCTGAACGGGGCGAGCCGCGAGGAGGTGTCGCTGCGCCGGATCGCCACCCCGGAGCTGCGGTTCAACGGTGAGCGCCCGGAGGAGGGACGGGTGGTGCTCAACGGCGCCCGTGTGGTGACGCTGATCGACCTGTCCACGAGCTGGCCGGGCCCTGGCGGGCTGTCGATGAACGGCTTCGTCTACGAGAACCTCGTGCCGTACGGACACTTCCCGCTGACGCGCCGCCTGGAGTGGGTGGCCGCGGCGACTCCGGAGTACGCCCCGGAGCCGTACGAACGGCTGGCGACGGTGCTGCGCAACAGCGGGGAGGACGCGGACGCCCGGGTGGTGCTGCTCGCCAAGCAGCGCCGGCGCCGGGAGACGCTGCCGGTGGCCGGGAAGCTCTGGGGGTACCTCCAGGACTGGACGGTGGCGTACGGCTACCGGCCGGGCCGCGCGGCGCTGTGGATGGCGGTGCTGTGGGCGGCGGGGGCCTGGGCGTTCTCGCGCTACGACCCGCAGCCGCTGAAGGCGGAGGAGTCGCCGAACTGGAGCGCCACGCTGTACGCGCTGGATCTGCTGCTGCCGGTGATCAATCTCGGCCAGGACGGCTACTGGCGGCTCGAGGGGCTGTGGCAGTGGGTCGCGACGGCGCTCATCCTGCTCGGCTGGGTGCTGGCGACGACGGTGGCGGCGGGAGCGTCGAGGCTCTTGAGGCGGGGGTGACGGGTGGGGCGTGAGGGGCGGATTGTGCCGACTCCCACCCCTTTCTTTACGCTGTCTTGACCTCCCGCAGGACAACTTTCCCGCCGCTACCAAAGCTTCACAGTCCCCCACTGGCGCCGCCCCTACCTGCGGTTTTTGAATGGTCCGCACGATGTCTCTCCTCCGCGCCCTGATCGGCACCGCCCGTATGGTCCGGCTTGCACCGCGGCTCGACGCCGCCCTGCCGCCGGACGACGACGTGCTGCTCGACGCGCCGGACGACAGGCTCGCCCCGGCCCTGGTGGCGGCCGCGCTCGCCGACCCCGAGCCCGCGGCGAAGCTGCTCGCGACGACCCGGGACGGCGCCGAGTGGGAGAAGCGGGACCGGTACGTGGCGCGGCTGGCGACCTTCGCGTACAGCCGTGACGGGTGGCTGGCCCACTGGCTTGCCGTCTCGCCCCGCGACCCGGACGCGCTGCTCGTCAAGGCGGAGCTCGCGGTGCGCAGGGCCTGGGAGTCGCCGGCCCGTTCCGAGCGGCTGCGCGAGCTCGGACCGCTGATCGACGCGGCCGCCGAGGCCTCTCCGCGCGATCCGGTGCCGTGGCGGCTCGCCCTGGACCACGCGCGGGGCACCCATGCCGGGCACACGGCCTTCGAGTCGCTGTGGGAGCAGGCCGTGCGCCGCTCCCCGCACCACTACGGCTGTCACGTCGCCGCGCTGCGGTATCTCTCGGCCCAGTGGTACGGCTCGCACCACGAGTGCTTCGACTTCGCGGAGCAGGCTGCCGAGGACGCGCCGCCCGGCTCGCTGGCCCGGGCTCTCCCGGTCAACGCCGCGTTCGCCCAGCTCCTCGCCGACCCGGCCCCCTTCCAGGGCCACCGGATCGACGCGGCGGCGGACCGGGGCATCGCGGTGTCGGCGGAGCTCCCCGAGGGCGACCCGTGGGCCGCGGAGGTCCGCAACCTGCTGGTGTACGTGCTGGTCAGGCGGGGGCGCTGGGCGGACGCGCTGGAGGAGTTCCGGAAGATCGGCCCGTACGCGACGACGTTTCCGTGGGGGCTCGTCGAGGACGATCCGCTCGCCGCTTTCCTGGAGACGAGGGACCTCGTGCGGGCCGAAGCGGGCGGCGCGGCGCCGCAGCGCGGAACCCGAGCGGGACGGGCCTGACGGGGCGCGCCCGGCGGCCATTACTCTTGACCGCTGTGACCACCGCTCGCCTGCCCCTCTTCCCGCTCAACGCGGTGCTGTTCCCGGGCCTCGTGCTGCCCCTGAACGTCTTCGAGGAGCGGTATCGCGCCATGATGCGCGAGCTGCTCAAGACCGACGAGTCGGAGCCGCGCCGCTTCGCCGTCGTCGCGATCCGTGACGGCCGTGAGGTCGCGCCGACGGCGCCGGGGATGCCGGACCAGACGGCGCTGCCGGAGAAGGGGCCCGGAGCGGGCTTCGGCCCGGACCCGATCCAGGCGTTCCACCGGGTGGGCTGCATCGCCGACGCGGCGACCATCCGGGAGCGGTCGAACGGCAGCTTCGAGGTGATGGCGACGGGGACGACCCGGGTGAAGCTGCTGTCCGTGGACGCGACGGGGCCGTACCTGGTGGCCGAGATCGAGGAGATCCCGGAGGAGCAGGGCGACGAGGCGGGCACGCTCGCGGAGGGCGTGCTGCGGGCGTTCCGGAGCTACCAGAAGCGGCTGGCGGGGGCGCGGGAGCGGTCGCTGACGACGAGTGACCTCCCGGACGATCCTTCGGTGGTGTCGTACCTGGTCGCGGCGGCGGCGGTACTCGACACGCCGGCGAAGCAGCGGCTGCTGCAGGCGCCGGACACGGCGACGCGGCTGCGGGAGGAACTGACGCTGCTCCGGTCGGAGACGGCGGTGCTGCGGCATCTGCCGTCACTCCCGGCGGTGGAGCTGACGCGGGCGCCGACGAGCCCGAACTGACGGAGGAGCGCGGTGGCGAAGAAGCAGAAGAAGCAGGCGGGCGGCACGCCGGCGACGGTGGCACTGACCGCGGCGGGGACTCCGTACACCCTCCACTCCTACGACCACGACCCGGCGTCGCCGTCGTACGGCGAGGAGGCGGCGGAGGCGCTCGGGGTGTCGCCGGACCGGGTCTTCAAGACGCTGGTCGCGGACGTCGACGGCGAACTGACGGTCGCGGTCGTCCCGGTCGCGGGCCAGCTGGACCTGAAGGCCCTGGCCTCGGCGGTCGGCGGCAAGCGCGCGTCGATGGCGGACCCGGCGCTGGCGGAACGCACGACGGGCTACGTCCGCGGCGGGATCTCCCCCCTGGGCCAGCGCAAACGCCTGCGCACGGTCCTGGACGCGTCGGCGTCGACGCACACCACGATCTGTATCTCGGCGGGCCGCCGAGGCCTGGAGGTCGAACTGACCCCCGAAGCCCTCACCACCCTCACGGCCGCCCTCCTGGCCCCCATCGGCCGCGCGTAGCCCCCGGCCCAGCACGAAGGCCGCGGCGCGGCAAAGCCGCCGCCCGGGGTTCCAGGACCCCGACGCGGTGCAGCCCGCCAGCGGCGCGAAGCCACCGCCCGGGGCCCCCGGTGCGGTGCAGCCCACTAGCGGCGCGAAGCCGCCTCGGGGGGGGTTCGGGGGCGCAGTCCCCGGTCTCGTCAGAGTTTCGGGGAGGGGCGGGGTGGGGGAAATCACCGCCCCACCACCCGCCGCCGCACACGGCGAGAAGCCACTGGCTGAACGCGCTCGGGCCACCGCGACGCGGAGCCGCCACCCGGGGGCGCAGCCCCTCGCGGCGCGAAGCCGCCGGGGGGGGTTCGGGGGCGGAGCCCCTCGCGGCGCGAAGCCGCCACCCGGGGGTTCGGGGGCTAGGGGGCGGAGCCCCAGGTGTAGTGCAGCCCGCTCGCGGCGCGAGCCGCCGGGGCTTCGGGCGCGGAGCCCCCGACGCGGTGCAGCCCCTCGCGGCGCGAAGCCGCTGCCCGGGGGTTCCGGGGCCCCCGACGCGGTGCAGCCCCTCGCGGCGCGAAGCCGCCGCCCGGGGGTTCCGGGGCCCCGGTGCGGTGCAGCCGCTCGCGGCGCGAAGCCGCCGCCGGGGGCTGGGGGGCGGAGCCCCAGGTGTGGTGCAGCCCGCTCGCGGCGCGAAGCCGCCGCCGGGGTTCGGGGGCGGAGCCCCCGGTCTCGTCATAGTTTCGGGGAGGGGTGGGGTGGGGGAAGACAACGCCCCGCCACCCGCAGAGGCGCCGACTCCCCGGCCACCACCCCCGCAAAACCCCTTACGCCTTGTCGCCCGCGTCCCCCTCCGGGGGCCATTCCAGTTCCGTGTCCCTCGGGCCGAAGAGGGCCGTCAGGGACAGGTGGACGATCATCGCCGCGAGCGGCCACGCCAGCAGCGCCCCCGCCCACATCTCCAGCTTCAGCGGCGCGTCGAACTGCACCCCCGCCCCGACCTCCCGCGCGTGCGCCACCACGTCGTGCGTCGGCCCCAGGAACGTCCCCACGCCCCACCCGAGCAGCGACCCGAGCACACCGCCCGCCGCCAGCGCGAGCACAAGACCCACGCCGCCGTGCCGGTGGAACAGGAAGACGAGCGCCGCCGCGACCGCCCCGAACCCGAGCGCCAGCAGGACGAACGTGCCGTCCGCCCCGACCGCCGACTCCCCCTCGCTGTTCCGCAGGAACACCGCCTTGCCGTCCGAGATCAGCGGAACCCTCGGCGCCAGCCACAGCCACAGCAGCCCCAGCGCCACCCCGGCGACCGTGGAGACCGCGGCCACCACCGCGGCCTGCCGGAGCTCCGTGGCCACGCTCGGGGCACCGTCGCCCGGCGGCATCGGCGGATAGGGCGAGGGCCATCCGTCCGGCGGCACGGCATCGTTCGGCGGCTGGTGAGGCGGTGTCAGAGGTGCGGTCACCCCGCCATCGTGCCAGGTACGGGAACGACCCGCCTCAGCGGACCGCCGCCCGCCGGTACGCCCACGTCGCCACCGCGAGCGACGCCACCCCGACCGCCCCGCACACCGCGAGGTCGAGCCCGACCACCGCCCAGTCCGGGTGCGCGTCGAACGTGCGGGCCAGCGCCTCCACCCCGTACGTCGACGGCAGCAGGTCCCGCGCCCAGCCGACCGGCCCGGGCAGCCGGTCCGCCGGCAGCACGCCGAGCAGCAGCGCGGCCGACATGCCCAGCTGCCCGAGCAGCGTCGCGAGTTCCGGGCGCGGCGCGAGCAGCCCGAGCGCCGCCCCGAGACCGGCCAGCGCGGCCCCCGCCAGCGGCACGACCGCCGCGAGGATCCACAGATGGCCGAGCGGCAGCCCGAAGAGCAGCGACCCGATGACCGCCGTCACCACGGTCCCCGGCACCGTGAAGGACGCGTACGCCCCCGCCGCCCCGAGCACGACCGCGGCCGGCGGCACCGGCAGCGTGGCGTAGTGGTCGAGGCCGCCGGTCGCCCGCAGCTGCCCGAAGTACTGGGCGAGCAGATTGAGCGCGACGAACGCGACCACGAGCACCGACGAGCCCGCCACGACGGCCCGCGCCTCCGACCCTCCGTCGACGACACCGCGCATCAGGACCATGATCCCGACGGACTGGAACGTCGCCACGAAGAGCAGCGGTATACGGGAGACCCGGGCGCGCGAGAGCTGCGCGCGGTACACGGCGGCGAGGGCCGGCAGCAGCCGGGCGCGCGGCGCCAGTGGTGCGGCGGCGTCCCCGTTCCCGGCGGACGCGCCGACGGCACAGGCCGAGACGTCCTCGGCGGACGCCGACCCCGACGTCGCCGCCGACCCCGACGTCGCCGCCGACCCCGACGCGGCCTGGGCGGGCACGATACTCACTCCGTACAGCTCCTCAAGCCTTGACCAACCCCTGCGTCTCGCCGCCCAGCGCCAGATACACGTCCTCCAGGCTCGGCGTCGCCAGTGTGAAGTCGTCCAGAGCCGCGAACGCCGCCCCGCCCGTGACCGCCGCCACCGTCGCCCGCGCCTCGTCCGGGGCGAGCCGGAGCGTCCAGCGCCGGCCCGACTCCTGGGCGAGTCCACGCAGCGCGGCGACCTCGGGCACCTCCAGCGGGGCGCGCTCGCGCCACACCAGATCGACCCGGACCTCGCCCGCGACGCGTTCCTTGAGCCCGGCCGGCGTGTCGCACGCGATGACCCGGCCCCGCTCCAGGACGGCGACCCGGTCCAGTACGGTCTCGGCCTCGATCACGTTGTGGGTGACGAGCAGCACGGTGGTGCCGTGCTCGGCGCGCCGGCGGTCGACCGCGGACCAGACGGCCCGCCGGGCGATCGGGTCCATGCCGGTGGTGGGTTCGTCGAGCACCAGGACCGGCCGTTCGCCCACCAGCGCGGTCGCGACGCAGGCGAGCCGCCGCTGTCCGCCGGAGAGCTTCCTCAGCGGCCGGCCGGCGAGCTCGGTGAGGCCCAGCTCCTCCAGGACGGCGTCCTTGGCGGCGCGCGCGTCCCGTGCGGTCAGCCCGCGCAGCCGCCCGGTGGTCTCGGCGGCGAGAGCGACCGTCAGTTCGTCGAGCGCGGTCGACTCCTGCCCGAGGTAGCCGAGCAGGCGCGCGGCGCGTTCCGGGTGGCGTACGAGATCGTGGCCGAGCAGTTCGACCGTTCCGGAGTCGGGGCGCATCAGCCCGGTCAGCTGGCGGACCAGCGTGGACTTCCCGGCGCCGTTGGGCCCGAGCAGACCGAAGATCTCGCCGCCGTGGACATCGAGGCTGATGCCGTCGGTGGCGCGGATCTCGGGGGTCGCCGGGGTCCCCCGGCGAGCGCGCGCGGCGGGGTACGTCTTGACCAGATCCCGCACCACGCACACCGTACTCACGAGGGATGAGCCTACGGGGTCCGTCGGCCTACTCCCCCGCGGGGGCGCGTTCCGCGGCGGCCCGGACGTCGATCTCGCGCCAGAAGCCCGCCCGGATCGCGTACCGGTCGTGCTCGTCGATCTGGTCGTCCTTGTGGGCGAGCAGGCCGAACCTGGCCGCGTACCGGAGCAGTTCGCCGTCGATGCGGTGCGGGATCCTCGGGTACATCACGGACAGCTTCTGGACGTGGCTCTGCTCGGGGAGCCGCTCCATCCAGCGACGGGCGAACACCTGGCCGACCTCGAAAGGGTCGCCGCCGACGGTGGTGATGTCCTCCTCGCGGTCGGCCCAGCGCTGCTCGGCGCTGGTGAGCTGGGCGAGGGTGGGCAGCGAGGCGGTCTCGGGCGGCTCGCCGAGCGCGCCGCCGGGTCGCTCGATCCAGCCCTTGTCGGAGGACCAGCGCAGCGTGGCGTTGGTGGCCGGCGGAGCGGCCGGGCCGCCGGGCGCGCGCAGTCCGGCGAGGTCCTTGGGCGTGGGGACGCCCCGCCCCCCGGCGGGTGCGGGCACGGCGGACGCCGGTCCGTCCCCGTCGGTCGGAGGGGCTGAGTCGGCGGGGGCCGACGCCCCGTTGTGTACGGAGGCGGCTTCCGCGGCCGCCGCCTCGGCGGCCCGCTCGGCGGAGGCCGCGAGGGCCGACTCGGGCAGCGGGGCGGAGAGGATGGCGGCGATCTCGGGGCGCGGGGCGGGCGGGGGCGCGCAGAGGCCGCTGAGGTCCTTGGCGCGGACGGCCCGGGTGATCCAGGCCCGGTCGAGGACGCGGCGTTCGTCGGCCTCGGCGACGAGGTCCTCGGACTGGTTGTAGTCGCCGTCGGCGGCCTGGACGGCCCAGAGGTGGACGGCGACGCCGTGCTCCTTGGCGGACATCAGGCCGGGCAGCAGATCGCCGTCGCCGGTCACGAGGACCACGTCGGAGCAGGCCCGGTTCCTCGCCAGCTCGGTGAGCTCGGCGTGCATCGCGGCGTCGACGCCCTTCTGGGCCCAGCGGCCGTCGCTGCGGGTCAGGGCCCCCAGCCGGACGGTGACCCGGGGCATCACCCGCAGCCTGCGGTGCTCGGGCTGGGGCACTCGGTCGGGCGCGCCGTCGAACCAGTAGATACGGAGCAGAGGCTGTTCGGTGTCCGCCTCGGCCCGTTCGCGGAGCCCCTGGATGAGGGCGGCGTGATCGACGGTGATCCGGGAGCGGGCCGGTTCCCCGGCGAGGAGGCTCGCGGCGGCGCCCAGCAGATAGCCGGCGTCCACCAGAACGACGCAGCGGTCCACGTGTTCCACCCTCTTTCGGGAACCTCGGGATCGGAAGTTGCTTCGGATTTCCTTCGAGTCTGCCCGAACGTGGGGAGGTTGACGGTCGGAACTGGATCATCGGCGTGGCGAATGTCACTCCGCGGTCGACCGGGACCCCGCTCACTGACGGTAATGATCCAAAATGCGGCGTTTAACCCCATGTGTGAGGCTGGCAGCGGCCCTGGCCCCGAGATCCCATTGAGGAGGCATCACCATGGCCAAGAATCGAAAGCAGAACCGCAGTCCGCAGCAGTCGCAGGCCGAGCGCGGCGCCCAGCAGGCGCAGCAGTCGTCGATGGAGTCCCAGGCCGAGCAGCGTGCCTCGCAGGTGACCCCCGGCGACATGGCTCGCAAGGGCCGGCAGAAGCGCTTCGGTCACAACTGACCGCGCAGAACCCCGGAAGGGGCGCACCCGTGACGACGGGCGCGCCCCTTCCGCGCGTGGGCCTTCCGGAGGCCGCGTGACGCCCCGGCTCTCCGCGCGGGGCAGGACGCCCCAGCTCTCCGCGCGGGGCCGGCCGTCACCCCGCCAGGCAGGACGGGCCGAGCAGCACCTTCAGGTCGCCGAAGAGCGCGGGATCGGGCTGGACCCGGTGCCGGTCGAGCCGCAGGACGGTCGTCTTGCGCGGGCCCTGGAGCTTGATCCGTACCTCGGTGTTGCCCTTGTGGTGGCCGAGGATCTCGCCCAGCCGGCTCACCATCGGCGGGGTGACCTTCACGGTCGGGATGGTCAGGATGACGGGCGCGTTGGTCCCGGCGTTCGACAGGTCGGGGACCATCAGCTCCATGGCGACCAGCCGGGGCACGTCCTCGCGCTTGTCCAGGCGGCCCTTGACGAAGACGACCGTGTCCTCGACGAGCTGTGTGGACACCAGCTGGTACGTGGCGGGGAAGAACATGCACTCGATGGAGCCGGCCAGGTCCTCGACGGTGGCGATGGCCCAGGCGTTGCCCTGCTTGGTCATCTTGCGCTGGAGGCCGGAGATGATGCCGCCGATGGTGACGACGGCGCCGTCGGAGTGCTCGCCGCCGGTCAGCTGGGAGATCGCCGCGTCCGTCTTGTCGGAGAGGACGTGCTCGATACCGAAGAGCGGGTGGTCGGAGACGTAGAGGCCGAGCATCTCGCGCTCCTGGGCGAGCAGGTAGGACTTCTCCCACTCGACGTCGGAGAACTCCACGTCCAGACCGAATCCGGGCTCGTCGCTCGCCTCGTCGCCCATGCCGCCGAAGAGGTCGAACTGCCCCTCGGCCTCCTTGCGCTTGACCGCGACCACGTTGTCGATCATCGGTTCGTGGTGGGCGACCAGGCTCTTGCGGGTGTGGCCCATCTCGTCGAAGGCGCCGGCCTTGATCAGCGACTCGATGGTCCGCTTGTTGCAGACGACCGCCTCGACCTTGTCCAGGAAGTCGGGGAACGTGGAGTACTTCCCCTTCGCCTTGCGCGACTTGATGATCGACTCGACGACGTTGGTGCCGACGTTACGGACGGCGGAGAGACCGAAGAGGATCACGTCGTCGCCCTGGGCGGCGAAGTTCGACTCGGACTCGTTGACGTTCGGCGGCAGGACCTTGATGCCCATGCGGCGGCACTCGTTCAGGTAGACCGCGGACTTGTCCTTGTCGTCCTTGACCGAGGTCAGCAGACCGGCCATGTATTCGGCCGGGTAGTTGGCCTTGAGGTACGCCGTCCAGTAGGAGACCAGGCCGTACGCGGCGGAGTGCGCCTTGTTGAAGGCGTAGCCGGCGAAGGGGACCAGGACGTCCCACAGGGCCTGGATGGCCTCGTCGCTGTAGCCCTTCTCCCGGGCGCCCTTCTGGAAGAGGACGAAGTTCTTCGCCAGCTCCTCGGGCTTCTTCTTGCCCATCACGCGGCGGAGGATGTCGGCCTCGCCGAGGGAGTACCCGGCGATGATCTGAGCGGCCTTCTGCACCTGCTCCTGGTAGACGATCAGGCCGTAGGTGACCGCGAGCACCTCTTCGAGCGGCTTCTCCAGCTCGGGGTGGATCGGGGTGATCTCCTGCTGCTTGTTCTTGCGCAGGGCGTAGTTCGTGTGCGAGTTCATGCCCATCGGGCCCGGCCGGTACAGGGCGGACACGGCGGAGATGTCTTCGAAGTTGTCGGGCTTCATCAGCCGCAGCAGCGAGCGCATGGGGCCGCCGTCGAACTGGAACACGCCGAGGGTGTCGCCGCGCTGGAGCAGTTCGAAGGTCTTCGGGTCGTCCAGCGGCAGGGAGAGGAGGTCGAGGTCGAGCCCCTTGTTGGCCTTCACCATCTTGACGGCGTCGTCCATGATGGTCAGGTTCCGCAGGCCCAGGAAGTCCATCTTCAGCAGGCCGAGCGACTCGCACTGGGGGTAGTCCCACTGCGTGATCGTCACGCCGTCCGTGTGCCGCACCCAGATCGGGGCGTGGTCGACGATCGGCTCGCTGGACATGATCACGCCGGCCGCGTGCACACCCATCTGCCGGACGAGGCCCTCCACGCCCTTGGCGGTGTCGATGACCTTCTTCACGTCCGGCTCGTTCTCGTACATCGCCCGGATCTCGCCCGCCTCGCTGTAGCGCGGGTGCGAGGGGTCGGTGATGCCGTTGAGGTCGATGCCCTTACCGAGGACGTCGGCGGGCATCGCCTTGGTGAGCCGGTCACCCATGGCGTACGGGTAGCCGAGGACACGGGCCGAGTCCTTGATGGCGTTCTTCGCCTTGATCTTGCCGTACGTGCCGATCATGGCGACCTTGTCGGAGCCGTACTTCTCCGTCACGTACCGGATCACCTCGACGCGCCGGCGCTCGTCGAAGTCGATGTCGACATCGGGCATCGAGACGCGCTCGGGGTTGAGGAAGCGCTCGAAGATCAGTCCGTGCGGGATCGGGTCGAGGTCGGTGATGCCCATGGCGTACGCGACGATCGAGCCGGCCGCGGAGCCACGGCCGGGGCCGACGGCGATGCCCTGCTTCTTCGCCCACATGATGAAGTCGGCGACGACGAGGAAGTAGCCGGGGAAGCCCATCGAGATGATGGTGTCCATCTCGTACTCGACCTGCTTCATGCGGTCGTCCGGGATGCCGTCCGGGAAGCGGCGGTGCATGCCGCGCATGGTCTCCTCGCGGAACCAGGAGACCTCGGTGTAGCCCTCGGGGATGTCGAACTTCGGCATGAGGTTCTTCTCGACGAACATGCCGTCGGTGCTGACCTGCTCGGCGACGAGCAGCGTGTTGCGGCAGCCCTCCTGCCAGGCGTCCGAGGAGTCGACGGCGTACATCTCGTCCGTCGACTTCAGGTAGTAGCCGGTGCCGTCGAACTTGAAGCGGTCCGGGTCGGAGAGGTTCTTGCCGGTCTGGATGCACAGCAGCGCGTCGTGGGCGGCGGCCTCGTGCGCGTACGTGTAGTGCGAGTCGTTGGTGACCAGCGGCGGGATGCCGAGCTTCTTGCCGATCTCCAGGAGTCCGTCGCGGACGCGGCGCTCGATCTCGATGCCGTGGTCCATCAGCTCCAGGAAGTACCGGTCCTTGCCGAAGATGTCCTGGTACTCGGAGGCGGACTTCAGGGCCTCGTCGAACTGGCCGAGGCGCAGCCGGGTCTGCAGCTCGCCGGAGGGGCAGCCGGTGGAGGCGATGAGCCCCTCGGACCACTGGGAGATGGTCTCCTTGTCCATCCGGGGCCACTTCTGGAGCCAGCCCTCGGCGTACGCGTCGGAGGAGAGGCGGAAGAGGTTGTGCAGTCCGGTCGCGTTCGCCGCCCAGATCGTCTTGTGGGTGTAACCACCCGAACCGGAGACGTCGTCCCGCTTCTGGTGCGGCTGGCCCCACTGGATCTTCCGCTTGTTCCGCCGGGACTCGGGGGCGACGTACGCCTCGATGCCGATGATCGGCGTCACACCGGCCTTCTTGGCCGAGTGGAAGAAGTCGTACGCCCCGTGGAGGTTGCCGTGGTCGGACATGGCGATATGGGTCATGCCCATCTCGTTGCACGCGTTGAACATGTCCTTGAGCCGCGCGGCACCGTCCAGCAGCGAGTACTGGGTGTGTACGTGAAGGTGCGTGAAGGGCGGCTTGGTCACGGCGGAAGGCCTCCGGAAACGGCGGGAAACAGGCTGCGGACAGTCTGGGGGGACAGCGTGGAAGTCTACTTCTCCGGACTGACATCGGAGGGATACTGCGGGGCGCAAGCCCCTCGATGAGGGGTGGCGGCCGGGTGCCGGGCGGGCGGGCACTCGGGGGTACCGTCGCGCGTTGAGAGACACGGAACGCCTGTCCCAATTGTCATGAACAGTCTTGCACCAGGAGGCACTCTCGATGTCGGTCCCGCAGCCCACCGCCACCGCGCGCGGTGAGCAGATACTCGCCGTCTTCGACACCGCCTTCGGTGAGCTCCTCGCCGCCGATCCCGCAGCCTTCCGCGTGAAGTTCCGCAAGATGGCCGGGTCCGCCTTCGCGTTCTACCGGGGCACGGCGTGCCTGTTCTACAGCGACCTGGAGCAGGAGCACGCCGGGCGGGTGGGCGGGAACATGCCCAGCGGTCCGTATCTGGACGAGCGGACCGGCCGGGTGTGGATCCACGGCGATCTGCACGCGGAGAACTTCGGCACGTACATGGACGCCAACGGCCGGCTGATCTTCAACGTCAACGACTTCGACGAGGCGTACGTCGGCCCCTTCACCTGGGACCTGAAGCGGCTCTCCGCCTCGCTCGCCCTGATCGGCTACACGAAGGCGCTCAGTGACGAGCAGATCACGGAGCTGGTACGGATCTACGCCGCCGCCTACCGCGAGCGGATCCACGCCCTGGCCACCGGCGCCAAGAACGACGACGTGCCGCCCTTCACCCTGGACACCGCCGAGGGCCCCCTCCTGGACGCCCTGCGCGTCGCCCGCTCGCTGACCCGCTTCGGGCTCCTGGACTCGATGACGGAGATCCGTGAGTTCGAACGCCGGTTCTCCTCCGGCGGCGGCTCCATCGAGCTGGACGCGGCGACCCGCTACAAGGTGCTCGCGGCCTTCGACGGCTATCTGGAGACCCTGCCGGAGTCCTCGCTCGCGCGCCCCGACTCGTACCGGGTCAAGGACGTCGTGGGGCGGCGCGGCATCGGCATCGGCTCGGCCGGCCTCCCGTCGTACAACATCCTCCTGGAGGGCAACAGCGACGCCCTGGAGAACGACGTCGTGATCTACATGAAGCAGGCGCAGACGCCCGCGGTGTCGCGCCATGTGACGGACGCGGCGGTGCGGGGGTACTTCCAGCACGAGGGCCACCGCACGGTCATCTCCCAGCGGGCCCTGCAGGCGCACGCGGACCCGTGGCTGGGCTGGACGGAGCTGGACGGCTCCGGGCAGCTGGTCGCGGAGGTCTCGCCGTACGCGGTGGACCTGGACTGGTCGGACATCGACGACCCGGCGGAGATCGCGGCGACCGTGGCCGACCTGGGGCGGGCGACGGCGACGATGCACGCGGCGGCCGACGACTCCAGCGGGCACTCCCTGGTGCCGTTCTCGACGGAGCGGGCCATCGACGCGGCGATCGCGGCCGACGAGGAGGGCTTCGCGGACCTGCTGGTGGACTTCGCGCACAGCTACGGGGCACGCGCGCGTGCGGACCACCAGATCTTCGTGGACCTGTTCCGCAACGGCCGGATCCCGGGCCTCTAGGCCGGTTCCCGGCCGGCCGAGGCCTCTCACAGCTCGCCCTTAAGGGCCTCTTACAGGATGGCGTGGCAGACTTCCTCCGCTATGGACATATCAGGGAAGCGGCTCAGAGGGCTGCGGGCGGCGCTCTTCACGGCACTGGTCGTGACGCTGTCCGCCGGCTCGCACGTGCTGCTGTCCCAGGTGCCGCTGCCGCTGCTGACCGTGGGGCTGCTCTCGGCCGGCGTCTTCGCCGTCGCGTACGCCCTGGCCGGCCGGGAGCGCCGCTTCTGGCCGATAGCCGGGCTGCTCGTCCCGCTGGAGCTGGCGGCCGACACGGTCTTCACCGCCGGCCAGACGGTCTGTTACGGCCCCTCCGGCGGCCCGGTCGCCGGTTCGCTGCGCTCGGTGGGCGTGGACGTGCTCTGCGGCGGCGCCTTCGGCAGCCCGCTGCCGGGCGTCGCCGCTCCCGAGAGCGGCACCGCGGCCGCCCTGCTGAGCTCTCCCGCCCCGGCCCTGCCGTGGCTGCTGCTCGCCGCCCATGTGTCGGTCGGGCTGTTCGCGGCGGCCTGGCTGCGGCACGGCGAGCGGGCGCTCGCCCGGCTGCTCTCCGCGGTGGCCGCCTTCGCGTTCCGCCCCCTGATGCTGGTCGTCGCGCTCTTCGGCACCCCGCGCACGGCTCATGGGCGCGGCGGGCGCCCCCTGGACCGGCCGCGCCGGTCCCGTCGTACCCGCCTTCTCGTGCACTCCGTCGGACGGCGGGGACCGCCGCGCCCGGGCTTCGTACTCGCCTGAGCCTCGCAGTCCCCGCCCTTCCGCCCCCACGGGCCTTCCGCCCCACGGGCTTTCGACTTTCACGGAGATCACGACCATGAGCGCACGCAACAGCCACGCCAACAAGGCGGCCGCCCGCGAGCGGCTGCGCGTCGAGCGCGAACGCCAGGCCAAGAAGGAGAAGGTCCGCCGCCAGGTGACCGTCGCGGTGTCGGCCGTCGCCGTCCTGGCGGTCGCCGGCGGTGTCGGCTACGCCGTCGTCCAGGCCAACAAGCCGTCCCACTGGGAGTCGGTGGCCAAGGAGGCGAGCGTCACCGCGCCCAAGAACACCGAGGGCACGAACGGTACGACGGTCGTCGTCGGCAAGGCGTCCGCCAAGAAGACCCTGGAGATCTACGAGGACTCGCGCTGCCCGGTGTGCGCGCAGTTCGAGCAGCAGGTGGGCGCCACCGTCGACAAGGACGTGGAGGCCGGCAAGTACAAGCTCAAGTACGTCGGCGCCACCTTCATCGACAACTCCGACCAGGGCGAGGGCTCGAAGAACGCCCTGTCTGCGCTGGGCGCGGCGCTGGACGTGAGCCCCGAGGCGTTCATGAAGTACAAGGCGGCGCTGTACTCCACGCAGTTCCACCCGGAGGAGAGCCAGGACAAGTTCGCCAAGGACTCCTACCTCCTGGAGGTCGCGGACGCGGTCCCGGCGCTGAAGGGGAACGCGGAGTTCAAGAAGAATGTGGAGAACGGCACCTTCGACGCCTGGGCGATGAAGATGTCCGCCGCCTTCGACGCCAGCGGGGTCACCGGCACGCCGACCCTCAAGATGGACGGCAAGGCGCTGACGGTCGAGGGCAGCAAGAACCCGCCGCTGACGGTCGAGGAGTTCAACGCGGCGCTCACCCCGGCGCTCAAGGGCTGACATCGGGCGCCGGCCGGTTCGACGGCCGACGGTACGGGTCCGCGGGAGTTCGCTCCCGCGGGCCCGCCCCTTTGTCCGCACGATCCGGAGACACCCGGACGATCCCGAGACGCCCGGAGGATCCCGAGGTGTCCGACGGATGCCGACCGCGGGGCGACGAGTGCGCGAACTTTCCGGATTTCGTCTGCCTGTTCGGCATACTGATCAGTAATCTGACTGCCCGTGACCAGTCGACACATATCTTCCGAGCCCACCCGCCGCACCGTCGTGAAGGCCGCCGCCGTCACGGCCGTCGCCACCCCGGTCCTGGTGGGCGCCGCCTCCCCCGCGCTCGCGGGCTCCGAGGCACCCGCCTTCCTGCACGGTGTCGCCTCCGGCGACCCGCTGCCCGACGGCGTCCTGCTCTGGACGCGCGTCACCCCCACCTCCGACGCCACGCCCGGTTCGGGCAGAGGCCCAGCCGTCACGGTCGGCTGGGAGGTGGCCGAGGACCGGGACTTCGCCCGGACCGTCGCCCGCGGCACCCTGACCGCGACGGCCGCCTCGGACCACACGGTGAAGGTGGACGTCCGGGGCCTGCGCCCCGCGACCGCCCACTGGTTCCGCTTCACGGCGGGCGACACCGTCTCCCCCGTGGGCCGTACCCGCACCACTCCGGCGGCCGACGCCGCCACCCCCGGCGTCCGCTTCGGCGTGGTCTCCTGCGCCAACTGGGAGGCCGGCCACTTCTCCGCGTACCGCCATCTCGCGGCCCGCGCGGACCTGGACGCCATCCTCCATCTCGGCGACTACATCTACGAGTACGCGGCCGGCTCCTACCCGGACGCGGCCTACTCCGTACGGCAGCACGAGCCGAAGCACGAGATCGTCTCGCTCGCCGACTACCGCCTCCGGCACGCCACCTACAAGACGGACGCCGACCTTCAGGCGCTGCACGCCGCCCACCCCGTGATCGCGATCTGGGACGACCACGAGGTCGCCAACGACGCCTGGTCGGGCGGCGCGGAGAACCACACGCCGGGCGCCGAGGGCGAGTGGGCGGCCCGGGTCGCGGCCGCGAAGCAGGCGTACTTCGAGTGGATGCCGGTCCGCGCCTCGACCGAGGGCACGGTCTACCGGCGGCTGCGCTTCGGCAAGCTGGCCGATCTGCACCTGCTCGACCTGCGGTCGTTCCGCTCACAGCAGGCCAAGATCGGCAGCGGCACCGTCGACGACCCGGAGCGTACGATCACCGGCCGCGCTCAGCTCGACTGGCTGAAGTCGGGGCTCGCGAGCTCGGACGCCACCTGGAAGCTGGTCGGCACGTCGGTGATGATCTCGCCGGTCGCCTTCGGCTCACTGCCGGCCCAACTCCTCGGCCCGCTCGCCGAACTGCTCGGCCTGCCGAAGGAGGGGCTCGCGATCAACGTCGACCAGTGGGACGGCTACACGGACGACCGCAAGGAGCTGCTCGCGCACCTGACGCAGCGCTCCGTCCGGAACACCGTCTTCCTGACCGGTGACATCCACATGGCCTGGGCCACGGACGTGCCGGTGAAGGCGGCGACGTACCCGCTGTCGCAGTCGGCGGCGACCGAGTTCGTGGTGACCTCGGTGACCTCGGACAACATCGACGACCTGCTCCATGTGGCGCCGGGCACCCTCTCCGTGGTGGCGGCAGGGGCGATCAAGGCCGCCAACCGCCATGTGAAGTGGGTGGACATGGACAACCACGGCTACGGCGTCCTGGACGTCACCGCCGAGCACTCGCAGATGGACTACTACACGGTCTCCGACAAGACGAAGCAGGACGCGACGACCGCCTGGGCGCGTTCGTACCGGACGAAGAACGGAACGCAGCGCGTCGAGCGCGTGTACCAGCCGGTGCGATGAGATGACTGCATGGTCGATTTTCGGCCATGATCTCTTCTGTTAACGGGAGATCACGTCACTACGGCGGGTGGCGAGTTCGGGCGATCGAATCCGGACACACCACCCGCCTCCGTCACCTGGCTCGTTACGTCCACGTCTCAAACTCCGGAACCGACGAAAGTTCTTCTCCCCGATAACCCGGTTTGCCCCACGAATGATTGGGCTTGATCAATGCTCAACAACGTCTGACATGGACCCGTAATCTCCCCGCGGTGGCGAGGAACTACCTCTCCACAAACCCCCCGCGAGGAGTCACCTGTGCGTGCTCTTGTTCGTATATCGCCGCGTATGTCACGTCGTCTGCTCGGCACCGCGGTCATGGCCGGAACTCTGGCCCTGGCTCCCCTCTCCGCCCCGTCGGCCGCCCCGGCCGCCACCACGTCCGCCGCCGGCGTCTCCGCCGAGGAGTGCGTGGACGGTACGGAGTCCCTCTCCGGCGCCCGCAAGGCCCGCGGCGCCGACCACCACGGCCACGAGCCCAACGAGATCTCCGCCGCCCAGGCCAAGGCCATGGACGCCGACCTGAAGAAGAGACTGGAGTCGGTCCGCGCGAGCGGCATGAACTCCACCGCCGCCGTGGTGAACATCCCCGTCTACTTCCACGTCATCCACAGCGGCACCACGGGCAAGCTGAGCGCCACCGCCATCAACAACCAGATGGCGGTCCTCAACGCGGCCTACGGCGGCCAGGGCACCGGCAACGTGAACACCAACTTCCAGTTCACGCTCGCCTCGACCGACTACACGGACAACGCCACCTGGTACAACCTGGCGTCCGGCTCCACGGCCGAGAAGCAGATGAAGCAGACGCTGCGCAAGGGCGGCGCCGGCGCGCTGAACTTCTACACGGCCAAGCTCAGCGGCGGTCTGCTCGGCTGGGCGACCTTCCCGTCCTCGTACAACTCCAGCCCGTCCATGGACGGTGTGGTCGTCCTCGACTCCTCGCTGCCGGGCGGCTCCGCGGCCAACTACAACGAGGGTGACACCGCGACCCACGAGGTCGGCCACTGGCTGGGGCTGTACCACACGTTCCAGGGCGGCTGCAACGGCAACGGCGACTCGGTGAGCGACACCCCGGCCGAGAAGAGCCCGGCGTACGAGTGCCCGACCGGCCGTGACAGCTGCGCGTCCAAGACCGGTGTGGACCCGATCCACAACTTCATGGACTACACGTACGACGCGTGCATGTACCAGTTCACCGCGGGCCAGGTCACGCGGATGAACAGCATGTGGACGGCGTACCGCGCCGGCTGACGCACCGCAGGAAGGAAGGGTGCGGCGGGAGAGCCCCCGCCGCACCCTTCCGTACGTCCAGGGCCTTGTCGCCCTACAGGCTGTCGAGGAACGCCAGCGCGACCGCCCAGGCCTGCTCGGCCGCCGCCTCGTCGAAGTCCGGCAGGTCCGGGTCGGTGAACAGATGCCCGGCGCCCGGGTAGCGGTAGACCTCCACGTCCGCCCCCGCCTTCCCCATCCGCAGGTACCAGGACGTCAGCCAGTCGTGCGACTCGAACGGGTCCGGGTCGGCGATGTGCAGCTGTACGGGAAGGTCGTCGACCGACGCGCTCTCGGCGATGTCGGAGGTGCCGTGGAGCAGCAGCAGCCCGCGCGCCTTCTCGTCGCCGAGGGCCAGGGTCTGCGCCACCGAGGCGCCGAAGGAGAACCCGGCGTAGACGAGACCGCGGTCCGAGTAGGGCGCGGCGGCGAGGACGGCACGCTTCAGCAGCTCCTCCTTGCCGATCGACTTCTGGAGCTCCATCCCCTCCTCGACCGTCTCCGCGGTTTGGCCCCCGAAGAGGTCGGGCACCCGAACCTGATGCCCGGCGGCCCGCAGCCGCTCGGCCGCGGCCTCCACCGCTGGACGCAGACCGTAGGTCGAGTGGAAAAGCATGATGTCCATGCGGACCATCCTGCCAGCCGGGCACACCAAGTCGGAGACACGGAGGCCTCGATCACATGGACACCGCGCTGCGCCCGCTGCTCGTCGTCGGAGGGGCGGTCCTGCTCACCCTGCTGGTGGGGTGGGTCGTCGACGTACTGCTGCGCCGGGCCGACGACAACCACCGCGAGACCCCACTCTGGGGGCTGCTGCGCCGCTGCCGGCCACCGCTCCAGGCCGTACTGCTCGTGTCCGTCCTGCGCGGCACCTATCGCGAGACGGAGTGGCGGATCGTCGAGGAACACGCGGCGGGCATAGGCCAGATCCTCTCCCTCCTCCTCATCGGCTCCGGCGCCTGGCTGGTCATCACCATCGCCTCCGCCGTCGTCGAGGCCAGCTTCGCCCGCTACGCCTCCCCGACCCGCGACCCCGCGCGGGTCCGCCGGGTACGCACCCAGGTGGCCCTCATCACACGCATCGTGACGGCGGTCGTCGCCGTGGTCGCGCTGGCGGCGGCGCTGCTCACGTTCCCGGCGCTCAGCACCGTCGGCACCTCGATGCTGGCCTCCGCCGGCATCATCGGCATCGTGGCGGGCGTCGCCGCCCAGTCCACCCTCGGCAACCTCTTCGCCGGCTTCCAGATCGCCTTCGGCGACATGGTGCGGATCGGCGACACGGTGGTCGTCGACGGCGAGTGGGGCGTGGTCGAGGAGGTCACGCTGACGTTCCTCGCGGTACGGACCTGGGACGAGCGCCGGATCACCATGCCGGTCTCGTACTTCACGGGCAAGCCCTTCGAGAACTGGTCCCGCGGCGGGGCGCAGATGACGGGGGCGGTCATGTTCCATCTGGACCACTCCACACCGCTCGACGCGATGCGCCGGAGGACCGAGAAGATCCTCGCGGAGTGCCCGGCCTGGGACGGCCGCGACTGGAACCTGGCCGTCACGGACACCACGCCGAGCACGATCCAGGTGCGGGTGGTGGTCACCGCCAAGGACGCGGACGACCTCTGGACGGTGCGGTGCACCGTGCGGGAGGGGCTCGTGGCCTGGCTCGCCGAGCAGCACCCGTACGCCCTGCCGCGGATCGCGACCTCGCCCGCGGTGCCGTCGCCGCGCGAGATGGAACACCCGTCGCCGCGCGAGGCGGAGCACCCGTCGCCGCGCGAGGTGGGGCATCCGTCGCCGTACACCAACGGCGACGAGCCCTCGCGGACCGGCCGCGGCTGAGCGGAGACGCGTGCCGGTCACCGCATGCTGCGGACGTCCAGCTGGCGCAGCACCCGGTCCACCACCTCGGGATCGGCCCCCGGCTCGCTGCGCGCCGAGAGCACCTCGTGCCGGGCGGCCGACATCATCTCCCGCTGGATCCGCTGGACGGCCTTGAGGCGTCCGGCCCGCTCGACGAAGGCCGCCCGCCGCTCCTCGTCCACCATCTCCGGGCTGATCCGGGCCCCGATGTCGAACGCCCCGCGCTGGAGCCGCTCCTGGACCTCCTCCGGCAGCTCCTCGACCTCCTCGATCTCCTTCAGCCGCCGCCTGGCCGCCTTGGCGGCCCGCAGCGCCAGCTCGCGCTCCAGGGCCCGTTCGGCGTCGGTGTCGGCCTGCACGCCGAGCCGCTTGACCAGCCAGGGCAGGGTGAGCCCCTGGAGCAGAAGTGTGGTCATGATCACACAGAAGGCGATGAAGATGATCTGCTCCCGGCCGGGGAACGGCGACCCGTCGTCCGTACGCAGCGGAATGGCGAGCGCGAGCGCCACCGACGCCACCCCGCGCATACCGGCCCACCACATGACGACGGTCTCCCGCCAGCTGACGGGGATCTCCTCGTCGTAGTCGCGCCGGGTGTGCATCCGCTTGGCCAGCCAGGTGGCGGGCAGCAGCCACAGCAGCCGTACGCCGATCACGACACCGGCCACGACCGCGCCCCAGCCGAGCATCTCGCCGAGCCGGTCGTCGGCCGTGCCGAAGACGTTGTGGAGCTCCAGGCCGATGAGTCCGAAGGCGATGCCGGTGACGAGGGTGTCGACGATCTCCCAGAAGGTCTGCCCGGCGAGCCGGCCCATCACGTCGTCGGCGTCGAGCGCGTTCTCCGCGAGATAGAGGGCGACGACCAGGACGGCGAGGACTCCGGAGCCGCGCAGCTCCTCGGCGAGGACGTAGGCGACGAAGGGGACGAGGAGGGTGAGCCCGGTCTGCAGGGTGGCTTCGCCGAGGAGACCCATGAGCTTGTTGCTGAGCCAGCCCAGCACGAGACCGACGGCGACCGCGACGACGGCGGAGAGGACGAGGTCGAGGCCGGCGCCCTGCCAGCTGAAGCTGCCGCCGACGACCGCCCCGATCGCCACGTGGTAGAGGACGATCGCGGTGACGTCGTTGAACAGCCCCTCCCCCTCCAGGATGGAGACGAGCCGGCGCGGCAGCCCCAGCGAGCCGGCGACGGCGGTCGCGGCGACCGGGTCGGGCGGGGCGACGAGCGCGCCGAGCGCGACGGCGGCGGCGAGGGGGAGCCCGGGGACGAGCGCGTTCGCCGTGGCGGCGACGGCGGCCGTGGTGACGAAGACCAGGGCGACGGCGAGCAGGAAGATGGGCCGCCGGTTGGCCGCGAACTGGCGCCAGGAGGTGCGCTGCACGGAGGCGTAGAGCAGCGGCGGGAGGACGAGCGGAAGGATGAGCTCGGGCGGGATGTCGACGTTCGGCACGAAGGGCAGGAACGCGAACACGACCCCGATGACGGTCATGAGCACCGGGGCGGGCAGTCCGAGCCGGTCCCCGAGCGGCACGGTGAGCAGCGCGCCGAGCAACAGCACGAACAGCAGGGCCAATTGATCCACGGGGCGCCCTTCCGGCCTGGCGGCAGGCACGGTCGATGATCGGGCCTCAACCCTGCCACGCGAGCGGGCGAATCACCCCGGACCGCCGTATGTGCGCCGCCACCCCGCCACCGGGCCGGAGCGGCTGGTGCTAGAGCACCCGCCGCATCGCGCGGTGCGGGATGCCCGCGTCCGGGAACTCGGGGCCGTACGCCTCGTAGCCGAGCCGCTCGTAGAAGCCGAGCGCGTGCGTCTGGGCGTGCAGGTCGACGGCCGCGAGTCCGCGCTCGCGCGCCGCGTCCTCGATGGCGCGGACGAGCGCCGCGCCGACCCCGAGGCCGCGCGCGGCCTCGGCGACCGCGAGCCGGCCGAGCGAGCCGACGGAGGCGTCCCCTCCGGTCTTGCCCAGCGCGTCGGCGCCGTGCAGCAGCCGGCCGGTGCCCAGCGGCAGCCCGTCCTCGCGCACGGCCAGGACATGGACGGCGGTCTCGTCGTAGCGGTCGTACTCGATCTCCTGCGGCACGCTCTGCTCGACGACGAAGACCTCGTGGCGGACCGCGAAGCACGCCTGCCGGTCGCCCTGGCCGATCGCCTCGCGAACCTCGTATCCGGTGCTCACGCGCTCTCCGCCGCGATCCGGTCCAGCGCGTTCTGCAGGTCCGCCGGGTACGTGGACGCGAACTCGACCCAGCGCCCGTCCGACGGGTGCTCGAAGCCGAGCCGTACGGCGTGCAGCCACTGGCGCGTCAGCCCGAGCCGCTTGGCCATCGTCGGGTCCGCGCCGTAGGTGAGGTCGCCCACGCAGGGGTGGCGGTGCGCCGACATGTGCACACGGATCTGGTGCGTACGGCCGGTCTCCAGCTTGATGTCGAGCAGCGAGGCCGCGCGGTAGGCCTCGATCAGGTCGTAGTGCGTCACCGAGGGCTTGCCCTCGGCGGTCACGGCCCACTTGTAGTCGTGCTGGGGGTGGCGCCCGATCGGCGCGTCGATCGTGCCGCTCATCGGGTCCGGGTGGCCCTGGACCAGCGCGTGGTAGCGCTTGTCGACGACCCGCTCCTTGAACTGCGCCTTGAGCAGCGTGTACGCCCGCTCGGACTTGGCGACGACCATGAGCCCGGACGTACCGACGTCGAGGCGGTGCACGATCCCCTGGCGCTCGGCGGCGCCGGAGGTGGAGATGCGGTACCCGGCGGCGGCGAGGCCGCCGATGACCGTCGTCCCGGTCCAGCCGGGGCTCGGGTGCGCGGCGACCCCGATCGGCTTCATGATCACGACAATGTCGTCGTCGTCGTGGATGATCTCCATGCCCTCGACGGGCTCGGCCACGATCTGCACCGGCGCCGGGGCCCCGGGCATCTCGACCTCGAGCCACGCGCCGCCGCTGACCCGCTCGGACTTGCCGACGACGGCGCCGTCGACCTGGACCTTGCCGGAGGCGGCCAGCTCCGCCGCCTTCGTACGGGAGAACCCGAACATCCGGGCGATGGCGGCGTCGACGCGCTCGCCCTCCAGGCCATCGGGAACGGGCAGGGTGCGGATCTCGGGACTCGTACTCACCCGTCGAGTATGCCTTGTCAGTCCTTGTGGACGGTGCCGTCGGGGTCCAGGCCCCGGAACGACAGGATCACGATCAGAAAGCCGCCGCAGACGATCGCCGAGTCCGCGAGGTTGAAGACGGCGAAGTGCGCGGGCGCGATGAAGTCCACGACCGCGCCCTCGAAGACGCCCGGCGAACGGAAGATCCGGTCGGTCAGGTTGCCCAGCGCACCGCCGAGCAGCAGGCCGAGCGCGATCGCCCACGACGTGCTGTAGAGCTTCCGCGCGAGCCGGATGATCACGACGATCACGGCGGCCGCGATGAAGGTGAAGATGATCGTGAAGGCCTCACCCATACCGAAGGCGGCGCCCGGGTTCCTGATCGCCTCGAACCTCAGCACGTCGCCGATCACCTGGATCGGCTCGTGGCCCTCCAGCTTGGCGACCACGAGCATCTTGCTGCCGAGGTCGAGCAGATACGCGACGACCGCCACGACCAGCAGCGCGACGATCTTGCGCCGGCCCTTCGGCCGCTGGTCCGGAGCCGGGGCCGCGGCCTCGCCGCCCGAGCCGTCCGCGTCTGAATCCGGCGTACCGATGATGCGCTCCGCCTCTGCCACGTGAGTCCCTCAACCTAGGTGCCCTGACTGTGCACGAGGGTACGGCACACCCCTTCGGGCCCTTCAGCCGCGGCGCTCCTGCTTCTGCTTGTCCTCGACACAGAGGGTGGCCCGCGGGAACGCCTGCATGCGCGCCTTGCCGATCGGCTTGCCGCACACCTCGCAGAGGCCGTACGTGCCCGCGTCGAGGCGCTCCAGGGCGTGCTCGGACTGCTCCAGCATCTCGCGGGCGTTGGCGGCCAGGGCGAGCTCGTGCTCGCGGGTGATGTTCTTGGTGCCGGTGTCGGCCTGGTCGTCGCCTGCGCCGTCCCCGGAGTCCCGCATGAGGCCGGTCAGCTCCTCCTGCGAGTGGAGCAGCTCGGCCCGGAGACGGAGCACCTCGCTCTCCAGCCCTGCCCGGGCCTCCGCGACCTCCGCGGGCGTCCAGGGGTCCTCACCGGGGCGTACGGCGAGCTCACCGGCGCGTGCCGGGGGGACCGCGGCCTCGCCTTCGGCCGTCGTGACGCCACCCGCGGTCTTCTTCGCTGCCACTGTCGCGGCTCCTGTCTGCTCCACCTGCGCCGCGGATGCGGCCTTCTTCTTGACTGCGGTCTTCTTGGCTGCGGTCTTCCTGGCGACCGCCTTCTTCGCGGCCGGGGCCTTCTTGGCCGCGGAGTCCTTCTTCGTCGGCGGAGCCTTCGCGTCGGCCGCCTTCTCGGCCGACTCCTTCTTCGCCGAGGTCTTCGTCGCCGTCTTCGCCGAGGTCTTCGTCGCCGCGGTGGCGGCCTCGGCCGGCTCCTCGGCGGTCTTCGTCGTCCTCGCCGTGCTCTTCGCCGTCGTCTCGCGTGCCGGGGCCTTCTTGGCGGCCGCCTTCTTCGCGACCGTCGTCTTCTTGCCGGTGACGTCCTTGGCCGCCCCGTCCACACCGGTGGATCCGGCGGTCGAGGTCTTCTTCGCGGCGGTCTTCTTCGCCACCATGTCGCGGCCCCTTCACATTTTGTGATCTTGCTCGCGAATCGTGCTGGGACGATAAATCGGCCCAAGGCCCGCGGCAACGGGGCACGCCGCCGTTCGCACCCGCCCCATGCCGGTGGCAAGGCGAGTCTGCATCCGTTGTGCCCAGCTCCCCGCCCGGTAATCCGCCCCCGGGCGGCCGGCGAAGTCCGGCCACGGCCGTATGGCCATTCGGGTCATGCGCGGTCGCCCCGCGCGCCGCCGGAAAAGCGGTCTGCCGAGCGGCTTCCGGCCCCGTACACTGGGCTGAGCGAAAGGCTTGGATGGGGACGAGTAGCGTCGTACGCAGCCATGAGCGACCCGGGGACGGTGAGAGCCCGGGGGCGAGCCCGATGTGAAGCATCACCCCGGAGCCGCCGGAAGAAAGCCGTCAGGCGACTAGAACCGGCAGCGCGACCCCAATGAGGGGGCCGCGGGCGACGCACGCCCGGGGCCAAGGAGGGTGGTACCGCGGGAGCCGCGCAGCACGGCGCTCTCGTCCCTCCGGACGGAAACGAAGCAGTCCGCCGGAGGAAGATCGATGACGCAGTACCGCCAGGTGCCCGCCCAGGTCGACCTGCCCGCGCTCGAGCACGCCGTGCTCGATTTCTGGCGCGAGAGCAAGGTCTTCGCCAAGACCCTGGAGCAGTCCGAGGGCCGCCCCGAGTGGGTGTTCTACGAGGGCCCGCCGACCGCCAACGGCATGCCGGGCGCCCACCACATCGAGGCCCGCGTCTTCAAGGACGTCTTCCCCCGCTTCCGGACCATGCGCGGCTACCACGTGGCCCGCAAGGCCGGCTGGGACTGCCACGGCCTCCCGGTCGAGCTCGCCGTCGAGAAGGAACTCGGCTTCGCCGGCAAGAAGGACATCGAGGAATACGGCATCGCCGCGTTCAACGACAAGTGCCGCGAGTCCGTGACCCGCCACACCGACGCCTTCGCCGAGCTCACGACGCGCATGGGCTACTGGGTCGACCTGGACGACGCGTACCGGACGATGGACCCCGAGTACATCGAGTCGGTCTGGTGGTCGCTCAAGCAGATCTTCGAGAAGGGCCTCCTGGTCCAGGACCACCGCGTCGCCCCCTGGTGCCCGCGCTGCGGCACCGGCCTCTCGGACCACGAGCTGGCGCAGGGGTACGAGACGGTCGTCGACCCCTCCGTCTTCGTCCGCTTCCCGCTGACCTCCGGCCCGCTGGCCGGCCAGGCGGCGCTCCTGGTCTGGACGACGACCCCCTGGACGCTGGTCTCCAACACGGCCGTCGCCGCGCACCCCGAGGTCACCTACGTCGTCGCGACCGACGGCGAGGAGAAGCTCGTCGTCGCCGCGCCGCTCCTCGAGAAGGCGCTCGGCGAGGGCTGGGTGACCACGGGCGAGTCCTTCACGGGCGCGGAGATGGAGCGCTGGACGTACCGGCGCCCCTTCGAGCTGGTGGAGTTCCCCGAGCCGGCGCACTACGTCGTGAACGCGGAGTACGTCACGACCGAGGACGGCACGGGTCTGGTCCACCAGTCCCCCGCCTTCGGTGAGGACGACCTCAAGGTCTGCCGCGCCTACGGCCTGCCGGTCGTGAACCCGGTCCGCCCCGACGGCACCTTCGAGGAGGACGTGCCGCTGGTCGGGGGTGTCTTCTTCAAGAAGGCCGACGAGCAGCTGACTGCCGACCTGGACGCCCGCGGCCTGCTCTTCAAGCACATCCCGTACGAGCACAGCTACCCGCACTGCTGGCGCTGCCACACGGCACTGCTCTACTACGCGCAGCCGTCCTGGTACATCCGTACGACCGCCGTGAAGGACCGTCTTCTCGAGGAGAACGAGAAGACGAACTGGTTCCCGGACTCGGTGAAGCACGGCCGCTTCGGCGACTGGCTGAACAACAACATCGACTGGGCGCTCTCCCGCAGCCGCTACTGGGGCACGCCGCTGCCGCTGTGGCGCTGTGAGGACGGGCATCTGACGTGCGTGGGCTCGCGCGCCGAGCTCACGGAGCTGACGGGCTCGGACCAGTCGGAGCTGGACCCGCACCGCCCGTACATCGACGCGGTGACGTTCCCCTGCCCGAGCTGCTCGAAGACGGCGACGCGCGTGCCGGAGGTGATCGACGCCTGGTACGACTCGGGCTCGATGCCGTTCGCGCAGTGGGGATACCCGTACAAGAACAAGGAACTCTTCGAGTCCCGCTATCCCGCGCAGTTCATCAGCGAGGCTATCGACCAGACGCGAGGCTGGTTCTACACGCTGATGGCGGTCGGCACGCTGGTCTTCGACAAGTCGTCGTACGAGAACGTGGTCTGCCTGGGCCACATCCTCGCCGAGGACGGCCGCAAGATGTCCAAGCACCTCGGCAACATCCTGCAGCCGATCCCGCTGATGGACCAGCACGGCGCCGACGCGGTCCGCTGGTTCATGGCGGCCGGCGGTTCGCCGTGGGCGGCGCGCCGGGTGGGCCACGGCACGATCCAGGAGGTCGTGCGCAAGACCCTCCTCACCTACTGGAACACGGTCGCCTTCCAGGCGCTGTACGCCCGTACGTCCGGCTGGGCACCGAGCGCGTCGGACCCGGCGCCGGCGGAGCGCTCGGTCCTGGACAAGTGGCTCCTGTCCGAGCTGAACACGCTCGTGTCCGAGGTCACGCAGGCGCTGGAGTCGTACGACACCCAGCGGGCGGGCAAGCTGATCTCGTCGTTCGTGGACGACCTGTCCAACTGGTACGTGCGGCGTTCGCGCCGGCGGTTCTGGCAGGGCGACGCGGCGGCGCTGCGCACCCTGCACGACGTGGTGGAGACGGTCACGCGCCTGATGGCCCCGCTGACCCCCTTCATCACGGAGCGGGTGTGGCAGGACCTGGTGGTGCCGGTGACGCCGGACGCCCCGGAGTCGGTCCACCTGTCGACGTGGCCGGAGCCGGACCTGTCGCAGGTCGACCCGACGCTCTCGACGCAGATGACCCTGGTCCGCCGCCTGGTCGAGCTGGGCCGGGCGACGCGGGCGGAGTCGGGCGTCAAGACGCGTCAGCCGCTGTCGCGGGCGCTGGTGGCGGCGACGGGTTTCGCGGACCTCTCGCCCGCGCTCCAGGCGCAGATCACCGAGGAGCTGAACGTCACGTCGGTGGCCTCCCTCTCCGAGGTGGGCGGTTCGCTGGTCGACACGACGGCGAAGGCGAACTTCCGCGCGCTGGGCAAGCGCTTCGGCAAGGGCGTCCAGGACGTGGCGAAGGCGGTCGCGGCCGCGGACGCCGCCGCTCTGTCCCTCGCCCTGCGCAGCGGCGAGGCGACGCTGGAGGTCAACGGCGAGACGATCACGGTCGGCCCGGAGGAGATCATCATCACGGAGACTCCCCGGGAGGGATGGTCGGTCGCGTCGGACGCGGGCGCGACGGTGGCGCTGGACCTGGAGATCACTCCGGAGCTCCGCAAGGCGGGCCTGGCACGTGACGCGATCCGCCTGATCCAGGAGGCCCGCAAGAACAGCGGCCTGGACGTGGCGGACCGGATCGCCCTGCGCTGGACGTCGGAGTCCCCGGAGACCACGGAGGCCCTGACGGCCCACGCGACCCTGATCGCGGACGAGATCCTGGCAACGGACTTCGCCACGGGCCCGTCGGACGACACCTACGGCACCCCGTTCACGGACGAGGGCCTGTCCCTGACGTTCCGCCTCCGCAAGGCATAACCCTCAACCCGAAAGGCCCGGCCCCTGTGGGGACCGGGCCTTTCGCGTTCCCCCGACGAGACCGTTTCCGCCGCGAACGCCAGGCCACGCGACAAAACCCCCACGCCCCGGCGCCGGAACCCGAAACCCCAGCCCCGCCCCGCCCGGGGCCCGGGGGCCGGGGGCCCGGAGCGCACCTGACACGACGCGAAGCCGCCGCCCGACCGCCGCCGCCTTCGGGTTCCGCGGCGCGAAGCCGCCGCACCCCCAGGGCCTCCCGAGGCACGAAGCCGCCCTGCCTCGGGGCCCGGGACAGGAACCCCGTACCGCACCCACCCCCGGGACCCGGGCGAACCCCGCAGTCCCGCCGCCCTTCGCGGCCGGAGCGAAGCTCCCACACCCCGACCCCCGGATCCCGGGCGAACCGGTCGCGGCGCGAAGCCACAGCTCTTACGCCGCCGCCTTCGGGTTCCGCGGCGCGAAGCTGCCGCGTCTCGGGCCCCGGGGCGGAACCCCCGTGCCACCCAACCCGGGGGTTCGGGGGCGGAGCCCCCGTAGACCTGCCCCCGTACCCGTCCATGGCAAAAAGGCCGGGCCCCTGGTTTCCCAGGGGCCCGGCCCTCAGCCTGCCGACGGCTACGCGCTCATCGCGCGAACCGCCGCCGTCAGTTGTCGTCCTCGTCGATCAGGAAGCCACGCATCGGCGCCGGCGCCTGCTGCATCGGCTGCGGCGCCTGCGGGCGGACCGGAGCCATCGGCTGGGTCATCGCCGGCGACATCTGCTGCTGGCCACCGTAGGACGGGGCACCGCCCATGGACGGCGCGCCGCCCATCGAGCCGTTGCCGCCGTACGACGGCGCACCCGCGCCCGCCGAGGCCATCGAGGGCGACGGCGGCAGGGAAGCCGTGGCCGGCGTCCGCGGCGGAGCCAGCGAGTCGTCCGCCTGGGTCTCCAGCTGACGCAGCTGCGACTCCAGGTACGACTTCAGACGCGTGCGGTACTCGCGCTCGAAGCCGCGCAGGTCCTCGACCTTGCGCTCCAGCGTCGCGCGAGCGGACTCCAGCGAGCCCATGGCGACGCGGTGCTTCTCCTGCGCGTCCCGCTCCAGCGCGTCGGCCTTGGCGCGGGCGTCCCGCTCCAGGCCCTCGGCGCGCGAGCGCGCCTCGCCGACGATCTTGTTGGCCTCGGAACGGGCCTCCGCGATCGCCTGGTCGGCCGTCTGCTGGGCCAGCGAGAGGACACGCGCGGCGCTGTCGCCGCCGGGGCCCTGCTGGGGCTGCTGCATCGGCTGCTGCATCTGCTGCTGCGGGTGCCCCATGGGGCCGCCCATCGGCTGACCCATCGGGCCGCCCTGCATCGGGCCGGGGCCCATCGGGCCACCCTGCATCGGGCCGGGGCCGTGGCCACCGGGACCGGCAGGAAGCTGAGGCGCACCGGACGGCAGCTGCGGCGGGCCCATCTGCGGGGGCTGCTGCTGGACCGGCGGTCCGGATATGGCGGCGGGCACCGGGGCGCCGGGACCGACGGGACGATCCTGCTGCTCCGGGGGCTTGCGCATGCCCTGCTGCTGCTGGTTCTGCGCAGCGGCACGCGTCGCCGCGGCCAGCTTGGCGCGCAGGTCCTCGTTCTCGCGGAGCAGGCGGGTCAGTTCGGCTTCGACCTCGTCGAGGAAGGCATCGACCTCGTCCTCGTCATAGCCTTCTCGAAGGCGGACGGTCGTGAACTGCTTGTTCCGCACGTCCTCGGGGGTCAGCGGCATCTCTTCTTCACCTCTACGTAGTCGTCGGCAGTCGGCAAGACCGTATCGTCCACATTCACCTCGCGAAGCTGCTCACGATGGAGATCAGGATGTAGACGATGATCATCAGAACGAAGAAGGACAGGTCAAGTGCCACGCCCCCGAGACGCAACGGCGGGATGAACCGCCGCAGAAGCTTGAGCGGTGGATCGGTGACAGTGTAGGTGGCCTCCAGAACGACCACCATCGCCTTACCGGGTTGCCATGAACGTGCGAACTGAAAGACGTAGTCCATGACCAACCGGAAGATCAGCACGATGAGGAAGCACATCAGAGCGATGTAGACCACTTGTAGTGCGACGCCCATCCCGCGCTTCCCTCTCCCCTGGCTCTCGTGCTCTCACTTGCCCGGCCTTCCGGCCGGCCGTTCCGGTCTTCGTTTTCTCAGCTCTGGTTGAAGAATCCGCCCTCTGCGATCCGGGCCTTGTCCTCCGCCGTGACATCGACGTTAGCAGGCGACAACAGGAACACCTTCTGCGTCACGCGCTCAATGCTGCCATGGAGCCCGAAGACGAGTCCGGCGGCAAAGTCGACAAGTCGCTTCGCGTCGGTGTCGTCCATCTCCGTGAGGTTCATGATCACCGGAGTGCCCTCGCGGAAGTGTTCCCCGATGGTACGGGCTTCGTTGTAGGTCCTCGGGTGCAGCGTGGTGATGCGGTACGGCTCCCGCTCGGACACGACCTTGGGCATGATCACCGGTGCGTTCTTCTCCAGGCTCGGGCGTTCGGGTGTGATGGACGCCACGGGGGCGATTCGAGCCGGACGTCCGCTTTCGGCGGATAGTGAAGAGGCGTGAACGACCGGCTCGCGGGGCGCGGGCTGCTGCACCACACGCATCGGTTCCTCGCGCTCCACCTGTCGCGGGGGCTGATGGCGCCGCTCGCGCTCGGGTTCCGGTTCCAGCTCGGGTTCGAAGTCGTCGTCGGGGTCGAACCCCCGGCCGTCGTACCCATCGTCCTCCACGAGGCCGAGGTAGACCGCCATCTTGCGCATCGCGCCGGCCATTCTCTGAGTCCTCCGCTCTGTGGTGGATCGGCCTCGTCGCCAAGTGCCCGTGATCCACGAGGTCTGCCCGCCGACCGGCGGGAATGACCATATTTTCTGCTGTGGTCCGACTTGCTTCGCGACGTTACCCGAGCCTGGGGCGGACACCCAGTACCGCCGTACCGATGCGCACATGTGTCGCTCCGGCCGCCACAGCGTCCTCGAGGTCCGCACTCATCCCCGCGGACACCATGTTCGCAGCCGGACGGGTCGCGCGCAGGAGAGTCGACAAATCCATCAGGCGGTCGAACGCCGCACGTTGGCGCCCCGCGAAGGGGCCGGCGAGCGGTGCGACGGTCATCAGTCCGTCGAGCCTCAGCCCGGGCGCGGCCTCCACCGCGGCGGCCAACTCCTCGACACCGTCCGGCGAGACGCCTCCCCGCTCACCCCGCGCGCCGGACTCGGCGTCGAGCGCGACCTGGACCAGGCAGCCGAGTTCCCGGCCGGCCTTCTCCGCCGCCGCCGACAGCGCGGTGACCAGCTTCAAACGGTCGACGGACTGCACGACATCCGCATAACTCGTCACAGAACGGACCTTGTTCGTCTGCAACTGGCCGACGAAGTGCCAGCGGAGGTCCAGATCCGCGCAGGCGGCGGCCTTGGGGGCCGCGTCCTGGTCGCGGTTCTCGGCGACGTCCCGTACACCGAGTTCGTGCAGGATGCGCACATCGCTCGCGGGGTAGGTCTTGGTGACCACGATCAGGGTCACGTCCTCCCGCTTGCGGCCGGCGGAGCGGCAGGCGGCGGAGATACGTTCCTCCACCCGCGCCAGGTTCTCGGCGAGTTCCGACTTACGGTCCGTCATATCCGTCCAACCAGACATATCCCGCGAGTCGCCCCGTGGTGCGATCGCGGCGGTACGAGTAGTGGTCACCCGACTCGCGCGTGCAGACCTCACTGGCCTGCCGGTCCCGGATGCCGAGCCGCTCCAACTGGGCGTGCACCCCGGCGGTGACGTCGACGGCCGGGGTGCCCCAGCTCGTCTCGGCGAAGGCGGCCGGCTCGACCCCGGCAACCTCGGCGCGCATCTCCTCCGGCACCTCGTAACAACGCCCGCAGACGGCGGGGCCGGTACGGGCGGTGATCCTGGCCGGCTCGGCGCCGAGTTCGATCATGGCCTTCACCGCGGCCGGTACGATCCCGGCGACCATCCCGGGCCGCCCCGCGTGGGCGGCGGCCACCACCCCGGCGACGGGATCGGCCAGCAGGACCGGCGTGCAGTCGGCGGTGAGGACCGCGAGGGCGAGTCCGCGCCGGGCGGTGACGATCGCGTCGACCGCGGGAACCGGCCGCTCGCCCCAGGGGGCGTCGACCACCGCGACATCCGGGCCGTGCACCTGGTTCATCCAGACGACCCGCCCGGGGTCGAGCCCCAGAGCCCCGGCCGCCCGCGCCCGGTTGGTCCGTACGGCCTCGGGGTCGTCCCCCACCGCGCCGCCGAGGTTGAGCTCCTCGTACGGAACGGCGCTCACCCCGCCCCACCTGTCGGTGAAGGCGAAGTGCGCGCCGCTCACGGGTTCGAGCTGCTCTATCACTTCAAGAAGTCCGGAACGTCCAGTTCTTCGGCCGCGGTGTCCGGGTACGGGCGGGCCGGCGGGACGACCGGCGGGGTGACCGGCGGCAGCGTGCTCTCGGCGGAGGCCACCGGAGCCGGCTCGGCCGGGGCGGCCGGCTCGTCCCGGGGGGCGACGGTGCCGAGACCGCCGAGCGGGCGCTCGGTGGCGCGCGGCGCGGGGGCCGGCTCCTCGCGCTTGGCCGAGGCCGAGCTGAGGATGTTGTCCCGGCGGGCCGGCGGCTGGCCGCCGTCGAAGCCGGCCGCGATGACCGTGACCCGTACCTCGTCGCCCAGCGCGTCGTCGATGACGGCACCGAAGATGATGTTGGCCTCGGGGTGGGCGGCCTCGCTCACCAGCTGCGCGGCCTCGTTGATCTCGAAGAGACCGAGGTCCGAGCCGCCGGAGATGGAGAGCAGCACACCACGGGCGCCGTCGATGGACGCCTCGAGGAGCGGCGAGGAGATCGCCATCTCGGCCGCCGCGACCGCGCGGTCGTCGCCGCGGGCGGAGCCGATGCCCATGAGGGCCGAACCGGCCTCGGACATGACCGACTTGACGTCGGCGAAGTCGAGGTTGATCAGACCGGGGGTGGTGATGAGGTCGGTGATGCCCTGCACACCGCTCAGCAGCACCTGGTCGGCCGACTTGAAGGCGTCGAGCACGGAGACCTGGCGGTCCGAGATCGAGAGCAGCCGGTCGTTCGGGATGACGATGAGGGTGTCGACCTCTTCGCGGAGCTCGGCGATGCCGTCCTCCGCCTGGTTGGCCCGACGGCGTCCTTCGAAGGTGAACGGCCGGGTGACCACACCGATCGTGAGGGCGCCGAGCGAGCGCGCGATGTTGGCCACGACGGGTGCGCCGCCGGTGCCGGTGCCGCCACCTTCGCCGGCGGTGACGAAGACCATGTCGGCCCCCTTGAGGACCTCCTCGATCTCCTCACGGTGGTCCTCTGCCGCCTTGCGACCGACTGCCGGGTTCGCCCCGGCCCCGAGGCCACGGGTGAGTTCACGGCCGACGTCGAGCTTGACGTCGGCGTCGCTCATCAACAGCGCTTGCGCGTCGGTGTTGATCGCGATGAACTCGACGCCCTTGAGACCGACCTCGATCATTCGGTTGATGGCATTGACACCACCGCCGCCGACACCGATGACCTTGATGACTGCGAGGTAGTTCTGCGGTGCTGCCACGTCGAAGGCCTCTCGCCTCGAGTTACGTGTCGCCGCTTCGCGGTGGTAGTCGCGCTGCGACGACGGATGCCGATGGGACGGTCCGAAACGCCGACCCAAACCCTAACGTTGAAGTTTAGGGTTACCAGTGTCTCTGTTCGCTGGACTCTTCCGAACAGGACACTAAGTCGACAAGTGGCGCACGTTCAACGAACACGCCGAACCTCCCGTTTTTCTTTTCACCCTATGTGATCACCCGTAGCGCTGGCCAACCAGGGTGCTGGCCAGCGCGTATGGGCGTCAACTCTCCGATGCGGCGGGGGCTGTGGGGGCGCTTACATCGAAGTGCCCCGCTTTGGGCGTCGCCTTCATCAGAGCGGTGAGTACGCGGGCCTTGACGGCACCGTCCTCGCCGCTGCCCCAGAAGACCGTACGGCCGCCGCTGAGCTCCAGGGTGATGGAGTCGTACGAGGTGACCTCGACGACACGAGTGTTCCGGGCGATTTTCTCCGGGAGTTCGCCCGTCACGCGCACGGCTTCGAGCAGGAGCCGGTCCTCGTCGAAACGGCGCAGGCTCGGTGCGGAGGCGGCTTTCAGAACGAGTTCGGGTACGCCGGAGGGCGCTTTGTCCACGGTGGCGAATCGGGTTCCGGCGGAGTCCACTTCCGTGAACTTTCCGCCCTTTTCCACCACCAGAACCGGTTTCCGTTCCGTCACTTTCAGACCGATTCCATCCGGCCAGGACCGAACGACCTCGACCCTGTCGATCCGGGGCAGTTCCCGCAGCAGTCGTGCCTCGATGGCGTCGATGTCGACGGAAACGAGCGGCGATCCGATCGGCACGGCGGCGGCCGTCTCCACCTCACGGGGTGTCAGAATCCGTGTGCCGGAGGTCGTGACGCGTTCCACGCGCAGCCAGGCCGAGCCGTAGAGTGCCCAGACTCCGCCGGCCACGGTCAGGGCGAGGGCGAGCGTGATGAGCAGGACCCGCGGGCCGGGCACCCGGAATCCACCGTTCCGAGCACCCGTCCCCGCCGGCCGTTCCGACGACCCCTTCGGTTCGCGTGTGCCGCGCTTCTCCGCGGTCGTCGGTCCGGACACGTCCTTGGCCTCCTGTGCTTCCTGAGGCTCGCTCGGAGCCTCAGCGCGCGGCGATCGCGTCGTACACCATGCCGACGAGCAGATCGTCGGCGTCCCTGCGGCCGAACTCGGCGGCGGCGCGGGACATCTCGTACAACCGGTGCGGATCGGCCAGTACGGGCAGGACGTTGCCCTGCACCCACTGCGGCGACAGCTCCGCGTCGTCGACGAGCAGCCCGCCGCCCGCCTTGACCACCGGCTGGGCGTTGAGCCGCTGTTCGCCGTTGCCGATCGGCAGCGGCACGTACGCGGCCGGCAGCCCGACGGCGGAGAGTTCGGCGACGGTCATCGCGCCCGCGCGGCAGAGCATCATGTCCGCCGCCGCGTACGCGAGATCCATCCGGTCCACGTACGGTACCGGGACGTACGGCGGCATCCCGGGCATGTTGTCGACACGCGGCAACTCGTTCTTCGGACCGACCGCGTGCAGGATCTGGATGCCGGAGCGCTGGAGCACCGGCGCGATCTGCTGGATGACCTCGTTGAGCCGGCGTGCGCCCTGCGAGCCGCCGGAGACGAGCAGCGTCGGCAGGTTCGGGTCGAGACCGAAGGCGGCGCGCGCCTCGGGCCGGACCCGGGCCCGGTCGAGGGTGGCGATGGTGTGCCGCAGCGGGATGCCGATGTAACGCGCGTTGCGGAGCTTGGAGTCCGGGGTGGCGACGGCGACCCCGGCCGCGTACCGCGAGCCGATCTTGTTGGCCAGGCCCGGCCGGGCGTTGGCCTCGTGGACCACGATCGGCACCCCGAGGCGCTTGGCCGCGAGGTAGCCGGGCAGGGCCACGTAGCCGCCGAAGCCGACCACGCAGTCCGCCTTGGTGCGCTCCAGGATCTGCTCGGCCGCCTTGATGGTGCCGCGCAGCCGTCCGGGGACGGTGATCAGCTCAGGGGTGGGCTTGCGCGGCAGCGGCACGGCAGGGATGAGCGCCAGCTCGTATCCCCGTTCCGGGACGAGCCGGGTCTCCAGGCCCTTCTCCGTGCCGAGCGCCGTGATGCCCACGCTCGGGTCCTGCCTGCGCAGGGCGTCCGCGAGGGCGAGCGCGGGCTCGATGTGGCCGGCGGTCCCCCCACCGGCGAGTACGACATGCACCGAAATTCACCGCTCTCCGGACGGACGCTTCTTGACGCGCCGTCGCATCGACTTCCATCTCACCCCGGCCCGCTTGCCCCAGCCGGGGCGCCGCATGGCCAGGGCCGCTTTCGCGGCGGGATCCTGTCGCGCGAAGGCGATGAGGAGCCCGACGGCGAACATGGTCGGCAGCAGGGCCGACCCCCCGTAGGAGAACAGCGGGAGCGGGACCCCGGCGATCGGCAGCAGACCGAGCACCGCACCGATGTTGATCACGGCCTGGGCCGTGATCCACGTGGTCACACCTCCCGCGGCGTACCTCACGAAGGGGTCCTCCGTGCGTCCGGCCACGCGGATACCCGCATAGCCTAGAGCCGCGAACAGGGCGAGTACCGACAGCGTCCCCGCCAGACCCAGTTCCTCCCCGGTGACGGCGAAGATGAAGTCGGTGTGCGCTTCGGGTAGTTGGCCCCATTTTTCCACACTGGCACCCAGCCCGGAACCGAACCATCCGCCCGAGGCCAGAGCATAGATCCCGTGGGCGGCCTGGAGACAGGGCGCGCCCTCTCCCCCGGGATCGGTGGCACCGATGCAGGCGAACCGCTTCAGCCGGTTGTCGCTGGTCCTGATCAGCAGGTATCCGATGGCCCCCGCCACCGCGAGCACCCCGACGAAGAGCCTGGTGGGCGCGCCCGCCGTCCACAGCAGCCCGAAGAGGATCGCGGTCAGCACGATCGCCGTGCCCATGTCCCCGCCGAGCATGATGAGCCCGAGCAGCAGGAACGCGGCGGGCACCAGCGGCACGAGCATGTGCTTCCACTGCGTGAGCAGCTTCATGTCCTGCTTGCGGGCCAGCAGGTCGGCGCCCCACAGGATGAGCGCCAGCTTGCCGAACTCGCTGGGCTGCAGCATGAACGGGCCGCCCAGCGAGATCCAGTTCTGGTTGCCGCCGACCGCCCGCCCTATCCCCGGGATCTGCACGAGCACCATCAGGAAGACCGCGCCGACGAGGATCGGGTACGCGAGCGCCCGGTGCAGCTTCACCGGCATCCGGGAGGCCACCAGGAGCAGCACCGCGCCGAGGATCGCGGCGAAGAACTGCTTGCGGAAGAAGTACGAGGGCACGAGGTCGTACCGGAGCGCCGTGATCATCGAGGCGCTGTAGACCATCACCAGGCCGAGCGCGGTGATGAGCAGGGCGGCGCCGAGGATGACGTAGTACGCGGTGAGCGGCCGGTCCCAGGCCCGCCGCGCCTGCTCGTACATCCGCCGTACGCCGCGGGTCCGGGGGGCGCGCGGAGGCGCGGGAGCGCGCCCTCCGCCGCGGACGGCGGAGGGCCGGCGGGTCCCGGCGGTTCTGCTCGGCATGGGCGCTGTCCCCTCCAGTCGTGCCCGGCGCTGCCGGACCTCCTTGCTGGTCAGGTCAGACGCGCCCGGTGGCGGCGAGGGCGCGGACCGCGTCCGCGAAGGCCTCGCCCCGCTTGTTGTAGTTGGCGAACATGTCCATCGAGGCGCAGGCCGGGGCCAGCAGGACCGTGTCGCCCGGCCGCGCGAGCCGGGACGCCTCCTCGACCGCCGCGGACATCGCCCCAGTGTCGGTCCGGTCGAGGTCCACGACCGGGACCTCGGGGGCGTGTCGCGCCAGGGCTTCGCGGATCAGCGCACGGTCGGCGCCGATGAGGACGACCCCGCGCAGACGCTTCGCCGACTTGGCCACGATCTCGTCGAAGGTGGCGCCCTTGGCGAGGCCGCCGGCGATCCAGACGATCGGGTCGCAGGCCGCCAACGAGGCTTCCGCGGCATGGGTGTTGGTGGCCTTGGAGTCGTCGACGTAGACGACTCCCTGGATCTCCTCGACCAGTTCGATGCGGTGCGGGTCGGGCCGGAAGGCCCGCAGCCCGTCCCGTACGGCCTTCGGCGCGACGCCGAATGCGCGCGCGAGGGCGGCCGCGGCGAGCGCGTTGGCGATGTTGTGCGGGGCCGGCGGCTGGACGTCCGCGACCTCGGCGAGCTCCTGGGCCTGCTTCTGCCGGTTCTCGACGAAGGCCCGGTCGACGAGGATTCCCTCGACGACGCCGAGCTGGGACGGGCCGGGCGTGCCGAGGGTGAAGCCGATGGCCCGGCAGCCCTCCTCGACGTCGGCCTCGCGGACCAGGTCCTCGGTGGCCTTGTCCGCGACGTTGTAGACGCAGGCGACGGTGTTGCCCTCGTAGATCCGGCCCTTGTCGGCGGCGTACGCCTCCATGGAGCCGTGCCAGTCGAGGTGGTCGGGCGCCAGGTTGAGCACGGCGGCCGAGTGGGCCCGCAGGCTCGGGGCCCAGTGGAGCTGGTAGCTGGAGAGCTCGACGGCGAGGACGTCGTACGCCTCCTCGCCGAGGACGGCGTCGAGGAGCGAGACGCCGATGTTCCCGACGGCCGCGGTCCGCAGGCCCGCTGCCTCCAGGATCGAGGCGAGCATCCGTACGGTCGTGGTCTTGCCGTTGGTGCCGGTCACGGCGAGCCAGGGGGCCGCGTCAGGGCCGCGGAGCCGCCAGGCGAGCTCCACGTCGCCCCAGACCTCCACGCCCGCCTCCGCGGCGGCCGTGAAGAGCGGCTTGTCGGGCCGCCAGCCGGGGGCGGTGACGATCAGCTCGGTGCCCTCGGGCAGGGTGTCGCCGTCGCCGAGGCGAACGGTGATGCCCTCGGCCCGCAACTCGTCGGCCTGCGCCCGGGAACGCTCGTCGTCGCCGTCGTTGACGACGGTCACGACGGCGCCGAGGCCGTGCAGGACGCGGGCGGCCGGGATCCCGGAGACCCCGAGACCCGCCACGGTGACCCTCTTGCCGTTCCAGCTCACTTTTCGGATGCCCATCCCGCGTAGAAGAGGCCCAGGCCCACGATCACGCACATGCCCTGGATGATCCAGAACCGGACGACGACCAGGACCTCCGACCACCCCTTGAGTTCGAAGTGGTGCTGGAGCGGGGCCATCCGGAAGACGCGCTTGCCGGTCATCTTGAACGAGCCGACCTGGATGACCACCGACATGGTGATCAGCACGAACAGTCCGCCGAGCAGGGCGAGCAGCAGCTCCGTACGGGAGCAGATGGCGAGACCGGCGAGCGCGCCGCCGAGGGCCAGCGAACCGGTGTCACCCATGAAGATCTTGGCCGGCGAGGTGTTCCACCACAGGAAGCCGAAGCAGGCACCCATGAGGGCGGAGGCGACGACCGCGAGGTCGAGCGGGTCGCGGACCTCGAAGCAGGCGTTGGGGTTGGTCAGGGTGATCGCGTTGGCGCAGGACTCCTGGAACTGCCACAGGCCGATGAAGGTGTACGCGCCGAAGACCATCACCGACGCGCCGGTGGCCAGGCCGTCCAGACCGTCCGTCAGGTTCACGCCGTTGGACATGGCCAGGATCATGAAGAGAGCCCAGACCACGAACAGCACCGGCCCGATGGCCCAGCCGAAGTCGGTGATGAAGGAGAGCTTCGTGGAGGCGGGGGTGAGCCCGCGCAGGTCCGCGAACTGCAGCGAGAGCACGGCGAAGGCGATGCCGACGATCAGCTGGCCGGCCATCTTCGCCTTGGCCCGCAGACCCAGCGAACGCTGCTTGACGATCTTGATGTAGTCGTCGAGGAAGCCGACGAGACCCATGCCGGCCATCAGGAAGAGGACGAGCACACCCGAGTACGTCGGGTCCTCACCGGTGATGACCTTGGCGAGCGCGTACGCGATGAGCGTGGCCAGGATGAAGGAGATACCGCCCATGGTGGGCGTGCCCTTCTTGCCGGCGTGGCCGCGCGGGCCGTCGTCGCGGATGAACTGTCCGTACCCCTTGCGGGCAAGGAGCTTGATGAGCAGCGGGGTGCCGATCAGGGTCAGGAAGAGCCCGATGGCGCCCGCGAAGAGGATCTGCCTCATCGGCCCGCGACCTCGCTCCCGGTGTCGAGCAGTGCCAGGGCGACCTGCTCCAGACCGACAGACCTGGAAGCCTTCACAAGGACGACGTCCCCCGGGCGCAGCTCTCTGCGCAACAGGTCGACAGCCGCCTGCGCGTCGGACACGTGCACCGACTCCTCACCCCACGAACCCTCGTTATATGCGCCCAGTTGCAGCCAGGACGCTTCCCTGTCCCCTACTGCCACGAGCTTGCTGACGTTGAGTCGGACGGCGAGCCGTCCGACCGCGTCGTGCTCGGCGAGCGATGCGTCTCCGAGCTCGGCCATCTTGCCGAGCACCGCCCACGTCCGGCCCCCCTGGGCCTGTGCGGCCCGGCCCATGGCCGCGAGCGCGCGCAGAGCGGCTCGCATGGACTCGGGGTTCGCGTTGTAGGCGTCGTTGACGATCGTCACGCCGTCCGGACGCTCGGTGACCTCCATGCGCCAGCGCGACAGGGTGCCCGCCTCCGAGAGCGCGGTGGCGATCTCCTCGACGGGCATGCCCAGCTCATGGGCGACGGCGGCCGCGGCGAGCGCGTTCGACACGTGGTGCTCACCGTACAGGCGCAAGGTCACGTCACTGCACCCGGTGGGTGTGTGAAGCTTGAAAGAGGGCTGTCCGTTCCCTGTGAGACGGACGTTCTCGGCACGTACGACCGCTTCGTCCGACTCTCCGAAGAGCGTCACGCGCGCCTGGGTCCGTGCGGCCATGGCCCGGACGAGCGGGTCGTCGGCGTTGAGGACCGCCACACCACCCTGGTCGGCCGGCGGGAGCGCCTCGACGAGTTCGCCCTTCGCCTGGGCGATCTGCTCGCGGCCGCCGAACTCGCCGATGTGGGCGGTGCCCACGTTGAGGACGAGTCCGATGCGCGGCGGGGTCAGTCCGGTGAGGTAGCGGATGTGACCGATGCCGCGGGCGCCCATTTCGAGGACCAGGTGCTTGGTCTCGTCGCTCGCGCGCAGTGCCGTCAGCGGCAGCCCGATCTCGTTGTTGAGCGAGCCGGGCGTCCACACGGTGGGTGCGTGGCGTTCGAGTACCTGGGCGATCAGGTCCTTGGTGGAGGTCTTGCCGGCCGAGCCGGTCAGCGCGACGACATCCGTGCCGAGGCGTTCGACGACGGCGCGGGCGAGGGCGCCGAGGGCCGTCTGGACGTCGTCCACGACGATGGCGGGTGCGCCGACGGGGCGGGCGGCCAGCACGGCTGCCGCGCCCGCCTCGACGGCGCGGGCCGCGTAGTCGTGGCCGTCGACCTGTTCGCCGGTGAAGGCGGCGAACAGGCTGCCGGGCTTCACCTCACGGGAGTCGATGACGACGGGACCGGTGATCCGGACAGCCGGATCCGGTATGTCGTACGACTGCCCGCCGACGATTTCGGCGATCTCGGCGAGGGAGAGGGCGATCACAACTTATCCCTGACTGTTCTTGAGGCTGCGTTCAATCGCTGCGTGCAGGACCTGGCGGTCGTCGAAGGGGCGGACCACCCCGGCGATGTCCTGGCCCTGTTCGTGGCCCTTGCCGGCGACGAGGACGGTGTCGCCCGGCTGCGCGCGGGCCACGGCCGCGGCGATGGCGGCGGCGCGGTCGGGGTCGACCAGGACGTCGCCGCGCTCGTGGGCGGGCACCTCGGCGGCGCCGGCGAGCATCGCGGCGAGGATCGCGAGGGGGTCCTCGGAGCGGGGGTTGTCGGAGGTCAGTACGGCGGTGTCGGCGAGGCGGGCCGCGGCGGCGCCCATCGGGCCGCGCTTGGTGGTGTCCCGGTCGCCGCCGCAGCCGATGACGATGTGCACCTTGCCCTCGGTGACCTTGCGCAGCGAGCGCAGGACCGATTCGACGGCGTCCGTCTTGTGGGCGTAGTCGACGACCGCGAGGTACGGCTGGCCGGCGTCGACGCGCTCCAGCCGGCCGGGGACGCCGGGTACGGCGGCGACGCCGTCGGCGGCGGTCTGCGGGTCGAGCCCGGCGACGGCCAGGGTGACGATCGCCGCCAGGGTGTTGGCGACGTTGAACGGGCCGGGCAGGGGGGCGGCGGCGGAGATCCGCTCGCCCCGGGGGCCGACGACCGTGAACGTGGAGCCGTGGGAGCCGATCTCGACGGCCTCGGCGCGCCAGTCGGCGTCCGGGTGGCCCTCGGCGGAGAAGGTGACGACCGGGACGCCCGCCTCGTCGGCCAGCCGGCGGCCGTAGGCGTCGTCGAGGTTCACCACGCCGCGACGGCTGCGCTCGGGGGTGAAGAGCCGCGCCTTGGCCTGGAAGTAGTCCTCCATGTCGGAGTGGAACTCCATGTGCTCCGGGCTCAGGTTGTTGAAGACGGCGACGTCGAAGACGCAGCCGTCGACCCGGCCGAGCACGAGGGCGTGGCTGGAGACCTCCATGGCGACCGCCTCGACCCCGCGTTCGCGCATCACGGCGAACAGGGCCTGGAGGTCGGTGGCTTCGGGGGTCGTACGTTCCGACTTGATGCGCTCGTCGCCGATCCGCATCTCGACGGTGCCGATGAGGCCGCTCCTGCGCCCGGCCGCCTTGAGGCCGCCCTCCACGAGGTAGGCCGTGGTGGTCTTGCCGGAGGTTCCGGTGATGCCGATCTGGAGGAGGTCCTCTCCCGGCCGGCCGTAGATCTCGGCGGCGAGCTCGCCCATCCGTCCGCGCGGGTTCTCCACGACCAGGACCGGCAGGCCGGTCGCGGCGGCGCGTTCGGCACCGGCCGGGTCGGTGAGGACCGCGGCGGCGCCGAGGCCGGCGGCCTGGGTGGCGAAGTCGGCGCCGTGCAGCCGGGCGCCGGGCAGGGCCGCGTACACGTCGCCGGGCCGTACCGCCCGCGAGTCGTGGGTGATGCCCGTGACGGCGGCGTCGCCGGGCGTCTCGATCCCGAGCCGGCCGGCCAGGTCACCCAGGGGTGTCGGGCGGGCCTGCTCCGGGCGGGGCGGGGTGGTTCGGTACTGATCAGCGTGTGGCACGGCGGTGAGCGTACCGGGCCCACCCGCCGCGGGGCCAAAAGAGGCCGGGGCGTCGCCGGAGTTCGAATTCCGGTTCCCGGAATCGGGGGTGATCGTGCTCACTGGTGCTCCCGGGGTGTCACTCGCTGTCCTTGAAGATGACCGGCAGTCGGGCGGGCTCGTTGCCCGTCGGGGCCACATGGAGGGTCTTGAGGGCGAACTCCATGACCTTCTTGTAGATGGGGCCGCAGATCTGGCCGCCGAAGTAGCTGCCCTTCGTGGGGTTCTGGATGGCGCAGTACACCGTGATCTGCGGGTCGTCGGCGGGCGCGAAGCCCGCGAACGAGGCGGTGTACCCCTTGTAGCGGCCGAGCTCGGGGTCGACGCGGTTGGCGGTTCCCGTCTTGCCCGCGACGCGGTAGCCGGGGATCCGGGCCTTGGTGCCGGTGCCCTCCTCGTCGCCGACCACGGACTCCAGCATCTGCGCGAGGGTCTTGGCGGTCTTGTCGCTCACCACCCGGGTCTGCTTCGGGGCGGGCGCGGGGGTGAAGCGGCCGTCGGGTCCCTTGGTGCCGCGGACGAGGGTGGGCTCGATCCGTACGCCTCCGTTGGCGATGGTCGAGTAGACCGAGGTGGCCTGCATGGCGTTGACCGAGAGGCCCTGGCCGAAGGGGATCGTGTACTGCTGCGAGGTCGACCAGTTCTGGGGCTTGGCGAGGATGCCGGAGGTCTCGCCGGGGTAGCCGAGCCCGCTGGGGCTGCCGATGCCGAACTTGCGCAGGTAGGAGTGGAGGATCCGGTTGGACTCGGCCTGGGTGTCGCCGAGCTGGCCGGTGGCCAGGATCGTGCCGATGTTGCTGGACTTGGCGAGGACGCCGTTGAGCGTCAGGTACCAGGTCGGGTGGTCGATGTCGTCCTTGAAGAGCCGGTCGCCCCGGTGGAGCCGGTTGGGGACGACGACATGGGTGTCGGGCGTCGCCGCGCCCTCCTCCAGGACGGCGGCCATGGACATGACCTTGCTGGTGGAGCCGGGCTCGTAGGCGTCCTGGAGGGCCGCGTTGCCCATCGAGGCGGAGTTGGCCGCGGACAGGTCGTTGGGGTCGAAGCCGGGGGCGTTGGCCATGGCCAGGACCTCGCCGGTCCTCGTGTTCTGCACTATGACGTAGCCGCGGTCGGCCTTGGACTTCTTCACCTGCTCGGTGATGGCCTGCTGGGCGGCCCACTGGATGTCCCGGTCGATGGTCAGCTCGATGTCGGAGCCGGGCACGGCCGGGGTGCCCCGGGAGCCCGCGGTGGGCACCTGGCGGCCGCCGGACTCGGCGAACCTGATCTTGCCCTCCTGGCCCGCGAGTTCCTTGTCCAGCATGGACTCCAGACCGCCGGCGCCGCGCCCCTCGGCGTTGACGTAGCCCAGTATCCCGGCGGCGAGTTCGCCGTTGGGGTACACGCGCTTGCTACTGGGCTCGCTGAGGATGCCGCCGAGCAGGTTGACGCCGTTGCCGCCCTCGGAGGGCTTGGACTTCTGCGCGTAGACCTTCTTGAGGTCCTTGATCTGGTTCCAGACCTGCGGGGTCTGCTTACGGGCGAGCAGGGTGTAGCGGGACTCGGGGGTACGGAGCTTCTTCGCGAGGTCCGCGGGCTCCTTGCCGAGGAGCGGCGCGAGGAGCGCGGCGGCCTGCTCCGGGGCGTCCTGGACCTTGCTCTCCTCGGGGGTGAAGAGCTTGGGGTCGGCGGTGATGTCGTACGCGTCGACGCTGGCGGCCAGCGCGATGCCGGAGCGGTCGGTGATCTCGCCCCGCTCCGCGGAGAGCGTGTACTCCTGGTAGCGGTGTGCCTCGGCCTTCGCGGCCAGCGCGCTCGCGTCGACGGCCTGCACCTGGAGCAGCCGGACGACGAACGCCAGCATCACGAGGGTCAGGCCGAGCGAGACGAGCCGCAGCCGGGGCTTCGGGCTGCCGAGCCGGATGGTGCGCGCCTTCGGCCGCGCGGGGGGCCGGGGCGCGGGCCTGCGCGGGGCGCCGCCGGAGCGTGCGGCGGCGGGCCGGGGGCGGGCGGGGCGCGCGGGCCCGGCGGGGCCGGGCACCCGGCGGCGCGGGGGCTCCTTGGGAGGCACTGAGGTCACCTGCCGGAGGTCGTCGGGGCGGGCGCGGTCGTCTTCGGCGTCGTCTCGGGGGGCTTCGCGGGTGTCGCGCCGCCCTGGGCGGGCTGCGTGGCCGGCCGGGCGGAGCCGGCCGGGGTGCTCGTGCCCGGGGTCGCACCCGGCGGGGTCGGCTTAGGGGCGGGCGGCGGCTTCGGCGCGGGCGTGGCCTTCGAGGGCTCGCCGAGGACCGTGCCGTTCAGGTCGAGGAAGGCGGGGCTGCCGCCGGGGACCATGCCGAGCTCCCGCGCCCTGCGCTCCAGCGCGTCGGGCGCGGAGTGGTCGTCCACGTCCCGCTGGAGGGCCTGCTCCTCGTCGGTCAGCTCGGTGGTGCGGTTCTTGAGGTCGCGCAGCTTGAAGGAGCCCTGGTTGAGGGCGGAGTTCAGCAGCAGGAGCGTGATGAGACCGCCGCCGAGCAGCACCACGACAAGCAGGACGAAGGGGGTACGTGCGGCAGTACTGGGCCCCGAGGGCATGAGCCGCCCGAGCCGCGCCGCCCGCCCTTTGAGCGGCCCCTTCGTCGTCATGCCCCTGCGCCCTCGTTCTCCCCCGGAGCTGCCGCCCGGGCGGTGCCCCCGTCCCCGCCCGTGAGGCGCGGCGGTGCGGGCACCGTCGTCGTCCGCGGCCCGGCGGCGTCGCGGTGGAGGGGGGTGGCGCGTGACGCTTCGAGCAGGGTGGCGGTGGGAGACGGGCGGGTGCTCACAGTTCGTCCTCCCGGATGCGCTGCGCTCCTCGGAGCCGGGCCGGGGCGGCTCGGCGGTTCTCGGCGATCTCCTCCTCCGTGGGGAGTTCGGCGCCGCGGGTGAGCAGCTTCAGCCGGGGCTGGTACTGCTCGGGGACGACCGGCAGGCCGGGCGGCGCGGTGTTCGCCGCGCCCGCCGCGAAGACCTGCTTGACCAGCCGGTCCTCCAGGGAGTGATACGAAAGGACCGCGATCCGGCCGCCCACGGCGAGCACCTTCACCGCCGCCGGGATCGCCCGCTCCAGGACCGTCAGCTCGCCGTTGACCTCGATGCGCAGGGCCTGGAAGGTGCGCTTGGCCGGGTTGCCGCCGGTGCGCTTGGCCGCCTGCGGCAGCGCGTCGCGGATCAGCTCGACCAGGCGGGCACTGTTGGTGAACGGCTCCTTGTCGCGCTCGCGCACGATCGCGGAGACGATCCGCTTGGCCTGCTTCTCCTCGCCGTACGCCCGCAGGATGCGGACCAGCTCGCCGGCCGGGTAGGTGTTGAGGACCTCCGCCGCGCTGACGCCGGTCGTCTGGTCCATGCGCATGTCGAGCGGGGCGTCCTGCGCGTAGGCGAAGCCGCGGTCGGCCTCGTCGAGCTGCATGGAGGAGACGCCCAGGTCGAAGAGGATGCCGTCGACGCGCCGGATGCCGAGCCGGTCGAGGACCTCGGGCAGCTCGTCGTACACCGCGTGGACGAGCGTCGCGCGGTCGCCGAACGGGGCGAGCCGCTCGCCGGAGAGCCGCAGCGCCTCCTTGTCGCGGTCGAGGGCGACGAGGCGCGCCTCGGGGAACCGCTCGAGTAGCGCCTCGCTGTGGCCGCCGAGGCCGAGGGTGCAGTCGACGACGACCGCGCCGGGGCGCTCCAGGGCGGGGGCCAACATGTCCAGGCACCGCTGGAGCATCACCGGGACGTGTCGGTCGTTGCTCAATGCGCCCTCTCAGAATTCGGCTCATGATTCGGCGCGGCCGCTACGCATCCGCCGCCTATGCGGGGGAGAAAGCGCGGAAATCGCTCAATGTCTCCGTGAACTTCGCGCCACTTTAGTCCACTGGCCGCAGCGGTCAATCAACCGGCTGGCGCGTCGCACGGGGCTTCGGCCGGAGCGGGTCATTCGGGACGACTCACCTGAATGGGCCTCCTCTGCTCATGCGTGTGGGTTACCTCACAACAAGGCTCATTGACGTTCTTTGTCCACTCTCACAGCGGGCCATGAACGCGCGTGACCATTACCGTCATAGGCATGTCGACCTCTGCGCACCCTTCCGCCGACGTGATAGGCACCGCCGGTACGGTCACCGACCGGCTCGTCGAGGCCAATAAGCGATACGCCGCCGGCTTCACCGATCCGGGCATGGACGCGCGACCCGTGCTGAACGTGGCCGTGGTCGCCTGCATGGACGCCCGTCTCGACCTCCACGCCGCGCTCGGCCTCGAGCTCGGCGACTGTCACACCATCCGCAACGCGGGTGGCGTCGTCACCGACGACGTGATCCGCTCGCTCACCATCAGCCAGCGCGCCCTCGGGACCCGCAGCGTGGTGCTCATCCACCACACCGGCTGCGGCCTGGAGTCCCTCACCGAGGACTTCCGGCACGACCTGGAGATGGAGGTCGGCCAGCGGCCGGCCTGGGCCGTGGAGGCCTTCCGCGATGTGGAGCAGGACGTCAGGCAGTCCATGCAGCGCGTGCGGACCTCGCCGTTCCTGCTGCACACCGACGACGTCCGCGGCTTCGTCTTCGATGTGACCACCGGTCTGCTCCGCGAGATCGATCCCACCTGATCCGCCGGGCGCAACATGGCAAACTCCGGCATAACGCCTCCACTTGTCCACAGGCGAGTGACACAACCCGGCAAGGGCAACAAGAATGCTCGGGTGACACCCCCCGAATGAAACGCGGGGGCAGGTGTCGGTGTTTTTCGGAGGGGCCGAGGAGGGCCGGGTGACGACCTATGACGATCGAGCGAGCCTCACAGATCTGACCGCCACAGCGGAGCGTGTCCGCAGGTCGGTGGAGGGTGTGATCGAGGGCAAGCCTGAGGTCGTACGGCTTTCGCTGACCGTGCTGCTCGCCGAGGGACATCTTCTGATCGAGGATGTCCCCGGCGTCGGCAAGACGATGCTGGCCAAGACGCTGGCGCGGTCCATCGACTGTTCGGTGCGCCGCATCCAGTTCACGCCCGACCTGCTGCCGTCGGACATCACCGGCGTGTCGATCTTCGACCAGCAGCGGCGTGACTTCGAGTTCAAACCCGGCGCGATCTTCGCCCAGATCGTGATCGGCGACGAGATCAACCGCGCCTCGCCGAAGACCCAGTCCGCACTCCTGGAGTCCATGGAGGAGCGGCAGGTCACGGTGGACGGGCAGACGTACGAGCTGCCGAGTCCCTTCATGGTGGTGGCCACGCAGAACCCGGTGGAGATGGAGGGCACGTATCCGCTCCCCGAGGCCCAGCGCGACCGCTTCATGGCGCGCGTCTCGATCGGCTACCCCAGCGCCGAGGCCGAGCTCCAGATGCTCGACATCCACGGCGCGGTCAACCCGCTGGACGATCTGCAGCCGGTCGCCCACGCCCATGACATCGTCAAGCTGATCGACGCGGTCCGGGCCGTCCACGTCGCCGACTCCGTGCGCCGGTACGCCGTGGACGTCGTCGCCGCGACCAGAAGCCACCCGGACCTGAGACTCGGCGCCTCCCCGCGCGCCACGCTCCACCTGCTGCGCGCCGCCAAGGCGTCCGCCGCGCTCAGCGGCCGCGAGTACGTCCTGCCGGACGACCTCCAGGCGCTGGCCGTGCCGGTCCTCGCGCACCGGCTGCTGCCGACGGCGCAGGCCCAGCTGAACCGGCGTACGGCGGAGCAGGTCGTCCTCGACATCCTGCAGCGCACGCCCGTCCCGGCCACCGCGCCGCCCGCCGGCCCGCACTACGGCCACCAGCAGCCCGGCGTTCGGCCGCTGTGATGACGACCGCTGCCGCGCCGGAGGGGCAGCGGGGTGACGACCTGGGCGCTCGCGCCGGTGAGGACCGGGGCGGTCTGCGGGCCGCCCTCAGCGGACTCACCACGCGCGGCCGGTCCTTCCTCGCCGCCGGTGTCGCCGCCGCGATCTGTGCCTTCGTCCTCGGTCAGGGCGACCTGCTGCGCGTCGGGGTGCTGCTCGCCGTGCTGCCGCTGCTCTGCGCCGTGGTGCTCCACCGCACCCGCTACCGGGTCGCGGGCAGCCGACGGCTCTCCCCGCAGCGGGTGCCGGTCGGCTCGGAGGCGCGCGTCCACCTGCGGATGGACAACGTCTCCCGGCTGCCCACCGGGCTGCTCATGCTCCAGGACCACGTCCCGTACATGCTCGGGCCGCGGCCCCGGTTCGTCCTGGACCGGGTCGAGGCGGGCGGCCGGCGCGAGGTGTCGTACCGGGTCCGCTCGGACCTGCGCGGCCGCTTCCCGCTGGGCCCGCTCCAGCTGCGGCTGAACGATCCGTTCGGCCTGTGCGAGCTGACGCGCTCCTTCAGCGCGTACGACACGCTGACCGTGATCCCGAGGACCGAGCCGCTCCCGCCGGTGAAGCTGACCGGCGAGGCGGCCGGGTACGGCGACGGCAGCCTGCGCTCGCTGGCGCTGGCCGGCGACGACGACGTCATCCCGCGCACCTACCGCCACGGCGACGACCTGCGCCGGGTCCACTGGCGGTCCACCGCGCGCTACGGCGAGCTGATGGTGCGCCGTGAGGAGCAGCCGCAGCGGGCCCGATGCACGGTGCTGCTCGACACCCGGGGCATCGCCTACGAGGGCGCCGGGCCCGACTCGGCCTTCGAGTGGGCGGTCTCCGGCGCGGCCTCCGCGCTGGTGCACATGCTGGAGCGGGGCTTCTCGGTACGGCTCCTCACCGACACGGGCACCTCGGTGCCCGGCGAGGGCGCCGAGGGCTTCGCCGGTACGACGCACGACTCGGCCGAGGCGGCCGGGCTGATGATGGACACCCTCGCCGTCGTGGACCACTCCGACGGCGCCGGCCTCTCGCGCGCGTACGACGTGCTGCGCGGCGGGAACGAAGGGCTGCTGATCGCCTTCGTCGGCGACATCGACGAGGAGCAGGCGGCGTTGGCCGCCCGGATGCGGCAGCGCAGTGGCGCGGCCGTGGCGTTCGTCCTGGACTCCGGCACGTGGCTCTCCGGAGGCACGGCGTCCGGGGCGGTCGAGGAGCGGCTGAGGCAGCTGCGGGAGGCCGGATGGACGGCGCTGGCCGTCCCCCCGGGAGCCCGGCTCGCCGAGCTGTGGCAGCAGGCGGCCGGGATCCGCGCGGAGAGCGCCGCGGGTGACACGTACGGAGGTTGGTCATGAGCGGCCTCGGACGGCTGACGCTGGGCGCCTACGCCGCCACACTGATGGCGGCGGGCGCGCTCCTTCCGCTGGTGCGGCCGGCGAACTGGGTCTTCACCGCCGCGCTGCTGCTCGCGGTGCAGAGCGGGGTCGGCGTGCTGACCCGGCGGGTGCCGCTGGCCAGGCCGCTGACGGTCACGGCGCAGGCCGTCGTGAGCCTGCTGGCGCTGACCCTGGTCTTCGCCCGTGAGCAGGCGCTGCTCGGGCTGCTGCCCGGGCCGCAGGCCTTCGCACGGTTCGCCACGCTGTTCCGGTCGGGCGCCGACGACGTGGGCACCTACGCGATCCCGGCGCCGGACACCGCGGGCATCCGTCTGATGGTCATCGGCGGCGTGCTGGTGATCGGGCTCCTGGTGGACACCCTCGCGGTGACCTTCCGCAGCGCGGCCCCGGCCGGTCTGCCGCTGCTCGCGCTCTACTCGGTGGCCGCGGGGCTCTCCGAGGGCGGCGCGAGCTGGCTGTGGTTCCTGCTGGCGGCGTCCGGCTACCTCCTGCTGCTCCTCGCGGAGGGCCGCGACCGGCTCTCGCAGTGGGGGCGGGTCTTCGGCGCGGCGCCCCGGGCCGGCCGCCCGGGTACGGGCGGGTCCGGAGGCGGGCGGCCGCTCGCCCCGGTCCGCACCGGCCGGCGGATCGGCGTGATCGCCATGGGCGTCGCGCTGGCCGTGCCGGCCGTGCTGCCCACGCTCTCCGGCGGCCTGTTCGGCGGCGCGGGCGGAGGACCGGGCGAGAGCGGCAAGGGCGGGACGATCTCGGCGGTGAACCCGCTGGTCTCGCTCCAGGACAACCTCCGCCAGCCCGAGGACCGCGAGGTGCTGCGGTACCGGACCAACGCGACCGACACGAGCGGCATGTATCTGCGGCTCGTGGCGCTCGACCAGTTCGACGGCACGTCCTGGAAGTCCTCGGTCCGCCCGATCGAGGACGTCCCCAAGCCGCTGCCGCGGCCGGACGGCCTGAGCGGGCAGGTCGCCACGACCGAGGTGACGGGCAACTTCGTCGCCTCCTCGACGTACGAGCAGAAATGGCTGCCGATGCCGTACCCGGCGTCCCGGGTCGAGATCGGCGGACGCTGGCGGTACGAGCCGGCCGGGCGGATGCTCGTCGGCGACGACGGGCAGAGCACCCGGGGCGCCCGGTACACGGTGGCCAGCCTGGACGTGCGGCCCACGGCCGCGCAGCTGGCGGCGGCCCCGCCGGCGCCGGCCACGCTCCGCACCGAGTACACGAAGGTCCCCGACTCGCTGCCGCTCGACGTACGGGCGACGGCGCTGCAGGTCACGAGGGGCGCCCGGAACGACTACGAGCGTGCCGTGAAGCTCCAGGACTGGTTCGCGAAGGACGGCGGCTTCCGCTACGACGTCGACGTCGAGTCCGGGACGGGAGTCCAGGCGATCTCGCGCTTCCTGGAGCGGCGGGAGGGCTTCTGCGTCCACTTCTCGTTCTCGATGGCGGCGATGGCGCGGACCCTGGGGATCCCGGCGCGGGTGGCGGTCGGCTTCATGCCGGGCAACGCCCAGGCCGACGGCACGATGTCGGTGGGCATCCGGGACGCCCACGCCTGGCCCGAGCTGTACTTCGAGGGAGCGGGGTGGACCCGGTTCGAGCCCACGCCGACGCGGGGCTCCACTCCGGAGTACACCCGGCAGCAGTCCCCGACGGACACGCCGAGCGCGTCGGCGCAGCCGTCGACCAGCGCCTCCGCTGCGCCGTCGGCGGTGCCGAGCGCCTCGGACAGCTGCCCGCCGCAGCTGCGCCGCCTGGGCGAGTGCGACCCGGACGTCGCCGCGGGTGGTGCCTCGTCGGACGGCGGCGGGGTGAATCCGCTGGCGGTGGTGCTGGTGTGTCTGGGTGTGGCGGTGGTGCTGCTGCTGCCGCTGACGCCACTGCTGTGGCGTACGCGGGTACGGGCGCGGCGCCTGGGCTCCTCGGGCCGCACCGAGGAGGACGCGGTGGCCAGGACCCTGGCGGCGTGGCAGGAGATCGTCGACACGGCCTGGGACCACGGGGTGGTGCCGGACGAGTCGATCACGCCGCGGAAGACGGCGGCGCGGATCGTCCGGCTCGGCGCGCTGGAGGGCGAGCCGGCGAACGCGGTGCACCGGGTGGCGCGGGCGGTGGAGCAGGTCCTCTACGCCCCGCAACCCCGCCCGGGCACGGGTCTGGTGGACGAGGTGGCCCTGGTCAGGTCCGGCTTCACGGCGGTCTCCTCCCGGAAGGTCCGGCTGCGGGCGCTGCTGGCTCCGCGCTCGGCCGCCCGGGTGGTGTGGACGGCCTCGTCCCGCTGGTCGACGCTGACGGACCGCTGGGGAGCACGCCGCCAGGCCACGACGCTCCGCCTGACGGCCTCGCTCCGCCGAGTGACCCGCCAACGGGGCTGAGGCCCGTTGTGGGCAGTCGTTCCGCTGAGGCGGGACGACTGCCGACGTGGGGGGACCGTTCCGCCCCGGCGGGACGACTCCCACGGGGGCCGACCGTCCCACTGGGGCGGGACGACTGCCCCAAGGACCGTTTCGCTGGGCGGGACGACTATCCCCCGGACCGCTTCGCTGGGCGGGACGACTGCCCCCACGGGGGGCGGCCGTACCCCGCTGGGCGGGACGACTGCCCCCACGGGGGCCGGCCGTACCCCGCTGGGCGGGACGACTGCCCCCACGGGGCCAGCCGTACCGCCGGCGCGGACGACTGCCCGCACCCGGCGCGGGCGGCTGCCGGGCGCCACGACGAACGAGCCCCGCGGGGTCGCGCTTCGGCGCGGGCCCGCGGGGCTCGGAGTCGTGTAAGGGGCGCAGGGCCCTCAGCGCGGCGTCAGTGGCCGCCGCCCTGCTGTTCGTCACGGCGGCGCTGCCACCGCTCTTCGATCCGGTTCATCATCGAGCGGCGCTGCCGGGTCTGACGGCCACCGGCCGCCGCCCCGCCACTCGCCTGCTGCTCACCCGGTTTGGGCGCCTTGCGCCATCCGGTGACCGCCAGTACCGCGCAGCCCAGCATGACGAGGAACCCCACCACGCTGATCCAGATCTGCTGAGCGACCATTCCAGCCATGAGGAGCGCGATACCCACCAGGAAGCCGGCGACTGCCTGGTAGACCCGTCGCCGGGTGTACGTACGCAGTCCGCTTCCCTCGAGCGCTGTCGCGAACTTGGGATCTTCGGCGTACAGCGCTCGCTCCATCTGCTCGAGCATTCGCTGCTCGTGCTCCGAGAGCGGCACGGAGTCCTCCTAGTCGTCGGTCGCGGGGGCGACCGGGATGCGGCCCTTTCAGGATAGGCAGGGAATCGCCCCCGTGAAACCCGCCCTCAACGCCAAATCGCCAATCCGGGCCGCCATGCGGTTCAGTTGCTGAGGCGTTGATTCCCCGGCTACCTGCCCGTCATGCCGGACGGTGTCCCCCGATCATACGGGGCAAAGCCCGGGACCGGAGGTGCTGTGGCGTACTCCATGTGCGGTTGCGCCGCTGATCAGCGGCGCAGCCGGGGTGTCGGGTGGGGCGTCAGGCGGGCTTCTCGCCCAGGACGTGCAGCTGGGTGGCGATGGCGTGGAAGGACGCCAGCTCCGCCGCGGCGGCCTCCAGCTTGAGCAGCGCCTCGGCCGCGCCGGGTTCGGTGTCGACGAGGACGCCGGGGACCAGGTCGGCGAAGACCCGCACGCCGTGCACCGCGCCGACGTCCAGACCGGCCGCGCCCGCCAGCTCGGTGAGCTGCTCCGCGGTGAAGCGCCGGGGCATCGGGTCTCCGGTGCCCCAGCGCCCGGCCGGGTCGCTGAGGGCGTTCCTGGCCTCGGTGAAGTGCCCGGCCAGCGCGCGGGCGAGGACGGCGCCGCCGACGCCCGCGGCGAGGAGGCTGAGCGCGCCGCCGTCCCGGAGCGCCGCGGTCGCGTTCCGTACGCCCTCGGCCGGGTCGTCCACGTACTCCAGGACGCCGTGGCAGAGCACCACGTCGAACCCGTCGCGTCCGACCACGTCGAAGAGCCCCCGGATGTCGCCCTGGACCCCGCTGACCCGCTCGGCGACCCCGGCCTCGGCGGCCCGGCGCTCCAGCGCGAACAGCGCGTTGGGGCTGGGGTCGACGACCGTGACGCGGTGACCGAGGCGCGCCACCGGCACCGCGAAGTTCCCGGAGCCGCCGCCCGTGTCGAGGACATCCAGGCTGTCCTTCCCGGTGGCCTTGACCCGGCGATCGAGGGCGTCCTTGAGGACGTCCCAGACGACGGCCGTACGAAGGGAGGCGCGCGACGGCCGCGACGACGCCTCTCGACCGAAGACAGGGGAAGGGTCCGACACGGCTGTTGACTCCTCGGTGACGGTGTACGAACGCCTCCCACCCTATGGCCTCGGCCGTGCTGCCCCGCTCAGCCGTCGCTCACCCGGTGGCCTCGCCGGCGCCGGTCTGGCGGGGCAGTACGGGCTGGAGGACGAGGAGGCGCTCGACCAGGCGCAGGAACATCGCGGCGTCCCGGATCAGGTCGTCGGCGTCCCGGCTGGTCGCGGCGCCCGGTATGCCCGCCTCGGCCCGGGCCCGGCGGGAGGCGCCGGAGGCGAAGAGGGCGCTCCACTCGGTGAGCTCCGGCGCTATCTCGGGCAGCACCTCCCAGGCGCTTCGGATCCTGGCCCGTTTACGGGGATTGGCCTCGGGCCGCCCCCGGACGGCGAGCACGGCGGCGGCGGTACGGAGGGCGGCGAGGTGGGCCGTGGCGTACCGCTCGTTGGGCCGGTCGAAGGCGGCGGCCTCGTCGAGCCCGGTGCGGGCCTGGGCGAGCAGGTCGAGGGCGGCGGGCGGCGCCGTGGAGCGGCGCAGCACGGGGTGGACGTCGGACGGTGGTCCTGCCAGTGCGGGGGCAGGCCGGCCACCGGGGCGGCGCCTGGGCGCGGCTGCTGCGGAGGAGCTGGTCATGACGAGCCTCCTGTCGTCGTGTGACGGCTCTGTGTCCGTATGTGTCCATCGTGAAGGCCACCACTGACAATCCCGCTGACCTGGCGTTTTGCCGAGAACGACGATCAAGGGGTAAGTTTTTGAACTGACTGGTCAGTTCAAAAGTGGGGAAAGTGGGGGTGGACCGGTGGAAGCGAACCCGGAGGAGCCGCACGGCGCCGCCGTCGTCGCGGACGGATTCGGGCTGAAGGGACCGCGCGGCTGGGTCTTCCGCGAGGTCGGCTTCCGGGCCGAGCCGGGCGCGCTCGTCGCGATCGAGGGCCCGTCGGGGTCGGGCCGCACCTGCCTGCTGCTCGCGCTGACCGGCCGGATGAAGCCCCAGGAGGGCCACGCCGAGGTCGCCGGGCTCCCCCTGCCCCGCAGGATGGCCGCCGTGCGCCGGATCAGCTCGCTCGGCCCGGTGCCCGGGGTCAGCGACCTCGACCCGTCCCTCACCGTCGCCGAGCATCTGCGCGAGCGCGCCCTGCTCCAGCGCCGCTACGACGGCGCGGTCCGTGCCCTGCTCCGGCCGCCCGGCGAGCGCGCCGCCGCCACCAGGGCCCGGATCGACGCGGCCCTGGAGACCGCCGGACTCGACCTGGAGACCCTGCCGAAGGGCGAGCGGACCTCCGTACGCGACCTGGAGCGTCTGGAGGCGCTGCGCCTGTCCGTGGCCCTGGCCCTCATCGGCCGGCCCCGGGTGCTCGCCCTCGACGACACCGACCTCAAGCTCTCGCCGGCCGACCGGGCCGAGGCCTGGGCCCTGCTGCGCTCGATCGCCGGCGCGGGCACGACCGTGCTCGCGGTGTGCAGCGAGGCCCCCGAGGGCGCCCTGAGGGTCACCACGGCACCACGCGCCGCCGAGGACACGACGGCTCGGGCCACCGCAGAGACGACCGCCGGCACGGACGAAGCCGGCACCGAAGACCCGGCCGAAGATGCGGCCAAGAACGCGACCGAAGACCCGGCCAACGAAACGGCCGAGGAAACGGCCATGGAACCGGCCGAGGAGTCGGCCGAGGAAACGAGCGAGGACACGGCCGCGGAAACGGCCGAGGAGACGCCCGACGCCGACGCGAACGAAGACACGACCGAGGAGGGGGAAGCCGATGCGCTCGCCGAAACTGGCCGCGCTTGAGCTGAAGCGGTTCGGCAGGGGGAAGCTGCCGCGCGCCGCGCTCGTCGCGATCCTGCTGCTGCCGCTGCTGTACGGCGCGCTGTACCTCTGGTCCTTCTGGGACCCGTACAGCAGGCTCGACCGGATACCCGTCGCCCTCGTCAACGCCGACAAGGGCGCCACCGCCGACGGCAAGAAGATCAACGCCGGTGACGACATCACCGAGAACCTGCTCGACAGCAAGGTCTTCGACTGGCACCAGGTGAGCGACGCCGAGGCCCGCAAGGGCGTCGAGGACGGGACGTACTACCTCTCGCTGACCATGCCGGAGGACTTCAGCACCCGGATCGCCTCCAGTTCGGGCGACTCCCCCGAGACCGGCGCGCTGAAGGTCCGTACGAACGACGCCAACAACTACATCGTCGGGCAGATCTCGCGGACGGTGTTCTCCGAGGTGCGCACCGCCGCCTCCACCAAGTCCTCGCGCTCCTTCCTCGACAAGATCTTCATCTCCTTCTCCGACATCCACGACGCCACCGCCGAGGCGGCCAAGGGCGCCGGGGACCTCAAGGACGGTGTGGACAAGGCGAAGAAGGGCTCCAAGAGCCTGGCCGACGGGCTGAAGGACGCCAAGACCGGCAGCGGGAACCTCTCCTCCGGCCTGAAGAAGCTCGACAAGGGCGCGGGCGAGCTGGAGACCGGTTCCCGGCAGGTCGCCGACGGCACCAAGGCGCTCGCCGACAAGGTCAACGGGAAGGCCGACAAGGTCCGCCCGTACCTGAAGAACAACGGCAAGACGATCGGCGACACCGCCCGCCTGGTCGCCGACGCCGCAGGGGCCGTCCGCCACGACCTGGACGACGTGGTCCGCCGCGCCCCGGTCGCCCGCAGCGCCGCGCATGTGGCGGACGACAAGCTGGAGGCCCTCCACAAGAAGCAGTGCGTGGACAACCCGCTGCCCGACGCGAAGACCTGCCCGGCCCTCAAGGAGGCCAAGACCACGGCCGACGACGTGGCCAAGATCGCCGACGACCTCCACGAGCTGGCCAAGGACAGCGACGGCGACCTGAAGAAGCTGGACAAGCGGCTCGCCGCCGTCCAGAAGCAGGCCAACGACCTCGCCAAGGACGCCCCGCACCTGGACGACGACCTCGAAGGCGCCGTCAAGAAGATCAACAAGCTCAACGAGGGTGCCCAGAAGGTCGCCAAGGGCGCCGACGAGCTCCACACCGGCCTGACCGGCGCCAAGACCGGCTCGGCGAAGCTCGACAGCGGTGTCGGCAAGCTCAAGAAGGGCGCGGGAGAGCTCGACGGCGGCCTGTTCAAGCTCGCCGACGGCTCCGGCGAGCTGGCCACCGGCCTGAAGGAGGGGGTCGCCCAGATCCCCGACTACGACAAGCAGGACCGCGACCGGCGTACGGAGGTCATGGCCGACCCCGTCGAGCTCGCCTCCCAGTCGCTGCACAAGGCACCCAACTACGGCACCGGCTTCGCCCCGTACTTCATCCCGCTCTCCCTCTGGGTCGGCGCGATGGTGGCGTACATGCTCATCCAGCCGCTCAACCGGCGCGCGCTCGCCGCCGGCGCCTCGGCCTGGCGGATCGCCCTGGCCGGCTGGCTGCCCGTGGCGGCCATCGGGCTGCTCCAGGTCGCCGCGCTGATGTCGGTCCTCCACTGGGGGCTCGGCCTCCAGATGACCAGGGCCGCCGGCACGGTCGGCTTCCTGGCGCTGGTGACCTGCTGCTTCGCCGCGATCATCCAGTGGCTCAACGCCCGCTTCGGCGCGGCGGGCCGGATCCTGGTGCTCGCCGTGCTCATGCTCCAGCTGACCTCGGCGGGCGGTACCTACCCCGTACAGACCAGCCCCGGCTTCTTCAACGCGATCCACCCGTTCCTGCCGATGAGCTACGTGGTCGAGTCGCTGCGCCGGCTGATCTCGGGCGGCGGGATCGGACCGGTCTGGCAGGCGTGCGCGGTCCTGACCGCCTTCACGGTGGGCGCGCTGGCGCTGACGGCCCTCTCCGCGCGGCGCAAGCAGGTGTGGACGCTGGACCGGCTCCACCCCGATCTGTCCCTGTGAACCCACCCCTGTGGCATCCGCGAGACCTGTGAGAATCGAGCCCATGGACAGCAGCAGCACCAGACGCCAGGCCACGCGCGCGAAGCTCTACGAGGCCGCCGTCACCCTCATCGCCGAGCAGGGCTTCTCGGCGACGACGGTGGACGAGATCGCCGAGCGCGCGGGTGTCGCCAAGGGCACGGTCTACTACAACTTCAAGAGCAAGACCGAGCTGTTCGAGGAGCTGCTGCGGCACGGCGTCGGGCTCCTGACCGCCTCCCTGCGGGACGCGGCCGAGGAGACGGCGGAGCGGGGCGGGAGCCGGGTCGACGCGCTGGACGCGATGATCCGGGCCGGCCTGGTCTTCATCGACCGCTATCCGGCCTTCACCCAGCTGTACGTGGCCGAGCTCTGGCGCACCAACCGGGCCTGGAACTCGACCCTCCTGGTGGTCCGCCAGCAGGCGGTCGCGGTCGTGGAGGGAGTCCTGCGCGAGGGGGTCGCGGAGGGCGAGCTGAGCGAGGAGATCGACATCCCGCTCACCGCCGCGGCGCTGGTGGGGATGGTCCTGGTGGCCGCTCTCGACTGGCAGGCCTTCCAGCGGGAGCGCTCGCTCGACGACGTGCACAGCGCGCTGTCCCGGCTGCTGCACGGGCGCGTGAGCGGCCGCTGACCCCGGTCGGAACCCCGGCGAGGTGAAGTCCGCCGGGCGGACCTGAACCGCACGACCACGACGAACGGCGAGGCTCGATCCCCCCGAGCCTCGCCGTCCGCCGTTCCTGCAACCCCCGTTGCACCCCCGTGCACCCCCGTGCCGGCAGGTGCGCGACCCCGTTCCGCCACCCCGTGTCGGCGGTCCCGGAGCCGCGCCCCTTCCGTGCTCCCCACTCTCTCCTCCTCGCAGGTCGGAGCCCATCCGCGTATCTACTCATCTCGACCTGTAGGTACGGGTACTCAGACCTGGTTACGATCGCGGGCGTGTCCGTACTCCCCCTGGTCTTCACCAGCGGCTGGGCCAGCGGGATCAACGCGTACGCGGTGGTCCTGCTCCTCGGCATCTTCGGCGCGACCGGCCTCACCGACGAGGTGCCCGAGTCGCTGCAGCGCACCGACGTCCTGATCGTCGCCGGGGTGCTGTTCCTCTGCGAGGCGGTGGCGGACAAGATCCCCTACGTCGACTCGGTCTGGGACTCCGTGCACACGGTCATCCGGCCGGTGGCGGGCGCCGTGGTCGCCGCCCTGCTCGCCGGGGAGTCCGGTTCGATCCCGGAGCTGGCGGCGGGCGCGGTGGGCGGCTCGACCGCCTTGCTGAGCCACTTCGTCAAGGCGGGGACACGGATGGCGATCAACACGTCGCCGGAGCCGTTCTCGAACATCGCCATGAGCACCGCCGAGGATCTCGGGGTCGCCGGGATCATCACCTTCGCGATGTTCAACCCGCAGGCGGCGGCGATCATCGCGGCCGTCCTGCTCGTACTCGGCCTGGTGATACTGGGCTTCCTCGCCCACAGCATCCGCCGCTTCCTGCGCCGCAGGGCGCAACGGCGGGAGGAGCGGCGCCTGGCCGCCGCCGGGACCCGGAGGGTCCCGCCCTACTGACCGGGGCGCCGACGACGCCCGACTCCGAGGCCCAGGTCCCACCCGCCTGACCGGGGCGCCTGGCATGACTGTCGGTGACGGCCGATAAGGTCGCTGACATGGCACGGATTGTGGTGATCGGCGCAGGTCTCGGCGCCATGGCGGCCGCCGCCCGGCTGGCCGTGGCGGGCCACCGGGTGACGGTGTACGAGCGCGGCGGGACGTACGGCGGTGCGGTGTGCCGCTTCGAGCGGGACGGGTTCGGCTTCGACACCGGCCCCGGGCTGCTGCATCTGCCCGCGGTCTACCGCGATCTCTTCGTCAAGACCGGCAAGGAGTCCCTGGAGGACTCCGTCGGGCTGACGCAGGTCGATCCGGCGAGCCGTCATGTCTTCGCCGACGGCACCCGCGTGGACCTGCCGAACGCCTCACGGGCGGGCACGGTCGCCGCGCTGGACGCGGCGCTCGGCGCGGGCGCCGGCGAGCGCTGGGGCGACTTCCTGGTCCGGGCCCGCGAAGCCTGGGACCGCACGCGCCGCCCGCTTCTGGAGGAGCCGCAGACCGCGGACACCTCACCGCTCGCCCGCGAGCCCTACCCGGCCCTGAAGCCGGGGCTGTTGCGGCGTCCCACGACCCTGCTCGCCCAGGTCGGCGCGCGGGAGCTGCGCGACCCCCGGCTGGTCGCGCTCCTCGACGCGTACGCCTGGGCGTACGGCTTCGATCCGGCCACCGCCCCGGCGGCGGCCGCCGTCCTGCCGTACATGGAGCAGACGTTCGGGACCTGGTACGTGAGCGGCGGCATCCGGGCGCTCGCGGACGCGGTGTACCGGCGGTGCCTGAGGCGGCGCGTGGAGTTCGTCTTCGACGCCGAGGTCACCGAGGTCCTGGAGAAGGACGGCCGGGCCGCCGGGGTCGCGCTGGCGGGAGGCGAGACGGTCGAGGCGGACCACGTCGTCGCGGGCGCGCCCGTCCCCGCGCTGTACCGGGACCATGTCGTGGGCTGGGAGCGCCAGGACGAGTGGCCGCGGTACCAGGCCGACGGGACGGGCAGGATGACGGTCTGTCTGGCCCTGCGCGGAGCGCGGGAGGCGGGCGCCGTGCACCGTACGGTCGTCCACGCGACCGCCGGCCGCCCGACCACCACCGTGCTGCGGCCCGACGACCCGGCATTGCGCCCCGACGACGGCCACGAGTCGGTCACCCTCGCCGCGACGGTGAACCTGTACCCGGAGCACGACTGGGCGGAGATCGCCGAGGGGATGGTGACGGCCGCGGAATCGGCCGTTCCCGGGCTCCGTGAGCGGCTGCTCTGGCAGGAGGTCCGCACCCCGGACGACACCCTGCGGGAGACCGGCGCGGCCGAGGTTCCTGGTCCGGCGCTCGCGGGCGGCCGGGGCGCCTTCCTGCCCGCGGCCAACCGCTCCCCGCTGCCCGGGCTCTACTTCGCGGGCGGCTGGTCCCACCCGGGCGGCGGGCTCGCCCACGCGGGCATGTCGGGCGCGCTGGTCGCCGGGCTGATCGTGGAGGGCGACGACTTCCGCGGCTCCCGGTGAGGCCTTGAGGAGCTAGTACCGGTACTGCTGGTCGTTGTTGTAGGGCTCGTAGTTCTCGTAGCCCTGCTGCGGCGGCGCGGGCTGCTCGCCGTCGCGCTGCTGCGGCACCCACACCCCACCGGGCGGGGTGTCGTAGGCGTACGAGGGCGCGTACGGGTCCGCGTAGGGCTGCTGGCCGCCGGTGCCGTAGTCGTACGCGGCGTACTGCGGGCCGTCCGGGGTCGGGCCGATGTACGGGTCGGAGTAGGCGGCGTACTGCTGCTGGCCGGTGCCGTAGTCGTAGGCCGGCTGCGCGTAGCCGGGCTGCGCCTCGTAGCCGCCGGGCTGCTGCTCGTATCCCTGCGTGCCCTGCGTGTCCTGCGCGCCGTATCCGTCGTAACCGCCGTAGGCGGGCTGCGGGGTCTCGGCGTGCGCCTGGGACTCGTCGTAGGCGGTGGCGTAGACGCCGTACTGGCCGGTGTCGTCGGGGAGCGGCTGGGGCTCGTACACCGCGGTCGTCTCGGCCGCGGACGGCTCGCCGGCCTGCTCGTAGGAGAGGTCGCTGACCTCCAGCGTGGGGCCGGTCTCGGCCGGCGCGGCGGACCTGCGGCGCCGGCTCGCGCCGGGGCTGCCGCCGATCGCCCACCCGGTGGAGAAGCCGCGGCGGAACGACAGGGTCACATAGGTCTGCCCGACGGCGAAGGCCACCGCGCCCACGATGATCACCGCGACGGACGGCATCAGCACACCGAGGACGACTCCGAGGAAGCCGCAGAAGGCGAGCACGCGCCAGCGGAGCCTCGCCTTGTACTGCAGGAGCACCTCACCCAGCAGCCACAACGCGACGACACCGAACGCGATGTAGAGGACCGTCCACCCCATGCCCGCCCCTCTCCTACGGCCACCGCCGCGGGTCTGGGGCGGGTACGCCGGTCACGACTGCACGTGCAGTCCGAGATTCTCGTAGATCTCCAGCGTCGCGGTGGAGTTGTTCAGCGTGATGAAGTGCAGTCCGGGGACACCCTCGGAGAGCAGACGTGCGCAGAACTCCGTCGCGAACTCGATCCCCATGGAGCGTACAGCGGCCGGATCGTCCTTGACGGCGAGGATGCGGTCTTTCACATGCGCGGGGAAGGTCGCGTTGCTCAGCTGGGGCAGGCGGTCGAGGGTCTTCACGTTCACAACGGGCATGACTTCGGGGATGATCGGCGTCTCGCAGCCGGCCTTCGCCACGCTGTCGCGCATCCGCAGATAGTTCTCGGGGTCGAAGAACATCTGGGTGATGGCGTAGTCGGCGCCGGCCCGGCACTTGTCCACGAAGTGACGGATGTCCGTGTCCCAGTCGGTGGAGCGCGGATGCATCTCGGGGAAGGCGGCTACGCCCACGCAGAAGTCGCCGGACTCCTTGATCAACCGCACCAGGTCGGCGGCGTACCGGACGCCCTCGGGGTGCTCGACCCACTCCCCCAGCGGGTCGCCCGGCGGGTCACCGCGCAGGGCGAGCATGTTGCGGATGCCGGCGTCGGCGTACTGGCCCAGGACGTTGCGCAGCTCGGCGATCGAGTGGTCGACCGCGGTGAGGTGGGCGACCGGGGTGAGCGTGGTGTCGCCGGCGATCTTCTGGGTGGCCTTGACGGTGCCGCCGCGGGTGGAGCCGCCAGCGCCGTAGGTCACGGACACGAAGCTGGGGCCGACCGCCTCGACCCGGCGCAGGGCGTTCCAGAGGCTCCGCTCACCCTTCTCGGTCCTGGGCGCGTAGAACTCGAAGGAGTACGAAGGCCTGCCGGAGGCGAGGATGTCGCGGACCGTTCGCGCGCGGTCCGAGCGGGTGGAAGCGGTACCAAGGGCCATACCGGCAGGTTAGACGGGGTGCCACGGCCGACGAAGCAGCGTCCGAGTAATGGACACGATTTTGGACATCACCCGAGAGTCGGGGTGGGTCCTCGGACGTTACGACAAGCGCCGGACGACAGCCCCCGGACGACGACGTCCGTGCCGTCCCGGTCAGGCGCGCTCGCGGACCCGCTTGGCCAGCCGGGCCGCCGCCGCGGCCGGGTCGTCGGCCTCGGTGATCGCCCGTACGACGACGATCCGGCGCGCTCCCGCGTCCAGGACCTCGTCCAGGTTGGTCTCGTCGATCCCGCCGATGGCGAACCAGGGGCGGTCCTGCTCCAGGGCGGCCGCGTGGCGCACGAGGCCGAGGCCGGGGGCGTACCGCCCGGGCTTGGTGGGGGTGGGCCAGCAGGGGCCGGTGCAGAAGTAGTCCACGCCGGGCTCGGCGGCTGCCGCGTCCACCTCGGACTCGTGGTGGCAGGACCGGCCGATCAGCACCTCGTCGCCGAGGATGGCCCGGGCCGCGGGCACGGGCAGGTCGCCCTGGCCCAGGTGCAGCACGTCGGAGCCGATGGCGTGGGCCACGTCCGCCCGGTCGTTCACGGCGAGCAGCTTGCCGTGCCGGCGGCAGGCCTCCGCGAAGACGGCGAGGTGCTCCAGCTCCTCACCGGCCTCCATGCCCTTGTCGCGCAGCTGCACGATGTCCACGCCGGAGGAGAGCACGGCGTCGAGGAACGCGGGCAGGTCCCCCTGCCGCCTGCGGGCGTCCGTGCAGAGGTAGAGCCGGGCGTCGGCGAGCTGCGCGCGAGGCGTGGACATGGGTGCTTCCCCCCGTTGGGTGCGGCGGTCCCCGGGGGCCGGGCGGTGCCGGCCCCCGGAGACTCCTGTGGTGTCTCTTCGTCTACGTCAGACGGCAAGCGCCTGGGCGCGGCGCTTCACCTCCGTGCCGCGATTCTCGCTGAGGGCCTGCGCGGGCGTGCCCGGCAGGGTCGGGTCGGGAGTGAAAAGCCACTCCAGCATCTCTTCGTCGGTGAAGCCGTCGTCCCTCAGGAGAGTCAGGGTGCCGGAGAGGCCCTTGACCACCTTGTCGCCGTCGATGAAGGCGGCGGGCACCTGAAGCGCCTTGTTCTCGCCGCGGCGGACGGCGATGAGCTGGCCTTCCTTGACCAGCTGCCGCACGCGCGTCACCTCGACGTCGAGCATTTCCGCGATGTCGGGGAGGTAGAGCCAGGCGGGGACGAGAGCATCGGTTCTTGCGTCAATCTCGGTCACGGGGACAAGCCTGCCATCCCGGACTGACAGTCGGTAGTCGGGCCTACAGGAGTGCCGCCTTCAGGGGGACGGAGGCGTCGGCGGCGCGCTCCGGGTCGAGCCGCGCTCCGGACTCGATCAGCTTGCGGCCCTGGGCCAGGTCGCGGGGGCGGCCGACGGCGAGCAGGGCGACCAGGGCGCCGTCGCGCAGCCACAGCACGGACCAGGAGGGCTCGGCGGGGTCCCCGCGGTGGACCAGCTCGGCGCCGGTGGCGTGGTGCCCGGCGTACTGGACGAAGCGTCCGAACTGCTCGGACCAGAAGTACGGGACCGGGTCGTAGGTCCCGGGAGTCTCGCCGATGATGTCGGCCGCGACGGTACGGGGGCCCTGGAGCGCGTTGTCCCAGTGGTGGACCAGGAGCCGGGAGCCGTAGCGGGCGGAGGGGAACGAGGCGCAGTCGCCGACGGCGTACACGTCGGGCAGGGAGGTGCGCAGCCGGTCGTCGGCCGTGATGGAGCCGTCCTCGTCGAGGGCGATGCCGGAACCGGTGAGCCACCGGGTGGCCGGCCGGGCGCCGATGCCGACGACGACCGCGTCGGCGGGCAGTCGCCGGCCGTCGGCCAGGTGGACCGTGCCGGGCTCGATCCGGTCCACGCGCGCGTGGGTCAGGAGTTCGGCGCCGCTCTCCTCGTACCAGCGGGCCATCGGGGCGGAGACCTCGGCGGGCAGCGCGCCGGCGAGCGGGCGGTCGGCGGCCTCGACCACGGTGACCGCGCACCCGGCCTCGCGCGCGGCGGTGGCGAACTCGGCGCCGATCCAGCCGGCGCCCACCACCACGATGTCGTGCCGCCGCTCCAGGACGGGCTTGAGGCGGGCGGCGTCGTCGAGGGTGCGGAGCAGATGGACCCCGGGTACGCCCTCGGTGCCGGGCAGGGTGACGGGTTCGGCGCCGGTGGCGACGACCAGGACGTCGTACGGGACGGGCCCGGCCTCGGTGTCGACCTCGTGGGCGTCGGCGCGCAGGCCGGTCACGTCGAGGCCGAGGCGCAGCTCGATGGAGAGCGCCTCGAAGTCGACGTCGAAGGCCGAGTCCTCGGCCTTGCCGAGGAGGACCGCCTTGGAGAGGGGCGGGCGGTCGTAGGGCTGGTGGGGCTCGGCCCCGATGAGGGTGACCGCTCCGTCGAAGCCCTGCTCGCGCAGGGCTACGGCGGTCTGTACCCCCGCCATCCCCGCGCCCACGACGACGACCCGCTGCTGTGCCTGCTTCTGCTCGCTCACCCGATCACCTTACGTATCTGACGCACCGTCAGGAAGACAGCTGCTCCACGACGCTGGTGCCGGAGCCCTCCTGGGACTCCCATGCCCAGCTCTCCTCCAGCCGAACGCGGCCGTCCGGGAGCTCGACCACGATGGAGACGCAATGCCCGGAAGAAGTCGTTCCGTCCTGCTTCAGCTGCACGTACCGGAAGTCGAGCCGGTCCCCCGCGCGCGTGCCGACGAGGTTCCCGCGGACCACGTCCCCGCCCGCGTACTCGGCCCAGATCCGGCCGTCCTCCTCGTGGTACGTGAACCGGGTACGCGTCCCGACCTGACCGGGGGCCTGGTCGGCGACCGGGGCGAGGACGAGACCGTCGAGAGAACGCGGCACGGTGGAGGCTCCCTTACTGGGCGTCGGGGGCTGGGGTTAGGCTGACCGTCAACGTAGAGCACTCGCGGGAGCCCGGACGCACCGGGCTGAGAGGGAGGCTGGCCGGCCTCCGACCGTACGAACCTGATCCGGGTCATGCCGGCGAAGGGAGGGGCTGGACGCCCATGTCGCGTACATGCAGTACCTCTGACGTTCTCGTCATCGGGGGCGGAATCATCGGCCTGGTCACGGCCTGGCGGGCCGCGCAGCGCGGGCTGAGCACCACGGTCGTGGACCCCGAACCGGGCGGCGGGGCCGCCCGGGTGGCGGCCGGAATGCTGGCCGCCGTCACCGAGCTCCACTACGGCGAGGAGACCCTGCTCGCCCTCAACCTCGCCTCCGCGCGCCGCTATCCGGAGTTCACCGCCGAACTCCAGGACGCCACGGGACATGACGTCGGCTACCGCGCCTGCGGCACGCTCGCCGTCGCGCTCGACGCCGACGACCGGGCGCATCTGCGTGAACTGCACGCGCTGCAGACCCGCTGCGGCCTGGAGTCGGAATGGCTCAGCGGACGCGACTGCCGCCGCCTCGAGCCGATGCTGGCGCCGGGGGTGCGCGGCGGGCTGCGGGTCGACGGCGATCATCAGGTCGATCCGCGCCGGCTCGCCGCCGCGCTGGTCACCGCCTGCGAGCGGGCCGGGGTGGTCTTCCACCGGGGTCCCGCCGAACGGCTGACGGTGGTACGGGACCGGGCCACGGGTGTCGCGCTCACCGGGGGCCACGAGCTCACCGCGGACCAGGTCGTCCTGGCCGCGGGCAGCCTGAGCGGGCAGCTCGCCGGGGTGCCGCGGGAGGTCCTGCCTCCCGTACGCCCTGTGAAGGGACAGGTGCTGCGGCTCACCGTGCCGCGCGCGTTCGCGCCGTTCCTGTCCCGGACCGTCCGGGCCGTCGTCCGCGGCAGCCATGTCTATCTCGTGCCGCGCGAGAACGGGGAGCTCGTGGTCGGCGCGACCAGCGAGGAGCTGGGCTGGGACACCACCGTCACGGCGGGCGGGGTCTACGAGCTGCTCCGGGACGCCCATGAGCTCGTACCGGGTCTCACCGAGCTGCCGCTCACCGAGACGCTGGCGGGTCTGCGACCTGCCTCCCCCGACAACGCGCCGCTGCTCGGCCCGACCGCGCTGCCCGGCCTCCAGCTGGCCACCGGGCACTACCGCAACGGGGTCCTGCTCACGCCTGTCACCGGCGATGTCATGGCCGAGCTGCTCACCACCGGCGCGCTTCCGGACGAGGCCCGCCCCTTCACTCCCCGCCGCTTCTCCCCCGTACGTCAGGAGCAGCCCGTATGAACGCCTCGACGAACCCCTCGACGAACGAGCCGAACGAGCCGACGACCGCCTCGACGACCGTCTCGACGACCGTCTCGATGAACGTCTCCGTCAACGGCGAGGCGCGTGCCCTCGCCGCGCCCACGGCCCTCGACGCCCTGGTGGCGACGCTGACGACGGCGCCGTCGGGTGTCGCCGCGGCCGTCAACGAGACGGTCGTGCCGCGCAGCCAGTGGTCCGCGACCCTCCTCGGCGAGGGCGACCGGGTCGAGATCCTCACCGCCGTCCAGGGGGGCTGAGCGCCATGTCCGACGACACCTTCCTCCTCGGCGGTACGGAGTTCTCCTCGCGGCTGATCATGGGCACGGGCGGGGCGCCCAGCCTCGACGTGCTCGAACGCTCGCTGGCCGTCAGCGGCACCGAGCTGACGACGGTCGCCATGCGGCGACTGGACCCGACCGTGCGCGGCTCGGTCCTGTCCGTCCTGAACCGGCTCTCGATCCGCGTCCTGCCGAACACGGCCGGCTGCTACACGGCGGGCGAGGCGGTCCTGACCGCGCGCCTGGCCCGGGAGGCGCTCGGCACCGACTGGATCAAGCTGGAGGTCATCGCCGACGAGCGGACCCTGCTGCCGGACCCCGTCGAGACGCTGGACGCGGCGGAGACCCTGGTGGACGACGGCTTCACGGTCCTGCCGTACACCAGCGACGACCCGGTCCTCGCGCGGAAGCTGGAGGACGTGGGGTGCGCGGCGGTCATGCCGCTGGGCTCGCCGATCGGCTCCGGGCTCGGGATCCGCAACCCGCACAACTTCGAGCTGATCGTGGAATCCGCGGGCGTGCCGGTGATCCTGGACGCGGGGGCCGGGACGGCCTCGGACGTGGCGCAGGCGATGGAGCTGGGATGCTCGGCGGTCATGCTCGCCTCCGCGGTGACCCGGGCGCAGGACCCGGTCCTGATGGCGGAGGGCATGCGCCACGCGGTGGAGGCGGGCCGCCTGGCCCACCGGGCGGGCCGCATCCCCCGCCGCCACTTCGCCCACGCCTCCTCCCCCACGGAGGGCCAGGCAGCCCTGGACCCGGAGCGCCCGGCGTTCTGACGCGGCGGCCTCGCGTCACAGCTGTGCTGCGGTCGGGGGCGGTGGGGACGGGTGGGGCTCGGCGGCTCGTAAACTCGAGGCCGTGGACACGACCCTTCAGGACCCCCTCGTCGGGCAGCTGCTCGACGGCCGCTACCGCGTCGACGCGCGCATCGCCGTCGGCGGGATGGCCACGGTCTACCGGGCCGTCGACATCCGCCTCGACCGGGTGCTCGCCCTCAAGGTGATGCACCCGGCCCTCGCCGCCGACGCCACCTTCGTCGAGCGCTTCATCCGCGAGGCCAAGTCCGTCGCCCGGCTCTCCCACCCCAACGTGGTCGGGGTCTTCGACCAGGGCGCGGACGGCGCGTACGTCTACCTCGCGATGGAGTACATCGCGGGGTGCACCCTCCGTGACGTGCTGCGCGAGCGCGGGGCGCTCCAGCCGCGCGCCGCGCTCGACGTCCTGGAGCCGGTACTCGCCGCGCTGGGGGCCGCGCACCGGGCCGGGTTCGTCCACCGGGACATGAAGCCGGAGAACGTCCTGATAGGGGACGACGGCCGGGTGAAGGTCGCCGACTTCGGTCTCGTCCGCGCGGTCGGCTCGGCCACGCACACCACGGGCTCGGTCCTGGGCACCGTCTCGTACCTGGCGCCGGAGCAGATCGAGCACGGCACCGCGGACACCCGCGCCGACGTGTACGCCTGTGGTGTCGTCCTGTACGAGATGCTGACCGGCGGCAAGCCGCACGGCGGGGACACCCCCGCCCAGGTTCTCTACCAGCACCTGAACACCGATGTGCCCGCCCCCTCGGCGGTCGTGCCCGGCCTCGCCCTCGAACTGGACGAGCTGGTGGCGAGCGCCACGGCCCGCAACCCCGACATCAGGCCGCACGACGCCGTCGCGCTCCTGGCCCAGGCCCGCGAGGCCCGCGCGGCCCTCACGGACGAGCAGCTGGACGCCGTACCGCCACAGGCCCACCCCGAGGACCGCACCGGCTCCGAGGACCGGACCAGCGTGATCCCGCGGGTCCTGCCCGTGGAGAGCGAGCAGCCGGTGCAGCACACCAGCCGGCTGACCATGCCGCCGCCCGAGCAGCCCCCGTCGCGGCGCCGGAACACCGGTGGCCGTCCCCGTGGGCCCCTCCTCGTCCTCGCCGCCGTTCTGCTCGTCCTCGGGCTCGGCGGCGGTGTCTGGTACATCAATTCCGGCCAGTTCACGCGGGTGCCCGCCGTGCTCGGGCAGACGGAGGCCGAGGCGACCGAGCGGATCACGGACGCGGGGCTCGACGTCGGCACGACGAAGCGGGCGTTCAGCGAGGTGTACGAACGCGGCACGGTCATGGCCGCCGATCCCGCCTCCGGCGAGCGGATCCGCGGCAACGGCACGGTCACGCTGACCATCTCCCGCGGCCCCGAGACCGTGAAGGTCCCGAACCTCAAGGGCAAGCCGCTGGCGCAGGCGAAGGAGCTCCTCGCGAAGGAGGGCCTGGCCGCCGGTGTGATCACCAGCGCGTTCAGCCAGGAGATCGCGCAGGGCGCCGTGATCAGCTCCGACCCCGAGCCCGGCACCGAGCGCAGCCCGGACTCGGCCGTGGCGCTCGTGGTCAGCAAGGGCCGCCCGATCGACGTCCCGGACGTCGCCGGCGAGTCGGTCGCCGAGGCCACCGGCACGCTCCAGGACGCCGGGCTCACCGTGCAGATCGCGACCGAGCAGATCCACTCCGCCGAGGAGGCCGGCACGGTCGCGGCCCAGTCCCTCGCGGAGGGCAGCCGCGCCGCGAAGGGCGACCGGATCGTCCTCACCGTCTCCAAGGGACCCCGGATGATCGAGGTCCCCGACGTGACGGGCGAGTCGACCGACGTCGCGCGCGGGAGGCTGGAAGGGGCGGGCTTCGAGGTGAAGGTCGAGAAGACCTTCCCCTTCCTCGGTGACACCGTCTCGGGCCAGTCGGTCGACGGCGGGTCCACCGCCCCCGAGGGCTCCACCATCACCATCACGATCAAGGGACTGTAGAGACTCATGCGCAACCCCGTCGGCGGCCATGTCCCCGTGGCCGGCGGCCTCGCCACGGTCGGTCTCGGCTACGCCCGCGAGCTGGGCGCGGAGGCGGTCCAGGTCTTCGTGGCCAACCCGCGCGGCTGGGCCACGCCCGTGGGCAACCCGGCGCAGGACGAGCTGTTCCGCGCCGCGTGCGAGGCCGAGTCCCTTTCGGCCTGGGTCCATGCCCCGTACCTGATCAACTTCGGCTCCCACACCGAGGCCACCGTCGAGCGGTCGGTCGAGTCGCTGCGGCACTCGCTGCGCCGGGGCCGGGAGATCGGGGCGAAGGGCGTGGTGGTGCACACGGGCTCGGCGACCGGAGGCCGCCCGCGCGCGGAGGCGCTGGCGCAGGTACGGGAGCGGATGCGGCCCCTGCTCGACGAGCTGACGCACCCGGACGACCCGTTCCTGCTGCTGGAGTCGACGGCCGGGCAGGGCTTCTCGCTCTGCTCGCGCGCCGAGGACTTCGGCCCGTACTTCGAGGCGCTCGACCGCCATCCGAGGCTCGGGATCTGCCTCGACACCTGCCACATCTTCGCGGCGGGCCACGATCTGACCGGGCCGCACGGTATGACGCATACGCTCGACCAGCTGGTCGCGACCGTGGGCGAGGGGCGGCTGAAACTGATCCATGCCAACGACTCCAAGGACATCGTCGGCGCGCACAAGGACCGGCACGCGAACATCGGGGCGGGCCATATCGGCGAGGAGCCGTTCCGCGAGCTGATGCGGCACCACGCGACCGAAGGCGTCCCGCTGATCATCGAGACACCGGGCGGCAAGGAAGGGCACGTGGCGGATGTGGAGCGGCTCAAGAAACTCCGGGGGTGAGGACACGGCGATCTCCCCGTTGAGGAATACCCCTAGGGGGTATACGGTTCCTGTGTAGGCAGCAGGAACCGCCACTGGTCATTGGGGGACCCATGGATCAGCACGAATCGCACGCCGACCACCACACCGGCCACCACTCCACCGCCCACGAGGGCCACGCCCCCGGCAAGGCCAGCTGGTCCATGGCGATGAAGGCGACCCTCCACTGCCTCACCGGCTGCGCCATCGGCGAGGTCCTCGGCATGATCATCGGCACCGCGCTCGGCTGGGGCAACGCCCCGACGATGATCCTCGCCATCGTCCTGGCCTTCTTCTTCGGCTACTCGCTCACCCTGTGGGCGGTCGTCCGCGCCGGACTGAGCCTGAAGGCGGCCGTCGGTGTCGCACTCGCCGCCGACACCCTCTCCATCGCCGTCATGGAGATCGTCGACAACGGAGTCCTGCTGCTGGTCCCGGGCGCGATGGACGCACACCTCTCGGACGCGCTCTTCTGGGGCGCCCTGGCCTTCGCCTTCCTCGTCGCCTTCCTGATCACCACACCGGTCAACAAGTGGCTGATCGGCCGCGGCAAGGGCCACGCGGTGGTGCACCAGTACCACCACTGAGCACGGCCGGCCCGGGGCGCCTACAGCTCCGGGCCGTCGCCCGGCTCCTCCTGGTACGAGTACCGCTGCTCTTTCCAGGGGTCGCCGAGGTTGTGGTAGCCGCGCTCCTCCCAGAAGCCCCGGCGGTCGGCGGTCATGTACTCCACGCCCCGGACCCACTTGGGGCCCTTCCAGGCGTACAGGTGCGGGACGACGAGCCGCAGCGGGAAGCCGTGCTCGGCGGTGAGCAGCTCACCGTCCTTGTGGGTGGCGAAGATCGTGCCCTCGGCCGCGAAGTCGGCGAGCCGCATGTTCGCGCTGAAGCCGTACTCGGCCCAGACCATCACATGCGTGACAGCGGGGGCCGGCGGGGCCAGCTCCAGGATCGTCCGGGCGGGCACCCCACCCCATTCGGCCCCGAGCATGCTGAATTTCGTGACGCAGTGCAGATCGGCCACGACCGTCGAGAACGGGAGGGCCGAGAACTCCTCGTGGTTCCAGCACCGCTTGTCGCCGTCCGCCGTCGCCCCGAAGACCCGGAACTCCCAGCGGTCCGGCTTGAACTTGGGGACGGGGCCGTAATGGGTGACCGGCCAGCCGCGCTGCAGCCGCTGCCCCGGCGGAAGATCCGACTGCTCTGCTTCCCGGCGTACTCCGCTCTCCGGCTGACCCATGTCATCCATGGTGACAGACCGCGAGGGGTGGTCATGACCAGGCAACCTCGCACGCGTGCACGATTCAGGGCAAGTCCCACTAAGCCTCCACTTACTGGACGCCCCCCATCCGTGGTGCAAGGATGCGGCCATCCTGCCCAGTCACGACCCAGACATGCGTGGAAGGAGCCTCTGCGATGCAGGGCGACCCCGAGGTCCTCGAGTTCCTCAACGAGCAGCTGACCGGCGAGCTGACGGCCATCAACCAGTACTGGCTGCACTACCGCATCCAGGACAACAAGGGCTGGGCCAAGCTGGCCAAGTACACCCGCGAAGAGTCCATCGATGAGATGAAGCACGCGGACAAGCTCACCGAGCGCATCCTGATGCTGGACGGGCTGCCCAACTACCAGCGGCTCTTCCATGTACGGGTCGGTCAGACGGTGACCGAGATGTTCAAGGCGGACCGCCAGGTGGAGGTCGAGGCGATCGACCGTCTGAAGCGCGGCATCGAGGTCATGCGGGCCAAGGGCGACATCACCTCGGCCAACCTCTTCGAGGAGATCCTGGCCGACGAGGAGCACCACATCGACTACCTCGACACCCAGCTGGAGCTGATCGAGAACCTCGGTGAGGCGCTCTACATCTCGACACTGATCGAGCAGCCGAGCTAAGCGGCCTCAGGCAGGTCCCGCAGATCCTCGGCGTTCTCGGGGTTCTCGGCACTCTCGGGATCCGAGACCGAGGTCAGCGCCGGCAGCCCCTGGTCCAGGAGCTCCCGCCGCGGGCAGTTGCCGCGCCCGAGAATGGCCTGAATACGTCGTACGCACGAACCGCAGTCGGTTCCGGCCTTGCAGGCCGAGGCGATCTGGCGCGGCGTGCAGGCGCCCGCGTCCGCGTGCTCCTTGACCTGCTTCTCCGTGACACCGAAGCATGAGCATACGTACACGCGGTTCACCTCCTGCCGAGATCGATAAGGCTAACCTAACCTTACCCGGCACTCACGAGGCTCAAAAGCCCTCGCAACGACGATGGGGCGCGGATCACATGGATCCGCGCCCCATCGTCGTACGAAGCTACTTACTGATCGCGGTACATCTCCGCCACCAGGAACGCCAGGTCCAGGGACTGGCTGCGGTTGAGCCTCGGGTCGCAGGCCGTCTCGTAGCGCTGGTGCAGGTCGTCGACGAAGATCTCGTCGCCGCCGCCCACGCACTCGGTGACGTCGTCACCGGTGAGCTCGACATGGATGCCGCCCGGGTGCGTACCGAGGCTCTTGTGGACCTCGAAGAAGCCCTTGACCTCGTCGAGCACGTCGTCGAAGCGCCGGGTCTTGTGACCGGAGGCCGCCTCGAAGGTGTTGCCGTGCATCGGGTCGGTGACCCAGGCGACGGTCGCGCCGGAGGCGGTGACCTTCTCGACCAGCTCCGGGAGCTTGTCCCGGACCTTGTCGGCGCCCATACGGACGATGAAGGTCAGCCGGCCGGGCTCGCGGTCCGGGTCGAGCCGGTCGATGTACGTCAGCGCGTCGTCGACCGTGGTCGTCGGGCCGAGCTTGATGCCGATCGGGTTCGCGATCTGCGAGGCGAACTCGATGTGGGCGTGGTCGAGCTGGCGGGTGCGCTCACCGATCCAGACCATGTGGCCGGAGGTGTCGTACAGCTTGCCGGTACGCGAGTCCGTACGGGTGAGCGCGCCCTCGTAGTCGAGCAGCAGCGCCTCGTGGGAGGCGTAGAACTCGACGGCCTTGAACTCGGCCGGGTCGGTGCCACAGGCCTTCATGAAGTTCAGCGCGTTGTCGATCTCACGCGCCAGCTGCTCGTAGCGCTGGCCCGAAGGGGACGACTTCACGAAGTCCTGGTTCCAGGCGTGCACCTGGCGCAGGTCGGCGTAGCCACCGGTGGTGAAGGCGCGCACCAGGTTGAGCGTGGAGGCGGACGCGTTGTACATCCGCTTCAGGCGCTCGGGGTCCGGGACGCGGGCCTTCTCGTTGAAGTCGAAGCCGTTGACCGAGTCACCGCGGTACGTCGGCAGGGTCACGCCGTCGCGGGTCTCGGTCCCCTTGGAACGGGGCTTGGAGTACTGCCCGGCGATGCGGCCGACCTTGACGACGGGCACGGAGGCCGCGTACGTCAGGACGGCGCTCATCTGGAGCAGCGTCTTGAGCTTGGCACGGATGTGGTCGGCGGAAACGGCGTCGAAGGCCTCGGCGCAGTCGCCGCCCTGGAGCAGGAACGCCTCGCCACGGGCGACGGCTCCCATGCGGGCGCGCAGCTGATCGCACTCGCCCGCGAAGACGAGCGGCGGATACGACTCGAGGTCCGCGATCACATCGCGCAGAGCCTCGGCATCGGGGTACTCAGGCTGCTGCGCCGCGGGAAGGTCTCGCCAGGTGTTGCCACCGGTTGCGGTGGTCTTAGCGTTCACGGTCACAACCACCACATTACGGTGTCCGGCGACCGGTCCAGCGACACGACCATTGGGTGAGACGCGTGCCCGAAATGTCTGTCGACGGTGATCGCGCCTCGGACGGGTGTTACCCTCACGCGCGTTCAAACACGTGTTTAAACATCTGAGGCCTAAATACTTCACAGGGGTGGGCGTGAGCCAGGGGCACCGCAGGGACCGCAAAACGAGACGGCTGCTTTACGGGGCGGCGGCTGCCGTCGTCGCCACCGCGACGATCGGGACGATCGCCGTGGCGTCGCCCGGGATCCTGAACTCCTCGGACGACAAGAACTCCGCAGAAACGTCGCTGCAGTCGCAGTTCGCGCAGGCGGCGGATGAGTTCGACGTCCCGCAGAGCGTGCTGATGGCGGTGTCGTACCGGCAGACGCGGTGGGAGTCGCACGACGGTCAGCCCAGCGTCACCGGTGACTACAACGTCATGGGCCTGACGAAGGTCGACCCGGAGGACGTCGTGCGCTCTGATGAGCACATCGAGCACCTCGTCAACGGCGCCGGTGACCCGTCGGTCGACAAGAAGGTCGACAAGAAGAAACTGCTGGCTCCGCTGCCGAAGGACACCGTCGACACCGACGACCCGAAGCTGCACACCCTGGACAAGGCCGCGGAGCTGATCGACAGCTCGACCGAGGCCGTCCAGAAGGACACCGACGCCTCCATCCGCGCCGGTGCGGCGCTCCTCGCGGAGTACCAGAAGCAGGCCGGCGCCGAGCTGTCCGACAAGCCGGGCGACTGGTACCCGGCGGTTGCCCGCTTCAGCCAGTCCGAGGACCGCAAGGGCGCTGACCAGTTCGCCGAGCGGGTCTTCGAGTCGATCAAGACCGGCGAGGCCGAGATCACCACGGACGGCGAGCAGGTCCTCCTGCCGGCCGACCCGACGGTCGAGCCGGTCAAGCCGGCGAACGTTCCGCTGGCCGCGACGGCCGCCGCCACGGCGGCGACTGCCGAGTGCCCCTCCGGTCTGGTCTGCTCGTACGACTCGGCGGCCTACGTGCAGGACCTGGGCAACTTCAACATCGCGACCCGCGTGCCGTACGGCAGTGGCGGCTTCGACATCCGCCAGATCGTCATTCACGACGTCGAGGGCACCCACGACGGCGCGGTGGGAGTGTTCAAGGACCCGAACAGGTGGGCCAGCGCCCACTACATCGTTCGGTACGACGGTCGCGTCACGCAGATGGTCGAGACCAAGAACGAGGCGTTCCACGCCGGCAACAAAACCGTCAACATGCACTCGATCGGCATCGAGCACGAGGGCTACGCCATCAAGGGCGGCGGTGGTTGGTACAAGGAGTCGCAGTACGACACCACCGCGGCGATGGTGAAGTACCTGGCCGCGAAGTACAACGTTCCGCTGAACCGCGAGCACATCATCGGCCACGACGAGGTCCCTGGTGTGCTCGACACCAAGGCCGCGGGCGTCCACTGGGACCCGGGCCCGTTCTGGGACTGGAACCGCTTCATGGCCAAGATCGGCGTCCCGACCGGCGCCGAAGGTGCGGGCGGTCTCCTGAGGCAGGGGCAGACGGTTCGTGTGGTGCCGCCGTTCACCTCGGCGAACCAGCCTCCACTGACCTACACGGAGAATGTCGACGGCGTCATCGTCCGGAAGACCGCTCCGGCCCAGCCGGCGAACTTCGGGTATCTGTACTCGGAGCCCGTCGCCGACTCCGCCAAGGTGATCAAGGACCCGTACATCCCTGGCGTTGCGTGGAACAGCGGCGACAACTGGGGCAACAAGGTCGTCGCCGGTGGCCAGTACGTCGTCGCCGACGTCCGCAGCGATTGGACCGCCATCTGGTACGGCGGCCAGAAGGCGTGGTTCCGCAACCCGGGCGGACAGTACACCTCGCTCGTGAGCACCGCGAAGACCGTCGTGAAGGCGGTGGGTACGACCCCGATCAAGGTCTACGGTCGCGCCTACCCCGAGGCCGCGGCGTACACGGGAACGGGCGTCAGCGTCCAGGACAAGAACTCCGACCCGCTGACCAAGTACACGATCCCGGCCGGCCAGGCGTACATCGCCGCAGGCGCCGAGGTCGCCGGTGACTACTACTCCAGCGCGTACAACACCGACGGAACCCGCGTCCAGGGGACGACCAAGTTCATCCCCATCCGCTACAACCACCGCATCGCGTGGGTGCAGTCCAAGGACGTGCAGGTGGTCGCGGCAGCCGCGCCCGTCGCTACGAACAACCGCTACAACCTCCTCGCCCGTGACGCCTCCGGCGTGCTCTACCAGTACCAGGGCCGCGGCAGCGCCACCGCGCCGTTCCTCACCCGGTACCGCGTCGGCAGCGGCTGGAACATGTTCAACACGATCACCCCGATGACCGCGCTGCGCGCGGACGGCACCGGCGACATGGTCGCCCGTGACGCCGCCGGCGTGCTCTGGTACTACCAGGGCACCGGCAACCCCTCCGCCCCGTTCAAGGCCCGGCTCAAGACCGGTGGCGGCTGGCAGATCTACGACAGGATCCTGGGCGCCCGGGACCTGAGCGGGGACTCCATACCGGACCTCATAGCCCGCGAGAAGTCCGGCGTGCTCTGGTTCTACAAGGGCACGGGCAACCCTGCCTCGCCGTTCGCCGCCCGCACCAAGGTCGGCAGCGGCTGGCAGACGTACAACCAGCTCGTCAGCACCGGTGACCTGAACGCCGACGGCAAGGCCGACCTCGTCGCCCGCGACAGCGCCGGGAACCTGTGGTTCTACAAGGGCACCGGCAGCGCCACCGCACCGTACGCCGCCCGTACCAAGGTCGGCAGCGGCTGGCAGACGTACAACCAGCTCGTCGGGCCGAGCGATCTGAACGCCGACGGCAAGGTGGACCTCGTCGGCCGCGACGGCTCCGGCACCCTGTGGTTCTACAAGGGCACGGGCAGCGCCACCGCCCCGTTCGCCGCCCGCACCAAGGTCGGCAGCGGCTGGCAGATCTACAACCTGATCTTCTGATCCTGACCCCGGTCCTGATCTGATCAGTCCGATCGTCCGAGGGGCCCGGCTCGCACCGTCCGCGGTGTGAACCGGGCCCCTTCCCGCTGTCCGGCTGCGTTACAGTGCACCCATGTTCGCGCAGACGACCCAGAACTGGTGGTGGACCGCTCATCCGGCGGCCCCCTGACTGCGCGTACACCCACGACACGCGAAGGCCGCCCCGAGGGGCGGCCTTTCTCGTACCCCGAGGCCGTTCCTCTTCCGACTCCCGGAAGGAACACGCTCCATGGACCTCTCCCGTCTCCTCGACGACTCCTGCCCGCCCTTCGCCCTGCTCCGCAGGCGCACGCCAGGCCGCGACCATGACACCGTCGAGGTACTGATCGGCTCGGTCCACGAGGCCGAGCGGCTCGCCGAGCTGCCCGTCGGCGCGCTCCCGACGCTCGCCCTCGTGCCGTTCCGGCAGATCCGCGAGCGGGGCTTCGACGTCCGCGACGACGGCACCCCGCTCTGCGTGCTCGTCGCCGAGGAGGCGTACGACCTGCCGCTCGCCGACGCGCTCGCCCAGCTTCCGACGCACGCGGTCCGTGTCCGGGGCGGCGGGTTCGACGTGTCGGACGAGGCGTACGCCGAGACCGTGCGGCGGGTGATCGACGAGGAGATCGGCGCCGGTGAGGGCGCCAACTTCGTCATCCGCCGGACCTACACCGGCGAGATCCCCGGCTTCGGGCGCGCCGACGCCCTCGCGCTCTTCCGCCGTCTTCTGGCGGGTGAGCGGGGCGCGTACTGGACGTTCGTCGTCCACACCGGCGACCGGACCCTCGTCGGGGCGAGCCCGGAGGTGCACGTCCGGATGTCGGGGGGAACGGTCGTCATGAACCCGATCAGCGGGACGTACCGCTACCCGGCCGGGGCCGCGCCCACCCCCGAGGACCTGCTGACGTTCCTGGCCGACCGCAAGGAGACCGAGGAGCTCTCCATGGTGGTCGACGAGGAGCTGAAGATGATGTGCACGGTCGGCGACATGGGCGGGGTGGTGATCGGGCCGCGGCTCAAGGAGATGGCACATCTCGCGCACACCGAGTACGAGTTGCGGGGCCGTTCGTCCCTCGACGTACGGGAGGTGCTGCGGGAGACCATGTTCGCGGCGACGGTCACGGGCTCGCCCGTGCAGAACGCCTGCCGGGTGATCGAGCGGCACGAGGCCGGCGGGCGCGGCTACTACGCGGGCGCCCTCGCCCTGCTCGGTACCGACGAGAGCGGGGCGCAGACCCTGGACTCCCCCATCCTCATCCGGACCGCCGACATCTCCGGCGACGGGCGGCTGCGGGTGCCGGTCGGCGCGACGCTCGTGCGGCACTCCGACCCGGCGGGTGAGGTCGCCGAGACGCACGCCAAGGCGGCGGGCGTGCTCGCCGCGCTGGGGGTACGGGAGGGGCGGCCGCGCGACGCGTCTCCGCTGGGCCCGCGGCTCGCGGACGATCCGCGGGTGCGGGCCGCGCTGGACGCCCGGCGGGCCGACCTGGCGCCGTTCTGGCTGCGGATGCAGGTCCGGTCGGCCGAGCTGAGCGGCCACGCGCTGGTGATCGACGCCGAGGACACCTTCACGGCGATGCTCGCGCACCTGCTGCGCTCCTCCGGCCTGGAGGTCTCGGTGGTCCGCTACGACGAGCCGGGGCTGCGGGAGCTCGCGCTCGCCCATGACGGTCCGGTGGTGCTCGGCCCGGGGCCGGGGGACCCGTCGGACGCCGCCGATCCGAAGATGCGTCTCCTGCGCGGGCTCACGGCCGATCTCGTACGGGACCACCGGCACGGCCTGCTGGGCGTCTGCCTCGGTCATGAGCTGATCGCGGCCGAACTGGGCCTGGAGATCGTCCGCAAGCGCACCCCGTTCCAGGGGGCGCAGGTGCGGATCGACCTCTTCGGCCAGGAGCAGACCGTCGGCTTCTACAACAGCTTCACGGCCCGCTGCGACGACCGGTCGGCGACCGAACTGGCCCTGCACCGGATCGAGGTGAGCCGGGACGAGGAGACGGGCGAGGTGCACGCGCTGCGCGGGCCCGGTTTCGCGGGCGTCCAGTTCCACCCGGAGTCGGTCCTGACGATGGAGGGAGCGGCGCTGACGGCGTCCCTGCTCGCCGGCGTACTGGTCTAGGAGGCGGCCGGGACGCTAGGAGACGGCCCGGACGCTAGGAGCCGGCCGGGACCAGGACGTTCTCGCTGCGCCGCCCCGCGGTGTAGTCGAGGACGTTCTGGACGGTCGTGTCGACGATCTGGCCGACGGCGTCGAACGTGTAGTACGCCTGGTGCGAGGTGACCACCACGTTCGGGAAGGTCACCAGGCGGGCCAGCGTGTCGTCCTCGACGACCTCGAGCGACTTGTCGAGGAAGAAGAGCCCGGCCTCCGCCTCGTACACGTCGAGTCCCACGCCGGTGAACCGGCCGGCGCGGAGCTCGGCCACCAGCGCCTCGGTGTCGATGAGCCCGCCGCGGCTGGAGTTCACGAGGATGGCGTCGTCCTTCATCGACCTGAGCGCGGTGGCGTCGAGGAGACGCCGGGTCGCGGGGAGCAGCGGTACGTGCAGACTGACCAGGTCGGACTCGGCGAGGAGCTGCTCCTTCTCGACGTACTTCATGCCGAGTTCGAGGCAGGCGGGGTTCTCGGCGACGTCCCAGCCGAGGAGGTTCATGCCGAAGCCGTGGGCGATCCGGGTGAAGGCCTCGCCGATCTTCCCGGTGCCGAGCACACCGACCGTGCGGCCGCGCAGGTCACGGCCCATCAGCCCGTCGAGCCGGAAGTCGAAGTCGCGGGTCCGGTTGGAGGCGCGGACGATCCGCCGGTTGACGGCCATCGCAAGGGTCCAGGCGAATTCGGCGACGGAGTACGGGGAGTAGTACGAGACCCTGGCGACGGTGAGGCCGAGGCGCTCGGCGACATCGAGGTCGATGTTGTTGAAGCCGGTGGAGCGCTGGACGATGAGCTTCGTGCCGCCGGCGGCGAGCGTGCGCAGGACCGCTCCGCCGAGGTCGGCGTTGACGCTCGTGGAGACGATCTCGTGGCCGGCCGCGATGGGGGCGGTGTCCTGGTTGAGGAACACGTCCAGGCAGCGGACGTCGTGGAGTCCCGCGAAGGCCTTCTCGATCAGCGGCTTCTCGTCGGCCTGCACACCGAATGCCAGGATTTCCACGGATCCCCTCCCGGGGGTTCGCCGGAATTGTCGGGTACCGGCGAATATACGACCCCGGGAGCGGTCCGCGCCGCAGGCCGGGGCGGCCGACGCCGGGTCAGCTGACTCCGGGTCGGCCGACCGGCTGGGAAAAAACACCGACCGGCCTCACCGGCGCCGCTCCGCTCAGCCGAAGAAGACGCCCACCTCCGTGTACAGCGCCGGATCGACCGTCTTGAGCCGCGCCGTCGCCTCGGCGATCGGGACGCGGACGATGTCGGTGCCGCGCAGCGCGACCATCTGCCCCCAGGCTCCGTCGCGGACCGCGTCGATGGCGTGCAGTCCGAAGCGGGTGGCGAGCCAGCGGTCGAAGGCGCTGGGCGTGCCGCCGCGCTGCACATGGCCGAGGACGGTGGTCCTGGCCTCGTGACCCGTCCGCTTCTCGATCTCCTTGGCGAGCCATTCGCCCACGCCCGAGAGGCGGACGTGTCCGTACGAGTCGAGGGTGCCGTCCTTGAGGACCATGTCGCCGTCCCTGGGCATCGCTCCCTCGGCGACGACCACGATCGGGGCGTAGGTGGCCTTGAAGCGGGAGGTGACCCAGGCGCAGACCTGGTCGAGGTCGAAGCGCTGCTCGGGGATGAGGATGACGTTGGCGCCGCCCGCGAGACCGGAGTGCAGCGCGATCCAGCCTGCGTGACGGCCCATCACCTCGACCACCAGGACCCGCATATGGGACTCGGCGGTGGTGTGCAGCCGGTCGATGGCCTCGGTGGCGATGCCGACGGCCGTGTCGAAGCCGAAGGTGTAGTCGGTGGCGGACAGGTCGTTGTCGATGGTCTTCGGGACGCCGACGCAGCGGACGCCGTACTCGTCGACGAGCCGGGCGGCGGCGCCGAGGGTGTCCTCGCCGCCGATCGCGATCAGGGCGTCGATCTCGTACTTGGCGAGGTTCTCCTTGATCCGGCGGATGCCGTTCTCGGCGGTGAGCGGGTTGGTGCGGGAGGAACCGAGGATCGTGCCGCCGCGCGGCAGGATGCCGCGGACGGTCGGGATGTCGAGGGGTACGGCGACGCCTTCCAGGGGGCCGCGCCAGCCGTCGCGGAAGCCGGTGAACTCGTAGTCGTACTCCTGGACGCCCTTGCGGACGATGGCGCGGATGACCGCGTTGAGACCGGGGCAGTCGCCGCCTCCGGTCAGTACGCCGACGCGCATGGACCTCTCCTTCGCCGTGCGGACGGGATGCGCGACCCACGCTAGTAGTGACGTGGGTCACTTCGACATGGCACGGAGAGTGAATTGTCCTGCGCCGTACGGCGGTACGGGCTCCCGCCCGGACGCTCGGGCGGGGCCGTTCGGCCCCCGCCCCGGGGCGGTCGGGCACGGCCGTACGGGCTCCACGGCCGACGGCTCGGGTACGGCCGCGGCAGGAGGGTCAGGCGTCGTCGAGGCCGCGCTCTATCGCGTACCGGACGAGCTCCACCCGGTTGTGCAGCTGGAGTTTGCCGAGCGTGTTCTGGACGTGGTTCTGCACGGTCCGGTGCGAGATCACCAGGCGCTCGGCGATCTGCTTGTAGCTCAGGCCCTTGGCCACGAGCCGCAGCACCTCCGTCTCGCGCTCGGTCAGTTCGGGCGCCTTGGGCTCGTCCGCGCCGGCCACCGGGGCGGGCTCGGAGGCGAGCCTGCGGTACTCGCCGAGGACCAGGCCCGCGAGCCCGGGTGTGAAGACGGGGTCGCCGACGGCCGTACGGCGTACCGCGTCGATCAGCTCGGCCGTGCTGGCCGACTTCAGCAGATAGCCGGTGGCACCGGACTTGACCGCCTCCAGGACGTCGGCGTGCTCGCCGCTCGCGGAGAGCACCAGGACCCGCAGGGTGGGGGTGGCGCCGACCAGCTCCTTGCAGACCTGGACCCCCGGCTTGGCGGGCAGGTTGAGGTCCAGGACGAGCACGTCCGGGCTCACCGCCCCCGCCCGGCGCACGGCCTGCTCGCCGTCGCCCGCGGTGGCCACCACGTCGAACCCGGCCTCGGCGAGGTCGCGGGCGACCGCGTCCCGCCACATCGGATGGTCGTCGACGACCATCACCTTGATCTGCTGCTGCTCGCTCATCTCGTTCCCGCCTTCCCCCGTGCGTCCGTCGGGCGTGTGCCCCTCGGGACCTTCAGTTCCACTTCCGTGCCCTGGCCCGGCACCGAGATCAGCTCGGCCGTGCCGCCCAGGTCGCGCAGTCTGCCGCGGATGGAGAGCGCGACGCCCATCCGTCCCTCGCCCTCCGCCTGCGCGAGCCGCCCCTCCGGGATGCCCGGGCCGTCGTCCCGTACCGTCACGATCACCTCGTCCGGCCAGTCCTCGACCAGGATCCACGCCCGCGCGTCCTCGCCCGCGTGCACCCGGACATTGTCCAGGGCGGCTCCGACGGCGGCGGCCAGCTCCTGGCCGGCGGCCTGCGGCAGCAGGACCGGGGCGCCCGGGTCCGAGAGCGTGACCTTCGCCCCGGCGCGCGGGGCGAGCAGGGCGCGCAGATCGACCGGGGTGTCGTCGTCCGGCTCCTCGACGACGCGGACCACCGCCCCTTCGGACTCGTCCTCCGAGACCAGCGACGGCCGGGTCAGCCCGCCGGCGACCAGGGTGCGCAGCGCGACCTCCTGCTCGCCCGCCATCCGGCCCAGCTCGGCAGCCTCGCCGCCCAGGGCCGTACCGCGCCGCTGCACCATCGCCAGGACCTGGAGGACGCTGTCGTGGATGTCCCGGGCGAGGCGCTCCCGCTCCCGGGTCGCGGCCTCGATCTCCAGGGCGCGGGCGAGGGTGCGTTCGGAGGCGCGGGCGACCTCGACGACGTATCCGATGGCGATGGACGCCACCCACACCAGGAGGACGTTGTGGAGGGTGTCCCGGGTGGGGTGGGCGCGCTCGATGATGTTGGCGACGGCGACCAGCGAGGAGGCGAAGCCGGCCCAGCGCCACCCGCCCTTGATCGCGTACGCGAGGACGGCGCCGGCGGTCCATATCGTCGGCAGGGTGGGGCCGTCGACCGACTGGGCGTGCTGGTCCGCGAGCGGAGTGAGCAGGATGCCGGTCAGGGCGACGGCGAGGTCGGCGATCAGGAAGCGCCTGGTGCAGCTGGCCGCGTTCGCCACCTTGGGCAGGGTGGCCAGCGTCCAGACGCACATGACGGCGAGGAAGGCGACGGCCACCCAGGGACGCTCGTAGCGGTCCCGGGCGAAGACGAAGATCAGAACGGCGTAGATCATCGTGCCGACGCGGTACGCGGTGAGCGCGCGCCACAACGGCTGCTCGACCGACATCCGCACGACACGCTCGCGCTTGGCCATCTCCCCCACCCCCCGGGGCGCCCCCTCCTCTGCGTGAGGGTCAGGCGCCGGACTCTTCCCGTGCCGCGATCTCGGCCTTGACGGCCTCCTTGGCGGCCTTCTCGGCCTCCGCGATCTGACGCTTGGCGGCGGTCGCGTAGATGTCGACGTACTCCTGGCCGGACAGCTTCATGATCTCGTACATGACCTCGTCGGTCACCGAGCGGAGGATGAAGCGGTCGCCCTCCATGCCGTGGTAGCGGCTGAAGTCGAGCGGCTTGCCGATCCGGATCCCCGGGCGCATCAGCTTGGGGACGACCTTGCCGGGCGGCTGGATCTTCTCGGTGTCGATCATGGCGACCGGGATGACCGGCGCGCCGGTGGCCAGGGCCACGCGCGCGAGGCCACCGGGCTTGCCACGGTAGAGCCGGCCGTCGGGCGAGCGGGTGCCCTCGGGGTAGATACCGAAGAGCCCGCCCTTCTCGATGACCTCGATACCGGCCTTGATCGCCGCCTCGCCCGCGCCGCGGGCGCCGGAGCGGTCCACGGGGAGCTGGCCGACGCCCTTGAAGAAGGCGGCGGTGAGCTTGCCCTTCACACCGGGTGAGGTGAAGTACTCGGCCTTGGCGATGAAGGTGACCTTGCGGTCGAGGACGGCGGGCAGGAAGAAGGAGTCCGAGAAGGAGAGGTGGTTGCTCGCGAGGATCGCCGGCCCCTCGGCGGGAATGTTCTCGAGGCCCTCCACCCACGGCCTGAAGGCGAGCTTCAGTGACCCTCCGATGGAGAACTTCATTGCGCCGTAGATCAACTCGAGTACCTTCCGTGTGCCGTCGGACTGACCTTATCCCGCCTTTTCCCGCCTGCCCGCTCGGGTCCGGCCGTGGGCGGGGCACCTTCGTGCGAACGGACCTGGTCCGGTGTCGGTCCGGTCGCGTACCGTGAAGGCCTTCCCCTTTTCTCGTCGCTTCGTCGAAGCCTCGCCCTCCTCGAAGCCGAAACCCCCGAACAGGAGACCCCGGTGCCGGTCCTTCCTGGAGCCGAGCCGTACCGCCACGAGGGCGGCAAGGTCGGCGTCCTTCTCTGTCACGGATTCACCGGTTCCCCGCAGTCGATGCGCCCCTGGGCCGAGTACCTGGCCGAGCGCGGACTGACGGTGTCGGTGCCACTGCTGCCCGGACACGGCACGCGCTGGGAGGACATGCAGCTCACCACCTGGCACGACTGGTACGCGGAGGTGGACCGGGAGCTGCGGGAGCTGCTCGCCCGCTGCGAGCACGTCTTCGTCTTCGGCCTCTCCATGGGCGGGGCGCTGGCGCTGCGCCTCGCGGCCAAACACGGGGACGCGGTACGGGGCCTCGTCCTCGTCAACCCCGGCAACAAGGTGCACGGGCTCGCGGCGCACGCGCTGCCCGTCGTCCGCCACTTCGTCCGTACGACCAACGGCATCGCGAGCGACATCGCCAAGGAGGGCATGGCGGAGATCGGCTACGACCGGGTGCCGCTGCACGCGGCGCACTCCCTGCGCCGGCTCTTCCGCACGGTGGACGCGGAGCTGCCGCAGGTCACGCAGCCGGTGGTGGTTCTGCACAGCCCGCAGGACCATGTGGTGCCGCCCGCCGACTCGGCGCGGATCCTGAGCCGGATCTCCTCGACGGACGTGAAGGAGATCCTGCTGGAACAGAGCTACCACGTGGCGACGTTGGACCATGACGCGGAGCGGATTTTCGAGGAGAGCCTGGCCTTCGTGGGCCGGCTCGCTCCGGACGTCGTCGGGGAGAAGGGGAGCACGAGCGGTGGCTGAGCAGCAGGACGGGGAGCGCGGCGACCCGCAGCCCATCGACGAGGAGGCGGCGTGGGCCGCGATCGTCGCGGGGTACGGCGAGGAGCCGGCGGACCCGCCGGGGGCGAGGCCGTTCCGGTCGGTGGAGGATCTGGCGCTCCCGGAGCCGGTGGACGGCCTGGACGACGGTGACGATGACGGCGGCGCGGGTGGCGGCGCGGGCGGTACCGCGGACGCCGACGACGAGGACGAGGACGAGGAAGAAGAGGACTCGGACGAGGACGAGGATCGCGGGGGCCCCGCCAAGCCCGCGCCGGGCAGCTCGATCGTCTTCGCGCCCGGCGTCGGTGTGGGCGTGGGCGGCGGCGGTCCCCGGGACTACGAGCTCGCGGACCCGGACGCCGAGACCGCCGAGGCCGACGGCAAGAAGACGGCGAAGAAGGACGACGACGACGGCGAGGGTCACTTCGTCCCGCCGGAGCCGCCTCCCCTGCCGGAGGCGGACGCGACGACGAAGTTCGCGTGGCTGGGCGTCGTGGGCGGCCCGGTCCTCATGCTCCTCGCCGTGCTGCTCCAGTGGGACATGACGTGGTGGCTGACGACGGTGTGCGTGGGCGGCTTCCTGGGCGGCTTCGCGACGCTGGTCGCCCGGATGAGGCACGACGACGAGGACGACGAGTTCGACGACCCGGGCCGCGGCGCGGTGGTGTGACGGCGCCGGCGCCCCGGCCTCGGGGCGGGGCGCCGCGATCGCGGTCGGTACGGATCCCGGGCTGTGCTCCTGACGCCCTCCGCTCGGCGCCTGGGCGCCTCACGGGATTCGGGACGGCTGCGCCGGACTCCGTCCGCCGAGCGTGGTCGCCCCGTCCGCGGCTTCCCTCAGGACGCCGGAATCCTCACCGCCGCCAGGACCGGCAAGTGGTCCGTCGCCGCTTCCAGGTCCGACGGGTCGAGGTCCTGCGGGACGCCGCAGCCCAGGAACTCCACCCCCGGCGTGGCCAGGATCGCGTCGATCCGCTGGTGCGGGTCGCCGGGCGTCGACGTGTACTCGCCGCCCCAAGGGCTGACCTCCCAGCCGTCCTGGAGCTCCTTCGCGAGCCGGGTGAAACTCCGGCCGCCCGGCCGCTCGTTGAGGTCTCCCGCCACGATCACGTGCGGGGTGTCCATAGCGGCCACCCGGTCGAGGAGCATCCCGGCCTGGGCGTACCGTTCCTCGCTCCGCAGGCTCAGATGACAGCTGATCAGGCCGACCCGGGCGCCCCCGAACCGTACGACGGCGGTGGCGAAACCGCGCCGGTGCAGACCCGGGGTGAGCGGCAGCAGCACGTCCTCGGTGCGTTCCACCGTCGCCCGTAGCGAGCACATCAGCAGCGGCCCGGCGGCCGTCGCGCCACCGCCGAGTACGACGAGTTCGCACTTCGCGGCGAGCCGGGCCGCGTGCTTGCGCCAGCGGAAGAACCGCGGCGCCTCCTGGACGAAGACGAGATCGGGTGCGCACGCCCGGATGACCCGGGCGAGCGCGTCCTCGTCGTCCCGCATCGAACGGACGTTGTAGCCGAGGACCCGGACGACGGCCGAACCGTCCGTCTCGGTGCGGGAGTTGGGCAGCGGAGTGATCGCCATCCCAGCAACATACGACACCCGCCCGCCGGTCCCCGGGGGACGCGGCGGGCGGGTGGAGTCGTGCTGCGCGAAAGCTAGCCCTGGCGGGCCAGGTCGGCCGCGCCGACCAGTCCGGCCTTGCCGCCGAGCTGCGCGGCGAGGACCTGGGCGTGCGGTCGCCACTGGCCGCCGATCAGCCAGCGCCGGAAGGACTTCCGGATCGGGTCGAGGACCAGCTCGCCCTCGTCGGAGACTCCGCCGCCGACGATGAAGGCGGACGGGTCGAAGAGCGAGGCGAGATCGGCGAGGCCGGCACCGGCCCAGCGGGCCAGCTCACGGAAGGAGTCCACGGCCACCGGGTCGCCGGCGCGGGCCGCCTCGCTGATGTGCTTGCCCTCGATTCCCCCCGGGGTGCCGTCGCCGAGACCGAGGAGGACCTGGGCCCGCTCGGGGGTGGCGTTGGCGCGCTGCTTGGCGTACCGGACGAGCGCACGCCCGGAGGCGTACTGCTCCCAGCAGCCCTGGCTGCCGCAGCCGCAGAGCAGTCCGTCCGGGACGACCCTGATGTGACCGAACTCCGCCGCCACGCCGAAGCGTCCGCGGCGCAGCTTGTTGCCGATGATGATGCCGCCGCCGAGGCCGGTGCCCAGGGTGATGCAGATGACGTCCTCGTGGCCCTTGCCCGCGCCGAACTTGTACTCGCCCCAGGCCGCCGCGTTCGCGTCGTTCTCCACGACGACGGGCAGACCGACCCGCTGCTCGACCTTGTCCTTCAGCGGCTCGTGCCGCCAGTCGATGTTCGGCGCGAAGAGGACGGTGGCGCGCTTGTCGTCGACGTAGCCCGCGGCACCGATGCCCACAGCCTCGATCTCGTGGCCCTTGCCGGCCTCGGAGACAGCGGCGCAGATCGCGTCGACGATGCCCTCGGGGGTCGGCGGGGTGGGCACCTTGTGCGTGTCGAGGATGTTGCCCTCCTCGTCGACCACGCCGGCCGCGATCTTCGTGCCGCCGATGTCGACGCCGATGGTGAGTCCCATGTGTCCCTCAGTTTTCGGTCGAGCCCCGCTAAGGCCAACCGTACCCGAGGGGGCCGACCGTCCTGATCAGTCCAGGTCGATGTGCTGCCCGGTTCCGGGCCCCTCGTCGTCCCTCTTCGCGTCCTCGGGCCGCTCCGCCGGGGCCTGCTTGCGCGGGTCGTCCGGCTCGTCGCGCGTCCAGCGCGTCTCGTGGTTCTCGACCGCCGAGCGGTACGCGGCGAGCAGCTCGTTGCCGGCCGCGGCAAGGTGGTCGAAGACCTGGGGGTTGCGCTCGACGATCGGCTCGACGGCGGCCTTCGCCTGGTTGACGAACTGCTGCATCGTGCCCTGGGCGGCCATGCCCATCAGCGGGTTGCGCAGTGTGGAGACCTTCTCGGCGACGGCGTCGAAGAGTTTGCGGAACTCCTCGGCGGCCGACCCGGGCTCCACGCCGGCCGCGGCACGGCGGCGGGCCTTCTCGGCCTCCAGGTCCTCGGCGCACGCCTTGGCCCAGGCATCTGAATCGCTCATGGCGTACTCCTTACGGCTTATACCGTCGACGGTACACGGCGCGGGCGGTCCTCGGGGGCGACGGCGTTCTCGGCGGCCCGGGACCACGGCGTCTTCGGCGGCCCGGGGCTACGGCGTCTTCGGCGTCTTCGGCCAGAGGCCGGTGTCCGGGGTGAACCTGACCCGGAGATCGCCGTCGACGAGTCCGGCGCCGGCGACCGTGCAGCGGCGCAGGGCGGGCGGCAGCGGGATGTTGCGGCGGAACGGGCCGACGGCGAGGAGGAGTTCGTCGCCGCGGCGGACGAGGGACAGCTCGTCCTTGGTGGCGCCGGGCAGGGGGATGTGCCAGACGAGGAGGCCGTCCTCGGCGCGGCGGTCCTCGACGGTCCACTCGGGGGCCGGGGCGGGCTTGGTGTCGACGGCGAGCAGGGCGAGGTCCTCGGGGCCGCGGGGGTCCCGGCCGAGGTGCGGGAGCGCGTGGACGACTCCGTCGTGTCCGGTACGGAGCCGGTCCAGGTGCTCGTGCTGCTGGGCGGTCAGCGCGGCGAACCAGGGGTCGGGCGACTCGGCGGGGAGCAGCTTGTTGGCGACGACGGTGTCGAGCGTGAGGCCGTGGAGCGCGAGGCCGAGGCGGGCGGTGCGCAGGGTGTCCGCGGCGGCGGGCCCCGGCTCGACGACCAGGCGGACGGTGGTGGTGGGGGCGTCGACGACGGCCTGGACCGCGGCGAGCTCGGCCTCCCAGCGGGCGGTCGTCTCGTAGAGCCACTGCGCGGGCATCGGGACGCCGGCGAGCTGGGCCAGCATGGGGCGCAGGGCGCGGGCGGCCTGCCGTTCGGGCGGCAGGAGGCGGCGGAGGTAGCGGCGCAGCTGCTCGGGCAGGGCGAGGAGGGCGAGGGCGTCCAGGAGCGGGGGCAGGTCGACGACGACGAGGTCCCGGTCCTGGGCCGCGGCGTCACGCAGGGCGCGGAGGAGGGCGAAGGGGGCGCTGCCGGGGAGCTCGGTGAGCTCGGCGTCCTCGAAGGGGGTGGCGCCGAGGAGGTCGAGGGCGGTGGCGGTGCGTTCCTGCAGGGCGAGGAACTCGCGCCGGAAGTCGGCGGCGGGGCTCGGCCGGAGGACGTCCACGCCGAGGCCCTCGTCGGCCTCGGCGGAGACGAGCAGGACGCGTCGGCCGGCGTGCGCCCCGGCGAGGGCGGCGGCGGTGGCGACGGTGGTCCGCCCGGCGCCGCCGGCGCCGGTGACAAGCATGATCCCCATGGCCGGGAACGTTACCGGTACGAACCGGGCCCCGGTTGTGGGCGGTCACCCCCGCCCCCGGTTGCGGGCAGTCGTCCCGCGGGGCGGGACCGGTGGGCGCAACCCACGACGGCGCCGCACCCGTGGGAGCGGGGAGCCTGGGACCGGCGAGGGCGCCGTTCCGTTGTGGGCACCCGATCCGCCGGGGCGGATCGGGTGCCCACAACGGGGGTCGCGGACCTACGCGCCCGACTCGACCCGCTTCTTCAGGCCCGCCAGAGCGCGGTCGATGATGACCTTCTCCGCCTTGCGCTTGATCATGCCCAGCATCGGGATCTTGACGTCCACCGTCAGCTGGTACGTCACCTCGGTGCGCTCGCCGCCGCCCGCCGGCGCCAGCCGGTAGGAGCCGTCGAGTGCGCGGAGCATCTGGGACTTGACCAGCGTCCACGCGACCTCGTTGTCGCCGGTCCAGGTGTACGCCAGCGTGTGGTCGTCCTTGATCGCGCCCGCGTCGAGCAGCAGTCGGACCTTCTCCGCGCGGCCGGCCGCGTCCTTCTCCAGGACCTCGGCCTCCTTCACCTCGCCCGTCCACTCGGGGTAGCGCGCGAAGTCGGCGATGACGCTCATGACGTCGGCCGGTGCCGCCTCGATGGTGATGCTCGAGCTGGTGTGTTCGGCCATCGTGTGGGTCCTCCACTGTGCGGTCCGGCGGAAGTCGTAGGGGCACGAACGTGCCGGACCGAAGGCTATCGCGCCGTCACCGAACGCCTGTCACCACTCCAGCGTCCACGGCCTGCCCGTCGAGGCGAAGTGGCCGACGTTCACGCATTCCGTGCTTCCCACCCGCATGCGCCGCGCCAGCGGCTGGTGGACGTGGCCGAAGAGCGCGTACCGCGGCCGCGTGCGCCGGATCGCGTCGAGGAGCGCCCGGCTGCCGCGCTCGAAGCGCCGCGGCACCGTGTCGTACGTCAGTTCCGGTACGTCCGGCGGGATGTGGCTGCACAGCACGTCGACCTCGCCGAGCGCCTCGACCTTCGCCGCGTACTCCTCGTCGGAGATCTCGTACGGCGTCCGCATCGCCGTCCGCAGCCCGCCGCCCACGAAGCCGAAGACCAGGCCGTCGAGCTCGACCCGCTCACCGTCGAGGACCGTCGTGCCGGGCTGGGCGTACTCGCGCCAGAGCCCGGGGATGTCGACGTTTCCGTACGTCGCGTACGTCGGGTCCGGGAAGGCCGCGAAGAGCTCCTCGTACTGGCGGCGCACGGCGGACTCGATGGCGGTGTCGCGGTCGACGGGGAGCTCGGCCCAGAGGCGCCGTCCCAGGTCACGGGCTTCGTCGAAGCGGCGGGCGGTGCGCAGTTCGACGATCCTGTCGGCGTTCTCGACACCGAAGAGGTCGGGGAAGATGCCCCGGCTGTGGTCGGCGTAGTCGAGGAAGAGCACCAGGTCGCCGAGACAGACCAGGGCGTCCGCGCCCTGCCCCGCCTTGGCGAGGGCCCCGCTGTTCCCGTGTACGTCACTGACCACGTTGATCCTCATGCGGTTCAGCGTAGGGCGTCGGACCTGCGGTTACTTCCGAGTCTTCAAAGCTGTGGACTACTGTGCGCGAAGCACCGCCACAGCTGTGTGACGCACGGAACATCTGGCCAGGACCCCCTATCGGGAACCCAGTACTGATGGGTAACGTCCGGGCAGTCCAGTTGTGCTCACCCCCACTGAGCACCTGCCCGATCTTGGACCGCACCGGTGCATTCACACAGAGCCGTGGCGCCGGCGCCCGATGAGGAGCAGCAGTCTTGCGCGAGTTCAGCCTTCCGGCCCTGTACGAGGTCCCCTCGGACGGCAACCTGACGGATCTCATCCGCCGCAACGCCACTCAGCACCCAGACACCGCCGTGATGGGACGCAAGGTGGCCGGCGTCTGGACGGACGTCACCGCCAAGCAGTTCCTCGCCGAGGTCCGCGGGGCCGCGAAGGGTCTGATCGCCGCCGGCGTCGAGCCGGGCGACCGCGTGGCCCTGCTTTCCAGGACGCGCTACGAGTGGGTGCTCCTCGACTTCGCGATCTGGAGCGCGGGCGCGGTGACCGTGCCGGTGTACGAGACCAGCTCGCCGGAGCAGATCCAGTGGATCCTCGGTGACTCGGGCGCTTCGCTCGTCCTCGTCGAGTCCGCGGCCCACCAGGAGTCGGTGGAGTCGGTACGGGCGGGCCTGCCGGCCCTCAAGGGTGTCTGGCAGATCGAGGCGGACGCCGTCGCGCAGCTCACGGCGACCGGCGCGGACGTCTCGGACGAGCTGCTCGACGAGCGCATGTCGTCCGCGCACGCGGACGACCCGGCGACGATCGTCTACACCTCGGGCACCACGGGCCGCCCGAAGGGCTGTGTGCTGACGCACCGGGCGTTCTTCGCGGAGTGCGGCAACGTGGTGGAGCGCCTGAAGCCGCTCTTCCGTACCGGCGAGTGTTCGGTCCTGCTGTTCCTTCCGGCCGCGCACGTCTTCGGACGCCTTGTCGAGATCGCGTCGGTGATGGCGCCGATCAAGCTGGGCTGCGTGCCGGACATCAAGAACCTCACTGACGAGCTGGCGTCGTTCCGGCCGACGCTGATCCTGGGCGTGCCGCGGGTCTTCGAGAAGGTCTACAACTCGGCGCGGGCGAAGGCCCAGGCCGACGGCAAGGGCAAGATCTTCGACAAGGCCGCGCACACGGCGATCGCGTACAGCCGGGCGATCGGCACGCCGCAGGGCCCGTCCCTCGGCCTGAAGCTCAAGCACAAGGTCTTCGACAAGCTGGTCTTCTCCAAGCTGCGGGCCGTGCTCGGCGGACGCGGCGAGTACGCGATCTCGGGCGGCGCACCGCTGGGTGAGCGGCTCGGCCACTTCTTCCGCGGCATCGGCTTCACGGTCCTGGAGGGCTACGGCCTCACGGAGTCGTGCGCGGCGACCGCGTTCAACCCCTGGGACCGGCAGAAGATCGGCACGGTCGGTCAGCCGCTGCCGGGCTCGGTGGTGCGGATCGCCGACGACGGCGAGGTGCTGCTGCACGGCGAGCACATCTTCTCGGGCTACTGGCAGAACGAGACGGCGACGGCCGAGGCGCTGGCGGACGGCTGGTTCCACACGGGCGACATCGGCACGCTCGACGAGGACGGCTACCTCGCGATCACCGGCCGGAAGAAGGAGATCCTGGTGACGGCGGGCGGCAAGAACGTCGCCCCGGCGGTCATCGAGGACCGGATCCGGGCGCACGCGCTGGTCGCGGAGTGCATGGTGGTCGGCGACGGGCGGCCGTTCGTGGGCGCGCTGGTCACCCTGGACGAGGAGTTCCTGGGCCGCTGGGCGGCCGAGAACGGCAAGCCGGCGGACTCGACAGCGGCGTCGCTGCGCGACGACGCGGATCTGCTCGCGGAGGTCCAGCGGGCGGTGGACGACGGCAACGCGGCGGTGTCCAAGGCCGAGTCGGTCCGGAAGTTCCGCGTCCTGCCGTACCAGTTCACGGAGGAGGCGGGCCACATCACGCCGTCGCTGAAGCTGAAGCGGAACGTGGTGGCGAAGGACTTCGCGGACGAGATCGAGTCGATCTACCGCGCCTAGCGCCCACGGTGCCTGAACGTCGACGGGCCCCGCAGGCCGCCGAAAGGCGGTCCGCGGGGCCCGTCCGCGTCGCGTGGCCGGGGACGCGACGGCCCCGGCCACGCGTTCGGCTACAGCAGTTCCCTCAGGCGTTCCGCCAGGAGGTCCCAGCGCCAGCGGTCCTCGACCCAGGAGCGGCCCCGCTCGCCCATGCGGGCACGGAGCGCCGGGTCGAGCAGGAGGGTCGCGATACGGTCCGCCGACTCCTCCGGGGCGTCGCCCCTGACCACCCAGCCCGTCTCGCCGTCGAGGACCGCGTCCGGCGCGCCGCCCGAGTCGCCCGCGACGACCGGGAGCCCCGTGGCGGAGGCCTCCAGGTAGACGATGCCGAGGCCTTCGACGTCCAGGCCCCCACGGCGCGTGCGGCAGGGCATCGCGAAGACGTCCCCCGCGCCGTAGTGGGCCGGCAGCTCCTCCCACGGCACCGCGCCCGTGAACCGTACGGAATCGGCCACCCCGGTCGTCGCCGCGAGGCGCCGCAGGTCCCTCTCGTACGGGCCGCCGCCGACGATCAGCAGCACCGTGTCCGGCACCCGCCGCAGGATCTCCGGCAGGGCGCGGATCAGCGTGTCCTGGCCCTTGCGGGGGACGAGCCGCGAGACGCACACGACCACGGGCCGGCCGCTGAGCCCGAGCCGCTCCCGTACCGCGTCGCCGCCCGAGTCCGGGTGGAACGTCTTCTCGTCCACGCCCGGCGGCAGCTGCACCATCCGCCCGGCCGCGGCCGGGGTCAGCGCGGTGGCGATCCGCGAGCGCGTGTACTCGCCGAGGTACGTGATCGTGTCCGTACCCTCACCGATCCGGCGCAGGAGCTGCCGGGAGCCGGGCAGCTGCGCCCAGCCCGCCTCGTGCCCGTGCGTCGTCGCCACGAGCCGTCGCGCGCCCGCCCGGCGCAGCGCGGGGGCCATCAGGCCGAGCGGTGCCGCCGCCCCGAACCAGACCGATTCGCAGCCGTGCTCGCGCAGCAGCGCTGTCGCCCGCGCGGTGACCCGAGGTGTGGGCAACAGCATGGTGGTGCTGTCCCGCACCACCATGAAAGGCTGCTCGGCGTCGAACGCGGCGGTCGCCTCGATCCCCTCGCGGCTGCGCTTCCACGTGGAGGCGTAGACCACGATCTGTTCGGGGTCGAGACGCAGCGCCATGTTGTGCAGGAACGCCTGGATTCCACCGGGCCGGGGCGGGAAGTCGTTGGTTACGATCAGGGTCTTGTGCATCGTCGCCGAATGTACGTGACGGCACCCCCCGCCCGGCAACACCACCCGTCCGCGGACGCGGACCGAACAGACCGACAGGATGGGACGAGGTAGGCATGACGGGCGTACTGGGTACGGCTGCCGAGCGCGCGAGACGAAACCCCATAGTGCTCTGGGGGCTCACCCGGATCATTCTGCTCCTGTGTGTCTTCAAGGTCGTCACGGTCCCGGGGCCGGACATCACCAGTGACATCGAGCAGATCTACCAGGGCTGGTTCGAGGTCCTGAAGACGGGCACGTACCCGCTGGACGACGTGACCTGGCAGTACCCGCCGCTGGCCGCCCTCGCGATCCTCTCCCCCGCGGTGCTGCCGTTCCTCGGGTACTCCTCGGCCTTCTTCGTCCTCGCCTTCCTGTGCGACGCGCTCGTCTTCGGACTGCTGATGTACACCGGCCGGCGGCGCGGCCGGAGCCGGCACGGCGCCTGGATCTGGATCGCGGGTGTGCCGTTGCTCGGTCCGACCGCGTACGCCCGCTACGACCTGATGGTCACGGCGGTGGCGGTGGCCGCGCTGCTGGCCGGTGTGCACCGGCCGCGCGTCCTCGGCGCCCTGGCGGGGTTCGGGGCGATGCTGAAGGTCTGGCCGGCGCTGCTGCTCGCGGGCACGCCCCGCGGCCGTGCGACGTTCCGCTCGTGGTCGACGGCGGCGGGCGCGGCGGCCGGACTGCTGCTCCTGTGCGTGCTCGCGGCGCCCGGGGCGCTGGCCTTCCTGACGTACCAGCGTGACCGGGGGCTGGAGCTGGAGTCCCTGGGGGCGATGGTCTTCCATGTGGCCCGCCACCTCGGCTGGGACGGCGTGGCACAGATGAACTACGGCTCGATCGAGTTCCTCGGCCCGTACGTCTCCGCGGTCGCCACGGTCGCGATGGCCCTGACCATCGCCGCGTTCTGCTGGCTGCTCGTGTGGCGGATACGCGCCCGGGGGTTCACGTCGACGACCGCGGCGGACGCGGCGTTCGTGGCGGTGCTGCTCTTCACCACGACGAGCCGGGTGATCAGCCCGCAGTACATGCTCTGGCTGGTCGGTCTGGCCGCCGTGTGCATGGCCTACCGGGCGAGCCGCATGCGACGGCCGGCACATCTGGTGGTGTGGGCGACGGCGGTGACGCAGTTCGAGTTCCCGGTGTGGTTCTCGCATGTGACGGACAGCGACCCGCTGGGCATCACGCTGCTGCTCATACGGAACGGGCTGCTGGTCGCCGCGTCGGTCTCGGCCTGTCGCATTCTCTGGCAGCAGACGGTCACCGAGCCGCGGCTCACCCCGGTGCGGATCCCGGCTCAGACGGAGCCGGAGCCGGAGCGCGCGCGGAGCCTGCCGGTCGGCTGAGGAACGGCCGTACGCCGGTGCAGCATCCCCAGGGCCGCGCACTGGCCCGCCATCGCGAGGGCCATGGCCAGGCAGATTCCGGGGAGGCCCAGGCCTGAGAAGGTGTGGGCGAGCGGGAGCTGGGCCAGGACACCGAGCACGGTGATCCTGGCGAGGCGGGGGCTGTCCCCGGCGCCCTCGAAGACTCCGGCGAGGGCGATGAAGCCGCCCATCAGGATCAGATAGGGCCCCAGGCAGCGCAGGAAGAGCGCGCCGGCGGCCGCCACGTCCGGCTCGGCACCGAAGCCGCGCATCACGAGCCCCGCGGTGACGAGCAGCAGGACGGCGGCGGTCGTTCCGATGGCCGCTCCGAGGAACAGGGCCTGCCGGCCCACCTCCCGGCGTTCGTCCCTCCCCCGGGCTCCCGACTCCGCTCGGGCAGGGGGCGCCCCCATCCCGCCGAGCAGGTGCGCGGTGTGGATGGCGGCGGCCTGGCGCACGGCGTAGAAGGCCATCGTGGCGACGTACATGGCCTTGGTGGCGATGCCGTAGGCGGCGACCGGGGTGACGCCGAGCCGGGCCACGACGGCGACGAGGGCGAGGGCGCCCGCCATCCGCACGACGAAGTCGACGGACATGGGCAGGCCGATGGCGACGGTACGGCGCAGCGCGGCGGTCGTCCCCTCCGAGGGCAGGGCCGACCGGGCCGCGCGCAGGAGCGGGTTGCGGCGCAGGACGAGCAGCCCGGCGGCCAGGGCGACGGAGCGGCCGATCACGGTGGCGAGTGCGGCGCCCTCCACCCCGTACGCGTGGATGAGTAGCGGGTCGAGGACCAGGATCAGCCCGTTGGCGAGGAAGGCGAGCCGCATGGGCGTGCGGGTGTCCCCCGCGCCTTTGAGGATGCCGTCGACCACGGTGATCGCGAAGAAGACGGCCGTGCCGGGGAGCGAGATCGCGAAGTATGCGGTGGCGAGGGCGTGTGCGGGGGTGCCGGCGCCGCCGAGGACGAGCCCGGCGAGGGGTTCGCGCAGCAGGTAGCCACCGAGGGCGACGGGCGGGACGAGCAGGGCCCCGAGCAGCCGTCCGCCGCGGACGGCCGCCCGTACGGCGCCCGGATCGTCCGCGCCCCGGGCGCGGGCGACGAGCACGGTGGTGCCGGAGGACGCCATGAGGACCACGCCGAGAGCGACGTTCTCGACGTTCGTGGCGACGGCGACGGCCGCGACGGCGTCGCCGCCGAGGCGGGCGACCCAGACCATGGTGATGATCCCGGCGGCGACGGAGGCGAGAAGCTCGAAGTAGACGGGGTGGGCGAGCCGGATCAGGGTGCGGCGGTGTGTCATGACAGTCCCCCCTCGAAACGATATACCTCGATTCGAGGCACATCGAAAAGAGATAGCATGGCGCACCGTTCGGGACAAGGGCGAAGGAGCGCGGGTGCTGGAGCTGACGATCCTCGGCTTTCTCTACGAGAAGCCGCTGCACGGATACGAGTTGAAGGACCGCATCCAGGGGCTGAGCGGCCATGTGCGCCCGGTGAGCGACGGCGCGCTCTACCCGGCGATCACCCGCATGGTGAAGGCGGGCCTCCTGGAGCGGCACACGGAACCGGGCACGAGCGCGGCGCCGAGGAGGACGCTGTCGCTGACCCCCGAGGGCCGGGAGGAGCTCTTCGCCCGGCTGCGCGATCCCAAGGACGCGGACATCACCGACGGCCAGCGCTTCTTCACGCTGCTGGCCTTCCTGGGCCTGCTCCCCTCCCCGGCGGACCAGGCGGCGGTGCTGCGCCGCCGCCAGACCTTCCTGAACACCCCGGCCAGCTTCTTCTACCGGGACGGCGCTCCGGTCCGCGCCGAGGAGGAGCCCGACCTCTTCCGCCAGGGCATGCTCAGGATCGCCCGCGCGACCGGCACGGCGGAGAAGGAGTGGCTGACCGAGGCGCTGCGGCAGCTGGACGCCCGAGCCTGAGGAACCGGCCGGACAGGCGGGCCGCGCCGCCGCCTACGCCAGCCGCTCCCGTACGTGGTCCCGCCAGGCCGCCGTGAACTCCTCCGGGGTCGTGTCGAGAACCTCGGCGAGCGCCTTCTCCACCGCGCCCTCGCGCTGCGGGTGGGCGCCCACCGCGCGGTAGAAGGCGGTGAGCTTCGCCTCGCCCCAGCGCTCCGCGATCAGGGCGCAGGCCAGCCAGCCGCCCTCGTAGGCGCGGGCCAGGGCGTCCGGGTCGCTGCCGAAGGCGAAGGCCTTGTCATCCGGGAGGGCCGGAGGTACGTCGCCCGCCTGGACCGCGCGGCGCAGTTCCGGGGCCGCCTGGGCGGCCGTGCGGCCCGTCCCGCGGTAGGCGACCCAGTCGGCGAAGCCCTCGGAGAGCCAGACCGGGGTGGACGCCGAGGTGGTGGCGCGGGTGGCCACGTGGGTCGTCTCGTGGGTGAGCACCATCTGCTGCCCGAAGTCCCCGAGGACCCCGTACGCCTCGGGGTTGACGATCACCCGGTCCGCGGGCGCGTCCGGCCCGCCGCCGACCTCCCCGGTCGTGACCGCCGCGATCCCCCGGTACGAGGCCGCCGGCGCCCCGAGGAGCCCGCCCATGGCGTCCAGCGAGGCGGGGACGAGGACGACCACCCGGCCCGCCCACGTGCCGGGCCAGGCCGACGAGACCGCGGGCACCGCCCGGTCGGCGGCCGCCGCGATCGCCTCGAGCCGCTCCTCCGGCTGCCCGACGCCGAGGACGAGGCTGCGCCCTCCCCGTACCGCGTCGACCTCGCCCTGCTGCCACAGCTGCTGGGCGGCGCCCTCGGCGGGCCGGTCGCCGGTCACGTACCACCGGCCCTCGCGCTCGGTCAGATCCAGGACGCGTTCGGTGGTGACGGGCCCGGAGTCGTATCCGGCGATCCGGTGGCTGAGCTCGGCGCGGACCGTCGCCCGGCCCTCGTCCCGCCGCTCGACCTCCCGCACCCGGTAGCCCCACGAGGCGAGCGGCACCTCGGTGAGCCGGTCGAACTCCCGGAGCGCGGCGGGCGCGAACGCGGGGTCGAGCCCCACGGCGTACGCCGCCTCGTCGCGGGCGAGCAGCGCCCGCGCGTGCCGGTCGAGCAGCGCGCTGATCTCCTGGGGCGCCGGATCGGCCGCCTCCGGGGCCGCGCAGCCGGCGAGGGCGAGCAGAACGGTCAGCAGGCAGGCCGCCGCCCTTCGCCTCGCTCCACACCCCTGACCTGCCACGCTCCCGATCGTACGGGCAGACGAGCGGACGGGCGTACGGTCAGACCCGCGTCACCGTCACGTGGGACATCATCCCGACCGGGTCGTAGCGCACCCGTGCGCCGGGATAGGGGGCGTGGATGACCTGCCCGTCGCCCGCATAGATCCCGACGTGGCTGGCGTCGCCGCGGTACGTCACGAGGTCGCCGGGCTGTGCCTGCGAGAGCGGCACCTGCCGGCCCGCGTACCGCTGCGCCGCCGAGGTCCGCGGGAGGCTGATGCCTGCCTGCCGGTACGACCACACCATCAGACCCGAGCAGTCGAAGGCGGACGGCCCGGTCGCGCCCCACACATAGGGCTTGCCGATGGCACTGCGCGCGGCGATCACCGCGGCAGCGGCCCGCGAGGAGGCCGGGCCGAGGTCGGCGAGCGGCGGCAGCTCCGCCTCCAGCCCGTCACGGCCCGAACGGGAGGCACGGCCCTCGAAGTCCGCCCGCTCCTCGGCGGTCAGCGACTGGAGCAGCCGGCGGGCCTCGGCGAGCTTCCGCTCGACGGTGCGCTTGTGCCGGGCGACCTGGGTGCGGCTGCGCTCCAGCTCGGCGAGGAGCCGGCCGGCCTCGGTCCGCTCCTGGTTCAGCCGGCGCTGCTCGTGCTGGAGCTGACCGAGGGCCAGGCTCTGCCGGGCGGTCACCCGGTCCAGGACGGAGGCCCGGTCGAGGTACGAGTCGGGGTCGGAGGAGAGCAGCAGCGCGAGGGCGGGGTCGATCCCGCCGGAGCGGTACTGGGCCCCGGCGACCGAGCCGAGCGCGCCGCGCATGCGGTTGATGCGCTCCTGGCCGCGCGCGACGCTGTCCTTCACCTGGGAGACCGTCCTGCGCAGCTCGTCCGCCCGCTCGTCGGCCTTGTTGTAGCCCTCGGTGGCCCGCTCGGCCTCCTCGAAGAGCCGGTCGACCGTGGCGCGCGTCGTCTCCGGGGTGCCGCCCGGGTCGGCGCTCGCGGGGACGGCACCGAAGGCCGTGGCCGCGGTGGCCGCGGCGGCGGTCAGGACGGTGACCCTGGCGGGTCGTCGGTGTGACGCCACGTATCGCGCTCCGTTCGGTGTTACCCAGACTGGCGCGGCAGACAGTAGCCGGTGATCACTCTCCGTCCAACGAAGGTTCCCGGCACGCAAAGTGACGCCCCGCCGGAGACCACAGGTCACCGGCGGGGCGTCACGTCAGAGAAGGATGCGACATTCCACCCGATTGGGCGTCACGTCGGAGTGCGGCGGTCGCGTCAGATGCGGACGCCGAACTGGAAGGTGCCCATGTAGCTCATGGACTCGTAGCGGACCGAGGCGCCCGGCTTCGGAGCGTGCAGGATCGTGTTGTTGCCCGCGTACAGACCCACGTGCGACAGGCCGTTGAAGAAGACCAGGTCGCCCGGCTTGAGCTGGCTGCGGCCGATCTTCACGCCGTCGTTCTGCTGGGTGTAGGTGGTGCGGGTGAGCGTGACGCCGGCCTGGCGGTAGGCCCACTGCGTCAGCCCGGAGCAGTCGTACGAGTTGGGGCCCTCGGCGCCGGAGACGTACGGCTTGCCGATCTGGGTGGCGGCGGCGCTGAGCGCGGCGGCACCGCGCTGCGAGGCCGGGACCTCGTTGCCGAGGTCGACGCGGTCGCCGGCGGCGCGGCTGGCGCGCTGCTCCTCGGCCTGCATCTTGGCCCGCTCGGCGGCGGTGAGGGTGTTGAGCAGCTTCTGCGCCTCGGCGAGCTTGCCCTGGTAGGACTTCTTCTTCTCACCGAGGGTCTTGCGGACGTCCTCGAGGTCGGCGAGCTTCGTCGTCGCCTCGGCGCGCTGCTGGGCGAGCGTGCGCTGCTTGGACTGGATCGACTGGAGCACGTCGGCCTGCTTGGCGCCGAGCTGGTCGATCGCGGACGCCTTGTCGAGGTAGGTGTCCGGGTCGGAGGAGAGGAAGAGCTGGAGCGCCGGGTCGATGCCACCGGAGCGGTACTGCGCGCTGGCGACCGAACCGATGTTGTTCCGCAGGGTGTTGAGCTCCTGCTGGCCGCGCGCCACCTTGTCCTGAAGGGCGCCGATCTCCTTCTGCAGCTTGCCGCGACGCTCCTCGGCCAGGTTGTACTGCTCCGTGGCCTCCTCGGCCTCGTGGTGCAGCTTGTCGACCTTCGACTTGACGTCGTCGATCTTCGGCTTGGGAGCCGCCTGGGCGCCCGTCTGGGCGGAGAGCGCGACGGCCGCGGCGGCGGTCGCGGTGAGCACGGTCACACGGGTGCGGCTCGGCTGCTTGGGACGACGGTGGGACGCCACGAAGGCGATCTCCTTCTTCCTCGAGCCGCCCAACCAGGCTGCGGCAGGCGGTTCCTCCGCTGCCATCCCGGATGGATGATCAACCGCGCGGAGGTTCGAGGCCTGACCCTAGTGACCATCTTGTGATCAGTTCAAATCCTCATGAGCAAAATCTCGCTCACGCGGCACTTTATTTACACACATCACACAGGTAGTAACGGCCACTTGACCGTGCGCCCTCCAGAATTCGGGCATTAAGCCCAGGAGTTACCACACGTCACGAGGCGCGCGAAAGCCGCTTCAGCAACAAGGCGGACGCGACCGGCCGCGCACCGGCCTTGGCGACTCCGTCGGCCACCTCACGGTCGGTGGAGACCACGACGACCGGCCGGCCCGGCGGCTCGGCACGCACCAGCTGACGGATCAACTCGTCGGCCGTCACGCCCGGCTTGGAGAAGAGCACCCGCACCCCGCGCGGCGGCGCGAGGAGCACCGGGGCGGCGAGCTCCGCCCCGTCGAAGACACAGGTGACCTCGGCGCCCGAGCGGGCCGCGAGCGCGGAGAGCCCGCCGAGCAGCCGCAGCCGCTGCTTCTCCAGCGGCATGGTGGGATAGCCGGTCTTGGTGACGTTGTAGCCGTCCACGACCAGATGCGCCTGCGGCAGCGCCAGAAGCTGGTCCAGGAGCGCCGGATCGGTCTCGGAGAGCGCGCGGGCCGCGATGTCCTTCGGCGACATCCGGCCGGGCTCCACCGCGTCGACGGTGTCGGCGGGGTGGACGGAGACGGGTGGCAGAGCCAGTTCGCGGCGCAGCCCCTGCGCGGCGTCGAGCACCGTGTCGAGCAGCAGCCGCAGCCGCATGTCCTCGACCGAGCGGCCCTCACGGGCAGCCCGGCGGCTGGCCTCCAGGGCGGCCTCGACCTCGCCGAGGCGGGCCTTGAGACGACGGGTCTCACTCTCGGCGGCCGAGACCTGCGCCGCCGCCTCCGCCTTGATCGTGTCGATCTCGGCGTGGGTGCGGCGCAGCGCCGCCTCACCGCGCTTCACATCGCTCTGCGCGCTGCGCAGCTTGCGGTGAAGCGATTCGGCTTCCCTGCGCGCCGCCTCCAGGTCGTGGCGCAGCTCCTCGGTCTCCGCGCGGCCGCGTTCCCTGGCGGCGGCGACCTCCTCGCGCAGGCGCTCCAGTTCGCGCCGGCCGGCCTCGTCGGCGCGCTCGGCGTCCGCCCGCTGGGCTTCCTCGCCCGCGGCGGCGACCAGCTTGACCCAGCCGGTGGGGCGCAGCACGTAGGCGGCAGCAGCGACGTCGACGGGGTCGGCGGCTGCGGGCGGGGCGCCTGTCTCGACGGCCCCGGCCAGCTCGGGCTGTGCCTCCTTGAAGCGCTCGCCGATCCGTTGCCGGAACAGCGGATCGCTCTCCAGGGCGGCGGCCATGGCGTTGCCCGCGAACTTGGCCCGCCGGCTCGGGGTGAAGCGGGCGTACTGCCTCAGGGGTGCCGGAAGCTCGGCGACGGTCAGCCCGCCGAAGGCGTCCGAGACCAGCGCGACGACCCTCCGCCGTACACCGTCAGGCAGCGGGCGGTCGAGCGCCTCGGCAGCGTCACCTGCCGCGCCGGCCGGTTCACCACCGCGCGCGGGCTGCTCCACGTTCCGTCACCCCATCGTGTTGCGCACCGCCGCCGTCAGGAAGCGGTGCCGGGCCTGTCCACCAGTTCGATCTGATCCACCGCGTTGCACCAGCGGCAGCGGACCGACTCGATGGTCTCACTGACCACCTCGCGCTCCTCGACCTTCGGCTCTCCCGCGAGATCCAGATGGACGTACTCGACGACCTTGGAGGAGCGGGTCACATCGAACCGGGTCAGGTTGCCGCACAGGGTGCAGCGCCAGCGGGTCTCGGCGGTCGGCAGGGGAACCGTCGTCATCGTGCCGTCCTCTTTCAGGTGCGTGATGCGGATGCGGGTGCCGCGGTGCGCCATTGAACTGCGGAGGTACTGCCCGTAACCCTACGGCCTCGCAGGTACCCCGTGTCGCGGCGAGGCACTCTGTCCAGGTCGGCCCCGTTACGCCATGATCTGTCCATGATCGACAGGCGGCGCATCGACTGGCGGGAGGCGGCGCTCGGGGCGTGGCGGGGTGCCTGGAGCGGACCCACGGTGACGTATGCCCTGATCGCGGCCTGCTGCCTCACGTTCCTGATCAGCCCGGTGTCGGGCCTGAACCCGTCCTACGGGACCGGGGACACGGCCATGGCGGCGCAGAGCGCGTACTTCCGCCGCTGGGGGGTCGTGCCGGCCGAGCTGATGAGCGGTGAGCCGGGCACGCTCCTCACCCCGCTGACCGCCCTCTTCGTCCACGGCAGCTGGCTGCATCTGCTCGGGAACATGCTGTTCCTGTTCGTCTTCGGCGCGATGGCCGAGGAGCGGATGGGGGCGGTCGGCTTCGCCCTCTTCTATGTGGGCTGCGGCTATCTGGCGCTGCTCGGCTACGCGGCGGCGTACGCGAGCAGCGAGCAGACGCTGGTGGGGGCGTCGGGGGCGATCTCGGGGGTGCTCGGGGCGTTCCTGTATCTCTTCCCCCGCGCCCGCGTGACCAGCCTGTTCCCGTTCCTCTTCTTCCTGCCGCTGCGCTTTCCCGCCTGGATCGTGCTCGTCTTCTGGTTCGTGCTCCAGTGGCTCGCGGCCCGCTCGGCGGGGGCGGGACCCGGTGTCGCCTATCTGGCCCATGTGGTGGGCTTCGCCGTCGGCTTCCTCTACGCCTGGGGCCGCTACCGGGGTGGGGATACAGTGAAGTCCCCAGCCGCGGCGACCGAGGGAGAAAGCCAGCCGTGATCACCGCGATCGTGCTCATCAAGACCAGCGTGGACCGCATCCCCGAGATCGCGGAGTCGATCGCCGCGCTCGACAGCGTCAGCGAGGTCTTCTCGGTGACCGGCACGTACGACCTGATCGCCATGGTCCGCGTGCCCCGGCACGACGACCTGGCGGACGTCATCCCCGGACGGATCAGCAAGATCCCGGGCGTCGAGGCGACGGACACGCACGTGGCGTTCCGTACGTACTCCCAGCACGACCTCGAGGCGGCCTTCGCCATCGGCCTGGAGTCCTGACGAAGGGGGCCCCGACAGGAGCCCCCTATCACCCGTACGAGTGGGCGTTCAGCCGCGGTCCGGGACGCAGCGGCCGTCCTCGGTGCGGTACTTCCACTGTGCGCCGTCCCGGACGAGCTCCTTCACGGCCCGTACGAAACGCTCCACGTGCTCGTCGGGCGTACCGGCACCGAAGCTGACGCGGATGGCGTTGAGCGACTTCTCGCCCGGCGCGGCCTCGGGAGCCCCGCACTCGCCCTGGGTCTGCGGGTCGCTGCCGAGCAGCGTGCGGACCAGCGGGTGGGCGCAGAACAGGCCGTCGCGGACGCCGATGCCGTACTCGGCGGAGAGCGCGGCGGCGAAGTGGGAGCTGTTCCAGCCCTCCACGACGAACGAGATGACACCCACGCGCGGGGAGTCGTCGCCGAAGAGCGAGAGGACCTTGACCTCGGGCACCTCGGCGAGGCCCTCCCGGACGGTGGCGATCAGGTGCTGCTCACGGGCGACGAGGTCGTCGAACCCGGCTTCGGTGAGCGCCTTGCAGGCGGAGGCGATGGAGTAGACGCCGATGACGTTCGGCGAACCGGCCTCGTGGCGGGCCGCGGTGGTGTGCCATTCGACGTCCACTCCGCCGTCGCTGCGGCGGGCTACCTTCTTGGACGCGCCGCCGCCCGCGAGGTACGGCTCGGCTTCCTGGAGCCAGTCGGCGCGGCCGGCGAGGACGCCGGAGCCGAAGGGCGCGTACAGCTTGTGGCCGGAGAAGGCGACCCAGTCCACGTCCAACTCCCGTACGGAGACGGGGTGGTGCGGCGCGAGCTGGGCTGCGTCCAGGACGATCCGGGCGCCGTGGGCGTGTGCCGCGGCGGCCAGTTCCTTCACCGGCCACAGCTCGCCGGTGACGTTGGACGCGCCGGTGACGCAGACGAGCGCGGGGCCGTAGGGGTCGCGCTCGGCGAGGGCGCGCTCCAGGGTCTCGACGGCCTGGGCGGGCGTGCGCGGGGCGTTGAGGTACGTGACCCGGGCGTCCTGCCACGGCAGGAGCGACGCGTGGTGCTCGGTCTCGAAGACGAAGACCTCGCAGCCGGCGGGGAGCGTGGCGGCGAGCAGGTTGAGCGAGTCGGTGGTGGAGCGGGTGAAGACGACCTGGTCGCCGGGGCGGCAGTCGAGGAACTCGGCGACGGTGACGCGGCTGCTCTCGAAGAGGTCGGTGGAGAGCTGCGAGAGGTATCCGGCGCCCCGGTGGACGCTGCCGTAGTAGGGGGCGTACGCGGCGACGTCGTCCCAGACCCGCTGCAGGGCCGGCGCGCTGGCGGCGTAGTCGAGCGCGGCGTAGGTGACCTCGCCCCCGGTCACGAGAGGCACGGTGACGTCCCGTCCGAGGACCGGGAGCGGGGCGGCGCAGCAGGGATCGCCGGCCTCGGAGTCGGTGGCGGCGGTGGAGGTGGCGGGGGCGGCGGTCGTGGCGGCGGCGTGCGGGTACGCGGACATGGCGGTATCTCCCGGGCAGGAAGGGCAGCGAAGGGCCCGCGGGGCAGCGCGAAGAGGGGTGCCTCACACGGGTGTTGCCTCGACACACGGTGTTCGTGCGGAGGGTGGGGAAACGGGGCCGGAGGCCCTAGCGCATTCGCTTGCTCACGAGACTGCTCCCTTGAGGACCAGGACCCCAGGGTGTGCAGGGGTCCGCGCTTGCCGCGGACCTTGCTGTCCACGGCCTGGTCTTCACCCGGGGCACCCCGCCACGGACGGAGGGTTGCCGGACAGCCAGCCGGGGCTTCATGGCTGTCACTCATGACCTGGCACTGAACGTATGCCACGTGATCGCCGGCGCGCAACCCCGTTCCGGATGGCGGAACGGGGTGCGCGCGGCGCCGCTACCTGTTGCTGGCCGCGACCCAACGCTCCAGCGCCTGCCGTGCCGCGCCCGAGTCGATCGACTCGGCCGCCTTCGCGATTCCTTCGCGCAGCTGCTCCACCAGGGTGCCCGCGCCCGGCTCCAGGGCCGTCAGTGCCGCCGCGGAGTTCAGCAGAACCGCGTCCCGTACCGGACCGGTCTCGCCGGCCAGCAGCCGACGGGCGACATCCGCGTTGTACGAGGCGTCGGCGCCGCGGAGCGCCTCCACGGGTACGAGTTCGATGCCGACGTCCCGCGGGTCGAAGGCCTCCTCGCGCACCGCGCCGTCCCGTACGACCCACACCCGTGAGGTGGCCGTGGTCGTCAGCTCGTCCAGGCCGTCGTCGCCGCGGAAGACCAGCGCCGATGAGCCGCGCTCGGCGAGCACTCCGGCCATGATCGGGGCCATCCGGGCGTCGGCCACACCGGTCGCCTGCGCCTTGACGCGGGCGGGGTTGGTGAGCGGGCCGAGGAAGTTGAACGTGGTGCGGATGCCGAGCTCCTTGCGGGCCGCGGCCACATGGCGCAGCGCCGGGTGGAACTTCACCGCGAAGCAGAAGGTGATCCCGGCCTCCTCCGCGACCTCGACGACCCGCTGCGGGGTGAGCTGCAGGTTGACGCCGAGTTTCTCCAGGACGTCGGAGGCGCCGCTCGCGCTGGAGGCGGCGCGATTGCCGTGCTTGACGACCTTCGCGCCGGTACCGGCCACGACGATCGCCGACATCGTGGAGATGTTGACGGTCTTGGCTCCGTCGCCGCCGGTGCCGACGATGTCCACGGACGGGCCGGGGACCTCGATCACGTTGGCGTGCTCGTACATCGTCCTCACGAGGCCCGAGATCTCCTCGACGGTCTCGCCCTTGGCGCGCAGGGCCACGGCGAAGCCGGCGATCTGGGCGTCGGTGGCCTCACCGCGGAGGATGCGGTCCATCGCCCAGGCGGTGTCCTCGGCGCTCTGGTCGCGACCGGTCAGCAGTCCGTCCAGGACGGTGGGCCAGGAGCGGCCCGCCGACGTAGGTCCTCCAGCGGGGGTCGCAGCGCTCATGGCAGCTCCTGGTCAGTGCGTGACGGTGACGACTCCACCCTATCGAGCAACGAGGACGGCAAAGAGCCCCGTCCATCGAATGGACGGGGCTCCCGCTGTGGCGACCTCTAGGTCAGGTGATCAGTGGTGGCCGTGGCCGCTGGTGATCTCCTTGTACTCGTCGGCGGTCGGCTTGGCGATCTGGCTGTCCTCGCCGTAGTAGCTCTTGCTGAGCCTGACGCGGAGCTTCTCCATCCGGCCGACCTTGCGCTCGACGCCGTTCTCGTCGACCAGCGGGCCGATCTCGGCCGGCTGGTTCTGCTCGTGCGCCGTGAGCCGGTACAGCTCGCCCTGGCTGAGCGGCTGGTGGACCTCGACGAACTCACCGTGCGGCAGGCGCTTGATGATGCCGGACTCGCGTCCGTGCAGCACCTTGTCCTTGTCGCGGCGCTGCAGGCCGAGACAGATCCGCTTGGTGACGATGAACGCGATGACCGGTCCGACGAAGAAGAAGATCCGGACGAACCAGGTGATCGAGTTGATCGACAGGTGGAAGTGGGTGGCCCAGAGGTCGTTTCCACCACCGACGAGCATGATCATGTACGCGGTGATCCAGGCGACACCGAAGGCGGTGCGCGTCGGAGCGTTGCGCGGGCGCTGCGCGATGTGGTGCTCGCGCTTGTCGCCGGTGATCCAGGACTCGATGAACGGGTAGACCGCGATGGCCGCGAGGACCAGCGGGAAGATCGCCAGCGGGATCATCACGCCCAGGACGAGCGTGTGGCCCCAGAGGTTGATCTCCCAGCCCGGCATCACTCGGATCAGACCCTCGGCGAAGCCCATGTACCAGTCGGGCTGGGCGCCGGTGGACACCTGGTCCGGGCGGTACGGGCCGAGCGCCCAGATCGGGTTGATCGAGGCGATCGCCGCGACGATCGAGATGACACCGAAGACCAGGAAGAAGAAGCCTCCGGCCTTGGCCATGTAGACCGGCAGCAGCGGCATGCCCACGACGTTCTTGTTCGTACGGCCGGGGCCCTCGAACTGCGTGTGCTTGTGGTAGAAGACCAGGATCAGGTGGGCGACCACCAGACCCAGCATGATGCCGGGCAGCAGCAGGACGTGGGCCGAGTAGAACCGGGCCACGAAGTCGCCGCCGGGGAACTCTCCGCCGAACAGGAACATCGACAGGTACGTGCCGACGATCGGCACGGACAGGATCGCGCCCTGCATGAAGCGGACACCGGTGCCGGAGAGCAGGTCGTCCGGGAGCGAGTAACCGGTGAAGCCGGTGAACATGCCCAGGAAGAACAGCAGGAAGCCGAACAGCCAGTTGATCTCACGCGGCTTGCGGAACGCGCCCGTGAAGAACACGCGCATCATGTGCACGAACATGCCGGCGAGGAAGATCAGCGCCGCCCAGTGGTGGATCTGCCGGATGAGCAGACCACCGCGCACATCGAAGGAGATGTGCATGGTCGAGTTGAACGCCTCGGACATCAGCTGACCCTGGAGCGGGATGTAGCTGCCGTGGTACTCCACCTCGTTCATCGACGGGTGGAAGAACAGCGTCAGGTACACACCCGTCAGGATGATGATGAGGAAGCTGTAGAGGCAGATCTCACCGAGCATGAAGGACCAGTGGTCCGGGAAGATCTTCCGCATGTTGGCCTTGGCCAGGGAGTAGATCCCCAGGCGGCCGTCGGCCCAGTCGGCCACCCGCTCGCCGGCGGGTGCCTTCTTCTTCGTATCGGTCACAGTGCTCATCCGCGCTCCCAGAAGGCAGGGCCGACGGGCTCGGCGAAGTCGCCGAGCGCCTCCAGGTTGCCCTTGTCGTTCACACCGATCCGCAGCTGCGGAAGGGCGTGACCGGCCGGGCCGAAGATGACACGGGCGCCGTCGGAGAGGTCGAAGGTGGACTGGTGGCACGGGCAGAGCACGTGGTGCGTCTGCTGCTCGTACAGCGAGATCGGGCAGCCCACGTGGGTGCAGATCTTCGAGAAGGCGACGATGCCCTCGTGCGACCACTCGAGCTCGCGCTTGTCCTTGATGTCCTCCGGCTGGATCCGGACGATCATCAGGGCGGCCTTGGCGATCTGCACCTGGAAGTCGTGGTCGTGCTCGGACAGGCCCTCGGGCATCGCGAAGGTCAGCGAACCGACCGCGACGTCCTCGGGACGCAGCGGCTCGTGCGTGTTCATGTTGATGAGCTGCTTGCCGTTGGCCCACAGAGTGGTCCGGAGCTTCTTCTCGGGCAGCGGGCCCATGTCACGCAGCAGCACGAGACCGGAGAGCGGTACGAGCGACAGCGCGCCGAACATCGTGTTGCGGATCAGCTTCCGCCGGCCCATGCCGGACTCGGCGGCACCGGCCGCGAAGTCCGCCATGACCTTCGCCTTGGTCTCCGGCGACGCCTGGATCGGGTGACGCTCGTCGGCGATCTCCACGTCGGACATCAGGGTGCGGGCCCAGTGGACCGCGCCCGCGCCGATGAAGAAGAGCGCCGCGCCGAGGGTGAGACCCAGGGCGAAGTTGAGCGCGCTCACCCGGCCGAACGGCCAGATGTAGACGATCTTGTCGACCGGGAAGATCACGTACGACGCGATGAAGCCGACGGTGGCCAGCATCGACAGCGTGAACATGAAGGCGACCGCACGCTCGGACCGGCGGGCGGCCCGATCGTCGATGTCCTGGATGCGCGGCTTGTGGGGCGGAAGGCCCGGGTCCGCGAACGGGTCGTCGAGGACCTTCACCGCGCCGTGCGCGGTGTCCTGCTCAGCGGGCAGGTTCTCTTCTGGAATCTCTTGGCTACTCATGACTTCTTGGCCTTAGCGGTGTGGGCCGCGACCCAGACGGCAACTGCGATCAGCGCACCGAGACCGAAGACCCAGGCGAACAGACCCTCGCTGACCGGGCCGAGGCCGCCGAGCGAGAGCCCGCCGGGGCTGTCGGCCTTTTCGCCGTTGACGGCCTGGACGTACGCGATGATGTCCTTCTTCTCCTTCTCCGGCATGGTCGTGTCCGGGAAGGAGGGCATGTTCTGCGGGCCGGTCTGCATGGCCTCGTACAGGTGCTTCGGGCTCACGCCTTCGAGGTTCGGGGCGTACTTGCCGTGCGTGAGCGCGCCGCCCTCACCGGTGAAGTTGTGGCACTGGGCACAGTTGGAGCGGAACAGGTCGCCACCACGGGCGATGTCGGCACCGTCCGGGCTGTACTGGCTCGCCTTCGGTGTGGTCGGGCCGGCACCGAGGGAGGCGATGTACGCCGCGAGCTGATCGATCTCAGCCTGCGTGTAGATGACCTTCTTCTTCGGCACCTGGGCACCGGGCTGCTGGGCCGGCATGCGGCCCGTGCCGACCTGGAAGTCCACGGCGGCCGAGCCGACGCCTACCAGGGACGGGCCGTCAGAGGTGCCCTGACCGCCGGTGCCGTGGCAGCTGGCGCAGCCGACGGCGTAGAGCTTCTGGCCCTCCTCGATGGCGAGGGACTGGGCGGTTTCATCGGCCTTCGCCGTGCCCGCGGGCGCGAACGCGGCGTACAGCCCCCCGGTGGCCGCCAGCGCGAGGAGTAGGACGACGACCGCCGCCAGCGGATGGCGTCGTCGTGCGGAGAGCTTTTTCACGGATTACCCCGGTGTCAGGATCTTCTGCGTCGGTGCTTGCTGGATGTGCTCGGGTCCCGGGACCCGATTACTTGATCATGTAGATCGTGGCGAAGAGGCCGATCCAGACGACATCGACGAAGTGCCAGTAGTAGGACACGACGATGGCGGCGGTTGCCTGCTCGTGAGTGAACCTCTTGGCGGCGTACGTCCGGCCCAGGACCAGCAGGAAGGCGATGAGACCGCCCGTCACATGCAGGCCGTGGAAGCCGGTGGTCAGGTAGAACACCGAGCCGTACGGGTCCGACGAGAGCGAGAGCCCCTCGTGCTTGACCAGCTCGGTGTACTCGAAGACCTGGCCGCCGATGAAGATCGCACCCATCACGAACGTGATGATGAACCACGTCCGGAGCTTCTTCACATCGCCCCGCTCGGCGGCGAAGACGCCGAGCTGGCAGGTGAGCGAGGAGAGCACCAGGATCGTGGTGTTGGTCGCCGAGAACGGGAAGTTCAAGGCGTCGGCCTTTTCCGTCCAGAACTCGGGACCGGTCACCGATCGCAGGGTGAAGTACATCGCGAAGAGGGCCGCGAAGAACATCAGCTCGGAACTCAGCCAGATGATGGTTCCGACGCTGGTGAGGTTCGGTCGATTGACCGACGGGTGCGCGTGCCCGGTTTCTACTGTCGTTACTGTCGCCACGACCGACATTATGTCGGTCGCTTATCCCGCCCTCACTCCGGGGGGTGCCGTTCGGAGTGTCAGGGGCCTCTGTCCAGCCCGAACGGCCCATCGAAGTGGCCTCCCAACCGGTGTCGTACCGGTGTTGACGGGGTGTGGGACGGAGTAGCATCCCGCGCATCGGTTGATGACCTTCACGGAGGAACGATGCAGTCGAGCGCCACAGTCCTGGTCTACAGCGACGACGCGAACACGCGGGAACAGGTGCGGCTGGCTGCGGGTCGCAGGCCCGCGGCCGACGTTCCGCCGGTCGAGTTCATCGAATGCGCGACACTCCCGGCCGTGCTCAAGCGGCTGGAGGAGGGCGGCATCGACGCCTGCGTCCTGGACGGCGAGGCGGTCCCTGCGGGTGGCATGGGCGTCTGCCGGCAGATCAAGGACGAGGTCTTCCGCTGCCCGCCGGTGCTGCTCCTGATCGGCCGCCCGCAGGACGCGTGGCTGGCCACCTGGAGCCGCGCGGACGCCGCGGTCACCCTTCCGGTGGAACCGGTCGAGTTCGCGGCGTCCCTGTCCGCCCTCCTCCGTTCACGTCTCTCCATCGACGCCTGACGGTCAGATCGACGGCTGCAGGCGGCTCGGGGCCGGCTCGTGCGCGGCGCTCTTGGTGTCGGCCACCAGGGCGCTGCCCTCGCGCCACTTGTCCCAGGGCAGGTTCCAGTCGCCGAAGCCGTTCCCGAACGGGTCCATCATGTCGCCGATGCTGTTGACGGTCTGCACGATGTCGCCCGGACGGACGGTCTCGAAGAACCAGGCCGCGTTGCCCGTCGACATGCCGACACAGCCGTGGCTGACGTTCGCGAACCCCTGCGAGCCCACGGACCAGGGCGCGGCGTGGACGTACTCGCCGCTCCAGGTGACCCGGGTCGCGTAGTAGACGGGCAGGTCGTACGACTCCGAGCTGCCTTCCGCGATGCCGACGCTGGTGCCCCGCATCCGGACGTAGTACTCCTTGCCGAGCACGACCTTGATGCCGTTTCGGGTGGAGAAGCCCGGTTTACCGGTGGTCACCGGGATGGTCTTGATCACTTCTCCGTTGCGCCGCACGGTCATGGAGTACGAGCCCGCGTCCGCGACGGCCTCGATCCGGTCGCCGATCGTCAGCTTCAGCGGCTTGGAGTCCCCGCCGTACACCTTGTCGCCGACCTTGACGCCGGCGAGGTTGGCGGTGGCCGTGACGGCCGCGCCGGCGGGCCAGTACTCCTTCGGACGGAAGTGCAGTTTCCGGTCGTCCACCCAGTGCCAGGAGCCGACGACGGCCGGGGTGGAGCGCACCTTCAGGGCCCGTTCGACGACCTTGCGGGCCGCCAGGTCCTTGACGGGGAGGCTGAGCTCGGCCGTGATGGGCTGTCCGACGCCGTACGTGCCCGCCTCCGGGCCGAACGCGACGGTCAGGGCCCGCTTGGCCGGGGCCGTCTCGAAGGTGAACGTACGGGTACCAGGAGCTCCGTCCTCGTCCTCCGTGGACACCTTGACGGTGTAGCGGGCGCCGGCCGTCAGTGAGCCCGTGGAGCGCCAGAGAAGGCCGTCCGCGGTGAGTTCGCCGGCCAGGTGGTGCCCGCCGCCGTCGACGGCCGTCACGTCCGTGATGCGGCCGTCCGCGCCCTTGGCCTTGATCTCCAGCGCCTTGTCCGGGTCGGCCTTCTTGCCGTCCTCCGGGGCGCTGAAGGAGACCTGCTCCGCGGCGTCGTAGGGCTTGGTGGACAGCGGGTTGCCGTCGGTGCCCGCGCAGGCACCGGCGCCGACGGTGACCATGAGGGCCATAAGGGTGCAGCTCAGAACAGTCCGAATGCGCGGCGTGTCGTTCATGACATCACCGTAAGAACAATCCTCGCGGCCAGCGCGCCGAGTACTGCAAACGAGGGGCCCGGACACTTCGGGTGACGAAGTGTCCGGGCCCCTCGGGGTGTTGCGTGGTACCGCTACGGGCTACTGGTTCTGGTTCTCACCGCGGTAGAACTCGAACACCCAGCCGAACAGGCCGACCAGGATCAGCGGAGCCGAGAAGTACAGGATCCACCAGCCCATCGCGACGGCGAGGAAGGCGAGCGCACCACCGATGGCGAGCGAGAGCGGCTGCCAGCTGTGGGGGGCGAAGAAGCCCACCTCGCCGGCCTCGTCCGCGACGTCCGCCTCCTTGTCGTCCTGCGCCATCGCGTCGACACGCCGGGCCGTGAAGGCCAGGTAGTAGCCGATCATGATGGCGAGGCCGAAGGCCAGGAAGAGCGCCGTGGTGCCGACCGGCTCCTTCGACCACACGCCATAGAGGATCGCCATGGCGAGGATGAAGACGCTCAGCCAGATGAACATCTTGCCCTGGATCTTCACTTGCCGGCCTCCTTGCTGCCGGTGAGGGCCTCGGCCTCGTGCGGCTTGTTCTCGAGCTGGTCGAGAGCGGCGATCTCAGGGTGGTGCAGGTCGAACGCCGGGGATTCTGAGCGGATCCGCGGCAGGGTGAGGAAGTTGTGCCGCGGGGGCGGGCAGGAGGTGGCCCACTCCAGCGAACGGCCGTAACCCCACGGGTCGTCGACCTCGATCTTCTTGCCGTACTTGGCGGTCTTCCAGACGTTGTACATGAACGGCAGGATCGACAGGCCGAGCAGGAACGAGGAGATCGTCGAGATCGTGTTCAGCGCGGTGAAGCCGTCGGCGTCCAGGTAGTCCGCGTACCGGCGCGGCATGCCCTCGGCACCCAGCCAGTGCTGGACCAGGAACGTGCCGTGGAAGCCGATGAAGAGCGTCCAGAAGGTGATCTTGCCGAGCCGCTCGTCCAGCATCTTGCCCGTGAACTTCGGCCACCAGAAGTGGAAGCCGGCGAACATCGCGAAGACCACGGTGCCGAAGACGACGTAGTGGAAGTGCGCGACGACGAAGTACGAGTCGGAGACGTGGAAGTCCATCGGCGGCGAGGCCAGGATGACGCCGGTCAGACCACCGAAGGTGAAGGTGACCAGGAAGCCGATCGTCCAGAGCATCGGTGTCTCGAAGGACAACGAGCCCTTCCACATCGTTCCGATCCAGTTGAAGAACTTCACACCGGTCGGTACGGCGATGAGGAACGTCATGAAGGAGAAGAACGGCAGGAGGACGCCGCCTGTGACGTACATGTGGTGGGCCCACACGGTCACGGAGAGACCGGCGATCGCGATGGTCGCGGCCACCAGACCGATGTAGCCGAACATCGGCTTGCGGCTGAAGACCGGGATCACTTCGGAGACGATGCCGAAGAACGGCAGCGCGATGATGTACACCTCTGGGTGGCCGAAGAACCAGAAGAGGTGTTGCCACAGCAGCGCGCCACCGTTGGACGCGTCGAAGATGTGCGAGCCGAACTTGCGGTCGGCCTCCAGCGCGAAGAGCGCGGCGGCGAGGACCGGGAAGGCGAGCAGGACCAGCACACCGGTCAGCAGCACGTTCCAGGTGAAGATCGGCATGCGGAACATCGTCATGCCCGGAGCGCGCATGCAGATGATCGTGGTGATGAAGTTGACCGAGCCCAGGATCGTGCCGAAGCCGGAGAAGGCCAGGCCCATGATCCAGAGGTCGGCGCCGACACCCGGCGAACGGACGGCGTCCGACAGCGGGGAGTAGGCGAACCAGCCGAAGTCGGCGGCACCCTGCGGGGTGAGGAAGCCACCCACGGCGATGAGCGAGCCGAAGAGGTACAGCCAGTACGCGAACATGTTCAGCCGCGGGAACGCCACGTCGGGCGCGCCGATCTGCAGCGGCATGATCCAGTTCGCGAATCCGGCGAACAGCGGCGTCGCGAACATCAGCAGCATGACGGTGCCATGCATGGTGAACGCCTGGTTGAACTGCTCGTTCGACATGATCTGCGTGCCCGGACGGGCCAGCTCGGCGCGCATGAAGAGCGCCATCACGCCGCCGATGCAGAAGAAGACGAACGACGTCACGAGGTACATCGTGCCGATCGTCTTGTGGTCCGTGGTCGTCAGCCACTTCACCACGACGTTGCCGGGCTGCTTGCGGCGTACCGGGAGCTCGTTCTCGTACGAGTCCTCAGCCGCGGCCGCACCCTGGGGTTCGTTGAGGATGCTCACAGTTGGTTCTTCTCCGCATTCCTGGCCGGGTCCGTCTGCTCGATGCCGGACGGGATGTAGCCGGTCTGCCCCTTCTCCGCCAGCTCCTTCAGGTGCTGCTGGTAGCGCTCAGGAGAGACCACCTTGACGTTGAAGAGCATCCGGGAGTGGTCGACGCCGCACAGCTCGGCGCACTTTCCGAGGAAAGTGCCCTCCTGGTTCGGGGTCACCTCGAAGACGTTGGTGTGACCCGGGATGACGTCCTGCTTGAACAGGAAGGGGACCACCCAGAAGGAGTGGATGACGTCACGGGAGGTCAGGACGAACCGGACCTTCTCGCCCTTCGGCAGCCACAGGGTCGGGCCCGGGTTGCCGGTCTGCGGGTTCCGGTCACCGGGGATACCGGCGTCGTAGACACCGCCGGCGTTCGCCGGGAACTGGTCCTGGTACTTGTCCGGAATGGCGTCGAGGTTCGGGGCCGTCTGTGCGTCACCCGTCACCCCGGGCACGTTCTCGATGTAGTTGAAGCCCCAGCTCCACTGGTAGCCGACCACGTTGATCGTGTGGGCCGGCTTGGCGGAGAGCGACAGGAGCTTCGACTCGTCGCGCGCGGTGAAGTAGAAGAGCACCGACACGATGATGAGCGGGGTGACCGTGTACAGCGCCTCGATGGGCATGTTGTACCGCGTCTGCGGAGGAACCTCGACCTTGGTGCGGCTGCGCCGGTGGAACATGACGGACCACAGGATCAGCCCCCACACCAGCACGCCCGTGACGAGCGCAGCGGCCCACGAACCCTGCCAGAGGGAGAGGATCGTGGGAGCCTCTTCCGTGACGGGGGTGGGCATACCAAGGCGGGGGAAGTCTTCCCAGTTGTACGAGCAGCCGGTGGCTGTCGCCAGGATCAGGCCCGCAGTCAGCACCTGCGGCAGCTTCCGCCGCATCGGGCGCCGAGACGTGGGGGTACCACCCGCGCCTTGGCTGCGGGGGAGGTCGGAGCCGTTGGGACTCACGTAGCGCCTTCCCGAGAGTCTCGGCCCGCGCTGGTCGGCTACGGCCGCCTCGCTGGTCGGTCGCCGCCCCGGCCGCGGGCAGGGGTTTGGATGTTTATGCGGACCAAACCCTACTGGACGCTATTTGGGGTCGCGCGGGGAGGGTGCCCAACGCGCCGTCCGACTCCCCGAAGGGGTGGACTCCTGGCCTCCGCGAGGGGGCCGCGACCCCCCGGACGTGCGGCGATCGACGGTCCGGGCGGGGCATCTGACGGGGGATTACGGATCGCGGGCTAGCGTATTCGAGTGCCCTACTTCGACGCCGCCTCCTCCGCCCCGCTCCACCCCGTCGCCCGCCAGGCGCTGCTTGCCTCCCTGGACGAGGGCTGGGCCGACCCGGCCCGGCTCTACCGGGAGGGGCGGCGGGCCAGGATGCTGCTCGACGCGGCGCGGGAGGCCGCCGCTGAGGCGGTGGGCTGCCGGCCCGACGAGCTGGTGTTCACTCCTTCGGGGACACGGGCGGTCCATTCCGGAATTTCCGGCGCGCTCGCGGGGCGTCGGCGTGTCGGGACCCGGCTGGTGGTCTCGGCGGTCGAGCACTCCTCCGTCCTGCACGCGGCCGAGACGCACGCGGCGGCGGGCGGGTCGCTGACGGAGGTGCCGGTGGGCCGGTCGGGGGCGGTGGAGGCCGCGGCCTTCGCGGCGGCCCTGGAGCCGGGGACGGCGCTGGCCTGTCTGCAGTCCGCCAACCACGAGGTGGGGACGGCGCAGCCGGTCGCGGAGGTCGCGGAGGCCTGCGGGGCGGCGGGGGTGCCCCTGCTCGTGGACGCGGCGCAGTCGCTGGGCTGGGGGCCGGTGGAGGGGGCCTGGTCGCTGCTCGCGGCGAGTGCGCACAAATGGGGCGGTCCGGCGGGCGTGGGCCTGCTGGCGGTCCGTAAGGGTGTCCGCTTCTCGCCCCAAGGCCCGGCGGACGAACGGGAGTCGGGGCGGGCGGCCGGTTTCGAGAACCTGCCGGCGATCGTGGCGGCGGCGGCGTCGCTGCGGGCGGTACGGGCGGAGGCGGAGGCCGAAGGGGCGCGGCTACGGGGTCTGGTGGACCGGATCCGGGCACGGGTTCCGGAGCTGGTGCCGGATGTGGAGGTGGTGGGCGACCCGGTGCGCCGGCTCCCCCATCTCGTCACCTTCTCCTGTCTCTATGTCGACGGTGAGACGTTGCTGCACGAGCTGGACCGGGAGGGTTTCTCCGTTTCGTCCGGTTCGTCGTGTACGAGCTCGACGCTGACGCCCAGCCATGTGCTGCGCGCGATGGGGGTACTGAGCGAGGGCAACGTCCGGGTGTCTCTGCCCACGGGCACCTCGGAGGAGGACGTGGACCGCTTCCTGGCGGTGCTGCCGGGGGTGGTCGCGCAGGTACGGGAGCGGCTCGGCGCGCCGGAGGCGACGACGGAGCCGGGCGTCTCGGGGTCGCTCGTGGTCGACGCCCTGGGCAAGCGCTGCCCGATCCCGGTGATCGAGCTGGCGAAGGTGATCGGCGACGTGCCGGTGGGGGGCACGGTCACGGTCCTCGCGGACGACGAGGCGGCCCGCCTGGACATCCCGGCCTGGTGCGAGATGCGCGGCCAGGAGTACGTGGGCGAGGAGCCGTCCCCGAGGGGCGGGTCGGCGTACGTGGTGCGCCGGGTGGCCTAGGCGGTGCGCGAGGAGACGTGGCGTCCGCGCAGGGGCTCCGCGCCGGGTGGGGCACAGGGGCTCCGCGCCGGGTGGGGCACAGGGGCTCCGCGCCGGGTGGCACAGGGGCTCCGCCGTGGGCGGAGCCCCTGGCGGGTCAGCTCAGGTGCGTCTGGACCTCGGCCGCGGCCTCGTCGCCGTACGCCTTGGTGAAGCGCTCCATGAAGTTCGCCCGGCGCAGCGTGTACTCCTGGGTGCCCAGGGTCTCGATCACCAGCGTGGCGAGCATGCAGCCGACCTGAGCCGCGCGCTCCAGGCTGACGCCCCAGGACAGGCCCGTGAGGAAGCCGGCGCGGAAGGCGTCGCCGACGCCGGTCGGGTCGACCTTGGCCTCCTCCTCCGCGCAGCCGACCTCGACGGTCTCCCCGCCCTTGCTCTCGATGCGCACACCGCGCGAGCCGAGCGTGGTGACCCGGTGGCCGACCCGGCCGAGGATCTCCTCGTCGGACCAGCCGGTCTTGGACTCGATGAGTCCCTTCTCGTACTCGTTGGAGAAGAGGTAGGTGGCGCCGTCCAGGAGCGTGCGGATCTCGTGGCCGTCCATCCGCGCGATCTGCTGGGAGAAGTCCGCGGCGAAGGGGATGCCCCGGGTCTTGCACTCCTCGGTGTGGCGCAGCATCGCCTCGGGGTCGTCGGCGCCGATCAGGACGAGGTCGAGGCCGCCCACGCGGTCCGCGACGGCCTTCAGCTCGATCTGCCGGGCCTCGCTCATCGCACCCGTGTAGAAGGAGCCGATCTGGTTGTGGTCCTTGTCCGTGGTGCAGACGAAGCGGGCGGTGTGCAGGACCTCGGAGATCCGCACCGATCCGGTGTCGACGCCGTGGCGGTCGAGCCAGGCGCGGTACTCGTCGAAGTCGTAACCGGCCGCACCCACGAGGATCGGGTTGCCGCCGAGCTGGCCCATGCCGAAGCAGATGTTCGGGCCCACGCCTCCCCGACGGATGTCGAGGTTGTCGACGAGGAAGGAGAGGGAGACCGTGTGCAGCTGGTCCGCGACGAGCTGGTCTGCGAACCGGCCGGGGAAGGTCATGAGGTGGTCGGTGGCGATGGAGCCGGTGACTGCGATACGCACGGCTGGGCGCTCCTGCGGGACGGAAAGGGGTTGACAGTTCACGCTACCGGCTGGGGGCCGCCCTGCCGAACAGTGGAAACTACCCCAGAGTAGGCCTTTTCCCCGAAGCCATGGCGTGCGTACGGTGCGCTTATGTCCACGTACCCCGCTCGTCGTGAGCGTCAGGAGTCCGAGTTCAGCCTGGCCCAGCTGTGCGGCGACAGTGCGCGGATGGCCCCCCACTGGGTGCTGCCCGCGGTCGCCACGCCCGCCAGGGTCTCCCCCGCGCGGATCCACGGTGTCGTCGTTCCGCCCGCGTCGGCTCGGCTGATCGCCGCGACGTCCGACTACGGCGCCTGAGCGATCCGGCACCTGAGCGACGGAACCACCCGCTCGCCCGTTCCGTCCCACTGATGTCGTCCGGGGGATGTCTTCCGGAGGATGCTTCCCGGGGAGACGCCTTCCGGGGTCAGGGACGAAGGAGCGATGCGGTGAGCGGTACGGAGAACCGGCGGATGCGGCACCGGCCGCTGCTCGTGGCCTCGGTGGCGACGGGCGTCCTGCTGGCCGGGGGCGGCGGGGTGTATCTGGCGACCGCGGCGTCCGACGCGGGTGACGCCCGCCCCGCGGGTGCGGCCGCTCCCCCGCCGCTGCGCCTCGACGCGAAGGGCGGCGCGGACGGCACGGGCGGTACCGACGGCGGGTCCGGGATCGCGCCCGGCGAGCCCGACCCCAATGGCGGCGGGGCCGTCTACCGGGCCGAGGGCCCCCTCCCCGACGGGCCCTCCTCGGCCGCCGTCCACCGGCCCGAGGGCCGCGTCACCTCGGCGGAGGTCACCCGACTGGCCCAGGCCCTCGGCATCCCGGGCGCGCCGCGCCTGGAGGGCGAGGTCTGGAAGATCGCGCCGGAGAAGGACGGCTCGGGGCTGCGGCTCGACGTGTCGGCCGAGGCCCCGGGCAGCTGGACGTTCTCGCGGTACGACGGGGGTCCGGCGGGCGACACCTGCCTCAAGGGCAAGGCATGTCCGCCGCCGGGCGAGGTGAAGCCCCCGAGCGGCGGGCCGGTAAGCGAGGCGGCGGCGAGGGCGGCGGCCACTCCCGTACTGAAGGCGATCGGCCAGGAGGACGCGAAGCTGGACGCGGGCCAGCTGATGGGGGCGGTACGGGTCGTCAACGCCGATCCGGTGGTGGGCGGGCTGCCGACGTACGGCTGGTCGACCGGCATCCATGTCGGTCCGGGCGGTGAACTGGTCGCGGGCACCGGGCAGTTGAAGGAGCCGGCGAAGGGTGCCGAGTACCCCCTGATCGATGCCGAGAAGGCTCTTGAGGAGCTGAACAAGGCGTCGTCCGGTCCCGGCTCGATCGGGATCGGCGGCTGCGCGACCGATCCGCCGGCCGGGGAGGCCCCGACGGTGACCTGCGAGCCGGACGGCAAGCCGAAGGAGCTGGCGGTCACGGGCGCGGTCCTCGGGCTCGCGTCGCAGTTCGTGGACGGTGAGCGGGCTCTCGTACCGTCCTGGCTCTTCCAGGTGGAGGCGGAGGCCGGGGCGAAGCCCCACACGGTCGTACGGACGGCGGTGGCGCCGGAGCACCTGGCACCCCCGGCGAAGCCCAGTCCGACGCCGCCCCCGGCGCGGGATCCGGGCGAGGGCACGGCGCCCGAGCGGCAGCTCACGTCGTACCGGGTCGACGGCGCCGGCACGAAGCTGTCGGTCACCTTCTGGGGCGGGGTGTGCAGCGAGTACACGGCGACGGCCGGGGAGAGCGCCGACAAGGTCACCGTGCGGGTGACGGAGAAGCCGATGGAGCCGGGCAGGGCGTGCATCGCCATGGCGGTCGAGGTGACCCGGACGGTGACGCTCGAGCAGCCGCTGGGCGGCCGGACGGTCGTGGACGCGCCGAGCGGGGAGCCCGTCCCGCGTAAGTGAGGCAGGCGGACGACGGCATACGTACGAAGGCGGCCGCCCCGGGATTCCGGGGCGGCCGCCTTCGTACGTACGGCTGACGACTTAGCTGAACGAGTCGCCGCAGGCGCAGGAGCCCGTGGCGTTCGGGTTGTCGATCGTGAAGCCCTGCTTCTCGATGGTGTCGACGAAGTCGATGGAGGCGCCGCCCAGGTACGGGGCGCTCATCCGGTCGGTGACGACCTTGACGCCGTCGAAGTCCTTGACGACGTCGCCGTCGAGCGAACGCTCGTCGAAGAAGAGCTGGTAGCGCAGGCCGGAGCAGCCGCCGGGCTGTACGGCGACGCGCAGCGCCAGGTCGTCGCGGCCTTCCTGGTCGAGCAGGGCCTTGACCTTGGCCGCGGCGGCGTCAGACAGGAGGATGCCGTCGCTGACAGTGGTCTTCTCGTCCGATACGGACATCTGCTTCTCTCCCGGGTTGTACGGAGACTGCTTGCCGACGGGTGCAACCGGCGGGGCCCCGGATTCATTCCGGGCGAGGCTCGGCTCTCACGTCTTGTCCCCTTCATGCTCGCACACCCGCTCGCGGACCGGAGAACGGCAAGATCCGATTCGGGCACCGCGAATTCGTCACATCGACACTATGGACATCGTCAAACTGACGTGAAGCGGTTATGATAGATAGCGTCATTTAGACGAAAAGGTCTTCCGCAGAAAGAAAGGGTGCGTGACGTGACCACCGCCCAGCCCCTGGACGTCCAGCCGACGCCGCTCGCCCTCCTGCTGCTCGGCCGCGAGGCCGACCCCAAGAGCGAGCGCGGAGTGGAGTGTCCCGGCGACCTTCCGTCGCCCTCCGACCCCGACCTGGTGGCGCGCGCCCGCGCGGCCAAGGAGAAGCTCGGGGACAAGGTCTTCGTGCTCGGCCACCACTACCAGCGCGACGAGGTCATCCAGTTCGCCGACGTCACGGGCGACTCCTTCAAGCTCGCCCGCGACGCGGCCGCGCGCCCGGAGGCCGAGTACATCGTCTTCTGCGGTGTGCACTTCATGGCCGAATCGGCCGACATCCTCACCACCGACGACCAGAAGGTCGTGCTGCCGGACCTCGCGGCCGGCTGCTCGATGGCCGACATGGCCACCGCCGAGCAGGTCGCCGAGTGCTGGGACGTGCTGACCGAGGCCGGGGTGGCCGAGCAGGTCGTCCCCGTCTCGTACATGAACTCCTCGGCCGACATCAAGGCCTTCACGGGCAAGCACGGGGGCACGATCTGCACCTCGTCCAACGCCAAGCGAGCCCTCGACTGGGCCTTCGAGCAGGGCGAGAAGGTCCTGTTCCTGCCCGACCAGCACCTCGGCCGGAACACGGCGGTGCGGGACATGGGCATGTCACTGGACGACTGCGTCCTGTACAACCCGCACAAGCCGAACGGCGGCCTGACCGTCGAGGAGCTGCGGAACGCCAAGATGATCCTGTGGCGGGGCCACTGCTCGGTGCACGGCCGGTTCTCGCTGGACTCGGTCAACGACGTGCGCGAGCGGATCCCGGGCGTGAACGTGCTGGTGCACCCGGAGTGCAAGCACGAGGTCGTCGCCGCCGCCGACTACGTCGGCTCGACGGAGTACATCATCAAGACGCTCGAGGCGGCCCCGGCCGGCTCGAAGTGGGCGATCGGCACGGAGCTGAACCTGGTCCGCCGCGTCGCCAACGCGCACCCGGACAAGGAGGTCGTCTTCCTCGACAAGACGGTCTGCTTCTGCTCGACGATGAACCGGATCGACCTGCCGCACCTGGTGTGGGCGCTGGAGTCCCTCGCGGAGGGCAACCTGGTGAACCGGATCCAGGTCGACAAGGAGACGGAGAGCTTCGCGAAGCTGGCACTGGAGCGGATGCTCGCCCTGCCGTAACGCTTCTTCCTCGACCCGTACGCCGGAGGCCCGGCTCGGCACCTTGGGTGCCGGGCCGGGCCTCCGGTCGTCGTGGCCTCGCCCGTCAGACGTCGAGCGCGTCCAGGAACGTCGCGTCCGCGGGGCTCGTGTCCGGCTGCTCCGGGTTGTCCCGGGAGCCGCCGTCCTTCTTCGCCTTCTTCGCCGCCTTCTTCTTCGCGCGGCGCTCCTTGCGGAGCTCCACCATCGCGTAGAGCGTCGGGACCAGCAGCAGCGTCAGCAGCGTCGAGGTGATCAGACCGCCGATCACCACCACCGCCAGCGGCTGGGCGATGAAGCCGCCCTCGCCGGTGATACCGAGCGCCATCGGAAGCAGCGCGAAGATCGTCGCCAGAGCCGTCATCAGGATCGGGCGGAGCCGGTGGCGGCCACCCTCGACGACCGCCTCGACGACACCGAGGCCCTGCGCCCTGTACTGGTTGATCAGGTCGATCAGGACGATCGCGTTGGTGACCACGATGCCGATCAGCATCAGCATGCCGATCATCGCCGGGACACCCATCGCCGTGCCCGTGAGCACGAGCAGACCGATCGCGCCGGTCGCCGCGAACGGGATCGACACCAGCAGGATCAGCGGCTGGATCAGCGACTTGAAGGTCGCGACCAGGAGCATGAAGACGATCGCGATCGCCGCGAGCATCGCCAGGCCGAGGTTGACGAACGCCTCGGACTGGTCCTCGGAGACACCGCCGATGGACGCGGTCGCGCCCTTCGGGAGGTCGAGCGCGGCGATCTTCGACTGGAGCTCGGTGCTCACCGCGCCCGTGTTGTCACCGGTCGGCTTGGCCGTGATCGTCGCGGCCCGCGAGCCGTCGATCCGGGTCATCGAGACCGGGCCCGGGACCAGCTTCACCTCGGCGATGTCGCCGAGCTTGACCGGTCCGAGCGGCAGCGCCTTCAGGCTCGCCATCGTGGTGGCCGGCTTCGCCGAGGTCAGGACGATGTCCCGCTCGGTGTCGTCGAGGATCGCCTTGCCCGCCGGGGTGCCCCGGACCGCCTGCGCGACGGCCATACCGAGCGTGGTGTCGTCGAAGCCGAGGTCCGCCGCCTTCGCGTTGGCCTTGACGGAGATCCGGGGCACGGACTGCGACAGGTCGCTCTGGACGTCGGTGACGTCGTCGAGCGTGGCCACCTCGGCCTTGACCGCCTCGGATGCCTTCTTCAGGGTGTCCGCGTCGGAGGCCTTGACCACGACGCTCAGGTCCTGGCTGCCGAAGCCGTCGCCCGCCGCGATCGTCGTGTCGCCGATGCCGTCGAGCGCGCCGAGGGCCGTGTCGATGGCGTCGCGGGTCTTCTCGTACGACGCCGAGTCCTCCAGCGTCACCTGGTACGAGGCCTGGTTGGCGCCCGTGCCGCCGCCGAAGGCCGCCATGAAGCCCGAGGAACCGACCGTGACCTGGTAGTTCTTCACACCGTCGGTGGAGGCGAGGACCTTCTCGACCTTCTTCGCGGCCTCGTCGGCCGCCGCCAGGCTGGTGCCGGGAGCCAGCTCCTGCTTGATGCTCATGACCTCCTGCTCGCCCTGGTCGAAGAAGTTCGTCTTCAGGAGCGGAGCCATGCCGAAGGTGCCGACCAGGACGACGATCGCGATCGCCACGCTGGTGAGGCGGCGCCGGGTCGCGAACCGCAGGACCGGGACGTACAGGCGCTGGAGCCGGCTCCTGCTCTCCTTCTCCTCCGCGAGGCGCCGGGCCTCGTCCGGGTCCTCCGACGTGCCCTTGGGGGCGCGCAGGAACCAGAACGAGAGCACCGGGACGACGGTGAGCGAGACGAGGAGCGAGGCGAGCAGGGCCGCGGTGACCGTCAGGCTGAACGATCCGAACAGCTCGCCGACCATGCCGCCGACCAGACCGATCGGCAGGAAGACCGCGACGGTGGTGAGCGTGGAGGAGGTCACGGCGCCCGCGACCTCGCGTACGGCGGTGAGGATCGCGGCCTGGCGCTCCTCGCCGTAGCCGAGGTGCCGCTTGATGTTCTCCAGGACCACGATCGAGTCGTCGACGACCCGGCCGATGGCGATGGTGAGGGCGCCCAGCGTCAGCATGTTGAGCGAGAGGTCCCGGGTCCACAGCACGATCAGGGCCAGGACGACCGAGAGCGGGATGGAGACCGCGGTGACCAGGGTGGAGCGGATCGAGGCGAGGAAGACCAGGATCACCAGGACGGCCATGACGAGGCCGAGCGCGCCCTCCGTGGTCAGACCGGAGATCGACTTGGAGACCGCGGGACCCTGGTCGGAGACGACGGTGAGCTCGGCGCCCGAACCGAGGTCCTCGCGCAGGTCGGGCAGCTTGTCCTTGACCGCGTCGGAGATGGCGACGGCGCTGCCGTCGTTGTCCATGGTGGCCATCACCGCGAGGCTGGGCTTGCCGTCGGTACGGGTGATGGAGACCCGCGAGGACTCCTCCTGCCGCACCGAGGCCACGTCGGCGAGACGGACGGCCTCGCCCTTCTCGGGCTTGATGCGCAGGTCCTGGAGCTGCTGGAGCGAGGTGAAGCCGCCGCCGACCTGGACCGTGCGGCTCTTGCCGTCCTCGGAGAACGCGCCGGCGGGCACCGTGCCGCCACCCGACCGGATGGCCTCGGCGAGCTTCATGGTGGTGAGGCCGGCCGCGGCGAGCTTCCTGTCGTCCGGGGTGACGGAGACCTGGAGGTCCTGGACGCCGTCGATGGAGACCTGGCCGACACCGTCGATGTCCTCGAGCGCCGGAACGACCGTGCGCTCCAGCTGGTCGGCGAGCGCCTGCTGGTCCTTGTCCGAGGTGACGGCGAGGACGACGGTCGGGATGTCGTCGGTGGAACCGGCGACGACCTGCGGGTCGACACCCTCCGGAAGCGCGACGCGCGCCCGGTTCACGGCCTGCTGGACGTCGGCGACGAGCTGCTTGGTGCCCTCGTCGCCGTAGTCGAAGGTGGCCATGATGAGGGCGTTGCCCTCGGAGGCGGTGGAGGTCACGCCCTTGATGCCGTCGACGGCCTTGATCGTGTTCTCGAGCGGCTCGACGACCTGCTTCTCGACCACGTCGGGGGACGCGCCCTGGTAGGGGGCGAGGACCGAGACCATCGGGAGCTCGATCGAGGGCAGCAGTTGCTGCTTCAGCTGCGGGATGGCTATCGCCCCGAAGACGATGGCCACGATGGACATCAGCCCGATCAGGGCCCGTTGCGCGAGGCTGAATCTGGACAGCCAGGACATGGGGTCTCTCTTCTGTGGCGTGCTCGGCAGGCGGGCGGTGATGGGTGCCCGCCTACACGATCAGCCATGGGAAGCGACGGATCCTCGGCCCCGGGGTCCAAATCCTTATCCGGCGCATACCGCGTCTGGAGTACGCCGGACTACTCCCTCACTCCACCCTTGGACGTACCAGCCCCGACTCGTACGCCGTGACCACCAGCTGGGCCCGGTCCCGCGCGCCGAGTTTCGCCATGGCCCGGTTCACATGCGTCTTCACCGTGAGGGGGCTGACCTCCAGGCGTTCGGCGATCTCGTCGTTGGAGTGGCCGCCGGCGACGAGGACGAGGACCTCGCGTTCGCGGGTGGTGAGGGCGGCCAGACGCTCGGAGTACGACGGCGAGTCCGGGTCGTCGTCGGTTCCCGAGCTGCCGCCCTGCGCCAGGAACTTGGCGATCAGGCCCTTGGTCGCGACGGGCGAGAGCAGGGCCTCTCCGGCGGCGGCGATACGGATGGCGTTCAGCAGTTCGTCCGGCTCCGCCCCCTTGCCGAGGAAGCCCGAGGCCCCGGCGCGGAGCGACTGCACGACGTACTCGTCCACCTCGAAGGTGGTCAGCATGACGATCCGTACATCGGCCAGCTCCGGGTCCGCGGTGATGAGGCGGGTCGCGGCCAGCCCGTCCGTACCCGGCATCCGGATGTCCATCAGGACGACGTCGGCCCGGGTGGACCGGGCGAGCGCGACGGCCTCGGCCCCGTCCGCCGCCTCGGCGACGACCTCCATGTCCGGCTCGGAGTTCACGAGCACCTTGAAGGCGCTGCGGAGCAGCGCCTGGTCGTCGGCGAGCAGCACCCGGATGGTCATGTGTCCTCCCCCGTACGGGCCGTCACGGGCAGTATCGCCTGTACGCGGAAGCCTCCGCCGTAGCGGGGTGCCGCGGTCAGCGTGCCGCCGAGGGCGCTGACGCGCTCGCGCATGCCGATCAGCCCGTGGCCCCCCGTGCCGTCGTCGGGCGCCGCCTGCTGCGGTACGCCGTTGTCGAGGACGGTGATCTCGACGGTCCGGCCGACCCGTACGACGCTCACCTCCGCCTTGGCGCCCGGGCCCGCGTGCTTCTGCACATTGGTCAGCGCCTCCTGGATGATCCGGTACGCGGCGAGGTCCACGGCCGCCGGCAGCGCGGCGTCGTCGGTGGCGCGCGCCAGCTCGACCGGGAGGCCGGCGTGGCGGAAGGTCGCGAGGAGCTCGTCGAGGACGGTGAGGCCGGGGGCCGGTTCGGTGGGCGCCTCCGGGTCGCCGGACTGGCGGAGCAGCCCGACGGTGGCACGCAGCTCGTTGAGGGCGGAGCGGCTGGCGTTACGGACGTGGGCCAGGGCCTCCTTGGCCTGGTCGGGCCGCTTGTCCATGACGTGGGCGGCGACTCCGGCCTGGACGTTGACCAGCGCGATGTGGTGGGCGACGACGTCGTGCAGGTCGCGGGCGATCCGCAGGCGTTCCTCGGCGACCCGGCGCCGGGCCTCCTCGTCCCGGGTCCGCTCGGCGCGCTCGGCCCGTTCCCGTATGGCGTCGACGAAGGCGCGGCGGCTGCGGACGGCGTCACCCGCGGCCGCGGCCATGCCGGTCCAGGCGAAGATCCCGAGGTTCTCCTGCGCGTACCAGGGGGTGGGTCCGAACAGCATCGCCCCGCAGGTCAGCACGGCCATCGTGACGAGGCCGACGCGCCAGGTGGTGGGGCGGTCGGTGCGGGCGGCGACGGTGTAGAGCGCGATGACGGCGCTCATCGTGACAGGGGCCGGACTGTTGTCGGTGATCAGCTCGGCGAGGGTGACACCGCCGGTGAAGGCCAGGACGGCGAGGGGGTCGCGGCGCCGCAGGACGAGGGCGGCGGCGCCGAGGACCATGAGGAGCACGCTGCTCACGTCGGGGGTGCGGTCGCCGAACGTGGGACCGTTGCGGCTGCCGTGGGGGTCGGCGAAGGAGGCCGTGATCATGCAGGCGAGCACGGCGAACGCGAGGGCCCCGTCGCAGGCGAGGGGGTGCGCCCGCAGCCACTGCCGGCCCCGCTGGAAGCCGCTGTCGAGGGAGGTCACGACAGGCAACGGTACGGGGTGGGACGCGCGGATGCCCCGCTCCCTCGGGTGAGGGGGCGGGGCACCGGTGCGTCGGAGTCGGGCGGCTCAGCCGGGGATCAGGCCGTCGTCGGAGAGCATCTCGCGCACCTCGTCGAGGGTCGCGTCCGGCGACGGCAGGATCAGTTCGGAGGGCTCCAGGGCGTCGTCCGGGAGGGGCTCACCGAGCCTGCGGACCTCGTCGAGCAGCGCGCACAGGGTCCGGCGGAAGCCGGCGGAGTCCCCCGACTCCATCTCTGCGAGCAGCTCGTCGTCCAGCTTGTTCAGCTCGACGAAGTGGCTGTCGGCCAGCGTCCACTGGCCCTCCCCCATGATCCGTACGATCATGACGCGTCCTTCGGGCTCGTTCCTGCTCGCTGCGGCTTCCCGCTCTGCTGCTCGCTCTACTGCTTGTCGAAGCGGGGCTGGGACTGCTGCTGGTCCTGCGGCGCGGCCGCGCCGTTGCCGCCCTCGATGGCCTGCTTCGAGGCCGAGGGCCCACCGGCGAGCTCCGCCTTCATCCGCTGGAGCTCCAGCTCGACGTCCGTACCGCCGGACAGCCGGTCAAGCTCGGCCTGGATGTCGTCCTTGGCCAGGCCCGACTGGTCGTCGAGAGCGCCCGAGGCGAGCAGCTCGTCGATCGCGCCGGCCCGTGCCTGGAGCTGCGCCGTCTTGTCCTCGGCGCGCTGGATGGCCACACCGACGTCGCTCATCTCCTCCGAGATGCCGGAGAAGGACTCGGCGATCCGGGTCTGCGCCTGGGCAGCCGTGTACGTCGCCTTGATGGTCTCCTTCTTCGTACGGAAGGCGTCCACCTTGGCCTGGAGGCGCTGCGCCGCCAGCGTGAGCTTCTCCTCCTCGCCCTGCAGCGTCTGGTGCTGCACCTCGAGGTCGCTCACCTGCTGCTGGAGCGCCGCCCGCCGGGAGAGCGCCTCACGGGCCAGGTCCTCGCGGCCGAGCGCCAGCGCCTTGCGGCCCTGGTCCTCCAGCTTCGCGGACTGACCCTGGAGCTGGTTCAGCTGCAGTTCGAGCCGCTTGCGCGACGTCGCCACGTCGGCGACGCCCCGGCGGACCTTCTGCAGGAGCTCCAGCTGCTTCTGGTAGGAGTAATCGAGGGTCTCGCGCGGATCCTCGGCCCGGTCAAGGGCCTTGTTTGCCTTCGCGCGGAAGATCATCCCCATACGCTTCATGACACCGCTCATGGGCTTCGCGCGCCCCCTTCTGACGGACTCGGCTCAAGCACTCCAACAGGATCCACAGTACGGGCCCTGTCTCCATTGACGCACTGTTCGGGGCCGGATGTGCTCCTCCCCAAGGACGAGTGCGAACGGGCTCTCTCCGGCCCAGGGAGTAGATGGACCTCGGGGAAACCGTGCGTGTCGTCCGTACGTACCCCCACAGACGCGGGCCGATACCAGATCGTTCCCGCCCGCACTGGGGTCCACACCCCCCACCACGTACCCTGGGCTTTGTGTTCCGTAGCCGTTCCAAGGAAGAGAAGGCCCCCACCGACAAGGTGACGGCGGACCTCTCCAAGCAGCCCCGCGACCCCGAGGCCCCCAAGGGCCGCCCGACCCCGAAGCGGAGTGAGGCGCAGACCCAGCGCCGTCGCGCCGCGACGGTGCCGACCGACCGCAAGGAGGCCGCCAAGCGCCAGCGCGAGGCCCGCCGCTCCGACCTGGCACGCCAGCGCGAGGCGCTGGCCAGCGGCGACGAGCGTTATCTGCCGGCCCGCGACAAGGGTCCGGTCCGCCGCTTCGTGCGCGACTTCGTCGACTCGCGCTTCGCGATCGCCGAGTTCTTCCTGCCGATGGCCGTGGTGATCCTCGTGCTGTCGATGATCCGTGTCCCGGTGCTGCAGAACGTCTCTCTGCTGCTCTGGCTCGGTGTGATCGTGATGATCGTCATCGACTCGATCGGCATCTGGCTCCGTCTGAAGAAGCAGCTCAACGAGCGCTTCCCGAACGAGCCGAAGCGCGGTGCCGTGGCCTACGGCCTGATGCGTACGCTCCAGATGCGCCGACTGCGACTGCCGAAGCCGCAGGTCAAGCGCGGAGAGCGGCCCTGAGCGCGGTCGGCTCCGAGTCCGGTACGGATACGGGAGCGGGTGGCAGTCCACTGCTGCCCGCCACCTCTCCGTGGCCGAGCGGGTACGGCGGGCTGCGCGAGACCGTCCGCCAGGAGCTCGTCGCGCGCCAGCTCGACGAGCAGATATCCGGCCGCTACCCGGTGGGGCAGCGGCTGCGGATCCTGGACGCGGGCATGGGGCAGGGCACGCAGGCGCTGCGCCTCGCCAGGGCCGGTCACACGGTGACCGGTCTGGAGTCCGATCCCGAGCTGCTGAAGGCCGCCCGTGACTCGCTGGCCACCGAGCCGGCGGGGATCCGTGAGCGGGTCCGGCTGATCGAAGGCGACGGCCGCGAGACGGGCGTCCACTTCCTGCCGGGCAGCTTCGACGTCGTGCTCTGCCACGGCGTGCTGATGTACGCGGACGAGCCGGACGCTCTCCTCGCGGGCCTCGCCCGCATGCTGGCGCCCGGTGGTCTGCTCTCCCTGGTCGTCCGGAACGCCGACGCCCTGGCCATGCGGCCGGGCCTGGCCGGGGACTGGTCGGGCGCGCTGTCCGGCTTCGAGTCGGACACGTACACCGACGACAACGGATTCAAGGTCCGGGCCGACCGGCTCGACGCGCTGACGTCGACGCTGGCGGGCATCGCCGCACCGCTGCACGCCTGGTACGGCGTGCGGGTCTTCACCGACGGGGTGGCGGGCGACGTGGGCCTGCCGGCCGCCGACGAGCTGGAGCGGCTGCTCGCGGCGGAGGACCGGGCCGGGCGGGCGGAGCCGTACCGCAGGGTCGCGGCACTGCTGCATCTGTGCGGGGTCCGGGGCTGACGCCCGCGCGTGTCCGGGGCTGACGCCCGCGCGTGTCCGGGGCTGACGGCCGCACGTGTCCGGGGCCGCCCCCCGCACGTGTCCGGGGCTGACCCCGCGCGTCCGACGCCCCCTGATCGGCCGCCTCCACCGAGGCGTGCGGATCACACGAACGTGATACTCCGGACATGGATGTCTCCCGTGCCCGACGCCTCCTGCTGCCTCTGACGGCCGGCGCCTGCGCGGCGGCCCTCGTCTCGGGCTGCTCGTCCGGCGCCGTGCCACGTGCGGAGGGCTCCACCCAGGCCGCGGCCCCGCTCGTCGCCAACGAGCTCCAGGACGACTACCGGGCCGTGATCAAGGACGTCCTGCCGTCGGTCGTCCAGATCGACGCGTCGGCCGGGCTCGGCTCGGGGGTCGTCTACGACGGCCGGGGGCACATCGTCACCAACGCGCATGTGATCGGCGACGAGAAGTCCTTCCGGGTCACGGCGGCGACCGGCAAGGAGCCGATGGCGGCGCGGCTGGTCGCCACCTACCCCGAGCAGGATCTCGCGGTCATCCGGCTGGACTCCGTGCCGCCCGGGCTGAAGCCGGCGACGTTCGGCGACTCGGCCGAGGTCGACATGGGGCACATCGTGCTGGCGATGGGTTCCCCGCTGGGGCTGTCCGGCAGCGTCACCCAGGGCATCGTCTCGGCGACCGGCCGCACGGTCAGCGAGGGCACCACGGACGGCGGTACGGGGGCGACCATCGGGAACATGGTCCAGACGTCGGCCGCGATCAATCCGGGCAACAGCGGGGGCGCGCTGGTCAACCTGGACGGCGAGGTCATCGGCATCCCGACGCTCGCGGCGTCGGATCCGGGGCTCGGCGGGGGTTCGGTGCCGGGGATCGGCTTCGCGATCCCGGTGTCGATGGTGCGGACCGTCGCGGACCAGATCATCAAGGACGGCAAGGTCACCGACTCGGGCCGGGCTGCCCTGGACATCACGGGCCGGACGGTCCTCGACGAGGCCTACGAGCCCGAGGGGGTCGCTGTGGTCGAGGCGCCGGCCGACGGGGCGGCGGGCCGCGCGGGGATCAGGGCCGGCGATGTGATCACCCGTATCGGGGACGCGCCGGTCACGACGATCACCTCGCTCCAGGAGGCGCTGGCGTCGATGAAGCCGGGCGACAGGGTGACGGTGGTGTACGAGCGGGGAGGCACCGAGGCCAGGGCTCAGGTCACCCTCGGGGAGATCTGAACGGGGCGGCCCCGACCCGCCCGGGTCCGGGCCGCCCGACGTTCGAACGGGGCGGCCCAGGACCCCTCGGGGCCCGGGCCGCCCCGGCGTTCAGGGGCCTAGGCCTCCGCGGCCGAGCGGAGGGACATCTTGTAGATCTCCGTGTCGTCCTCGAAGAGCCTGACCTGCTCGGCTCCGCCCTCCAGGAGCTCCTTCCAGACCTCACCGATCCAGGATTCGGCGTCGCCCTGGGTGGTCCAGTCCTCCGGCTCCACCGCGGGAGCCGTCTCCGAGCCGTCGGCCTTCTCGAACCGCCACGTCCATGCCATGTCCGCCTCCTGAGGTTCACCGGATGATCGGTTTCCTGCCCGCAGCGTAGCCGGGCGCGCACCCCTCGCGGCGACGCGGGAGGATCAAGGGGTGGAACTGACTCTGCTCGGCACCGGCGCCCCCCTCGGGCTCCCCCGCCCCGAATGCCCCTGCGCCGTGTGCGCGACCTCCCGTGGCGACCGGGCGCGGGCCGCCACCTCGCTGCTCGTGGACGAGTCGCTGCTGCTCGATCTGACACCCGGGGCCGCGCTGGCGGCCGCCCGGGCCGGGCACTCGCTGGTCGGCGTACGGCAGGTGCTGCTCACGCATCCGCACGACGGACCCGCGGTGGAGGTGCCCGCCGGGCTGCCGGCCGCGGGGCGGGTGCCGGACGGCAGGGAGTTGACGCTGATCAGCGGGCACCGGGTGCGGGCGGTGTCGATGGACTCGCCGGGTACGGGGTACGAGGTGACGTCGCCGGACGGGGAGCGGCTCCTCTATCTGCCGCCCGGCGGCTCCCCCGCCGGACTGCCGGAGGACGACCGGCCACCGTACGACATGGTCGTCATGGACGTCACGGGCCGGTCCGACGCGCTGGCGCGGCTGCGGGCGGCCGGGGCGGTCGGGGCGAGTACCGACGTGATCGCCGTCCATCTCGACCACGACGTGCCGAACGGTGCCGAGCTGGACCGCCGGCTCGCCGCGGCCGGGGCGCGGACGGTGCCGGACGGCACGACCCTGTACGTCGGTGAGTACCACGCCGTGCCCGACGTGCCGCGCCGCACTCTGGTGACCGGCGGGGCGCGGTCGGGCAAGTCGGTGGAGGCCGAGCGGCGCCTGGAGACGTTCCCCGAGGTGCTGTACGTGGCGACCGGCGGGACGCGCGAGGGCGACCCGGAGTGGGCGCAGCGGGTGGCCCTGCACCGGGACCGGCGGCCGGGCTCCTGGCGTACGTCCGAGACCTGCGACCTCGTCCCGCTCCTGCGGGAGGCCGACGGGCCCGCGCTACTGATCGACTGTCTGTCGCTGTGGCTGACGGACGCGATGGACCAGGTGGGGGCCTGGGACGACGAGCGGTGGGCGAACGGCGGGCAGGAGGCGCTGCGGAAGCGGGTCGAGGAGCTGGTGGCGGCGGTCCGCGCCACCTCCCGTACGGTCGTCGCCGTCACCAACGAGGTGGGGTCCGGGGTCGTGCCGGCCACCGCGTCGGGGCGGCGCTACCGGGACGAGCTGGGCCGGCTGAACGCGGCCTTCGGTGACGAGTGCGAGCAGGTGCTCCTCGTCGCAGCGGGCCAGGCTCTGGTGCTGCGCGGGTAGGGTTCGATCACCCATGCCAACGCCGACCGACGTCATGAGGAAGAGCCTTGAACCTGGACGACTTCTCCGATCTGATCGAGCGCCCCGACGGCGGGGTGCGACGTGACGCCGAGGACCGCCGGGAACGGCTGATCGTTCCGCCCGGCGCGCTCGGCCGGCTCGACGAGCTCGGCGAGTGGCTCTCGGCGGCGCAGGGCTCGGTCAAGGTGCGGGCGATCGAGCAGCCGAAGGTGGTGCTCTTCGCGGGCGACCACGGGGTGGCGTCGCTCGGGGTGTCGGGCCGCGAGGCCGGGACCGCGCACGAGCTGGTCCGCTCGGTGCTCGACGGGGCGAGCCCGGTGGCGGTGCTGGCCCGCAGCGCACGGGTGCCGGTACGGGTCGTGGACGCCGGTCTGGACTGCGACGCGGAGCTGCTGCCCGCCGAGGTCGTACGGCACCGGGTGCGGCGCGGCAGCGGCCGGATCGACATCGAGAACGCGCTGACCACCGAGGAGACCGAGGCGGCGCTCCGGCTCGGCATGGCGATCGCCGACGAGGAGGCCGACTCGGGCACCGATCTGGTCGTGCTCGGCGATCTCAGCGTGGGCGGCACGACACCGGCCTCGACCCTGATCGCCGCCCTGTGCGGGACGGACGCCTCGGTGGTCACCGGGCGTGGCGGCACGGGCATCGACGATCTGGCGTGGATGCGCAAGTGCGCGGCGGTCCGGGACGCGCTGCGGCGCGCGCGGCCGGTCCTGGGTGACCAGGTGGAGCTGCTGGCCGCGGTGGGCGGGGCGGATCTGGCGGCGATGACGGGCTTCCTGCTGCAGAGCGCCGTCCGCCGGATGCCGGTGGTCCTGGACGGTGTGGTGGCGGCCGCCTGTGCGCTGGTGGCGCAGCGGGCCGCGTTCCGCGCGCCGGACTGGTGGCTGGCGGGCCAGGTGAGCGGGGAGCCGGCTCAGACGAAGGCGCTGGACCGGATGGCACTCAACCCGCTGCTCGATCACGGCGTCACTGTGGGCGAGGGAACCGGGGCATTGCTCGCTCTTCCTCTCGTCCAGGCCGCCGCCGCACTGGCGGCGGAGCTGCCCGAGCGGCCGGAACCGACCATTCCGGAGGACGCGCCGGAGGGCGCGCCCGACGAGGAGAGCTAGACGGATCAGGCGCCGGAAGCGGTCCCTCCCCCAGGACTCACCCTGGGGGCCCATCGCGGGAACCACCGCTTCCGTCGCCCCGCCATGGCAAGCGATGCCCCATATGATCGCTTTTCATGGGAGAGGTCCGTTTGTCCACCGAAGGAACGCCCCGGGGCACCGTCCGCTCGCGGCGCAGCGCCGCGTTCGCCGTCTGGTACCTGCGCGCCGTCACGTTCATCAACTTCCTGAGCGCCGTCTGGGTCGCGCTGGGCCAGGACCTCCGTCGGCACAACACGGACGACTACTTCACGCCGTACCTGCTGACCGCGGGCTTCGCCTCGGGCGTCTTCACGCTCTTCCTGGCGATCACCATGCGCCGCCGCAAGCGCGCCGCGTGGATCCTCAACATCGTCCTCAGCGGTCTCTTCCTGCTGCTCTTCGCCCTCGCCATGGCGTTCCCGGAGATCCGGCAGCACGCGCAGAACTGGATCTCGCTCGTCCTGACCGCCGCGTTCGTCCTCGCGCTGATCCTCGGCCGCAAGGAGTTCTACGCCAAGGGTGACCGCTCCAACCCGCTGCTCGCCACCGCCGTCGCGGTCGGCGGCCTCCTGGTCACCTCGCTCCTGGCCGCGTTCCTGGTCACCGTCACCAACACCTCGACGGGCACCTCCACGTTCCTCGAGCGGTGGCGGTACGGCGTGATGCGGCTGATCACCCTGGCCGCCGACGACTCCCGTTACGACGGGATCGCCACCCCCGGCTGGGTCGATGTCACCATCAACGTGCTGTCCACGCTCCTGATCATCGCCGTGCTCTACGCCGCGTTCCGCTCGCGCCGGGCCGTCGACCCGCTGACGGACGCCGACGAGGAAAGGCTGCGGCTCATCCTGGAGAAGCAGGGCGAGCGCGACTCGCTCGGCTACTTCGCGCTGCGCCGCGAGAAGAGCGTGGTGTGGTCCCCCAGCGAGAAGGCCGCCATCACCTACCGGGTCGTCGGCGGGGTCTCGCTCGCCTCGGGCGACCCGATCGGCGACCCGGAGGCATGGCCCGGTGCCATCGAGCCGTGGCTGGCCGAGGCCCGCGAGCACGGCTGGATCCCGGCCGTGATGGGTGCGAGCGAGGAGGCCGGCACCGTCTACGCCCGGCACGGCCTGGACGCTCTGGAGCTGGGCGACGAGGCGATCGTGGAGACCGACGAGTTCACCCTCGACGGCCGCGCCATGCGGACCGTCCGGCAGGCGTACAACCGGGTGAAGCGGGCCGGGTACGAGGTCCGGATCCGGCGCCACGAGGACATCCCCGCCGACGAGATGGACGCACTGGTCCGCAAGGCCGACGACTGGCGCGACGGCGCCACCGAGCGCGGCTTCTCGATGGCGCTCGGCCGGCTGGGCGACCCTCTGGACGGGCGGTGCGTGATGCTGGAGTGCTCGGACGAGTCGGGCGAGCTGCGGGCGGTGCTCTCCTTCGTCCCCTGGGGCCCGAAGGGGCTCTCCCTGGACCTGATGCGCCGTGACCGGGACGCCGAGAACGGCCTGATGGAGTTCATGGTCATCGAGCTCCTCCAGCGCGCCAAGGAGATCGGGATCACGCAGGTCTCGCTCAACTTCGCCATGTTCCGGTCCGTCTTCGAACGTGGCTCGAAGCTCGGGGCGGGTCCCGTGCTGCGGATGTGGCGTTCACTCCTCAGCTTCTTCTCCCGCTGGTGGCAGATCGAGTCGCTGTACCGCGCCAACGCCAAGTACCGACCGATCTGGGAGCCCCGCTTCATGCTCTTCGAGAAGAGCGCCGACCTGCTGCGCATCGGCCTCGCCGCCGGCCGCGCCGAGGGCTTCCTGGAGGCCCCCGGCCTGCCGAAGTGGATGCACCGCAAACACCTGGAGGGCAAGCGGTGAGGTCCGCGCTCAAGGACTTCGCCCGCCGCGAGTGGGGGCCCCTCTGGACCGCCGTGCGCACCGCGCTCGTCACCCGGCGGTGGAGGGCCGTCCCGATGACGCTGGGCGCGGTCTGCCTCACGGCGCTCTTCCAGCTCGTCCAGAACCAGGACTGGGGCTATCAGCCGGTCCAGAACATCGGCTCGGTGCGCGCCGAGGACCCGCTGTGGCTCGCGCTGCTGCGTACCCCGCTCTCCCTCTTCGTACCGGCGCTCGACCTGCCCGTGTGGGGCGCGCTCGCGCAGATCCTGCTGGTCTTCGGCATGGCCGAGATCTGTCTGGGGCGGTGGCGGACCCTCGTCATCGCCTATCTGGCGACGCTGGCCGGGACGCTGTACGCGCGCGTGGGCATCGCGCTCGGTCCGGACGGGCCGCTGGGGCTGCCCGCCTCCGACGCCCAGGTCGTCGACACCGGCCCGTCGGCGGCCGTGGTCGGCCTGGCCGTGTACGTCTGTTGGCGCCACCGGGCCCGGTGGACCGGCACGCTCGTGGTCGTCGCGATGGTGGTGGAGGTGCTGGTCAAGCCCAACCTGGCGGGCAAGGAGCATCTCGCGGCGATCGCCGCCGTGCTGGTGCTCATCGCGGTCGTGGCCTGGCGCGAGCGGCGTCAGCCGCCACCGCCGGAGCCCGAGCCGGGGGTACGGCCCGGCACCCGTTCCTGGAAACCGCCGATCGCGTCCTGAAGCCTGCGGCGCACCTTGTCCCAGCGCCGGTCGTGCCGGTAGGTGCGCAGCCGGGAGCGGGCGCGGGCCTTGTGGCGGCGGCGGTAGAACTGCCGGGACCACCAGGAGCCGGGCCGGGCGAGGCGGGCCGCCGCGACGACCGCCACGAAGGGCACCAGGGTCCCGACCACCGCCAGCCGGAACTTCCCCTTCACCAGGGCGATCAGGACGAAGAGGAAGTTGACGAGCAGCGTGAGGACGAAGACGGCCCGGTTCTGCCGCTCGTCCGGTGTCAGTTCGTTGACGCCGAGCGGCGAGAAGCCGCCGAGGACGAGCACCACCAGGGCGGCGGTGAGGACGACGACCTCGACGCTCTTGCGCCCCTGGTCGCTCCAGTAGACGTCGTCGAGATGGAGGATCAGCGCGAACTCGTCCAGGACGAGCCCCGCGCCGACCCCGAAGATCGCCGCGAAGACACAGGCGGTGACCCCCTCCCGGCCGCTGGCGACCGCCCCGAAACCGCCGGCGACGACGAGGACGACGCCCGGCACGACGTGGTGGATGTGCAGCCCGCCGGCGGACTTCACATTGCCGAACGGGCCCTTCCCCGCCCGGATCATCCGCACGATCATCCGCGTGACCAGGAAGGTCACCACGAACGAGAACAGGGCGATGAGCAGCGGGAGCTTCCCCGGCTCGACGAAGTTGCGGTAGAACCAGTGACCCATGCCACCCGCTTCAGATATGCGCCGTTTACGCGTTATGCGCAATTTACAGGGTAGGGCGCTGCCTTACCCTGCCCGGATGGACGGCCTGCGTTTCGCCTTCGGCACCCTCACCGTGCTCCCCGCCCGCATCACCCGCTGGGACAGGGACGCGGCGCGGGCCGGCATGCTCTGGGCCCCGCTGGCGGGCCTCGTCGTCGGCCTGCTCGCGGCCGCGCTCGGCGGGGTGCTCCTGCTGCTCGGCTCCGGTCCGCTGCTCGCCGCGGTCGCCACGGCGGCCGTACCAGCGCTGCTGACCCGCGGTCTGCACCTGGACGGACTCGCGGACACGGCGGACGGGCTCGGCAGCGCGAAGCCGGCCGAGGACGCGCTGCGCATCATGAAGCAGTCGGACATCGGCCCGTTCGGTGTGATCGTGCTGCTCTTCGTCCTGCTCGCCCAGGTCGCCGCGCTGTACAGGCTGTACGAGGAGGGCTGGGCCTACGGCGCGGTCGGCGCCGTCCTCGCCGCGACCGTCGCCCGGCTCGCCCTCACCCACGCCTCCCGCGAGGGGATCCCGGCCGCCCGCCCCGAGGGCCTGGGCGCGATGGTCGCCGCCACCGTCCCGGCCCGCGCCGCGTCCCTGGTCACCGCGGCCGTCCTGGTGACGTGCGCCGCGGCGGGGGCGCTGTTCTCCCCGTACGACGCCCTGCGCCATGTCCTCGCGGCCGGCGCGGGCCTCGCCGCGGCGGCGCTGCTGCTGCGCCGCTGCGTGCGGAGGTTCGGCGGGGTGACGGGCGATGTGTTCGGAGCGGTGGAGGAAGTGACGGCCACCGTGGTGCTCGTGGCTCTGACGCTGGGCACGGTCCAGCCGGCCGCCTAGCCGGCCGCTCGACCGGCCGCCTAGCCGGCCGCTCGACCGGCCGCCTGGCCGGACGCCGTCCGGAGGGGCTCCCGGGTCAGGGCGTGCGGGAGCGTGCCCCACGGGTGGGGGCCCGGTCCGGGGACCGCGCAGTGGACGCGCGTCGTCGGGAGCGCGTCGCGCGGGGCCGCGTAGACCAGATGGCAGTAGTGGTCGGCGAGCGGCAGGTCGAGGCCCCGGTAGGAGTCCCAGGGCCCTTCGAAGGTGACCAGCAGGTCGGCGAGTTCGGCGTACCCCGGGTCGGGGTGCGCGCCGTGGTTGAGGACCAGGGTGCGGGCACCCGCCGCGCGGGCGGCGACGCCGATCCGGCGGACGTGGGCGAGGGCCTCGGGGGAGGTCGGCACCTGGTCGAGGAAGGCGCCGTCCGCCCCGTACCAGTCGCGGTGGCGCAGCAGTTCGGCGACGACCTCACCGTGCGGGCGGCGCCCGTAGGCGGTGTCGGTGTAGCCGAGGACGCGGGTCCCCGCGGCGCGGAGCCGTTCGGCGACGGCGGCGAAGGCCGGGTCGGGGGCGGCCCCCGCGCCGTTCGCGGGGTTGAGGACGACGCCGTACAGCGACGGCGCCGCCTCGACCACGGCGTCCCAGGCTTCGGGGCGGTCGGCGGGATGCTCGTAGAAGGGCAGGAGGAGGGAGGGGTGGTTCACGGGCCTTCCTCAGACGCGGTGGGCGGTCGGGCGGACGAGCAGCGCGCACGTCAGGACGGCGAGTACGAGCGCGGCCACGGCGGAGACGGCCGGGCCCGAACTCGGGGCGAGGGTCTGGGTGGCGGCGGCGGCCACGCAGACGACGGCCGCGCTGCGCACCGCGCCGAACGCCTGGAGGAGCAGCCCGAGCCAGAGCACGACCCCGACGAACAGCAGCCCGAGCAGCCGTGCGCCGCCCAGCGCCTCCGCGCCGGGCCACAGCAGGGTGCCCGCGGTGGCCAGGACGAGGAGGACGGCGAGATAGGCACCGAGGCAGCGGACGAGCGTCCCGGCCGCCGCCCGCCGGAAGGCGCGGGCGGTGGTGAGCGTCCGCATCTCGGCGAGGCTCACCCTGCGGAAACGATGCAGCAGCCACTCGGCCGGCCCCATCGAGAGCGTGAGCGCGACCACGGGTCCGGCGCCCGTCACAAGGGCGTCGCCGGTCCCCGCGTACAGCACGAGCAGTCCGGTCCCGAGGCCGAACGCGCCGTACGGAAGAGAGGCGGCGAGCGGGGGCCCCGAGCGGGGCCGGCGTGCGTTCCGGCCCGGGCGCAGCACCGTGGCCGCGAAGGCGACCGCGGCCCCCAGGGAGAGGGCCGGCAGCCCGGCCCTGACCGGGTCGGGGAGGTCGTACCAGAACGCGGGTACGGCTCCGAGGAGCGGTGTCAGCGCGCAGAGCAGCGCGCGTTCACGGCCGAGGACGAGCAGGACGGTCGCGGCGCCCAGATAGAGGGCCTGCCCCGCCGCGAACACCACGACGGGCCACTCGCCGGGGCCCGCGGCCGCGAACGCGACCGCCGCGCCGAGGAGCGCGCCCGCCGGGGCGCCGACGAGCAGGGCGCGGGCGGCCGCCGTCGGGTCGCCGAGACCGAGCCAGGAGTACGCGCGATGGGCCAGGGCCTGGTTCCACACCCACCCGGCCACGGCCCCCGCGAGCAGCGGGGCCGTGCTCGGCCCGCCGAGGAGCGGCGCCCCCAGGACGTAGGCGAGCCCGGGCAGGGCGAAGACGAGACCGCGCAGCAGACAGCCCGTCAGCCCGAGGTGCCACGGCCCGGCGGGGGCGGCCTCGGGCTGGGGGTGGTGGCGCTCCACGCGCGCGTAGAGGTCCTCGGCGAGGGCGAAGGAGTCGGCGCGCCCGTAGGTGAGCCGTATGTGGTCGTCCGTCATGCCGTCGGACTCCAGGATCGCGGCTATCTCGTCCGGATGCACGGCGTCGGCCGCCAACGCGCTGAGCCGGTCGGCGAGTTGGTCGAGGGGATCGTCGGCACAGACCGTGCCGTGCGGGGCGGCGGCCACGCGCTGCCGGGGGATCACGGGCAGGGTGTCGCGCATCGTGCCGTTCTTGAGCCAGAGGGAGCCGCTCATGACAGGGAGCCTCCACCGACGAGTTCCTGGCGCCAGGGGTCGGTGAGGAGCGCCGTCCAGTCCTCCGCCTCCGGCACGGCGTGGAGGGGCCGGCCGGCGAGTTCGCGGTAGATCCGGCGGAAGCCGTCCACCGAGCGGTGCAGGGTGAACCGGTCGACGACCCGCTGCCGGGCTCTTCGTCCCAGTTCGGCCCGCCGCTCCCCGTCCCGCAGCAGTTCCGTGACCGCCGCGGCCATCACCGCGGGCTCGCGCGGCGGGACGACGAGTCCGGTGTCACCCACGGCCTCCCGTACGCCGCCGACGTCCGTGGAGACGGTGGCCCGGCCGCAGGACATCGCCTCGATCAGGGAGAACGGAAAGCCCTCGCTGATGGAGGAGAGCATCACCACGCTCCCGGCCGCATAGGCGCGGGCCACGTCGGAGACCCGCCCCTCGAAGGTGATGCCGTCGGTCACGCCCAGCTCGGCGGCGAGCTTCTCCAGGCGGGTGAGGTAGTCCTCGTTGCCCGCCGGGACCGGTCCGAACAACCGCAGCCGCAGCTCCGGCAGTTCGGCACGGGTGATGGCGTACGCCCGGATCAGCGTCTCCAGGTCCTTGATGGGGTCGACCCGGCCGCACCAGCTGAGCGTGGGGACCTCCGGCTCGGGGCCCGCGTCGGGGAACGCCGCCGGGTCGACGCCGTTGTAGACGGTCCGGATGCGGTCGGCGGGAGCGCCGCCGCGCTCCTCCCAGCGCCGGTTGTACTGGTTGCAAGGGGTGATGAGGTCGGCCTTGCGGTAGCCGAGGGTGTTGAGCTCGCGGTAGAAGCCGAGCATCAGGGCCTTGACCGGCCAGCGCTGGGCCTCGGTGCGGTAGCCGAGGTAGCGCTCGCGCAGATAGATGCCGTGTTCGGTCAGCAGGAAGGGCACTCCTTCGAAGTGCTGGGCCGCCAGGGCCGGCAGGGTCGCCAGTCCGCTGGAGACCGCGTGCGCGACGCTGTCGTCGGGTATCCGGGCGGCGAGCGGGCGCAGCGCGTGTTCGAGCAGGTCGGTGGCGGTGAGCGCGTCGTGGACGGTGGGCCGGGCGGCCGCCGTCGGCAGATGCGGCATGGTCCAGATCCACATCAGCGAGCGCAGCACGCGCTCGGAGCGCAGGGCGGCGGTGAGGCCGCCGCGCCGGGCCAGTTCGGCGAGGGCGTAGAGGCTGTCGCCGAAGTCGCAGCCCGAGCCGGGGTCGAGGATGGAGAGCAGGAAGCGCTCGTAGGTGTCGATGAAGCGGCGGCGCTCACGGCCCCGTGGGGGCCGCCCCCGCTCCGGGGCGGTGCCCCAGAGCGGGAAGGCGGTGTGCCGGTAGATGTTCGGCGGCAGCTCCCAGGTCACGGGTTCGCGGCCGCTGCCGGTGAGGGCGAGGATCTGGAAGTCGACCTCGGGCATGCCCCGGACGAGCTGGTCGCACCAGGTGCTCACTCCCCCGTGGACGTGCGGATAGGTGCCTTCGGTGAGCATGGTGACGTGACGGCCACTGCTCGGCATGTGCGTTTCCCCCAGAACGTACGGGCAAGTGGTCAGGCAGAACGTACGGGCAGGTGGTCAGGCGGTCGGGAGCTTGAGCGTGATCGCGGACTGCAGCGCCTCCGGGCCGGTCCAGGCCGAGCGCGCTCCGGCGTAGGGCGTCCCGAACACGCCGGTGCCGAGAAGGAGTTGCTTGCGCGTGCCCTCGGGGACGGTGACCGGGGCGGTCACCCCGGAGGGCGCCTTCACGGTGACCGTGGCGCCGATGCGGTACGCGGTGACCTGGCCGGCCGCGAGCGCCCGGTCCCAGGCGGCGCGGCGGTCCAGCTCGGTGCCGACGTCACGCTGACGCGGGGTCACCAGCGGGGTGTTGTCGGCGAACAGCCCCCGGTAGTCGGCGAGGACCCGGTCGAGGACGGGGTAGAGGATGCGGTCCTCGGCCAGGTTCGACTGGTGGACGTAGTGCGGGCGCGGGTCGTTCGCCACCACGTGGGAGAGGGCCGTGCGGGCCTCCTGCGGGACGATGTGGGTGGCGTACCCGGTGGCGGTGTCGAGCGGGGCGGGCAGGCAGGTGGAGGCCGGGTTGGACTCGCAGATCCCGCTGCCGCCGTCGGCCCGCGAGGTGTAGACCCAGTTGTACTCGTCGGCCATCTCGGCGGCCGTCCCCACGTTGTAGTACACGTTCATGGGGTGGCGCGGGACGGTCTTCGCGGCGCCGACGGGACGCTGCTGGGGCTCGCGGGAGTTGTCGCTCGCGATCCACTTCACGCCGTTGTCGGAGAGCGCGCCGGCCAGGTTGGGGTTGTCGACGGGCTGCTGCGGCGCGGTCTTGAGGCCGGAGTGCTCGCCGGTGACGAGTTCGGTGCGGTCCACCGAGATGCCCTTGGCGACGGCCCAGTTGTGGTTGTCGCGGATCTGTCCGGCGATCGCGCTGCGGCTCGTCCACAGCGTCGCACCGGTCGCGTTCTTCGCGCACTGCCAGGGGACGGTGGAGTTGTCCTGCACGCAGCCGAGGAACGGGTGGGTGTAGGTGTGGTTGATCCAGCGGTACTGGGCGCGGTCGGCGATCAGCCGCGCGGCGAGCGGGTCGGTGCCCCCGTGCTCGGTCTTCCACTGCTCGCCCTGGCCGCCGTTGTAGACCATGTCCAGGGTGAAGCCCGCGGACTTCTGCCAGGCGGCGGCGTACGTGGCGTCGGCGGCGGTCATCCGGATCGGGTTCTCGCCGGCCTCGCCGTCGCCGCCGGGGCAGTCGAAGTCGCCGGGGGTGCAGTCGCGGACTGTGTCCCAGCGGGCGTCGGGGGCGAAGACGTCGTCGACGTGGACGGAGAAGTAGTTCCGGTTCTGCCCGAGGTGGACGCCCTGGGTGAGCCACTCGACGATGCCGCGGGAGAGGGCCCGGAACTGCCGCTGGTACTGGTTGTAGGCGAAGGTGACGACCAGTTCGCGCCGCCCGTCGTGGGCGTACTCGCCGATCAGGCTGGCCCGTCCGCCGCCGTCGACGGGGATGTCGAGGAGGCTGGTGAAGCCCTCGCGCGGACGGCCCGCGTAGCCGTAGCTCTCGGAGATCGACGGATCGTTGTCCTCGAAGGTCACCGGTCCGTCCAGGTAGCGGAAGGGGCCGGCCTTGCCGACGGCGGTGACGGCGGCGGAGGCCCCGTCGAGGGGACCGGAGAAGCCGCCGTCGCTGGTGTAGTCGAGGCCGACACCGGGGTGGGCCCAGGTGTACGCATCGACCTGCGGGATGCCGAAGGTCTTCTCGTACGCCACGAGCGCAGCCTGCTCGGCGGAGTCGGGCCCGAAGGCGGACTCGTGGGGCAGGACGACACCCTGGTACTTGGCGCGGGGGCGCCCCGAGACCGTGTCGCTGAGGAAGGCGGCGTCGATGACCGGGCGGCCGGAATCGGCCAGATCGACCCGGCGGTACGGGACTCCGGTGGAACGCAGCTCGGCGGTGATCGCCTCCACCGCACCGCCTCCGTCGTCGACGACCAGGACGGCGAGGTCGATCCGCGGGACCGGCGGCGTGGCGGCGCTCGCTCCCGCCGACGGGACGACGGTGGCGAGGAGCGCGGCCGCGATCAGGGCTGCGGTCCTGGAAGTACCTCCCAGGCCAGAGGCCCTGGGGGAGGTTCGGGGCGTGCGGGATCCGGCAGAGTCCATCGGTGTCGTGTCCCCCCTCGACAGGCCTACCGGGTGCGGAGGACCTGTGGAGATGATGCGGATGGTGCAAAGGGGCGGGTGCCGCCCTTGCGCGAATGAGGCGAGTGTGGACGAGCTCTCCGACCTTGAGGGGTAAACGTGAAAGAGACACCACGGATGAGTGAATCACCGTCGCCGTGAGCGAACACGAAGAGCGAGCGTAGGCTCGTTCTCGGCGCTCCTCGGGCCGAAATACGATGCGGCGGGCACGGTCGGCCCATCCCTCGACCGCCACAGAACTCAACGGAAGCGAGATTTCACCACCGTGACTGCTCTCACTCTCAGCACAGCCGGGGCCGCGACGCTGCGCGCCGACGCCCTCGTCGTCGGTGTCGCGAAGTCCGGCAAGGGCCTGGTCGTCGCCCCCGGCGCCGAGGCCGTGGACAAGGCGTTCGACGGCAGGCTCGCCGCCGTCCTGGAGACCCTGGGTGCCGCGGGTGCCGAGGGTGAGGCCATCAAGCTGCCCGCCCCCGCCGGTCTGAAGACCCCCGTCGTGCTCGCGGTCGGCCTGGGCTCCGCCCCCGAGGACGGCGCGGCGTACGGCGCCGAGACGCTCCGCCGCGCCGCCGGCACCGCTGCCCGCGCCCTGAACGGTGCCAAGAAGGCCGCGTTCGCGCTGCCGATCACGGCCACCGACGACGCCGAGGCGATCGCCGAGGGTGCGCTGCTCGGTGCGTACGCCTACACCGCGTACCAGGAAAGCAAGAACGGCAAGGACGCGAAGAAGCCGCTGGCCGAGGTGACCCTGCTCGGCGCCAAGCCGCGTGACAAGGCCTTCAAGGCCGCCGCCGAGCGCGCGCAGGCGGTCTCCGAAGAGATCAACCGCGCCCGCGACCTGATCAACATGCCGCCGAACGACCTCTACCCCGAGACGTTCGCCGCCGTCGTCACCGCCGCGGGCAAGGAGCACGGCCTCAAGGTGCAGGTGCTCGACGAGAAGGCGCTCGACAAGGGCGGCTACGGCGGCATCCTCGGCGTCGGCAAGGGCGCCGTCCGCGGCCCGCGCCTGGTCCGCGTCGCCTACACCCACCCGAAGGCGGAGAAGACCCTCGCCCTGGTCGGCAAGGGCATCACCTACGACTCGGGCGGCATCTCCCTGAAGCCGGCCGGCCACAACGAGACGATGAAGTGCGACATGAGCGGCGCGGCCGCCGTCTTCGCCGCGGTCGTCGCCGCCTCCCGCCTCGGTCTGGCCGTCAACGTGACCGGCTGGCTGGCGCTCGCCGAGAACATGCCCTCGGGCTCCGCCACCCGCCCCGGCGACGTCCTGCGCATGTACAGCGGCAAGACCGTCGAGGTCCTCAACACCGACGCCGAGGGCCGGCTCGTCCTCGCTGACGCCCTGACCAGGGCGTCGGAGGAGAACCCGGACGCGATCGTCGACGTGGCGACCCTGACCGGCGCGATGGTGCTGGCCCTGGGCAACCGGACCTTCGGCATCATGGCCAACGACGACGACTACCGCACCGCGATCCACGAGATCGCCGAGCAGGTCGGCGAGCAGTCCTGGCCGATGCCGCTCCCGGCGGACCTGCGCAAGGGCATGGACTCCCCCACCGCGGACATCGCGAACATGGGCGAGCGGATGGGCGGCGGCCTGGTCGCCGGTCTCTTCCTCCAGGAGTTCGTCGGCGAGGGCATCACCTGGGCCCACCTCGACATCGCCGGCCCGGCCTTCCACGAGGGCGCGCCCTACGGCTACACCCCCAAGGGCGGCACGGGCTCCGCGGTCCGCACGCTGGTGAAGCTGGCCGAGCGCACGGCCGACGGCGAGCTCTGACCGTCCCCGGGGTCACCCCCGGCCGCCGCGGCCCCCGGGAATCCTCCCGGGGGCCGCGGCGTTCCCGTCCTGCGTGGAGCCCGTCGGGGCGCCGTCCCCCTGGGGCCCGTTGCGCTCTCGACGAAATCCGTAGGTTCGTACGCCGCTGTTACCCGCCCGTACGGACGATCGCCCGGTCTCACACACCGGCCCCGCGTCCCGCCGTCCGGCAACAAGTGCGAAGATGGGTTCTCGGCAGGACAGGGCCCCCACCACAGGGCCGACGAAAAAGCGGCCGAACACCAGCCGCCGCCCGGTCATCGGAGACCGGCGCCCGGCGCACATGCATGGAGGACGTGACGTGGCGAACGACGCCAGCACCGTTTTCGACCTAGTGATCCTCGGCGGCGGTAGCGGCGGTTACGCCGCGGCGCTGCGCGGAGCGCAGCTGGGCCTGGACGTCGCACTGATCGAGAAGAACAAGCTCGGCGGCACCTGCCTGCACAACGGCTGCATCCCGACGAAGGCCCTGCTCCACGCCGGTGAGGTCGCCGACCAGACCCGCGAGGCGGAGCAGTTCGGTGTCAAGGCCTCCTTCGAGGGCATCGACATCAAGGCCGTCCACAAGTACAAGGACGACGTGATCTCGGGCCTGTACAAGGGTCTCCAGGGTCTCGTCGCCTCCCGCAAGGTGACGTACATCGAGGGCCACGGCCGGCTCTCCTCCCCGACCTCCGTCGATGTGGACGGCCGCCGCGTCGAGGGTCGTCACGTCCTCCTCGCCACCGGTTCCGTACCGAAGTCGCTGCCGGGCCTGGAGATCGACGGCAACCGGATCATCTCCTCGGACCACGCGCTGACCCTGGACCGCGTCCCGGAGTCCGCGATCATCCTCGGCGGCGGTGTCATCGGCGTCGAGTTCGCCTCCGCGTGGAAGTCCTTCGGCACCGACGTCACGGTCATCGAGGGCCTGAAGCACCTGGTCCCGGTCGAGGACGAGAACAGCTCCAAGCTTCTTGAGCGCGCCTTCCGCAAGCGCGGCATCAAGTTCAACCTCGGCACGTTCTTCCAGTCCGCCGAGTACACCGACAGCGGTGTCAAGGTCACCCTCGCCGACGGCAAGACCTTCGAGGCCGAGGTCCTGCTCGTCGCCATCGGCCGCGGGCCGGTCTCGGCCGGTCTCGGCTACGAGGAGCAGGGTGTCGCGATGGACCGCGGCTACGTCCTCGTCGACGAGTACATGCGGACCAACGTGCCCACGATCTCGGCGGTCGGCGACCTCGTCCCGACCCTGCAGCTGGCCCACGTCGGCTTCGCCGAGGGCATCCTGGTCGCGGAGCGTCTGGCCGGTCTGAAGACCGTTCCGATCGACTACGACGGCGTGCCCCGGGTGACGTACTGCCACCCCGAGGTCGCCTCCGTCGGTATCACCGAGGCCAAGGCCAAGGAGATCTACGGCGCGGACAAGGTCGTCGCCCTGAAGTACAACCTGGCGGGCAACGGCAAGAGCAAGATCCTGAAGACCGCGGGCGAGATCAAGCTCGTCCAGGTCAAGGACGGTGCCGTGGTCGGCGTCCACATGGTCGGTGACCGCATGGGCGAGCAGGTCGGCGAAGCGCAGCTGATCTACAACTGGGAGGCGCTGCCGGCCGAGGTAGCGCAGCTCATCCACGCCCACCCGACGCAGAACGAGGCGCTCGGCGAGGCGCACCTGGCGCTTGCCGGCAAGCCTCTGCACTCCCACGACTGACGCTCACGTCATCACGGGCGCGACGACCACTTCCCGCAATTCGTTAGGAGCAACTGAAACCATGTCGGTTTCCGTAACCCTGCCGGCGCTCGGCGAGAGCGTCACCGAGGGCACCGTCACCCGCTGGCTCAAGGCCGAGGGTGAGCGTGTCGAGGCCGACGAGCCGCTGCTCGAGGTCTCGACCGACAAGGTCGACACCGAGATCCCCGCCCCCGCGTCGGGCATCCTCGCCTCCATCAAGGTCGCCGAGGACGAGACCGTCGAGGTCGGCGCCGAGCTCGCGATCATCGACGACGGCTCCGGTGCGCCGGCCGCCGCCCCGGCCCCGGCCGCCGCCGAGGCCCCCGCCGCCCCGGCCCCCGCGGCCGAGGCTCCGGCCGCTCCGGCCCCGGCGCCCGCCGCCGAGGCCCCTGCCGAGGCCCCCGCCGGTGGCGCCACCGGTACGGACGTCGTCCTGCCGGCGCTCGGCGAGTCCGTCACCGAGGGCACCGTCACCCGCTGGCTGAAGTCGGTCGGCGAGACCGTCGAGGCCGACGAGCCGCTGCTCGAGGTCTCCACGGACAAGGTCGACACCGAGATCCCGGCCCCGGCCTCCGGTGTCCTCCTGGAGATCGTCGTCGGCGAGGACGAGACCGCCGAGGTCGGCGCCAAGCTGGCCGTCATCGGTGCCGCGGGTGCCGCTCCGGCCCAGGCCGCCCCGGCCCCCGCCGCCGCCCCGGCTCCGGCCCAGGCCGCTCCGGCTCCGGCCGCCCCGGCTCCGGCTGCCCCGGCTCAGGCCGCGCCCGCCGCTCCGGCTCCGGCTCCGGCCGCCGCTCCGGCTCCGGCCGCCGCTCCGGCTCCGGCCGCGCCCGCCGCTCCGGCCCCGGTCACCCCGGCCCCGGCCGCGCCCGCCCCCGCCGCCGCACAGCCGGCGGACGACGGCGCCTACGTGACGCCGCTGGTCCGCAAGCTGGCCTCCGAGAACGGCATCGACCTGGCGTCCGTCAAGGGCACCGGCGTCGGCGGCCGTATCCGCAAGCAGGACGTCCTCTCGGCCGCCGAGGCCAAGAAGGCCGCCCCGGCCCCCGCCGCCGCTGCCGCTCCGGTCGCCGCGCCGAAGGCCCCGGCCCTGGAGGCCTCCCCGCTGCGCGGTCAGACCGTCAAGATGACCCGCATGCGCAAGGTCATCGGCGACAACATGATGAAGGCGCTGCACGGCCAGGCCCAGCTGTCCTCGGTCGTCGAGGTCGACATCACCAAGCTGATGAAGCTGCGCGCCCGTGCCAAGGACGCGTTCGCCGCCCGTGAGGGCGTCAAGCTGTCCCCGATGCCGTTCTTCGTCAAGGCGGCGGCCCAGGCGCTGAAGGCCCACCCGGTCATCAACGCCCGGATCAACGAGGACGAGGGCACCATCACGTACTTCGACTCGGAGAACATCGGCATCGCCGTGGATTCCGAGAAGGGTCTGATGACCCCGGTCATCAAGGGTGCGGGCGACCTGAACATCGCCGGTATCTCCAAGGCCACGGCCGACCTGGCCGGCAAGGTCCGCGGCAACAAGATCACCCCGGACGAGCTGGCCGGTGCGACCTTCACCATCAGCAACACCGGTTCGCGCGGTGCGCTGTTCGACACGATCATCGTGCCGCCGAACCAGGTCGCCATCCTGGGCATCGGTGCCACGGTCAAGCGTCCGGCCGTCATCGAGACCGCCGAGGGCACCGTCATCGGCATCCGTGACATGACGTACCTGACGCTCTCCTACGACCACCGTCTGGTGGACGGCGCCGACGCGGCCCGCTACCTGACGGCCGTCAAGGCGATCCTGGAGGCCGGCGAGTTCGAGGTCGACCTCGGCCTGTAGGCGAGGCCGGATTGGCAACGTAACAAGCCTCACCTGCGGCGCCCCCGCCCGGAAGTGTTTCCGGGCGGGGGCGCCGCCGTATTGTCTTGAGTGTCAACGCGTCCCTTAAGGAGCGGCTTCATGAGCGTGCCCGTCGTCCACTCGCTGCGCGAACAGATCCGCGAGCACATCGTGGAGGGCATCGTCAGCGGCCGCTGGAAGCCGGGCGAGCGGATCGTGGAGCGCCGGATCGCGACCGAGCTGGAGGTCAGCCAGACGCCGGTCCGCGAGGCGCTGCGCGAGCTGGAGTCGCTGCGGCTGATCGAGTCCTCCCCCAACAAGGGCGTACGGGTACGGAATCTGACCGCGGCCGACCTGGAGGAGAGCTACCCGGTCCGGGCCGGTCTGGAGCAGATCGCGGCGGAGCTGGCGGCGACCCGCCTCGCGGCCGACTGCTCGGCCCTGGAGCCGCATGTGGCGGCGCTGTACGACGCGGACCGGGTGGCCGACGGGACGGCGCAGGTGCGGCACACGGTGGGCTTCCACCGTGAGCTGGTGAAGGCGGCCGGGAACAGCGTGCTGCTGCACACCTGGGAGGGCCTGGGCATCGAGGTCTTCACCGCGCTGTCGATCCGCTGGCTCGGCACGGTCCAGAAGTCGTACGCGGAGGAGCACCAAGAGCTCGTGGAGGCCTTCCGGCGCGGCGACCCGAACATCGGCAGTCTGGTCAAGGCCCACGTCCTCGGCTGCGCCCCGAGGGCCTGACACTCCGGGGCCGGGCCTTCCGAGAGCGGATCCGCGCGGTGCCTGAACCCCCTTCGTACGTGATGAGCGGGCCCCCGAGGGGGCCCGCTCATTCGTGCGAGGCGTCTCTCATCCGCGGCCTCACCTGCGAAAACAAGGCACCCGGTGCCCATTTTCGCGGCACTCTGTGCCGACTTTGTCGATCTGGAGCGGTTTTCCCCGGCAACCCTTTGATCGATCATCGATCGGCGGCTTACAGTCTTCGGCGGGCCGCTACCCGGCCCTTCGCCCTGTCCTGCCAGACAAGGCACCCCTTCTCCACCCCCATCTGTCCGGAAGGCGGCGATCATGACCGATCCCGTAGGCAAGATTCCGAGTGAGCTCGACCAGCTCCCGGACCGTGACACCGAGGAGACCGCCGAGTGGGCGGCCTCCCTGGACGCCGTCACCAAGGCCGCCGGCCCCCACCGGGCCGCCTACCTGATGCGCCGCACGCTCCAGCACGCCGAGGGCGCGGGCCTGGCCCTGCCCAAGCTGCTGGAGACGGACTACGTCAACACCATCCCCACCTCCTCGGAGCCCGTCATCGACGGCGACGAGGAGATGGAGCGCAGGATCACCGCCTGGAACCGCTGGAACGCCGCCGCCATGGTGACCCGCGGTGCCAAGCACGGGGTCGGCGGCCACATCGCCACCTTCGCCTCGGCCGCCTGGCTCTACGAGACCGGCTTCAACCACTTCTTCAAGGGCAAGGAAGCCGACGGTTCCGGCGACCAGCTCTACATCCAGGGCCACGCCTCCCCGGGCATCTACGCCCGCGCGTTCCTCGACGGACGTCTCAACGAGGCCCACCTCGACAACTTCCGGCAGGAGTCCGGCGGCAACGGTCTGCCCTCCTACCCCCACCCGCGCCGCCTCCCCTGGCTGTGGGAGTTCCCGACCGTCTCCATGGGTCTGGGCCCGCTCTCCGCCATCTACCAGGCGCGCTTCAACCGTTACCTCACCAACCGCGGCATCAAGGACGTCTCGTCCTCGCACGTGTGGGCGTTCCTCGGTGACGGCGAGATGGACGAGCCCGAGTCGACGGCGGCACTCGCCCTCGCCTCCCGCGAGGGTCTGGACAACCTGACCTTCGTCATCAACTGCAACCTCCAGCGCCTCGACGGCCCGGTCCGTGCCAACTTCAAGATCGTGCAGGAGCTGGAGGCCCAGTTCCGCGGCGCCGGCTGGAACGTCGTGAAGTCGCTGTGGGGCAACGCCTGGGACGAGCTGTTCGCGCTCGACACCACCGGCGCCCTCGTCCGCCGCCTCCGCGAGGTCCCGGACGCGCAGGTCCAGACGTACCAGACCCGCGACGCCGCCTACATCCGCGAGGACTTCTTCGGCAAGGACCCGGCGCTCGTCGCGATGGCGCAGCTGCTGAGCGACGACAAGATCCTCGAGTGCTTCCACCTCTCGCGCGGTGGCCACGAGCCGCGCAAGGTGTACGCCGCGTACAAGGCCGCCCTGGAGTTCAAGGGCGCCCCGACGGTGATCCTCGCGCAGACCGTGAAGGGCTTCACCCTGGGTGAGGGCTTCGCGTCGAAGAACGCGAACCACCAGATGAAGAAGCTCAGCACGGACGAGTTCAAGTCCATGCGTGACCTGCTCGACCTGCCGATCTCCGACGCGCAGTTCGTCGACGGCGTCGTGCCGTACGGCCACCCCGGCGCCGACTCCGCCGAGGTCCGCTACCTCCAGGAGCGCCGCGCGGCCCTCGGCGGCCCGGCCCCGGCCCGCCGTACGCACGCGCTCGCCCCGCTGGCGGCCCCGGCCGAGAAGGCGTTCGCCGCCTTCGACAAGGGCTCCGGCACGCAGTCGATGGCGACCACGATGGCCTTCGTCCGTCTGGTCAAGGACCTGATCCGCGACAAGGAGACCGGCAAGCGCTGGGTCCCGATCGTCCCGGACGAGGCCCGTACATTCGGTATGGAGTCGCTGTTCCCGTCGCTCGGCATCTACTCGCCGAAGGGCCAGACGTACGAGCCGGTCGACCGCGACCAGCTGATGTACTACAAGGAGGCCGTCAACGGCCAGATCCTCAACGAGGGGATCACCGAGGCCGGCTCGATGGCCGACTTCATCGCCGCGTCCACCGCGTACTCCACGCACGGTGAGGCGATGATCCCGTTCTACATCTTCTACTCGATGTTCGGCTGGCAGCGCACCGCCGACCAGATGTGGCAGCTCGGCGACCAGCTCGGCCGCGGCTTCCTCGTCGGCGCCACCGCGGGCCGGACGACCCTGACCGGTGAGGGCCTCCAGCACGCCGACGGCCACTCGCCGGTGATCGCGGCGACCAACCCGGCCGCCCTGACGTACGACCCGGCGTTCGCCTACGAGGTCGCGACGATCGTCAAGGAGGGTCTGCGCCGGATGTACGGCGAGGCCGCCGAGGGCGAGGACCGGGACGTCTTCTACTACCTCACGGTCTACAACGAGCCGATGCCGCAGCCGGCCCGGCCCGCCGGGGTCGACGAGGGCATCATCAAGGGCCTGTACCGCTTCAACACGGCGGAGTCGGCCGGCCTGGAGCTCCCCGCGAACGCCTCGCGGATCCAGCTGCTCTCCTCCGGTACGGCCATCCACTGGGCCCTGGAGGCGCAGAAGCTGCTCGCCGCCGAGTGGGGCGTGGGCGCCGACGTGTGGTCCGCGACGTCCTGGACGGAGCTGCGGCGCGACGCGCTGGACGCCGACGCGGCGCTGCTGCGCGGCGAGGAGCGGATTCCGTACATCCGCAAGGCGCTGGAGGGTGTGGACTCCCCGGTCCTCGCCGTCTCGGACTACATGCGTCAGGTCCCGGACCAGATCGCGCAGTGGGTCGAGCAGGACTGGTCCTCGCTCGGCGCGGACGGCTTCGGGCTGTCGGACACGCGTGACGCGGCCCGTCGTCACTTCGGTGTCGACGCGCAGTCGATCGTCGTCGCCGCCCTCGCCCAGCTCGCCCGCCGCGGCGAGGTCCCGGCCTCGGCGGTGAAGGAGGCGCGCGAGCGCTACGGTCTGTAAGGCCGATGGCCGGCCGGGCAGAATGCGCGTCATGCGCGCTGCCCGGCTGATCAAGATGGTTCTTCTGCTCCAGTCACGTCCGTCGATGACGGCGGCCGAACTCGCCGCGGAGCTGGAGGTGTCCGAACGGACCGTCACCCGTGATGCCCTCGCCCTCTCGGAGGCGGGGGTTCCGGTGTATGCGGACCGGGGCCGGGCCGGCGGGTACCGGCTGATCGGCGGGTACCGCACGCGGCTCACCGGCCTCGCGCGCGGTGAGGCCGAGGCGCTGTTCCTGTCCGGACTGCCCGGTGCGCTCCGGGACATGGGCCTGGAGGACGCGGCGTCGGCGGCCCGGCTGAAGGTGTCCGCGGCGCTGCTGCCCTCGCTGCGGGACGCGCCGGACTCGGCGGCGCAGCGCTTCCTGCTCGACGCGCCGGGCTGGTACCAGGAGCCGGAGACACCGGAGTTGCTGCCGCCGATCGCGGAGGCGGTCTGGGACGACCGGACGATCTCGGCCCGCTACCGGCGCGGGGACGCCGAGGTGGAGCGCGAGCTGGCCCCGTACGGGCTCGTCCTGAAGGCGGGCGTCTGGTACCTGTGCGCGCGTTCCGGTACGGCCTTCCGTACGTACCGGGTGGACCGTTTCGCGGCCGTGGCCGTCGGCGAGGAGCGGTTCGAGCGGGACGAGGAGTTCGACCTGCCCGCGTTCTGGGCGGAGCGGGCCGCGGAGTTCGCCCGCTCGATCCTGCGCGCCGAGGTCGTCCTGCGGCTCTCCGAGGCGGGGGCGCGCCGACTGCCGTACCTGACGGACCGGGCGGCGGCCGAGGAGGCGCTGGCGGCCGGCTCGACGGACGCCGAGGGCCGGCTGACGGCGACACTCCGCGTGGAGAACGAGGACGTCGCCTTCAGCCAGCTGCTCTCCCTGGGCCCGGAGGCGGAGATCCTCTCCCCCGAGCCCCTGCGGGCCCGCTTCAGGGAGGCGGCCCGGGCACTCGGGACGCTCTACGGCTGACGCGGGCGGGCGGGACCGGCCTGGGGCCGGGCGGGTGTCTAGCGGTAGTCCTCCACAGAGGGCTTGCCCGTCTCGCCCGCGATCATGTAGCCCCAGGCGTCCGGACGTGAGCCGTCGACGTCCGTGAAGCCGTACTCCTTCGCCAGCGCGCCGCTGGAGAGCGACCGGCCGTTCCAGCGTGCCCGGTCGGGGTCGGCGGCGAGCGCCGCCACCGCCCGGCCGACGTACGTCGGCGACTCGGCGATCTCGAAGCCGGGGATCTTCTCGATCGCGTCCCGCCAGTTCTCCTCCGTGACCCCGAACGCGGCCAGCATCTGCTCGGAGCGCAGCCAGCCCGGGGTGAGCGCGACGGCCGTGCCTCCCACGCCTTCGAGGTCGTGGGCGAGCGCGAACGCCATCCGGAGGGGAGCGTTCTTCACGAGGTCGTAGAAGAAGTTGAGCCGGAAGCGGGTGTTGTACTCGGCCGTCCCGTCGGTCATCTCGACGACCAGGCCGCCGGGGTGCCTGATCAGCAGCGGCACCGCGAGGCGGGAGGTGATCGCGTGGGTGCGCACGCCGAGCTCCAGCATCCGCAGGCCGCCCGTCAGATCCGTCTCCCAGATCTTCTTGTCGAACTCGACCAGATGCTCACCTCCCCAGACGTCGTTCACCAGGATGTCGAGCCGTCCCTGCTCCGTGTCGATCCGTTCGACGAGCGCCTGGACCTGGTCGGTCTCCAGGTGGTCGGTGGGAACGGCGATGCCCTCGCCGCCCGCCGCCGTCACCAGCTCGGCCGTCTGCTCGATGGTCTCGGTCGTCCGGCCGACCTCGCTGACCTTGTCCCGGGTGGTGCGCCCGGTCACGTACACGGTGGCGCCCGCCGTGCCGAGCGCCACGGCGATGGCCCGTCCGGCGCCCCGCGTGGCGCCCGCGACCAGTGCGATCCTGCCGCTGAGCGGCTTCGTTTCGGTCTCCATGGAACGAGCGTGACAGGAAAGTACGACACCTTCTGTCCGGTTTGATTTTGGCTGTTTCCGGGTGCGTCGCCCTCCCCCAAGGTCGATGCTTGGTCCGTGATGGACGAGACGGAGTTCTGGGAGATCATCGACTCCACCCGCGAGGCCGCCGAGGGCGACCCCGAGGAACACGCCGACCTGCTCGTCGAGCGGCTGCTGCAGCTCGACCCCGACTCCGTGCTCGACTTCGCCCGCCATTTCGAGGCCCGCTACAACCGCGCGTACCGCTGGGACCTGTGGGGCGCGGCGGCGGTGCTGCTCGGCGGGGCGGGTGACGACGCCTTCGACTACTTCCGCTGCTGGCTGATCGGCCAGGGCCGGGAGGTCTTCGAGGGCGCGGTGCACGAACCGGACGCGCTCGCCGAGCTGCTCGACGAGTTCGACGAGGAGATCGACGGGGACGGCGAGGAGCTGGGGTTCGCCGCCGACGAGGCGTACGAGCAGCTCACCGGCGCGGAGGCACCGGACCTGGGGATTCCGCCCCAGCCGGCGGAGCCGGAGGGTGTCGCCTTCGACCTGGAGGACGACACGGGGCTCGCGGAGCGCTTCCCCCGGCTGTGGGAGCGCTTCGGCTCCTAGTCTCCGCGCCTCGACCCGTACGGAGGAAGAGGTACGGACCGGGGGCCGTCCCTCCCCCGGGTCCGTACCGGTCCCTGTCCGACCGTGGAGCGCGTCCGCGCACGGGCGGTCGTCAGAAATGGGTCCCGCCGTCGATGCGGACCTCGGTGCCGGTGATGAACCTCCCGTCCTCGGAGGCGAGCATCGCGACGACACCGGCCACCGTCTCGGGGCCGGCGAAGCCCTCGCCGATGGCCGGGGCGAGCTTGGCGAACAGGGACCAGTCGGTGTCCTCGGGCAGGCCGGGGCCGGTGGACCGGCGGCTGACGCCGGAGCCGTCGGTCATGCCGGAGGAGATGGAGCCGGGCTGGACGGCGGTGAAGCGGATGCCCTGCTTGGCGTACTCGGCGGCGAGCGCGTGAGTCATGGACTGGATGCCGCCCTTGCTGGCCGCGTAGGCGGCCATGTACGGGTGGGCGAACATCGCCGAGGTGGAGGAGAAGTTCACGACGGCGGAGCCGTTGCCCTCCAGGAGGGCCGGTATCGCCTCGCGGATCACCAGGAAGGTACCGGTCAGGTTGATCCGGACGACCTGTTCGAAGGCGTCGAGGGTCGTCTCGTGGGTGTGCGAGGAGCGCAGGATCCCCGCCGCGTTGACCAGCACGTCCAGGCCGCCCAGCGCCTCGACGGCGGCGGTGACACCGGCACGTACCGAGGTCTCGTCGGCGATGTCCACGACGAGGGTGGTCAGCCGGTCGGCGTCGGCGCCGGCCTTGGCGACCGTGTCCTTGAGGCCGTCCTCGCTGATGTCGGCGGCGACGACGCGGCCGCCCTCGGCGAGCATGCGCAGCACGGTGGCCTGGCCGATGCCGGAGCCGCCACCCGTGACCAGTGCGCGGCGTCCTTCGTAGCGGTTCATGTCCTGTCCGACCCTTCGACGACGGTTCCTCCCGATGCACGGACACCGTACGCCCAGGTGGCACGTTTTGCCATAGCTGCATGAAATGCATGGTCGGCAGGGGCGGGCGTACCCTTCGTACGGTGAGCACCAGATCCCCCTCCCTCACGGAGCGCCGCAAGGCGGCCACCCAGCTCGACATCGCGCGCGCCGCCGCCGAGCTCTTCACCGAGCGCGGCCCGGACGGCACCACGGCCGAGGACATCGCCCTGCGCGCCGGGGTCGCGCTGCGCACCTTCTACCGGTACTTCCGCTCCAAGCAGGACGCCGTCGCCCCGCTCCTCGCCGGCGGCGCGGACCGCTGGCGCGAGTCGCTGTCCGCGGCGGAGCCGGGTTCGACGGTGCCGGCCGCTCTGGAACGGTCGATCTCGGAGGCGCTCGCGGCCGCCGACGAGGAGGCGGCCGAAGGGCTGCGCTGGACGCGCGGGCTGCTGCGGGCGGCCGCCGAGGACCCTGCGCTGCGGGCCGTCTGGTACCGGGTCAACCAGGAGTCGGAGGAGAAGCTGCTCGCCGTGGTGGCGCAGCTGGCCGGTCCCGGCGCCGACCCCCTGGAGGTGCGGCTCGCGGCCGCGGCGGCCACGGACGCGATCCGGGTCGCCCTGGAGGCCTGGGCGGAGACGGACGCACCGGTCCGCGGGAAGGGCGCGCCGGCCGAGCTGGCGGTCCGCTGCCTGCGTGAACTGATGGGCGGGATGCGGTCGTTGACACCCCGCGAAGCCGCGGACGCGGACGCCTCGGGAGGACGGGCCGCGGACACCCCCTAGGACGCGACCGAGCGGCCCATCAGGACGTCGTCGACGTACGCGCCGCCCAGGAAGAACTCGCCGGGCAGGACGCCCTCCACCGCGAAGCCCTCGGACGCGTAGAGCGCGCGGGCGGGCTTGTTGTGGCCGAGGACGCGCAGGGTGATCCGTGTGCAGCCCTGGCGCCGGGTCTCCTCGAAGGCGGCCCGCAGCAGCGCACGGGCGACGCCCAGACCACGGGCGCTCTCCGCGACGGCGAGGCCCTGGATCTGGCGGACGTGCGCGTTGCAGGCGAGCGGGGTGGGCGGCACGAGCCGCAGATATCCGACGACCTCCGGTCCCCGCTGCGCGACCAGATAGTCCTCGGGCCGGTGCCGGTCGTCGAAGAACGGCTCGTACGGGGGTTCCGGCGGAGGCAGCACCGCGTGCAGCGGCGACCAGGTGGCCCGGTCCAGCTCCGCCAGGGCGTCCCCGTCGGCCGCGAGGGCCTGTCGTATGTGCGTCTCCGGCGCGATCATGTCCGCCACTGTGCCACGTGCGGACCCGGGAGTGCAGGATGGTCCCCATGCAACGCTCGCGTATCGCCGTCACCGGCGCCTCCGGACTCATCGGCACGGCCCTGGTGCGCTCCCTGCGCGCCGACGGCCACCACGTCTCCCGCCTGGTGCGACGGCCCGCCAGGACCGCGGACGAGATCGAGTGGGACCCGGCACGCCTGTACGTGGACGCGGCGGGACTCGTCGGTGTCGACGCGGTCGTGCACCTGGCGGGCGCGGGCGTCGGCGAGCGCCGCTGGACCGACGCGTACAAGAAGGAGATCCGCGACAGCCGCGTCCTCGGCACGCGCGCGATCGCCGAGGCCCTCGCCTCGCTGGCCGACCCGCCGAAGGTCCTGGTGTGCGGCACGGCGCTGGGCTACTACGGCGACACGGGCTCGCGCGCGGTGGACGAGAGCGCGCCCGCGGGCGAGGGCTTCCTGCCCTCGGTCTGTGTGGAGTGGGAGGCGGCTGCGGCCCCCGCCGAGGAGGCCGGCATCCGGGTCGTGTACGCCCGCACGGGCCTCGTGGTGGCCGCCGAGGGCGGGGCGTGGGGGCGGCTCTTCCCGCTCTTCCGCGCCGGGGTCGGCGGGCGGATCGGCGACGGCCGGCAGTACTGGAGCTTCATCTCGCTGCACGACGAGGTGGCCGCCCTGCGGCATCTGATCGACACGGACTCCCTCGCGGGTCCGGTGAACCTGACGGCCCCCGAGCCGGTCACCAACCGGGAGGTGACGGCGGCGATGGGCCGGGTGCTGCGCCGCCCGACGCTCCTCACGGTCCCGGCGCCGGCGCTGCGCCTGGCGCTCGGGGGATTCGCGGTCGATGTGCTGGGCAGTCAGCGGGTGCTGCCGGGCCGTCTGTTGGAGTCGGGGTTCGATTTCGCGTTCCCGACGATCGACGAGTCGATCCGGGCGGCGGCCTGACGCCACGCGGTGCGACCCCGTGCTGCGTGCACCCCCGCGCGCGCCGCTGGCGCGGGCCCGGACGAGGCCCCAGGCTGGCATGCCCTGAATGCGAATGCGGGCATTCCGGGGGCCGGTTGGGGGCATAGGCCTCCCACCAGCCGCGCCGACCTGGGGAGGGGCACGTGCTCAGTACCGCACGCCACACGGATGTCGCCACGGACGTCGTCATTGTCGGGGCCGGGATCGCGGGGCTCGCGGCCGCCCACCGGCTGACCAGCGCCGGGCTCGGGGTCACGGTCCTGGAGGCCGGGCCGCGCGTCGGCGGCCGGATGGTCACCGACGAGGTCGACGGCTTCCGGCTCGACCGGGTCGGGCCGCTGCTCACGACCTCGTACGCCGAACTGCTCCATACCCGGGGCCTTGAAGGGGTGGCGCTGCGACCGTTCGCGCCGGGGGCCCTGGTGCACAGCGACGGTCGGTACGCCCGGGTCGGCGAACCGTTCCCGCAGGCGCCCTGGCGCGTCGGGCGGGGGTCGCCCCACACGCCCCGGCGCGTAGGGGGAGCTTTCACGGTGGCGCGCGCCCTCGCGAGCGCCCCCCGGAATCCGGCCGCCTCGCTGGACCAGGCGCGGCTGGGGGCCTCGCTGGCACGGCTCGCGGCGACGCCGGCGCAGCGTCTGCTGGCCCGGCCGGAGCGGACCGCCCGTGAGGCCCTGACGTCCCGGCTGCCGGCCCGTACGGTCCAGGGCGTCCTACGGCCCCTGGTCGCGGCCCTGCTCGGCGACCCCGACCTGGCCACCTCCAGCCGCTACGCCGACCTGGCGCTGCGCGCGTTCGCGCGGGGGCGGCTCTGTGTCCCCGAGGGCGGGTCCGGCTCGCTGCCCGAGCTGCTCGCGGCGGCGCTGCCGCCGGGGACGGTGCGGACCGGGGTCCGGGTCACGGATGTCGCGATCAACCGGGTCGAGACGGCCGAGCACGGGGTGTTCGGCTGCCGCTCGGTCCTGCTGGCGACGGGCGCCTGCACGGCGGCGGAGCTGCTGCCGGGGCTGCGCGTGCCCGCCTTCCACGCGGTCACCGTGCTGCACCACACCGCCCCCGAGGCGCCCGCGGCCGACCCGGTCCTGGTTCTGGAGTCCGACCCGGGCGGCCCGGTCGCGCACACGGCCGTCATGAGCGCCGTCGACCCCACGCGGGCGCCGGCGGGCCGGACCCTGGTCACCTCGACGATCCTGGGCACCCCGCCCGACGACGCGGAGCGCCGGGTCCGCAAGCACCTCGCGACCCTGTACGGGACGTCGACGGACGAATGGGAACTCCTCGCGCTCCACCACACCCCCGAGGCGATCCCCGCGATGCCGCCGCCGCACGACCCCCGCCGCCCGGTCCGGCTGCTCGCCGGGCTCTACGTCTGCGGCGACCACCGCGACACGTCCACCCCTCAGGGGGCCCTGACCTCTGCCCATCGCGCTGCGCACGCGCTCCTCACGGACCTGGGCGTCCGCGTGCCGCACAGCGCACCGGCGGAGGCGGCGGCGTAGAGACGGGAGCCGAGCGGGAGGACGGAAGCGCGGGCCGGCCGCGCAGGGCCGGCAGGAGGGAAGGGCGCGCGGGCCGCCCGGGCGTCAGCCGATCGCCGCCACGCGGTCGCGGTAGGTACGGACCGCGGCCGCGTCGCGGTAGGGCTCCAGGCGGCGTTCGAAGTCGCGGACGTACTCGAGCGCGCGCGCCGAGCGCATCTCGGAGGCCTGCTGCGCCGCTTCCGCGCCCAGGGCGCACGCCTGGTCGAGTTCGCCGAGACCGAGGCGGGCCGATGCGAGGACCACCCGGCAGAAGAGGCGGCTGCGCGCGAAGCCCGGGGCGCGGAGCTGGAGGGAGCGTTCGGCGTGCTGAGCCGCGGCCCGGTACTGCTGGAGGTCGCGGTGGCAGTGCCCGAACTCGTCCGCGAGCTGGGCCTCGTCGAAGGGGCGCGCCCAGTACGGCACGTCGTCACCGGGTCTGGCCGCTTCGAGCGCCCGCTCGGCCCGGGCCAGCGCCGCGCCGCACGCCCGGGCCTCACCGAGCACCCCGTGCCCGCGTGCCTCGACGGAGTGCAGCAGCGCCTGGACGACCGGGGGCGCCGCCGAGCCGACGCCCTGCTGGGCGACCCGGGCCAGCTGCACGGCCTCGCGCCCGTGGCCGAGGTAGACGGCCTGCCGGCTCATGGTGATCAGGACGTACGAGCCGTAGGCCCGGTCCCCCGCCGCCTGCGCGAGCCGCAGCGCCTGGACGAAGTACCGCTGGGCGAGTCCGTGCGCCGCGATGTCGTACGAGGTCCAGCCCGCCAGTCTCGTCAGATCGGCCGCCGCGGCGAACAGGCGGCGGCCGACGCTCTCCCCGTACGTGCCGCGCAGCATCGGCTCGGCCTCGTGCTCCAGGTAGCGCACGAGGGCCTGGCGGGCGTGGCCGCCGCCGTAGGCGTGGTCGAGGGTGCGGAAGAGCTCGCCGACCGAGCGCAGCGCGGCGATGTCGCCGCTGGAGACCCGCTGCCCGGGCCCCCGGTCCGTGCCGCGCTGCCGGGGCACCGAGAGCCGGCCCTGGGGCGGCACACGAGGGTCCTGCGCGAGCCGGCCGTCCGGGCCGAGCCGCCCGTTCGGCGCCGAACTCTCGCTCCGCGCCACCCGGTCGTCGGCCCGGCCGATCAGCCAGTCGCGGCTGGGGACGACGAGCCCCGCCGGTGTGAAGGCGATCTTGCGGAGCTCCGCGTGGCTGCCGGAGTCCTTCCGCCACAGCCCGCTGACGATGTCGACGGCCTCCTCGGGCGTCGCCGCGAACTCCAGACCCGCGTACACGGGGGCGCAGGCGTCCAGACCGAGGTCCTGCGCGGAGAGGCGGCGGCCCAGGCGCCGGGTGAAGACCTCGGCGATCAGGGCGGGCGTGGTGCCGCGCGGCTGCTGACCGCGCAGCCAGCGGGTCACGGAGGTCTTGTCGTACCGCAGGTCGAGTCCGTGCTCCAGGCCGAGCTGGTCCACCCGTCTCGCCAGGCCCGCGTTGGAGAATCCGGCCTCGGCGATGAGCGCGGCGAGCCGGCGGTTCGGGATGCGCTGCGGGGGTCGTTCCGTCATCAGCTGTGCGGTCTCCTGCCTTCCGGGCCCGGGTGGAAGCCCGTGTGGACCCTCATGGAACGGCGTGAATTTAGCGGCCCTCACGGCCTATACCGCCTCCTTCGCCCCACATTCATCCGATCGTGTGAGGATTGGGGTTGCCGCTGACGGGAAGCCCCCGCTCCGGGCCCCAGCACCTGCCGGACCGGTATCCGTGGCGCCGCCGTACAGTGGCATGGGCGCGAATGACGCATGGTGCCGAGCCGGCCCCGGGACGATCCCCGGAACCCGGCCCCGGCACCCAGGAGGAGGCACTGCCGTGAGTGAGCTGCGATTCGTCCGTCTGGGCTTCGGCGACGACGCCGTCGAGTACCAGGCGGCCTGGGACAAGCAGCGCGAGGTGCACGCCGCCCGGTTCGCCGACGAGATCTCCGACACCTGTCTGCTCCTGGAGCACCCGCCCGTGTACACGGCGGGCCGGCGCACGGAGGAGAGCGAGCGCCCGCTGGACGGGACCCCGGTCGTGGACGTGGACCGCGGCGGAAAGATCACCTGGCACGGCCCGGGCCAGCTCGTCGGCTACCCGATCATGAAGCTGCCCCGTCCGGTCGACGTCGTCGCGCACGTCCGCCGCCTGGAGGAGGCGCTGATCCGTACGGCCGCCGAGTTCGGCGTGGAGACCACCCGGATCGAGGGCCGCAGCGGTGTGTGGGTGCTCGGCGACCCGGTGGAGCAGCGTCCGTCGCTCGGCGGGCTCTCGCTGGACTTCGACCCGAGGCTGACCGACCCGGAGTTCGATCCGCGGCTCAACGGCCCGGAGTACGCCCCGTCCAACGCCGGCCAGCGCCGCGAGGACCGCAAGCTGGCCGCGATCGGCATCCGGGTCGCGAAGGGCGTCACGATGCACGGCTTCGCCCTGAACGTGAACCCGGACAACGTCTGGTTCGACCGGATCATCCCCTGCGGGATCCGGGACGCGGGCGTGGCCTCGCTCGCGGGCGAGCTCGGCCGGGACATCACGATCGAGGAGGTACTGCCGGTGGTCGAGAAGCACCTGCGCGCCGTCCTGGAGAACGCGGAGCTCAAGCCGCGCGTGGTCGAACGGGAGACGGCCGCCACCTCCGCGTAGGGAACCGCGTGGGGAATGCCGGGCTCTGGCCACAGGTTGCCCAGGCGTAAACAAAACCGTACGAACAACGGGCGTACCCTGGTGTGCGCCGAAGAATCGAAGCTACAGGGAGCCGGTCGTGTCCGCAGTCGCACCCGACGGACGCAAGATGCTGCGCCTTGAGGTCCGTAACGCCCAGACCCCCATCGAGCGCAAGCCCGAGTGGATCAAGACCCGGGCGAAGATGGGTCCCGAGTACACGAAGATGCAGGGTCTCGTGAAGAGCGAGGGTCTGCACACGGTCTGCCAGGAGGCGGGCTGTCCCAACATCTTCGAATGCTGGGAGGACCGCGAGGCCACCTTCCTCATCGGCGGTGACCAGTGCACGCGGCGCTGCGACTTCTGCCAGATCGACACGGGCAAGCCCGAGGCGCTGGACCGTGACGAGCCCCGCCGCGTCGGTGAGTCGGTCGTCACGATGGACCTGAACTACGCCACCATCACCGGCGTCGCGCGCGACGACCTGGAGGACGGCGGCGCCTGGCTGTACGCGGAGACCGTGCGCCAGATCCACGAGCAGACGGCGGGCCGCGCCGACGGCCGTACGAAGGTCGAGCTGCTCGCCCCCGACTTCAACGCGGTGCCCGAGCTCCTGGCGGAGGTCTTCGCCTCCCGCCCCGAGGTCTTCGCGCACAACGTCGAGACGGTGCCGCGGATCTTCAAGCGGATCCGCCCCGGCTTCCGGTACGAGCGCTCGCTGGACGTCATCACCCAGGCCCGTGACTACGGTCTCATCACGAAGTCGAACCTGATCCTCGGCATGGGCGAGACCCGCGAGGAGATCAGCGAGGCGCTCCAGCAGCTGCACGCGGCGGGTTGCGAGCTCATCACGATCACGCAGTACCTGCGCCCCTCCGTCCGGCACCACCCGGTGGAGCGCTGGGTGAAGCCGCAGGAGTTCGTCGAGCTGAAGGAGGAGGCCGACGAGATCGGCTTCTCCGGCGTGATGTCGGGCCCGCTGGTCCGCTCCTCCTACCGCGCGGGCCGGCTGTACCAGCAGGCGATCGAGAAGCGCGGCGCGGTCGACAACGCGACCCAGGCCGTGTGAATCACCGCGAGAACCGGCGCGTGATCGTCAGCCCGTGATCGGCGTGTGAATTCACGCACAAGCAGTTACCGGCCGGTAGTGGCCGAATCGGCGCGGCCCGTGCGCCCCCGCAGGTCAGGGGGCCGTACGGGTCGCGTCGACGTTTCCGGGTGCGTGCAGATGGCCGCATCAACGTTTCATCAGTGTTTGACCACCGGGTCACGCACTGGTAACACCAGTCTGTGAGCCTGGCTTCACTCACCGCCACACCGTCGTGAGCGCCGCACTCGCTCCACCCCCCACCTCGTCTCATCCACGCTTGAGGGAGGACCCCCGCCATGCAGGCCGCGACACACGTCCGTGCCACCGCCATCCCGTCCGTCACCGACGCCCTGAGGGCCGTCGAGTCGCTCCTGCTCGCCGGCGGGCAGCGGACGGCCCGCCGGAACGCCTGGACCTCGGTCCTGGAGGACCGCCGCCGGGCCAAGGACCGGGTCGAGGCCCAGCATGTGATGGAGGCCGTGGCTGGCCGCGCTTCCCGGGCCACGTAAACTTCAGGACATGGCGAGGAAGGCAAACACGGGCAGCGGTGACGCTGCGAACCAGGGGCGACTGAAGCAGATCGCCCTCACGTACAAGATGACCCGAAAGGCTGACCCCAAGGTCGGGCTTGTCGTCGCGGGCGTGGGCATCGTCGTACTCGGTGTCCTCCTCGCGATCGGCTTCCTGATCGGGCACCCGGTCTACCTGGGCATTCTGGGCTTCATCCTGGCGCTGCTCGCGATGGCGATCGTCTTCGGACGACGCGCCGAGCGCGCGGCCTTCGGTCAGATGGAGGGCCAGCCGGGCGCGGCGGCGGCGGTGCTGGACAACATCGGGCGCGGCTGGACGACGACCCCGGCGATCGCGATGAACAAGAACCGGGACGTCGTGCACCGCGCGGTCGGCCGGGCGGGCATCGTGCTGGTCGGCGAGGGCAATCCGAACAGTCTGAAGTCGCTGCTGGCGGCGGAGAAGAAGAGGATGGCCCGGATCGTCGTCGACGTGCCGGTGACCGACATCGTCGTCGGCAACGGCGAGGGCCAGGTGCCGCTGAAGAAGGTCCGCACGACCATGCTGAAGCTGCCGCGGGTCCTCTCCGGCCCGCAGGTGACGGCGGCCAACGACCGGCTGCGGGCCATGGGCGACCTGATGAGCAACATGCCGCTGCCGAAGGGCCCCATGCCGAAGGGCATGCGGATGCCGCGCGGCGGAAAGATGCGCTGACCTCCGACCGAGGATCTCCTCCACGACGAAGGGGCGCCCCCGAACCGATCGGTTCGGGGGCGCCCCTTCGTCGTGCGTGGTGTCCGTCGTGCGTGGTGTCCGTCCCGCTCCGGGGATCAGATCCGGACCTGCACGGCGCCGGAGAGGCGGTCGTGGAGGCCGCGGCCGTCGCGGTCCCAGATGAGGGCCGGGATGGCGAGGCAGACGAGGAGGCTGCGGACCACGACCCGGAGGAAGCCGAGCCGGCCGCCGTTCACCGAGGCGACCCGGAGGCCGAAGATCCGCTTGCCGGGGGTGGAGCCGATGGTTCCGACCGTCAGGACGCTCACGACGAGCAGGATGAGCAGCGCCCAGTTCCCGGTCGCCTGGCTGTAGCCGTCGGTGACGAGGCCGTATGCGATCACCATGCACAGTGCCCAGTCCACGGCGAGAGCGCCGATCCGGCGGCCGGGGCGGGCGATCGAACCCGGTCCCTCCTCGGGGAGCCCGAGCTGCTGACCGCGGTAACCGAAGTCGACACCTGCGTCCTCGGCCGCCGCGCGGGGGCCGGACAGCCATGATCCGAGTGCTTGCCTGTTGTCCACGCGACAACGGTACTGCGCCCGTTTTTGATCACTTCGGCCCGGGTCGCCGAGGAGCGTCGGGAAGCGGGGCGACACCCGGCCCGGTTAACTTGGGTGAAACAAATGGGTCATGCTTGAGAAATCCCGTCTGCCTATGGTCGGGTCCAGCGTGTGCCCCCGCACTGGCCGCACGACCGAGCTGCAACCCCGCCCCTCCCCGGGCCGGGAGTAGGAGGAGTTGGATGTTCCAGAACGCCGACGAGGCCAAGAAGTTCATCAAGGACAACGACGTCAAGATGGTCGACGTCCGTTTCTGTGACCTTCCGGGAGTGATGCAGCACTTCACGATCCCGGCGACGGCGTTCGACCCGGCCGACGAGCTGGCCTTCGACGGTTCGTCGATCCGCGGCTTCCAGGCCATCCACGAGTCCGACATGGCACTGCGCGCCGACCTGTCGACGGCCCGCCTGGACCCGTTCCGCCGCGACAAGACGCTGAACATCAACTTCTTCATCCACGACCCGATCACGGGCGAGCAGTACAGCCGTGACCCGCGCAACATCGCGAAGAAGGCCGAGGCGTACCTCGCCTCCACCGGCATCGCCGACACCGCGTACTTCGGCCCCGAGGCCGAGTTCTACGTCTTCGACTCGGTGCGCTTCAACACCACCGCCAACGAGGGCTTCTACCACATCGACTCCGAGGCCGGCGCCTGGAACACGGGCGCGATCGAGGACAACCGCGGTTACAAGGTCCGCTACAAGGGCGGCTACTTCCCGGCCCCGCCGGTCGACCACTTCGCCGACCTGCGCGCGGAGATCTCCCTGGAGCTGGAGAACGTCGGCCTCCAGGTCGAGCGCCAGCACCACGAGGTCGGCACCGCCGGCCAGGCCGAGATCAACTACAAGTTCAACACGCTGCTGGCCGCGGCCGACGACCTGATGCTCTTCAAGTACATCGTGAAGAACGTCGCCTGGCGCAACGGCAAGACCGCGACCTTCATGCCGAAGCCGATCTTCGGCGACAACGGCTCGGGCATGCACGTCCACCAGTCGCTCTGGTCCAACGGCGACCCGCTCTTCTACGACGAGCAGGGCTACGCGGGCCTGTCGGACACCGCCCGCTACTACATCGGCGGCATCCTGAAGCACGCCCCGTCGCTGCTGGCCTTCACCAACCCGACGGTGAACTCGTACCACCGCCTGGTCCCCGGCTTCGAGGCCCCGGTCAACATGGTCTACTCGCAGCGCAACCGCTCCGCCGCCATGCGTATCCCGATCACGGGCTCGAACCCGAAGGCCAAGCGCGTCGAGTTCCGCGCGCCCGACCCGTCCTCGAACCCGTACCTCGCCTTCTCGGCGCTGCTGCTCGCGGGCCTCGACGGCATCAAGAACAAGATCGAGCCGGCCGAGCCGATCGACAAGGACCTGTACGAGCTGGCTCCCGAGGAGCACGCGAACGTCCAGCAGGTCCCGACCTCCCTCCCGGCGGTCCTGGACGCCCTCGAGGCGGACAACGAGTACCTGCAGGCGGGCGGTGTCTTCACCTCCGACCTGATCGAGACCTGGATCGACTACAAGCGCACGCACGAGATCGCCCCGATCCAGCTGCGTCCGCACCCGCACGAGTTCGAGCTGTACTTCGACCTCTAGATCGCGGACAGGTCGCCCGGCCGAACGGCCGACCGACTGGACGACTGGACGACGGCGAGGGCCGCCACCCCGGAATCGGGGGTGGCGGCCCTCGCCTTCTGTTCGGGAGCCGTGTGTGCGGTGGGTCGGGGTCAGCGGCCGTAGCGGATCAGCGCGCGGACCATGTGACAGGTGGTGTCCGAGGGCGGGTGGATGCCGAGAAGCTCGGCCGTGGTGCGTATCTTCGCGTTGCCGGCCTTCGCGGGGTCGTGCACACCCGCGTCGAGGAGGACGATCGCGAGCCGCATGGCCTTCAGGCGGCGGTTGTGCGTGATGTACCACTCGCGGGGGCGGCCCGCGGGGAGCGGCTGCTTCTGGAGGGGCTTCCAGGGTTCGAGGGACGGCTTCCGGATCATGGCTACGGCCACGGGCGACCTCCTGACGAACGGTGGTGCGGGCCCTCCCCGGGACCCTCACCTTCACCCACGATTTTACTGCCCCCCACTGACAATCGCCCCTGGCCAGAGCGGGTTTGGGGGGTGGTGGGCAGAGGCCGAGGGGGTACCGTGGGGCGCATGGAGATCTGGATCAATCCCGCCTGTTCCAAGTGCCGGAGCGCGATCAGTCTGCTCGACGCGGAGGGCGCCGAGTACACCGTGCGCCGCTACCTGGAGGACGTGCCGAGTCCCGACGAGATCCGGGCCGTCCTGGAGCGCCTCGGCCTTGAGCCGTGGGACATCACGCGGACCGGGGAGGCCGTCGCCAAGGAGCTGGAGCTGAAGGACTGGCCCCGGGACGAGACGAACCGGGACCGGTGGGTGGAGGCGCTCGCCGCGCACCCCAAGCTGATCCAGCGGCCGATCATCACCGCGGAGGACGGCACGGCGGTGGTGGGGCGGACCGAGGAGGCCGTGCGGGACGCCATGTCCCGCTGACGTCCCGGCGCCGGCCCCCTCACGGCGACCCGTCGGGCGTACGGGAGATCATGGCCGCGGACGAGCCGGGCACCACACGGGGGTAGGGAAGACATGGTCGCGTACCACGCATCCGCGCTGGACGGAGTCGCCCGCAATCCGGCGCTGCCGACACCGTTGCTGCTGCGCCTGATCGCCTTCTACGGCAATGCCGACGGCCCGTCCTGCGTCCTCGACCGGGCCGGGCTTCCCGAGGCGGCCGTCGCGGCCGTCCTGGCGCACCCGGACCCGCACGCCCGGATCGACCTCGCGATCAGCCCCCGGGCGGAGCCGGCGCAGCGGGCGCGGCTCGTGGACGACCCCTCGCCCAAGGTGCGGGCCGCCCTCGCGTACGGACCCGAACGGCATCCCCGTACGACCGTCGCGCCGCTGCCGGACGCCGTGTGCGCCCGGCTGCTCGACGACCCCGAACCCTCCGTACGGGCGGCCCTCCTGGAATCGCCGCGTCTGGCACCGTCCTTCGTGGCCTCCCTGGCCACGCACCACGATCCCGCGGCGCGCCGTCTCGCGGTGAGCGCCTGGGGCGCCCTGCCGCCGGGCGAGCGGTCGGCGCTGACGGCCGACCCCGATCCCGAGGTGCGCCGCGCCGCCGCACTGCGCGAGTGCCCCCACGACGCCCGCCTCACCGCCGGCCTCCTCGCCGATCCGAAGGCCGCCGCCGAGGCGCTGCGGCGCGGGCTCCTCGACCGCGCCGACGCCGAACGGTGCGTAGGCGAGCGCACGCACCTCGCCTCCCTCGCCGAGAACCCGTCGCTGCCCGCCGACCTCGTGGAGCGGCTGGCCGTCGATCCCGACGCGGACGTGCGGTTCGCGGTCTCGCTCAGGCCGGAACTGACCGAAGCACGGCGCATGGCGATCGACTTCACGGTGGGCGAGTTCGACCGGAGCACCGTGGACTGGGTACGGGACGGGCTCGCCGACCCCGACGTGCTGCGCCGCGCCGCGACCTCGGCCCACGCGCTGCTCCGCCGCGCCGCCGCTGCGAGCCCCCATCTGCCGCCCGATCTCCTGGACCTTCTGGCACGTGACGAGGACCCGATCGTGGAGAACCTTCTGGGCATCCACCACCCCGACACCCCGGAGGAGGTCCTGATGCGGGTGTTCGCGCGGCTCGGCGGGACGTTCTCCGCCTGGATGGCGGAGACGCACCCCCGCTTCCCCCGCGAGGGCCTCGCCGCGCGCTTCGCGGACCACCCCGACGGGAACTACCGCCGGCTGGCCGTCCGGGACCCGGCCGCCACGCCCGCGCTGATCGAACGGCTCAGCCATGACTCCGCGGTCTGGACGGGCCAGGCGGCGGCCCGCGACCCTCGCCTTCCGCTCCCCCGGCTCCTGGAGGCGCTCCACGTCCGTGAACTGGCCTCCAGCGCCGGTGCCAACCCCGCGCTCCCGGAGGCCGAGATGGCCGCGGTCCTGGACCGGGCGGGCGTACCCGGCTGAGCCGGCGGGGCGTACCCGGCTGCGCGTCGAGCAGAACCGGCTGAGCGTTGAGCAGAACCGGCGCGCTTCCCGTATCTGACGCCACAGGAACCGACAGGAAACGAACGGAGCCTCACGTGTCACGCAGGAAAACGCTCGGCCGGAAGAAGAAGATCGCACTGGTCGCTGGTGCCCTCGTCCTCGCCGGGGGGACGGCGGTGGTGCTGACCGGCACGAGTCAGGCGTCCGTGGCCTGCGACGGACTGACCACGGCGCTCGCGAACAACGAGCGGTTCATCGCGGACCAGCGCGCCAACCCGGACGCCCAGTCGCAGGCGCGGATCGCCAACCGGGAAGCGGTGATCGCCCAGATCCGGCTCCAGCAGGCGGCTTCGGGGTGCGGGGGTGATACCGGGGCGGCCGCCCCCGCCGCCCCCGCCGCCCCCGCCGCCCCCGCCGCCCCGGCCACGCAACCGGCACCACCCCAGGCGCAGCCGGCCCCGCCTGCTCAGCCCGCCGAGCCCGCTCCGCCTGCGGGCGGCGGCGACGGAGCGGGCGGCTCCGGGGATGTGGTCTGCGCCGGTTCGACCGTCACGCTCTCCGGCGAGGCCGGCGCCCCGGCCGCGTCCAGCAACCAGTTCCCGCTCGGCACGCGCCTCAAGGTGACCAACCTCGACAACGCCAAGTCGACCACCGTCGAGGTCACCTCCACCTCCGGCAGCTGCGTCCTGCTCAACGACGCGGCCTTCGAGCAGGTCCGCGAACCCGGCAAGTTCCTGATCCGGAAGGCCCGTATCGAGCGCGTGGGCTGAGGCCGCCCCGCCTCAGGCGGCGGGCCCTTCCCCCGGGCCCGCCGCCTGCTCCGCGAGGGTGAGGATCTCCGTGATCCGTGCGCCGAAGCGGGCGTCGCACGCGTGCGGCACGCCCGTGCGGGCCGACTCCAGGAGCGCGTCGACCGCCTGGCCGAAGGCGTCCGCCGCGCCGTCCCACGCCGGCAGGACCGCCCGGCCCCGCTCGCCGTGCAGCGAGAGCGCGGCCTCCGCCGCCTCCGGCGGCGCGGAGAGCGTCAGCGTCGCCGTGCTGCTCGCGCCCGAGGTGTGACGCAGGACGAGGTGGTGCGTGTCCGCGGGGCCCCGTACCGCCGTCACGTCGGTGACGTCGCCGAGCACCGGGAGGTACACGGAGAGCACGTGCGGGCCGACGTCCCACAGGCCGCCCTTCTCGCGCCGCCACGGCGAGGCCGCGTACGCGCTCCGGGACCCCGGGCCGTAGAGCGAGCCCAGCCAGTGCGCCTCGCCCAGGAACCAGCCGCTCGCGGCGGCCTGTTCGTCGATCCAGCGCGCCGTGGGCTCCGCGAAGCGGAGCGTGCAGAAGACGACGGACGCGACACCGGACTTCTCGGCCGCCTCGGCAACCTCACGCGCCGCAGCGGATGTCGTGGCCACGGGCTTGTCCAGGAGCAGATGGCAGCCGGCGGCCGCGGCCCGGACCGCGAGCGGGGCCTGGACGTCCGGGGGCAGGGCGAACGCGACGGCGTCGCTCACCTCCAGGAGGGCGTCGACATCGTCGTACGCGGTCGTGCCGAAGGAGGCGGCCAGCCCGGCGGCCGCCTCGGGCCGTCGGCCCCACACCCCGGCGAACTCGACGCCGTCGTGCGCGGCGAGCGCGGGCGCGTGGGTCCGCTCGGCCCAGGGGCCGGTGCCGAGGAGTCCGATACGGGGCTTCGCGCCCAGGTGCGTCGTCATGCACCCAGTCTGCCGGTCACCACCGACACGGGGCCCCAAATCGACTGGCGGACCTCCCCTCCCCCGGTGTTACGTTGCGTCCGCCGGCCGCGGGACTCCGGTGCGACTTCCGGGACCTGCCTCTGAAGCAACGTTTTCGCTGTTCGCGCCCCCATTCCCCGGCCGGCACCCATGCCACTGCGAGGGAACCCATGACGACGCCGACGGAGACGATCTCCGACCTCATCGCCGCCGAGGACGTCCTGCTCTTCGTCAACGCGGCCGTCACCGCCACCGGCCAGCGGGAGTTCCGCTCGTCCGCCGGGGAGCAGCGGCTCTCCCTCACGTTTCTGCACGAGTACGTCCGGGTCAACTACCGGCCCGTGTACGCCGCCGCGCTCGCGCTCGACATCAACGACCACAACGCGGCGATCATCGTCGAGCAGCTGCTGCGGACCGCCGACGAGGCCGGTGGGACGGGCGAGAAGCGGGGCGAGGGGCAGCTGATCGCCGCGCGGCTCGCACGGATGCCCCCGCAGCGGGTCTACCGGCTGTTCCGCGCCCTGCGCGCGGCCAGGGTCAACAACCGCCGCACGCGCGCGATCGTCCACGACTGGCTCGCCGGCCGCGGCGACCTCGGGCACGACGCCGTCAAGTACCGCGCCGGCCTGAAGACCGCCGCCCGGCACAGCCATCTCGCCTTCCCGGACGCGGCCGCCGAATCGGGCGACTTCCTCTTCTCTCCCGGCCGCCGGGTCCGCTACGAGCACGCGTTCCTGGACGCCCACCGCCGCGCCCACCACGAGCAGGGCGCGCTGTACGAGCTGCCGTTCACCGTCGCCGAGGGGTTCGCCGCGCGGCACGGTATACCCCGGGCGGTGTTCCTTGAGCGGATCGCGCCCCGGATGACCCGCCTGGAGCGGCTGCGGACGGAGCGGGCGAGCGATCTGGCCGTGATGCCGCTGACCCGCCTCGCGCTCTACGTCCTCTCCCTCCCCTTCGGGGAGAGGGTGGAGCGTCGCGTCGAGCTGACAGCAGCCCTGCGGGCGGCCGCGCGCCGCGTCGCGGGACCGTACGCCGGGACCTGGGGCCGGGTCGCGGCGGTCCTCGACGACAGCTACTCCGCGTCCGGTTCGGCCGTGAAGCGGCGCCGCCCGCTGGCGGTCGCCCTCGGCTGCCACTTCCTCCTCGGCGCGCTCGCCGCACCGGGGGCGTACACGGCGCACTGGACCTCGGGCGGCACCGATCCGGTGCTCGTACGGCCGTGGGGACCGACCCCGCTCGGGACCCGGATCCTGGACGCCCTGGAGGGCCCCGCACCCGACCGGCTGGTGATCGTCTCGGACGGCTGGGACAACGCGCCGCCCGGCCTCGCGGGCGAGGTGCTGCGCGTCTGGCGGACCCGGCTCGACCCGGAGCGGCGGACGAGCGCCGTTCATGTGAACCCCGTATACGACGCGGACGGTTTCGACGTGCGCCGGCTCGCGCCGAGCGTGCCGACCGCCGGGATCAGGGACGCGGAGGATCTGGCGGCGCTGGTGGAGATCGCGCAGTTCGCCGAGGGGCGGACGGGGCTCGCGGAGCTTCTGGCCTATCTGGACCGCAGGGTGGAGCTGTTTCTGAAGGGGGAGCCGCGATGACCCGGATCGATCTGACCGGTCTGGAGGTCCGGCCGGCCCAGGTGTGGGGCGGTGTCAGGCTCGTACCGCTCGTCAGGGCCGAGCCGGTGGAGGGGCTGCGGCTGCACCGTGAGGTGTACGGGGGTGGAGGCTCGGTCGACCTCGGGGACCGTACGACCTACACCTCGTACATCCCGCACGGCTTCGTCGCGGACTGGTCGGGCGACGAGCGGGAGTCGGCGGCCTACGGCACCCGACTCGGGGACGACTCGGCCGGCGGTGCGGTGCCGGACGCCGTTCCCGTGCGCCGCCACCACCGGCTCGCCAAGCGCCGGCACACGAACGGACGGGCGGAGAAGCGGCTCCGCTTCCTCCCTCTCCACCTCGCCCTGGAGGGTTATCTGGCGCTCCATTTCGGCGGCCCGTCCGTCGTCTGGGACGAGTGGTCCCAGCAGGCGGTACGCCGGGGTCTGTCGCCGCGCGCCGAGGCGGCGTACGCGGGGTGGAGCGTCCCGGGGATGGCGGAGGCGCTGCGGATCTTCGAGATCCACCCGGGGCAGTGCGGCCTCATGCTGTACGTCTCCGACTCCCTGGCCGCCGCCTTCGTGGTCCCCCACCCGGAGGACTACCGCGCCCTCCACCCCACCCTGGTCGAGGACCTGTACGGGGAGCTGATCCACCAGTACGCGTACTACGGCGCCCCGGTGCCGGAGTTCGCGGCGCGCATCCGGGACGAGTCGGGCCCCGTCCGTACGCTCGCGGATCTGCGGGCGGCGGCCCGGGCGCAGGAGCGGTCCTGGGCGGAGGCGCACGACGGGCTGATGGCGCGGGATCTGCTGGAGACGTCGTACGCCTTCGAGCGGGTATATCGGATGGATTCCTATGATCTGTACCGATTCCTCCCGCCGTTCCGGCGGTCGGGTGAGGAACAGCACATCGGCGAGCTGATCGCCGACCGCAAGGGCCGGACGCTCTATCTGAAGACCTTCCGTCTCTCCGAGGGCCAGATCAGACGGGGCCATCTCCTCCGGCGCCTCGCGGACGCCGACTGGCACCTGGGCCGCACGGCCGAGGCGTTGGGCACGACGTACGCCGAACTCGTCCGGCGGATCGAGACGGCCGGCCTCGGCGCCCTGCTCGACGCCCACGTCGTCGCACGGCGACTCCGCGAAGACCGGGAAGGCTGAGTAACACGGGGTTCACAAACGGGCAACGGGCGGGAAATCCCGTGTTGCGAAGCTGCGCGCAGACACATCACGCAGCTCTCGCAGCGTCGCGAGCCGCAGCAAGAACCCCGCAGCAGCACGCCAAAGGATGAGGCCCCGTGACCTTCAAGGCTGAGTACATCTGGATCGACGGCACCGAGCCGACCGCCAAGCTTCGCTCCAAGACGAAGATTCTGCCGGGCACGGGCGCCACCCTGGAGGAGCTGCCGATCTGGGGCTTCGACGGATCCAGCACGAACCAGGCCAAGGGCCACGCCTCGGACCGTGTCCTCAAGCCGGTCTTCGTCTGCCCGGACCCGATCCGCGGCGGTGCCGACATCCTCGTGATGTGCGAGGTCCTCAACACGGATATGACGCCGCACGAGTCCAACACGCGTGCCGCGCTGGCCGAGGTCTACGCGAAGTACGCCGCCCAGGAGCCGATCTTCGGCATCGAGCAGGAGTACACCTTCTTCGACGGCGAGCGTCCGCTCGGCTTCCCCGTCGGCGGCTTCCCGGCCCCGCAGGGTGGCTACTACTGCGGTGTCGGCGCCGACGAGATCTTCGGCCGTGACATCGTCGAGGCGCACCTGGAGAACTGCCTGAAGGCGGGTCTGGGCATCTCCGGCATCAACGCCGAGGTCATGCCGGGCCAGTGGGAGTTCCAGGTCGGCCCGCTGGCGCCGCTGGAGGTCGCGGACCAGCTGTGGGTGGCGCGCTGGCTGCTCTACCGCACGGCCGAGGACTTCAAGGTCTCGGCGACGCTGGACCCGAAGCCGGTGAAGGGTGACTGGAACGGCGCGGGCGCGCACACCAACTTCTCGACGAAGGCGATGCGTGAGGGCTACGACGCGATCATCACCGCGTGCGAGTCCCTGGGCGAGGGTTCGAAGCCGCTCGACCACGTCAAGAACTACGGCGCCGGCATCGACGACCGCCTGACGGGTCTGCACGAGACCGCCCCGTGGGACCAGTACTCCTACGGCGTCTCCGACCGCGGCGCCTCGGTCCGTATCCCGTGGCAGGTCGAGCAGGACCAGAAGGGCTACATCGAGGACCGCCGCCCGAACGCGAACGTGGACCCGTACACGGTGACCCGCCTCCTGGTGGACACCTGCTGCGAGGCCCTGGAGAAGGCCGGCCAGGTCTGATCCGCCCGTTTTCCCCGAAGGGGCGCCCGCCGACAACCGGCGGGCGCCCCTTCGGCGTTGCTCCCCCGGGGCGCGGGAGCATGGACCGAGGGTGACGTGGACAGGGGGTCGTCCCCCGTATTCCCGAGTAGTGCACTAGGGATATGGCTCTCACTCGGAACGGATTCGCGACAGGTCGACTCGACCTCGAGCCGTTCTGGCCTTCCCGGCAGCACCATGACTTCGACCGGTGCTGTCGGCGCGTGAAGAACGCATCGGCCCTCTAAAGCCCCGACCGGTACGAGACCGGTCCCGCGGCCTTCGGCCGATGCGCGAACGACGTCGTACGTCTCCGACTCGCGCGAAAGAGCTGAGCTTTCATGGCCCACACCCAGACCGGTACCGCGTCCCTGACCGCCGTCCGTCCACCTCGGCCCCGCCTTCGGGCCGTCGATCCCGACGAGGTCGTCGACCTCGCGCGGGTCGCGGACTTCCTGCCGCCCGGTGCCACGCTGCTGCCCGCGCCGCCGCACGCCCTGCCCACATTGCCCGGGCGGCCGCCGATGGTCGGGTACCTCGTGCTGGTCCCCGTCGACCAGCAGCAGCCCACACCCGCACCCGGCCCCGTGGCCGAGGTGCAGGGGCCCGTGGTGATCGACGGCGACCGGCGGATCGCGGTCGTGGACGGGCAGCCGCTCGATCTCACGTACCTCGAGTTCGAGCTGCTCGCCCATCTCGTCGCCCACCCTCACCGGGTCCACACCCGCGACCAGTTGGTCACGACGGTGTGGGGGTACGGGCATGTGGGCGACGGGCGGACGGTCGACGTGCATGTGGCGCGGCTGCGCCGCAAGCTGGGCGCCGAGCACCGCCACACGATCCAGACCGTGCGGCGGGTCGGCTACAAGTACACGCCCTGATCAGGCCGTCCGGGACCCCTGGGACCTCGCCCGTACCCTGGCCACCAGGGAGAGGGCGAGGTCCACGAGCAGGAACGCCACCAGGCTGAGTCCGAGCATAGGGACGAACCAGCCCACGACCGCCGTCGCCGCGAGCAGCGGCAGCAGCATCGTCGGCGGGATCCTCCGCCACGTGCCTCGCGCCACCGGACGCCCGGGGCGGCGCAGCCACCACATCCGGTAGCCCCAGACGATCAGCAGGACGAGCGCGAGGGCGAGGGCGGCGAGCGCCAGCTGGTTGACCAGGCCGAAGGTCACGCCCATGTGCATGTCGATGCCGAAGCGGGTCAGCTGGGCGAGCACCGGGTAGTCGGCGAAGCGGAGCTCGTCCATGACCGTGCCGTCGGCCGGGTTCACCGCCACCGAGTCCAGGTGGACCGGGAACTGCGCGTCGGTCTCCTTGACGACATAGCCCGTGCCCTCGGCGGGCAGGACGACGGACACCTTGCCCTCGACACCCTTCGCGCGGGCCGCCTCGACCACCGCGTCGATGCCGACGTCCGGGCCCTTCGCGGCCGGGGCCTCGTGGCCGGCGCCGTGGCCCGCGTGCTCCGACGAGCCGCCGGCGGCGGCACCTTCGAGGGTGGCGGAGACGGTCGGGGTGGCGCCGCCGAGCTGGTCTTGGACCGCGCCGATGTTCTCACCGGCGTACCGCGACCAGGTCAGACCGGTGGCGGAGAGCATGACCAGACCGGCCACCGCCCACAGGCCGACCGTGCCGTGCCAGGACAGGGTGCGGCGGCGGGACTTCGGGCCGCGCTCGGGGACGAAGAGGGCGCGGCGGTTCTTCCTGCGGCGGCCGATCCAGAGGAGCAGTCCGCCGAGGGCTATCACCCACAGCCAGCTGGCGGCCAGCTCGCTGTAGTTGCGGCCGAGGTCGCCCAGGTGCAGATCGCGGTGGAGTCCGTCGATCCAGGTGCGCAGCGGAAGCGCGCCGGAGCTGCCGTAGCTGGGGAGCTGGCCCCGTACCTCGGCGGTGTACGGGTCGACGAAGACGGCGAGGGAGGTGCCTTCCTCGACGTCCGGGTCGGCCATGAGGACGCGGGTGGTGGCGCCGTCCTCGGAGGAGGGCCAGACGGCGGTGACGGTGCCGTTGGGGTTCACCTTGGTGGCGGCGTGGACCTGCTGCGAGAGCGGCAGGACCTTGTCCCCGACGGGGACTTTCAGCTCGTGCGCGTAGACGACCTTCTCGGCCTGGAAGGAGAGCGCGTAGAGCAGGCCGCTCGCGGCGGCGATCAGCAGGAAGGGGGCGATGAGGACGCCGGCGTAGAAGTGCAGGCGCAGGACGAGGGGGCGCAGGGCGCTCCAGGTCCCCTTCGCGTCGCCGCTCCCGCTGGTTCTGTCGGGAGTGGTGGGCGCTTCCGCCGTGTCCGGGCGTGCGGGATCGTCGATGGTCATGACTGTCCTAGGAGTCGGTGTCGACAGGGGGAAGGGGCCCCCGGGTCAGACGTGTGCTCCGAGGGCGGTGGCGCGGGGTACGGACAGCCGGGGCGGGCCGCGCCGGGAGAGGGTGTGCGCGAGGACGACGCCGTGCAGCCGGCGGGTGTGCGGGCGCGGGCTTACGGGGTGCGGGAGTTCGGGTACGCGGACGACGGCGAGCAGCAGCCGGAGCGGGGTGAAGGCGAGCGCTCCGACGGTCCGGGCGAGCGCGAAGAGCGCGGCCTCGCCCCTGGCCAGCCAGAGGCCGCAGACGAGGGCGGCGAGGGCGTGGGCGGCGAGCATGCCGGCGGAGGAGTGGCCGGTCGCGGTCTCCATGACCGGGGCCATCGCCGACATCGTCTCCGGGTCCATGGCCAGGCGTCCCATGGTCGCGTGGTCGGCCGTCGCCATGTGGTCCGCCATGGCCGCGTGGTCCGCCGTCGCCAGGGGGTCCGTCGCCGCGTGGTCGATGGTGCCGCCGCGTCCCTCACCCGCCGAGAAGATCAGGTGCAGGCCCGTCTGTACGGCCGCGAGTCCACCGGCGATCGCGCACGCGCCTCGTCGCCGGCCGCCGGCCAGCCAGGCGAGACCGCCGGTGACGGCGAAGGCGGCGTACAGCGATCCGACGGGGATCGAGTGTGCAGACATGGACGAATGCCCCACAGCTGCCAATGTCACGCACACAGCCGCGAAGAGGGCGGCTCGCAGGGCGCGTATCGGCGAGCGGGCATCCGTCATGATTCGGCCATGGTGACATCCGATCGCCAGGAGCGGGAGACCGCCTCCCGTTTCACCCGTGGAGGAATCGTTGGGCGCGGGCCCGCCCTCCGATGCACAGTCGTGGCATGAGACTTCTGATCTTGGGCGGTACCGAGTTCGTAGGACGCGCGGTGGCCGAGACGGCGCTCGCGCGAGGCTGGGAGGTGACGGTCTTCCACCGTGGTCGTCACGAGGCCCCGGCCGGGGCCGTCTCGTTGATCGGCGACCGCACGGCCCCGGGCGGGCTCGCCGCCCTCACCTCCGACGAGAACTCCTCCTGGGACGCGGTCGTGGACACCTGGTCGGCGGCGCCCTCGGCCGTCCGCGACGCGGCCCGGCTGCTGGCGGACCGCGTGGGGCGCTTCGTCTATGTGTCGAGCCGCTCGGTGTACGCCTGGCCGCAGGCGGCGGGTCTGGCCGAGGACGGGCCGCTGGTCGAGGGCTCGCCGGACGCCGGCGACGTGCCGTACGCCGAGGCCAAGCGGGGCGGCGAGCTGGCGGCAGTCGAGGCGTTCGGCCCGGACCGCACCCTCTTCGTCCGCGCGGGGCTGATCATCGGCCCGTACGAGAACGTGGGCCGGCTGCCCTGGTGGCTGGGCCGGATCGCCCGGGGCGGCCCGGTCCTCGCGCCCGGACCGCGTGCGCTGCCGCTCCAGTACATCGACGTCCGCGACCTCGCCGAGTGGACGCTCGACGCGGCGGCGGCCGGGCTCGCCGGCCCGTACAACCTGGTCTCGCCGCCCGGGCACACCACGACGGACGAGCTGCTCGACGCCTGTGTGCGGGCGACCGGCTCGGACGCCGAACTGCGCTGGACCGACCCGGAGACGCTTCTCGCCGCCGGGGTCGAGCCCTGGTCCGACCTGCCGATCTGGATTCCGCCGGGCGAGCTGTACGACGGAATGCACACCGCCGATGTCTCCAAGGCGCTGGCGACGGGGCTGCGTTGCCGCCCGGCGTCCGAGACGGTCGCGGACACCTGGGCCTGGCTCCGGTCGATCGGCGGAGCGGCTCCGCAGCGCGCGGACCGGCCGCCGCTGGGTCTCGCCCCGGAGCGGGAGGCCGCGCTCCTGTCGGACTGATATCCGCATCGGTTCGGCTGAACGCAGGGCGCGTGTCGTCCGTATCAAGTCCCATGCGACGCACAAGAAAACGTTCGACACGCGCGAAACGAGCGGTGGCCGCCTCCGTCGCCCTGATTCTGGGCGGGGGCGGCCTGATCGCCGCCAATGTCTATGCCTCGGCCGGCCAGGGCTGGGGCGATCGGCCGCAGCCGCCGCCCGACCGGCAGAACGCGGTCTCGACGATCGACTGTCCCGATGTCGGCGAGGAGCTGACCCAGGTTCCGGACTCCGCGCGGGTCGCGGTGGACCGTGAACTCGCCACGCTGGACAGTCAGATCACCGTCGCGTACCAGCGCCTCGCCGACAACAAGCAACGGGTGGAGAGCGACCCGGCCTTCGCCGAGCAGCAGATCCTGACCCCTCTCAGGAACGAGCGGCTCAACATCCTCCAGCGGATCGAGCAGATGGTCGGTCAGCCGCTCCAGAGCCTCGCACCGTGCACCCTGCGCGCGGACGACGAGGAGCCGGCGGGTGAGGAGCCGGGCGGCGAGGAGTCGGGCGGCGGCGAGGGGGACCCGGAGGAGCCGGGGAACGAGGGCGACGACGACCAGGACCAGGGCCAGGCGGGGAACGGGCCCGAGGCCTCGGACTTCGTCGACATCACCACCGTCGAGCCGAACGTGAACCGTCCGCAGCAGCGCCGCGGCGCCTCGCGCGGCTCGTTCGCCACCAACTGCGGCACGAACCAGAACGGCAAGTTCAACCCGGACAACGTCATCGTCGCGCCGGGAGTGAGCAACGGCGCCCACCACATGCACGACTACGTCGGGAACCAGGCCAACGACGCCTTCGCCAGTGACGACGACCTGGCAAGGGGCCGGACCACCTGCCGCAACCAGGGCGACCGTTCGACGTACTACTGGCCCGTGCTCCGGCTCCAGAACGGGCAGGCGGAGGACGACGCGCAGGCGGACGGCGGCGGCAAGGACCAGAACGTCGGCGAGATCCAGACACCCGCGCAGGTCACCCTGAACTTCGTCGGCAGTCCGGTCTCCAAGGTCACCGCGATGCCCCGCTTCCTGCGGATCATCACGGGCGACGCGAAGGCCTTCACCAACGGCGACGCGAACGCCAACGCGTCCTGGTCCTGCACCGGTTTCGAGAACCGTCAGCTGAAGGACAAGTACCCGATCTGCCCCGAGGGCAGCAAGGTGGTGCGGACCTTCCGCTTCCAGAGCTGCTGGGACGGACAGAACACCGACAGCGCCAACCACCGCACCCATGTGGCCTTCGCCGACCCGGCGAGCGGGCGCTGCGGCAACGGCTTCCGGGCCATCCCGCAGCTGGTCCAGCGGATCGTCTACGACGTGCCGCCCGGCCCCGGGTTCGCGGTCGACTCGTTCCCGGAGCAGCTGCACAAACCGATCACCGATCACGGCGACTTCATCAACGTCTTCGACCAGCGGCTGATGCGGAGGGTGGTGAGCTGCATCAACGAGGGGCGCCGCTGTTCCTAGTGGCCCTCGGACCCGTGTCCCGCCCCGTGGTCCGACCCGTGGTCCGATCCATGCTCTGCCCCGTGTTCCGACCCATGTCCCGACGATTGCGACGCGTGCGGCGCGTGCGGCTCGGTGGTCTCGACCTGACCACCGAGCCGTTCGCGTACCTGCTTCACCGTGCCGGCGTCGGCCGACACGGCCCACTTGCGGCCGACGAGATACGAACCGCCGTAGTCCTTGGCCTGGTTGAGCCACTCGCGCTGTCCGCGGTCGGTGGCGAAGGTGGTCAGGACGTACGTGCCGTCGTCCGTCGCGCACTTCGCCTGGCGCAGCTCGGCCGCGTCCGTCTGGAGGTCCGGGGCGCAGCCGGCGCGCTCCGCGATCTGCTCCAGGGTGCCGCTCGCCTCCTCGGGCGCCTCCGCCTGCGACTGGCACCCCGTCACGGCGGCCGCCGCCGCCAGAAGGACCAGGGCCACCGTCGTCGTTCGTCGCGTACGCATCAGCATCCGCCCATCCTGCCCGCCCGGTCGCGCCAGGGTGACCGGAATCCGATCGGTTACGGTTTGGTGGGATACGTCCCGAAGACGTACCGATACGGAGGAGTCGACGCCATGCCCGCCATCCCCGCCGCCACCGTCGCCAACCTCCGCGACCTGGGCACGCTCGCCCTCGGTGAGGGGCGCAGCGTCCGCTCGGGGCGGCTCTTCCGGTCCGCGCAGCTCGACCGGCTCGATCCGGCGGACCCGGTGGTGGCCGCGCTCGGCATCCGTACGGTCGTCGACTTCCGTACGGCGCAGGAGCGGGCGGAGCGGCCCGACCTGGTTCCGGCCGACGTGCGGCTGCTCGTCGCGGACGTGCTCGCCGATCATCTGGCCTCCAGCGGCCTGCCGCCCGCGGCCCGGCTGAAGACCCTGCTCACCAACCCGATGCTGGCCGAGCAGGCCCTCGGCGGGGGCCGCGCCCAGGGGGCCTTCGCGCGGACGTACCGGGCCTTCGTGTCGAGCGACTCCGCCCGCGTCGCCTACCGGGTCTTCCTCACCGAACTGGGCGATCCTCGCGGCGGTCCGCTGCTCTTCCACTGCACGGCGGGCAAGGACCGTACGGGCTGGGCGGCCGCGATCGTGCTGTCGCTGCTCGGCGCGGACGAGAAGACGGTCCTGGAGGAGTATCTGTCGGTCAATCCGGCGGTACGGCAGGCGTTCGCGCCGATGATCGAGGGGTTCACGGCCCAGGGCGGCGACCCGGAACTGGCGCTGGCCCTCATCGGGGTCGTACCGGAGTACCTCCAGGCGGCACTGGACGAGGTGGCGGCCCGGCACGGCTCGATGGAGCGGTACGTACGGGACGGCCTCGGCGTTCCCGACGAGGTGACGGACGTGATCCGCGAACGGCTGACGGTGTACGAGGCGTGAAGGCGGCGGTGCCGCGCGGGCGGCCGTCCGCCGGGGTGACCATCGGATGATTCGCTCGTTCTGCTGAACGTGAGCACCCAGGAACTCGCCTCCTCCCCCTTCGGCCCGGTCGACGTCGAACAGGCCGAGGCCGCGCTCGTCGAGCACTACCCGCGGCTGGTCCGGATCGCGTACCTCGTGCTGCCGCCCTCGCTGGGGCGCAATCGGCGGGTGCTGACGGCGCACGCGCTCGTCCAGCGGTCGTTGCCTGCGCGGCGGACGTCCGGGGCCGGGATTCCGGGGCCGCAGCGCTCCGAGGACGCGGTCGACGCCGGGTACGCGTACGTCCGGGTGGAGGTGCTCAGGCAGGCGCTGATCGCGGGGCTGCCGCTGCGGCGCCGGGCGCTGCCGCGGCGGGCACAGTTCCCCCCGCTGCTGCCGCACGTGTGGGGGTTGCGGCTGTTCCCGCGCGCGGGGGGTGCCGACGAACTGGCCCTGGATCAACGGCTCTCCGCCCTGACCGGACCGGGGCGCGCGGTGTACGTGCTGCGGTGGCTGGAGCGGCAGGGGGATCCGGAGGTGCTGCGGGTGCTCGCGGCGGCCGGGGTGGCCGAACCGGACGCGGAGGCGGCGCTCGTGGAGGCCGACGGGGTGGAGGCCGCGCTGGGCATCGGGGCGGCGGGCCTGCTCGACTCGCCCGAGTTCGACCCGTGCTCGCTCCAGGCCCGGCCGACGGATCTGATGCGCCGCCGTCAGCACGGCCGCGCGGCGCTCGCCGCGGCGGCGGCCGTCCTGGTGTGCGGGACGCTGCTCGGGCTGCCCGGTGAGGGCTGGGGGCCGGGCGGCGCCGCCGCCCCCTCGTACGCGCGCAATCCGGCCGCCGAGGCGGCGCTGGACCCGGGGAAGCTGAGACGCGTCCCCGCCGGCTTCTGGCAGCGCTCGGCACGGACGGACTTCTCGGTCTGGCCGGCCCGGGGCGCCCTGGTGGGCGACCGGGCGCTGCTGCGGCGGGCGCTCGCCGTGTGGGCGCGGCCCGGCGGTTCGGTGCGGTCCTCGGCGACGCCGGGGACGCCGGTGGGGCCGCCGATGGGTTCGCCGCAGCTGCTGTACGCGGGCGAGGTGGACGGCTCGCGGGTGGTGCTGTTCCACGACGGGCTGCGGGCGGTGCGGTACGCGGAGCCGTCGGCGGGGACGGCCGGCGCGGCGCTGGACTTCGCGCGGACGGACGGGGCGGACGTGGTCGGCTCCGCGGCCCTCGTCCTCTCCCGTACGACGGCCAACGTCCGCTATGTGACGGCCCCTTGGGTGCGGGAGACGGCCGTACGGGACCTGTTGGCGCCGGCGAAGGAGCCCTGGCGGCTCGAGCGGGACGCGCACGGTGTCACCCAGCCGCTGCTCAGCCCCGCCCAGGCCCGGGGATGCACGGCGTGGAACACGCTCCAGGTGCGGGACGCGACGGGGGTGCGTCTCCTTGCCGATCTGGGCGAGCTGGCGCCTGCCCGGCTGACCTCGGGACCGCCGGGGGCGCCCCAGGACGTGACGGGGAAGGCGGCGCGGTCGCTGTGGGAGCGTGCGGCCTGCCGGCTGACGGCGGTCCGCTCGCACGGGGTGCGGTCGGTGAACGCCTGGCCGTTCGCCGAGCAGCGGCTGCCGGAGGACGGGGGCCGGGCGGCCTGGGTGTGCGCACGGGCGGAGACCTGGCGGGGCACGGGCAGCCGGGTCCTCGCCCAGTTCCAGGTCCCTGCCCCGGGGGTGGCCGCGGCGGTCGTGGCGCAGGCCGAGGAGTCCCCGGCCTGCGGGGTGCGGGAACCCCGGGTTCTCGCGGGGGTGCTCTGGCAGGCGAAGAGCGGTCGGTGGTACGTCCTGGCGGCGGGGAGCGGGGAGTTCGTGGCGCTGCGGACCACGGGCGGGGTGAAGGGTGAGGCGGACGGCCCGCTGCTCGCGGTGCGGGCGAAGGCCGGTGCCCGGGCCGACCTCGTGGGCACCCTGAGGAACGGCGCGCGCGTGGGCGCGCTGCGATGAGGCACGGGCGCCGGACGCCTCCGTGAAATCTCCTGCACGAGTCTGTTGCCAACTGCTTACCCCTCAGTACATTGACGTCATGTCTAATACGCAGCCTGCACCGGTGGCGTCGGAGCACATCGAACTCAAGGCCCGGAAGGTCTCCTTCGACTGGGAGGAGACCCCGCTCCACTGGGTTCCCGGGGATCCCTTCACGACCCACACCATCAACGTGCTGCACCTGCTGCTCCCGGCGGGCGAACGCTGGTTCGTGCACGTCTACAAGCAGGTGCTCCCGTTCATCACCGACGACCGGCTGCGTGACGACGTCATCGGCTTCATCGGCCAGGAGGCCGTCCACTCCCAGGCACACGACGACGTGCTGCCGCACCTCAAGAAGCTCGGCCTGGACCCCACGCCCTACACGGCCCAGGTGGACTGGTTCTTCGAGAAGCTGCTCGGCGACCGGACGCTGCCGCCCGGCCGGGCGCGCCGGTGGTGGCTGATGGAGCGGGTCGCGCTGATCGCCGCCATCGAGCACTACACGGCGTTCCTCGGCAACTGGGTCCTCAACGCCGAGGAGTTGGACCGGCGGGGAGCGGACCCGACGATGCTGGACCTGCTGCGCTGGCACGGCGCCGAGGAGGTCGAGCACCGCTCCGTCGCCTTCGAGCTGTTCATGCACCTCGACGGCGGCTACCGGCGCCGCGCCCGCACCTGGGCCACCGCCTTCACCGCGATGGTCTTCCTCTGGCAGCGCGGCACCCGCTTCTTCATGGAGAACGACCCCACCCTCATCGACGGCAGGGCCTCGGTCGGCCAGCTCGTCCGCAAGGGCCGGGAGGGCGTGCTGCCGTCCACGCCCGACCTGCTCCGGGCGGTCCCGCGCTATCTCAGCCGCGGCTACCACCCCTCCCAGGAGGGGAACACGGCCCAGGCCGTCGCGTATCTGGCCAACTCCCCCGGCGCCAACGGAGGCCGCTGACCATGCCCCGTCCGCTCACCGTCGTCCTGATCGCCGGGGCAGCGGTCCTCGCCAGGCGCGCCATGCGCCGCCGGATCACGGCAGCCCCGCTGTGGCCGATGCCCGCCCTCGACGAGCCGGTCTCGGGCCGCGGCCGGCTCGCGACCGTCACCCGGAAGGTCCTGGTCACCGAGCGCACCGAGCCCGCCGACGGCGTCGTACGGCTCCGGCTCGAAGGCACCGGCCTGCCCGCCTGGCAGCCGGGCGCCCATGTCGACCTGGTGCTGCCGTCCGGTCTGGTGCGCCCGTACTCGCTCTGCGGGGACCCGGCCGACACCGACACGTACACCGTGGCGACCCGCCTGATCGAGGACGGCCGGGGCGGCTCGCGCGAGGTGCACGAACAGCTCCACGAGGGCACGGAGATCGAGATCCGCGGGCCGCGGAACCGCTTCCCGCTGGTCGACGCGCCCTCGTACGTCTTCGTGGCGGGAGGCATCGGCATCACCCCCGTGCTGCCGATGCTGCGCGCGGCGGAGGCGGCGGGCGCCGACTGGCGGCTGCTCTACTGCGGGCGCAGCCGCGCGACGCTGCCGTACCTCGACGAGATCGAGAAGCTCGGCGGGGAGCGCAGCGAGACGGGGGTCCCCCCGGCCGAAGGCCGGGGCAGGGTGACGGTGGTCACCGAGGACGAGTCGGGCCGCCCGCAGCTCGGCTTCCTCGCCGAGGTGCCGGAGGAGACGGCGGTGTACTGCTGCGGTCCGGACGGGCTGATGGACGCGGTGACCGCCGCGATGCCCGCGGGCCGGACCCCGCATCTGGAGCGCTTCTCCCCCGCCGCCACGACGGGCGGCGGCTCCTTCGAGGTCGAACTGCGCCGCACCGGGCGAACGGTGACGGTGGCGGCGGACCAGTCGCTGCTCGCCGCGGTCCGTTCCGAGCTGCCGGGCGTCGCGTACTCCTGCGAGCAGGGCTTCTGCGGGACCTGCCAACAGCGCGTCCTCGAGGGCGAGATCGACCACAGGGACGAGCTTCTCACCGACGCCGAGCGCGGCGGGTCGATGCTGATCTGCGTCTCCCGCTGCGCCGGGGAACGGCTGGTCCTCGACCTCTAGAAGGGGGCCGGATCCTGCCTCAGGGGAGGATCAGCCAGTCGAAGGCGAGCGCGGCGGCCAGGCCGCCCACCAGGAGCCACGTGCCCAGGCGGGTGCGGCCGTTGCGGGAGAGCTCGATCACGACGCCGCAGAGGATCATGGCCAGTCCGTACACACCGACGACGAGCACGGACGTACGACTGGCCAGCCGGATCACCAGCACGGCCGCCATGGCGACCAGCAGCACGGACGCGGCGGCTATCCGCAGTTGGCGGGCCTGCTTCGGGCTCAAACCGTTGGTGCTCATGTCGTGGGAGCGTATCGGACGCCCGTTAGGCTGTTCGCATGACGACCGGGGTACGCCGCAGGATGGGCGTCGAGGAGCGCAAGCAGCAGCTGATCGGGGTGGCCCTGGAGCTGTTCAGCCACCGCTCCCCCGACGAGGTGTCCATCGACGAGATCGCCGCGGCCGCGGGGATCTCGCGGCCGCTGGTCTACCACTACTTCCCCGGCAAGCAGAGCCTGTACGAGGCGGCGCTGCGACGGGCCGCGGACGAGCTGGCGGCCCGGTTCCTCGAGCCGCCGCAGGGCCCGCTGGGCGCCCGGCTGCTGCGGGTGATGGGCCGGTTCTTCGACTTCGTCGACGATCACGGGCCGGGTTTCGCGGCGCTGATGCGGGGCGGGCCCGCGGTGGGTTCCTCGACGACGAACGCGATGATCGACGAGGTGCGGCAGGCCGCCTACGAGCAGATCCTGGCCCATCTGGATGTCGAGCGCCCCTCGGCCCGGCTCGAACTGGTCGTCCGCTCCTGGGTGTCGCTGGCGGAGTCGACGGCGCTGATCTGGCTGGACGGGCGCCGGGTGCCCCGCGCGGAGCTGGAGCTGCAGCTGGTGCACGACTTCGCGGCGCTCGCGGCGGTGAGCGCGGCGTACGACACGGAGATGGCGGACATCCTGACCCGCATCCTCGCCGACGAGCCGGCGGACGGCCCGTTCGGCGAGCTGGTCGGCCGGCTCATGGCGCTGGTGCCGCGGGTGTCGGCCCAGGGCGGTCAGACCTTGCGGTAGGAGGGTTCGAGGTCGCGTACCTCGGCGGAGAGCCGTGCGGAACCCGGCTCCTTGATGTACGCGGGCAGGAGCGCGACCACGGCCTCCGCGAGACGGGCCTTCGTCTCGTCCGTGCGGCCGGGCAGCACCGCGATCTCCACATGGACGACGACGTCGTCGCCCGTACCGTCCCCGACGACGGCCTCCTCGACCGCGCGGAAGCGGGTCTTGCAGTTCTCGATCCGCGTGTCGACGTTCTCCACCACGAGCGGGTGCAGCGCGAGCGCGAAGCCGCGCCGGTCGAGCGGCGCGGAGTGGTCCACGGTGATCTGCGGCATGAGGGCTCTCCCGGTCGTGAGGATGACTGACCACACCCTTACGGTGATCGTCATGGACGCACAAGTGACCTTCCGGCAGGCGGACGACCGCGATCTGGACCGGCTGGTGGGGTTGTTCGACGGGGCCGCGGGCTGGATGGTCCGCAACGGGATCGACCAGTGGAAGCCGGGCGACAAGAGCGCCGAGCACTTCCGGGCCCGGATGGCCGCCGGCGAGGTGTGGCTCATGTGCCGTGCGGGCCGGGCCGTCGGGGCGTACGAGCTGTGGTGGGAGGACGAGCCCGCGTGGGGCCCGCAGCCCCCGGTCGCGGGCTATGTCCACCGGCTGATGACCGACCGCGAGACCGCCCCCGCCGGAGCCGGCCGCGCGCTCCTGGCGCATGCCGAGGAGCGGATCGCGGCCGGTGGGAGGGCGGTGGCCCGGCTGGACTGTGTGACGGGCAACCCGCGGCTCCGTACGTACTACGAAGCCGCGGGCTACACGGCCGTCGGCGAGGAGCTCGGCAAGCTCGCCGCCGACGGCACGCGTTACGGGGTCACGCTGCTCGAGAAGGCGCTCACCCGGCCCTGAACACGGCCACCGTGCGGGCCGGGACCGTGAAGGTGCCGGAACCGGCCTCGTAGGAGGCGGACTTGACCGTGGTGTCCGAGCCGGCCGCCTGGACCGGGTGGAGGGCGTAGCCCTTTCCGGCCAGCGCGGCGACCCGCTGGGTCTGCCACTCCGGGCTCGCGTTGAAGACCACGACCAGGTCGCCCAGGCGCATGGTGATCACGCCCGGGGTCTCGCCGGTTCCGGAGAGCGGGAAGGACAGGGCGTCCTGGACCTGTCCGGCGGTGGCGAGGGAGAAGGCGGGCTCGGTCGTACGGATCTTCTGGAAGTCCCGGTAGGCGGCCGAGGCGCCGTCGATCCGGTCGCAGCCGACGGTGAGGCCGGGGGCGGTCAGCAGCGGCTTTCCGTAGCCCCACTTGGCCTTGTTGTCGGCCGCCGGGGGAAGGCCACGGCCGAAGCCGTTGCCGGCGCGGCAGTCCCAGTGGATCGCGTTGAACCAGTCGCCGCTGTCGTACGAGTTGCGGTCCAGCGACTTGGAGCGCAGCAGGTCCGAGCCCGCCTGGGAGAGCGCGGGGCCCTGCGAGAGCGTCGCCGTCGCCATGGCGAGGACCTGCATCCTGGACCGGTCGGCTGCCGACGTGCCCGCGGGGAGCTTGAAGGCGAGCGCGTCGTACAGGGTCTCGTTGTCGTGGGCGTCGGCGTAGGCGAGGGCGTCGCCGGGGGCCGCCGCGTAGCCGGCCGGGGAGCCGTTGTAGTCGACCTGGCTGCCCTTGACCGTACGGCCGGAGGTGTCGGTGAAGGAGTAGTCGGCGAGGTTGCCGGTCAGACCGACCTTGATCAGGTCCTGGTAGTGCAGGAGCCGGGCCTTCTGCTGCTCCGGAGTGCCGTTGGCCGTCGAGGAGTTGGGGTCGGTGAAGAGGCCGGAGGCGAAGCCCTGGACGCCCGGGTCCTCGTCGAAGGGGCCGCCGCCGCGGACGGCGTCACGGGCCCGGTCGGAGAAGGTGGCGATGCCGGTGCCGGCCATGTTCTTCTGGGTGGCCTGGACGAAGCGGGAGTCGTCGGCGATCTCGCCGAAGTTCCAGCCCTCGCCGTAGAGCACGATCGCCTTGCCGTCGACGCCGTCCTTGGCGACGGTCAGCGCGTCCAGGGCCTTGCGGACGGCGAGGATGTTCTCCTTCGGGTGGTGGCCCATGAGGTCGAAGCGGAAGCCGTCCACCTTGTACTGCCTGGCCCAGGTGACGACCGAGTCGACGACGAGCTTGCCCATCATGGCGTTCTCGGGCGCGGTGTTGGCGCAGCAGGTGGAGGTGGCGACGGAGCCGTCGGCCTGGAGCCGCTGGTAGTAGCCGGGCACGACCTTGTCGAGGACGGACTTGTCGGCCTGGCCGCTGGCCACGGTGTGGTTGTAGACCACGTCCATGACCGTGCGCAGTCCGGCGCCGTTCAGGGACTGGACCATCTGCCGGAACTCGACCGTGCGGCGGGTGCCGTCGGGGTCGGTGGCGTAGGAGCCCTCGGGGACGGTGTAGTGCAGCGGGTCGTAGCCCCAGTTGTAGGCGTCCTTGGCCGCGGCGGCGGCCACGCAGGCCTGCTGCTCCTCGGAGTCGGGGGCGTAGACCTTCAGGTCGCAGGCGGGTTCGGTCTGGTCGGACTTCTTCTCGGGGATGGTGCCGATGTCGAAGGCCGGGAGCAGGTGGACGTAGGAGGTGCCGGAGGCGGCGAGGGCCTTCAGGTGCTGTGAGCCCTTGCTGCCGGCGTCGGTGAAGGCGAGGTAGGTGCCCTTGTGGGCAGGGACGGCCGTGGTGTCCGCGATCGAGAAGTCGCGGATGTGGAGCTCCTGGATCTGGGCGTCCCGCAGCGGTACGGCCGCGGGCTTGGCCAGGCTCTTCCAGCCCTTGGGGGCGAGCTTCGGGTCCGCGAGGTCGACGACCAGGCTGCGGGCCGAGTCGGTGGTCAGGGCGGTGGAGTAGGGGTCGGTGACCTTGTTGGTGACGATCTGCCGGACGGTGGGCGCCCAGACCTTGACCACGTAGCGGTACGGCTTGCCGGTCCAGGCGCGCGTGCCGGTGACCGACCAGACGCCGGAGGCGTCGTCGCGGCGCATGGGCACGGTCCTGCCGTCGAGTTCGAGCGCGACGGACTGGGCGGTGGGCGCCCAGAGCGACAGCGTGGGGCGGCCGTCGCGGAAGACCGGGCCGAGGTCGGTCCCGGTCGCCTTCGGTGCGTACAGGTCGTCGAGGACACCGGCGAGCTGGACACCCGTGGCGGTCAGGACGGCGCCGTTCGCCGCGTACTGGGCGGCGACGAGCTGCCCCTTGAGCGCCTCGCGGACGCGGTCGCGGTCACGCGGGTCGACCGTGAAGGCGCCGTACGTCTTCAGGTGCGGGAAGGCGGCCTTCTGGGCGTCGGTGAGCTCGGTCCGGTTCAGGCGCAGGGCCTGGCGGTTCCCGGTGAGCGTCCCGTTCTCGGCCTTGATCGAGCCGTCGCGGGAGGAGAGCAGCACGCTGGAGGCGGCGGTGTCGCTGCCGTTCCAGGCGAGGGTGGTCTCGTCGATCCAGACGGCCTGCGCCTTGGTGAGGTCGAGCGCGGCGCCGCTGCCCTTGGGCTGCGGCAGCAGGTACTTCTCCTGGCCGCCGAGCATCCACACCTCGTGGCCGTCGGCCTTGAGGTCGAGAGACTGGTCGGTGGGCAGGTCCTTCTCGTCGCCCTTGTGCAGGATGTACGAGAGGGAGGTGGCGCCCGCCGCGAGCGGGACCTCGTAGACCGCGCCGTAGGCGTCGGTGCGCACCGGCTCCAGCGGCTTGCTCCAGTCGGTGGGGTTGGCGGCGCCCGTCCAGGTGTGCAGGCCCCAGCCGGCGTAGTCGCCGTCGGCCCGCTTGTAGTGCAGGACGGCCTTCGTCGTGTCCTGGGGCGGGTAGGCCCCCTCGGGCGCGGCGCTCAGGACCTCCGGCTTGCCCTGCTCGATCCAGACCTCGCCGGTCTTGGAGAGGTCGACGGTGCGGTCGGCGTCGGTGTCCTTGACGCCGTCCTTGTTCACGGCGATGAAGCCGACCGAGGAGGCGCCGGGCTTGAGCTTGACGTAGGCGAAGGCGCCGTACGCGTCACGGCCGGTGAAGGGCTTGCCGGCGGGCCAGGTGGTGCCTTCGCCGTCGGCGATGTCGCCCCAGGTGTACAGGCCCCAGTCGGCGTAGTCGCCGTCGGCGCGCTTGTAGTGGACGATCGCGTAGTCGCGCTGGGTGGCGGTCGGCGGCTGTTCGACGGCCGGGGCGCCGCTCGTGGTCGCGGCGGTCGCGCTCGCGGTGCGGCCGGCGCTGTCGACGACGACGGCCTTGTAGCGCAGGGCCGTTCCGGCGGGCGCGGTGATCTTCTGGGTGACCTTGTACGGGGCGTGGTCGGCGGAGCCGAGGACCTGCCACCTTCCGTTGCCGGTCTGGGCGGCGAAGACGACGCGGTTCAGCTGTCCGCCGGTGACGTCGGCGGAGAGCTCGACAGTGCCGGTGGCTCCGGCCTCGGGGGCCTTGAGGGTGATCTTCGGCGTGGCGGCGGGCGCGCCGAGCGGCTTGGCGGCCTTGAGCACGAGGGAGCCGAGCGCCGGGACGGTCACCTTGATCTTCGTGTCGCCGTCGCTGGTGACGCGGGCGTCACCGCCGTGGATGGCGGTGAAGTCCATGCCCGCGGAGCCGGTCGGGATCTCGACGGTCTTCGCCTCGGTGGAGCTGTTGACCGCGACGACATACGCGTTCTTCGTACGGGCGTCGGTACGGGAGAAGGCGTAGACGGAGCCTTCGGCGTACCGCTGCTCCTGGATGCCGTCGCGCAGCGCGGGGTGCTTCTTCGTGAGCGCGGAGAGCGCGGCGATCTGGCGGTACAGGGGGTGCGAGGCGTCGTAGGCGTCGCTCGCGTGGGTGCGGTCGGTGCCGAGCTGGTCGTCGTCCAGGTAGTCGGCGGTCTTCGACGCGAAGAGGGTCTGACGGGAGTCCTTGTCGCCGCCGGCGCCGGTGTAGCCCTGCTCGTCGCCGTAGTAGACGACGGGGTTGCCGCGGGTGAGGAACATCAGCTCGTTGGCGAGCCGGTAGCGCTGGAGGAGTTCGGCGTCGCCGGCCTTCGGGTTGTCCTGCTTGAGGAAGGTGCCGAAGCGGCCCATGTCGTGGTTGCCGAGGAAGGGCACCGACTCGTAGGCGTTGGCCTTGTCGGTGGTGTAGCGGTAGTCCTGGCCGAAGAGGTTCGCCAGCTTGTCCGCCGTACCGCCCTGGGAGGCGAAGGTGCGGGCGGCGTCCTGGAAGGGGAAGTCGAGGGTGGCGTCGAGGCGGCCCTCGGTCACGTACGGGGCGGTGATCGCCGGGTCGGCGGAGTAGACCTCGCCGAACATGAAGAAGTCGTCGCGGCCGCGCTTCGCGGCGTACTCGTCGAGGGCGGTGGCCCACTGGGTCCAGAACGCGGTGTCGACGTGCTTGACGGTGTCGATGCGGAAGCCGTCGATGTCGAAGTCGCGGACCCAGCGCTGGTAGATCTTCTCCATGCCCTCGACGACCTCGGGACGCTCGGTCCACAGGTCGTCCAGGCCGACGAAGTCGCCGTACTGGGAGGACTCGCCGGCGAAGGTCGAGTCGCCCCGGTTGTGGTACATCGTCGGGTCGTTGAGCCAGGAGGGAACCTTGACGTTCTTCTTCTCGGCGGGCACGACGGGGGTGCGGGGGAAGGAGTCCGTGTCGACGCGCGGGAACGAGCCGCTGCGGTCGTCGAAGGGGACACCGTCCTTCGTCAGATAGGGGAAGGCGCCCTTGGAGAGGTAGCCGTAGGTCTTCTCCTTGTAGTCGACGACGTCGGCGGTGTGGTTGGTGATGACGTCGAAGAAGACCTTCATGCCCTTGGCGTGGGCCAGGTCGATCAGCTTCTCCAGGTCGGCGTTGGTGCCGAAGTGCGGGTCGACCTGGGTGAAGTCGGTGATCCAGTAGCCGTGATAGCCGGCGCTGGCGTCCTTGCCGGTGCCCTGGACGGGCTGGTTCTTGAAGATCGGCGCCATCCAGATGGCGGTGGTGCCGAGGCCCTTGATGTAGTCGAGCTTCTTGGTGAGCCCCTTGAGGTCACCGCCCTGGTAGAAGCCCTTGTCGGCGGGGTCGAAGCCGGTGTCGAGACGCGTCCCGGTGAGCCCGCCGCGGTCGTTGGCGGTGTCCCCGTTGGCGAACCGGTCGGGCAGCACGAAGTAGAACTGCTCGCGCGTGAGGTCGTGCCGCGCGGGCTGCGCGGCGAGCGCCCGGTCGGACGGCGGAGGCGGTGGCGGCGGCGCGGCCGCGGCCGGGAGGGCGGGCACCATCGCCGCGCACAGGGCGGTGGCCACGGCGGCCGCCGTTCTCTTGCGTATCACGGGGGTTCTCCCTGGAGGTACGGGAAGGGGGGCCGCCCCGGCGGGGCGGCCCTGAGGAGAGGAGCGATCAGCTGCGGAAGGTGTCGTTCAGGACGATCCGGCCGGAGGCGGGGACCGTGGCGGTGCGGTTGGCGCCCGACTCCCAGGTCACGTTGCCCGCCGCGTCCTTGCGGACGTACTTGTACTCGAAGGCAGTGCCGGCCGGCAGGGAGACGTCGAGCTTCCAGACCGGGTACGAGGCCGGGTCCAGCTTCAGGGCCGCGGCCGGGGACCAGGTGCCCAGCTCCGCGCGGTTGCCGGTCACGTAGATGTTCTGGCCGGAGACCGTGGTGGCGCTGACGTTGAAGGAAGCGCCCGTGGCGGCCGGCGGCGGGGTCGTCGTGCCGCCGCCGCAGTTCTTCGCGTTCACGTGCAGCGCCAGCGCCGTGTTGGATGCCAGCGTCGCCGTGAACTGGCCGGCCGCGTTCACCGTCACGCCCGTGTTCGACTGGACGTCGCAGTACGTGCCGGCCGGCAGCCCCGTCTGGAAGGTGCGGGTCAGCGACGAGCCCTCGTGGTTGAGGGCGACGTACGCCTTGTCGCCCCGGCCGAACGCGATCGCGTTGTTGCCGTTGTCCCACCAGTTGGTGACCGCCGTGCCGCGCGCGGCGTTGCGGAGGCCGACCATCGAGGCGATCTCGCGCCACGCGTGCTGGCACTTCCAGCCGTCGCTGTAACAGGCGTTGACCTGGCCACCGTTGGGCGCGCCCGCGTCCTTGTCGGACCACTCGTAGCCGGAGTGGACGTCCGGGGAGCCGTACGGCCAGGCCAGCATGAAGACGCTCGCCAGGGTGTAGGCCGCGCCGTTCTTGTAGTTGAGGGTGTCGCCGCCGCGCTCGGTGTCGTGGTTGTCGACGAAGACGCCGGACGAGCCGGAGGACATGTAGCCCCAGGACTCGCCGAAGTTGTTCAGGTACGCGAGCTTCTCCGAGCCGAAGATCCGCTTGAGGTCCCGTGCGTAACGGAACTCTTGCACATCTCCGTTGCCCAGGTACTCGCTCGGGGAGACGGCCTCACCGGCCCCGTATATCGCCTCCTGCTTCCAGTAGACGCCCGGGTTGCTCAGCCGCGACTTGATGTTCGCGAGGTCGGCGGCCGGCATGTGCTTGGCCGCGTCGACCCGGAAGCCGTCCACGCCGAGCGAGAGGAGGTCGTTCATGTACGCGGCGATCCGGCCGCGCACCCAGTCCTCACCGGTGTCGAGGTCCGGCAGGCCGACCAGCTCGCAGTTCTGGACGTTGGCCCGGTCCTGGTAGTTCGAGATGGTGGCCCGGCAGTCGTCCATGTCGGAGCCCGAGTACAGGCCCGGGTAGTCGTACTTGGAGAACGAGGTCCCGCCCGTTCCCGTGCCCGACGCGTTGGCCATGTGGTTGATGACGGTGTCGGCGACGACCTTCACGCCCGCCGCGTGACAGGTGTCGACCATGGCCTTGAAGGCGGTGCGGTCGCCGAGGGGTCCGGCGATCTTGTAGCTGACGGGCTGGTACGCGGTCCACCAGGTCGATCCCTGGATCCGCTCCTGAGGCGGCGACACCTGCACGTAGCCGTAACCGGCCGGACCGAGCTGGTCCGTGCAGGCCTTGGCCACCGAGGCGAACTTCCACTCGAACATCACCGCGGTGACGTCCTTGGGGCCGGGTGCCGCCGCCTGTGCCGGGGCGGTCGGCGCCGTGACGGCCACAGCGGCTCCCGCCACGACGGCGAGTGCAGCGGCCACGGTCTTTCTGGCCATGATTCCTCCTGACGACGTCCCTGTCGCAAGAAGTTGCCGAAAATGTCAGCAACTGTTTTCAGCCGTGACCGTACGAGCGCCCCGACCCCGGGTCAACCCTTGGGACCCCTCAATGCAGGGAGTTACGCAAGGAGTTGCAGCGAGGTCCCGGCCGGCGGCTGCGCCGTGGAGCCCCGGACCACCAGCTCCGGCTGGAAGACGAACTCCGTGCGCTGCACGGGGTTCCCCTCCACCTCCTCCAGGAGCGCCCCCACCGCCGCCGTCGCCATCGCCTGCACGGGCTGACGCACGGTGGTGAGCGGCGGGTCGGTGAACGCGATCAGCGGCGAGTCGTCGAAACCGATGACCGACACGTCACCGGGCACGTCGAGGCCCCGGGCGCGCACCGCGCGGATCGCGCCGAGCGCCATCAGGTCGGAGCCGCAGACGATCCCGGTGCAGCCCTGGTCGAGCAGGATGTCGGCCGCGGCGTGCCCGCCCTCGACACCGAACAGCGTGGGACGGACATACCGTTCGGCCTCCTCCCGCTCCATCCCCAGGAGGTGGTGCAGCTCGGCCGCGAAGCCCTCCGCCTTGCGGCGCGAGGGCACATAACGGGTGGGGCCGATCGCGAGGCCGATCCGCTCGTGGCCCAGCTCGACCAGATGCCGTACGGCCATCCGCGCGGCCGCCCGGTCGTCGGGCGAGACGAAGTTGGCGTCGATCCGCTCGTTGAAGCCGTTGATGAGGACGAACGGGACGCCCCGCGCGGCCAGCCGGACGTAGCGCTCCGGGTCGGCGGAGGCGTCCGCGTGCAGCCCGGAAAGGAAGATGATGCCGGTGACCCCGCGCTCCTCCAGCTGCTCGACCAGCTCGTCCTCGGTGGCGCCGCCGGGCATCTGGGTGCAGAGCACCGGGGTGTAGCCGTGCCCGGCCAGGACCTGCTCGATGACCTGCGCGAACGCCGGGAAGATCGGGTTGGTCAGCTCGGGCACGAGCAGGCCCACCAGGCCCGCGCTGCGCCGTTTCAGCCGCACGGGACGCTCGTAGCCGAGCACGTCGAGCGCGGCGAGGACGCGGTGCCGGGTCCCGCCGGCCACGCCCGCCTTGCCGTTGAGCACCCGGCTGACCGTGGCCTCGCTGACCCCGGACTGGGCCGCGATGTCCGCGAGCCGCGGGGGGGCGGGGCCCGCGCCCCCCCGCGGGGGGGGGGGGGCCCCCCCCCCCCCCCCGGGGGGGGGGGGGGGGGGGGCCCCCCCCCCCGCCCCCCCGCCAGCGCTAGCCGGGGTGGGGGACGGGGCCGCCCGCGC
>NZ_JBIBEO010000006.1:515155-538236 GCF_042902595.1 Streptomyces sp. NPDC012508
AGCCCCGGGGTGCGGGGGGCCGCGGGGCCCGGGGGGGGGGGGGGGTGGGCGGGGGGGGGGGGGGCGCGGGCCCCGGCCCCCCGCGGCAGGGGGATGGTCACACCGCCCACCAGACGGTGGTGTCGGCGGGCAGCTCCACGACGCCTTCCCCGTGGGAGACCGGCTCGTTGGAGAGGAGGAACCGGCCGGGCAGCGGGACGGATATGGCCCGACCGGTGGTGTTGGCGGTGCAGACGAAGCCGTCGCGGCGGAAGGAGAGCACACCCTCAGGTGCCTCCAGCCACTCGACGTCCTCGCCCGCACCGAGTTCGGGGCGCTCGCGGCGCACGGCGAGCGCGCTGCGGTACAGCTCCAGGGTGGAGCCGGGGTCGCCGGCCTGCGCCTCGACGCTGAGCCCGCCCCAGGTGGCCGGCTGCGGCAGCCAGCTGCCACCGCTGCCGAAGCCGTACGACGAGCCCTCGACGGTCCACGGGATGGGCACCCGGCAGCCGTCGCGGAAGCCGTCCTGGCCGGTGGCCCGGAAGAACGACGGGTCCTGGCGGACCTCGTCGGGCAGGTCGGTGACGTCCGGCAGGCCGAGCTCCTCGCCCTGGTAGACGTACGCCGATCCGGGCAGCGCCAGCATCAGCAGCGTCGCGGCCCGGGCCCGGCGCAGACCGAGCTCGCGGTCGCCCTGCTCGCGCAGCTGGGTGCCGAGGCCGGGCGGGTTGGCGAAGCGGGTGGCGTGCCGGGTGACGTCGTGGTTCGAGAGCACCCAGGTGGTGGGCGCGCCGACCGGGCGCATCGCGGCGAGCGAGGCGTCGATCACCCGGCGCAGCTCGACGGCGTCCCAATGGGTGCCCAGGTACTGGAAGTTGAACGCCTGGTGCATCTCGTCGGGGCGCACGTAGTTCGCGGTGCGCTCGACGGTCGGGGTCCACGCCTCGGCGACGAGGACGCGCTCGCCGTCGTACTCGGAGAGGACCTGGCGCCAGGAGCGGTAGATCTCGTGGACGCCGTCCTGGTCGAAGAAGGGCATGACGTCGTTGCCGAGCAGCTTGAGCTGGTCGTGCGCGCCGATGTCGGGGAGCCCCTCGGCCTTCACCAGGCCGTGGGCGACATCGACCCGGAAGCCGTCGACCCCCATGTCGAGCCAGAAGCGGAGGATGGAGCGGAACTCGTCGCGTACGGCCGGGTGCTCCCAGTTGAAGTCCGGCTGCTCGGGCGCGAAGAGGTGCAGGTACCACTCGCCCGCGGTGCCGTCCGCCTCCTCGACCCGCGTCCACGCGGGGCCGCCGAAGATGGACTCCCAGTCGTTGGGCGGCAGCTCGCCGTTCTCCCCCTTCCCCGGGCGGAAGTGGTAGCGCTCGCGCAGCGGGGAGCCGGGGCCCTCGCGCAGCGCGCGCTGGAACCACTCGTGCTGGTCGGAGGAGTGGTTGGGTACCAGGTCGACGATGATCCGCAGGTCCAGCTCGTGCGCCTCGCGGATGAGCGCGTCGGCGTCGAGGAGGCTGCCGAACATCGGGTCGATGGCCCGGTAGTCGGCGACGTCGTAGCCGGCGTCGGCCTGCGGGGAGGCGTAGAAGGGGCTGAGCCAGACGGCGTCGACGCCCAGCTCCTTCAGGTACGGAAGCCGGCCGCGGATGCCCTCCAGGTCGCCCATGCCGTCGCCGTTTCCGTCGGCGAAGCTGCGGGGGTAGACCTGGTAGATCACCGCGTCTCTCCACCAACCCGTGTGCGTGCCGGTGGTCGGGGCGGCGTCGGGGGCAGCGAGGTGCTGGGTCATGTCTTCCTTGAGAGGTAAGGAGGTACGTACGTGTGGGGTGTTCGGGGTCAGCCCTTGACGGCGCCGGCGGACATGCCGGTCACCAGGTGCCGCTGGGCGAAGAGGAACACCAGCGCCGCGGGGATGGCGATGAGCACGGAGGCCGCGGACATCGGACCCCACTGGGCGCCGTACTGGTTGACGAACTTCTGCAGGCCGCCGGCGAGGGTGAGGTTCTCGTCCCCGACCATGAACGCGGAGGCGTAGGCGACCTCGCCCCAGGCGGTGATGAAGGAGTAGAACGCCGTCACCGCGATGCCGGGCTTGGCCAGCGGCAGGATCAGCCGCCAGAAGGTGCCGAACGGGTTGAGGCCGTCGACCTGGCCCGACTCGTCGATCTCACGCGGGATGGTGTCGAAGAAGCCCTTCATCATCCAGGCGCAGAAGGGGACGGCGATGGTCAGGTACGTGATGACCAGACCGGCCGACTTATTCAGCAGCCCCAGCGACGACATGATGTTGTAGATCGGCACGATCAGGACGGCGACCGGGAACATCTGGGTGATCAGCAGCGTCCACATCAGTCCCCGCTTGCCGGGGAAGCGGAAGCGGCTGACGGCGTAGCCGGTGGTGGAGGCGATGAAGACACCGAGGACCGTGGTGAGGCCCGCGATGAGCAGCGAGTTGCCGAACCAGGTGAGGAACTCGGTGTTCTCCAGCAGGTCGGTGTAGTTCGCGAGCGTCGTCTCCTTGAAGAAGTCCGTGGTGATCGCGTACTTCGCCGGCTTGAGCGAGGTCAGCAGGACCCACAGCACGGGGAAGACGGCGATCACGGAGGCGACGATCAGGGTCGCGTGCAGCCCGACCGAGGCGAGCGGCGAACGACGGCCGCGGGTGGGCGTGTTGGTGGCGGTGGTCACCAGACTTCTCCCTGCTTGCGGAGGACACGCCGGTAGATCGCGGCGAAGACCATCAGGAGGACCAGGATCAGGACGCCCCAGGTGGACGACTGGGCGAAGTCACGCGGGCTGATCTCGAAGGAGAACTTGTACGCCTGAGTGACCAGGATCTGCGTGGCCTCACCGGGTCCGCCCCGGGTGAGCAGGAAGATCACCGGGAACATGTTGAAGGTCCAGATGGTGCTGAGCAGGATCACGGTGGTGGACACCGAGCGCAGCCCGGGCAGCGTGATGTTCCGGAAGCGCTGCCAGGCGTTCGCGCCGTCCATCTCGGCGGCCTCGTACAGCTCACCGGGGATGGACTGGAGCCCGCCGAGGAGGGCGACCATCATGAACGGGATGCCGAGCCAGACGTTGACGGCGATGACCGAGAACTTGGCCCAGGTGGGGTCGTTGAGCCACGGCACGGCGTCGATCCCGGCGCCGCCGAGGACCTGGTTGAGCAGGCCGTTGTCCTGGTTGTAGAGGAAGCGCCAGGCGAAGACGGAGACGAAGCCGGGTACGGCCCAGGGCAGGATCAGCAGCATCCGGTAGACGGAGCGGCCGGCGATCCTGCGGTTGAGGATGTTGGCGAGGGCCAGGCCGAGGACGAAGGTGACCGTGACGCAGGCGACCGTCCACACCAGCGTCCAGCCGAGCGTGCCGAGGAACTGGCTCCCGGTCAGCGCGTCGACGTAGTTGTCCAGGCCGACGAACTCGTACGTCGCCGGGATCTGGTTGACACCGATGCTCCGCTCGACGTTCCGCTCGTTCGCGTTGGTGAGCGAGAGGTAGATGCCCCGGATCAGCGGATAGCCGATGATCACGCCGATCACGACCACCACCGGAGCGACCATCGCCCAGGCGTACCAGTGGGTGGAGAGGGAACGGCGAACCTTCCCCTCGGGGGTGCCAGTACCACGGTGCCGGCCGCGGGCGACATCGCCCGCGGCCTTCACCGCCGACTGGCTGCTGGTGTCCACAGCCATCAGCCGGCCTGCCTTCCTGTTACTTCCAGTCCTTCAGGAGCTTGCGGTAGGAGTCACCCGTCGCCTTGGCTCCCTTGTCGGGGGTGGTCTGCCCGGTCAGGACCTTGGTGTACTCGGTGACGAGCGGGGCGAAGAGGCTGCCGGTCTCGGGGATCCAGGGGCGCTCGACGGCCTTGTCGACGACCGGCTTGAAGAAGCCGATCATCTCGTTGCTCGCGACGTCCGGCTTGACGTAGACGGACTCACGGGTGGGGAGCAGGCTGAGCTCCTTGGCGATCTGCGTCTGGGTCTCGACCGAGGTCATGTACTCGGTGAAGGCGTACGAGGCGTCCAGGTTCTTGGAGCCCGCGTAGACCGCGAGGTTGTGGCCGCCCTGCGGGGCGCCCTGACCGGCCGAGCCGGCCGGGACCGGGGCGATGCCCAGGTTGGCCTTGTCGGCGAACTCCTTGCCGGCATAGGTGTCGGCGACGGCCCACGGGCCGTTGATCATCATGGCGACCTTGCCTTCCTTGAAGGCGGTCTGCATGTTGTTCCAGCCGTCGGTGGCGTCGGTCTTGGCGGCGCCCGAGTCGACGAGGTCCTTGACGGTGGTCAGGGCCTTCACACCGGCGGCGTTGTCGACGGTGACGGTCTTCGACTCGGCGTTGACCAGGTCGCCGCCCTCGCCGTACAGGAAGGAGAGGAACCAGTAGGCGTCGTCGCCGCGCAGGTAGAGGCCGGTCTTGCCGGTCTTGTCCTTGATCGCCGCGGAGACGGTCTTCAGCTCGGCGATGGTCTTGGGGACCTCGACGCCGGCCTCCTTGAAGATCTTCTTGTTGTAGAAGATGCCCATGGAGTCGATGACCTGCGGCACGGCGTAGGTCTTGCCGTTGTACTGGGTGGAGGCGGCGGCCTGCTTCAGGAAGTCCTTCTCGTCCTTGAGCGCGGCGGTGCCGTCGAGCGGGGCCAGGTAGCCGAGGTCCGCGAACTCGGGGGTCCAGGCGACCTCGGAGCGGATGACGTCGGGGGCGCCGGAGCCGGACTGGGCGGCGTTCTTGAACTTGTTCTGCGCCTCACCGAACGGCACGTTCACGTACTTGACGGTGACCTTCGGGTGCTTCTTGGTGAAGTCCTCGGCGATCTTCTTGAAGACCTTGTCCTCGGAGCCGACCGTGGAGGTGTCCCACCAGGTCACGGTCCCGGAGAGCTCGCCGGAGCTCTTCGAGCCGCCGCCGTTCGAACCGTCATCGCTTCCGCACGCCGCCAGGGTCACGCCCAGGGCCGCGACCAGCGCGGTGGCCGCTATGCCACGCCGCATGTGAACTCCTTCAACTGATCCCGGGGTGACGAGGGGCTGGAACCTGCCTCATGCGACCGCTCCCTCGCGGCGCTCCGGGTTGCCAGGAACGTAACAGGGATGAAAACGAGCCGAAAGAGCTTGCGAGAACTTTCTGCAAGGACCGGCGATCGTTACATCGGCGTGTCCTGAAGGTTGCCGACGAGTCGCTTGACAGGGGACCTCAGGCCCCTCTCAGGCCCTCTTGCGGCCGCATCCGGGCCCTGCAAGTCTTTGCATCATCTCTTGCAGGACCGTTTCACGCCCGCCCCGACCTCGTTGTCAGTACGACGCCCAGCCCCTGGAACACGCGAGAGGGACACCGCACATGGCCCACGAGCTCACCTCACCGTCGCTGCCGGACTCCGCAAGCTCTTGCGCAAGCGCCGCCCGCACCGGCTGGTGGCGGGACGCCGTCATCTACCAGGTGTACGTCCGCTCCTTCGCGGACAGCGACGGCGACGGGATCGGGGACCTGCGGGGCGTACGGGAGCGGCTGCCGCACATCGCCCGGCTGGGCGCGGACGCGGTCTGGCTGACGCCCTTCTACGCCTCCCCGCAGGCGGACGGCGGCTACGACGTCGCGGACTACCGCGCCGTCGACCCCGTCTTCGGGGACCTCGCGGACGCCGACGACCTGGTGCGCGCGGCGCACGAGCTCGGCCTGAAGGTCATCGTGGACATCGTTCCGAACCACACCTCGGACCGGCACCCCTGGTTCGAGCAGGCGCGCGCCGGGGTGGGCCGGGACCGGTACGTGTTCCGGCCGGGGCGGGGGCCGGGCGGCGCCGAGCCCCCCAACGACTGGGAGTCGGTCTTCGGCGGCCCGGCGTGGACGCGGGTCGCGGACGGAGCCTGGTACCTCCACCTCTTCGCGCCCGAGCAGCCCGACCTGAACTGGAAGAACGAGGAGGTACGGGCCGAGTTCGACTCCGTGCTCCGCTTCTGGCTGGATCTGGGCGTGGACGGCTTCCGGATCGATGTCGCCCACGGCATGGTCAAGGCGGAGGGCCTGCCCGACATCGGGCAGGGGCAGCAGGCGAAGCTCATCGGTATCCAGCGGCTGCCGTTCTTCGACCAGGACGGCGTGCACGAGATCCACCGCGGCTGGCGCCGGCTCCTGGAGTCGTACGGCCCCGAGCGCATCGGGGTCGCGGAGGCGTGGGCGCCGACACCGGAGCGGCTGGCGCTGTACGTACGCCCCGACGAGCTGCACCAGGCCTTCAACTTCCAGTTCCTGAACTGCGCATGGGACGCGGCGGCGCTGCGTTCGGTCGTCGACGAGTCGCTGCGCGCCACGGCCTCGGTGGGCGCCCCGACGACCTGGGTGCTCTCCAACCACGACGTCGTACGGCACACCACCCGGTACGGAAGCCTGGAGCGCGCCCGGGCGGCGGCGCTGCTGATGCTGGCGCTGCCGGGCTCGGCCTACGTCTACCAGGGCGAGGAGCTGGGCCTGCCGGAGGTCGTGGACCTCCCGGACGAGGTCCGCCAGGACCCCGCGTTCCTGCGCGGCGACGGCCAGGACGGGCTGCGTGACGGGAGCCGGGTCCCGCTGCCGTGGACGCAGGACGGCCCGTCGTACGGCTTCGGGCCGGCCGGTTCCTGGCTTCCGCAGCCCCGGGAGTGGGGAGCGCTGAGCGTCGCCGCGCAGACGGCCGACCCCGCCTCCACCCTGGAGCTCTACCGCGAGGCGCTGAGGATCCGCCGCGAGCACCCGGCCCTCGGCGCGGGCGACGCCGTGGAGTGGCTGGACGCCCCGGAGGGCGTGCTCGCCTTCCGCCGCCGGGCCGAGGGCGGCGACGTCGTGGTCACTCTGAACACGACGGCACGGCGGGTCGACCTTCCGCTCACCGGGTCGCCGCTCCTGAGCAGCACGACGCGCGACCTGGCGCCGGAAGGCCCCCACGGCGACGGGGGAATCGGGGGCACCGCTCCCGTACTCCCCTCCCCCGCAGGGGAGTTCGGCCGCGGCGCCGCGCTCGCGCACAACGTCCGGGTTCCCGCCGACTCCTGCGTTTGGTGGGCAATCTGACGTGCGACCGGTACAGTCCAATCCCATGACCGCGCGGCTTGCCGACATCGCAGCCCAGGCGGGGGTCAGTGAAGCCACAGTCAGCCGCGTGCTCAACGGCAAGCCCGGTGTGGCCGCGGCCACCCGTGAATCCGTGCTTGCCGCACTCGACGTCCTCGGATACGAGCGTCCGGTACGGCTGCGCCAGCGCAGCGCCGGACTCGTCGGGCTGATAACCCCCGAACTGGACAACCCGATCTTTCCCGCGCTCGCGCAGGTCATCGGGCAGGCCCTGACCCGGCAGGGCTACACCCCCGTGCTCGCCACGCAGACCCCCGGCGGATCCACCGAGGACGAGCTCACCGACATGCTCGTCGAGCGGGGCGTCTCCGGGATCATCTTCGTCTCCGGGCTGCACGCCGACACGACCGCCGACATGACGCGCTACGACCAGCTGCGCGGCAAGGGCGTCCCGTACGTCCTCATCAACGGCTTCTCCCCCAAGGTGCAGGCCCCCTTCGTCTCGCCCGACGACCGGGCCGCGATGCAGCTGGCCGTGACCCACCTCGCCGCGCTCGGGCACACCCGGATCGGGCTGGCGGTGGGTCCCAAGCGGTTCGTGCCCGTGCTGCGCAAGATCGAGGGGTTCCAGCGCGGGATGCGGGAACGGCTCGGCCTCTCCCCGGAGCAGTCCGAGGAGCTGATCCAGCACTCTCTGTACACGCTGGAGGGCGGGCAGGCGGCGGCGGGCGCCCTGATCTCCGCCGGCTGCACGGCCGTCGTCTGCGCGAGCGACATGATGGCGCTCGGCGCCATCCGGGCGGCCCGGCAGCAGGGCCTCCGCGTTCCTCAGGACGTCTCCGTGGTCGGCTTCGACGACTCCCCGCTCATAGCGTTCACCGATCCGCCGCTGACCACGATCCGCCAGCCCGTGCTGGCGATGGGGCAGGCGGCGGTCCGGGCGCTCCTCGAGGAGGTCGGGGGCACCCCGGCACCGCACAGCGAGTTCGTCTTCATGCCTGAGCTGGTCGTTCGCGGTTCAACCGCTTCTGCCCCCAGTCAGGGGAACCCCTGACTCTCCCTCCCCGGTCCCTCCGTCTCAAGACGGAGCATGTGCGTCGCGAACCCGACGGAGGGATGATCGGACGGAAGGAATGGATCTGGCAGACTCTCCTCCCATGGGTGAAGCGACCGTGAAGAGTTTGGAAGGCAGCACGGCGGCCAGCCCGTCACCCATTCCGGACGGTGGCGGTGTGCGGGCCAGGCTGCGCATGCCCCGGCGACCCCGGATCTGGTTCGAGATCCTGCTCATCGGCGTCAGCTACTGGACGTATTCGCTCATCCGCAACGCGGTACCGGAGCAGAAGACCCAGGCGCTGAAGAACGCCGACTGGATCTGGGACGTCGAGAGGTCCCTCGGGCTCGCCTTCGAGCAGACCGTCAACCACGCCGTGAACTCGGTGACGTGGCTGATCGTGTCGATGAACTACTACTACGCCACCCTGCACTTCATCGTGACGATCGGTGTGCTGGTGTGGCTGTACCGATGGCAGCCGGGCCGGTACGCGGCGTCCCGCACGGTCCTCTTCGCCACCACCGGTGTGGCCCTGGTCGGTTACTACCTGTATCCGCTCGCGCCGCCCCGGTTGATGAACGGCCAGTCCTTCGTCGACACGGTCCTGGTCCACCACACCTGGGGCTCGATGGCCTCGGGCAACCTCAAGCAGATGTCGAACCAGTACGCGGCGATGCCGTCGATGCACATCGGCTGGTCGCTCTGGTGCGGTCTCATCATCTTCGCCCTGGCCTCGGCGCCCTGGGCGCGCATCCTCGGTCTGCTCTACCCGATGGCGACCCTGGTCGTGATCGTGGCGACCGCCAACCACTTCTGGCTGGACGCGGTGGGCGGCATGATCTGCCTCGCCTTCGGCTTTGCCGTCTCGTACTACATGTACGGCGCGCTGCCGCAGCATCTGCCCAAGCTGGTGGAACCGGCCGTGCCGGTGGCCCGGGGCGGCTCGTCCTCGCGGTCCGCGGCGGACGGATCCACGGCGGACCGCGAGGACGAGCGGGAGTCCGGGCGCGAGAAGGAACGGCTGACCCGCTAGCCGGGAGGCGCGGAGTCCGTCAGCCCCGGTGGGTGACGCGGCCGCCCGCCAGTGTGAGCCGGATCGGTGCCTGTTCCGTCTCGTCGGCGGGCGCCTCGACCGGGTCGACGGTGAAGGCCGTCAGATCAGCCCGGAGTCCTGGCGCGATCCGGCCACCGAGGTGCTCCTCCCCCGCCGCGACCGCCGCGTGGGTGGTCAGGCCCTCCAGGGCCATCAGACCTGTCAGTCCGTGCCGTGCGGAGGCCGCTCCGCGCGGGGCCTGGGCGGTGGCGAGGACCTGGCGGGCGTCGTGGTGGGCGATGGGCCAGTCCGAGCCGAGCGCGAGATGCGCGCCCGCCTCCCGCAGGTCCCGGCAGCGCCAGGCGCGGGCCGCCCGTACGTCTCCGAGCCGCTTGGACCACTCGTCGGTGTGGTCGGCGCGGGTGTACGCGGTGTGCGGGGGCTGCATCGAGGCGACGACGCCGAGGGCCGCGAACCGGCCGAGCTGGTCGTCGGGGACGGTCTCGATGTGCTCGATCCGGTGCCGTGGCCCGCCGGCGCCCAGCGATTCCACGGTGTCGAGGACGTGCCGGACGGCCGCGTCGCCGATGGCGTGCGTGGCGGTGCCGACCCCTGCCTCGTGGAGACGGCGTACGGCGGCCGAGTAGGCGGCCGGGTCGGGCCAGAAGGCGTCCGTGCCCTGGCCGTGGCAGTCGGCGTGCTCCAGCCAGGCGGTGCCGCCCTCGACGGTGCCGTCCATGAAGAACTTCACCCCGCCGACCCGCCACAGCCGCCCGGACCGCGTCTGGAGCCGCACCAGCTCGTCCAGCTCCTCCGCGGTCGCGCCGGGCATGCACCAGGGCGCGAGCCGGAGCCGTAGCGGAAGGTCGCCGTCGGCCTCCAGGGCGGTGAGCAGCCCGGGTACGTCGTGGCCGCCGAGGTCCATGACGTGCGCGCCGGTCAGTCCGGTGGCGGCCATGGAGGTCAGCAGCGCGACGAGCCGGTCGCGCCGCTCCGCGTAGGGCTGGGTGGGCAGGACGGGGGTCATGAGGTCCATCGCGGCGTGCTCGATCAGATGGCCGGTGGGCCGTCCCCCGGTGTCGCACACGATCTCGGAGCGCTGGGCGAAGGCGCGGGAGCCGTCGATGCCGGCCGCCTTCAGGGCGGCCTCGCTCGCGAGGGCGGAGTGTCCGTCGTAGAGGCGCAGGAAGGCGGGAGCGCCGCCGAGGACGTCCTCGACGAGTTCGCGGTGGATCGGCCGGCCGCCGAAGACGTTGTGGTCGAGGGCGAAGCCGATGATCCAGCCGTCGCGGCGCTCGGCCGTGGCGAGGACCGACCGCAGTTCGTCGAGGTCGCGTACGGCGGAGAGGTTGGTGCCCGTGAACATCTCCAGGCCCCAGACGGGGTGGCTGTGGGCGTCGGTGAGGCCGGGGGTGAGGGTGGCGCCGCCGAGGTCGATCGTCTCCGTGCCGGGTCCGCGCCAGGCGCGGGCGTCGGTGGCGTCGCCGACGGCCGTGATCAGTCCGTCGCGGACGGCGACGGCAGTGGCGTGGGGACGGGCGGGGTCGAGGGTGCGGACGCGGGCGTCGACGAGGACGAGGTCGGGTGCGGGCACGACGGCTCTTCTCCAAACATGGGTGCGGCGGGTTCGGCGGCGAACGTGGCGTAGGTCTCGGGGCGCGTACGGCGGAGGCGGTACGCGAGGAGGAGCCCGAGCACGAAGACGGCGGGGACGAGGGAGACCAGGACGGTGTTGACGGTGGTGGACGCGCCGGTGAAGAGGCCGACGTTCGTGACGACGAGGCCGATCGCCCCGGCGAGGAGGACGAAGGCGGCGATGGGGGCGACCACCGTGCGCAGCTTCCCCTCCGTGTGGCTGATGCGGCGGAAGAACAGCGGCACGGCGAGCGCCGCGAGCAGCTGGAGGACCATCAGTCCGATCATGCCCGGGGTGTTCACCCAGAGCAGCAGTTGCTGGTACGGGTCGGCTCCCGCGGCCGCGAAGGCGAGGACGACGACGGCACCGAGGGCGGTCTGCAGGATGCCGGAGACGTACGGGGAGCCGTGGCGGGGGTGGACGCGGCCGAAGGCGGCGGGCAGCACACCCTCCTCGGCGAGCGCCAGGCCGTACCGGTTGATGGCGTTATGGAAGGCGAGGAGCGAGGCGAGGACGCTGGTGACGATCAGGATGTGCATCAGGTCCGCGGCCCAGGCGCCGACATAGGTGGTGATGGCGGCGAAGAAGAGCCCGCCGGGGTCGTCGCTCGCGGCCTGGACGACCTTGTCCTGGCCGAAGGCCTGGATGACGGTCCAGACGACGAAGGCGTAGAAGAGGCCCAGGAATCCGACGGCGAAGTAGGTGGCGCGGGGGATGGTCCGGTTCGGGTCACGGGCCTCGCGGCGGTAGATGACGGTCGACTCGAATCCGGTGAAGGCGGCGAAGGCGAAGGCCAGGACTGCCGCGGAGCCCGGGACGAGCACGTTGCCGGGGGTGAAGGAGGCCAGGGAGAGGCCGTCGGCGCCGCCGTCGATCAGTACCCCGCCGGCGAGCAGGACGAGGATGCCGGTCTCGGCGAGGAGGAGGACACCGAGGACCTTGGCTCCGAAGTCGATGGAGCGGAAGCCGCCGTACCAGATGAGCAGCAGTCCGGCGAGGGAGACGGGGAGCCAGGGGATGTCGACGCCCCACAGGGCGTGGCCGGTGTCGGCGGTGGCGGTGCCGAGCAGACCGTAGACGCCGATCTCCATGCCGTTGTAGCCGAGCATGGCGAGCAGGGCGGCGGCGATGCCGACGGGCTTGCCCAGGCCGCGGGTGATGTACGCGTAGAAGGCGCCGCCGCTGCGGACATGGCGGCTCATGGCGGTGAACCCGACGGCGAAGACCGCGAGGGTGATGCCGGCCAGGAGATAGCCGGCGGGGGCGCCGATGCCGCCGAGGACGACGGCGATGGGCGCGACGCCGGCCATGACGGTGAGCGGGGCGGCGGCGGAGACGACGAAGAACGAGATGTCGGCGGTGGAGAGCGTGCCGGTTCTCAGCCCCTCGGGAGCGGTGGTGGTCTGTGAGGACATGAAAGGGGAAGCCCTTCCGCGACAGGAAACCTAAAGGCTTTCGGTTCGCGCAATGTAACCTCGCGTTCAACGATTCGGGAAGACCTGACCAGGGGGAAGCCATTCATGGGACGGCCGCGCAAGCCCCTCCTCGACCGCGAGCGCATCACCACGGTGGCGCTCGAACTCGTCGACGAGCGGGGCGAGTTCAGCGTCCCGCAGATCGCCAGGCGGCTAGGGGTGCAGACCGCCTCCGTGTACCACCACGTGGACGGCCGCGACGGGATCGTGGAGCTGCTGCGCGAACGGGTCAGCGAGGGGATCGACGGCTCCAGGCTGGAGCTGGAGCCGTGGGACGCGGCGCTCGCGGCCTGGGCGCGGTCCTACCGCGCGGCCTTCGCCGCCCACCCCCGGGCCATCCCGATGCTGATGACCTCGCCGGTCCGGGCCCCGAAGGTGCTCGCGCAGTACGAGGCGGCGGTGACCCTGCTGCTCGCCGTCGGCTTCGACAACGCCGACGTCATGACGGTGATCGTCGCGCTGGAGAACCTGGTCCTGGGCTCGGCGCTCGACCTCGCGGCCCCGGACACCATGTGGGAGCTCCCCGACGAGGTCACGACCCCGCGCCTGGCCGAGGCCCTGGTGGCACTGGGACCGGCCCGCGCGGACGCCGCCTTCGACCTGGCCCTGGAGGCCTTCCTGGTCCACTGCCGGGCGCTCCTGGAGAACGCCGACGGGTGAGGGTGAAGGCGGCCGGCGGGCGCGGGGCCGGGAAGTACCGCGCCCCTACGCCCCGTAGAACAGATCCTCGACGACCGCCCGCGCCCGCCGCGTGATGCGCCGGTAGTCGTCCACCATCTCCCCGACACGGCCGGGGCCATAGCCCAAGTACCGTCCGACCGCCGCCAGTTCGCGCCCGTCCGAGGGGAAGGTGTCCCCCGGCCGCCCCCGTACCAGCATCACCGCGTTGCGGACCCGGGTCGCGAGGACCCAGGCCTCGTCCAGCGTCTCGGCCTCCTCGGTGGCAACGAGGCCCGCCGAGTGGGCGGCGGCCAGCGCCTCGCGGGTACGGGTCGTCCGCAGGCCCGGCTCGGCCCAGCCGTGCTGCATCTGGAACAGCTGCACCGTCCACTCGACATCGCTCAGACCGCCCCGGCCGAGCTTGGTGTGGAGCGTCGGATCGGCCCCGCGCGGCAGCCGCTCGGTCTCCATCCGGGCCTTCAGACGCCGTATCTCGCGGACCGCGTCCTCGCCGAGACCCTCGGCCGGGTAGCGCAGCGGGTCGATCAGTTCGATGAACCGCGCGCCCAGCTCCCGGTCGCCCGCCATCGTCTCGGCGCGCAGCAGGGCCTGGGCCTCCCAGGCGAGCGACCAGCGGTGGTAGTAGGCCGCATACGACTTGAGCGTACGGACCATCGGGCCCCGCTTGCCCTCCGGACGCAGATCCGCGTCGATCAGCAACGGCGGGTCGGCGGTGGGGACCTGGAGCAGCCGGCGGATCTCCGTGACGATCTGGTTCGCGGCCTTGGCCGCCTCCTGCTCGTCGACGCCCTCGCGCGGCTCGTGCACGAACAGGACGTCGGCGTCGGAGCCGTAACCGAGTTCGTGGCCGCCGAAGCGGCCCATGCCGATGACCGCGAACCGGGTCGGCAGCGTGTCGCCCCAGCCCTCCCGTACGGCGGCCCGCACCGCCCCCGAAATCGTCGCCGCGTTGAGGTCGGTGAGCGCCAGGCCCACCCGGTCGACCAGCGCGCCCGGGTCGAGCTCGCGGGGGCTGTCCTCCGTACCGTACGAGCCGATGAGGTCGGCCGCGGCCGTACGGAACAGCTCACGGCGCCGTACGCCACGGGCCGCCGCGACCGCCTGCTCGGCACCGTCGGCGCGGCCGACCGCCGCGAGGATCTCCTGCTCCAGATGGTCGCGCCCGCGTGGCTTCAGGCCCTCCGGGTCGCCGAGGATCGCCACCGCCTCCGGCGCGCGCAGCAGCAGGTCGGGGGCCAGCCGGCCGGCGGAGAGGACCCGGGCGAGGTTCTCGGCCGCCGCACCCTCGTCGCGCAGCAGGCGCAGATACCAGGGCGTCTTGCCGAGGGCGTCGGAGACCTTGCGGAAGCCGAGCAGCCCGGCGTCCGGGTCGGCGGAGTCCGCGAACCAGCCGAGCAGCACCGGCAGCAGCGTCCGCTGGATCGCGGCCTTGCGGGTGACGCCGGAGGCGAGCGCCTCCAGATGACGGAGCGCGGCGGCGGGGTCGGCGTACCCGAGCGCCTCGAGCCGCTGCCCCGCGGCCTTCGAGCTGAGCCGGCTCTCGCCGGGGGTGAGCTGGGCGACGGCGTCGAGCAGCGGACGGTAGAAGAGCTTCTCGTGCAGCCGCCGGACCACCGAGGCATGCCGCTTCCACTCCTTGTTCAGCTCCGCGACCGGGTCGGTGCGCAGACCGAGCGAGCGGCCGAGACGGCGCAGATCGGTCTCGCCCTCGGGCACGAGGTGGGTGCGGCGCAGCCGGTAGAGCTGGATGCGGTGCTCCATCGCGCGCAGGAAGCGGTACGCCTCGTCCAGCTGGGCGGCATCGGCGCGGCCGACGTAGCCGCCGGCGGCGAGCGCCTTCAGGGCGTCGAGCGTCTTGCCGCTGTGCAGCGTCGCGTCGCCCCGCCCGTGCACCAACTGCAGCAGCTGGACGGCGAATTCGACGTCCCGCAGACCGCCGGGGCCCAGCTTCAGCTCGCGGTCGACCTGGGCGGCGGGGATGTTGTCGACGACCCTGCGGCGCATCTTCTGCACGTCGGGGACGAAGTTCTCGCGCTCGGCGGCCTGCCAGACCAGCGGGGACACGGCGTCGATGTACTCGCCGCCCAGCTCAGGATCGCCCGCCACCGCCCGCGCCTTGAGCAGCGCCTGGAACTCCCAGGTCTTGGCCCAGCGCTGGTAGTAGGCGAGGTGGGAGGAGAGGGTGCGCACCAGCGGGCCGTTGCGGCCTTCGGGGCGGAGATTGGCGTCGACGGGCCAGATGGTGCCCTCGACGGTCGTCTCGGAGCAGATCCGCATCAGGTGGGAGGCGAGCCGGGTCGCCGCCTGCATCGCCTTCCCCTCGTCGGCGCCGTCCACGGGCTCGGCCACGAAGATCACGTCCACGTCGGAGACGTAGTTCAGCTCGTGGCCGCCGCACTTGCCCATGGCGATGACGGCGAGCCGGCAGTGGGCGGCGTCGGCGGGGGCGGCGGCCCGGGCGATGGCGAGGGCGGCGCGCAGCGTCGCGGTGGCGAGGTCGGCCAGCTCGGCGGCGGTCTGGGCGACCTCGGCGGTGCCGCAGACGTCACGGGCGGCGATGGCCAGCAGGCAGCGGCGGTAGGCGACCCGGAGGGAGACCGGGTCGGTGGCCTCGGCGAGGCCCTGCTCGAACTCGGCGACCCCGGGGTTCAGGTCGACGGCCTCGTAGGTGACGAGCGCCTGCCAGTCCCGGGGGTGCCTGGCCAGATGGTCGGCGAGCGCCTCGGAGGCGCCGAGCACACCGAGGAGCCTGTCCCGGAAGGGCTTGGCGGAGAGCAGCGTGGAGGTGAGCGTCTGGCGCTCCTCGTCGGGCTGTGCCTCGACGAGCCGGACGAGCCCCCGCAGCGCCAGGTCGGGGTCGGCGGTCGCGCCGAGCGCGTCGAGGAGAACGGAGTCGTCGCGCAGGGCGGCCAGCTCGGGGAGGTCGAGCAGGCGCTCGGCGCCGGACGGATCGGTGAACCCGTGCCGCAGCAGACGGCTGAAGGTACTGCTCCTGCGCCCCGGCACCGTCATTCCGCCGCTCCCTCCGCCCGTTCAGGTTCCGCATTCGAGCGTATCCGGAGGGAGAGGCCGGGTCGCCCCGGGGCACGCGGCCGCCACACCGCGCACGGAGCCTTCGTTTCGTCACAGATCACACGTGACGCCCCGCACATTCCTCACCATTCGCCTCCGATGAACCGTATTGCTTATAGGTCCGTCTTCCCGGCGTACGCCACCGACCGCACCTTTGAAAGTACGTAACTCTCGATGCCCGTCCGCCGCCGCCTCCGTCCTGTCTCCGCCCTGACGACGACCGCACTCGTCGCAGGCTCCTTCGCGGGACTCCTCCAGCTCTCCTCCGGCTCCGTCTTCGGAGCCCCGGCGACGAACGGGAGCCGTGCGGCGGAACGCACGCCCTCGCACGAGGCCAAGGGGACGGACGGGAAGACCGTGCGGCGGGCGGCGAACGAGGGCGCGGAGCCGGTTCGTACCCCGGACGTCTCCGTGGCTCAGATCGTGGCCCACCCGGACGACGACCTGTACTTCATGAACCCGGACACGGCCCAGTCCATACGCTCCGGCCGGCCCCTGACCACGGTGTATCTGACGTCCGGTGAGGCGGACGGCGTGAACGCCCCGCGCGGCGCCGCCGAGCGGCCCCTGCCGGACAAGGCCGGCTTCGCCGCCGCCCGCCAGAACGGCATACGTGCCGCGTACGCCGAGATGGCCACCGGCAGCCGCACCAGCCCCTGGGACCGTGTCTCCATACCCACCGTCGGCGGCGGGGCCGCCGAGCTGGACACCCTGCGCGCCGCGCCGCAGATCAGCCTGGTCTGGCTCCAGCTGCGCGAGGCGGGCGCCATCAGCGCCGACCGCCCGCACAGCCTGAACGGACTGTGGAACGGACGGGTCCCGGTCCTCGCGTCCCAGCGGGCCACGGGCACGCCGGTCGCCACCGACTTCACGTACAGCAAGCACCAGGTGATCGAGACGCTCACCGGCCTGCTGAAGCGCATACGCCCCACGTTCGTCCGCATGCAGGACCCGACGCCGGGCCTGCACGCGGAGACCGGCACCTTCACCGACCACCAGGACCACCTGTACGGCGCCCGGTTCGCCCAGGCCGCGCTGGAGCGGTACGCCGCGGCGTCGGGGTCCCGCCCGCACTTCGGCGTGCAGAACTACCTCGGCTACCCCACCGGCTCGCTGCCCCACACCCTCGACCCCGAGTCGGCGGACGCCAAGCTGCGCACCCTGCGGACGTACGCCTGGAGCGACGGGATCAACGACTGCGCCGACCCGGCAGGCTGCGGCGACCTGAAGGTCTCCGCCCGGCCCTCCGGGCCGGGCTGGACCCAGACCGTCCGGTACGCCCGGGGTACCTCCACCTCCTGGGTGCAGCGCGACACGGACGGCGCTCTGCACGCCTTCTCGGTCCTCGACGGGCGCCTCGCGGTGTGGACGAAGCCCGCGGACACGGCCGCCGGGTGGCGGGGGCCGGTCCTGCTCCCGGGCGAGGGCCTGGACAGCGGGGTGACGTCCGTACGGCTCCCGGACGGCCGGATCGCCGTCTTCGGCACGCGGACGACGATCGGCGGTTCGGCGCGGTCGTACGGCCGTGAGGTCGTGACGACCGAGCAGACCGCACGGGGCGGCGCGTTCGGGCCGTGGCGTTCGCTCGGCACGCCGGAGGAGAGCGACGCCCGGGGCACCTCCGACATCAGCGCCCCGACGGTGGCGGTGGACGGGACCGGCCGGGCCACGGTGGTGGTGCGCGACAGCGCTCACCGGCTGACCGCCCGCGACCGGCGGCCCGACGGTGACTGGAGTCCGTGGCGGCAGCTGAGCGGTCCGGCCGCCGAGGCCGTGTACGGCGACCCGGTGGCCACGACGGACGCGGCGGGCCGCGCCCATGTCTTCGCCGGCACGGCCGCGACCGTCCTCACCTGGTCGCAGCAGCACCCGGGCGCCCCGCTCGACGGACCGCGGCCGACCGGTCTGCCGGCGACGACGCTGGCCCTCAACGCGAGCCCCTCGCCCGAGGGGGAGGGCGTACGGCTCTGGTTCCGCAAGCCCGCCTCGGGCGACCTCCGCACGGCCGACCTCCCCGGCACGGGCGGCGGCTCCGCCTCGCAGGTCACCGAGCTGGCGGGCGGCGTCGCGGGCTTCGGCCCGGTGGGCGGCGGGCCCGGCATGCTGGCGGTCCGCTCCCGTACGGGCGTCCTGGCGACGGCCCCGGAGGCGCTGGGGCGCGCGGGCCGGGGCGGCGTGACGGGCACCGGCACCGCCGGCGGCGGGCGCACGAGTGCGACGGCGCCGCTGTGGACGCTGCAGAACTTCCTCTTCTCGGGCGCGCCGGCCGGGGTCGTGGACGGCGTGGCCGCGGTGGGTCTGGACGGACAGCTGCACTGGACGCCCGCGGTGCGATGAGTTCGGGGCGGGTCCAGGGTCATACGTACATGGACCCGACGCTCTGGAGGGAACCGCGATGACCCCGGAACCGACCCTGGACGCCCGTTTCAGTGACCCGGAGGCCCGCCCCGCCGCATGGTCGGAGGCGGCCGAGCGGCTGGCCCGGGCCGAGGTCTTCTGGCTGACCACGGTCCGCCCGGAGGGCCGCCCGCATGTCACCCCGCTGATCGCGGTCTGGTCGGCGGACGCGCTGCACTTCTGCACCGGCCCCGACGAGCGCAAGGCGCGCAATCTGGCGGAGAACCGGGAGGTCGTCCTCACCACCGGTACGCCGTCGCTCGGCGAGGGCTTCGACCTGGTGGTGGAGGGCCGGGCGGACCGGGTGACCGACGAGGCGCGGCTGCGGGCACTGGCCGACGCGTACGTCGAGAAGTACGGCTCCGATTGGCGATTCGACGTGCGCGACGGGGCGTTCGTGGGCGACGGTGGAACCGCCCTGGTGTTCGCCGTCGCGCCGCGCACGGTCTTCGGCTTCGCCAAGGGCGAGCCGTTCGGCCAGACCCGCTGGCGCTTCTGAGGAGGCCTTCCATGAACTGGACGCTCGAAGTCGTCCTCGTCCCCGTGACCGACCTCGACCGGGCGAAGGAGTTCTACGGCGACAAGTGCGGCTTCACGATCGACCTGGACACCGAGGTCGCCCCAGGGGTCCGAATGATCCAGGCGACGCCGCCCGGTTCCCGCTGCTCGATCATGATGGAGAGCGCGGGCATGCCGCAGCTGCCCGGCACGAAGCCGATGGCGCCGGGCACCTTGCAGGGCCTACAGCTCTGCGTCACGGACATCGATGCGGCGCGCAAGGAGCTGGTCGGCCGGGGCGTGGACGTCACCCCGGTCCGCCACGTGAGCGGGACGAGCTGGGAGGACGGCAAGGGCGAGACCTGGAACTCCTTCGTTGCCTTCACGGACCCGGACGGCAACGGCTGGGTGGTCCAGGAGGCGCCGTCGGAACTCTCGGAACGCTGAGCGGAGGGGACGCGGGCCACGCCGAATCGGCGCCGCGGGTGGGCGCGCCGGGTTCGACGGACGCCATCGGGATGACGCGGGGACGCCGGTCGGGGCATGCGCCGCACGCCTCCGGCTCCCCGGCGGGAATGGGCATTACCGTGCAGGCAATCCGTCCGGATATCGGACGGAGTCCCACCACTCCGGCGTTCCCCTGGAGGACACCATGCCCAGTCCAACCCAGCCGTTCGGCACCGTCGTCAGCACCATCGGCGTCAACCTGCGGAAGTATCCGAGCACGGACTCCTCCGTCATCGGCAACCTGAGCCATGGCGCCGAGATCGGCCTGCGCAGCAAAGTGAACGCCCAGAACATCGACGGCAACACCATCTGGTACCTGCTGCGCGACAAGGCCGCGTGGGTCGCCGCCCGGCACGTCGACAACACCGGACAGGTACCGCTGGCCAAGGACGTCGAACCGGCCACCCCAGAGGGCTGACGACGGACGGCCCCTTCAGGGCCGGAGACGGCCCAGGGCGAGTGAGACGACTCGGGGCCGGCGGCTGAACGCCGCCGGCCCCGATCGTCGTTCCGGGGTGACGCCCCCTCCGACCTGCGCCTACAGCACCGGCAGGTTCTTGCGGAGCTCGAACGCGGTGACCTCGCTGCGGTACTCCTCCCACTCCTGCTTCTTGTTGCGCAGGAAGTGTCGCCCCGCCAGTACTACCAGCAGCCATCCCGATCGCTGCACCTGAGAACGCTTCCCCACCGGTGGTCAGTGGTGGGCACCGGCACCCTACGGCGGCCCCCGACGGCCCACAGACGGCCCAGTGCCAAACGTCTCCCGGACCCGGGCAGTTAGCTTGCTCTAGGAACCGACGGGCGCGCACATGGCTGGTCAAGCGCGCCTTTGCTGCCGTTCACCGCGGGCGGAAGCCTCGTCGCTTGCAAGGACTTGGCTGCACCGACTGCTTCACCACCGGAATTGATGGTTCGTCTGATCAGGTGGGGGGTCTCGTCCTAGGCTGGGCTCCTTGTCCGTTGATGCGTGGGGGTGTTGTCGTGTTGGTTGAGGGTTTGATCGCGGTGGCAGCGGCTGGTGGTGGGGCGATCGTGCAGGCGGCTGCGACGGACGCGTGGGCCGGGATGCGCAGCGGTGTGGCGCGGATCCTGGGTCGCGGCGACACGGGTCGAGAGCAGGTGGAGTTGGAGCGACTGGACCAGACACGGGCCGAGCTGGAGTCGGCCGGGGACAGCGCCGGGGCGGAGCGGGTGCAGACCGTCCTGGTGACGCGCTGGCAGACCCGGCTGGAGATGCTTCTCGAGCAGCTTCCGGACCTGGAGCGGCAGCAGGTGGCCGCTGAGTTGCAGGCTCTGGTCGAGCAGGCGGGGTCCCAGGCTCCGGCCCAGAGCACGCACAACGACTTCAGCAACGCGACATTCACCGACAGTCAAGTTCTCGCCAGCGGCACACAGAACAACACGATCAATCGATAGCGGAGCGAGCGGCGGGTATGGGGGCGAAGAGGAAGTCCGGCAAGCGCAAGAGCGGCGGGTCGAAGGACACTCGTCCACGGCAGGGCTGGCGCGGCGGGGGCGGTAGTAGCTTCGCGGGAGCGTCGTTCGAGCGCAGTCAGGTGCTCGGTAGTGGGACGCAGACCACGAAGATCGATGTGCAGGCTTATGCGGCGGTGCCGACCGCGTTGAATGCCCTGCCTGGGCTGCCGCAGGAGTTCACAGGTCGCGAGGACGAGATCGCGAAGATTCTCGCCCTGCTGGACCCTGGGAGCGGTGCGGGTGCGGCGGTCGGATCGGCTGCGGGACTGCCGGGCGTGGGCAAGACGACCCTCGTTCACGCGGTGGGCCATGCCGCGCTCGACCGGGGCTGGTTCACGGGTGTACAGCTGGTGAACCTGCGCGGCTACGACCCGACCCCTGTCCCACCGGAGGATGCCCTCGAGGCGCTGCTGCGGTCCCTGGGCATCGCGGCCGACCACATCCCGCCCACGCTGGGCGAACGGGAGGGGCTCTACCGCTCTCAGCTCGACGCCCTGGCAAGAGATGGAGAGCGTTTCCTGATCCTTGCGGACAACGCCTCCACCTCGGAGCAGATCCGGCCGCTGCTGCCGGCCCGGCACCACGCGGTGCTGGTGACCTCCCGCCACACCCTGCCCGGCCTCGGCGCGCGGCTGTTCAACCTCCATCCCCTGCAGCCGGACGCCGCCGTGGACCTCTTGCGCCAGCGCCTGGCGGTAGCCGACCCCGACGACCGGCGCGTCGAGGACGAGCCCACGGCCGCGGAAGAACTCGCCGCGCTTTGCGGCTACCTGCCCCTGGCACTGCAGATCGCCGCCGCCCTCCTCGCCGACGACCCCGACCAGCCGCTGTCCGAGCGGGTGCGTATGCTCACCGACGCCGGCAGCCGCCTCGGCGGCCTCGACGACGGCGAGCGCAACTTGCGTGCCGTCTTCGACGAATGCCTCACCCGCCTCAGCCACCAGCAGGCCGATCTCTACCGCCTCCTCGGCCTCCACCCCGGTCCCGACATCGCCACCCCCGCCGTCGCAGCCCTCACCGACCAGCCCGCAAACAAGATCACCCCACTGCTGCGACAACTCGTCCAGGCACGCCTCCTCACGCAGAACAGCCAGGCACGCGACCGCTGGTCCATGCACGACCTCCTACGCGTCCACGCCCAGGAACAGGCCCGGACCGCCATGGACGGTGGCCGTATCCCCCGCCGGCGCTTCGAACAGGCCCGCACCCGGCTCACCGATCACTACATCCGCCACGCAGAAGCAGCCGACACTCACTTGCGCCCCCTTGGGGAGGCCGTATCGACGTTGTTCAAGAGCCGGGAGCATGCACTGGCGTGGTTCGACGCCGAGCGCGAGAACCTCCTCGCGACCATCCACCCTCATGTGAGCGGCCACACCGAGACGGCTCGTCTCGGGTTTTCCCTTGGCCGCTATCTGGACTGGCGACGGCGACTTCATGATCTGGTCGCCGTCCGCGCCCACGCCCTCGATGCATGCCAGGCGCTGGGTGACACGCTTAATGAGGCTGGCGCCTGGAACAACCTCGGCAACGCACTCGGAGAACTCCGGCGATACGACGAAGCACACACCGCCCACCAAACCGCCCTCCAGCTCCACCAGCAGACAGGCAACATCCGCGGCCAAGCAGCCGCCTGGAGCAACCTCGGCACCACCCTCGGAGAGCTCTGGCGCCACGACGAAGCACACACCGCCCACCAAACCGCCCTCCAGCTCCACCAGCAGACAGGCGACACCCGCGGCCAAGCCGGCGTCTGGAACAACCTCGGCAGCACACTCGGAGAGCTCCGGCGCAGCGACGAAGCACACACCGCCCACCAAACCGCCCTCCAGCTCCACCAGCAGACAGGCGACACCCGCGGCCAAGCGATCGCCTGGAACAACCTCGGCGCCACACTCAGGTCACTTCGGCGCCATGACGAAGCACACACCGCCCACCAAACCGCCCTCCAGCTGTACCAGCAGACAGGCGACACCCGCGGCCAAGCCGACGTCTGGAACAACCTCGGCAACGCACTCGGAGAGCTCCGGCGCCACGACGAAGCACACGCGGCGCACCAAACCGCCCTCCAGCTCCACCAGCAGACAGGCGACACCCGCGGCCAAGCCGACGTCTGGAACAACCTCGGCACCACCCTCGGAGAGCTCCGGCGCCACGACGAAGCACACGCGGCGCACCAAACCGCCCTCCAGCTCCACCAGCAGACAGGCGACACCCGCGGCCAAGCCGAC
>NZ_JBIBEO010000006.1:538334-661792 GCF_042902595.1 Streptomyces sp. NPDC012508
ACGTCTGGAACAACCTCGGCAACGCACTCGGAGCACTTCGGCGCCACGACGAAGCACACGCGGCGCACCAAACCGCCCTCCAGCTCCACCAGCAGACAGGCGACGTGAGCGGCCAAGCCGACGTTTGGACGAACCTTGGCAACGCACTCGGAGAGCTCCGGCGATACGACGAAGCACACACCGCGCACCAAACCGCCCTCCAGCTGTACCAGCAGACAGGCGACACCCACAGCCAAGCCATCGTCTGGAACAACCTCGGCGTCGCAGAGCGCAATCTGGAGCACTACCCAGAGGCCCTCGCGGCGGGAGAGAAGGCGGTCGCCATGCTGGCCATGGAGGAAGACTGGGCGCGCGCTGGGGAAGCATGGGGCGAGCTCGCCACCAGTTTGGCTAAATCCGGTGCCGAGCCGTCCCGGGTTCGGGAAGCATGGGAACAGTCTGCCGCTGCGTATACCTGCGCTGGCGATGACGAAGCGGCAACCACTTCCCGTGCAAACGCCGAAAACCCACCACCACGCGACTGATCACTCTCAGTGGATGCATGCCACCTGGGCGGCGGCCGGAGCGAGCGAAGACAGGGGCGGCGACCCGGACGATGGGCCGCACGCCCCGCGCGTGGGGGACGCGCTCCCTGGATGAAGTAGAGAGAGCCATAAGCAGGCGCCGCACGGTTGCTCTATGGACGTACGAAGACCGCAGTCGCTTGCTGCGTGGCCAGCGGGTTCCGCCCAATCTGCCACGATGAAAATCGTTTCAGCCGTGCCGCACCGTCCGTCAGCAGTGCGGCGCGAGCCACGCCGCCCCTCGGGTATGAACCGTGCAGGGCGGCGTTGGCGGCGTGTGGATCTGCCGCTGCCACCCAGTAGCCACCTGGGCGGATTCCGGAGCGCTCTCTCTGTTTCCACAGGTGGGAGTGGAGCGGCCGGCGCTCGGCGGAACTCGGCAGCGCGACCTTCATGGCAGACGGCTCCTCCCGAGCCACCGCTGCCAATCGCATACGAGGCTGCCTCCCCGCTGCCGGACGGCCCAGAGACGGCCCAGCCCCGTTGAAACGCCTCAGGGCCGACGGTTCGCCGCCGTCGGCCCTGATCGTGTTTTCGGGGTCTAACCCGCTCTGACCTGCGCCTACAGCACCGGCAGGTTCTTCCGGAGCTCGAAGGCCGTGACCTCTGAGCGGTACTCCTCCCACTCCTGCTTCTTGTTGCGCAGGAAGAAGTCGAAGACGTGCTCGCCCAGCGTCTCCGCCACCAGTTCGCTCTTCTCCATCAGCGCGATCGCCTCGCCCAGGTTCTGCGGCAGCGGTTCGATGCCCATCGCGCGGCGTTCCGCGTCCGAGAGGGCCCACACGTCGTCGTCCGCGCCCGCCGGGAGTTCGTAGCCCTCCTCGATGCCCTTGAGGCCCGCCGCCAGGAGGACCGCGTAGGTCAGGTAGGGGTTGGCGCCGGAGTCGATCGAGCGGACCTCGACGCGGGACGAGCCCGTCTTGCCCGGCTTGTACATCGGGACGCGGATCAGGGCCGAGCGGTTGTTGTGGCCCCAGCAGATGTACGAGGGGGCCTCGCCGCCCGCACCCGCGCTGCGGGCCGAGCCGCCCCAGATGCGCTTGTAGGAGTTGACCCACTGGTTGGTGACGGCCGAGATCTCGGCCGCGTGCTTCAGCAGGCCGGCGATGAAGGAGCGGCCCACCTTGGAGAGCTGGTACTCCGCACCCGACTCGTAGAACGCGTTGCGGTCGCCCTCGAAGAGGGAGAGGTGGGTGTGCATGCCCGAGCCCGGGTACTCCGAGAACGGCTTCGGCATGAACGTGGCCTGCACGCCCTGCTCCAGCGCCACCTGCTTCATGACCAGGCGGAAGGTCATGATGTTGTCGGCCGTGGACAGCGCGTCGGCGTAGCGGAGGTCGATCTCCTGCTGGCCCGGGGCGCCCTCGTGGTGGGAGAACTCCACCGAGATGCCCATCGACTCCAGCATCGTGATGGCCTGGCGGCGGAAGTCCATGCCCACGTTCTGCGGGGTGTGGTCGAAGTAGCCCGAGTTGTCGGCGGGGGTCGGCTTCGTGCCGTCCAGCGGCTTGTCCTTCAGCAGGAAGAACTCGATCTCGGGGTGGGTGTAGAAGGTGAAGCCCAGGTCCGAGGTCTTTGCCAGGATGCGCTTGAGGACGAAGCGCGGGTCCGCGAAGGACGGTGAGCCGTCCGGCATGAGGATGTCGCAGAACATCCGGGCCGTGCCCGGAGCCTCCGCGCGCCACGGCAGGATCTGGAACGTGCTCGGATCCGGCTTGGCGATCATGTCCGACTCGTATACGCGGGCGAAGCCCTCGATGGCGGAGCCGTCGAAGCCGATGCCCTCGTCGAACGCCTGCTCAAGCTCGGCGGGCGCCACGGCCACCGACTTCAGGAAGCCGAGCACGTCGGTGAACCACAGCCGCACGAACCGGATGTCACGCTCTTCGAGCGTCCGGAGCACGAATTCCTGCTGCTTGTCCATTTCCACACCCATCTTTGCTGGTCAGGCCGCCTGTTCCCACCGCCTCGGGCACATCGGGGGGCACCTGAGCATCCCACCACATGGTTTCGCGCACGTTGCACACCCATAGTGCCTGCTCGGGTGTGACTCAGGTAACGGTGGACAGGCCGGTTCCGGGCGTCCGCTCCCCCTGTGGTTCCCCCGCACTTCCCCCGTACTTCCCCCCGGATCCCCACTCCCGGCCCATGGGCCACTACGATCTCCGCACATGGGGGGCCCTCCACTCGTACGCCTGTCCAGGCGCGCGCGTCCCATGGCACTGGCGAGTGCCGTGGCGACGCTCCTCGCCGCGCTCTTCGTCTGTCTGGGTGCCGGCGACACGGCCTCCGCCCACGACGAGACCACCCGGGCGCACCACCGGGTCGCGGCCCACGTGAACGAGTACGTCTGCCCGTACGACCGAGGCGACTGCTCGCTGTTCCCCTCGCTCAGCCCGGCGGTGCTCACCGCGCCGCCGCTCGACCCTCCGCAGCACGCGGAGGGCCGGCTCCCGGGCCCCGTACCGGCGTACGACACCGGCCGGGCGCTCCGTCCCGACGCGCAGCCCCGCGCACCGGACCTGCACGTCCTTCAAGTAATGCGGACGTAGCCGGCGGGCCGCATCCGCCCCCGCCCCCGGCTCACGCCCGATGCCTGACGCCACCCCACATCCGAGAAGGACGACATTCACATGGCCGCCAACCGCTCCTCCAACGCCGACCGCCGCGCCCGAATAGAGGAGATGCGCCGGGCCGAGCAGGCCCGCGAGCGCCGCAACCGCTTCCTCACCATCGGTGTCTCCACCGTCGTCGTCCTGAGCCTCGTCGGCTTCGGCGGCTACGTGCTCAACAAGGAGTCCGAGAAGAAGGAGCAGAAGGAGGCCGCCGCGAAGGCCCCCATCAAGGACGAGAAGTCCTGGGACGCCAAGAAGCTCGGCCGCAACCACGTGACGACCCCGGTGGCCTACGAGATGAAGCCCCCGGTCGGCGGTGACCACGACCAGGTCTGGCAGAACTGCGACGGCGACGTCTACACGGCGAAGATCGCCGAGATGAACGCGGTGCACTCGCTGGAGCACGGAGCCGTCTGGGTCACGTACAACAAGAAGGCCGACGAGGCCGAGGTGAAGAAGCTGGCCGAGAAGGTCGGCAAGACCCCGTACTCGCTGATGAGCCCGGTCGACGACCAGACCGGCGCGATCATGCTGAGCGCCTGGGGCAAGCAGGTGACCGTGGACAGCGCGAGCGACCCGCGCGTCGACGCCTTCTTCACCAAGTACGTGCAGGGCCCGCAGACCCCCGAGCCCGGCGCGGCATGCACCGGCGGTGTCGGGGCCACCCAGTGAAGCTGACCCGTACGCACGGGGCGTCGATCGCCGCCGTCGTCCTCGCGCTGCTCTTCGCCGGGGGCGCCGTCACGGTCGCCTCGGCGGAGCGCGAGGAGGCTCCGGCGTCCCCCGTGCCGGCCTCGGCCGACGCGGGCTTCGCCCGAGACATGGCGGTCCACCACCAGCAGGCCGTCGAGATGTCGTTCATCGTCCGGGACCGCACCGAGGACGAGGAGGTGCGCCGGCTGGCGTACGACATCGCCAACACCCAGGCCAACCAGCGCGGCATGATGCTGGGCTGGCTGGACATGTGGGGCCTGCCGAAGGTCGAGTCGGGCACCGAGCCGATGGCCTGGATGGGCATGGACGGGCACGGCGGCACCGGCCCGCTCGACGGGGCACTGATGCCGGGCATGGCGACCAAGACCGAGCTGGAGCAGCTGCGCAGGGCCAGTGGCAAGGAGGCGGAGATCCTCTACCTCCAGCTGATGACCGACCACCACAAGGGCGGTGTGCACATGGCCCAGGGCTGTGTGGACAAGTGCTCCGTGGAGATCGAGAAGAACCTGGCGCAGGGCATGGTCGACGCCCAGGAGTCGGAGATCGCCCTCATGGCGGATCTGCTGAAGGCGCGGGGCGGGAAGCCGCGCGCCTGACGGCCGGCAGACAGCGGGCCGGGCCCCCGTGACCCCAGCGGTCGCGGGGGCCGCCGCGTACGCGGACAATGGTTTGCGCTCGGGGACGTACGTACGACGACGTTTCTACGGAGGTACGCACCCCATGACCACGGCGAAGGACATCATGCATCCCGGGGCCCAGTGGATCCCCCGGCACGAAACGCTCGACCGCGCGGCTCAGCTGATGCGCGACCTCAATGTGGGCGCGCTGCCCATAGCCGACGAGAACGAGCGGCTGTGCGGCATCATCACGGACCGCGACATCGTGGTCGGCTGTGTCGCGATGGGCCATGACCCGGCGAAGGTGACCTGCGGAGAGATGGCGCAGGGCACTCCGCGCTGGATCGAGGCGGGTTCGGATGTGAGCCAGGTTCTCGACGAGATGACGGGGCACCAGATCAAGCGGCTGCCGGTCATCGAGAACAAGCGTCTCGTGGGGATGATCAGCGAGGCCGATCTGGCGCAGCATCTGAACGACGAGCAGATCAAGGAGTTCTGCGCGACCGTCTACGCCTCCTCCTGATCCCGTACCGCGCGCGCCACGGCGTCCGGGCGGTCCCACATCATCAGATGGCCCGACGGCTCGACCGCCTCGTAGCGGGCGCCGAGCCGTCGGGCCAGTGCGCGCTGGCGGCTCGCCCAGCGGGCGGAGCCGTCGGGGGCGGCGAGGACGGTGACGGGGCGGCCCTGCGGCAGCGGGAACCGCTCGCGCAGGGCGAGGAGTTCGGCGGCGACGGCGCGGTAGTGGGTGTTCTCCAGGAGCGTTCCGTGGAGCACGCGCGAGGTGGAGTACACGCGTCGTACGAGGTCGGCGGGTGCCGGGTCCCCGCCCGCGGCGCGGGAGAGCCGTACGGTGGCGTGGCGGGCCGCGGGGCCGATGGCGGCCGGGGCGCCGGCGGCCGACAGCAGGGTCCCGAGGCCGCGGGCGGCGGCGGTGCGCAGGGCGGGGGCGGCGGGGGTACGGGCGTGCTCCTCGACGGACGCGTCGACGAGGACGATCCCGGCGGTACGGTCCGGGTGGAGGCGCGCGAAGGCCTCCGCGTGGAACCCGGCGATGGAGTGCCCGACGACGGTGACCGGCCCGGGCAGGGAGAGCGCGTCCAGAAGGCCCGCGATGCGGTGCGCCTCGCCCGTGGCGCTGGGCGGGACGGCGGCCGGGGCGGAGAGGCCGTGGCCGGGCCGGTCGAAGCGGACGACCGTGCGGTGGGGGGTGAGCAGCGGGACGACCGCGTCCCAGTCGAACCAACTCATGCCGAGGCCCGCGCTGAGGACGCAGACGGGTCCGGTGCCCTCGGTCACGACGTGATGGGCCACGCCCCCGACCCGTACGAACACGCTCAAGGTCTCTCCCTGGCCACGGAGACGGCGAGTACTGCGAGCCAGAGTGCCACGAGGAGGACCTGGAGCCGCTGGCCGACCCCCAGCGCCCAGGTGCCCCCGCCCGTCTCGAAGGCGGCGACGGCGGTCAGGGTCCAGACGGTGGCGGCGAGTTCGAGGGCGACGAGGACGGCGCCGGTACGGCTGAGGGGCCGCCAGATGCGGTAGCGGCGGGCGGCGAGGGTCAGGGCGATCATGGCGGCCAGCGCCCCTGCCATGGCGAGACCGGAGCTGGCGGCGTGCGCGGTGTGGGTGCCGGGGACCAGGCCGGAGGCCTCGCGGGCGGCGCAGGCCGGGTCGGCGGTGGGGGCGCAGCTGAGCGGCAGCCGGGAGTCGACGGCGGTGGCGGCGCCGAAGAGCGCGAGGGCGAACCAGCCGACGAGGACGAGACGGCGGGGGCGGGGGCGGCCGGAGTCCGTCGGCTGCCGACGGGTCGCCAGGAGCGCCGTGGTGGCCGCCGCGAGGACGAGGAGGCCTGCCGTGAGGTCGGTCGCGCGGAAGAGGCCGCCGAGCGGCTGGTCGGTGGCGGCGAGTTCGGAGACGTACGTCCGCACCGGGTCGAGCCCGGTCCTGACGACGGCTTCGAGGGCCCAGGCGGTGTACGCGAGCGCGCCGAGGACGAGGAGGACCGCGGTGACTCGCGCGGCACTGCCGGGACGAGAAGTGGACATAGTGGTACGGATGTTATGCGGACGCTGCCGGGTCCCACCGGCCGGGGTGCGACCGGCCGGCCGGCGACCACCACCGATTGATCACAAAATCCCTGGCTCCTCCATAATCAGCTGGCTTAACGTCAACACCCTGACCACCTCGGAGGATGCCGCATGACCACGCCCATGAACGCCCCAGGCCAGAACCCCTGGGGGCAGCCGCCGACCGGCATGCCCGGGATGCCGCCGCAGCCGCCGTTCCAGCAGCCGCGCAACGGGCTCGGGGTGACCGCTCTCGTCCTCGGCATCGTGGGCCTGCTCTTCGCGATCATCCCGTTCCTGTTCTGGCTCGGCGGGATCCTGGGCCTGCTGGCCCTCATATTCGGCATCATCGGCCACTCCCGCGCGCGTAAGGGCGAGGCGACGAACAAGGGGATGGCCCTCACCGGCCTCATCCTCGGCGCGCTCTCCATCGTCGTCTCGATCATCTGGCTGATCGTCGTCGCCACCGCGGTGAAGGACGTCGCGGACGAGATCGACAAGGAGATCAAGAAGCAGGAGAAGGCCACCGCCGCTCCCGCCAAGCCCGGTGCGGAGGCCACGGACGCCGAGCCGACCGAGGCCGCGCCGACGGCGCTGAAGTTCGGTCAGACCTTCGCGTACGAGGACGGGATCAAGGTGACCGTCTCCAAGCCGCGCGCCTACAAGCCCGACCAGTTCGCCGCCGGGCACGCCAAGGGCAACAGCGCGTTCCAGGTGACGGTCACGATCGTCAACGGCAGCAAGGAGACCCTCGACGTCACCGGCGCCCTGGTGGACGCGAGCGACGCGGAGGGCGCGCGGGCCGAGCCGGTCTTCGACGGCAGCAACGCCACGCAGATGTTCCAGGGCAACGTGCTGCCCGGCAAGCAGGCCAAGTCCGACTTCACGTTCTCGGTCTCGCCGAAGGCGGACGGGGAGCTGCAGGTCCAGCTGAGCCCGACGATCCTCGACCACGAGGAAGCGATCTGGCTCGGCCCGACGAAGTAGCCGAACGCGCGGCGCGGGGCCGGGCCCCCCCCCCCCGGGGGGGGGCCCCCCCCCCCCCCCCGCCGGGGCCCCCCCCCCCCCCGGGGGGCCGCCCCCCCCCCCCCCCCCGGGGGGGGCCCCCCCCCCCGCCGCGCCGTCGGCCGTCGTCGTCCGGCGGCCGGGGCCGAGCAGCCACCCCGGCCCCGGCCTGACCACACCGATCCTGGCCGTCGTCAGGACATAGCGTCGGTCTGACGATTACACTGGGCACGTGCCTCAACTACGCCTCGCTCTGAATCAGATCGACTCGACCGTCGGCGATCTCGCCGGGAACGCCGAGGCGATCGTCCACTGGACCCGGCACTCCGCCGAGCAGGGCGCGCATCTGGTCGCGTTCCCGGAGATGGTGCTGACCGGCTACCCCGTCGAGGACCTCGCGCTGCGCTCGTCCTTCGTCGAGGCGTCCCGGGACGCCCTGCGGGCGCTCGCCCGGCGCCTCGACGCCGCGGGTTTCGGGGAGCTCCCCGTGATCGTCGGCTATCTCGACCGTTCGGACCGCGCCAAGCCCCGCCTCGGCCGGCCCGCCGGGTCCCCCGAGAACGCCGCCGCCGTGCTCCACCGCGGCGAGGTGGTGCTGCGCTTCGCCAAGCACCACCTCCCCAACTACGGCGTCTTCGACGAGTACCGCTACTTCGTCCAGGGCGACACCATGCCCGTCGTCCGGGTCCACGGCGTCGACGTGGCGCTCGCGATCTGCGAGGACCTGTGGCAGGACGGCGGCCGGGTTCCGGCGGCCCGCAGCGCGGGTGCCGGGCTGCTCGTCTCGATCAACGCCTCGCCCTACGAGCAGGACAAGGACGACACGCGCCTCGAACTGGTCCGCAAGCGCGCCCAGGAGGCGGGCTGCACCACGGCCTATCTCGCGATGATGGGCGGCCAGGACGAGCTGGTCTTCGACGGCGACTCGATCGTCGTCGACGCGAGCGGCGAAGTCGTCGCGCGCGCCCCGCAGTTCTCCGAGGGCACGGTGATCGTCGACCTCGACCTGCCGGCCGCCTCCCCCGACGCGCCCACCGGCGTCGTCGACGACGGGCTGCGGATCGAGCGGGTGGTCCTCTCCGAGGAGCCGCTGCCCGCGTACGAGCCGGAGCTGACCGGCGGGTACGCGGACCGGCTCGACGACGACGAGGAGGTCTACTCGGCGCTGGTCGTGGGCCTGCGCGCGTACGCCGCGAAGAACGGCTTCCGCTCGGTCCTCATCGGCCTCTCCGGCGGTATCGACTCGGCACTGGTCGCCGCGATCGCCTGCGACGCGGTGGGCGCGCAGAACGTGTACGGCGTCTCGATGCCGTCCAAGTACTCCTCGGACCACTCACGCGGCGACGCCGCCGAACTGGCCCGCCGTACCGGCCTCAACTTCCGTACGGTGTCGATCGAGCCGATGTTCGACGCGTACATGGGCGCCCTGGGGCTCACCGGTCTCGCGGAGGAGAACCTCCAGTCCCGGCTGCGCGGCACGATGCTGATGGCGCTCTCCAACCAGGAGGGCCACATCGTCCTCGCGCCGGGCAACAAGTCCGAGCTGGCGGTGGGGTATTCGACCCTGTACGGCGACTCGGTCGGGGCGTACGGACCCATCAAGGACGTCTACAAGTCGACCGTGTTCCGGCTGGCGCGCTGGCGCAACCGGGCGGCCGAGGAGCGCGGCATGACGCCGCCGATCCCGGAGAGCTCGATCACCAAGCCGCCGAGCGCCGAGCTGCGCCCGGGGCAGGTGGACACCGACTCGCTGCCGGACTACGACGTCCTGGACCGGATCCTCGCGCTGTACGTCGACCGCGACCAGGGCAAGGACGCCATCGTCGCGGCCGGCTTCGACGAGGAGCTGGTGGCGCGGACGCTGCGGATGGTGGACACGGCGGAGTACAAGCGACGCCAGTACCCGCCGGGTACCAAGATCTCGGCCAAGGGCTTCGGCAAGGACCGCCGCCTGCCGATCACGAACCGCTGGCGGGAGACGACGAGCCACTGACCGCTCGTTCGGCGGCCGGGGCGCCTCCCGCGACGACGCGGGAGGCGTGCCCGGTCGTACGGGTGCGGTCCAGCAGGCCCGCCACCGCGGCGATCGCCAGGCCGACCACCGCCAGGACCGCACCGACCAGGGTCGGGGAGCTCCAGCCCCAGCCGGCCGCGACGGCCGCGCCGCCCGCCCAGGCGCCGCCCGCGTTGGCGAGGTTGAAGGCGGAGTGGTTGGAGGCGGAGGCCAGCGTCGGCGCGTCCTTGGCCTTGTTCATGACCAGCATCTGGAGCGGGGTGGTGGTCATGAAGCCGACGGCGCCGAGGACGACGACGGTCACGAGCGCCAGCCACGGCACATGGATCGTGAAGCGGAAGGCGACCAGGACGAGCGCGAGGGCGGTGAGGGAGCCGTACAGCGTCGGTCGCAGCGCCCGGTCGGTCAGCGGGCCCGCGGCGAGCGCGCCGGCCGTCATGCCGATGCCGAAGAGGGCGAGGACGAGGGTGACCGAGGACTCGCCGAAGCCCATCACCTCGGTGGTCATCGAGGCGAGGTAGGAGTAGACGGCGAAGACGCCCGCGAAGCCGAAGACCGCGGTGAGCAGGCCCAGCAGGACCTGAGGCCGGCCGAGCGCGCGCACCTCGCGGCCCAGGCTCTGGCGTTCGTCGACGGGGACGTACGGCACGAGCCGGGCGAGCGCCGCCATGGCCAGCAGGCCGATGACGGTGACGACGAGGAAGGTGGCCCGCCAGCCGAGGTGCTGGCCGAGCAGGGTCGCGGCCGGTACGCCGAGGATGTTGGCGACCGTGAGTCCCAGGAACATCGTGGCGACCGCCCGAGCCTGCCGGCCCTCGGCCACGAGCCGCGCGGCGACGACGGCGCCGACGCCGAAGAACGCGCCGTGCGGGAGCCCGGCCAGGACCCGGCCCGCGACCAGCCAGCCGAAGCCGGGTGCGAGCGCGGACGCCAGGTTGCCGACGACGAACAGCGCCATCAGCAGGAGCAGCATCTTCTTGCGCGGCACGCGCGAGCCGAGGGCGGTGAGCAGCGGGGCGCCGATGACGACGCCGATCGCATACGCGGAGACCAGGTGGCCGGCGGTGGGGACGGAGGTGCCGAGGTCGTCGGCGACGTTGGGCAGCAGGCCCATCATCACGAACTCGGTCGTGCCGATGCCGAAGGCGGAGACGGCGAGCGCGAACAGCGCCAGGGGCATGGGAGAAGCCTTTCCAGGGAATAGTTCTTCGACTGAACAAATACTCTCAGCCGAAATGTTCCCGGCGGCCTCCCCCAGGTGACGGGAAGGTTTCGACCCGGCCGCGATCAGGGCCGTCCGACGACCGGAGCGGATCAGAACCGTACGAGCGTCGGAGCCGTACGAGCGTCAGAGCTTGATGCGCGCCGCGATCGGCAGGTGGTCGCTCCTGGTCTCCGGCAGCGTCCACGAGGACATCGGCTCGACGCCCTTCACCAGGATCTGGTCGATCCGCGCCATCGGGAACGAGGCAGGCCAGCTGAAGCCGAAGCCGTCGCCCGAGGCGCCCTGTGTCGAGCGCATCTGCGCGGTGACGGCGTTGAGCGAGCGGTCGTTCATGGTGCCGTTGAGGTCGCCGAGCAGGACGACCCGCTCGTGGGACTCCGCGGCGATGGCCTCGCCCAGCAGGTCCGCGCTGTTGTCGCGCTGGTTGGCGGTGAAGCCCGCGTTCATCTTGACCCGGACGGACGGGAGGTGGGCGACGTAGACGGCGACCTCGGCACCGGGCGCGGAGACCGTGGAGCGCATCGCCCGGGTCCAGCCCATCCCGATGTCGACGGAGTCGGTGCCGTGCAGCGGGTACTTGCTCCACAGGCCGACCGTGCCCTGCACGGAGTGGTACTTGTACGCCTCGGCCAGGCCCTTCTCGTAGACCGGGACCATCTCGCCCTTGAGCTCCTCCAGGGCCACCACGTCCGCGCCGGACTCGGCGATCTGGCGGGCCGTGCCCTCGGGGTCGGGGTTGTCGGCGTTCACGTTGTGGGTGGCGACGGTGAGGTCACCGCCCGCCTCGGACTTGTCGGTGATCAGCCCGCCGAAGAGGTTCACCCAGACCACGGCCGGCAGGAGCAGGGCGATCAGCGCGGTGGCCGAGCGCCGCAGCAGGGCCAGGAGCAGCAGCACCGGCACGAGGACGCCCAGCCAGGGCAGGAAGGTCTCGTTGAGGCTGCCCAGATTTCCGATCCGGTTGGGGATCTCGGCGTGGAAGGCCATCGCCAGCGTGAGAAGCACCGCGCAGACGGCCAGCAGGATGCCGCGGCGCCAGATGCCCCGGTCGCCGCGGAGGCGGTCGAGCGCCGATCGGAACCGGGATCCGGAGCGCTCGTCCCCGGCGCCACCGTTCTCCGTCTCCGCCATGTCCACCCGCGCCATCACTCAGTCCTCACTGCCTTGCCGTCGTGCTGCCGTGCCCCGTGACCCGACGTCGACACTAGGTGATGACGGGTCCTCGGTACTGCCACGGGGGACGACAGGGCCGCGCGGCGGGTTCCCGCGCCCGGCGCGGGGCGGGGTGGCTGTGACAGAACGCGCACATTCGTACGTACGCGCCGAAATTCTGCCGTTGCGGCGGTGTGAACAGCGCCACTTCACCGCACTTCCCCCGTCGCCGCGGGAGGTGCCACCATGGACGTGGTCCGGGGACGCCGTCAGGGCGCCTCGAGATGACGAAGGAGCCGTTCACCATGACGCTTCAGCCTGCCCAGAAGCAGTCCCCCGACAGCAGCAAGGCGCTGTACGGAGGCAAGGGCACGCGCCGTATCACGGTCCACGACATCACCGCTGCCAAGGCCCGCGGCGAGAAGTGGCCGATGCTCACCGCCTACGACGCCATGACCGCGTCCGTCTTCGACGAGGCCGGTATCCCGGTCGTCCTCGTCGGCGACTCCATGGGCAACTGCCATCTCGGCTACGACACCACCGTGCCCGTCACGATGGACGAGATGACCATCCTGTCGGCCGCCGTCGTACGGGGCACCAAGCGCGCCCTCGTCGTCGGCGACCTCCCCTTCGGCTCGTACCAGGAAGGGCCCGTCCAGGCCCTGCGCAACGCGACCCGGCTCGTCAAGGACGCGGGCGTCGGCGCGGTCAAGCTGGAGGGCGGCGAGCGTTCGCTGCCGCAGACCGAGCTGCTCGTCCAGGCCGGGATCCCGGTCATGTCCCACCTGGGCCTGACCCCGCAGTCCGTCAACACCATGGGCTACCGGGTGCAGGGCCGCAGCGACGAGGCCGCGCACCGGCTGCTCAGCGACGCCAAGGCGGCCCAGGACGCGGGCGCCTTCGCCGTCGTCCTCGAACTCGTACCGGCCGAGCTGGCCGCCGAGGTCACCCGCTCCCTGCACATCCCGACCATCGGCATCGGCGCCGGCCCGGACACCGACGCCCAGGTCCTCGTCTGGACCGACATGGCCGGTCTGACCGGCGGCAAGGTGCCGCGCTTCACCAAGCAGTACGCGAACCTGCGCGAGACCCTCGGCGACGCCGCCCGGGCCTTCGCGGAGGACGTCACCGGCGGGGCGTTCCCGGCCGAGGAGCACACCTTCCACTAGCAGGCCTCCGGGGCCCCTTGAGGAGGGCCGTTCGCCTTCCGCTAGGAGGCCTTCGGGCCCCTTGAGGAGGGCCGTTCGATCAGGACAGCCGGCCGCGGGCCGCGCGCGAGCTCTTCGCGCGGCCCGCGGCCAGCCGCTGTTCGAGCCGGGCCCGGCAGTCCGGCCACTCGGCGGCGATGACCGAGTAGAGCGCCGAGTCGCGGAGCCGGCCCTCCTCGCCCTCGACCCATGACGGCGCCCACTGGCGCAACACCCCTTCGAAGCGCGCGCCCACCGCTTCGATCGCGGCGCGCGAACGGCTGTTGCGCGCGTCCGTCTCCAGATCGAGGCGGGGCAGGTCCCAGTTCTCGAAGGCGTGCCGGAACAGCAGGTACTTGGACTCGGTGTTCACGCCCGTGCCCTGCGCGGACGCCGCGAGCCAGGTGTAGCCAACCTCGACGGCGCGCAGTCCGTCCCCCGACGGGGAGAGCCGCGGCGCGCAGTAGGCGGTGACGCCGACAGCGCGCCCCGATGCCCGCTCCACCTGCGCGTACGGCGCCAGCTTCCCGGTGGCGGCCAGGGCGAGCCGGGTCTCGATGTACTCCTCGATCCCGGCCCGCACCGGTACCCGCGTGAAGCGGTAGGAGCCGCGGTCCTCCTCTGCCGCCGCGGCCAGATCCGCCGCGTGGCGTTGGTCCAGCGGCTCCAGGCGCACCAGCGCGCCCTCCAGAAGCGGTCCCTCCAGCGCGAACGTCATCGGTCGCCCCTCCCTCGCGGTTCGCTCGTCGGTTCGGGCCGACAGCGTTCCAGAGCCGCCGCGCGCTGTCGCCCGAATTCGTTCCGACGCCGGTCGGCGGGGTGTCGGACGGCTGTCGGTCTTCTGTCGGTGCGTTGTCAGTGGCGGCTGATCTGATGGTGGCCATGACGCGATCCGCACACAACGCCGTCGAGGTACGAGGCCTCGTGAAGCACTACGGCGAGACGAAGGCCCTCGACGGGGTCGACCTGGACGTCCGGGAGGGCACGGTCCTCGGCGTGCTCGGCCCGAACGGGGCCGGCAAGACCACGCTCGTCCGCTGCCTGTCCACCCTCATCGTCCCGGACTCCGGGACCGCCACCGTCGCCGGCTACGACGTGGTGAAGCAGCCCCGCCAGCTCCGCCGCACGATCGGCCTCACCGGCCAGTACGCCTCGGTCGACGAGAAGCTCTCCGGCTGGGAGAACCTCTACATGATCGGGCGGCTGCTCGACCTCTCGCGCGCGGACGCCCGGCGCCGCGCCGACGACCTCCTGGAGCGGTTCTCGCTGACCGAGGCCGCCAAGCGGCCCGCGATGCAGTACTCCGGCGGTATGCGCCGGCGGCTCGACCTCGCCGCCTCGATGATCGGGCAGCCCGCCGTCCTCTATCTGGACGAGCCCACCACCGGCCTCGACCCGCGCACCCGCAACGAGGTCTGGGACGAGGTGAAGCGGATGGTCGCCGAGGGCGTGACCGTGCTGCTCACCACGCAGTACATGGAGGAGGCGGAGCAGCTCGCGAGCGAGCTGACCGTCATCGACCGCGGCAAGGTCATCGCCAACGGCAAGGTCGACGAGCTCAAGGCCCGCGTCGGCGGCCGCACGCTCACGATCCGCCCGGTGGACCCGGCCGACCTGCCCGCGATGGCGTCGGCGCTGCGCGAGTCGGGCCTGGACGGCATCGCCGGCTCGACCGTCGTCCCCGACGAGGGCGCGCTGTACGTGCCGATCCTGACGGACGAGCAGCTGACCGCCGTCGTCGGCCTGCTGGGCGCGCGGGGCTTCGGCATCGCCCACATCGGCACGCACCTGCCCAGCCTGGACGAGGTCTTCCTCGCCATCACGGGCGAGAAGACCACCGTTTCCGACACGACCCCCGAGGAGGTCGACGCGTGAGCACCACGACGACCACACAGCTCACCAAGGCTCCCGTCGACGCGCCGGGCCCGGCTCCGACGCGTCCGGCGCCCGGCGGTGAGGGCCGGATCGGTCTGCGCGCCAACCTCCGCCACATCGGCGCCCTGGCCCGGCGGAACGCCCTGCAGATCAAGCAGGACCCGGAGTCGATGTTCGACGTCGTCCTGATGCCGATCATCTTCGTCCTGCTCTTCGTGTACGTCTTCGGCGGCGCGATCTCCGGCAAGGGCAACAACGACGCCTACGTCAACTACGTGGTCCCCGGCCTGATGGCCATGATGGGCATGAACATCGCCATGGCCGTGGGCACGGGCATCAACGACGACTTCAAGAAGGGGGTCATGGACCGGTTCCGGACGATGCCGATCGCCCGGTCCTCCGTCCTCATCGCGAAGATCGTCGTCGAGATCGGCCGGATGCTGATCGCCACCGCGATCCTCCTCGGCATGGGCTTCCTGCTGGGCCTGGAGATCAAGGGCTCGATCCTGGACCTGTTCGGCGCCATCGGCCTGTCCATGGTCTTCGGCGCCTCACTGATGTGGATCTTCATCCTGCTCGGTCTCGCGATGAAGACGGCCCAGGCCGTCCAGGGGATGGCCATGATCGTTCTGATGCCGCTGCAGTTCGGCTCGTCGATCTTCGCCCCGCCGACCTCGATGCCCGGCTGGCTGGAGACCTTCACCGACTACAACCCGCTGTCGAACCTCGCCGACGCCGCCCGGGCCATGATCAACGGCACCCCCGTCGGCGACTCGGTGTGGATGACGCTCGGCTGGGCCGTGGTGATCACGGCCGTGACGGCGCCGCTCGCGGTCGCCAAGTTCCGCAAGAAGACCTGAGGCTCACGGGTTCAGGACTCGGCGCGCCCGTTGATCGCGTCGGTGCGGGCGAGCAGGGCGGTGGCCTCCTCCAGGGAGAGGCCACCGCCTTCGGCGTAGGCGGCCTCGAAGGCCTCGTCCCCGAGGACGGACCGGGCGAGTGCCGTGGCCTGCTCCAGGTTCTCCCGCTCGGGCGGCGAGAGCAGATGGCCCTCGGGGAGCAGGCCCCGGTGGGCGCCGAGGAGCCGGGCGCCGATCGTCGCGTCGTGGCCGCCGGGGCCGCCGTGGCCACCGGGGCCGCCGAGACCGGCGAGGGCCCAGGCCGCGGTGACCAGATGGAGGGCCGGCATCTGGGGGGCGACCATCATCGACAGCGTGCTCAGGGACCGGTCCAGGGCCTCCCGGGCCAGGTCGAGCGCCGGGGCGTACTGCCCGTCGAGGTTGTCCAGCCAGGCCAGACCGCCGAGGGTGAACCCGGCGAAGATCGACAGGGTGTCGGAGCTGAAGTCCTCCAGGAGACCGGTCAGTTGCTGCCGGGCCTCGGCTGTACGACCGGTGCGGCCGAGCAGCATCGCCAGGAACAGCCGGGCCGCGAGCACCGGCTCGTGTCCGCGGTTCTCCCCGGCTTCCAGGACCTCACGGAGGATCACCTCCGCCTCCTCCTCATGGCCGGTCACGGCGAGCATGTCCGCGTAGCGGGCGCGCAGCAGGGCCTTCTGGGTCTGGGCGCCGATCCGCTCGGCGTAGCCGATGGCCGCGGCGAAATCCTCCGCCGCGCCCTCGTACCGGCGCTGCCGCTCGCGGGCCTCGCCGCGTGAGGAGAGCGCCTCGGCCGCGCCCCACGCGTCGTCGAGGCGGACGAAGATCTTCAGGCTCTCCTCGGCGTCGGCGGCCGCCTCGGCCGCCAGGTCGGACCGGTTGGCCAGCAGGTTGGCGCGCGTCTGGAGGGCGTTGGCGAGCTCCCATTCGTACCCGAAGGCGCGGCACGCCTCGACGGTGGCGTCGAGGACCTCCCGCATCCGGCCCCCTTCGCCGATGAGGAGGACGGCGAAGACGGCGAAGGAGCCGGGCATCCGGCAGGTCTGGGGGAGCCCGGGCCGGTAGACGGCGGTGATGCGGCGCAGCCGCTCCGAGCCTTCGGGGCTGGTCCACCCGCCCGTCTCGTAGTCCATGTTGAGCAGCTCGATCAGCCGCACCCCGCGTCTGGCCTCCCAGAGCTGCTCCTCGCTCAGCGGTGGCGGAGTGGCGGTGCAGGGCTCGTGGAGCGGTACGGCGGGGACGGCGGGCGGCGCGAACGGGTCGGGCCCGAGCGCGGCGACCTCCTCGGCCCAGTGCAGGGCGTCGGCGCGCAGGTCGCGCAGCTGCCAGTACCAGATGAGGCAGTGGACGAGCACGAGCGCCTCATGCTCGTCCCGTACGGCGACGGCGCGGCGCAGCGCGGTGCGCAGGTTCTCGTACTCGGTCCGGAACCAGGTCACGGCGCGGCGCTGGCCGCCGCTGCGGAGTTCGGGATCGGTACGGCGGGCGAGTTCGCGGTAGTGGACGAGGTGGCGCCGTTCGATCTCCGCGCGCTCCCCCGCCTGGTCGAGCCGCTCGCCGGCGTACTCGGCGACGGTCTCCAGGAGCCGGTAGCGCATCGTCCCGTCGTCGGCGGGCGCGGCGACGACCAGCGACTTGTCGACGAGCGAGCCGAGCACGTCGAGGGTCTCCACGTGCGGCGCGGCGGGCTCGGAGGCCTCGCCGGCCGGTCCTACGGGTGCCGTGCAGACGGCCTCCGCCGCCTCCAGGCCGCAGCCGCCGGTGAAGGCGGACAGGCGGCGCAGAACGGCCCGTTCGGACGCGTCGAGCAGATCCCAGGACCAGTCGACCACCGCGCGGAGGGTCTGCTGGCGGGGCAGGACGGTGCGGGCTCCCGAGGTGAGGAGACGAAAGCGGTTGTCGAGGCGGTCGGCGATCTGGCGCGGTGTCAGGAGCCGTAGCCGCGCGGCCGCGAGCTCGATCGCGAGCGGGAGGCCGTCGAGGCGCCGGCAGATCTCCGCACACGCCTCGGGATCGTCACCGGGGTCGAAGCCGGGGCGGGCCGCGGCGCCGCGCTCGCCGAGCAGCCGCAGCGCGCTCCCGGGCGGCAGCGGCTCCACCGGGCGCAGGAACTCGCCGGGGACACCGAGCGGTTCGCGGCTCGTGGCGAGGACGGTCACGCCGGGGCACCGGGCGAGGAGCGACTCGGCCAGGGCGGCGGCCGCGTCCACGACGTGTTCGCAGTTGTCCAGGATGAGCAGGAGGCGGCGCGCGGCGCAGTGCTCGACGAGGCGTCCGAGCGGGGTGTCGGTGCCGCGCAGCTCCTCCGCGCCCGCGCCCCGCAGCACGGTCTCGCGCGCCCCGACGGCGCCGAGCACGGCCTCGGCGACGGCCTCGGGGTCGGTGACGGGCGCGAGTTCGGCGAGCCAGACGCCGTCGGGCCACGCCCCGGCCCCGGCGGCGCGCTCGGCCCCCTCCTGCGAGAGCCGGGTCTTCCCGGCCCCACCGGGACCGAGCAGCGTGACGAGCCGGCTCCCGTGCAGGTCGTCGCGGAGCTGGGCGATGTCCTGACCGCGCCCGACGAAACTGGTGAGCCGCGCCCGAAGGTTCCCGGGCCGGGGCGGCCCGATGCTACGCCCCGGGTCCGCGAGGCCCTCCGCGTCCCGCCCTGCGCCCGGGGCGTGGGCCGAGCCGGGGGCCGCCGCCCCCCAAGCTCCCCCGCGCCCCACAGGCCCACCAAGACCGCCGGGGGCAAAGTGCGCCGGGCGGGGGCCTCCCGGGGTCACGGATCCGCCGGGCCCCGCGGGGGCGGCGGGGGCGGCGTCCTGCGCCGGGCCGGGGGTTGCCGGGGCGACGGAGCCGTCTGCGGGAGCAGCGGGGCCGCCGTTGGCGTCCTGCGCCGGGCCGGGGGGTGCCGGGGCGACGGCTCCGCCCGCGTCGGCGGGGGCGTCCTGCGCCTGGCCAGTGGCCGCCGGGGCGACGGATCCGCCCGCGTCGGCGGGAGCGGCGGGGCCGCCGTTGGCGGCCTGCGCCGGGCCGGGGGCTGCCGGGGGGACGGATCCGTCCGCGCTGGCGGGAGCGGCGGTGGCGTCCTGCGCCGGGCCGGGGGTAACCGGGGCGACGGGCGCGTCCGCGGAAGCGGCGGGGGCGCCGTCGGCGGCCTGCGCCGGGCCGGGCGTCATCGGGGCGACGGAGCCGTCCGGCCCCGAAGGCCGGGCGGCGACACCGGCGCCGCCCGCAGGGCCGATGGCCGCGCGGGCGACGGGCCCATCCGCGGTAGCGGCGGGGGCGCCGTTGGCGTCCTGCGCCGGGCCGGTGGCCGCCGGGGGCACCGATCCGTCCGCGCCCCCGGGACCGGCGGGGCCGGGCGTGGCGGCCTGCGCCGGGGCGGCGGAGCCCCCGTGCCCCGCAGGGCCGGCAGAAGCGGCGTTGGCGGCTTGTGCCGAAGCGGTCGCGGCCGAGGGGCGAGTCACACCCCGCCCCGCAGCCCCGGCAGGGGTGCCGGTGCCTGGCAGGTCGTCCCGCGAGCCGGGGCCGTTCCCGGGCCGGGCGAGCGGCTCGTGGGGTGTCCGCCCCTGGCCCGGGCCCGGCGGCCCGGTCTCCGGCGACAGCAGCTCCGCGTGGAGCGCGCGCAGGGGCGGGGACGGGGTCGTGCCCAGGCGGTCTGCCAGGTCGCGGCGGACGGCGTCGTAGGCGGCGAGGGCCTCCGCCGCGCGGCCCGTGTCGCGCAACGCGCGGATGCGCAGGGCCTGGAGGGGTTCGTCGAGCGGGTGCGCCTCGCAGAGGGCGAACAGTTCGGGCAGGACCGACGCGCCGTCACCGAGCGCGAGGGCCGCGTCGAAGCGGGCGCGGCGGGTGTCGAGGCGGCGGGTCTCCCAGCGGGCCGCCTCCGCCGTACGGTCGGGCAGGTCGGCGAGCGCGGGCCCCCGCCACAGGCCGAGCGCCTCGTCGAGCAGCTCCGCCGCCCGCCCCGGGTCGCCCGCGCCCAACGCCCGTACGCCCTCGCCCGCCAGCCGTTCGAAGCGCTGCGCGTCCACGTCCTCGGGGCCGGCCGCCAGCCGGTAGCCGCCCGGGGACGACTCCACGGCTTCCCGCCCGAGCGCCCGACGCAACCGGCCCACCAGGGCCTGGAGCGCGGCGCCGGCGTCGGCCGGCGGGTCCCCGGCCCAGACCTCGTCGACGAGGACGGAGACCGGCACCGTCCGCCCGGCCCGCAGGGCCAGAACGGTCAGCAGCGCCCGCAGACGGGCCCCGCCGAGGGCGACGGGGGCGCCGTGGGCGGTGTGGGCCTGGGTCGGACCGAGGACGGAATAACGCACAGGCCCTATTCTCCGTGAGCCGGGGATCATCGCAGGAACTCACCCCCGCCCCGGCACGTTTCCCGCAGACACCCCGCCGCGCCCCAGGGAGTCCCACCGATGACCACGGCCACCGCCCGCAGCCATGAGCGCAGGATCAGCCCGGTCTTCCTGGCGATCCTCGCCGTCATGGCGGTCACCGGCTGGGCCGTGTGGACCGGCTTCGCCTCCTCCGCCGGCCTGGCGATCTTCCTCTTCGTGACCTCGGCGTGGATCGTGTCGCTCTGTCTGCACGAGTACGCGCACGCCCGCACCGCGCTGCACAGCGGGGACATCACGGTCGGCGCGAAGGGGTATCTCACCCTCAATCCGCTCGCCTACACCCACGCCGTGCTGAGCATCATCCTGCCGGTGCTCTTCGTGATCATGGGCGGAATCGGTCTGCCGGGCGGCGCGGTCTTCATCGAGCAGGGGCGGATCCGGGGGCGCTGGAAGCACAGCCTCATCTCGGCGGCGGGCCCGGTGGCGAACGTCCTGTTCGCGATCGTCTGTACGGCGCCGTTCTGGCTGGACGCGCTGGAGGGCGTCCCGCTCGCGTTCCAGTACGCGCTCGCGTTCCTGGCGTTCCTCCAGGTGACGGCCGCGCTGCTGAACTTCCTGCCGGTGCCGGGCCTGGACGGCTACGGGGTGATCGAGCCCTGGCTGTCGTACAAGATCAAGCGGCAGATCGAGCCGTACGCGCCGTACGGCTTCTTCATCGTGATCGCGCTGCTCTTCGTCCCGGCGGTCAACGGCGCGTTCTTCGACGCTATCGACGCGCTGATGCGGGCGCTCGGCGTGCCCGAGGAATCCCGCTACTGCGGCTCGAACCTCTACCGCATCTGGCAGGAGACGCCGGACCTCTGCGAGGTCTAGGGCCGCGGCCCCGGCCTGCGCTACCCACCGTGCGGCCCAGGGTGACGGACACGAGGAACTCCGCCCGCCACAGCTCACTACGGCGGGGGGAAGCCGGCCGGATCAGGGCTGCCCCGGGGGCTAGGCCGTCTCGGAGGCGGGGCGGGCGGCCTCGGTCCTCGCGCGGCGGATGTAGTACCAGGCCATGTTCGAGGAGAGGCCGGCGAGCAGGACCCAGACGATCCCCAGCCACATACCCGCGGCGAAGGAGACGACGGCCGCGACGACGGCGAGAGCGCAGACGGCGAGGGCGTACAGAGCGAGGCGGGGCATGGGGGTCGGCTCCTGTCCGGGTACGGCTGATGGTGCCCGTCCAGTGTCCCCCATGCCCGGGCCCGCCCGGGCACGCGGTCAGACGTCGGTGACCCGGAGCCCCGCGTGGGCCTTGTAGCGGCGGTTGACCGAGATCAGGTTGGCGACGAGCGACTCGACCTGGTGGGCGTTGCGCAGCCGGCCCGCGAAGACGCCGCGCATGCCGGGGATGCGGCCGGCGAGCGCCTGGACGATCTCGACGTCGGCGCGCTCATCGCCGAGGACCATCACGTCCGTGTCGATCTCGTCGATCGAGGGGTCCTGGAGCAGGACGGCGGAGAGGTGGTGGAAGGCGGCGGTCACCCGGGCCCCGGGCAGCAGAGCGGCGGCCTGCTCGGCGGCGGAGCCCTCCTCGGGCTTGAGGGCGTAGGCGCCCTTCTTGTCGAAACCGAGCGGGTTGACGCAGTCGACGACGAGCTTGCCCGTGAGTTCGTCGCGCAGCGACTCCAGCGTCTTGGCGTGCCCGTCCCACGGAACGGCGACGATCACGATGTCGCTGCGGCGGGCGCACTCGGCGTTGTCGGCGCCCTCGACGCCGAGACCGAGCTCGTCGGCGGCGGTCCGGGCGCGCTCGGCGGCACGGGAGCCGATGATCACCTTCTGGCCGGCCTTGGCGAGGCGGTAGGCGAGGCCGCGGCCCTGGTCGCCGGTGCCGCCGAGGACGCCGACGACGAGGCCGGACACCTCGGGGAGGTCCCAGGGGTCCTTGGGGGCGGGCTTGCTGTCAGTCGTAGTCATGGCCTCGACATTACTGGCCGGTCAGCCCATCCGTTTCCCGTCGGGCGGGTTTTCCCGTACGGGTGGAACCCACGGCAACCGCCCTCCGCGCGCGGCCCGGCTGCGGCAGGATGCGGCCCCATGGATGCCGTACGCGTCGCGTTGCTGCGGGAAGTGCTCGCCGGGACGGAGTGGCCGGCCGCGGCCCGCCGGTTCGCGGGCTCGCTCCGCTCCTCGGTCGTACCGCACGGGGGCGGGCTGCTCCTGGTGGGGACGGAGGGGTACGAGCCCTGGCATCTGGCGGCCCATCTGGTGGACGAGGCTGCCTGGTCGGGCAGGCCCGAGCTGACGCCGACGCTCGTACGGCACCGGGTGCGGCCGGGCGATCCGGCGCACCTGGCCGTGGGCCTCGGCCGGCTGGAGTCGGCGCGGCGCGGGGCGACGCTGCTGATGGTGGCGCCGGAGCGGCCCCCCACGGGGCTCCTGGAGCGCGTCCACGACGCGCGCAGGGCGGGGGCGACGGTGCTCTCGCTCGACGGCGGCGATCCGGAGGTCCAGGGCCTCGCGCACGAGACGCTGACGGTGGGGGAGGGCGCGGAGGTCGACCTGGACACCGTCCAGCACCTGGTGAGCGCGGCGGCCGGCGAGAACAGCCTGCCCTCCCCGCGCGGGCGGCGCCGCCTCCGGGACCGCCTCTCCCTCCTGGCGGACCACCTGACGTCTCCGCCACCGACACGCTGGTAGCCCACGGCAACCGGTTCCGGTAACGCCCGGGCACGCTGGTAGCCCGCGGCAACCGGTCGCGGCCAGTCCGCGGTCACCACATTCCGGAACTCCCGGCGCCATCGCGCCCTCCGCCTTCCGCGGTCGCCCCCCTGCCTGCGCCCCGTAATTCGGTTGCCGGGCGCCTCGTGGCGGTCGGAGCATGGCACCTCGTGACCTCGAAGCTCTCCGCCGTACTGCCCGATCTCGCGCCCTGGCGCTCCTCGCGCGACTTCCGGCTCCTCTGGGTCCAGGGGCTCGTCGCCTTCTTCTCCAGCGCCGTGGCGATGATCGCGCTGCCGTTGCAGATCAAGGATCTGACCGGCTCCCCGCTCGCCGTCGGCGCGATGGGCGCGGTCGAGCTGGTCCCCCTGGTCGTCTTCGGGCTCTACGGCGGCGCGCTCGCCGACGCCGTCGACCGCCGCAAGGTCCTCGTCGCCACCGAGTCCGGGCTCGCGCTGCTCGCCCTGCTGCTGCTCCTCAACTCCCTGCTGCCCGAGCCGATGCTCTGGCCGCTGTACGTCGTCGCCGCCGGCGTCTCCGCGCTCGCCGGTCTCCAGCGCCCCGCCCTGGACTCCCTGCTCGCCCGGATCGTGCCGCACGACCAGCAGACCGCCGCCGCGGCGCTCAACTCGCTGCGCTGGCAGATGGGCACCATCGCGGGCCCCGCGCTCGCCGGCCTGCTCGTGGCGTACGCGGGGCACGCCCCCGCCTACGCCGTGACGATCGCCGGTTTCCTCGCCTCCGTACTGCTGTGTCTACGGCTCTCCCCCGCGCCGCCCGCGCACGACGCCGACAAGCCGTCCCTGCGCGGCATCGTGGAGGGCGCGCGCTACGCCTGGTCGCGGCCGGTGCTCCTCGGGACGTACGCGATCGATCTGGCCGCGATGTTCTTCGCGTTCCCGAACACGATCTTCCCGTTCCTGGCGGACGAGCTGGACGCCGACTGGTCACTGGGTCTGATGTACGCGGCGGGCTCGGTCGGCTCGCTCGTCCTCGGTCTGACCAGCGGCTGGACCTCGCGGATCCGCCGGCACGGATGGCTGGTCGTGTGCGGGGCCACGGCGTGGGGGCTCGCGATCGCCGCGGCCGGCTGGTTCTCGAACATCTGGCTGGTGCTGCTCTGCCTGGCCTTCGCGGGCGCGGGTGACATGGCGAGCGGTCTGGGCCGCGCCACGATCTGGAACCAGACGATTCCGGAGGAGCTGCGTGGCCGGCTCGCCGGGATCGAGGTGCTCTCCTACAGCGTCGGCCCGCAGCTGGGCCAGGTCCGGGCGGGCGCCATGGCGGGCTGGACGGGGACGCGGGCCGCGATCTGGTCCGGCGGCGTCGCGTGCGTGGCCTCGGTGGGACTGCTCTGCCTCGCCCTGCCGAAGCTCCTGCGGTACGACTCCGAGACGGACGAGGACGCGCTGCGCCACAGGGCCGCGCAGGCGGAGCGGGAGGCCCGCGAGGCGCCGGCGGGCGGGGCGCGGGACGCACGGGAGGCCGGGACCGGGGCCCCGGCCTCCTGACGGGCAGAAGTCCGACGTGCGGTGACGGCGGGATCTAGTCCGGGGTCTCGTCCGCCTTCGGCGCGTCGTGCCACTTCGGGTCCGTCTCCCACTGCTCGTTGCGGTCCCGCGCGGTCTCCATCGCGTGGGACGCCTCCTCACGTGTGGCGTACGGTCCGAAACGGTTCTTCGACGGGCACTCCGGCCCCTCCTCGACCTTCTTGTGCTCCAGGCAGTAGTACCACTCGCCCGGTTTGCCCACCGTGCGCTTCTTGAACAGGGCCATCGTCGGCTCCTTCCTCTGAGGCCATGCTGCCCCAGACGCGGTCGTTAGACTCGCTGACATGTCTGGCCAGTCGCTGCTCGTACCGGGGGAGCTCTCCCCCCACCGCTCCGTTCCGGGAGCCATCCGTCGTCCCGAGTACGTCGGGAAGCCCGCGCCCACCCCGTACACGGGGCCCGAGGTGCAGGATTCCGACACCGTCGAGCGGATGCGGATCGCCGGCCGCATCGCCGCGCAGGCGATGGAGGAGGCCGCCAAGCACATCGCTCCGGGTGTCACCACGGACGAGCTGGACCGGGTCGCCCACGAGTTCATGTGCGACCACGGGGCGTACCCCTCCACCCTCGGCTACCGCGGTTTCCCGAAGTCGCTCTGCTCCTCGGTCAACGAGGTCATCTGCCACGGAATCCCCGACTCGACCGTCCTCAACGACGGCGACATCGTGAACCTGGACGTCACGGCGTACATCAACGGGGTCCACGGCGACAACAACGCCACCTACCTGTGCGGTGACGTGGACGAGGAGTCCCGGCTGCTCGTCGAGCGCACCCGCGAGTCCCTGAACCGGGCCATCAAGGCGGTCAAGCCGGGCCGGCAGATCAACATCATCGGCCGGGTCATCGAGTCGTACGCCAAGCGGTTCGGCTACGGCGTCGTGCGCGACTTCACCGGGCACGGCATCAACTCGTCCTTCCATTCCGGTCTGATCATCCCCCACTACGACTCCCCGCACGCCACCACGGTCATCCAGCCCGGCATGACGTTCACCATCGAGCCGATGCTGACGCTGGGCACGCACGAGTACGACATGTGGGACGACGGCTGGACGGTCGTGACCAAGGACCGGAAGCGGACGGCACAGTTCGAGCACACGCTCGTCGTGACGGACAGCGGGGCCGAGATCCTTACGTTGCCCTGAGCCGCTCCCGGGGTAGTTGTTTACCGACAGGACGTCGGGAACCAGTTGACTTAGGTATGCCTAAGTAGCAGTATCTCAGCAGGTTCCCGTCCCCATCGGCTCCGGAGGCACGCCTTGGACACGCCTTTCTCGACGCTCATCCGCACGGCCTCTCACGAGCAGCACACCGAGGCCGAGACGTCGACCTTCATGAGCGACCTCCTCGGTGGCCGGCTCGCGGTGGACGCCTACACGCGGTACACGGAGCAGCTGTGGTTCGTGTACCGCGCGCTGGAGGAGGGCGCCGAGGCGCTGAAGGACGACCCGGTCGCCGGGCCGTTCATACAGCCGGAGCTGTTCCGCACCGCCGCCCTGGAGCAGGACCTCGCCCATCTGCGGGGCCCGGACTGGCGCGAGGGGCTCTCCCCGCTGCCCGCCACGGCCGCCTACGCGGCGCGCGTGGCGGAGTGCGCGCGGGAGTGGCCCGCCGGCTATGTGGCGCACCACTACACGCGCTACCTCGGTGACCTCTCCGGCGGCCAGATCATCCGCGACAAGGCGGAGCGGACCTGGGGCTTCGCACGCAAGGGCGACGGTGTCCGCTTCTACGTGTTCGAGGAGATCGCGAACCCGGCGGCCTTCAAGCGGGGGTACCGGGAGCTGCTCGACGGGGTGAACGCCGACGATCTGGAGAAGCAGCGGATCATCGACGAGTGCAAGCGCGCGTTCGACTTCAACGGCGCGGTGTTCCGGGAGCTGGGAAGCGAGTTCCCGCTGACCGCCGCGTGACCGCCTAGCGGGCGAGGATCCGCTCCAGGCGGACCCGTCCGCCCAGTTCGATCACACCGTCCGGGCCGGGGGCCGTCAGTATCTGCGACCCCCGGCCCTGCGTGATGTTCAGGGCCCGGCCGAGCCGGTCCGTGAGCAGCAGGGCCGCCGCGCCCGTCGCCTCGTCCTCGTCGATGCCGTCACCGCGGCCGGGGAACCCCCGGGCCCGGATGCGCCCGGCGGCCTCGTCCTCCCAGGCCCAGGCGTAGATCCACTCCCCCGGCTCGGGCACGTCCAGCGCGTCGACCTCGGCGGCGGAGCCGTACCGCCGCAAGGTCCGCGGCGGGGCCCACTCGGCGCGGGCCTCTATCCACGTGAACTCCCCGTCGCCGCGGACCCACACCTCACCGGCGGGCGGGCGGACGACCTCCAGGTCGAGCAGCCAGGCCGACCCGACCAGGGGATGACCGGCGAACGGCAGCCGCACACCGGGTGTGTATATGTCGACGATCCCGCGCTCCGGGTCGTCCACGAACACGGTCTCGCTGAACCCGAGCTCCTTGGCGAGCGCCTGCCGGGACGCCTCGTCGGGATACGCGCGCCCGTCCCGTACGACGCCCAGGGCGTTGCCGTACCGGCCGTCGCCGGAGCAGAAGACGCGCAGGACGTCGATGTCAGTCGCGCTGGTCGTCGCGGTCGCGGTCACGTTCATGGCGGAATTCAAGCATCCAGGCGTCCCACTCCGCCGGTCCACCGGGAATCGGCCAGGCACGCGTGCGGGCCTCCTCGTACGGGATCACCGCGGCGTAGTCGTCGAGGCCGCGCAGGAACGCCGCGCGCTGCCGCTCGGGTTCGGGACCGCGGAACGCGCGCGTCCGGACCTCCTCCTCCTGCTCGGAGAGCGCCGCGAACCGCTCGGCCAGCGTTTCGTCGTCCTCCGCGGCAGCCAGGACGACCGCATGCGGCGCACGGTCCTCGGCGAGGGCCGCGACGGCCCGATCGTGCCCGTCGAGGAGCAGCCAGCCGTCGAGGGCGGTGACCCACCACAGCAGTACGGGGGCGAGAGTGCCGTCCCTGGCCTGCTTGCGGTACGCCTTGACGCGAGGAGCGTCCGCGGCGGACAGGCTCCGCGACGGGACGACGCCGTTCCAGCCGTCCTTGCCCCAGTCCAGGTGTCCGTACGGCCCCTCCGTGACGAAGTCCTCGCCCCAGACGTACGGCGGGAACACGTCACGCGTGCCGACCGTCCACCGCCCCGGATACAGGGGCCCGTGCTCGGAGGCTGCCAGCCGATCGGCGTACCGGCTCTGCCAGTCGGGCAGCAGCCGGGACTCGTCGGCCCGGATCGGCGGAAGGGGCGAGCGGTACCCGGCGCGGCGGTGGAGTCGGACCCCGCCCCGGTCCTCGTCGACGCGGGCGAGCAGGAGGGGCCGTCCCGACTGGCGCAGCAGCGCCCTGCGGCCGTCCGTCATCTCCCAGCGCAGTGCGGGCGGTTCGGCCGGCCCCTCCACGCGGTACACCGGCCCGAAGGGGCTCTCCCGGAACAGTCGCATGCCCGCACGCTAACCGGACACGCACGGGACGGCGCTGGTGTCGACGGGCCAACGCCCCGCGCACCGCCGTTTCCGGGGGTGCGGCCCCATCTAGCGCCCTCGGCGGCGCGGTGGTCCTCGCGGCCGGCGACCTGGCGGCCCGTACGCTCGCGGCGCCCGCCGAACTCCCCCTGGGCGTCCTGACCGCCCTCTTCGGCAGCCCGTTCTTCTTCTGGCTGGTGCGCAGGACCCGTCGCAAGCAAGGTGGCTGGGCATGACGCCCGTACTGATCCGCGGTCTCCTCCCCCGTCGAACGCGTGAGCTGCCCGCTCCTCCCCGAGCGGGCGAGATCGTCGCCGAGGCCCGGGGGCTTCCGGTCGGGCTCGGCAAGCCGCGAGGTGCTCGGCGGGGTGGACACCGTCGTACGCGCCGGTGAGGTGCTGGCCCTGGTCGGGCCCAACGGGGCGGGGAAGTCCACCCTGTTGGCGGCCTTTGCGGCCGATCTCGCGCCCGCGGCCGGCGAGATGCGGATCCGCGGCCGGTCAGCCGCCGGCTGGCCGGCGCCCGTTCTCCGCGCTGTCCGGCGGCGAGCGGGCCCGCGTGGCCCTAACCCGGGTGCTCGCCCAGCGCACTGCGCTGCTGCTGCTCGACGAGCCGACGGCGGCGCTCGACCTGCGCCATCAGGAACTGGTGCTGCGCGTCTGCCGGGAGCGTGCCGCGGCCGGAGTCGCGGTCGTCGTCGTGCTGCACGACCTCGGACTCGCGGCCGCGCACGCGGACCGGGTCGGGGTGCTGCACGCCGGCCGGATCGCCGCCGACGGGCCGCCGGCCGAGGTCTTCGAGGAGGAGCTGCTGAGCCGGGTGTACCGGCAGGCGGTGGAGGTCCTCCCGCACCCGGGGACGGGGGTTCCGCTGGTCGTCCCGCGCCGCACGGCACGCGGTACCGGCGCCACCGCAGCGAGGATCGCGGACACTTCGGGCACGTGACCGTAGGTGCCTGCCCCCCACGGACCCGACGGTCCTTCAGGTCACGGTGTGGGCGCACTGTCCCCTCCCGGCGCTCGCGCTGTTCGCGGCCCCGGTAGGGTCGGGTCCGTCCGTGCCGGTGAAGATGCAGAAGGCGACCGATGAGAAGGCTGAGGCAACCGTCGAGGGCGTTCCTTGCGACGACGGCGGCGACCGTGCTGGCGCTGACGGCGAGTGGCTGCGTGACGGTGCACGGCGAGCGGGAGCTGATCCCGGCGGCGACGAAGACCGAGGCCGAGCAGGCCCTCAAGGACTTCACCGACGCCTACAACAAGGCCGACAAGGCGCACGACCCGAAGCTCGACTCGGACCGGGTCACCGGAGCGCTCGGGGCGATCAACCAGGCCGGTCTGAAGTCCCGTTCGGTCACCGCCCCCGGGGGCAACCCGCAGCATCAGCCGCTCGAGCTGACGGACGCGACGTTCTTCCTTCCCAAGAAGGCGGGCTGGCCACGCTGGTTCGTGGCTGACACCGACTCCAACCGGGACGCCGACGACGGCCGGGGCGACAACCGCTGGCTCCTGGTCTTCGTGCGCAACGGCGCCGACGAGCTGTGGGAGGTCGCCTATCTGGCGATCCTGACCCCGGACGAGATCCCGGCGTTCAAGACCGAGGGCGGGTTCGCCGTCCCGGTGCCGGCGGACTCCACGGGCCTCGCGGTCGCGCCCAAGGATCTGGGACGGAGCTACGTCTCGTTCCTCGGCGGCGGGGAGCGGGGCCAGTTCGCCGCCGGTCCGCACACCACGCAGTGGCGTGAGGAGCGGGAGAAGGGCGCGAAGCGGGTGGGGCTCGCGACGCAGTACGTCGACCAGGTCACGGACGCCGGGGACTTCGCACCGCTGGCTCTCGCGACGGAGGACGGCGGGGCGCTGGTCTTCTTCGCGACGCGCTACTTCGAGCAGCAGACGGCGGCCAAGGGGTACCGGCCGAAGGTCGACCCCGATGTGAAGGCGCTGATGACGGGTGAGGTGAAGAACACCGTCACCAAGGAGTGGGTGTCGAGCCAGACCGTGCTGGTGAAGCCGGCGGGCACGGACGCGGACGGGGTCACGGTCGCGGGCCGGCTCCAGGGCGTCACGGGCGCGAAGGGCTCGTAGCCGGACCGGTGCAGCGGAACGGCTCGTCGCCGGGCTCGTTCAGCGGCGGCCGAGCGGCCAGGCCACCTCGTGTCCGGTGTGCTGGTCCCCCTGCGCGGCCGCGTGCCGGGCGCAGGCGTCCGTCAGGGTCTCCAGGAGGTTCAGCGGGTCGGGCAGAGGGTGCTCGGGGCCGCGGACCCAGCTGACCGCGGGCCGCTCCTCCTCGTCACCGATGAGCCGGGCCGGCGGTACGAGGACGTAGCTGCCACGACAGTGCCAGCGGAGCCCCGGGTGCTCGTCCATGGTCTCCGGATGGCAGTCCAGCTCGCAGGGCCACCACTCGTCCTCGTCCTCGGGGGTGCCGCGGGTGGCGGTGAAGAAGAGCATCCGGCCGCCGTCGCCCGCGCTCTCGGCGGACTCGGCGACCGGTCCGACCTCCACACCCTGGTCGAGGAGCCGTGCCAGGGCAGCCCGGCCGGCTTCCAGGGGGACGTCGAGGACGTCGTGGACCATGCCGGTGGCCGTGATGAAGTTCGCCTCGGGCTCGTTCCTGGCCCAGCGCTCGATCTGCGCGCGGTCGGTGGTCGACTGCGTCTGCCAGGCGAAGGAGACGGGGTGCCGGGCGGGCGTGGGACAGCCGATGCGCTCGCAGGAACAGCGGTAGCCGACGGGGTACGCGGCGGGGGCGAGGGGCAGTCCGGCGGCGGCGGTGGCCAGGAGCAGGTCCTCGCGGCGGGACTCGTCCTCGGCCGCGGTGCGTTTGGGCCGCCTGCGCAGCCACTGCGGGAGCCTGCTCTCCGTGCCGCGGTAGCGGCCGATACCGTCGCCCATCTATCCCCTCACACCTGTCCTCGCCCGTTCGGCTCTGCCCATCGTCGCATCTTCCGGTGCTCCAGGTGACCGGAGTCCCCAACCGGGGTACGTAACGGGGTTACGCCCTGGGCGCGAGCCCGCGCAGCGCGTAGTCGACGAGGGTGTCGGCGTAGGCGTGGGTGAGGGGCAGGGTGCGGTGGAGCCAGCGGTGGTTCAGGGGGCCGACGAGGAGTTCGAGGGCGATGCGCGGGTCGACGCCGGGGTCGATGTCACCGGCGGCCTGGGCGGCCTCGATGCGGCGTACGTAGTACTGGAGCTGGGGTTCCAGGAGTTTCTCGACGAACTGGGCGCCGAGCTCGGGGTTGACGATGCCCTCGGCGGCCAGGGCGCGGGAGGGGGCGTCGTAGGTGGGGTTGTTCAGCTCGTCGACCGTGGCGCGGAGCACGAACTTCAGGTCGGCGGCGAGGTCGCCGGTGTCGGGGATCTCACTGTCGGCGTCGCCCCCCAGCGCCTCGTTGGCCTGAGCGGCGAGGTCGAGGAAGGCCTCGAGGAGGACGGCGGCCTTGGAGGGCCACCAGCGGTAGATCGTCTGCTTGCCGACCCCGGCGCGGGCGGCGATGCCCTCGATGGTCGTCCTGGCGTAGCCGGTCTCGGAGACGAGGGCGAGGGCGGCCTCGTAGATGGCGCGGCGGGAGCGCTCGCTGCGACGGGTGGCGTCGGGGCTCTTGCCGGCCGGGCTCTTGGTGTCGGGCATGGCACCAATCTAGCAGCAGGCGAGACGGTGCGTCTCGCCTACCTCTCGTACCCGGTCCGGACGTTCGGTGAACCACCCGAACGGTCCACTGCGCGGAGCCGGTCGAGGGCGGACCATGGGCTCCGTCAGACGACTGTTCTTCCGTCCGTGAGGAGCCCTCTTTGCGCCAGACCCCGCGCGAGGCCTCGCCCCGCCGTTATCTGATGTGCCCACCCACGCACTTCGAGGTGACGTACTCCATCAACCCCTGGATGGACCCCACCAAGCCGGTGGACCTGCCGCTCGCCCTCGCCCAGTGGGAGGACCTGACGGCCAAGTACCGCGCGCTCGGTCACACCGTCGAGCTGCTCGACCCGGTCCCGGGCCTGCCCGACATGGTCTTCACCGCGAACGGCGCGACCGTGGTCGACGGCCGCGTGCTGGGGGCGAGGTTCGCCCATCCTCAGCGTACGGAGGAGGAGGCGGCGCACCTGGACTGGTTCCGCGGAAACGGTTACGCGGAGGTCCGCGTGCCGGAACACGTGAACGAGGGCGAGGGCGACTTCGCCGTGACCTCGTCCTGGATCCTGGCCGGCCGGGGCTTCCGCTCGACCCCGCTCTCCCACCTGGAGGCGCAGGAGTTCTTCGGGCGCCCGCTCATCGGCCTGGAGCTGGTGGACCCGCGCTACTACCACCTGGACACGGCGCTGTGCGTGCTCGACCCGGCGCGCGACGAGATCATGTACTACCCCGGCGCCTTCTCCCCCGGCAGCCGGGCCGTGCTGTCCCGGCTCTTCCCCGACGCCCTGCTCGCGACGGAGCAGGACGCGGCGACGCTGGGCCTGAACGCGGTGAGCGACGGCCGCCATGTGCTGCTGCCCCAGGCGGCGGTGGACCTCTTCGAACCGCTCCGTGACCGTGGCTTCGAGCCGGTGGGCATGGACCTGTCGGAGCTGCTCAAGGGCGGCGGCAGCGTGAAGTGCTGCACCCAGGAGCTGCGCCCCCGCCTGGGGTGAGTCCCGGGGCGGCCCCTCCCCGCCGGGCCCTACTCCGAGGGCTCCGGGGGCCAGGGGTCGCCCCACTCCGCGTCCCGCGCGGCCTTGTACAGCGCCCCGTGCCGCTTGCTGACCGTCTCGCGCGCCAGGCCGGTCTCCTCGGGGCCGCAGAGGTCCAGCAGGACCTGGCCCTTGCGGATCTGGGGCTTGCGGATGACCCGGGAGGCCGCAGGCAGGACGGGGAACCGGGTCGCCGCCACGTAGGCGAACTTCTCGTCCTCGTACGGCAGCGAGCCGCCCTTCACCTGCCGGTGCAGCGACGATCTGCTCACCCGGGCCGCGAAGTGGCACCAGTCCTTGCCCGGCTCGATCGGGCAGGCCCCGCTGTGCGGGCACGGCGCGGCCACGGTGAAGCCCGCCTCCACGAGGAGGGAGCGCGCCTCGATGATCCGCTCGTAGCCGTCGGGGGTGCCGGGCTCGACGATCACGACGGCCTGCGCCACCCGCGCGGCCTCGGTCACGACCGCGCGGCGGTCGGCCTCGGTCAGCTCCTTGAGGACGTAGCTGACCGTCACCAGGTCCGCCGTGTCGAGCCGCAGCGCCCCGCTGATGCGGTCCCGGCGCCACTCCGCGTGGAAGACCCCGTCCGCCAGCTCCTTGCCGAGGGCGAGCGCGGGCTCGGCCCAGTCGAGCACGGTCGTGCGGGCGGCGCCGTCCCAGGCCTCCGCGACCGCCCAGCTCGCCGCTCCGGTGCCGCCGCCGACGTCGGTGTGTGTGGCCGGCTCCCACGAGGGGGCCGCGTCCCGCAGGGCGTCGAGTGCCGCCCGTACCGCCTCGAACGTCGCCGGCATCCGGTACGCGGCGTAGGCCGCGACGTCGGAGCGGTCGCGCAGCACGGGGGCGTCGGTCGGGGTGGTCCCCCGGTAGTTGGCGATCAGCCGGTCGACGGCCTGGGTCGCCTGGCGCGGCGGGAGCCCGTCGAGGAGTCCGGCGAGCGCGGCGCGCAGCTCGTCGCCGGAGGCTGTGCGCAGGCTGCCGCGCGAGGCGGCACCGGAGGCGTCACCTGCGGCGGTGTCACCGGAGGGAAGGGAGGCGGAGGCGTTCACCTCCACATTTTAGGCGGCCGGCTGGGGGCGCCACGGCCGGCACAGGCCCAGGAAGCAGGCAAGCGCCCCAGCCGCACAGACCAGCTGCACCACGGCCATCGGCACAGCCGTGGCCTCGCCCGCGATGCCGACCAGCGGGGAGGCGATCGCCCCGATCAGGAAGGACGAGGTGCCGAGCAGCGCGGAGGCGGAGCCCGCCGCGTGCGGCGTGCGCATCAGCGCCTGCGCGTTGGTGTTGGGCATCGCCAGACCCATCGCCGACATCAGGACGAAGAGCCCGGCGGCCACCGGCGCGAGCCCCGGCTCCCCGAAGACCCCGCTCGTCATGAGCAGCAGCGCCACCGAGGCGAGCAGGATCACGCAGAGTCCCCAGCCCAGCGCCTTGTCGAGGCTGACCCGGCCGACGAGCAGTTTGCCGTTGATCTGCCCGACGGCGACGAGGCCGACGGAGTTGAGGCCGAAGAGGAGGCTGAAGGTCTGCGGGGAGGCGCCGTAGATCTCCTGGACCACGAAGGGCGAGGCGCTGATGTAGGCGAAGAGCGCGGCGAAGGCGAGCCCGCCGGCCAGCATGTAGCCGGTGAAGACCCGGTCGGCGAGCAGCCCGCGCATGGTGCGCAGCGCCTCCCCGACACCGCCCTCGTGACGCCGCTCCGGCGGCAGCGTCTCCCCCAGCCACTTCCAGACCACCAGGGTCAGGAGGACACCGATGGCGGCGAGCACGTGGAAGACGCCCCGCCAGTCGGTGATCCGCAGGATCTGGCCGCCGATGAGCGGGGCGATGATCGGGGCGACGCCGGAGATCAGCATCAGGGTGGAGAAGAACCGGGCCATCGCGACGCCGTCGTACAGATCACGGACCACGGCCCGGGCGATCACGATGCCGGCCGCGCCCGCAAGGCCCTGGAGCAGCCGGAAGCCGATGAGCAGTTCGACCGTGGGGGCGAAGGCACAGACCGCGGTGGCGGCGACGTACACGATCATGCCGATGAGCAGCGGTCTGCGGCGGCCCCATCGGTCGCTCATCGGGCCGACGACGAGCTGGCCGAGCGCCATGCCGGCGAGGCAGGCGGTCAGGGTCAGCTGGACCGTCGCCGCGGGCGAGCGCAGCATCTCGGTGACCTCCGGCAGCGCCGGCAGGTACATGTCCATGGAGAGCGGCGGGAGGGCGGTGAGACCGCCGAGGACGAGCGTGACGAGCAGGCTCGCGCGCCGTGCGGGGGCGGCGGGGCCGGCGGATATGTGTCCTTGCGATCCCTGTTTCGTGGGCTGGCCGCTCTCCGGCATCGACTGCTCCCTTTCGTTGAAACTTTCCCTATGCTCTCAGCTCGTCGGAACGGACCGGGACGTCGTGGGGTGGGGCACATGGGGAAGACCGTGCGGTGGGGCGTGCTGGCGACGGGCGGGATCGCGGCGAAGTTCGCCGGCGACCTGCTCGCGGCGGACGACGCGGAGGTGGTGGCCGTGGCCTCCCGTACGGAGGCGTCGGCGCGGGCCTTCGCCGACCGGTTCGGGATACCGAAGGCGTACGGGTCGTGGGCCGCGCTCGTCGCCGATCCGGACGTCGACGTGGTGTACGTGGCGACCCCGCACCACGCGCACCGGGAAGCCGCCGGGCTCGCCCTGGAGGCGGGCAAGGCGGTCCTCTGCGAGAAGGCTCTCACCCTGAACGCGCGGGAGGCCGAGGAGTTGGCCGCCCTCGCCCGGGACCGTGGTCTCTTCCTGATGGAGGCCATGTGGATGTACTGCAATCCGCTGGTCCGGCAGCTGGCGGAGCTGGTCCGGGACGGTGCGATCGGCGAGGTCAGGACCGTCCAGGCGGACTTCGGGCTCGCGGGCCCGTTCGCCGCCGACCACCGGCTGCGCGACCCGGCCGTCGGCGGCGGGGCGCTTCTGGACCTCGGGGTCTATCCGGTCTCCTTCGCGCATCTGCTGCTCGGTGAGCCCGGCTCGGTCCAGGCTCATGCGCTGCTCTCGCCCGAGGGCGTGGACCTGAACACGGGGATGCTCCTCGGCTGGTCCTCGGGGGCCTCGGCCCTGCTGTCCTGCTCGCTCGTGGCGGACACCCCGATGACCGCCTCCGTGACGGGGTCGGCGGGCCGGATCGACGTCCCGGCCGGCTTCTTCTTCCCGGACCGCTTCACGCTGCGCCGCCACGGCCGGGAGCCGGAGGAGTTCGTCCTGGACGGCGACCGGCAGTCGCTGCTGCCGGAGGCGGCCGAGGTGGCGCGCTGTCTGCGGGCGGGGCTGACGGAGTCCCCGCTCGTACCGCTGGAGGGCTCCCTCGCGGTGATGCGGACGCTCGACGCGGTACGGGACCGCATCGGCGTCCGCTATCCCCAGGAGCTGTCGGTCACGCCGGTGTGAGACCGGGGTTGCCCGCCTCCGTGACGAACGACCCGGCCGTCGTGACCGGGGCGCCGGGGGTCGTCACCGCCGACACCGTACGGAAGTCGGCGCGGGCGCTGTCCCGGCCGAGCGCGACCGTCACATAGCCGCGCCGCCCGTTGTAGAACTTCAGGTGCGGATTGGCGGTGGTGAGGTTGTCGTAGTTGGCGGGCCGGTCGGCGCCGTCCTTGCCGCTGGCGATGGAGGTGGCGACGATCTCGGTCCCGAGGGTGCGCGAGGCCGGGTCACGGTGGTCGGCCTTGATGTCGAGGCCGTAGCCGACGTGGACGTCGCCGGTGAGCACCATCAGGTTCTCGATGCCGGCCGCCGCCGCGCCGTCCAGGATCCGCTGCCGGGAGGCCGGGTAGCCGTCCCAGGAGTCCATGGAGAGCTTGAAGGCGTCGGTCGGGACGTCGCGCCGCTCGGCGAAGACGACCTGCTGCGGGACGACGTTCCACAGGGCGCGCGAGTCACGCCAGCCGTCGAGCAGCCAGCGCTCCTGCGTGGCTCCGGTCATGGTGCGGCTCGGGTCCTCGGACTCGGGCCCGGGGACCCGCCAGCCGTCGCCGTACGCCTGGTTGGAGCGGTACTGGCGGGTGTCGAGGATGTCGAACTGGGCGAGCCGGCCGAAGCGGAGGCGGCGGTAGAGCCGCATGTCCGGGCCCTCGGGCCGCTGGACCCTCCTGAGCGGCTGGTTCTCCCAGTACGCACGGTAGGCGGCGGCCCTGCGGAGCAGGAACTCCTCCGGCGGCACGTCGTTCTCGGGGACGTCGCCCGCGTAGTTGTTCTCGGTCTCGTGGTCGTCCCAGGTGACGACGAAGGGGTGCGCGGCGTGGGCCGCCCGCAGGTCGGGGTCGGACTTGTAGAGGGCGTACCGCAGCCGGTAGTCCTCCAGGGTGATCGTCTCCCGGTTGAAGTGCGCGGGCAGGCGCCGGTCGGTGTAGGCGCGGGCGCCGCCGGTGGCGTTGACGGCGTACTCGTAGAGGTAGTCGCCGAGGTGGAAGACGACGTCGAGGTCCTCCTGGGCGAGGTGGCCGTAGGCGGTGAAGTAGCCGTCGTGGTACGCCTGGCAGGAGACGGCGGCGATCTTGAGCTCGGATATGCGCGCGCCGGGGGCGGGCGCGGTCCGGGTGCGGCCGACGGGGCTGGTCCAGTCGCCGGCGCGGAACCGGTAGAAGTACACACGATCCTGGTCGAGGTGGTCGATCTCGACATGGACGCTGTGCTGGAACTCGGGGTGGGCGGTGACCTTGCCCCGCCTGACGGTCCGGCCGAAGCGCTCGTCGTGGGCGAGCTCCCAGTGGACGGCCACCCGTTCGCGGGGCAGTCCGCCGTCGGGCTCGAAGGGGCGCGGCGCGAGCCGGGTCCAGAGGACGACCGAGCCCGGCAGCGGGTCGCCGGATGCCACCCCCAGGGTGAACGGGTCCTCGGTGATGCGGCGGGGGTTCAGCTCGGCGGCGCTCGCCGCGCCGGCGGCCGGCAGCTGGACCGCGAAGGCGAGCGCGGCGGCGGCGCCCGCGGTGGTGAGGAAGCCGCGGCGCCCGAAGTGCCGCACGGCGGCGCGGAGTTCGTCGGTATGGCTGGACGCGGGTGTCTGTGCGTACGTCATATGCCCCTCCCCTGACGGATGTTGTCCGTCAGGCATTGGAGTGGCGCGGGACGACCCTGGGTTGTCGGGTACAGAACATCCGCGTGTCGGACAGATGAGTTCCCTGTGCACCGATCTCACGTACGCTGCGCGCCCATGAGCACTGAGTCGCGCATCGCAGTGGTGACGGGAGCGGGATCGGGCATCGGCCGGGGCGTGGCCCGGGCCCTGGCCGAGGCGGGCTGGTCGGTGGCGCTGGCGGGCCGCCGGCGCGAGCCCCTGGAGGAGACGGCGGCGTCCGTCCCGTCGTCCGACGTCCTGTGCGTCCCGACGGACGTGACCTCGCCGGAGGCGGTGACGGCCCTCTTCGACGCGGTACGGGACCGGTGGGGCCGGGTCGACCTGCTCTTCAACAACGCGGGGACGTTCGCGGGCGGCGGGACCCCGGTCGAGGACCTCGCCCACGAGACCTGGCGCTCGGTCGTGGACGTGAACCTGACGGGCTCGTTCCTGTGCGCCCAGGCGGCGTTCCGGACGATGAAGGAGCAGTCCCCGCAGGGCGGCCGGATCATCAACAACGGCTCGATCTCGGCGCATGTGCCGCGCCCGCACTCGATCGCGTACACGGCGACCAAGCACGCGATGACGGGCCTGACGAAGTCGCTGTCGCTCGACGGGCGGCCGTACCGGATCGCGTGCGGTCAGATCGACATCGGGAACGCGGCGACGGAGATGACGGCGCGGATGCAGTCGGGGATCCTGCAGGCGAACGGGCAGCTGGCGGCGGAGCCGGTGATGGACGCGGCGGACGTGGCGGCGACCGTGGTGCACATGGCGGGCCTGCCGCTGGAGGCGAACGTGCAGTTCGCGACGGTGATGGCGACGGCGATGCCGTACATCGGGCGAGGGTAGGGGCCCTCGGAGGGCCCCCGCCCTCCGGGGCTACGCCTGGCCGGTTTCGAAGCGGCTGACCTTCCCGTCCTGCACCTGGAACCTCCAGGCCGTCCGCATCTCACCCCAGGTGTCGTTGCGGTAGCGGGCGACGAGGGCGCGCCCGCCGTCCTTCTCGGACTCGACCTCGATGTGGCCGCGCGAGGAGAAGATCTCCTTGTCGGTCCACTCGTCGACGTTCCGGTCGGAACCGTCGTCGGACATGGTGGCGCCAGGAGTGAGGACCGCGAAGAAGGCGTCGCGGTCATTGGCGTTGAGGGCCGTGACGAAGGCGCGCACGGCCGGGTCGCTGAGTCTGTCCACGGGAATCGTCATGGCCCTACCCGTACACCGCCCCGCCCCGTTCCCCACGGACCCGGGCCGCACGTGTGGCGCGGCTCAGCGCACGGACTCGGCCACCTGGACGAGCAGGGCCGCGGCCTCGTTCCCGGGCAGGACGCGTTCGAGGACGAGCTCGCCGGTCATCCCGGGGAAGAACCGGCCGGCCGGCCAGCTCCGCTCGTACGGGGGCGGGTCGAGGACCACGAGCCGTACGCCGTCGACGACCGGGATCTCGGAGGGGTTGCCCTCGTTCCATATCCACTCGCCGTCGGCGCCGACGAGGTTGAAGGAGCCGGTGGTCGAGGTCATCCCGGGCTGGTCCCGGCACATGGCGACGGCCTGCGGGGAGGGCGCCGTACCGGGCAGGTGTCCGCCGCCGATCAGGGCGTCGGCGAGGAGGGTGTGCAGCTGGAAGTTGTCGCCGATCCCGGATACGCGTACGGCGAATCCGGCACCGGACTGCCGGTCGAGCACGACGAGCGGCTCGTCGTCCAGCACGTCCAGGGCGTAGGCGAGGCACTTGAACGGGTCCCCCGACGCCTCCCGGACGCGCTCCACGACCGCCCGCAGCTCCGCCTTGCCGCCGCTCTCGTGCCGTACCGCCTTCGCGTTGAGCATCGCGACGCAGGCCATCTCCCACTGCGGAAGCGACTCCCAGCCGACGACGGCCTCGAAGCCGACCCGCTCGACGTGGGCCTCCGTCAGGTCGCCGTCCTCGTGACCCGGCAGGTCGCCGCCGCCGGTGGCCGCCCACCGCTCGCAGAACACCTCGGCTGCCTCGAACGCCTCACGCGCCCCCGCGAACACGGCGGGAGCGCAGGCGACGGCGTCGGCCCCGCGCTCCACGCACGCCCCGACCATCACCGCGGTCACGGCGCGCGGCCCCGGGGGCACCTCGGCGAGGAACGCCGCGAGCCGCGGCCCGGCCTCCAGCAGCTCCGCGTCGCCGGCCCGCCCGAAGGCCCGGTGCAGACCACCGAAGGCACGCTCGGCGGCAGCACCGTCCTGCGCCCGTACGGCGGTCTCGAACTCACTCACGGCGGCCTGGAGCCGCGCACGCCCGAATATCACGCGCGTACCCTACCGACCGCGCTGAACTGGCAGTCTTCTGCACCATGAGCGACCCGTGGAACACCATCGACCGTCTCGCCTCCTGGATCTCCGCGCACCACACGCTCCCTCCGGAACAGGACGTCCTGCTGCGGGTCCTGAAGCTTTCGGAGGAGGTCGGCGAGGTGGCGCAGGCCGTCATCGGCGCGACGGGACAGAACCCGCGCAAGGGCGCCTCGCACACCTGGCAGGACGTCGAGTCCGAGCTGTGCGACGTGATCATCACGGCGATGGTCGCGCTGCGCACGCTGACTCCGGATGCCGCCGAGGTCTTCGCGGGGCACGTGCGGCGGGTGGCGGAGCGCTCCCTGACGGAGTGACGGAGCGGTGGCGGGCCCGCCCTCCGCCCGGGAGGAAGCCCAGGTCAGGGGGGGTGGAGGCAGACGAGCTGGGCTGTACGCCGGGTTCTGTTCCCCGGGACCTCGCGGTCGTCGGGGTGACGGCCATCCATCTAGGGCCGGCGTTGCCGCCGGCCTCGTGCGGTCTACCCGCGAACTCGGGCGGGCAGCCCTCGATCGTCCGCGCAGAGTCGTCCGAGGACGACCCCTCTTGACCTTGCTCCGGGTGGGGTTTACCTAGCCGCCTGAGTCACCTCAGGCGCTGGTGGTCTCTTACACCACCGTTTCACCCTTACCGAGGACCGAGGTCCCCGGCGGTCTGTTTTCTGTGGCACTGTCCCGCGGGTCACCCCGGGTGGCCGTTAGCCACCACCCTGCCCTGTGGAGCCCGGACGTTCCTCGGGAGGATCCGAGGATCCCCACGCGGCCGCCCGCCCGGCTCGTCTGCCGTGCCGACCATGCTACCCGTCGCCCGGCGTCCGCTTGACCTTGTCGCAGCGTCAGGGTTTCTACTGACCTCATGCGAATCGGCGAGATCGCCGCGCTCGTCGGGGTCACCCCGCGGGCCGTGCGGCACTACCACCATCTCGGGCTGCTGCCCGAGCCCGTACGGCTGGCCAACGGCTACCGCGAGTACGGCATCCGGGACGCCGTCCTGCTCGCCCGGATCCGGCGGCTGACCGAACTCGGCCTCGGGCTCGACGAGGTGCGGGACGTGCTCGCCGACGACGAGGGGCGGGAGCTGGTGGAGGTACTGGAGGAGCTGGACACCGACCTCGCGCGGCAGGAGGCCGTGATCCACGAGCGGCGCGAGCGGCTCGCCGAGCTGCTCGGGGAGGCGCGCGCCGGTCGGCTGACCTCGGAGGGCCCCGTCTCGGCCGAGCTGGCCGATCTGTTCGCGGGCCTCGGTGAGGTCCCGGAGTCCCCCATGGCCGTCAAGGACCGCGAGATCCTCGCGCTCCTCGACACCGTGGCGCCGGACGAGGAGCGGTCGCAGCTCATCGGCACGATGCGCGCCATGACCTCGGACCCCGAGTCCGTCGCCCGCGCCCACGACGTGTACGCCCGCCTCGACGCCCTCGCCGACGCGGACCCGGACGACCCGCGCGTGGCCGAGGCGGGGCAGGCCCTCGCCGGCCTTCTGCCGGACTCCCTGGCGGTGCAGCTCGGCGAGCAGGGCGGCGTACCGCAGGGGCAGCTCGCCGAAGCCCTCTTCGGCGACTTCTCCCCCGCCCAGTCCGCCGCCGTCCAGGACGCCCTCCGTCGCGTCGCGGAGCGGGCCCGGTGACCGCCCTGATCCGGCTTCTGCGCGGGGTCGCGTACACCGCCCTGCCCGCCGAGCTCGTCCTCGTCGTCTGTCTCGTCGCCGGTGTACGGATACCGATGCCCGTCCTCGCCGCCGCCGAGGTCCTCACCCTCCTGCTCGCCCTCGCGAGCCTCACGGCGTACGTGGGCCTCCGGCGACGCGGGCTCTCCGCGCGGCAGGCGCTCGGGGAGCTGGTGCCCGTACCCGTACTGCGGCTCATCGGGCACGAGCTGCGGCTGATGGTCAGCCTCGCCCTGTGGGTCGCCCGCCGCCGCGACGGCGTCCGCCCCGGCGACCAGGTGTTCCCGCACGCCCGTGACCAGGCCGCCCTCATGTACGGCTTCGCGTTCGTCTGCCTCGTCGAGACCATCGGCATGTCGTACCTGCTGGCCGACTGGCCCGTCACCCATGCGATCGTGCTGGTCCTCGACGTGTACTCGGGGATCCTGTTCGTCCTCGGGATCCACGCCGCCTCCGTGACCCGGCCGCACATCCTCACCCCCGACGCGCTCCGCCTGCGGCAGGCCGCGCACATCGACCTCCACATCCCGCTCGACCGGATCGCGACGGTCCGGCACGAGCTGCGCTTCACCCACGAGAAGACGGAAGGGGAGCTGAATCTCGCCGTCGCCTCACAGACCTCGGTCGTCATCGAGCTGACCGAGCCGGTCGACGCGCCCCGGTTCCTCGGCGGCCCCCGGGCCGTGCGGATCGTCCGCTGTCACGCGGACGACGCCCGGTCCTTCCACCGGGCGCTCACACACGCCGTCGCGACCGTCTGACTCATTCCGGCACGTGCTCGAAGAGGACCTTGTCCCTGGCCGGGTCCTTCGGGTCGGCCTTCGTCAGCTTCACCTTCACCGGCTTCCCCTGCTTCAGCCGCTGCTGACTCTTCACGGTGCCCACCACGGCCGGGTCCCTCAGATGCACGACGCCCTTCCTGCCCGCACTGTCCTTCACGTCGATCACGAACCCGTCGAAGACCTGGTCGATCCGGTCCTTGAGCAGCGCCGCCTCGACGACGTCCATGCTCTCTCTGTCGGCGTCCTTGCCGCGCCCGCTGTCCATCTCGGCCGGCAGCTTCGACAGCGCGTCCTCGACCCACCCGGGTGGCGCCTGGCCCGCGACGGCCGCCAGACAGAGCTCGCCCACATAGCGGTCGACCAGGCGGCGCAGGGGCGCGGTGCAGTGCGTGTACTCGTCGGCGATGGCGGAATGGACCACGGAGTCCGGGAGACGGCCGCTGTCGAAGGCGATGTACCCGGAGTTCTCGAACAGGCCCGTGGCGGCGTCCATGAGGAAGGCGGCGTGCCGGGGATTCCCCGGATCGAGCGAGCGGATGAGCTTCGCGTACGAGAAGTGGTGCGGCCACTCGATCCCCAGCGCCGAGGCGGAGCTGCGGAGCTTGTCGACCCCGTCCGGCGCGGCGCCGAGGGTGCGCAGGATTCCGGTGCCCGCGGCGATCATCAGGTCGGCCGCGGCCATACCGGTGAGCAGAGAGATCTGCTCGTTCCAGCCGTCGACCCGGCGCGGGGCCCGGTAGACCAGGGTGTACGTGTCGCCGGTCTCGACGACCTCCTGTTCGGGGAGATCGAGGGAGACCCCGCCGCGTTCGACCTCCAGGGCCTCGCGGAGCGTGCCCACCGTCTTGAGCAGAGCGAGCGGTTCCTCCGCCGTGCCCGCGTCGATCAGCTGCTGGGCGCCGGCGTAGTCGAGCCTGCGTCGGCTGCGGACGCGCGCACGGCGTACGTCGACGGCGACCTGGCGGCCTTCGGCGTCCAGGTCGAAGGACCAGAGCAGGGCGGGCGCGGTGTGGTCGGGCAGCAGGCTCGCGGCGCCCTCGGAGAGCACCGGAGGGTGCAGCGGGATCTTCTCGTCGGGGAAGTAGAGGGTCTCGACGCGCCGATGCGCCTCCTTGTCGACTTCCCCGCCGGGGGTGACGAACGCGGCGACATCGGCGATGGCGTAGTGGACGCGGTAGCCGCCGCCCGGCCGGCGGGCGAGGTGCATGGCCTGGTCGAGGTCGCGGGAGTCCGGCGGGTCGATGGTGAAGAGAGGGATGTCGGTGGCGTCGTACTCCGGCAGCCGCGGGGAGGCCGCGGCCGCCTCGGCCTCGGCGAGGACGGCCGGAGGAAAGCTCTCCGGGACCTGCATCCGGGTCCTCAGTACGCGCAGCGCGGCCCGCAGGTCCTCGGCTGCGCCGGTCACGTGGATGTGGCGGCGGGGCATGGACCGAGCGTATGGCGCGGGGCGGGGCCCGGCACTTTGTAGGCTGAACGCTCTGGGGCCGCACCCCCAGCCCTGGACGTACGAAGGAGAACCACCGTGCTCGTGCTGTTGCCGCCGTCGGAGGGTAAGGCCGCATCGGGCCGTGGGGCGCCGCTCAAGCCGGAGTCCCTGTCGCTGCCGGGCCTGGCCGAGGCGCGGGCGGCGGTCCTGGACGAGCTGGTCGAGCTGTGCGCCGCCGACGAGGAGAAGGCGCGCGAGGTGCTCGGGCTGAGCGAGGGGCTGCGCGGCGAGGTCGCCAAGAACACGGAGCTGCGGACGGCGGGCGCCCGTCCGGCCGGCGAGATCTACACGGGCGTGCTGTACGACGCGCTGGGCCTGGCCACCCTGGACGCGGCCGCCCGGAAGCGGGCGCGGGCGTCGCTCCTGGTCTTCTCGGGGCTGTGGGGTGCGGTGCGGGTGGACGACCGGATCCCGTCGTACCGCTGCTCGATGGGTGTGAAGCTGCCGGGGCTCGGGGCGCTGGGCACGCACTGGCGGGGCGCGATGGCGACCGTCATGCCGGAGGCAGCGGGAGACGGGCTCGTCCTGGACCTGCGGTCCTCCGCCTACACCTCGGCGTGGAAGCCGAAGGGCGAGGTGGCGGCGCGGACCGCGACGGTCCGGGTGCTGCACGCGCCGACGCGGAAGGTGGTCAGCCACTTCAACAAGGCGACGAAGGGGCGGATCGTGCGCAGCCTGCTCGAGGCGGGCGCGGCCCCGAAGGACCCGGTGGAGCTGGTGGAGGCGCTACGGGACCTGAAGTACGTGGTGGAGGAGGGGAAGGCGGGGGCGCTGGACGTGCTGGTGGACGAGATCCACTAGGTGGCCGGAGCAGGGCGTTGCACAGCGCGCAACGCTCGTTGCGCAGGTTGTCGCGTACGGGCAGGATGAGGTCCATGACCTCCGCGCTGCCCTCCGTTCTCGACCTCGCACCCGTCGTCCCGGTGGTGGTGATCGAGGACGCCGCCGACGCCGTACCCCTGGCCCGTGCCCTGGTCGCGGGCGGCCTGCCCGCGATCGAGGTGACGCTGCGGACCCCTGCCGCGCTCGACGCGATCCGCGCGATCGCCGCCGAGGTCCCGGACGCCGTCGTCGGCGCGGGCACCGTCATCTCCGCTGCGGGCGTCGCGGACGTGGTCGGCGCGGGGGCACGCTTCCTGGTGAGCCCCGGCTGGACGGAGAGCCTGCTGGACGCCATGCGGTCCGCGGGTGTGCCGTTCCTCCCGGGGGTCTCGACGACCTCGGAGGTCGTGGCGCTCCTGGAGCGCGGGGTGCGCGAGATGAAGTTCTTCCCGGCGGAGGCGGCAGGCGGCGTCCCGTATCTGAAGTCGCTCTCCGGCCCGCTCCCCCAGGCCCGGTTCTGCCCGACCGGCGGCATCTCCCTGGGCTCGGCGCCTTCGTACCTGTCGCTTCCCAACGTGGGCTGCGTCGGCGGTACGTGGATGCTGCCCGCCGACGCCCTCGCGGCCCGCGACTGGGCGCGCGTGGAGTCCCTGGCCCGCGAGGCGGCGGAGCTGCGGGCGCGCTGAGCGCGCCGACCCGGGCATCGCGGCCCGGCGGGTCGCACGGTGGGGCGGTCGCGGGGGGCACGGTGGGGCGGTCGCGCGGTACGCGGGAACACGAACGGGGGCGGGGTCACGGTCGTCCGTGTCCCCGCCCCCGTTCTTTCGTTCAGGTCACCTCAGGTGCGCGGTGTCGTTCAGGAGCCGTACGGAGGCGTTGCCGTCCGCGTAGTACGCCACGGCCGACAGCGAGGCGGCCGAGAGCTCCATCCGGAACAGCGACTCCGGCGGGGCGCCGAGGGCCAGCCGCACCAGGGTCTTGATCGGCGTGACGTGGGTGACGAGGAGGACGGTCCGGCCCGCGTACGCGCCGGTCAGCCGGTCACGGGTCGCCGAGACGCGCCGCGCGACGGTCGCGAAGCTCTCGCCACCACCGGTCGGGGCGGCCTTGGGCGAGGCGAGCCAGGCGTCGAGGTCTTCGGCGTACCGCTCCCGCACCTCGGCGAAGGTCAGCCCCTCCCAGGCCCCGAAGTCGGTCTCCCGCAGCCCGTCCTCGATCCGTACGTCGAGTCCGAGCCGGGCGGCGACGGCCTCGGCGGTCTGCCGGCACCGCTTGAGCGGCGAGCTGACGATGTCCTGGATCGTGCCGCGCGCGGCGAGCGCGGCGGCGACGGCGTCGGCCTGACGCAGCCCGGCGGCGGACAGCTCCGGGTCGGTGCCTCCGCTCCCGGAGAAGCGCTTCTCGGGCGTGAGCGCGGTCTCGCCGTGCCGGAGCAGGACGAACGTGGCCGGCGCCCCCATGTCGGGCGCCCCCCAGCCGGGCGCGGCGGGCGCGGCGGGCGCGGGCTCGTGGCCGAGGACACCGGCCTCGGCCTCGAAGTCGCCGCTCGCCGCGGACTCGCGCTCGGCCGTGGCGGCCGCCGCCAGGGAGGCCCGGGCCTGCGCCGCGATCGTCTCGTCGGCGGCGAACAGACCGTCGTCGGCCCGGACAGCCGCACCGCCGGAGCCCGTACCGGCGCCGGAGCCCGTACGCGCACCGGAGGAGGCACCCGCACGAGAGGCCGTACCCGCGCCGGAGGACGTGCCCGCGCCCGTACCCGCGAGGGCCGCCCGCGCGCGGGCCGCGCCCGCCGTCGCGTCGCCGGGAGGGCCCGAGGGCGCCGCCGGCGCGCTCGGCGCCGCCGAGGCGTCCAGGGCCGCGGAGGACGCCGACGGCTCCCACTGCCTGCCGCGCTTGCCCGCGTCCATCGCCTCGTTCGCGAGCCGGTCCGCGTGCTTGTTCTTCTCGCGGGGGATCCACTCGTAGCGGACCTGGCGCGCCGGGAAGACCCGGGCCGCCTCCGCCGCGAGCGGCTTCATGTCCGGGTGCTTGATCTTCCAGCGGCCCGACATCTGCTCGACGACGAGCTTGGAGTCCATCCGGACGTGCACCGCGGCGTCGGGGAACAGCTCACGCGCCGCCTTCAGCCCGGCCACCAGGCCCTTGTACTCGGCGACGTTGTTCGTGGCGACGCCGATGTACTCGGCGCGCTCCGCCAGCGTCTCGCCGGTCACCGGGTCCAGGACGACCGCGCCGTATCCGGCGGGCCCCGGGTTCCCCCGGGAGCCCCCGTCCGCCTCGACGACGACTTCCCTGATGGCCGTCATTACAGGCCGGACTCCGACGTACGGACCAGGATCCGACGGCAGTTCTCGCACCGCACCACCGTGTCGGCGGCGGCCGCCCGGACCTCGTTCAGCTCGGTGATGTTCAGCTCGATGTGGCAGCCCTCGCACTTGCGCTGGTACAGCCGCGCCGCGCCGACACCGCCCTGCTGCTCACGCAGCTTCTCGTAGAGCTTCAGCAGGTCGGCCGGGACGGAACCGGCCACGAGCTCGCGCTCCTTGCTGATCGACGCCGCCTCGGCGTCCAGCTCGCCCTGGGCCGTGTCGCGGCGGGCGGTCGCGTCGTCGGCCTTGGCCTGGACGGCGGAGGCCCGCTCGGTCAGCTCGGCGACCCGCTCGGTCGCGGACTCACGGCGCTCCATGACCTCGAGGACGATGTCCTCCAGGTCGCCCTGGCGCTTGGCGAGCGAGGTGATCTCGCGCTGGAGGCTCTCCAGGTCCTTCGGCGACGAGACGGCGCCGGAGTCCAGGCGCTGCTGGTCCCGCGCGGCGCGCTGGCGGACCTGGTCGACGTCCTGCTCGGCCTTGGTCTGCTCGCGGGCGCAGTCGCTCTCCTCGGTCTGCGCGGCGACGAGCAGGTCGCGCAGCTGCGTGAGGTCCTTGGTCAGCGACTCGATCTCGGCGTGCTCGGGCAGGGACCTGCGCTTGTGGGCGAGCTGCTGGAGACGGACGTCCAGGGCCTGGACGTCGAGGAGTCGGATCTGGTCGGCGGGCGCGGCGTTCAGTTGGGGGCTCCAGGGGAGGTGTGATGGGAGGACCAGGGGTCGGTGACCGTCTTCGAGACGTGGACACGCAGGTCCCAGCCATGGCGGTCGGAAATCTCGTCGAGCTGGGCGGCGGCCTGCTCGCACCAGGGCCATTCGGTGGCCCAGTGGGCGGCGTCGACCAGGCCGATCGGCGCGTGCTGGGTGGCCTCGGACACCGGGTGGTGGCGCAGGTCGGCGGTGAGGAAGGCGTCCACGCCCGCGGCCCGTACGGCGTCGAAGAGGCTGTCGCCCGAGCCGCCGCTGACGGCGACCCGGCGGACGGTCATCGCCGGGTCTCCGGCGACCCGGATGCCCTGCGCGGTGGCGGGCAGCCGCTTCGCGGCGCGTGCCGCGAACTCGGCCAGCGTCTCGGGGTGGTCCAGCTCGCAGATCCGGCCGAGGTTGTTCTCGGGGACCAGGGGGCCGGTGATCCGCAGGTCGAGGGCGCCGGCGAGGGCGTCCGAGACTCCGGGGTCGGCGGTGTCGGCGTTGGTGTGCGCCACATGCAGGGCGATGTCGTGCTTGATGAGCGTGTGCACGACGCGGCCCTTGAAGTGCGAGGCCGCGACCGTCGTCGTACCCCGCAGATAGAGGGGGTGGTGGGTGACGATCAGGTCGGCGCCGAGCGCGATCGCCTCGTCGGCGATCTCCTGGACGGGGTCGACCGCGAAGAGGACGCGGGTGACCTCGGCGTCGGGGTCGCCGCAGACCGTACCGACGGCGTCCCACTGCTCGGCCCGCTCGGGCGGCCAGAGAGCGTCGAGCGCGGCGATGACTTCAGACAGACGGGGCACGGGGGAAAGGCTACCTGGCCGCCGTGCCCCGCCGTCCTGCCTGTGGACAACCGCGACGGGCCCCGCCCGCCCCGTCGTCCCCAGGTCACGTCGTCACTTCGTGACGAGGTCGGCGCGCAGGTCGTCGAGGACGCTGTTCGCCGCCGTCACGCCGAGGCCCAGGTACCAGGTCTCGTCCGGGACGTCCTTGGCCCGGCCGGCCTTGACCGCCGTGAGGTTCTTCCACAGCGGGTTGGCCTGGGCGGTGTCACGCTTGGTGGCCTTCGGGTCGCCGTAGACGCCGGTGAAGATCCAGTCGGCGTCGGCCTGGTCGATCTTCTCGGGGCTGATCTCGGCGGCGAGGTCGTCGATCTGCTGGTTCTTGGGCCGGGGCAGGCCCGCGTCCTCCAGGATCGTGCCGATGAAGGACGCCTTGGCGTAGAGGCGGATCTTGCCCGGGAGGTAACGGACCATCGAGACGGACGGCTTGTCCGGACCGATGTCCGTGCCCAGCTGCTTCGCCTTCGTCTCGTACGCGGCGAGCTTCGCCTTCGCGTCGGCGGTCTTGTCCAGGGCCGCGGCGTTGAGGAGGTAGTTCTCCCTCCAGGTGAAGCCGGGGCGGATGGAGAAGACGGTGGGGGCGATCTTCGACAGCTCGTCGTACTTGTCCGCGGCGCGCAGCTGGCTGCCGAGGATCAGGTCCGGCTCCAGATTGGCGATCGCCTCGAGGTTGAGGTTGTTGATGGTGCCGACGGACTTGGGGGCGCCCGCGTCCTTGTCCAGATACGTGGGGATGCCATCGTCCCCCTCGGAGGGGGCGTATCCGACGGGCTTGATGCCGAGCGAGACGACGTTGTCGAGCTCGCCCACGTCGAGGACCACGACCCGCTTCGGAGCCGCGGTGATCTCCGTCGTGCCGAGCGCGTGGGTGAGGGTGCGCGGGAACTGGCCGGGCCCGGCGTCGGTCCCCATCGCCGCGGTCTTGGCGGCCGCGTCGCCGAAGTCCTTGCCGCCCGTGGCGACGTCCTTCTTGGCGGCCCCCTCCTTCTTCTCCGAGGCGGCACCCGAGGAGTCGTCAGCGTTTCCACAGGCCGCGAGGGAGAGCGCGGCGGCGAGTGCGACGGCGGCGGCGGTGCCGCGGCGGCGGAGGGACATGGGGGGCTTCTCCTGTACGAGTACGGGGACGGCGGCTCGGACCCGCGGCGGAACCGGCCCGGGAACGGCCCGAGAACCGGCCCGAGAACCGGCGCGCGACCGACGCGTGCACCGGTGCGTGGCCGGTTCGGGACGGGCGCAGGACGGCCCCGTACCCGGAGCCACAGGCTCCACTTAGGATCGCCTTACCTTATGCACCACTCATCTCTCCAGCACAACCGGCCCCCTCCCCTCAGCAGAATCGATTCACGGCCACCCTTATGTGTGAAGTGACCGGGCTCGTGTTGTTCGGCAGGAAGTGCGAAAACTAGCTTCGGTGGCCGGAGGTGACGAGTCGATGACAGCCTGTGCCATTGAGACAGCGACGGACGACGGCGGCGCGGTGCGGCCGGCGCGATTCACGATCACGGCGAACGGGGCGTACGCGGCGCGGCTCGCCGGCACGGGGGACGCCTTGTACGCGGAGCGTTGGACGCTGGACGGGCCGGAGCCGTACGCGGTACCGCTGCCGCTCGACCAGCCCGAGGAGTCCCACACCCAGCTGCTTCCGCTCGCGGACGGGCGGGTGTTGATCTGCCGCCGGGTGGACGGCCGCCGGCACACGTTCTCCCTGCTGTATCCGACGGGCCCGGGGACGGGTCAACTGCCCCTGGGGGCCGTCGAGTCCGACGAGCTCGTCCTTCTGCCGCCCTCCCCCGACGGCATCTGCGGCTACGCGATGTGCGTCGGCGCGGACACCACCACGATCTGGCTGGTGGCGGGCGGGGCGTTCGGTCCGGAGCAGGTCGCGGAGGTCAAGGGCCGCTGCACGGGCGGCGTCTGGCTGGACCGTACCGGACGGATGCTCGCACTCGACCGCAGCCTCGACGACGGACCGGTGAAGGCGGTGGCGGTCGACCTGGAGCGCGGGGGCGAGGTGACGCCGCTGCTCCAGATCACCGAGGAGAGCAACGACCGGCTGCTGACGGCCGACCCGGACAGCGGACTGCTGCTGATCCGCTCCGACGCCCCCTCCCCCGGCCACGACCGGCTCGGCTGGGGCGTGCTCGGCAGTCTGCTGCCGGTCCGGTTCCCCGAGTGCCTGCGGCTCGACGACGCGGCGGTGACCCCCTTCGCCGTACAGCCGGGGCAGGTGCTGCTGCCGGAGAGCTGCGCGGTCGCGCTGCGGATCGACGCGGCGGCCGGGAGCTGGGTGGGGATGTGGCGTCCGGCCGGGCGCCGGATGCACCAACTGGCCGCCCCGGTGGGGTGGCAGGCCGGGGCGGGGGTCTGGACGGCGGGGGGCGTGCTGAGGCTCCCGTACACGACGCCTGACACGCCCTGCGGGATCATCGGTCTCGAAGTACCGCCGGACCCCGAGCCTGCCGCGGTGACGGTCACCGTCGAGCCACGCGTCTGCCGCCCGGTCCCACTCCAGCAGGCACCCCTCGCAGACCGTAAGGCCGCTGGTTAGACTCTCGGCCGCACGAAAACAGCGATCATTACGGGGTGAGTTCCACCATGTCGGAAGCGCGTACGGACGGGACGGAGTCGCAGGGCTCCGGAAAGCACCGCGGCGAGGCGGCGCCGACGGAGGACTCCACGTCCTCCCCCCACGGCCGCCACCGCCGCAACGCGGAGCAGTAGTCACGGATCGGTGGCCACGGACCAGCGGCCCTGATCCTTCGTCGTGACCACGCCGAGCAGCCCCGGGGAAACCCGGGGCTGTTCGACGTTCCCCACCTGGAGCCGTAGGGGACCCACCCCGGGATCCCCGGGCCTCACCCTCGCTTCAGTCCCAGCACCTCCGCCGCCGCGAACGTCTCGCCCGCCGGCCGGGACGCGTAGTGCGGGGACAGCAGCCCGTCCAGTTCCTCGTACGTGAACGCGTCCTTCGCCGTGTCGAACTTCGCCGTGACCTTGGGGCGTTCCACGATGGCGACCATCCCGCCGTGCACGACCAGCAGTTGGCCGTTGACGGCCGCCGCCGCGGGAGAGGCCAGATAGCCCACGACCGGTGCGACATGCTCCGGCGCCAGCGCGTCCAGCTCACCCTCCGTCGGCTCCGCGAACCCGGCGAAGACGTCCTCGGTCATCCGGGTGCGCGCCCGCGGGCAGATCGCGTTCGCCGTCACGCCGTACTTTGCGAGCGCGAGCGCCGTCGACGTCGTCAGGCCCACGATCCCGCCCTTGGCCGCCGCATAGTTCGGCTGACCCGCCGAACCGGCGAGGAACGCCTCCGACGACGTGTTGACGATCCGGCCGTACACCCCGGACTCCCCCGCCTTGGCCCGGCCCCTCCAGTGCACCGCCGCGAAGTGCGTGGTGTTGAAGTGGCCCTTCAGATGGACCCGGATCACCGAGTCCCACTCGTCCTCGCTCATCGAGAAGACCATCCGGTCGCGCAGGATCCCCGCGTTGTTGACCAGGACGTCCAGCTTCCCGAACTCGCCCACCGCCAGGTCCACCAGACCCCGCGCCGTCTCGAAGTCGGCGACGTCGCCGAGGTGCGCGACCGCCCGGCCGCCCGCCGTTCGGATCTCCTCGGCGACCTCCTCGGCGGGGGTCGCCGACGCCGCGCCGGAGCCGTCGCGCCCGGGCTGCCCGTAGTCGTTGACGACCACCGCCGCGCCCAGCCGGGCGAGTTCCAGCGCCTCGGCACGGCCCAGGCCCCGGCCCGCGCCGGTGACGATCGCGGACAGCCCCTCCAGAGGGAGTGACATCGATTCTCGTCCTCTCAGATCTCGATGCAGGTGCGCAGCGCGACACCCGTACGCATCTGCTCCAGCGCCTCGTTGATCCCGGAGAGCGGCACCCGGTGGGTGATCAGGGACTCCAGGTCGATCCGGCCGGCCCGCCAGAGCGCGATGGCCCGCTCGTACGAGCGCAGCACGTCACCGCCCCCGTACATCGACGGCAGGATCCGCTTCTCGTCGAAGAACAGCTCGAACATGTTGAGCTGCAGGAAGTCGTCGAGGGCGCCCGCGCCGACGACGCAGAGCGTGCCGCCGCGCCGGGTCGTCTCGTACGCGGTCCGGGCGGTGGCGGACTTGCCGACCACCTCGAAGACGTAGTCGAAGCCCTCACCTGCGGTGACCCGCTGCTTGGCGTCGCCGAGGGCGTCGGGGGCGACGGCCTCCGTCGCGCCGAAGCGCAGGGCGGCCTCGCGCCGGGACTCGACGGGGTCGACGGCGACGATCTGGGCGGCCCCCTGGAGCTTGGCGCCCTGGATCGCGGAGATGCCGACGCCGCCGCAGCCGATGACGGCGATCGAGGAACCGGCCTCCACCTTCGCCGTGTTGATGGCCGCGCCGAGCCCGGTGGTGACGCCGCAGCCGATGAGGGCGGCGATGTCGAAGGGCACGTCGTCGGGGATCGGCACGGCGCAGCCGGCGTCGACGACGACCTCCTCGGTGAACGTGCCCGTACCGGCGAAGCCGAAGACCTCCCCTCCGGGCCTGCGGAAGTTGGGCGTGCCGGCGTTCATGAAGCCGGCGAGGCAGAGCTGGGTCTGACCGCGCTTGCAGGCGGGACACACCCCGCAGGCGGGCAGCCAGCAGAGCAGTACCCGCTGTCCTTCGCTCAGCCCGGTGACGCCGTCGCCGACGTCGAGGATCTCGCCCGCGCCCTCGTGGCCGGGGATGAACGGCGCGGGCTGCGGGAGGACTCCGCTCATGGCGGAGACGTCGGAGTGGCACAGTCCGGTCGCCCTGACCCGTATCTTCACCTTGCCGGGGCCGAAGCCCACCGCCTCGACGTCGTCGAGGACCTCGAGTTTCTCCTGGCCGATCTCGTGCAGTACGGCTGCGCGCATGGTGCGGCTCCAATCACGAATGTTCGACGAGAGTGTCGGCGAGCACGGGAGCGTCCTCGCGCTCCACGGCCGTGACCGACACCTGGACGCGGCCGTCCCCGGTCCACATCCGGATACGCAGGGTCTCGCCGGGGAAGACGATCCCGGCGAATCGGGTGCGGTACGAGCGGACCCGGGCGACGTCGCCGCCGAGCACCGTGTCCACCACCGTCTTCAGGGTCATGCCGTACGTGCAGAGTCCGTGGAGGATCGGCCGGTCGAAGCCGGCGAGCTCGGCGAACTCGGGATCGGCGTGGAGGGGGTTCCAGTCGCCGGAGAGCCGGTAGAGCAGCGCCTGGTCGTCGCGTACGGGGCGCTCGACGGTCTTGTCGGGTTCGCGGTCGGGGAGTTCGAGGCGCTCGGAGGGCCCGCGGTCGCCGCCCCAGCCGCCCTCTCCCCGTACGAAGATCTGCGCGTCGCTGGTCCACAGCGGGCCGTCGTCGTCGGCGACCTCGGAGCGCAGTACGAGGACGGCCGCCTTGCCCTTGTCGTGGACGGCGGCGACGCGGGAGGTGGTGACGGCCCTGCCCTGGGCGGGGAGCGGCCGGTGGAGGGTGATCGCCTGGCCGCCGTGCAGGACGGCGGCCAGGTTCACGTCGATGCCGGGGGCGGACAGGCCGCCGACGGCTCCCATGCCGGCGCCGGCGACGGTGGCGAAGCTGGGCAGGACGTGGAGCCTGGATTCGAGGGTGTAGCGGAGCTCGTCGGGGTCGGTCGCCGGGGTCCCGGCGCCCAGTCCCAGGTGGTAGAGCTGGACGTCCTTGTGGTCCCAGGTGATCTCGGCGCTGCGGGGCTCGGCGGCGACGGCCTTGGCGGCATCAATGGGCATGGGGATGCTGCTCCTTGGAGTTCCGTGAGGATCCTCGACGAGTGGAAGACCTCGGTGCGGCCGTCCGCACCGTCGGCCGCACCGAGGCCGTGCGGGACCGTCCCGTACGCGCCCGTTCTAGAACGCGTTCTAGGTCGGTGATCCTCATGTATAGCCGAGCGGGGGTGAGTTGAGAACCCCTCCGGCGGCCATGCCTGACGGTACGTCAGTTACGGCGTCCGGGAGAGGCCCGGTGCAGCCGGCGGCGGCCACGACGTCCCCTGCGATGCCCACGACGGACCGCCCGCCCGTCGCCACTGCACGGCCTCCGCCGGAGCCCGCTGCTCCAGGGAGCCTCACCTTGCGCCGGCTGCCGGCCGCCCCGCTCCAGCTCCGCCCCCGCTCCGAACCGCGTGCGCGTCCCACCCGGGGCAGCGCACCATCGGACGACCGCGTCATCTGCTCCGACACCGCTCGCCGAACGCGCCCCGACGGACCGGTCGCCCTACGCTGTTCCGTGTGAACGAGATGCCGCAGGACCACCGGCCGGCGAAGTCCGTGAGGGTCCTCCTCGCCGAGGACCAGGGCACGAGGCGCGGGGCCCTGACCCTGCTGCTGGGCATGGAGCCCGACATCGAGGTCGTCGCCCAGGTGGGCCGGGGGGACGAGATCGTGGACGCGGCACTGGTCAGCCGGCCGGAAGTGGCGCTCCTGGACGTCGAACTGCCCGGGCGCTCCGGCCTCGAGGCCGCCGCGGACCTCCGCGACGAGGTCCCCGACTGCCGGGTCCTGATCCTCACGACGGTCAGCCGCCCCGGTCACCTCCGCCGCGCGATGGAGGCGGGGGCGGCGGGCTTCCTGGTGAAGGACGGCCCCGTGGAGGAGCTCGCGAACGCCGTTCGCCAGGTCCTCCGCGGCGAAACGGTCATCGACCCGGCCCTCGCCGCGGCGGCCCCCGACGAGGGCCCGGACCCGCTGACGGCCCGCTGAAGGGACACCCTCGCGGCCTCGGCGGACTGTGCGGCGACCGCGGACACCGCGACGGCACTCCACCTGTCCGACTCCACGGTCCGCAACTACCTCTCCTCGGCGATCGGCAAACGGGCACCCGCAATCGCACCGAGGCAGTGCACGCGGCCCGCCGACTGGGCTCGCTGTGAGGCGGAATAACGGGGGCGGGGCACTGCAGCAGCCTCGGACACCGCGCCCCGGACCTACTCCGAAGCCTTCCGCTCAGAACTCCGATACATCAACGAAGTTCGATTCCAAGAACATGGTTCGTTCATCCCACTCAAGAGCTAGATAGAAGGAACGGGCGTCCAGGGCACGGTAGATCTCGAGAACCGTCTCGTCTCCTTCCTGGGCGACGACCCGGATCAACGACGGAACCATGTTGTACGGCCACACATCACGTCCGTCATCCAGCCTCAGCTGGACGTAGACGTCACCTCTGTCGAAGTCCGCCTGGTACAGGCCAGACGTATCCTCATTCCAGCTGGCGGAGGTTCCGACCACCGATTCGATGACCATTGCAAGTGCCTCGGCGAGCCCTTTCCGGTCGCTCTCCTGGAAAGCCTCGCGCGGCTCATTCTCCGCACGTGCAAAGCCCGCGTGAAGTACAAAGGTACCCTCCGGAAGCTCATCCAATTCAGCTCACCCATCCCTTCGTCGATCAGTTCCGGGAACGCACGGGGGCCCACCGAAATGGGTGGGCCCCCGACGACACTAACCTAGCGAGTGTTTCTCAAGTTCATTCCCGGAGATGAACCATACTTCCGACAGGCGCGCGGTGTTGTTTCTCTTGAAGGATTCCAGCGCATCCTCTCCGGTCTTCAGGCTCGCATCTCCGGGACGCAGATCAATGACGGCAATTTTCACGCCCGCCGAAGCCTGGCCATTCGCCTTCTTGATCGCGCCGACTATGGTCGATTCCTTGTCTGTACTGACCGCCTTGAAATCTGCCCTGACGTCGTCCACGTAAGCATCTCCACCTAGGGTGTCATCGCGACCCATGATGTGGTGACCCTTTTGAGCAAGGAAGAATGCGGTCATGAACTCCGTGTCATCCTTGAAAGAGAGATTGAAGTCCAGTCCAGTCTTCTTGCGCGGACCCGGCCCCCAGTCCCGACCCCAGCTTTCGTCGATCCTCTCAAGAATTTCCCGCAGATACTTCTCCGTCGATTCAGCCACGATGATCTCGGACAGCCAGTCCATGATTCCACAGGCTCCACCTCCCGACATCTTGCAGGTGAGCCTGGCATGGTCACCTGATATATCGGCAATATCACCGTAGCCACCGGCCAACAACTGCTGGAGGCGGTACTCCCTGGCCTCCTCGGCGCGACCCTCATCGCCGTGCTCAGCCTGCTCCTGCGGACGAGTCTTCTTGGCCTCTTCTTCGGGCGTCTTCGGCTTCTTCTTCGGCTTTCCCGGATTGGAGACACAGTTCCCGTCGCCCACCGCACCCGTGCAGTCGTTGCGGGACCCGCCGTTGGCCGTGCAGTCCCGGTAGAGGTTGCAGTGGTCTTCCTTCAGCCCCGTGGGGTCCGAGGTCGTGGTCGGGTGCTGATTCGCGTAGCTGTAGCCGTTGAGAGACTGGTGCTGGCCTACGGAGAGAAGCGGGTCGACGCTGATGAACTGGCCGATTCCCGGGTCGTACTGGCGGGCTCCAATGTGCGTCAGGCCCGTGTTCCTGTCGGCGGTCTTGTTCAGGAATCCCTTGTCCGTGGGCCAGGTGCCCACCCTGGCGTCACGTTCCGCCCCGAAGGGGGTCATGTGGCGCTTAGTGATCTTCTGCTCGGTGTCAGAGCTGACAGCGAGGCTCTGTGTGCCGTGGTGGTCGCCGGCGAGGAACTGGAGCTGGTCGGTGCCGGACTGGTTGGTGCGGACAGCGATCGCGGCAGGGCCTGCTGTGTAGCTGCGCTGGGCCCAGGTGGTGCCGTTCGCACGCAGGTGGAGTTCGGTGGCGCCCGCGTACAGGACCCGCTCGCCGTCCTGGGTGCTGCGGATCAGTAGCGTGCGGTCGGCATCGTAGAGGTAGTCCGTGGACTTCCCGCTCTCGGTGAGCTTGGAGAGCTGGCCCTCATCGGACCACGTCAGGTCCTGCTGAGCTGCGCTGCCCGGGCGCTTCGTGGTGTTGCCACTGCTGCCGTAGTCGTAGACCTTGTCCTTCACCGGGTCGGCCGTGCCGCAGGTCGTCCGCACCGTGGTGAAACGGAGGGCGTGCGGCTGCTTGGCGGCGTCGTAGCAGTACGTCGTCGTCGTGTTGCCCGCGGCGGCGTGCTGGGTCTCCGTCTTCCGCTGGCCGGCCTGGTTGTACGTGTACGACGTCCAGTAGGGGGCGGGGCCGCCGAGGGCGGCGGAATCTCGGGTGTCCGCGCAGTTCTTGGACGTGGGCGTCCAGGCCTCGAGGAGACGGCGGTGGCCGTCATAGGTGAAGCACTGGGTCTCGGCCTGGCTCGTGCCGCCCAGGGTGGTGGGGTCGGCGATCGAGGTGACGTTGCCGGCCTGGTCGAAGGTGTACGTGAGGGCCTGCAGCATGTATGGGTGGGTCTGGTCCGTGACATCGCTGTTGGTCAGGCGACCCGTGCCGGCCTCGTAGGTGTTGGTGATGTAGACGTTCCGGTCACCGGTGCCGCCCTTGCCCAGGGTGACCTGTTGGAGCTGGCCGAGGGCGGAGTAGTCGGCGTTCTGGAGGTAACCGGTCGTGCCCTTGAGCGAGGTGAGCTGGCCGAAATCGCCGTAACCGTACTTGACCGTCTCGGCAGGCAGACCGCCGAGGGCGGGCTCAGATGCGGAGTCCGCCGTCCCGTCGATCCGGTACGAGCTCGTGTACGACAGTTTCCCGCCCGGAACCGAGGCGGTGATCGGGTCCGTGGCCGGGAGCGTCAGCTCTGTCGCCGTGGGACGGCTCAGCGCGTCGTACGCCGTGACGGTCTTGGTGTAGGCCGATCCGGTCTCGCCGCCGACGTAGCGGGTGGAGGCGGTCGGGTACCCCTTGAGGACGCTGTCGTACGTACGCTTCGTGAGCAGGTTCGCGGGCGTCGCCGTGCCCGCCCACGTCGAGGTCGGGCGTCCGATGTTGTCGTAGGCCGTGACGACGCTCTTCCCGGCCGTGGTCGTCTTCACGGCCCGGTCGAGAAGGTCGTAGTCCGTCGTGGTCGTGCCCTTGTCCGGGTCGCTCGCGCTCTTCTGGCGGCCGAACAGGTCGTAGGTGTACGTCCACGCGGCGCCGTCGGGGCCGGTGATCCTCGTCTGCTTGCCGTCGAGGGCGTAGCCGAACGTCGTCGATGTGTACGACGTGCCGAGCGCTCCCCCGAACTGCGTGTCCACCGGGCTGGTGCCCGCGTACTCCCGGGTCTCCGTGGTCCGGCCGCGGGCGTCGGTGATCGCACGGGTCGCCGATCCTCCGGCGAGCGCCGTCGCGGCCACCGAGTCACCGGTGTAGGTGGTGTTCGTCGTCCCCTTGTTCACACCGAAGACGAGCATGGTGCTGGAGACGGCGCGCTCCGCGCCGTCGAACGTGGTGAGGGTCTGGTTGGGCGCCTCACCGTATTCGGCGCGCGTGTACGTGCTGTTCGGAGTGCTGGTGGTGTCGAAGATGTCCGCGTACGTCTCGTAGGCGAGACCGCGGGTGTCGTAGCGGGTGTCGGTCAGCAGGCGTCCGCCCTGCGGGGTCGGCGTCTGCGTCTGCAGCGGCCGCAGCAGCGCGTCGTAGATCGCGAAGCTGGTCTTGTAGGTCGTGCCGTCGGCCTTCAGGGAGGATGTGGAAACCCAGGACTGCTTGGTGTTGCTGAGGCTGTACGCGTACGTGCTGTTGGGGCTCTGGGTGCCGCGGATGCGGTTCGGCAGCCAGACGTCCGTCAGGCGTCCGAACGCGTCGTAGGCGAGCTCCGTCTTCTTCAGGTTCGCGTCGTAGATGCGGACCGGCAGCCCACGCCGCGGGTCGACGAACGTGACGGTCTGGTGCGTTTCGGCGTTGACGTCGACCGTCTTGGTCAACGGACCGGCGTCGACCGGCGTGTACGCCGTGGTGGTCGACTTCATGTCGGCGTTGGTTACCTTGGTGAGCCGGCCGAGCGTGTCGTACGCCGTGGTCGTGCCCTTGTCCCAGATGACCGCCCCGTCCGTGCCGTAGCTCTTGGCGCGGCTGATCCACGTGGGAAGGCCCTTGGTGGGCTTCATCGTGGTGGTCCACGCGAAGCCGTCGTAGGCGGTCGCCATGTCCGAGAGGACGTTGCCGCGGGTCCCGTCGGCCGCTTCCAGCTTCAGGTCCGCCTCGGTGAACGAACAGCCCAGGGCGACGGTGCGCACGCGGGACACGAGGTTGCCGAGCCCCACGGTGTCGTTGTCGGCGTACCAGGTCTGGGTGCAGGTCTCGTCGCCGGTCTTGGCGAGGTCTCCGGTGTCGAGGACCTTGACGGGGCGCCCGTGGGCATCGAAGTGGACGGTGTCGACGGCGGTCGAGCGCCACGTCGCGGCCGTGGTGAGGTAGGCGAAGTTGGTGGTCTTCTTCGTCCTCACGAATCGCGCGACGTGGTCACCGGCGTCGGCCACGTCCGTTTGGCGCGCGGTCTCCTGCGACCAGGGGTCGTTGACCGTGGCCGAGATCGGAGTGCCACCGTTGTAGGTGACCTGCTCCCTCAGTGTCCCGGCGTACGCGTCGCCGTCCTGGATGGTGGAGATGCCGATCGTCGGCTGAGCGAGCGGGGCGACGGAAACCGACTTGGTGGTGCCGTCCTTGTTCCGGTCGCCGTGCATGCCCTGCATGTACAGGGAGACCGTCCTGGAGCGGGGCGAGACGTTCCGCGACCCCTTGTAGACGGTGACTTCGCGGTAGCCGCGCCAGTCGGACCAGGTCCGCTCGGCCTTCGGGGTGAACGGGTCGTCGTTGTAGTGCCAGGCGGCACCGCCGTAGACGTACTCGTTCTCGACGGCGTCGTTCTGGCCCGCCGGGTCGGTGGTGACGACGGAGAGGACACGGTACTTGTGGAACCAGTCGACGGACGCGTCCGCCGCACCGTTGATGTTCCAGAACTGGGGAAAGCAACTGCGCGTGTTGGAGTCCTGCGGCGCGGCGAGGACCTGGCTGCGGACGCACTCGGGCGCGTTGATGCCGACCGTCGTGATCGCGCCGGTCTCCGTGGTGACGGTCGAGATCCGGGGACGGGTCAGCGGAAGGATGTCGTCCGTGCCGTCCACGCGGTTGGGACGCATGTGGTACGTGAACGAGATCGGATTCGTCGCGATCGCCGTGCCGGCCTTGGCCGTCCGCTTGAGGGACTGCAGGGTCAGGACCTGGTCGGACGTGTCTCCGATGTCGCCGCCGTCCAGGAACTGTTGCGTGAACGACCATGTGTCGACCGGGTCGTAGGCGCTGCTCGTGGCGTTCCAGGAGAAGGTGCTGACGTCGGTGAGGCGCTTGCGGGTGAAGAACGATGGGGACTGCGACAGGCATTCGGTCGAGTCCTTGGCGCAGATCGCGTCGAACGGCACGTCCGGCCAGTTGTCGGACGTCTCCTTCGTCAGCGACGTGCAGTCGGCCGCCGTGCACCGCTCGACGTAGCCGAAGATCACCTTGGCGTCGGCGTTGTCGGTGAACAGGGCGCCCTTGCGCAGACCGTATTTGATCTCCGTCAGGCGTCCGCTGCGGATGTACTCCGCGTCCGCCTTGGTGGCCTTGTTCTTCTTGTAGTGGTTGGTGTCCTTGGCGTACCAATACGTGGCCGCGTTGCCGCGGGTGTCCTCGACGTAGTCGAGGTTCCAGCGCCACGCCTGCGTCACCGCACGGCCGGCGAAGGAGGTGCCGGCGTCGTAGCCCGGCTCGCCGGCGTCGTCGCCGAAGACGGGCGCGGTCCAGGCGGAGTTGGTGCGCTGGGTGGTGGCCCCGTCGAGCTTGTCCTGGCCGAAGACGTACTTCGTACCGTCGCCGGTGACGACCGTCCAGTACTCACCGTCGTTGTCGCCGTTGGTGGCGCCGGTGAGGCGGGTCACCGTCGAGGAGTCGTCGTTCTCCAGCTTCCAGACTCCGGCCGTGGCGGTCTTGACCAGGCGGGAGGACTTGCCGTTGAGCACGAGACGGGCGTTGTCGTACGTCCAACAGCGGTCGGCGATGTCCGTCTGGCCGTCGTCGTCACAACTGCCGTAGGTGCGCTCGATGTAGGAGTCGGTGAGGGAGAAGCCCTCACCGACCGAGGTGGGCTGATTGTTCGTGGTGGCCGTGCGGCCGTCGACGCTGCCCGAGTCGTACGACAGCGTCAGTGAGGGGGAAGGACCGGCCGCCGCGGGCGGCGTCGAGAGACCGTACGACCAGGTGAACGCGCCCGAGCTGCCGCCCGCCGCCCAGGACGACGAGGACGCCAGGGGCGTCGCGCTGTAGTCGCCCGTTCCCTTGGCCGACTGCCCACTGCCCGACGCCGTCACCGCGATCACGGTCGCGCCCGAGGCGGCGGCACCGAGCTGCGTGGTCGGGCCGTCCTCAGCCTTGGCGAGGGTGACCTCGGCGGAGACCGTCCGTTCCTTCGCGTCGTTGCGAGACGCGAGAGGGGTCTGCTTGCGGCATTCCGCCTTCTGCGGCGTCGTCAGCGCACACGCCGGAAGCTGTACGAGTGTCAGCCTGCCGGACCAGCCACCGCCGACCGCCGAGGCGAAGGCGCCGTAGTCGACGCTCACTTCGGCCTTGCCGGCGTTCTCCGACTCCGCGGTGAGCAGGACACCAGTGATACCGAGCCTGCCCGCAGCCCTCTGGTCAAGGACCGTCACCGTGGTGTCCGTGCCCGCCTTGACGCCGGTCTTGCCGCCCGCAGGCGTGACCGTGACCGGCAGGCCGCCCGGGGCCGCCTTCGTCTCTCCGGCTGCGAGCGTCACGTCCGCGGAGCCGGCCTTCGGCCAGGCCCCGCGCTGCTGTTCGGCTCGCGCTCGCAGCGCCTGCGCGGTGTTGTCGCGCAGGTCCTTCGCCACCTGCTCGTGGGCCTTCGTCGCCCCGAGCCCCGTGACGGGCTTGACCTTGCTGACCCGCTGTTCGGGAAGGTCCGGGCGGCCGAGGCCGCCCGGCTTGCCGTCCGCGGCCACGACCGGTGTGAGACCGATCGGTATGGAAAGTGCCACAGCGAGCGGCAACACCACGAGCGCGCGGCGGCGCCTGCGGCGGGCTCTGCCCTGCCGTGTGTCCGAACTACCTATTCCGAATACCACAGATACTCTTCCCCACCCTTTGACGACGTGGTGAACGGAGCGCCCGAGCGCCCGCGACAGGGGTCGGGCCGGGCACCACCGCGCACTGCGATGCCGCCCGGCCCGACGAGGCCGGTTCCGGTCAGGAGCCGACCTGAGCCTCGATCTGGTTCTCGTTGTTCATGGCGCCGACCCAGATCCGTACGTCGGCGATCTTGGCTGGCAGGAAGTGCTTCCACGCCGCGCCGGTCATGCCCTTGCCGACGGCGAGTTCGCCGGTGCCGGCCTGGGCGGTGTACGCCTTCCAGTCGCCGTTCTGCGAGGTGCCGACGCGGAGGGCGATCTCACCGCTCTGGGCGTCGAAGACGCCTGTCAGACGGACGGTCGCTCCCAGGGCGGCCTCCGCGTCCGACTGCACCGCCGAGAAGGTCCCGTCGGTGTTCAGCCGACCGAAGAACCAGAACCCGACGGGGTGCGTCTCCTCCTCCAGCGTGTCCTCGTTGAGGACCGTCTTGGTCCCGGTCTTCTTGAACCAGAGACCCCACGCCGAACCCTCCGCCGTGCGCTGGCCGACCACCTGGCCGACGTAGCCGTCGGCCTTCGCGAGGACCTTGTCGCGGTCCAGCGCGACCTGCGTCGACACCGTGAAGGAGCCCGTGTCGTCGACGACCGGTCCCGCGACGGTCATCGCGTCGTCCACGCCGTCGAGCACGATCTCTTCGCCGACGTGTGCCGCCCCGCCCTCCAGCGTCAGCGAACGGCCGTACTCCGAGACGAAGTCGCCGACGATGGTGCCGTTGGAGTTGGCGGACGTCCAGCTTCCGACGAGTTCCACACCGGTCATGCCGCCGGGCATCGTCAGCCGCGCCTCGTCGGCGATCTCGGAGTCGATGAGGGCACGCTGCCAGGCCTTGGCCTCGTCGATCGAGCCCTTCCAGTAGTCGTAGTACGCGCCGCGCCACCAGACGCGGCCGATCTGGAGCCTTCCGGTGGACGTCCACGACTGGGCGACGGCATCCGTGCCCTGGAGCTCACCGTTGACATAGAGCTTGATCGTCTTGGTGTCGTTGTCGTAGACGGCGGCCAAGTGGGTCCACACACCGAGGACGGCGGGACGCTTGGACTGAACGATCTGGTTGCTGATGTCACCGTCGGTGGCATCCTTCGGCGAGGTCCGCAGCTCCCACTTCTTGGACTCCGACCGGTAGCCGAGGTAGAAGGCGCTGTACCAGGCGGGCGTCATGGCGCCGTCCTGGCTCAGAGCCGTGTTGTTGCGGCTGCCGTCCTCCAGGCGGACCCAGGTGGAGACGGTGTAGGACGATCCGGTGGCCACGACGGGGCCGCTGGTGGCGGCGTAGCCGTTGGTCCCGGCGTAGATGAGGCCCCTATCCGTGATCGGCGCCTCCAGCGGCACTCCCTGACCGTCGTGCGTGATCAGACCGCGTCGCCCTCGGCTGTCCCGGTTGACCAGGCCGGTGAGGGTGGCGTTGGACGCCCCGCCGGTGGGTGCCTTGTCCAGGGCAGCGCCCTCGGTCTCGTCGAAGTGCCAGTGGCCGACGGGGTCGGCACCCGTCGCGACCTTGAACTGGACCGCCTTGGTGGCGCCCGCGCGCCCCAGGGTGTCCTTCGCCCGTACCTCCAGGACGTACGTACCGGAGGCCGGCGGCTTGACGGTCGCCTTCAGCACGCCGGCGGCGAGCGTCGTCCACGTGGTGGCGGGAGCCAGCCGGTACTCGTACTGCTTGTTGGTGTCACCGGCGGCGGGGCCGAAGGTGAAGCCACCGGCCACACCGGGAGCGCCGGCGGCCGTGCAGGCGTTGGGCAGGCACTCGAGGTACGGACCGTTGAACGCCACCGTGGGGGCCTTGGGAGCGGTCGGGTCGACCTTGAAGTAGCAGTGCGGGCTGTAGCCCGAGGACCCCGCGTGGGTGCCGTTGTCGTAGAACACCTGCGTCAGCGACATGTACTTGTGCAGCGGGCCCTCGGCAAGAGTGGCGCCCCACGAGTGGGTGACCTTGACGTTGTCGCCGACGAAGCCGGTACCTCCGGGGACGCCGATGCCGGAACCGGACCAGGTGCCGTTCGCGGCCTGCGTCTCGATACGGAACCAGGCCTTCAGCTTGGCGCCCGCCTCGCCGCCGGCCATGGTCTGGGGCGTCGAGTTCAGCGTGGGCGTCGGGTCGGAGACGATCGTCGGGTCCGCCGCGTTGGTGCTGCAGACCGCGCCGGATCCGCCCACGATGCCGACACCGGTCGGCCTGTCCGGGTAGGCGACGTAGTCGACCCGGAGCACGGCGTCGTTCTTGAACCGCTTCCACGCCGAGGTGTCCGTCTCGTTGTTGGCGCGCAGCGACAGCGTGAGCCGGGAGAACTTGCCGGCGGCGAAGTCGCGCACGGTCGGCGTGAGGTTCTCGTTGGGCTCCTCCGGGTTGTCGTTGAACTCGATCGGCGCGTCGGGGGAGTTGGGGTCGCAGAGCGAGCCGCGTCCGGCCGAGACCCACCGGTCGACCATCCAGTCCAGTTCCTTGGGGGCCCAGGTGGTGGAGGAGGAGATGTTCTCGGTACGGACGAGGTCGACCTGTCGGTCCTCGCACTGGAAGGCCCAGGGCTCGGTCACCGCGAAGGTCGCGTCGAGGACGCGCTTGCCCTTGAGCTGGTCGGGCGCGAACTCGAAGTAGAGGCGCTGCACATAACCGGGGCCGCAGTAGTAGGCCCCCCAGGAGCCGCACTCGCCGACGCCCATGCCTCGGTCGTCCGAGCCGTTGCCCCAGCCGTACGACTCGTAGCCGTCGTTCCGCAGCAGCGTCCGCTCCGACTCGCCCCACGTCACCGTCGGGTCGATGAAGAGCGGGTACGCCGAGGCGTCGCTGGTGGCGAGCATGGCGGCGTCCGGTACGACGGACAACGTGCCCTTGCCGAGCTTGACCTGCATCCGCTTGACCTTGTCGCCCTGGCCGGGCGCGAGGCCCTTGCCCGACGGCTGTGTCTCGGATAGGTCGCTCAGCGTGCCGGGCGGCGTGGCGTCGACCGAGGACGGCGACGCGGACGACGCAGGTGACGCGGACTTCTGCTTCGCCGCGGTCCCGGCGGGCTTCTCCGTCGTCGCCGGCGTCTCGGCGGACGATCCCGCCGAGTTCCACATCTGGGCCGGCGGCGCGCGGAAGATCGTCTTCCCGGTCCCGTCGACGGCGCTGAGGTTGCCCGCGGCGCCCTTGCGGACGTTCAGGCCCTTGGCCTCGAGGCCGAAGGTGAGCTCCTTCAGCTTCGGGTTGGCGGCCGCCTTCGGCGTCTTGACCACCAGCACGTGCTGGAAGCTCTCGACAGTGGCGGTCACCTTCAGGTCGACGTCGGGAAGCACCTCACGGTAGAGAGCGCTGCTCCCGTCTATGACCGGCGCCGGCAGCTTGCCCTGCCAGCCGAGCTCCAACGAGTGGCCCTGCTCCTCGATGGTGACGAGCGGTTCCGAGGAGCCGCCGCCCGAGAAGCTCATGACGGCCGAAGCCGCCTTGGGACCGATCGAGCCGTCGGACCGGCGGACGAGCGTCGCGTCCGGCTTCTGCCAGCCGCCGCCGGGCTTGGCGACCCGCACCGGCACGGTGGACTGCTCCAGCGTGAAGGTGTCGCCGTCCGGGTTGGCGAAGACGGTGGTCCGCTCCGCCCGCTCGCCCTGGACCTCGACACGCCGGCCCGACTTCTTGGCCTCCGCGAGAGCGCGGTGGCCCTCGTCGAGTGTGGTCTTCTCAGCCGCGGGCGCCGCCCCCGGCAGGTTCACCGCCTGTACGGCGGGCGCCGGGACAACCAGCGCCATGACGACTGCCGAGACGGCAACCGTCGTTCTGCGGGCACGACGAAGCGCCCACTGTCCGTTCATTTCCCCACCCCTGGTTACACAAAGAACACAGCAGGTGCGTCACCCAACGGCATCGCGCCGCGCGGAGTCAAGAGTTCTCATGGACGCGACGGTCGGCCCGAACGCCCCATGAGCAGCGAAAATGAGGAGACAACCAGGGTGCCACCGCCGACCGGGATCGCCCCTCGACTACGGAGCGTGACGACCCTTGGCCCCAGGGGGCCCTAGGCGCACAGGGACCTCAGGCCTCTCCAGCCCCCGAGATGCGCCAGCTGCAGGCCCTCCGTTCACCACGCCCACCCTCAACCGGAGACCTGCCTTCCAGTTGAAGCACCAAGCGTGACAATGGGTTTGCCGACGCCCCTTGTGGGCAAGATCACGCCTCGGTGGAGCGTGTCCTGTCGCTGCCCGGAAGCCACAGCAGCATCAGCGCCGCCGCCACGACCAGCACCCCCGTCGCCGTGCGGAAGGCCAGGGCGTAGCCCTCCGTGAGGGCTGCGGGGGTGGTGGCGCCCGCCGTCCGGGCGGTGGCCACGGTGGAGAGGACCGCCAGGCCCAGGGCGCCGCCCATCGTGCGGGAGGTGTTGACCAGGCCGGAGACGAGTCCGGCGTCGGCGGGGGCGGCGCTGGAGGTGGCGAGGGTGGCCAGCGGGGTGGTGAGCAGGCCGATGCCGGCCATCATGAGGATGCCTGGGCCCAGGATGGTGGTCAGGAACGTGCCGTCGGCGGTCATCGTCGACTGCCAGCCGAAGCCCGCCGCGGCGATGAGGGCGCCGACGACCGCGAGGTTGCGGGCGCCGGTCGTCGGCATCAGGCGGGGGGCCAGTTTGGAGCCCACGATGACGCTGACCGAGCTGGGGACCAGGGCGAGCCCGGCCTGGATCGGGGTGTAGCCGAGGACGTTCTGGGCGTACACGGTCATGAAGAACCACATGGCGAACGAGGTCGAACCCGCGAGCAGTATCGCCACGTTGGCCGCCGAGACCGCCCGCGAGCGGAAGAGCTTCAGCGGCATGAGCGGGGCCGCCGTCCGTGCCTCGACGGCGACGAAGGCCGCGAGGAGCGCCAGGCCCCCGAGCAGCGGGACGAGGGTTGCCGGCGCGCCCCAGCCCACCTCCTCGGTCTGCACGATGCCGTAGGCGACGGAGGCGAGGCCGCCCGTGACGAGGACGGCGCCCGGCAGGTCGAGCCGTCGGCCGGCGCCGGTACGGCTCTCGCTCAGCCACAGCGCAGCGCCGACGAGGACCAGGACCCCGACGGGGACGTTGATCAGGAGCACCCAGCGCCAGGAGAGGAGGTCCACGAGCACCCCGCCGACGAAGCCGCCCGCCGCGCCACCGGCGGCACCGACGGCCGTCCAGGTGCCGATGGCCCGGGTCCGCGCGGGCCCGGCGGGGACGGCGGCGGTCACGATGGTGAGCGTCGCGGGCGCGAGCACCGCGGCTCCGAGGCCCTGCACGGCCCGGGCTGCGACCAGCTGCCAGCCCTCCTGCGCGAGCCCGCCCGCGACGGAGGCCGCGGTGAACAGCCCGAGCCCGAGCAGGAACATCCGCTTCCGGCCGAAGAGATCGGCGGCCCGCCCACCGAGCAGCATGAACCCGGCGAACGCGATCGAGTAGGCGTTGAGGACCCACTGCAGGCCGGTGGCCGAGAGCCCGAGGTCGGTCCGCATCGACGGCAGGGCGACGTTCACCACCGACACGTCGAGCACCACCAGGAACTGCCCCGCGCACGCGGCGAGCACGACGAGCCACGCGCGCGGGGTGGGACGGAGGGATGTCGGTGCGGCGGCGGACGCGGCGGACTCGGTGTGGACCATGCGTGTGATGGTCGCAGACGCTCTGCACCCCGTACATGGGGAATGAGTCCTACGACCTCCGGAGCATCGTGACGACCGCGGCGCCGCCGAGCCCTATGTTGTGCGCGAGGCCGACGCGGGCCCCCTCGACCTGGCGCGGGCCCGCCTCGCCGCGGAGCTGCCAGACCAGTTCGGCGGCCTGGGCGAGACCGGTGGCCCCCAGCGGATGCCCCTTCGAGATCAGCCCGCCGGACGGGTTCACCACCCACCGTCCGCCGTACGTCGTCGCGCCCGACTCGACGAGCTTCCCCGAGGCGCCGTCCTCGCACATGCCGAGCGCCTCGTAGGTGAGCAGCTCGTTGATGGAGAAACAGTCGTGCAGCTCCACCACGTCGACGTCCTCGATGCCGAGGCCGGAGCGCTCGTACACCTGCCGGGCCGCGGCGCGCGACATGGGCCTGCCGACCGCGTCGATGCACGACCCGGAGGCGAAGGAGTCCTCGGTGTCCGTGGTCATCGCCTGGGCCGCGATCTCGACGGCTTTCTGGTGCAGCCCGTGCTCGACCACGAACCGCTCCGACACCACGACCGCCGCCGCCGAGCCGTCGGAGGTGGGCGAGCACTGGAGTTTGGTCAGTGGCCGGTGGATGGTCTTGGCGGCGAGGATGTCCTCGACCGAGTACACGTCCTGGAACTGGGCGTTGGGGTTGTTCGCCGAGTGCCGGTGGTTCTTGGCGCCGACTGCGGCGAGCTGGGCCTCCGTCGTCCCGTACCGCTCCATGTGCTCACGGGCCGCGTTGCCGAAGATCTGCGCGGTCGGCGGGCTCATCTCGAAGCCGTGGCCGGCGGCCATGATCCCGTAGTGCCGGGCCACCGGCGAGGTCTTGAAGTCGCCCCCGTCGGATCCGCCCCCGAGCGCCCCGCGCGCCATCTTCTCGAAGCCGAGCGCGAGGACGCAGTCGGAGATCCCGCCCTCCACGAACTGCCGGGCCATCATCAGCGCCGTCGACGCCGTCGCGCAGTTGTTGTTGACGTTGTAGACGGGCACGCCGGTCAGGCCGAGTTCGTACGCGGCGCGCTGCCCGGCCGTGGATGCCTGGAAGCAGTAGCCGACGGGAACCTGCTCGACCTGGTCGTACGAGATCCCGGCGTCGGCGAGCGCCGCCGTCCCCGCTTCCTTCGCCATGTCCCAGTACTGCCAGTCGCGCGTCTCGGGCTTCTCGAACTTCGTCATCCCGACGCCGACGATGTACGCCTTCCCCATCTTCGTTCCCCCTCAGTCCCTCGGCAGGCCGAGCAGGCGCTCGGCGACGACATTGAGCTGGACCTGCGTGGTGCCGCCCGCGATGGTGAGGCAGCGGGACATCAGCAGGCCGTGGACCGCCCGCTCCCCCGGCCCCTCCCGCACCGCGCCCTCGGGGCCGAGGACTTCGAGCGTGAGCTCGGCGAGCTTCTGCTGATGGACGGTCTGGACGAGCTTGCGGACGCTGGCCCCTGCGCCCGGTTCCAGGCCGGAGACCTGGAGCATCGTGGTCCGCAGTCCGATGCAGGCGAGCGCGTGCGCCTCGGCCGCCAGGGCCCCGATCCGTACGCGTACGGAGCTGTCGGCGTCGGCCGCCCGCTCGATCAGCGCTTCGAGACCGGAGTCGAACGCGACCTGGTCGGCCATGTGGACGCGTTCGTTGCCGAGGGTGTTGCGGGCGACGCGCCAGCCGTCGTCGACCTCGCCGACCACGGCGTCCGCCGGCAGGAGCACGTCGTCGAAGAACACCTCGTTGAAGAGCGAGTCGCCGGTGATCTCCTTGAGCGGCCGGATGTCGATGCCGGGGGTGGTCCTCATGTCGACGAGGAAGTACGTGAGCCCGCGGTGCTTCGGCGCGTCCGGATCGGTGCGGGCGAGCAGGATGCCGTGGTCGGCCCACTGGGCCGCGCTCGTCCACACCTTCTGTCCGTTGATCCGCCAGCGGCCGTCCTCGGTGCGTTCCGCCCTGGTGCGGAGGGAGGCGAGGTCGGAGCCGGCGCCGGGCTCGGAGAAGAGCTGGCACCAGAGCAGCTCGCCCCGGAGGGTGGCGGCGAGGTAGCGCTCCTGCTGCTCGGCCGTTCCGTACGCGAGGAGGGAGGGGACGACCCAGGTCGCGATCCCGAGTCCGCCGACCACGATCCCGGCCGCGTCCAGCTCCCTCTGTACGGCCAGTTGTTGCAGCGGCCCGGCGCCGAGTCCGTACGGCGCGGGCAGGTGCGGGGCGGCATAGCCGGTGGCGGCGAGGGCGCGGCGGGCAGCCCGCGGGTCGAGCCCGGCGGCGGGTGCGATCGCCTCGCGCGCAGCGGCGCGGAACGTGTCGGCTTCGGGCGGCAGTTCGAGCCTCAGCTCGCGCCTGGCGCCTTCCGTCGCGAGCCGTGCGGCGTGCGCGCGGTGGGTGTCGCCCGTGCCGAGGAGCTGGCGGGCGACGAGGGCGCGGCGGAGGGTGAGATGGGCGTCGTGCTCCCAGGTGAAGCCGATGCCGCCGAGGATCTGGATGCAGTCCTTGGCGCAGCTGTAGGCGGCGTCGAGGGCGGTCGAGGCGGCGAGCGCGGCGGTCAGGGAGCGCGCCTCGTCCTCGGTCGCCCGGGCCGCGTCCCAGGTGAGGGCGCGGGCCTGTTCGACCCGTACGAGCATGTCGGCGCAGAGGTGCTTGACCCCCTGGAACTGCCCGATGGGCCGCCCGAACTGCTCGCGCGTCTTCGCGTACTCGGTGGCCGTCTCCAGCGCCCGGGCGGCGTTCCCGCAGGCGTCGGCGGCGTACAGCACGGCGGCGAGGTCCGGTACGAGGGTGGGGTCGACGTCCAGGATCCGGTGGGCGGGCACGTGCGTCCCGTCGGCGGTGACCTGGGCGGTCGGCCGGGTGGGGTCGGCGCTCTCGTGGGGGCGGACGGCGAGGGTGTCGGCGTCCGCGGCGGCCCAGACGACACCGCGCGCGGTGCTCGCGGCCAGGATCAGCAGATCGGCCTGGGCGCCGCCGAGGACGGGCGGGGCGCTGCCGTCGAGCCGCAGCCCGCCCTCGGTCTCGACGGCGGTCAGCCCACCGGGCCCGAGGGCGACCGCCGCGACCCGGGCCCCACTCGCGAGCTCCGCGACAAGAACGGCGCCGGCGTCGGCACCGGGGGCGGCGGCACCGGCGCGGCGCAGGATCTCCGCGGCAAGCACGGTGGGGAGGTACGGCCCCGGCAGCAGCGCCCGCGCGGCCTCCTCCAGCACGACGGCCAGGTCGACGAGATCGCCGCCGCCACCCCCGTACGCCTCGCCCAGATGGATCCCGAGGAGCCCCTGGCCGGCGAGCGCGTCCCAGTGGGCGGGCCGTCCGACGACGCTCGCGGCAGGCGCGTCGAGAAGCTTCCGTACATCCTCGGACGGCACGGCCCGAGCGAACCACCCGCGCACGGACCGGGCCAACTCCCGCTGCTCTTGCGTGATTCCGATGCCCATGAGGCGCAGACTAGAACACGTTTCAATCTGACGGAAGGTCAGATACGCGCCGGATGCGCGAGAGCGCGGAGGAGGGAGAATTCGCGTGACGGCGCCTTGCGTCATGCGTACAGTCGGGATCTTCGGTCGGCGGAAGTCGCCGGAGTCCCACTGAGGTCCGCCCACCATGACGAACACCGACGACACTCCCGCGCGACGCCGGCTCGACCGCGCTCTCGACCGCCTGGACACCACCTTTCGCGGCATGACCGCCCGCCGCGAGGAGCAGCAGTGCGACTGTCACTGGGGAAGCGCGGAGGAGCTCGCGCAGCTGAAGGTTCCGGACATCGAGCTCGCCCCCGACCTTCTGCGCCGCACCTGGACCGCCCCCGACTGGGACGATCACGGCGCGGTGCTGCGCCGCATCCTGCCCCAGTTCGCCCGGGCACTGGTCGACGGACTCGTGGAGGAGTCCCTGTTCGGCATGGGCAAGGTGGGGCATTCGTTCGCCCGTGGTCACTGGCGGCAGTGGCCCGCGGACCAGAGCGCGGCGGTATGGGAGTTCCTGCGGGCCTGGTGGGCCCAGAGCCTCACCGATCCGGCTCCCCCCGTCCCCGTCCACGAAGTCCTCGCCCTGTGCACCGAAGCGTCCACCACGCTCGGCCCGTGGCTCGCGGTCTGGGAGGCACTCGACGACCGCGTCGCCGACGGGCACCTGGCCGAGGCCGCTGCCCACTGGGAGTACGACCTGCTGGGCGATGAACTTCCCTGGGACGCGTGGGACACGTGGAACGACAGGGAAGCCTTGCGTACCGAACTCGCCGCCTGGCTCGTCCGATGCGCCCCTGCGCGGCTCGGCGGCCGGCACGGTCACGAGGAACTGCTGCACCGGATACGGCTCATCGGGCTGACCGGTCCCGCTCGCTGGGACGACCCTCACTGGCCCGGCTACCGTTACTGAGCCGCCCGTACCACGCTCCTCCGGGGAGCCGGCTCGGGCGGCGCGCGCCTCCGCGAGCCGGCTCACCCCCCGACAGGCCCGTGCTCAGGCGAACATCTCGGCCAGCAGCTCCGGGCCGATCGCGATGGGGGCCGGGCGGTAGGCGGGGGGACGCGTGCCCATCAGTTCGCGGACCATGAAGTCCCAGCAGCGCGTGCGGACGTAGGCCAGGCAGTCGATGAACGTGTGCTCCGCCCCGGGCACGATCAGCAGCTCGAAGTCCTTGCCCGCGGCGACGAGCCGGTCGGCCAGTCGCAGCGTGTGGTCCGGGTGGACCTGGTCGTCCATCTCGCCGTGGACGAGCAGCAGCTTGCCGGCCAGCCGGTCCGCCAGGTCCACGTTGGAGGCGCGGGCCCAGGCTTCGGGGTCGTCCGCACCGCCGTAGGTCTCCACGAAGCCCGGGTTGAAGCAGCGGGCCTCGTGCGAGCCGGAGAGGGCGACCCCTGCCTTGTACACCTCGGGGAAGTCCAGCATCGCCCGCGCCGCGGCGAACCCGCCTCCGGAGTGGCCGAACACGCCCACCCGGTCCAGGTCCATCCACGGCCGGGACCCGGCCAGCTGCCGGAGCGCCGCGACATGGTCGGCCAGGCAGCCCGCGTCGGCCAGGTTGCCGAAGGAGGCGTCGTGGAAGGACTTGTCCCGGCCCGGGGTACCCCGCCCGTCCAGCGCCACCACCACGAAGCCCAGCGCCGCGAGGGGTTCCGCGTCGAGGCCCATCCCGCCGGGGTCGAAGCACGGGGCGACCCGTTCGACCTGCGGGCCGGGGTAGACGTTGTCCACCACCGGATAGCACCGGGCGGGGTCGAACCCCCGCGGCCGGTACAGCACCCCGTAGATGTCCGTCACCCCGTCGGCCGCCTTGACGCGGAACCGTTCCGGCGGCGTCCATCCCGTGGCGACGAGCTTGCCGACGTCGGCGTGCTCCAGCTCGACCAGCACCCGCCCCGTCCAGTCGCGGACCGTCGTCACCGGCGGGGTGTCGACGGTGGACGCGGAGTCCACGAAATACTCCTGGCCGTCCCTCATGGTCACGATGTGGTCCAGCGCGTCGTCCGTGATCCGGGCGAAGCCGGAGCCGTCCAACCCGACCCGGCACACCGTGCGCCGGTACGGATCCTCGTCGACCAGCCCCGAGGCGGTGAAGTACACCACCCGCTGGGCCTCGTCGACGCGCAGGATCTGCCGAACCCCCCACGGCCCGGAGGTCACCTGCCCGAGCAGCGCGCCGGTGCGCAGGTCGTACCGGTACAGATGGCCCCGGCCGTCGCGCTGCGAGTACCAGAGCACCTCGTCGGCGAGGACGCGCACGAGCGGCGGCTCCAGCATCCACTGGTTGGGCTCCACCCGGGTCTCCCCGGTCTCGCTGAGGACTTCGGTGACCTCGCCGGTGGCCGGGTCGAGGCGGTACAGGGTGAGCGTGCGCAGGTCACGGGGCCGGCCGAGGTAGTGGACGACCGAGCTGTCGGGGGCCCACCACGCCCACTTGGCCGCGATCGGCGACATCACCGGCATGAGCAGCGGCTCGGCCTGCGCGCGGACCACCGAGCCGGTGGCCACGTCCAGGACGACCAGCTCGGCCTGCGGCAGGTTCTCGTCCCCGGCGTAGGCGTACCGCTGGGTGTGCAGGCGGGGCTCCGCGCCGTCGGCGGGCCGTGCCTCCACGAGGTGGGTCTGCCGGACGCCGCGCTCGTCGGTGCGGTGGGCCAGGACCTTCGTCGAGTCGGGCGACCAGGCCACCGCCGGCGGCAGGTACGGCAGGCCGATCTTGCGCAGCAGGGTGCCGTTTCCGGTGCATTCGGGGCCGGTGCCGTACTGGTGGGCGGGCTCGCCGTCGGTGGTCAGCGCCCACTCGCGGCCGTCGGGGAGCGAGCGGGCCCACAGGTCGTGTCCCCGCCGGGAGACCGCGAACGTGTTGTCGGGCGACGGGACGTCGAGGGGGTTGCCGGGCGGCGTGAACGCGGCGCGCTCGCAGGCGTAACCGTCCAGGTGGCAACGCCAGTACTCGCCGAAGGCGGCGAACTCGACGGCGTTCCCGTTCAGTTCGACGGCCGCGAACGGCAGGGCCTCGGGGTCGACCTGCTGTCCGGAGGCGGCGGCCAGCGCGGCGGCGAGCAGGGCGTGGTCGAAGGCCGGCTCGCGGGTGCCCGCCGCCGGGTCGACGAGGACGAACCGCCTGCCGGCTCCGTTGCTCACCGCGTACCAGAAGCGGGCTCCCCCGTCGATCCACTGCGGCCTGACCTTGTCGCCGACGACGAGCTCGCCGGGGCGCGCGGGTCGGCGGAGGAGCTGCTCCGCCGCCTGATAGTCCTGAGTGGTGCTCATTCTCTTCGCCCTTCCTCGCCGGTGCGATGCGGTGCTGGGTTGCGATGCGGTGCGCTGCGATGCCGTGCTGGGTGGTGCGCTGCGATGCGGTTGTGGTGCGGTGCGGTGCGATGCGGTTGTGGTGCGGTGCCGAGCGGTGCCGGGCCGGGCGGCGGCGGACGGTGAGGGCACCGTCCGCCGCGGGTGGGCGCCACGACCTGTCGTACGGGTGCGGCGTCAGAGGCTGCGGGCGGTGATGTCGCCGTAGGCGGTGGTCGCCTGGATGTTCAGGGCGGCGGCCGCGCCGTCGGCGTTCCGGAGCGCGTTACGGATCCGCCCGTAGGAAGTACCGGCGTCCAGGGAGGCGGAGACCCCGCGGGCGGCGTCGACCGAGATCTCACCGGCGTCGGTACGCAGGACGACCTCGCCGCCGGTGGCCTCGGCGATCCTGATGTCGCCCTTCTTGGTGCTGATCTCGGCGGGACCGCCCAGGCGGCCGACCACCACGTCACCGGCGAGCAGGGCGACGCGGACGCTCGCGGCCTCGTCGAGCTTGACCGGGCCCTGCGCGGCCTCGACGGTGACGTCGCCGAGGCGTCCGACGCCCCGGAGTTCGGCGGCGGCCGCCTTGGCCTCGACGCGGGAGCCGGCGGGCAGCTGGACGGTCACCTCGACCGAACCGGAGCTGCCGAGGATCTCCCTCTTCGCCGGCGCGGCCTCGATCCGCAGGACACCGTGGGCGAACTCGACGCGGGTCTGCTCGGCGGCCTTCACGTCGCGGCCGTTGGAGGCGTCCGCGGGCAGGATCTCGACGGTGGTGTCGGCGCGGTCGGCGGCGATGAACCGGATGCGGCCGGCGGGGATGTCGAGGACGGCGGCGATCGGGGCGAGGGTGTCGAACTTCTGCATGGTGACTCTCCTTCATCTGAGCGGGCGCTCCGTGCGCCGCGCTGTTTCCGATGAGGGAAAAGCTACGTTGCATTCACGATCTGAGCAACAAGTCGATTGCGCCTGATTCCTATATACGCAGGCCACGGCCATCAAATCGTTGCAACGACTTCGAGGCTAATGCAACAACCTCTCCCCCGTATGTTGCAATGACCTGGAGGTGAACCTCGTGCGGCGCAACGCTGGCGTCGGCAACGGCCGCCCCGGCCGCCCGCCGTACCCTGGATCCCACCCTCGACGGACAGGAGGCCACGGTGACCGGGACGACGGTGACGGAGGTCATGGCCGATCTGGCCGTGCTCGAAGACCCGAAGATGCGCAGGGTGAACGAGAAGCACGGTGACGATCACGGTGTGAACCTCGGCAAGCTGCGCGCGCTCGCGAAGCAGCTCAAGACGCAGCAGGATCTCTCGCGCGAGCTCTGGGCGACGGATGACACCGCCGCGAGGCTCCTGGCGCTCCTGATCTGCCGCCCCAAGGCCTTCGAGCGCGACGAGCTCGACACCATGCTGCGCGAGGCACGCGCGCCCAAGGTGCACGACTGGCTCGTGAACTACGTGGTGAAGAAGAGCCCGTACGCCGAGGAGCTGCGCCTCTCCTGGTTCGAGGACCCGGACCCCGTGGTCGCGAGCGCCGGCTGGGCGCTGACCACCGAGCGCGTGTCGAAGAAGCCCGAGGGCCTCGACCTCCCGGGTCTCCTCGACATCGTCGAGGCGGAGATGAAGGACGCCCCGGACCGGCTGCAGTGGGCGATGAACCACTGCCTGGCGCAGATCGGGATCGAGCACCCCGAGTACCGCGCCCGCGCGGTCGACATCGGCGAGCGGCTCGAGGTACTCAAGGACTACCCGACTCCCCCGAACTGCACCTCGCCGTTCGCGCCCGCCTGGATCGCCGAGATGGTGCGGCGCAAGGAGGCGAGCTAGCGGCGCAGGGAGAGCGGGGCAGCGGTCGCAGGGAGGGCGGGCCGGCGGTCGACCGGCCCGGGCCGGTCGCGGGCGGGGACGGTGTGGTTCGTCCGCGGCGCGTAGGGCACGATGGGCGCTCGCACCTGCGTACCCGCCAGTAGGAGGACCCATGCCCGCGCCCGAGATCCTCGCCGCCTTCGAGGCCGCCAAGGGCTTCATGCCCGTCGACGAGGGGCTCGCGCTGCACGCCGCCGCCACGGAGGCCGCCAAGCTCGGCCTGCCGCTGCTCGAGGTCGGCACGTACTGCGGGCGCTCCACGATCCTCCTCGCCGACGTGGCCCGGGAGGCGGGGACCGTCGCGGTGACCGTGGACCACCACCGGGGCAGCGAGGAGCAGCAGCCGGGGTGGGAGTACCACGACCCGACGGTCGTGGACCCCGAGGTCGGCCTCATGGACACCCTGCCCACCTTCCGCCGGACGCTGCGCAAGGCGGGCCTGGAGGAGCACGTGATCGCCGTCGTCGGCCGCTCCCCGCAGGTCGCGAAGGTCTGGGCGGGCGAGCTGGCCCTCGTCTTCATCGACGGCGGGCACACGGACGAGCACGCCACCAACGACTACGAGGGCTGGGCGCCCAAGGTCGCCGCCGGTGGTCTGCTCGTCATCCACGACGTCTTCCCGAACCCGGAGGACGGCGGCCAGGCTCCGTACCGCATCTACCTCCGGGCCCTGGAGTCCGGCGACTTCGAGGAGGTCTCCGTGAAGGACTCCCTCCGCGTCCTGCGCCGCCGCTAGAGCCCCGTCGCCGCTAGAGCCCCGTCGCCGCTCGAAGCCGGAGGCCCGGCCGACGCTAGAAGCCGAACCCCGAGGTCACGTACAGACAGTTCGTGTACGAGTACCCCGGCTCGATCTTCGCCGTGCTCGACTTGTCCGCCGCCGACAGCGTGCCCGCCGTCTCCGACCGCTTCTGCAGGAAGTGGTACTGGCCGGCGGGCAGCGTCAGCGTCACCTTCGGGTACTTCGAGGACGGGCCGGTGCACACCTTGGGCTTCGGCGCGCCCAGCCGGAGACTGCCCTCGTACGCCTTGCAGTTGCCGCATGCGTTCAGCGTGACCCGGCCGGTCACCGGCCCGGTGTAGAGCAGCTCGACCTCGCCCGGGCCGTCGTTGGACACCACCATGACCATCCGGGAGCCGCCGGGCGCGGTGGCGGACGGCAGCCGGCTGCCCGCGGCCGGCGTCTCGTCGGCTATCTCCGCGGCGATCGCGATGGTCCTGGCGTGGGCGGCCTGCGGGCTGTCCGGGTACTGCTCGGCGTACTCCGTCATCGTCTGGACGGCCTCGCTGAACTCCTTGCCCTTGAACTGCTCGACCCCGCAGGCGAAGTCGCCCTTCTCTATCTCCTTGCCCGTGTCGCGCGCGACGGCGGCGAACGTGGCCTTCGGCTCCAGGGCGCCCACGGAGGTGTCGAAGCGCCGCAGGTCGACGACGGCGGCGCAGGCGCCGGTGGCACCGGCGGACACCGCCGCGGCCCGGGTCCTGAGGCCCTCACGGACCGCGGGCTCGACCTTCCCCGCGTACGGGGACTGGGGGAACGTCGACAGCAGCGCGTTCAGGTGCTCCCCGGCGGTCGTCTCGGTGCCCGCCCGGCCGAGTCCCGCGACCCCGCACTCGTACCAGGAGTGGGCCAGCGGGTCGTCCGCCTTCCCCGTCAGCCCGGCGAGCAGCCCGCGGTCCACCGTCCCCGGCAGGGCGCGCAGATGCTGGAGGCCCGGGACGGCCTCGCAGTACTTCTTCTGTTCGTACGGGGCGGAGACGGAGGCGTAGTAGTCCGCGAGCCGGTCCGGGACGAGCTTGCCCGCCCGCGAGCCCGCGTGCTTCGTGCCGAGCTCCTGGTAGACGGCGAGCGCCTTGCGGTACGTGTGCTCGGCACCGCCGAAGCTCTGGCCCTCGACCGACTTCACCTGCTGGTCCACCGCGGCGAGGCGGGCCAGGAGCGACTGCTCGACGGCCTCGTCCCGCGCCGCGCCATAGGCGACCGATCCGCCGACCGGCACCGCGAGGAGGACCAGCGCGAGGACCAACGCGAGGACCGGCGGAAGCGCGAGACGCCGTGAGGCGGCGCCCGTCCCCGCGCCCGGTGCGCCGCCGAGCACGAGCGGGGCGCGCAGCCCGCGCCGGGCCCCGTCGACGGCAGCGGCCAGCAGGACGACGCCGTAACCGGCGAGGACGCCGGTGGGGACCCCGTCCACGTCGGCGGGGAGCGCGACGAGCAGCAGGAGGGCGGTCGCCAGCCAGCAGACGGCGGCCAGGATCCACTGCTTGAGCAGGACGTAGCCGAGTCCGAGGCAGGAGAGGTTCAGCAGCCCGACGAGGACGGCCTGCGCCGGGTTCGACTCCGGCGGCGCGGGTGGCTGCGCCGGCATGCCGGGCGGTTCGGTGGGCGGCGGCGGGAACAGGGGCCCGGCGGGCGCACCCGGCGGGCCCGGCGTACCAGGTGTCCCTAGGGACCCTGACGCCCCCGGCGCCCCGTAGGCCCAGGGCGTCTCCGAGACCCTCGGGTCCCTCGGCTCCCCCGGCCCGGTCGATGGACGTGCGTCGATCGGCTCTTCCCCCGCCACAGTTCCCCCCGTGGTCCGTGTCTCCTCTCTCCCTACCCATCACAGCCCCCGCACAGTCCCCGCACAGTCCTGTCGCGTCGACGGACCGCCCGGCGGGCCCGCCTACTAGAGTCGCAAGGTGCCGTACGACCACCGCAAGATCCTCACCCGCGCCGCAGCCCGCGCCGGAGCCCGCGCCGCAGCGCTCACCGGAGCCCGTGCCGCAGCGCTCACCGGAGCCCTCACCGTCTGTGCCGCCCTCGCCGGCTGCGGCGCCGGCTCGCAGTCCGCCGCCCCGAGGACACCGGACGCCAAAGCGACCCGGTCCCCGGCGACACCGGCGACCCCGGACACGGCCTCGGCGCCCACGGCAGCCACCCCGGCCCCCGCCCGGGCCCTTCCGCTCGCCGGGCGCACGATCGTCGTCGACCCCGGTCACAATCCCGGCAATTTCCAGCATTCCCGTGAAATCAACCAGAAGGTTGATATCGGCACAGCACGGAAGGAATGCGACACCACAGGCACCTCGACGAACGCGGATTACACCGAAGCCGCATTCACCCTGGATGTTTCACACCGTCTGCGCGATCTCCTCAAGGCCCAGGGCGCGAAGGTCGTGCTCACCCACGATGCCGACCGCCCCTTCGGCCCCTGCATCGACGAGCGGGCCCGGATCGGCAACTCCGCGCGCGCCGACGCCGTCGTCTCCGTGCACGCCGACGGATCCGCCACCGGCAACCGCGGGTTCCATGTGATCGTGCCCGCCCAGGTCAGTACCGGCGTGGCCGACACCACGAAGATCGTCGGCCCCTCCCGCGACCTCGGCGAGGACATCGCCCGGCAGTTCGCCCGCGCGACCGGCACCGCGCCCGCCAACTACCTCGGCTCCGGAACGGGGTTGGACGTACGGGGCGATCTCGGGGGACTCAATCTCTCGACCGTGCCCAAGGTGTTCGTCGAATGCGGCAATATGCGTGATTCGAAGGATGCCGCACTCCTCACGAACGCGGCATGGCGTCAGAAAGCGGCGCAGGGCATCGCGGACGGCATCGGGACCTACCTCAAGGGGTAGTACCGACGGGCGATAGATTCCCTCCGTACGATGGGGGCCGCCCCCGTGCTTTCGCGCCACCCCGACGAGACGACCCGACGAAGGACTCTTACGTGAATATCCGCTCCCTCACTCGAGGCGATGGCGTTCTGATCGGTGCAGCGGTGGTGCTGTTCATCGCCTCATTCCTCGACATCAGCGGCTGTGACGCCGGCGCCGCGATCTGCGACCAGGTCCCGAGCACGAACTCCTGGGAGATCTCGCCCCTCGGCTGGGGCGCCTTCCTCCTCGGCATCGCGGGTGCCGCTCTCGTCGTTCTGTCGCACGCACTTCCGCAGCCCCGTAAGGTCGCGGGTCTTGAGCTGGGCCAGGTCGGCGTCGCGTTCGCCGTGGCCTCGGCCTGGAACGTGCTGATGTGGATGTTCGAGTCCGACAACGCCGGCGCCGGCCTCATCCTCGGCCTCATCGCCGCCCTGATCCTGGCTGCCGCCGCCGTCGCCGCCCCGCTGGTCCCGGCCCTCAAGGGCCCGCTGCTGAGCGCGCCGAAGCCGCAGACCCCGCAGCCGTACGGCATGCAGCCGGGTCAGCCCGGCCAGCAGGGCGTCCCCGGTGGCTACGGCTACCCGGGCGCGCAGCAGCAGCCCTACGGTGCTCAGCCCCAGCCGTACCCGGGCCAGCCGCAGCCCGACGCGCAGGCCCAGCCGGCCGCTCAGCCGACGACCGCCCAGCCGGCCCCCGCGCAGGGCCAGGGTCAGTCCGGTGACTTCGCGCCGTTCTGGTTCGCCGTCCCGGTCGCCCGTCCGCTGTACGCGGAGGACGGCTCGCCCACCCCGATCGCCGAACTGGCCCCCGGTACCTGGTACCTGGCGGTCGAGCAGCGCGGCCCGGGTCTGATCGCCCAGACGCAGGACGGCCGCCGCGGCGTCCTCCAGGACACCACCGGCATCCAGCGCGGCTGAGCACCCACGCTCCTCCGCTCGGACGCACCCACGGCCCCTCGCCCGGAATCCCTTCCGGGCGAGGGGCCGTTGTCGTACAGTCCCGGGAAGTGGTGATCTGACGGATCGTCAGAAAGGCTGGACGTCATGCGTCTCGGACTCGCTCTCGGCTACTGGGGGCGCGGCCCCTCCCCCGCCCATCTGGAACTCGCCCGCGAGGCGGAGCGGCTCGGGTACGACTCGGTGTGGACCGCCGAGGCCTGGGGGTCCGACGCGTTCACCGCGCTGACCTGGATCGCCGCGCACACCTCCCGTATCGGACTCGGGACCGCCGTCGCCCAGATGGCCGCGCGCACGCCCACCGCCACCGCCATGCACGCCCTCACGCTCGACCACCTCTCCGGCGGGCGGATGATGCTCGGGCTCGGTCTGTCCGGGCCGCAGGTCGTCGAGGGCTGGTACGGCCGGCCCTTCCCCCGCTCCCCGTTGACGGCGACCCGCGAGTACGTGGAGGTGATCCGCCAGGTACTGCGGCGCGAGGGGCCCGTCGCGCTGGACGGACGGTTCCACTCCCACCCGTACGCCGGGGACGACGGCACCGGGCTCGGCAAGGCTCTCAAGCCGATCACCCATCCCCTAAGGGCCGATCTGCCGGTGCTGCTCGGGGCGGAAGGCCCCAAGAACATCGCCCAGACCCTGCGGATCGCCGACGGCTGGCTGCCGCTCTACTGGTCCCCCGCGCGGTACGCCGAGGTCTACGCCCTTCCCGACCGGCTCCCCGACGGCTTCCGTGTCGCCCCCATGGTCCGTGCGCAGCTCTGCGACGACCCGGCCGAGGGACTGCTGCCCGTCAAGGCGATGCTCGGCTTCTACATCGGCGGCATGGGGCACGCCGCCCGGAACTTCCACGCCGATCTGATGGGGCGCATGGGACACGAGTCCGAGGCCCGGCACATCCAGGAGCTGTTCGCCGCGGGCCGCCGCGAGGAGGCCGTGCTCGCCGTGCCCGACGCCTTCGCGGACGAGATCTCACTCGTCGGGCCGAGGGAGCGGATCGCCGAGCGGCTCGACCGGTGGCGAAAGGGCCCGGTCACCGACCTGCTGGTCACGGCGCCGGACCCGGCCACGCTACGGCTCCTCGCGGAGCTCAACACATGAGATCATCCGCCCAGTTGTGACGTGCTGGGCACCTTGTCGGTCACCACCGCGCCCGCGCTCCTGCCCGCGTCCTTCACGTCGGTGATGACGTCCTCGAACGCCCCGACGTCGGCCTCGCTCGCCTCGCCCTTACGGAGCTTGGTGCCGAGGTCCTTGAGCTTGTCGATGCCCGCCGTGAGCGGCGCGACCGCCTTCGACAGGAGCGGGTCACCCTTGGCGTTCTCCGTCGCGGCCTTGAGCCGGTTGTAGGCGAAGGCACCCGCGAGGCCGGCCTTGACCAGGGCGAACGTCCGTCCGTCCGCGCCCTTCTTGAACTTGCCGTCGCGGTACGGCTTGACGATCCACTGGTACGTCGCGCCCGCCGCCAGGCCCGCGTTGGCGACGAAGCGGGTCTTGGCGAGCCGCTGCTGCTCGACCGTGCCCGTCGGCGTCACCGTGCCGCTCGCGCTCTCGTCGTTGCCGCCGCAGGCTGCGGTCGTCAGGAGCAGCGCGCAGGACAGGACGAGCGCCACGACGCCGTGGCGTATCGGACCGGAGGGTACGGAGCGGGGCACGGCGGAACCTCCCTGAGGGCTTTGGCGACAGCCTCGCCCCGCCCCCGTGGCTCCGCCACCCGGGCGACTCCGAACGGGTTTCGGCCATCGGATCGCGGCAAACCGAACGTCATGACTTCACGCAGCGGCACAACGCAGACGGCGAGAGTCATCGCCGTGGTCGCCGACATCATGGCCGGCCTGATCATCCTGTGGATCCTCATGTACCTGCTGGAGGCCAACCGGGCCAACGCCCTGGTGAGCTTCGTACAGGACGCCGCCCACTGGCTGGCGGCATGGTCCCACGACCTCTTCACCTTCGACGAGGCGTGGGCGCGGGTGGTGACGGGGTACGGCCTCGCCGCCGTCGTCTACCTCGCGATCGGCCACGCGGTCGCCGGCAGCCTACGCTGCCACTGACACCGCACGACCGGCCCGGAGCTCGCCCCGCAGCCACCCCGCCGCTGACGCCACGCGTCAACCCCCGCCGGGCCGGCCCGGCGGGGGCCCGCATGCAGCCCGCCGCTGACGCCCTGCGACCGGCCCGGCGATCGGCCCGGGGGGCAACCCGGCGGCCACCCCAGCGGTCGGCCGACCGCGCAGTCAGCCCGGGCAGACAGCCCACCGCTGACGCCGCGCAGTCAGCACGGCGGTCCGCCCAGGTGCAGCCCACGCCCACCCCCCGCGGGCACCCCGCCGCTGACGCCCCGAGGTCAGCCCAGCGGTGGGCCCGCCGCTCACGCCGCGCAGTCAGCCCGGCGTCAGCCCCGGCGACCACCCCCCGCAGTCAGCCCGGCAGTTCGCCCGCCGCTGACGCCACGCGGCAACCCCCGCGGTCGGCCCGGGGCCGGCCGACGGCCAGCCCTGCGGCCGGCCACCGCTGACGCCGCGCAGTCAGCCCGGCAGTCGGCCCGGAGTCAGCCCGGCGGCCAACCCCCGCAGTCCGCCCGGCGGCCGCCCCCCGCAGTCAGCCCGGCAGTCGGCCCTGCGGCCACCCCCGCGGCCGGCCGCTGCGGACCGGCCGGCGGTGTCAGGAGTCGCAGCAGTCCGGCTCCAGGCCTGCCGGCAGCCGTTCTCCGCCGAAGACCGCTACCGTCGCCTCGTCTCCGCCCAGTGCCGCCACGGCGAGGAGCAGCGAGCCGGCCGTCCAGGTCGTGAGCTCCTCGGGCCACACGGCCTTGTCGCCCTCGAAGACGTACCCCGTCCAGTACATACCGCCCTCGGCGCGCAGGTGCTGGATGGACTGGAGGATCTCCAGGGCGCGGTCGGACTCCCCCATCGCCCACAGCGCGAGGGCGAGCTCGCAGCTCTCGCCGCCGGTCACCCACGGATTGGGCAGGACGCACCGCACACCGAGCCCGGGGACGACGAAGTCGTCCCAGTGGGCCTCGATCCGGGCCGTGGCCTCGGCGCCCCTGACGGCGCCGCCGAGGACCGGGTAGTACCAGTCCATCGAGTAGCGGGACTTGTCGAGGAAGCGCTCGGGGTGGCTGCGGATCGCGTGGCCGAGCGCACCCGCCGCCAGCTCCCAGTCGGGCTGGGGCTCCTCGCGCGCCTCGGCGATGGCGAGCGCGCAGCGCAGCGCCTGGAGGATGGAGGAACTGCCGGTGAGGAGCGCGTCGTCGACCGCCGTGCCGTCCTCCTCCCGCTTCCAGCCGATCTGCCCGCCGGGCTGCTGGAGGGCGAGGACGAACTCGACGGCGGCGTATACGACCGGCCACATCCGGTCGAGGAAGGCGTCGTCGCCGGTCGCCAGGTAGTGGTGCCAGACGCCGACGGCGACGTACGCGACGAAGTTCGACTCCCGGCCCCGGTCCGTGACGTCGTCCGGGTCGCCGTCGCGGTAGGCCGCGTACCAGGAGCCGTCGGCGTTCTGGTGCCGGGCCAGCCACTCGTACGCCCGGGCCGCCGCCGTGTGCTCGCCGGCCGTGTCCAGCGCCATGGCTGCCTCGGTGTGGTCCCACGGGTCGAGGTGGTGGCTGCGGAACCACGGGATCGCCCCGTCCTCGCGCTGCGCGGCGAGGACTCCGGCGACGGTCTCGGCGGCCTGCTCGGCGGTGAGGACGCCGGGCAGGAGCAGGTGCTCCGCGATCTGCTCGGGAGAGGTCACTTGGCCGCGTCCACAGCGTCCGAAGCGGCGTCAGAAGCGGCATCCGAAGCGCTGGCCGCGGCGTCTGCGTCGGCCTTCGGCAGATGCGGCTTCGTCGCGTACGCCACGAAGCTCTTGCCGACCACCGGGTTGAGCAGCTGCTCGGCGACCCGGGTCAGGGCCGGCTTCTTCATGATGTCCCAGACCAGGAGCTTGTGGTACGCCCGCACCGGCAGGGCCTTGTCGTTGTCCACGCCGAAGGCGCACTTCAGCCACCAGTACGGCGAGTGCAGCGCGTGCGCGTGGTGGGTGCCGTACGGCTTCAGGCCCGCCTGGCGGATCTTGGCGAGCAGCTCGTCCGCCTTGTAGATGCGGATGTGGCCGCCCTCGACCTCGTGGTACTCGTCGGAGAGGGCCCAGCAGACCTTCTCGGGGCCGTAGCGCGGGACGGTGATGGCGATCCGCCCGCCGGGCTTGAGCACGCGGACCATCTCGGCGAGGACGCCCTTGTCGTCCGGGATGTGCTCCATGACCTCGGAGATGATCACGACGTCGAAGGACTCGTCGGGGAAGGGCAGGTTGAGCGCGTCGCCCTCCATCGCGGTGGCGGTCGCACCGGCCGGGGCCTCGCCTGCCTCCTTCATCGCCGCGAACCACTTGGCGACCTCGCGGATCTCCTCGCCGTTCTGGTCGAGGGCCACGACCTGGGCGCCGCGCCGGTAGCACTCGAAGGCGTGCCGGCCCGCACCGCAGCCCAGGTCGAGCACGCGGTCGCCGGGGGCGAGCGGGAAGCGGGTGAAGTCGACGGTCAGCACGGGGTCCTGCTTTCGGTGTTGACGGGAGGTTGCGGGGCGGCGCTGGGTGGTGGGCAGGCGTTCCGCACGGCGACGGGGGTCCCCCCTGCCCGTGCGGAGCCGAAAGCTCGGGGAAGGGCGGGCACACCCCATCCACCCGGCCGCACCCGGCGCACACGGCGAGGGGTCACCCGGCGCCTCCGCGCACCCGGGCGCCCTGGCGGGCGATCGCCTCGCGATAGAGGTCCGCGGTGCCTTGCGCGGCACGCGCCCAGGTGAAGCGCTCCAGGACCCGCGCCCGCCCCGCCGCCCCGAGCCGCGCGCGGAGTTCCGAATCGGCCAGGACCCGGCCGAGCGCGGTCGCCAGGGCGTCCGCGTCACCCGGCGGCACGGCCAGACACGTCTCGCCGTCGGCCCCCGCGACCTCCGGGATGGCGCCCCCCGTCGTGGCGACGAGCGGCGTCCCGGTCGCCATGGCCTCGGCGGCCGGCAGGGAGAAGCCTTCGTACAGCGAGGGCACGCACGAGACCTGGGCGGAGCGGACGAGGTCCACCAGCTCCGCGTCGGAGATGCCCTTGACGAACTCGACGGCGTCCTGGAGTCCGTACCGCTGGATGGCCTGCGCGACCGGCCCGTCCTCGGCGCGCCTGCCGACGACGACGAGGTGCGCGGCGGGGTTCTCGGTACGGAGCTTCGCCAGGGCCTCGACGAGGTGGATCAGGCCCTTGAGCGGGACGTCGGCGCTGGAGGTGGTGACGATCCGGCCGGGGATCTCGGCGACGGACGGGTCGGGGGACCAGAGGCCGGTGTCGGCACCGATGTGGACGACCCGGATGCGGTCGTCGCGTACGCCGAGGTGCTCGACGATCTCCTGCCGGGAGGTGCCGGAGACGGTGAGGACGGACGGCATACGGCGGGCGACGCGCTTCTGCATCCGGGTGAAGCCGTACCAGCGGCGGACGGAGGCGCGGCGCTTCCAGTCGGCGGCGGCGTCGAGCTCCAGCTGCCGGTCGACGGTGATGGGGTGGTGGATCGTGGTGACGAGCGGGGCGCCGAGCGCGCGGGTGCCGCCGAGGAGTCCGTAGCCGAGCGTCTGGTTGTCGTGGACGACGTCGAAGTCGCCGCGGCGGGCGGCGAGCATGCGCCGGGCCCGCAGGGAGAACGTGAGGGGCTCGGGGAAGCCGCCGGTCCACATGGTGGCGACTTCCAGGGCGTCGATCCAGTCTCGGTACTCGTCCCGCTTCGGCGTACGGAAGGGGTCGGGCGAGCGGTAGAGGTCGAGGCTGGCGATCTCGGTGAGCGGCACACCCTCGTCGAGGGTCGGGTACGGCTGCGAGCCGATGACCTCGACGTGGTGGCCGAGGCGGGCGAGTTCGCGGGAGAGGTGGCGGACATAGACGCCCTGACCGCCACAGAAAGGATTACCCTTGTACGTGAGGAGAGCGATCCGCAACGGAATGTCACCGTGATCGGTGACGCCCTGGCGGGGGCCTGCCTCTATGGCCTCAGCGGTCACTCGCGGCCCCCTTCAAGCGTGCGTTTCGCGGGAGCGTAACCGCTCGCGCTAATCTAGAACAAGTTTCAGACTTGATCGTTCTTGATCGTTCAAGGAGCACAGAATCTACCGGCAGGTAGCCCCGCCGTAAGAGCCGGATCAGGTGATTCGCGCCACGACGGAAGCCCCGCCATACTCCGGCCATACTGTCGCTCCCCCACCGCACGGAACGGGACTTCATGACCGCGGAAGAAAGACCGGCCTCGCCGCCCCTGACAGAGCGCCAGGAGGCGCGACGCCGCCGCATCCTGCACGCCAGCGCGCAGCTCGCCGGGCGGGGCGGTTTCGACGCCGTACAGATGCGCGAGGTCGCCGACGCGGCCGGGGTGGCCCTGGGCACGCTGTACCGCTACTTCCCGTCCAAGATCCATCTGCTGGTCGCGACGATGCAGGACCAGCTCCAGCACATGCACACGACGCTGCGGAAGCGTCCGCCGGCGGGCGACACCTCGGCCGAGCGGGTCGCGGAGACCCTGATGAGGGCGTTCCGGGCGCTCCAGCGCGAGCCGCAGCTCGCGGACGCGATGGTGCGGGCGCTGACGTTCGCGGACCGGAGCGTGAGCCCCGAGGTGGACACGGTCTCGCGGCTGACGACGGCGATCATCCTGGACGCGATGGGGCTCGAACACCCGACGCCGCAGCAGCTGTCGGCGGTACGGGTGATCGAGCACACCTGGCACTCGGCGCTGATCACCTGGCTGTCGGGTCGGGCCTCGATCGCACAGGTGAAGATCGACATCGAGACGGTCTGCCGCCTGATCGACCTCACCGCACCGAGCGGACAGGCCGGGCAGGGCCGGCCGGCCGCGCAGAACGCACCGGGAGCGCCGAGCGGGCCGGCCACGCCCGCGGCCGCCGAGGGCCGCGGAGCGGTCTGACGGAGCCCCAGGAGCCGTTACGGCTTCTTGTTCTTCTCCAGGTCGGCCTTGAACAGGGCCTCGCACTCCGGGGTGTTGTCCGTACCGATGAACATCACGATGGCGAAGCCGGCGGCGCCGTGGTTGCTGGCCTTGACCGACCAGGTGCCCTTGTTCAGCGTCTTGACGGTGGAACCGGACTGCTCCGTGGCCGGGCCCTCCTTCCAGCCGCCACCGGTCAGCGCCGTCACCGTGGCGTCGTAGGACTTCTTCGGGTCCGCCGCCTTCTTGGCGTCGGCCGTCCAGGACACCATGCAGCTCTTGAGCTCGGCCGGGACCGCGTCGCCCGAGGGGTCCTCGGTGAAGCCGGCCGCCGTGGCCGCGGTCCCGATCTCCTGCCGTACCGCGGCCGCATCCGGGCTCTCGCCGCCGCCCGCCTCCGTACCGCCGGTCGTGGAGCCCGAGGAGGAGGCGGACGAGCCGCCCTTGTTCTTGCCCGAGCCGCCGCCCTCGGTGCCGCAACCCGCCACCAGCAGCACCACACCGGCGGCCGCGGCCGCCACCCCCATCGCCTTGCGCACAACTCTTCCAATCCTCGGCGCACGCGGGCCTGTTGCCCTCGTGGTCAGAGGAAGATTTTTGCACGCGTGAACGAGTGCTCGCGGCTACTCCTCCGGCGGGAAGACCGGCTCCCCGCTGTCGAGCAGCGTGATCAGGATGGCCTCCACCGGGCAGCCCTCGGCCGCGGCCAGCACCCGCTCGTTCGCGTCCGACTCCGGTTCGCTCGGGTGGGACTGACGGGCCGTGTCGAGGCGGAAGCCGTCCGGGGCGTGGTTCACGCACATGCCGGAGCCGATGCACACCCCCCGGTCGACCTCCACATGCCAGCGGTCGCCCATCAGGCACCACCCGGCCCCTCGTACCCGGCCGGCAGGTGGATCATCTTGTGCTCCAGGTACTCGCCGAAGCCCTCCGGGCCGAACTCCCGTCCCAGGCCCGAGTTCTTGTAGCCGCCGAAGGGGCCGAGCATGTCCAGGCTGAAGGTGTTGATGTTGAACGTGCCCGTGCGGACCTGGCGGGCGAAGTCGATGCCGTGCTCGACGTCCCCGGTCCAGACACTGCCGCTGAGCCCGAAGTCGGAGTCGTTGGCGATCCTGAGCGCCTCGCTCTCCTCCCCGTACGGAAGGAGGCAGATGACCGGGCCGAAGATCTCCTCGCGGGCGATCCGCATGGTGTTGTCGACGGCTCCGAAGAGGGTCGGCTCGACGTACCAGCCGCGGTCCAGGCCGGCCGGACGGCCGCCGCCCGTCAGGACCTTGGCGCCCTCGTCCTGGCCCAGCTTGATGTAGTCGAGGGAGCGCTGCCGCTGCCGCTGGGCGACCAGGGGGCCGACCTGGGTGGCCGGGTCGAGCGGGTCGCCGACCACCAGCGCGCCCGCGGCGGCGGCGAACGCCTCGGCGATCTCGTCGTACCGGCTGCGCGGGGCGAGGATGCGGGTCTGGGCGACGCACGCCTGGCCGTTGTTCATCCAGGCCGCGGGGACGATCCCGGCGACGGCGGTGGCCACGTCGGCGTCGGGCAGGATGACGGCCGCGGACTTGCCGCCGAGTTCGAGGGTGACACGGGTGAGGTTGCGGGAGGCGACCTCCATCACGCGCTTTCCGGCGGCGACCGATCCGGTGAAGGAGACCTTGTCGACGCCCGGGTGCCCGACGAGGTACTCGCTGACCTCGCGGTCGGCGGGCAGGATGGAGAGGACGCCTTCGGGGAGCCCCGCCTCGGTGGCGATCTCGGCGAGGATGTACGAGTCGAGCGGCGACTCGGGCGAGGGCTTGAGGACCACCGTGCAGCCGGCGAGCAGCGCGGGCCCGAGCTTGGCGGCGGCGGTGAACTGCGGGACGTTCCACGGCACGACCGCCGCGACGACACCGACCGGCTCACGCCGCACCAGGATCGGCCCGAGTACGCCGGCGCGCCTGCTCTCGTACGGGAAGTCACGGGCGATGGTGATCGCCGCGTCCCAGACCATCATGGCGCCGAGGGCCTGGGCGAGAACGCTCCAGGAGTACGGGGAGCCGTTCTGGGAGCTGATCGAGCGGGCGATCTCCTCGTGGCGTACGGCGATGGCGTCCTTGATCCGCCCGACGACCGCGATTCGCTCCTCGAGCGTCATCCGGGGCCAGGGCCCGTGGTCGAAGGCCTCGCGCGCGGCGGCGACGGCCCGGTCGACATCACCCCGGGATGCGTGCGGCACACGGCCGATGACCTCCTCGGTGTGCGGCGAGATCACCTCGATGACGTCCCCGCCGGCCGGATCGGTCAACGCCCCGCCGATGTACAGCTTTCCGTGCTCCACAAGCTCGGTCATGGCCGACTGCCTCCCGGAACCCGCACTGTTTCTGACTGTGTATCAGAACTGATATCAGTTCTAGTTATAGGGGGCAATGGCCCTCACCGGCACTCGGGCCACCAAGGCGGCCGGATCCCCAACCGACCACCCAGACCCCTCAATCGGCCACTCTCCTGCGCCGGATAGCATCGCGTTTTCCCTTCCCCCCAAACCCCTGCCTGGAGTTTCCCCCCATGAACCACACCCCTGGCTCCCCCCTCTCCCGTCGCGGCCTCATACGCGCCGGCGCAGGTGCCTCGCTCGCCGCACTCGGGCTCGGTGTCGGCGCCCAGACCGCCTCCGCCGCGGTGGCCGCCACCAAGCGGTTCGATCTCACGCAGCCGTCGCACGACCTGTTCCGGTCCGCGAACACGCACGGTGCGCGGGTCCAGCAGAGCTTCGCCTTCGACTGGGTGAACAAGTTCCTGTTCGTGGCGACCAAGCGGACCGGAAGCCCCGAGTCCGCCGGTGACCTGTGCATCAACAAGATGGACTTCGACGGGAACTACATCTCGTACATGCACCTCGACGGCTTCGGCCACGGCGTCGCCTTCGCCGCGCTGCCGAGCGGTTCCGGCACCGAGCTGTGGATCGAGTGCGCCGCGAACACCGGCGGGTACGGCACGGCGCTCGCTCCCATCCGGTACACCGCCGACACCACCCTGGGCTCGCCCGCCGGCTCGGCCGCGTACCGGCCGATCTCCGGGGCCACCGAGTACACCTGCTCCGTCGACCCCGTCTACCGGCGCATGATCGTGCGCTACCACACCAGCGGGGGCAAGCGCATCGCCGTGTACCCCCTCTCCGCCTTCGAGACGCGCGACTTCGGGTCGCCGCTGGTCGACTTCGCACAGCCGTCGATCCCCGGCACTCCGCAGGGCTACACCCTCTACGGCTCGTACATGTACTACCTGACGGGTGACGCCTACCCCGGCGACGGCACCCCCACCGGCGACGGCAACTCCTACGTCACCAGCGTCGACATCAACACGGGCACCGTGAAGCAGGGCCCCGTCCTCACCAAGGCCGGCTCCACCCTCCACCACCGCGAGCCCGAGGGCCTGGCGGTCTACCGCACCGACGCCGGCGAGGCCCGCCTCTTCATCGGCTTCGCCACCGGCGTCGAGGGCGACCGGCGCTCCAGCATCTTCTACAAGAACGTACTGATCTGAGCCATGTCCGCGCGGCGGCCGTGTCCGGCCGCCGCGCGGACACCACCCCAGGCCCGGCCGCCGCGCGCCCGACAATGCACCGCGGGCTACTCTGACGGATCGTCAGTTCTCGTTATAGTGGCCCTGGTCGAGCAATCGCCCTGCCGTCGCGGAGAGATGAGGGCCCATGAGCCAGGTGACCGAGCACGGCGGAGGCGTCTGGTCGATCCGGGTACCCATTCCGGACAACCCCCTCGGGCACACCCTCGTGCACGTCCTCGACACGGACCGCGGGCCCGTGCTGATCGACACCGGCTGGGACGATCCGGCGTCCTGGAACGAACTGGCCGACGGGCTGACCGCGTTGGGCACCTCCGTACGCGACGTGCACGGGGTCGTCATCACCCACCACCACCCCGACCACCACGGCCTCTCGGGCCAGGTGCGCGAGGCGTCCGGCGCGTGGATCGCGATGCACGCCGCCGACACCGCCGTCGTCCGCCGCACCCGCGAGTCCGAACCCGGCACCTGGCTCGACTACCTCGCCCGCAAGCTGGCCGCCGTCGGCGCCCCCGAGGAGCACACGGCGCCGCTCCGCGCCGCCCGCACCGGCCGCGCGAGCACCCTGCCCGGGCTGCGCTCCGCGCTCCCCGACCGCGAGATCGTCCCCGGCGAGCTCCTCGATCTCGCGGGCCGCCGACTGCGCGCGGTCTGGACTCCCGGACACACCCCCGGCCATGTCTGCCTCCACCTGGAGGAGGAACACCCCGCCGGACTCCCGGGCCACGGCCGGCTCTTCTCCGGCGACCACCTGCTCCCCGGGATCTCCCCGCACATCGGCCTCTACGAGGACCCGGACGACGCGACGGCCACCGACCCCCTGGGCGACTACCTGGACTCGCTGGAGCGGATCGGGCGGCTCGGCGTCGCCGAGGTGCTCCCGGCCCACCAGTACGCCTTCACCGACGCCGCCGGCCGGGTACGGGAGCTCCTCGACCACCACGAGGAACGGCTGACCGGCCTCCTGCGCCTCCTCGCGACCCCGCTCACCCCCTGGCAGCTCGCCGAGCGCATGGAGTGGAACCGCCCGTGGGACCAGATCCCGTACGGCTCCCGGACGATCGCGGTCAGTGAGGCGGAGGCCCATGTGCGCCGCCTCGTGAAACTGGGCCGCGCGGAGGCCGCACCGGGCACCGACCCCGTGGCGTACGTGGCGGTGTGACGCCCCGGCCGCCCTCGGTCCGGGCGGACGTGTGAGGCGCCTCGCACCCGCCGGTCGGGCGGTGTACGGGCCGGTAGAGTGTGCGAGTCGTCCTCACACCCGTACGGGGGGAAGCCGGTGCAAATCCGGCACTGACCCGCAACCGTGACCGCCCTCGCCCGCCGTGGACGGAAGCCGGAATGCCCCGCCCGGGACGTGACCGCCGGCACCGTCGAGGAATACGGAGCCGAGCCTGGTGCCTCAGCGTGCCGGTGCCCGGCCGCAGGAGAGGGCCACAGCTCGCATGATCACCGTCCGTCGCGGCGCCGCCGCGTTCGCCGCCGCAGCGGTGCTCTGCACCGGCGTCGCCCCCGTCGCATCCGCCGCGCCCTCCCCGTCCGCGACCCCCGCGCCCGTGATCCCCGCCGGGCTCTACGGCACGAAGGACCCGACGTACGACGGCGTGTGGCGCCAGTCGCTCGCCTTCATCGCCCAGACCACCAGCGGGGTGCAGCCCGCCGACGAGGCCGTGTCCTGGCTGCGGAAGCAGCAGTGCGACAGCGGCGCCTTCGCGTCGTACCGCCCGGACCCCGCCAAGCCCTGCGACGCGGCCACCATGCTGGACACCAACGCCACCGCCGTCGCCGTCCAGGCGCTCACCGGCGCCAAGCGCCAGAGCACCGACCCCGAGCCCCTCGCCAAGGCGGCCGCGGCCGGCGCGACCTGGCTGAAGGGCGTACAGAACAAGGACGGCGGCTGGGGCTACAACCCCGGCGGCCCCAGCGACGCCAACTCCACCTCGATCGTCATCAGCGCTCTCACCGCGCTCGGCGAGAAGCCCGGCGCGGTGAAGTCCGCCGAGGGCAAGACCCCGTACGACGCCCTGCTCGGCCTCGCCGTGCCCTGCTCCGCCACGGAGGGAGCGGGCGCCTTCGCGTACCAGCCCGACAAGGACGGCAAGCTGCTCGCGAACGCCGACGCCACCGCCGCCGCCACGCTCGCCGGGCTCGGCAAGGGCATCACCGCACGGGGCGTGGAGCCCCAGCAGAGCCCCGTCTGCACCGACCTGGCGAAGCCCACCATGGACCGGGCCGCGCTCAACGGCGCCTCCTACCTGGCGGCCGCGCTGGCGAAGACCGGCCACCTGAACACCCCTCCGATGCCCGGCGCCACCGACCCGACCGAACTGCCCGACCACGGCAACACCGCCGACGCCGTCGTCGCGCTCGCCGCGACCGGTGCCACGAAGGAGGCGTCCGGCGCGCTGGCCTGGCTCCAGAAGAACTCCGCCGCCTGGGCGAAGGAGAGCGGCCCCGCCGCGTACGCGCAGCTGATCCTCGCCGCGAAGGCGATGCACGTCGACCCGCGCGCCTTCGGCTCGACCGACCTCCTCAAGGAGCTGGCCGCCACCGGGCCCGCGCCGCAGGCCTCGCCGTCCGCCGCGCCCGCGGCGAGCGACGACGACTCCGGCTCCTTCGACGTGTGGTGGATCATCGGCATCGGCATGGTCGTCGGCGTCGGCATCGGCTTCCTGGTGAGCGGGCGCAAGAAGTGAGGGCCGGGCTCCTCGGCGCCGCGGCCGGCGTCGCCCTGATGCTGGCCGCCGCCGCTCCCGCCGAGGCCGCCGGCTACCGGTACTGGTCGTCCTGGGAGAGCGACGGCGGCGGGACCTGGGCGTACGCGACGCAGGGCCCGGCGACCGCCCGGCCGTCCGACGGCGAGGCCATCGGCTTCCGCTTCGCGGTCAGCAAGGACAGCAGCGACGCCGCCCGGCCCACCCCCGCCCCCGACTTCGCAGGCGTCTGCGGCGGTACGGAGGAGAAGGCCGGCACCAAGCGGGTGGCGGTCGTCGTCGACTTCGGCACGCCGCAGGACGCCCCGCCGGGCGAGGCCCCGCCCCGGCCGCCGGTGAAGACCGGCTGCGCCCAGGTCCGCGAGGACGCCACGAGCGCGGATGCGCTGGCAGCGGTGGCGAAGCCGCTGCGGTACGACAGCGCAGCCCTGCTGTGCGGGATCGCCGGCTACCCGGCGAAGGGCTGCGGCGAGCAGGTGGCGGAGACGAACCCGCCGTCCGGTGAAGGCCGGCCCGACAGCGATCTCGCGGTGACGGCCACCCCGGCGCCGGAGGCCAAGGGTGACGACGACGGGGGGCCCTCCGTCGGGATCGTCGTGGGCGGAGCCGCGGTGCTCGTGCTCGGAGGCGCCGCGGTCTGGAAGGCCCGCCGACGCGCATGATCCGTGCCCCCGAGGCGAGCCGCTCGAACGCCCTGCACGCGGGCGCCTGGTGGCTCTGGGCGCTCGGCCTCGCCGTCGCCGCCTCCCGTACCACCAACCCGCTGCTCCTCGGCCTGATCGTCGCGGTCGCGGGCTACGTCGTCGCGGCCCGCCGCACGGACGCTCCGTGGGCCCGCTCCTACGGGGCGTTCGTGAAGCTGGGTCTGTTCGTGGTGGCGCTGCGGGTGGTGTTCTCGGTGCTGCTCGGTTCGGCGATCCCCGGGACGTACGAGCTGTTCACGCTGCCCGAGGTGCCGATCCCGGACTGGGCGCAAGGGGTGCGGATCGGGGGCCGGGTGACGGCGGAGCAGGTGGTCTTCGCCGTGTACGACGGTGCCAAGCTGGCGACCCTGCTGATCTGCGTGGGCGCGGCGAACGCGCTCGCCAACCCGGCGCGGCTGCTCAAGTCGCTGCCGGGCGCGCTGTACGAGGCGGGGGTCGCCGTCGTCGTGGCGATGACCTTCGCGCCGAACATGGTGGCCGACGTGGTGCGGCTGCGGACGGCCCGGCGGCTGCGGGGGCGGCCGACGGGCGGGGTACGGGCGGTGCTCCAGATCGGGCTGCCGGTCCTGGAGGGCGCGCTGGAGCGCTCGATCGCGGTGGCGGCCTCGATGGACGCCCGCGGGTACGGCCGTACGGCGCAGGTGCCTCCGGCCGTGCGCCGGACGACGAACGCCCTGACGCTGGGCGGGCTGCTCGGGGTGTGCGCCGGATCGTACGGACTGCTCGCGGCGCAGGGCGCGGGGTACGGGCTGCCGCTGGTCGTCGCCGGTCTCGTCGCGGCCATGGCCGGGCTCCGGCTCGGCGGCCGCCGGGCGGTACGGAGCCGGTACCGGCCGGACGCGTGGGGGGCGCGGGCCTGGCTGGTCGCCGGTTCGGGCGTGGCGGTGGCGGCGCTGATGATCTGGGCGAACACGTACGCCTACGAGGCGTTGCACCCGGGCGTCGTACCGCTGGTCGCACCGGAGCTTCCGGTGTGGCCCGCTCTGTCGATCCTGGTGGGCCTGGTGCCCGCGTTCGTGGCCCCCGTGCCCGTCTCCAAGGAGTCTTCGTGATCCGGTTCGAGAACGTCTCGGTGACGTACGGCGCGGGCGAGCCGACGCTCCGGGACCTGGACCTGACGGTCCCCGAGGGCGAACTGGTCCTGCTGGTGGGCCCGTCGGGCGTGGGCAAGTCGACGCTGCTCGGCGCGGTCTCGGGGCTCGTGCCGCACTTCACAGGCGGCACACTGAAGGGCCGCGTGATGGTGGCGGGCCGGGACACCCGTACCCACATGCCGCGCGAGCTGGCGGACGTGGTCGGCACCGTCGGCCAGGACCCGCAGGCCCACTTCGTCACGGACACGGTCGAGGACGAGCTGGCGTACGGGATGGAGTCCCTGGGCCTGGCGCCGGCGGTGATGCGGCGGCGGGTCGAGGAGACCCTGGACCTGCTCGGGCTCGCGGAGCTGCGCGACCGTCCGATCGCGACGCTCTCGGGCGGGCAGCAGCAGCGGGTGGCGATCGGTTCGGTGCTGACCCCGCACCCGAAGGTCCTCGTCCTCGACGAGCCGACGTCCGCGCTGGACCCGGCGGCGGCCGAGGACGTCCTGGCGGTGCTGCAGCGCCTGGTCCACGACCTCGGTACGACGGTCCTGATGGCGGAGCACCGCCTGGAGCGGGTGGTCCAGTACGCGGACCAGGTCCTGCTGCTTCCGGACGGGGTCATGGGCCCGCCCGCCGAGATCATGGCGGTCTCCCCGGTCCACCCCCCGGTGGTGGCACTGGGCCGCCTGGCGGGCTGGAGCCCGCTCCCCTTGACGGTCCGGGACGCCCGCCGCGCGGCGGGCCCGGTCCGGGCCCGTCTGGAAGCCCGGACTCCGGCCGGGGGCCTCCGCCCCGACGCCTCGGCGTCTTTGTCTCCTGCGACCCCCGGCGCATCACCTGCCACCCCCGGCGCGTCACCTGCCACCCCCGGCGCTCAGGCGCCCGCCGGCCCCGGGGAGCAGCAGTCCGCCGCCCTCGGTGAGCAGCGAGCCGCCGGCCCCGGAGCGGACCGGCCGTCCGCCGGCCCCCGCCAGGCTCTCGGGAAGGGGAGGGATGGGGGAATCTCCCTGTTCCGACGGCGCCCGCGCCCCCTGCCCGACGCACCCGCGCCCGCCCCCCACCACCTCGTCGACGTCCGTGCCCTCGGCGTCCGCCGCGGCCGGGTCGAAGCGCTGCGGCGCGTGGAGCTCAAGGTCGACGCGGGTGAGACCGTCGCGCTGATGGGACGCAACGGCGCCGGCAAGTCCACGCTGCTCAACGCGCTCGTCGGCATCGTCCCGCCCACCTCCGGCACCGCCCTCGTCGCGGGCCACGCCCCGCACCGCACCGACCCCCGCGAGATGATCCGTCACGTCGGTCTCGTGCCGCAGGAGCCCCGTGACCTGCTGTACGCGGACACCGTCGGTGCCGAGTGCGCGGCCGCCGACGCCGACACGGGCGCCGCCCCCGGCACCTGCCGGGCTCTGGTCTCCGAGCTGCTGCCGGGCGTGGCGGACGACACCCACCCTCGTGACCTGTCCGAGGGCCAGCGCCTGGCGCTGGCCCTCGCGGTCGTCCTGACCGGCCGCCCCCCGCTCCTGCTCCTCGACGAGCCGACCCGCGGTCTCGACTACGCGGCCAAGGCCCGCCTCGTCGCCCATCTGCGCGAGCTCGCCGCCGCGGGCCACGCCATCGTGCTCGCCACCCACGACGTGGAGCTGGCGGCCGAGCTGGCGCACCGGGTGGTGATCCTGGCGGGCGGCGAGGTCGTCGCGGACGGCCCGACGGCCGAGGTCGTCGTCTCCTCACCCGCCTTCTCCCCGCAGGTCGCCAAGATCCTCGCCCCGCAGCCCTGGCTCACGGTCGAGCAGGTGAGGGAGGCGTGGTGAGCAGAGGACCCGTACGTCTCGGGCCCCGCTCGATCGCGGCGCTCGTCCTGGTCTCCCTCGTCGGGGCGATGGCCGTCGCCTGGCCGCTCTTCGCGGACGGTGCCTCGGCCGTCACGAACCACGCCGCCGACGCCCCCTGGCTCTTCGCCGCGCTGCTGCCGCTGCTGATCGCGGTCGTGGTCGCGACGATCGCCGACTGCGGGATGGACGCGAAGGCGGTGGCGATGCTGGGCGTCCTCGCAGCCGTCGGCGCCGCGCTGCGGCCGCTCGGCGCGGGGACGGCGGGCCTGGAGCCGATGTTCTTCCTGATGGTGCTGAGCGGCCGGGTCCTCGGGCCGGGCTTCGGTTTCGTCCTCGGGGCCGTCACCATGTTCGCGTCCGCCCTGCTCACGGGCGGTGTGGGCCCCTGGATGCCGGTGCAGATGCTGGCCATGGGCTGGTTCACCATGGGCGCGGGTCTGCTGCCGGGCGCGGCGCGGGACGGGGTCCGGGGCCGGGGCGAGCTGCTGATGCTGTCGGTGTACGGGTTCGTGGCGGCGTTCGCGTACGGCACCGTCACCAATCTGTACGGCTGGGTCACGGTGGGCGGCCTCGGCACCGGGATCTCGTTCCAGCCCGGGGAGCCGGCGCACGAGAACCTGGTCCGCTTCCTGGCGTACGTCGTCGCCACCTCCCTCGGCTGGGACCTCGGCAGGGCCGCCCTCACCGTCGTCCTGACGATGACCGTCGGCGGCACCCTTCTGAAGGCGCTCCGGCGGGCCACGCGGCGTGCGAACTTCGAGGCCCAGGTCACATTCGAGGGCCCGGAAGTGCCGCTCCGGGGTGAGGCGCCCCACAGGACGTAGGTCACGTACGACGTGGAATAGGAGAGGGTCAGACCCTCCCAAATCCCCCCATAGTCCGCCTTGACCTGCGACAACACCCGAGCGCCCACCCCCGGGCCGTTCGGCGCGGATCCGACTCCGCTTCGTACAGGGGGTCGTTGCGGCGGTTTCCGAGGCCTGCTTGTCTGGTGGACGTCGCCAGGCAAGCAGCGTTCAGCGCAGCGCCTCGGACAGGCCGATTCCCCGCAGGATCCGGGTTCCCCGGGCTCTGGTTCCGGCTTGCCGAAAACGTCCGGCGCGCCCCATGTCCCCGACGTTAGGTCGATTCGTGTTCCGCTCGCTCTCCACTCGTGTCTCGTCCCGCAAGAAGACCTTCGCCGCCACCGCAGCCGTGCTGCTCGGCGCCTCGGGTGCGGTTCTCGGCACGACGTCCACGGCCTCGGCCGCGACCCCGCAGGAGATCGCGAAGAAGATCGTTCCGGCTTCGCAGTACCAGGCCTTCAGCAAGATCGTCTCCCACGAGTCCGGCTGGAATCCCTCCGCCACCAACTCGTCCAGCGGCGCCTACGGCCTGGTCCAGGCCCTCCCGGCCTCGAAGATGTCTTCGGCCGGCTCGGACTGGAAGACCAACCCGGCCACCCAGATCAAGTGGGGCCTCAACTACATGAACGAGCGCTACGGCTCCCCGAACGCCGCCTGGGCGTTCTGGCAGGCCAACGGCTGGTACTAAGAGTCACCCCCCAGCCGCCGATAGCCGCGCACCCGCCAGGCCCCGCCCTCCGCACGGAGGGGCGGGGCCTGCGGCGTTTCCGGAGCGGCCGGCCCGGCGGCGTCTCCCGAGCGGCCGGCCCGGCGGCGTTTCCCGGGCAGCCGGCCTGGCGGCGCTTTCGCGCCCTACAGCCGCTGGATGATCGTGCCGGTCGCCAGCGCCCCGCCGGCGCACATCGTGATCAGCGCGAATTCCTTGTCCGTACGTTCCAGCTCATGCAGGGCCGTGGTGATCAGACGCGCCCCGGTCGCACCCACCGGATGCCCGAGCGCGATGGCGCCGCCGTTGACGTTGACCTTGTCGAGGTCCTGGTCGAAGACCTGCGCCCAGCTCAGGACGACCGAGGCGAAGGCCTCGTTGATCTCGACGACGTCGATGTCCCTCAGCGACATCCCCGCCTTGCCGAGCACGGCGCGCGTCGCGTCGATCGGCCCGTCGAGGTGGAAGTGCGGGTCGGATCCCACGAGGGCCTGGGCGACGATCCGGGCACGGGGCCTGAGCTTGAGGGCGCGGGCCATCCGCCTGGACGCCCACATCAGCGCGCACGCCCCGTCGGAGATCTGGGAGGAGTTCCCGGCGGTGTGGACGGCGGTCGGCATGACGGGCTTGAGCCGGGCCAGCGCCTCCATGCTGGTGTCGCGCAGCCCCTCGTCACGGTCGACGAGCCGCCACATGCCCTGCCCCGCGGCCTGCTCCTCCTCGGTGGTCGGGACCTGGACGGCGAAGGTCTCGCGCTTGAACCGCTCCTCGGACCAGGCGATCGCCGCCCGCTCCTGGGAGAGCAGGCCGAGGGAGTCGACCCGCTCGCGGGTCAGGCCGCGGTGCCGGGCGATGCGCTCGGCGGCTTCGAACTGGTTGGGCAGGTCGACGTTCCACTCGTCCGGCCAGGGCTTACCGGGCCCGTGCTTGGATCCCGAGCCGAGCGGGACGCGGGACATGGCCTCGACACCGCAGCTGATGCCGATGTCGATGACGCCCGAGGCGATCATGTTGGCGACCATGTGGCTCGCCTGCTGCGAGGAACCGCACTGACAGTCGACGGTGGTGGCGGCGGTCTCGTAGGGAAGGCCCATGGTGAGCCAGGCGTTGCGCGCGGGGTTCATGGACTGCTCGCCGGCGTGGGTGACGGTACCGCCGACGATCTGTTCGACGCAGTCGGCGTGGATGCCGGTGCGGCCGAGGAGTTCACGGTAGGTCTCGCCCAGGAGATAGGCGGGGTGGAGATTGGCGAGCGCGCCTCCACGCTTGCCGATGGGGGTGCGTACTGCTTCGACGATGACGGGTTCCGCGGCCATGAGCTCGTCCTCTCCTCGCCCGGGCGGGGTGTCCCGGCACTCCGCGACGCGGGCGGTACGGGGAACTAGTACGCGTTCTAGTTCTGAGTGAAGTCTTATGACTGCTACCGCCGGTACGCAAGGGTCGTGCACGCACCCGCGTGCACCGATCGCAGGCAACAGTTCCCGTCGCATGCCTTGCGACTTGTAGAACCCGTTACTACCTTGCGGGCATCTTCTGATGGACCGTCAGACTTTGGACGTCCCGTCAAGCATGCCGTCAGACATACCCGCCCGGACACGCCGCCAGGCACGCCGTCCGGCACCGGTGTCCCAGACATGGAGTGTGTTGCCGATGCCCTGCCCTCACCTCCCCGAAGGGTTCGACGCCACCGATCCCGATCTGCTCCAGAGCCGCATACCCTTCCCGGAGTTCGCGTCGCTGCGGCAGACGGCACCCGTCTGGTGGTGCCCCCAGCCGCGCGGCATCACGGGCTTCGACGACGAGGGCTACTGGGCCGTCACCCGGCACGCCGACGTCAAGTACGTCTCCACGCACCCGGAGTTGTTCTCCTCCACCGAGAACACGGCCGTCATCCGCTTCAACGAGCACATCACCAGGGACCAGATCGAGGTCCAGAAACTGATCATGCTCAACATGGACCCGCCGGAGCACACCCGCGTCCGCCAGATCGTCCAGCGCGGCTTCACCCCCCGCGCGATCCGGACACTGGAGAACGCCCTGCGCGAGCGCGCCCGGAAGATCGTCGAGGAGGCGAAGCGGAACGCGGGCGACGACGGCTCCTTCGACTTCGTCACCCAGGTCGCCGTCGAGCTGCCGCTCCAGGCGATCGCCGAACTCATCGGCGTACCGCAGGAGGACCGTGCCCGGATCTTCGACTGGTCCAACAAGATGGTCGCGTACGACGATCCCGAGTACGCCATCACCGAGGAGATCGGCGCCGAGGCCGCCATGGAGCTCATCGGCTACTCGATGAACCTGGCCGCCGAGCGCAAGGAGTGCCCGGCCAAGGACATCGTGACCCAGCTCGTCGCCGCCGAGGGCCAGGGCAACCTCTCCTCCGACGAGTTCGGCTTCTTCGTGCTGCTGCTCGCGGTGGCCGGCAACGAGACCACCCGCAACGCCATCAGCCACGGCATGCACGCCTTCCTCACCCACCCCGAGGAGTGGGAGCTCTACAAGCGGGAGCGGCCTGCGACCGCCGCCGAGGAGATCGTGCGCTGGGCGACCCCGGTGGTCTCCTTCCAGCGGACCGCCACCCAGGACACCGAGATCGGCGGTCAGAAAATCCGGCGGGGAGACCGGGTCGGACTCTTCTACTCCTCCGCCAACAACGACCCCGAGGTCTTCGAGAACCCCGAGACCTTCGACATCACGCGCGACCCGAACCCGCATCTCGGCTTCGGCGGCGGAGGACCGCACTTCTGCCTCGGGAAGTCGCTCGCGATCAACGAGATCGATCTGATCTTCAACGCGCTCGCGGACGTGCTGCCCGATCTGACCCTGGTGGGCGAACCGCGGCGGCTGCGGGCGGCGTGGCTGAACGGGATCAAGGAGTTGCGGGTCCGGGTCGGCTCCTGACGAACGCCCCCGAAGGACGCGGCCGGCAGACGCTCCTGACAGACCGGAAGGCGGGGGTTCCATCCCCCTACGCCCAGAGCCCCCGCCTCCCGCCCCGCCCGCCCCGCCCGCCCCGCTCCGAGGCTTTCGGCGCCCGGAACCGGAATCTCCCGGGCCGCGTCTGATCGCACATGCGGGGGACACACAGAATTCTGGCCATGATCGTCGCGCTGCTCGCGCTCCAGCTCGGCTCGCTGATCGCACCGGCGTACGCCTGCGGCTGCGGCGCCATGATCCCGGACCGGAACCAGCAGATCGGCGTCGACCGGGAGACCTCGGCCGTGCGCTGGGACGGCCGTACGGAACAGATCGTCATGCGGTTCACCGTGCGCGGGGACGCCGAGCGGGCGGCCTGGATCATGCCCGTACCCGGCCGGGCGGACGTGACGCTCGGCGACGCGGCGCTCTTCGACGCGCTGGAGGACCTCACCCGGCCCGCGTACGAGGACCGGCACTACTTCTGGCCGCGCGGCGACGACTGGCCCTTCGACCTCGACAACTCGGACACCGACGGAGCCGCCGCTCCCGGGAGCGGCAGGTCGGACGTCGGTGTCGTCGGGCGCGAGCGGCTCGGCCCCTTCGACGTGGCGCGGCTGACCGCCACCGACCCCAAGGCGCTGAGCGGCTGGCTGGAGACGAACGGTTTCGAACTCCCCGAACGACTGGCGACCGAACTGACGCCGTACGTCGAGCAGAAGTGGGAGTACGTAGCGGTACGGCTCGCGCCCGACGCCACCGGCACCACCACCGGCACCAGCACCAGCACCAGCACCAGCACCACGCTCCAGGGCGAGCTGACCCCGCTCCGGATCAGCTTCGCCAGCGACCGGCTCGTCTACCCGATGCGGCTCTCCCGACTGGCGAAGACCCCGCAGTCCCTCGGCCTGTACATCCTCGCCGACCACCGCATGGAGCCGCGCGACGACATCGGCGGCGACCGGCCGGAGGTGAGGTTCGCGGGCGAGATCGAGGGGACGCAGCGCGACTCCCTCGCGTCGCTCACCGGCGGCCGCCCGGTCTATCTGACCGCCCTGGACCAGTCGTTCCCCGTACCGTCGCTGATCGACGGCGACCACGAACTGCGGACGGTCGCCGACACGCCGTACCGGGAGGTGATCTACACCGACCGGCTGCTCACGGTCGGCGACGGGATCCCGGTCTGGCTCCTCACCGTCTCCGGCGTGCTGCTCGCGGCGGGCGGGACGGTCGTGGCGATCCGCGTACGGCGGCGGAGCCCTGCGGTACGTTCGGCCGCATGACCCAGGATCAATGGACCGCCGTCGACCGCTACTTCACCGATCTGCTCGCCCCGGCGGACGACGCGCTCGCCGCCACCCTCGCCGACTCCACGGCCGCCGGACTCCCCGAGATCGCCGTCGCGCCCAACCAGGGCAAGCTTCTGAACCTGCTCGTCACGATGTGCGGCGCGCGCTCGGTCCTGGAGATCGGCACGCTCGGCGGCTACAGCACGATCTGGATGGCCAGGGCGCTGCCCGCCGACGGCCGGATGATCTCGCTGGAGTACAACCCGACCCACGCGGACGTGGCTCGCGCCAACATCGCCCGTGCCGGGCTGGAGAAGGTCGTCGAGGTCCGGACGGGCGCGGCCCTGGACACCCTGGCCGAGCTGGAGACCGAGGGTGCGGGACCGTTCGACTTCGTCTTCATCGACGCCGACAAGGTGAACAACCCGAACTACGTGGTGTGGGCGCTGAAGCTCTCCCGTCCCGGCACGGTCATCGTCGTCGACAACGTCGTGCGCGGCGGTGCGATCCTCGAAGCGGAGGCGGAGACGGACGACCCTGCGATCACCGGCACACGCGCGATGTTCGAACTGGTCTCCCGCGAACCCCGGTTGGATGCGACAGCGCTCCAGACGGTCGGCGTGAAGGGTTACGACGGGCTGCTGCTGGCCCGGGTCGTGGCGTGACGGACACACCGCTCCTGTGACGCGGCCGGTCCGGGCCGGTCATATCCTGCCCTTCATGAGCATCGTGAAGATCAACGTACTGACCGTCCCGGCCGAGCAGCGCGAGGTCCTGGAGCAGCGGTTCGCCTCGCGCGCCGGGGCCGTGGAGGGCTCGGACGGCTTCGAGTGGTTCGAACTGCTGCGGCCCGTCGAGGGCACCGACCAGTACCTCGTGTACACCCGCTGGCGCAGCGAGGAGGACTTCCAGAACTGGATGTCCGGGTCCATGAAGGCCGCGCACGAGGGCGGCGGCGCCGGGGAGCGGCCCAAGCCGGCGGCCAGCGGCTCGACGCTCTGGTCGTTCGAGGTCGTCCAGCAGGCGTCCCCGAAGTGAGCGGTTCCACCACGGGGGGCTGGGCCTTCGCGCCCGAGGACGTCCACACGGAGGACGCGACCGCCCTGCGCCGGGACTACTACGACGACGTGGCGAGCCGCTACTGGAAGCGGCCGGCGACCCGGGCCGAGATAGACGAGGGCCTGACGAACGACGGCGTGGAGCTGCTCGCCCCGCCGACCGGACACTTCCTCGTGGGCCGCTACGACGGGAAGCCGGCCGCCTGCGGTGGGGTGCTGCTGCTCGACGAGGACCGCGCCGAGCTGACCCGGATCTTCCTGCGCCACGCCTTCCGCGGCACGGGCGGCGCCGGGGCCCTGCTGCGGAAGCTGGAGGACGCGGCGCGTGACCTGGGCGCGCGGCGGATGGTCCTCAACACGCGCCTGGACCTGGTCGAGGCCCGCGGCCTGTACACGCGCCACGGGTACGCGGAGATCCCGGCGTACTGCGAGGGCCCCTACATGGACGTCTGGTACGGCAAGGACCTCCAGCGCGAACGCGCTCAGGCGTGACGGGCGCTCGGGCGTGATCGTCGCTCAGGCGTGATCGTCGCTCAGGTATGACGGACGCTCGGGTGTGACGGTCGCTCAGGCGTGACGAACGCTCAGGCGTGACGAACGCTCAGGCGTGATCGTCGCTCAGGCGTGACGGACGCTCAGGCGTGATGGTCACTCCAGCGTGACGGACGCTCAGGCGTGATGGTCGCGGGGCGGCTCGGGCGAGTACGGCCGCTCCGCGTCCGAGCCGCTCAGCTCGGCCGTCAGCTCCTCCACCAGCTGGACGAGATCGGTGGGCCGGTCCGGCCCCCACCAGTCGCCGAGCAGCTCGGCGAGCGACTCCTCGCGCGCCTTGGCCAGCTGTGTCGCGGCCGCGAGTCCTTCCTCCGTGAGGACGAGCTGCAGCCCCTCCCTGCGGGCCAGACGGCGCTCCTCGATCTGGCGGGACGCCGCGGTGATGGCCCGTAGAGGTACGGGGGTGGTCTCCGCGAGCCGGGCGGGTTCCACGGTCCCGTGGCGGCGGATCCGCAGCAGCAGCCAGCTCGCGGCGGGCAGCAGATCGAGCCCGGCCTTCGCGGTGATCTTCTCGTAGACCGCCTTGCGCCCCTCGCGCGAGCCGAGTACGGACAGGGCCCGGGCGCACTCGTCGTACGAGGAGCGCTCCACCGGGTTGGAGGCGAGGGTCTGGCTGGCGTCGGGGGCGGTGACCGAGCCGCGCAGCTTGTCCTCCTTGAGGAACCAGGCGACGACGAAGGCGACGAGGACGACCGGCGCGGCGTAGAGGAAGACGTCGGTGATCGAGGTCGAGTAGGCGTGCACGACCGGCTGCTGCAGCTCCGCCGGAAGGTCGGAGATGGCGCGCGGGTCGGCGGCGATCTGATCCGGTCCGGTGCCCGGCGGCAGCGTCTGCCCGGCGAGGGCGGCGTCGAGTTTGATGTTGAGCCGGTGGGTGAAGATCGTGCCGAAGATGGCGACGCCGAACGAGGCTCCGATGGAGCGGAAGAAGGTCGCGCCGGAGGTGGCGACACCCAGGTCCTGGTACGAGACGGCGTTCTGCACGACCAGGACGAGGACCTGCATGACGAGGCCGAGTCCGACGCCGAAGACGAAGAAGCAGGCGCTCGTCTCCCAGGTCGAGCTGTTCTCCGTCAGCTCGTTGAGCAGCAGCAGCCCGAGGGCCGTGATGCCGGTGCCGGCGATCGGGAAGACCTTCCAGCGCCCGGTGCGGGAGACGATCTGGCCGGAGACGGTCGAGGTGATCAGCATGCCGAGGACCATGGGCAGCATGTGGAGGCCGGAAACGGTCGGGGTGACGCCCTGGACGACCTGGAGGAAGGTCGGCAGATAGGTCAGCGCGCCGAACATCGCGAAACCCACCACGAAGCTGATGACCGAGACGAGGGTGAAGGTCCGGATCCGGAAGAGCTTCAGCGGCAGGACGGGCTCGGCGGCGCGCCCCTCGACGTACACGAACCACACCAGGAGTACGGCTCCGAGAACGGAGAGCCCGATGATCTGCGGGGAGTTCCAGTCCCACGTGGTGCCGCCGAGGGAGGCGACGAGGACCAGACAGGTGGCGACCGAGGCGATGAGGAGCGTACCGAGGTAGTCGATGGTGTGGCGGGTGGAGCGGGCCGGGATGTGCAGCACGGCGGCGATCACGAAGAGGGCGACGATGCCGATCGGCAGGTTGATGTAGAAGACCCAGCGCCAGGAGAGGTGCTGGGTGAACAGCCCGCCGAGCAGCGGGCCGAGGACGCTGCTCGCTCCGAAGACCGCACCGAACAGCCCTTGGTACTTGCCGCGTTCCCGGGGCGACACGAGGTCGCCGACGATGGCCATCGACAGGACCATCAGGCCACCGCCGCCGAGGCCCTGGAGAGCACGGAAGCCGATGAGCTGCGGCATGTTCTGGGCGATGCCGCAGAGGGCGGAGCCGACCAGGAAGATGACGATGGCGCCCTGGAAGAGTTTCTTACGGCCGTACTGGTCGCCGAGCTTGCCCCACAGGGGCGTGCCCGCGGTCGACGCGAGGATGTACGCGGTGACGACCCAGGACAGGTGCTCCATGCCGCCGAGCTCGCTGACGATGGTCGGCAGGGCCGTGGAGACGATGGTCTGGTCGAGTGCGGCGAGCAGCATGCCGAGCAGCAGCGCTCCGATCGCGACCATCACACTGCGGTGGCTCCGCCCGTCCCCGGGCGCCGGGCCACCGCTGGGGTCTGCCGCGCGTACTTCCTGGGCCATGGGCATCTCCTCGGGTCCGTTCCCCTCCCCATCCTGATTGGAATGTCCGGTTATGGCCTGCGGAAGGGCACGGCTGTTCCCCTGGTGGAGGACGACGGCCGAAGTGCGGGCTGCATAATCGCTGCCAGGTGAACTGGGGAGGGGCCTAACTGTGGTCGGACACGTCTGTCCTGAATGCGGTGTACACAGACCGCGCTGCGCGTGTGTCGAGGCGGAGATAGCCGCGGCGGAGGATTTCGATCCGCTGCGGATCCGTCCGTACGTGACGCTGTCGTCGCCCGCCGAACAGGGGAACCCGCCGACGGCCCCGCCGACGGTCCCGGCCCCTCCGGGGGCGGGTTCGGGGGCGGAAGCGGGCGCGGGGCCGGGAGCGGGAGCTGGGCCGGCCGCCGGGCCGGAAGCGGGACCGCAGCCGGGAGCAGGTCAGCGCCCGGAAGCGAGCGCTGGGCCAGTCGCCGGGCCGGGCGCGGGGCCGGAAGCGGGCCCTGGGCCGGCCGCCGGGCCGGAAGCCGGTCTGGAACGGGCCTCCGGCCCGGGAGCGACCTCGGGAGCGACCTCGGGACCGGTCTCCGGCCCCGGAGCGGCCCCGGGACCGACCTCCGGACCCGACTCGTTCTCGGGACCGGGCTCGGTCTCGGGCTCGGGACCGGTCTCCGGCTCGGGCTCGGCCGAAACGGCGCCCCTGCTCCTGAGCGGGATCGCGGCGGAGGCCCAGGCGTACGACATCGAGTACGACACGGAGTACGGGTCGTACGAACCCGAGCGCCCTGCCACCCGCCGGCGCGGCGCGCTGGTGGCGCTGGCGGCGGCGGTCGCGGTCGCCGTGGTCGCCACGGCGGCGGTCGCGGGCGGGCTGCTCGGGGACGGGAACGAGTCGGACGACCGGGCGGCCGCGCCCACGCTCACCGCGAGCGCCTCGGAGAACGTCGCCGTGTCGGAGGCCCCGTCCTCACCGGCCTCCGCGTCCCCCTCGTCCGCCGCGGCATCGGCGTCCGCCTCGGCCTCACGTTCCACGTCACCATCGTCGTCGCCGTCCCCGTCCAGCCGTACGACGGAGGCGACCGCCACGACCACGGCCACCGCGCCGGCCGGGCCGCCGTCACCTTCGGCCACCCGGACCACTTCCGCACCGACGCGCACGCCCACGGTCGCCCCGATCGCACCGGCACCGACCCTGCGCTACGGGGACTCCGGGGCCGAGGTCGCGGAGCTGCAGCGGCGGCTCGAACAGGTGTGGGTCTACGACGGCCCGATCGACGGCGAGTACACGAGAGAGGTGCGGCGCGCGGTCGAGCGGTACCAGTCGTGGCAGGACATCGAGGAGGACGAGGAGGGCGTGTACGGGCCGGAGACGCGCCGCGCCCTGGAGGCCGTGACCACGGGCTGAGAGCACGTGCCGAGCGCACGGACTGAGCGCACGGGCTGAAGCACGGCCATGAGGCCTGCAAGGCCCGTGAGGTCCCTAGCCCCGTGAGGCCCGTGAGGCCCGTGAGGTCCGCGATGCGGGACGGATTGGCGCGGGAGCCCTTTCGTTTTGTATCGTCGAGGAACAAAGTGGCCCCGCCCGCACCCCCTGACCGGCGGGCGGGACCGCTCTGCTCTCCTCCCACCCCTCTGGAGACCCTTGATGACCGCGCTCACCACCCGCGCGCTGCTCCTCGACATGGACGGCACGCTCGTCAACTCGGACGCCGTCGTCGAGCGCTGCTGGCGCCGCTGGGCCGAGCGTCACGGCCTCGACCCGGACGAGGCGCTCAAGGTCGTCCACGGCCGCCAGGGGTACGCGACGATGGCCGTCCTCCTCCCGGACCGGCCCATGGAGCAGAACTACGAGGACAACCGGGTGATGCTCGCGGAGGAGACCGCGGACCTCGACGGCGTCGTCCCGGTCCCGGGCGCCCCGGCCTTCATGGCCGCCCTCGACGGCCTCCCGCACGCCCTCGTGACCTCGGCGGACGAGAAGCTCGCCCAGGCCCGGATGGGCGCGGCGGGGCTGCGGATGCCGGAGACCCGGGTGACGGCGGAGTGCGTCGGCGCGAGCAAGCCGGACCCGGAGGGCTTCCTCAAGGGCGCGGCGGAGCTGGGCTTCGACCCGGCCGACTGCGTGGTCTTCGAGGACTCCGAGGCCGGCATCCAGGCGGGCCGTGCGGCGGGCATGCGCGTGGCGGGCGTGGGCCCGCGGGCGGCGGCCTTCGCCCCGGACGTCCACGTCCAGGACCTCACGGCCATCACGGTGACGCCCCTCCAGGACGGCACCCTCAGCCTGACGTTCGCGTAACCCCGCACCCCGACCCGGCGGCCCCCGCCCCCCGGTCACCCCCGCGCGACCGCGCCCCTGGCCACCAGTTCCAGCACCACCGCCACCGCCACCGCCTGCACCACCATCAGCGCCACCAGCACGAACAGCTGGACCGCCCCCGCCTCCCACGGCGACGCACCGCCCAGCAGCATCCCCACGAACGCCCCCGGCAGCGTCACGAGGCCCACCGTCCGCGTCTGGTCGAGCCCCGGCAGCAGCGCGTCCGACGCCGCCGTCCGCGCCACCTCCAGCCGCGCCTCCCGTTCCGGCAGCCCGATCGCGAGCCCCGCCTCCACCTCGCCGCGCCGCGTCTCCAGCTCATCCAGGGCCCGCCTCCCGCCCAGGACCGTCGCGGTCAGCGCGCCGCCGATGAGGATGCCGGTGACCGGGATGAGGGCCACGCCCCGTACCGGCACGAGCCCGGTGAGCAGCAGCGTTCCGACCACCGGTCCGACCCCGGCCGCGATCGGCACCCCCACCCACCACCGCCCCCGCCCCGCCCCGGGCACGACGCGCCGGCCCGCGGTCCATGCCGCCACCCCGTACATCACCACCAGGAACACCAGCAGCAGCGGCAGATGCCGCATCACCCAGCCGATCACGAGCGACACCGCGACCAGTTGGACCGCCGCGCGCCCACCCGCGATCAGCGAGTCGCGGGGGCGCCCGAGCCGGGCGAACGCGACGACGCCCGCCGCTACGGCGAGCAGAACGGCGAGAACCACCCCAAAGGTGACGTTCACTTCCAGAAGCACGCACCAACCCTAGGGCCAGAAAACGGAAGTGTCGTTCCGTCACACCCCTTGATGTGACGTGCCCATGTCGTCACCCTGTTACCTGGCGCACCCCCAACCGCAACCTGGCGCCGCCACGATGACCGGGCCGCCGGGCACCCACCCGGCACGCACCGGGCACTCCACCCCGTACGCACCGGGCACCCGCCCGGGACGCGCGGGGCGATCGCCCGGGACGGCACGGCCAAGGTCCCCCCACCTCAAGGGAGTTCGCATGCTCGCCGCCAACGTCTACGCGCGTCGAATAGCCCGTCGCGCGACCGTGCTCGCCGCCACCGCCGCCCTCTCCGTCACCGGCCTCCTCGCCACCGCGCCGTCCGCCCAGGCAGCCATGCCCACGCCTGTCAGCGCGGCCGCCGCCCGTACCTACCTCGCCTCCCTCACGGTCAAGGCGGAAGGTTCCTCCTCCGGCTACAGCCGTGATCTCTTCCCCCACTGGATCACCCAGTCCGGCGCCTGCAACACCCGCGAGGTCGTCCTCAAGCGCGACGGCGTGAACGTCGTCCAGGACTCCAGCTGCGCCGCCGTCAGCGGCAGTTGGTACTCCGAGTACGACGGCGCGACCTGGACGGCCGCCGCCGACCTCGACATCGACCACGTCGTGGCGCTCTCCGAGGCCTGGCGCTCGGGCGCGAACGCGTGGACCACGGCCAAGCGCCAGCAGTTCGCCAACGACCTGACCCGCCCGCAGCTCATCGCCGTGACGGACAACGTCAACCAGGCCAAGGGTGACCTCGACCCCGCCGAGTGGATGCCGTCGCGCACCGCGTACCGCTGCACGTACGCCCGTGCCTGGGTGCACGTGAAGTACTACTGGGGCCTGAGCGTGGACTCCGCCGAGAAGAGCGCCCTGCAGTCCGTGCTGAACGGCTGCTGAGAACGCTTCCGTCGCACCTCCCTCGTTCCGTACCGTACGGGCGTTCCCTACCGAACGGGCGGGACGACGGAGGAGCGGGGAGAGATCGATGGCGGCCGGACTGAGGCTCGGACCAGTACTTCGGTACGTCGACGGGGTGACGGGCGACTCGGCGACGATCTGGGTCGAGACCGACCGCCCGTGCACGGCGGAGGTCCATGGCGCCTTCGGCGCCGGCGGCAGCACGCGCACCTTCCAGATCGCGGGCCATCACTACGCCCTGATCCCGGTGACCGGCCTGACTCCCGGCACGACGACGGCGTACGAGGTGCGGCTCGACGGCCGGACGGTCTGGCCGCCGGCCGACTCGCGCTTCCCGCCGAGCACGATCCGCACCCCCTCCGCCGGTGGCGACGTCAAGGTGGCGTTCGGCTCCTGCCGCTGGGCGTCGAAACCGGCGAAGGGGAGGGACCCGGTCGGTCCGGACGCCCTGGACACGCTCGCCACGCACCTCGCGCGGCAGCTCACGGCCGGCGCCCAGCCGGATGTCGACCAGCCGAATGCCGACCAGCCTGCCGCCGAACCGCCGGATGTCGACCAGCCGGACGTCGAACGGCCGGACGTGCTCGTGCTGTTGGGTGACCAGGTGTACGCCGACGAGACCTCGGCCGCCACCCGCCGATGGCTCGCCGCCCGTCGGGACCCGCGCGACCCGCCGGGCTCGGAGGTCGGGGACTACGAGGAGTACACCCGGCTCTACGACGAGTCCTGGGGCGACCCCGAGGTCCGCTGGCTGCTCTCCACGGTCCCCAGCTTCATGATCTTCGACGACCACGACGTGATCGACGACTGGAACACCAGCGCCGCCTGGCTGGCCCGGATGCGGGCCACGCACTGGTGGCGCGAGCGGGTGCTCAGCGGGCTGATGTCGTACTGGGTGTACCAGCACCTCGGCAACCTCTCCCCCGCCGAGCTGGCCACCGACGCGCTGTACGCCGAGATCCGGTCCGTCCCGGACGGCACGGACCTGCTGCGGCGGTTCGCTGCGGAGGCGGACGCCGACCCGGCCTGCGTGCGCTGGAGTTACCGCCGGGACTTCGGCCGGACGCGGTTGCTGATGATCGACACCCGGGCGGGGCGGGTCCTGAAGGAGGACGCGCGGGCGATGCTGGACCCGGCCGAGGCGGCCTGGGTGCGCGAACAGGCCCTGTCGGACCGGGGCTCGTACGACCATCTCCTTGTCGGCACCTCGCTGCCCTGGCTGCTGCCACCGCTGATCCATGACGCGGAGGCCTGGAACGCTGCCCTGTGCCGGGGTGAACGCGGCGGGCCGGAAGGGCGCTGGGCGCGGTTCGCGGAAGATGTGCGGCAGCGGGCGGACCTGGAGCACTGGGCCGCGTTCCCGTCGTCGTTCGAGGCCCTGACCCGGCTGCTCGCGGAGGCGGGCGCCGGCCCGGACGCGCCGGCGACGGTGTGCGTCCTGTCCGGGGACGTCCACCACGCGTACGTGGCGGAGCCGCACTGGCCCGACGAGCCGGCCGGGGGCGACGCGGGCATGCACCGGCCCGAGGCGCGGGTGATCCAGCTGACGTGCTCGCCGCTCCACAACGCGATCCCGCGCCCGGTACGCCTGGGCTTCCGCTTCGGGTGGAGCCGTGCGGGCAGCAGCCTGGGCCGCGCTCTCGCCCGCCACGCGCGCGTGGGCCGTCCTTTGATCGGCTGGCGCAGAACGGGCGGCCCCTGGTTCGGCAACCAGCTCATGACCCTCACGCTGCACGCCCGTTCCGCCCGTCTGACGCTCACCCAGGCGCGTCCGGACGGCCGCCTCGTCACCATCGACGAGCGCCGTCTGAGCGGGAGTTGACACCGCGGCGGGCAGGCCCGCCGGAGCGCCCACGCCTCGCGTGACACTCGACACAGATCGCCACGCGATCGAATGTTGAAGTTGCAAGTACTAGTGAGGGGTGCCTAACCTGACGTCCTCATCGGTTCCGTCCCCCCGCGTTCCGTTCCCCCGGGACCGACTCGACCGAAGGAGTCACACCCCCATGAATCCCCTGGCCAACCGCGTACAGCAGGCCCAGCCGTACGCGCTCGGGCTGTTCCGCTTCGTCATCGGTCTGCTCTTCGCCTGCCACGGCGCCGCCTCGCTCTTCGGCGTGCTCGGCGGTGCCGTCGGCGGCGGCACCGTCCCGGCCGGCACCTGGCCCGGCTGGTACGCGGCCGTGATCCAGCTCGTCGGCGGCGCCCTCGTGGCCGTCGGCCTCGGCACCCGTACCGCCGCTCTCCTCGCCTCCGGCTCGATGGCGTACGCGTACTTCAAGGTCCACCAGCCCGAGGGGCTCTTCCCCCTCCAGAACGGCGGCGAGAGCGCCGCGCTCTTCTGCTGGGCGTTCCTGCTGCTCGTCTTCACCGGGCCCGGCGCCCTGGCTCTCGACCGCCTCTTCGGCGCACGCGCGAAGCGGGCGGGTGAGCGGCCCGAGGGGCGGAACGAGGACCGGAGCGAGGATCTGCGCCAGGACCGGCGCGACGGCCGACGCGAGCCGGTCGGGGCGTAGGCCGAACGCCCGGCCTTCGGCTGAACGGGCAGGGGCCGGAGATCGCTGAGGCGATTTCCGGCCCCTGCCGGTTTTCGCTCCCCGCCCCCGCGTACGCTCTAGCGCTGTGAACGTGCTCGACAGCATGGGGTCACTGCAGTCACTGACCGCAGGCCCGTGGATCTACGCGGCGGTGGCCACGTCGGTACTGCTCGACGTCTTCCTGCCGGTGCTGCCGAGCGGGGTCCTGGTGATCACGGCCGCGACGGCGGCCGCGACCGCCACCGCGGCCTCCTCCGACGTGCCCTCCGTCCTTCCCCTTCTCCTCTGCGCGGCCACCGCCTCCGTGCTCGGCGACTTCGTCGCGTACCGGCTGGCCTGGAGGGGCGGGGCACGGCTGGACCGGGCGATCGCCCGCTCGCGCCGGCTGACCCGCGCGCAGGAACGTCTCGGCGTGGCCCTCGCACGCGGGGGCGGCCCGCTCGTGGTGATCGCGCGCTTCGCCCCGGCAGGGCGCTCGGTGGTCTCCCTGGGCGCGGGCGCGGCACGGCGCCGGATCGCGCACTTCCTGCCGTGGTCGGCGCTCGCGGGGGTGGCCTGGGCGGGCTACAGCGTGGCGCTCGGCTGGTTCGGCGGGCTGTGGCTGGGCGCGACCTGGTTCAGCGCGGGGGTCTCCGTCCTCGCGCTGTTCCTGGCGGGCGCCCTGGCGGCCTACGTCATACGGCGTCCGGCTGCGGCTCCCGCGCCGGCTTCCTGAGCCCGCGCACCTCGAGTCCGTCGAGAAGCCGGGCGGTCGCCGCGGCGATCTCGTCCACGGCCCGGTCGAACACCTCGACGTTGTGCGCGGCGGGTCTGTGGAACCCGGACACCTTGCGGACGTACTGCAGGGCGGCGGCGTGGATGTCGTCCTCGGTCGCCTCTTCGGGCAGAACCGGCGGTCGGAGAGTCTTGATGCTGCGGCACATGTCTCCAGTGTCGCGCGCCCCACTGACAACGCCCGGCGGCCGGCGCCCGGCTTCCGGCGCCCGGCTGCCGGCCGGAGCCCGAGCCGCAGCCCGCGTGCCGCAGAGGCGGGCCCGACGAGCCCGACGTGCGCGGCGGCTCAGCTCCCGATGCCGCGTCTGCTCCGTGCGTTGATCTCGGCGGCGCGGGCCCGCAGCTCCCTCATGGGCGTGGCGAGCTGGACGTCGCCGGGCTGGGCCTCCCACTCGCGACCGCCGTTGACGGGCCGGATCAGAAACCGGCCGGCGACGCTGTCCACGTAGAAGCCGACCCGCCCGGTGGCGGTGTCGCGTACGAGGTCACCGACCTCGGGCAGTGGCTGCACGAATCCCCTCCGTCCCGGAATTCCAGTTCTCTAGAGATACACCCAGAGAAACCCGACCGCTCCCCTCTGTCAACGTATCTCTAGAGAAGTCCCCCGATGGATGGATCACTCGCACAGGTCGGCGCACAGGCGTGCCTCACCTGGTCGGAGCGCGCCGTAGGGTGTCCCGCAGACGAAGGGAGTGGTCCACCCATGACTGACCAGGACAGCGGTCGTCGGCCCAAGTACCAGCGCATCGCCGACGAGTTGAGAACCGCCATCCAGTCAGGCGCCTTCGCCCCCGGCGACCGGCTCCCCGGCGAGAACGATCTGATGGCCACGTACGAGGTCGCCAGGATGACGGCCCGACAGGCGCTCGCCGTCCTGCGCACCGAGGGCCTGGCCGAGGCCCGCAAGGGCGCCGGGGTCTTCGTCCGTACCTTCCGGCCGCTGCGCCGGCGGGGCATCCCCCGGCTCGCGCAGGACCACTGGGGCACGGGCCGCTCGGTCTGGTCGGCGGACATCGAGGACCGTGCGCTGGTGGTGGACCAGATCGAGGTCGGCCGGGCGGCGGCGGACGCCCGGGTCGCCGCCGCCCTCGGCCTGCCGGCCGACGCCCCGGTCTGCGTCCGCAGCCGCCGCTTCGTCCTGGACGACAAGCCGGTCCTGCTCTCGGTCTCGTACCTCCCGGCGGACCTCGCCCAGGACACCCCGATCGCCACGCCGGACACCGGCCCGGGCGGCACCTATGCCCGACTGACCGAACTCGGTCACCAGCCGGTCCACTTCCGCGAGGAGATCCGCTGCCGGATGCCCACGGCCGACGAATCCACCCGCCTGTCCCTGGAGTTCGGAACGCCGGTGATCCTGATCGGCCGTACGGCCTTCACGGCGAAGGGGGTCGCGGTGGAGCTCAACGAGATGACGCTGGACTCGGCGTCGTACGTCCTGGAGTACGACTTCGACGCGTAACGCCGAACACGGCACCGGGCGAGGCGTACGCGGCCTCCCCCGCGAACGCCCCTGCTGCGCTGGACACCGCCTGCTCGGGCTCGGTCCCGGGCCCGACATGGGTGACGACCAGCGTGCCGACGCGGGCGTCTGCGGCCGTCCGCCCCGCCTGCTCGGCCGAGTGGTGCCCGGGCCCATCCCCGTCGGCCTCGCAGAGGAAGAGCTCGCAGTCCCGGGCGAGTTCGACGACCGCCGGGCATGGCTCGCAGTCCCCGGAGTAGGCGATCCGCAGCCCTTCGGGGTCCTCGACCCGCAGGCCGAAGGCGGGCAGCCCACCGTGCTCGACTCCCCGCGCGAGCAGACGGCGTCCCCCGACGCGCGCCTCATGGCCGTCGTACAGCTCCTCGACGGCGAAGGCGTCCTCGACGGGGCTGCGCCGGGGCCCGTTGGTCAGGAACCCGGCGAGCCGTTCGGCGATCCCCGGCGGCCCGAACAGAGGGACGGGCGCGTCGAGCCGGATGTCGGCATGGAGGAGCCCGTAGTAGGCCGTGAGCAGGTCCGCGCAGTGGTCGGCGTGCAGATGGGAGATCCACACGGCGTCGATCTCCCCGAGCGCGGCGTACCGCTGCAACTCCCCGAGCGAGCCGCTGCCGGCGTCCACCCACACGCGGGCGCCGCCGCCCTCGACGAGATACCCGGAACAGGGGTTCCCGGGCCGCGGGTGGGGCGTGGCGGACCCGAGAACCGTGATGCGCAGGCTCACGCGCCCTTGGCCTCCTGCCGTGCGGCGGGGATGCCACCCTGCTGCTGGACGTCGGCATTGACCTGCCCGCCCAGGGTCATGACGTTGAGGGTCGCCGCGTTCTCACTGGCGATGGCCTTCTCGACGCGGGCGACCAGTGTCGTGAAGCACTCGCGGTCGGAGAGGTTGTGGTACGGCCCGACCCGGGCGGCGAAGTAGACCCGCTCGTGGCCGAGGAGCTGCTCGGTCGACCGGTAGTTCTTCCACTGCTCCCGGTACCAGTACACGCTCTCCAACGACACCGACGCCACCACGACGAGGCTGAGGACGGTGGCGGTGATCTTCGCGAACCCCATGTCGAGGTTGACGAGCACGGGCACGAGCGCCCCGCCGACGACGGCGAGGGTACGCATGCGCAGGTGCATGGCCTTCATCCGCGTGGCCTTGAGGTCGTACCACTCCTGATACTGCGTCAACCTGCTGTCGACGTACCGCTGTGCCGTCATGACCTCGCCCGACACGTCGCCCTCGGGCGTATCCCCCACCTCGTCCATGCCGGGAGTACACCCTCAGGGGGTACGCCGGGTCAACCGGCCGCGACGGAACCTCACTACAGCCGTACGGCTGTAGGGCTCGTGAGGTCGCGTCAGGAGTGCGGCACGACGGCCACGGGGCAGGGGGCGTGGTGGATCACGGCGTGGGTGACGGATCCGATGTGGGAGCCCCTGGCGACCCGGCGCCGGCCGACGACCAGGAGACCGGCGTCCGACGCGGCGTCGACGAGGTGCTCGGCCGCCCGCCCGGGAGCGGACACCTCCGACACCCGTACCGCCGGGAACTTCTCCCGGAAGGGAGCGACCGCGTTCGACAGGGCCGACGCCGTCCCGGCCTCGTCGTCCGCTCCATGGTGCCGGTGGAAGGAGGTGTGCCAGGTGTTCACGATCTCCAGGGGGACGTCGTGGCGCCCGGCGAAGTCGAAGGCGAAGTCGAGGAGTTCCGGCTTCACCTCGGCCACGTCGAGGCCGAGCACCACCCGCTTCCGGCCACTGTCCTCGTACCCCGGGCGCACGAGCACGACGGGACGCTTCGCGTCGGCGACGACCTCCTGGCCCACGGATCCGACGACGAAGCCACGGAGGCTGCCGAGCCCGTGCGAGCCCACGACGAGCATGTCCGCCTCGGAGGCGGCGGCGAGCAGCATCCGGGTGGGGGCGTCCTCGATCTCCTCCGCGCTCATGACGAGGCCGGGCCGCCGGGCCCGGGCACGCTGCTCGGTCGCGGCGATCACGTTCTCCGCCTCACCGGCCCGGTCCTCGTGGGACACCTTCATGGCCCCCAACTGGTGCTGCCCCCACAGCGTGGCGTAGACGAGCCGCAGCCCGCCACCGCGCAGCGCCGCCTCGTCGGCGGCCCAGTCCAACGCCGCCACACTGCCTTCGGATCCGTCCACTCCCACGGTGACAGGTCGGGACACGCCGCTCTCCTCGTCTCGGGGCCGCCCACGGGTGTGCGCGCCGGATCAGGAAGCTACCGACCCCCCCGGAGCCCGCAGCCGCACCGCCTCCACGAACGCCCTTGAAGTACCCGTCCGGCGCATCGCCGGCGGTCCTCACGGGGACGGGGGCGGGGCAGGCCGGCGGTTGCGGGCGGGGCGCGGGTGGGGCGCGGGCGCGGGCGGGGCGCGGGCGCGGGCGGGGCGCGGGCGCGGGCGCGGGTCAGCCGAAGTCGGGGATGGGGCTGTCGGGGGCGAGGGCGGCGGCGATGCGCTGAGCGATCACGTGGGCGGAGTGGCCGTCCTGGGCGGTGGGGCCTTCCGTCGTCGAGACCGCGATGGCCAGGCGCCTGGACGGGAGGTAGGCCTGCGAGGCGGAGTAGCCGAAGAACAGCGGATGCTGGGCGATCCAGCCACCGAGGACGATCACGCCCATGCCGTAGTGGGTGGCCTCGGTGTTCGGAAGACAGACGGTGGCCGGGCACGTGGACGTGGGCCGGCCCAGACCGACCGTCCCCGGGTTCAGCAGCTCCCGGTGGCCGGCGGGCGAGAGCAGCTCGCCGGAGCCGATGCCGGCCGCCGAACGGGCCAGGTCGCAGATGTCGGTGGTCTGCACCGCTCCGGGGGCGGTGGTCCACGACGGGTTCCAGAAGGTGGACTCCTCGTAGATCCCCCGGTCGGAGTTGAAGGCGTGCAGGACGGGCTCGGGAATGTCGGGCGTGAAGCTGTTGCGGGTCTCGCGCAGTCCGAGCGGCCGCAGGACCTCCCGCTGGAGCAGGACGTCCAGCCGGGTCCCGGTGATCTTCTCCAGGGCTTTGCCGAGGAGGAGGAAGTTGGCGTGCGAGTAGCTCCAGTTGGTGCCGGGGTCGTACCACCGCGGCTTGCTGGTGGCGAGGGCCACCAGCTCGTCGGCCGTCCACTGACGGAACGGGTTCGCGGTGACCGCCTGCTGGAACTCCGGCAGCGGGACGTAGTCGACGAGACCGGTGGTGGAGGCGCCCAGCATGCGCAGGGTGATGCGCTCGCCCCCTTCGAGATCGGGCAGCCAGCGCGCGACGGTGTCGTCCAGACCGACTCGCCCCTGGTCGACGAGCCGCAGCAGCGCCGTGCCCATGTAGCTGATCGCGATGTTGCCGTTCCGGAAGTGCATGGCGGGCTCGGCCGGGACCCCCGTCATCGACTCGCCGAGCGCGCTGGTGACGACCTCGCGCCCCCCGTCGGTGACCCGCAGAATGACGGACTTGAGCCCCATCTCCGCCTGCGCCTGCTCGGCGATCCGCAGAACCTCACGCGCCGCCCCCCGCTCGGGCACCCGAGAACTGACACACTCCCCACGCCCCCCATCGCCCACCGCGCCCCCGGCAGCCGTGACGGGCGAGCTCAGGGAGATGAGCGCGGCAAGGACGGTGACGGCGGCAAGGCGCGACCGCGACATGGAACGGGCTGGTCTCATGGCCGGAGTATCAAGCCGCGCGCCCCCTCCACCGCCCGAAGCGATCCCGACCCGCACGAATGTCACCCGTCAGGCGTGGTGAGGCCGATCGGCTCATCCGTCGGACCCACAGAAGCCCCGACGCCACCGGCCGCCAGGAGAGGCCGCCGATCTCGTCGTGGTCGAGCCCAGTGTCCTGATGTCCCAAGCTGCCGAGATCAGCCCCTGCTTTGAGAGAAGGTGGTGGGTGCCGTGGATCCCTGTGGTTCCCGTGATCGGGCACGCATGGGGAACGCCTGGGACTACAGGTCGGTGGAGCGGTTGGGGCTGGCGCTGCCCCGGGTCGATGGCCCGCCGGCCTTACCCACTGTTCGCCCTGGACCTCATCCCGTTTGCCGTCGGAGCGGTCCGCGGGTCCTGGTGTTGGTGTCCGAGTGGAGCGCGCCGCTGCACAAAGGGCCTGAACGCAAGGCGGGACGGGAGTCTCCACCCTCACGACGCTTCCCGCAGTCACCAAACGGCCCTTCTCCATCTCGGAGCCCGGCGCCCCTGCCGGGGACATCATCCTGACCGCACCTCGCGCACTCGCCCTGATCACCCCGTGGTTCACGACCCACAGCCCGAGCTGTCAGACATGCAGCCGGCGGCCTGGCCGGGAGCGGCGGGCCGCGCGCTCCGCGCTTCTTCAACCGGGCAGTCAGATGCACGGCGTGAGCTCGCGCGTGTGCCTGGCCAGTTGCACCGGAACCGCGGTAGCGAGCCCGCCAGCACCTTTGCTGCTCAAAAGACAGCAGGCACTCGGCATGTCAGCCGTCCATCAAGACCTGGAGGCCCCGGCTCGCCTTTTAAGTGCGGCAAAGCCGGTGGCGGTGCACACTTCTCGCCGTGGGGATCATCAAGGGCGAGCTGCGGCGCCTTCAGTCCGGTCTCGGGGCCGATGACGGTCGACAGCGGCCGTTTCTCGTGCGGGTCCGATTCATCGCCGAGAATCCGGCGCGGGTCATCGCGAACGCCCGTGCCGTGCTGGCATGTGTGGTCCAGCGGACAGGTGACTGGCCAACGTTCGGGCGATGGTCGGAGCTGCTGCCAGTGGAGTTCATGCAGCGGTGCGCGCCAGAGCCGGAGCCCGACCCGTCATTCGATGTTCAGGCCTGGCTGCAGACGTGGCAGGCGATGACGCCCGAGCAGAAATCAGCCTTCAACCAGCAGCCTTGGACGCTGTCAGACTGGCTCTACTACTTCGACCCGACCGAGGACGGCATGGGCGACGATCGCAGCCGGTGGTGGTGGGACGCGGGATCCGATGAGCCAGGCCACGGCTGGGTCGAAGTGGCCACCACCGGCTGGCCGTTTGGAAGCGGTTCACTATCCTGGCTGATCAAGGCCAGCGGTGGCAGGGATCTCGACTATCGAACCTGATCAACAGCTGGAGCATTCGGTGACATCCACCAGGCAAGCCTGGCGCCGCCAGATGAGCCGTCACCGCATCTCATCCCGCTCGGGCGCTGCGACGCTTGCCACACCCTACGGACGCCGTGGCGTTCCTCAAATGACCGTGGCTGTCACTCGATCTGGCGCGGAAGCGCGCCGAGGCCAGGGGGTCAGTCATGTTCGCGAAGCAGATACGCGCATGCCAGGACCAAGGTCGGTAGAAGCTGCCAACAACTTGGCTGCCACTATTAGATCGTGTTCCCATGCCGGGAGATCGTCCGGTCCTATCCATTCGCTGTACTCCGCTGCGATGGAGAGGAACTGAGTCTCCTCCTGGGTGCGAGGCCGATTCATGGACGCCAGGTGTGCCATCGAGCTACGAACGCAGCCAGCTCCGCCACCCTGTGGAGGCGCGTCCGGAGAACGACGCGGCGTGCGCCTGCCTGAGAGGTGACTTACAGGTTGACCGATTCGCCACATTGCGCAAGCAGGTGTCGAATCACCTCAGAGAACAACAGTGAAGTATTCGACTATGGATTACGCTGGACAAGCAATTCGCAACGTCTTTTAGGAACGTTATGTAGCTTTGAACCTCGATCGGGGTCGGCTTTTCTGTCCGGTCCCCATGTGCGATCTTGTTCCTCCTGTTGACGATCTCCGTCAGCTTGACTTCGACCTTGACTCGCGTTTCCTCGTCGCCCCGATTGGCAATCTCGCGATTTACGTGTACGTCAATCTGTGAAATCACGTCATTGACGTCGAGAAGGTTGAAAACGCTCTCCAGGATTTCGGGCTTGGCGTTGGTAAACTGGCGAGTAAGGATCTTCGCGGATAGGACTTGTGGATTGATTGTACGATCTGCATCCCAGAGTGAAGCGTAGGCAGAGAAGAGCTTCCGCGTTTTATGGATCCGCTCAGGCCCTTCCGTGCCAAAAATCTCCTCTATCCGCCCTCGGGTATGCAACTCGAGTAGCCCTTCAGGGATCCTTCGAGTAGGCGGCTGCGCTTCACAGATCTCGTCGATCAGCTCCGTCAGCGCCGCTTTTACGAATCCCTCAAAATGCGCAACCAGCATCACGATAGACGATCGCGTAACTGCGTTGGCGAGTTCTCTGTCGTGCGCTTGTGCTGCGACTCCGCCGGCCCCAAGCGGCGCGGGGGCAACCGAAAGAAGGGTCTCGACCTCGCGAAGGCTGTCGATAAATTCGGATAGGGACTCGAGGTCGGGAGCAGCCATAAGGTCCCTCGCTATTCAGGAAGAGAGGGGAGGTCGCAGCGGACCCCCAGCTTTGCGAGTCCGGCAGCGAAGGACCGCACGCGCCCATGCATGCGGCTGCGGTCTGCCGTTGCCCTGCCGATGGCCGTCTGGAAACTTTCCCGATCGAGGAGTTCTGTCCTCAACTCGCGAATTTGCTCGGACTTACTCACGGCAGATCCCCTGTCGGCGAATGCCAGGGGCAGCATGATTGCGTCAAATAGCGCCTTATTGAAAGCACCCAACTTGTCGTCCTTGGACAGCCTAAATGCAGAGGATCCGAAGATGCTCGAAACGGCATCGCACGTTTCCAGGAAGATTCGAACTGCGTCGGCGTCCGGTTTGCCCTTGCGATGATTTCGCATGTAGGTATTGAGGAGCTGCCGCAATGGCGGACGGTACCCCCCTAGTGACCTGAGTCAGAGATTCGTCGTTAGTCGGGCATGAGTCGCCCGGGTCCGAAGATTCCGCCGTTGTCGGTCACTGATGCCCAGCGGGCTG
>NZ_JBIBEO010000007.1:0-33232 GCF_042902595.1 Streptomyces sp. NPDC012508
AGGCAGAACACCTCACGGGGAGCGACCTCGAGATCGATACCCCGCAGGATGTGCGCGGCGCCGTAGGACTTGTGGACGCCCTCGGCCTTCACCATGGCGGTCATCGCGTCGCCTCCGGGGAACGCTTGAACGTGGTCAGGTTGGCCCGGATGCGCTGCAGCGGGGTCGGCGGCAGGCTGCGCAGGGAGCCACGCGCGAAGCGGCGCTCCAGGTAGTACTGGCCGACGCTGAACACGCTGGTCAGGGCCAGGTACCAGATGGAGGCCACGAACAGCATCTCCATGACGGCGCCGGCCGTGCTGCCGATGTTCGAGGAGGCCCTCAGGAGCTCCGTGTACTGCACGGCCGAGACCAGTGACGAGGTCTTCAGCAGGTTGATGAACTCGTTGCCCGTCGGCGGCACGATCACCCGCATCGCCTGCGGAAGTACGATCCGGCGCATGGTCTTCGTCTGCGACATGCCGAGCGCGTGCGCCGCCTCGGTCTGTCCCTCGTCGACCGACTGGATGCCGGCCCGGACGATCTCCGCCATGTACGCGCCCTCGTTCAGGCCGAGGCCCAGGAGCGCGACCATGAACGGCGTCATGACGTCGACGGTCTCGTTCTTGTAGATCGGTCCGAGGTTGATGTACTCGAAGATCAGCGACAGGTTGAACCAGACCAGCAGCTGGACGTAGACCGGCGTGCCGCGGAAGAACCAGATGTAGAGCCAGGCGACCGCGCCGGTCACCGGGTTCTTCGAGAGCCGCATCACGGCGAAGACGACGCCGAGGACGAGGCCGAGCGCCATGGAGGCGACGCTGATGATGATCGTGTTTCCGAGGCCCTCGAGGACCGAGGTGTCGAACAGCTTGTCCCAGACCGTGTCCCAGATGACGTTGCCCTGGGAGAAGGCGTAGACGAGCCAGCCGAGCAGCACGACGACGACGACCGCGCTGATCCAGCGGCCCACGTGCCTCACGGGAATTGCCTTGATCGCCTCGTACGGGGAACCCGAGGCGCCGGGCCCGACCGGACTGTCGGCCGGACCCTTGTCGATCTTGTCAGTCACTATGACTGCCCTTCAGCGGAGCGTGGCGATCACTGACCGGCGTTGACGGTGGCCTGCTTGACGGCGCTGTCCTCGACGTCCCACTTCTCCAGGACCTTCGCGTACGAGCCGTCCTTGATGATCGCGTCGAGGGCTTCCTTGACGGCGTCACGGAGCTGCGTGTCGTCCTTGGAGACGCCGATGCCGAAGAGGCCGACGTCGCTCTGGCTGCCGACGACCTCGAAGTCGTTGCCGCCGCCCGAGGTCTTCGCGATGTACGCGGCGACCGGGTAGTCGTTCAGGTCGGCGACGGCGCCGCCGGCCTTGACGCGGGTCTGGGCCTCGGCGTCGGTGTCGAACGCCTGGATGGTGAGCTTGTTCGCGCCGCACTTCTCGGCCTGCGCCTTGAAGGTGTCCTCGTAGATGGTGCCGCGCTGGACGGCGACCGTCTTGCCGCACAGGTCGTCGAGGGAGTTGATCCCCTGCGGGTTGCCCTTCTTGACGAGGAGCGAGACGCCGGAGCTGAAGTAGTCGACGAAGTCGATGCCCTTGCCGATCTTCTTGCCGCTGTCGTCCAGGCCCTCCTGCCGCTTCTTGTTGTCCGTCATCGAGGACATGATCAGGTCCTGGCGGCCGGTCTCCAGCGAGGTGATCAGACCGTCGAAGGTGCCGGAGGTGAACTGGAACTTCACACCCAGCTGCTTGGAGAGGGCCTCGGCGATGTCGGGGTCGACGCCGACGATCTTGCCGCCCTCGGTGTACTCCATGGGGGCGTAGGAGGCGTCCGTGCCGACCTTGACGACTCCGGACTTCTGGATGTCGGCGGGCAGCTTCGAGAAGAGCGGCGCGTTGCTGGCGGCGCCGCTGGTCGTGCCGCCCTCGGGGGTCGAGCCGCCCTCGGTCTGGTCGCCGCAGGCGGTCAGCAGCATGGAGCCGGCGACCGCGATGGCGGCGACCGCGGCAAGACGGGAGGTACGGGTCTTGGCGGTCGTACAGCGCGTGGAGCGTGCGGTCATGGTCGGGTTCCTCCGGCGTGTGAGGGAGTTGCCATAGGCCGCAGCACGCACCTTCGGGTGTCGCGACCTCGTGTGATTACGCGCATCTTGCCATTCGGACTACCCGAATCGGACGGCCTCGCATGTCAAAATCGGATAACGGGTGACCCCCGAATCCCGACAGGCCGGTACATCAAGGCCGGACCTTCTCCGGAGATTTCTCCCTACTGCCGGAAAATCTGCGGTTGATCTCGCCATTCGGGCGACACGAAGACCACGATTCGGTCTACCCCGAACGTATCCGGACATCAGGCGACGCGCCTGATGTGCGCAAGGTGCCAATACGGCTGTATGAGCCACATCACCGCTCCGTATTGGACTCGTCTACGGTGATGTACGTCCGGTAAGAAGGATCCTTACACCCCTCATCCGGGGCTCAGGGCGCGTTGTGCGGCGCGCCCGCGCGGTTGCCAGACACGGCGACCGCGGGACCCGCCCACCCCTCCTCATCCAGGAGTGGCCACCCTCAAATGAAGAAGACTTAAGGGGTCAACCCAATGGCAGCGGAGATCGTCAATCCTCGCAGCGAGAGCGGCACGGAAGGGGCTCAGGAGCCCTTCGATCCGGCCTTCGCGCTGCACCGCGGCGGCAAGATGGCCATCTCGGCCACGGTGCCGCTGCGCGACAAGGACGACCTGTCCCTCGCGTACACGCCCGGCGTCGCCAAGGTGTGCACCGCGATTGCCGAGCAGCCGGAACTGGTCCACGACTACACCTGGAAGTCTCAGGTCGTCGCGGTCGTGACCGACGGTACGGCGGTGCTCGGACTCGGCGACATCGGCCCGGAGGCCTCGCTTCCGGTCATGGAGGGGAAAGCGATCCTCTTCAAGCAGTTCGGGGGTGTGGACGCGGTGCCGATCGCGCTCGCGACCACCGACACCGACGAGATCGTGGAGACCGTCGTCAGGCTCGCCCCGTCCTTCGGTGGAGTGAACCTGGAGGACATCTCGGCGCCGCGGTGCTTCGAGATCGAGCGCAAGCTCCAGGAGCGCCTCGACATCCCCGTCTTCCACGACGACCAGCACGGCACCGCCGTCGTCACCCTCGCCGCGCTCCGTAACGCCGCGAAGCTGACCGGCCGTACCCTCGGCGACCTGCGCGGTGTCATCTCCGGCGCCGGTGCGGCGGGTGTCGCCATCGCCAAGTTCCTCCTCGAGGCGGGGCTCGGTGACGTGGCCGTCGCGGACCGCAAGGGCATCGTCAGCCTGGACCGGGACGACCTGACCCCGGTCAAGCGCGAGCTCGCGGAGATCACGAACAAGGCGGGCCTCTCCGGCTCCCTGGAGACCGCCCTGGCCGGCGCGGACGTCTTCATCGGCGTCTCCGGCGGTACGGTCCCGGAGGCCGCGGTGGCGTCCATGGCTCCGAACGCGTTCGTGTTCGCCATGGCCAACCCGAACCCGGAGGTCCACCCCGACGTCGCGCACAAGTACGCGGCCGTCGTGGCGACCGGTCGTTCGGACTACCCGAACCAGATCAACAACGTGCTCGCCTTCCCGGGCATCTTCGCGGGTGCCCTTCAGGTCCGCGCCTCCCGGATCACCGAGGGCATGAAGATCGCCGCCGCCAACGCGATCGCCGACGTCGTCGCCGACGAGCTCTCCGCCGCGTGCGTGATCCCGTCGCCGTTCGACGAGCGCGTCGCCCCGGCCGTCGCGGCCGCGGTCGCCGCCGCCGCCCGCGCCGAGGGCGTGGCGCGCCGCTGACGCGTCCGTACGCGACGAAGGGCCGTCCCCGGAACCCCGGGGCGGCCCTTCGTCACGTGGAGGCCCCTCCGGGCGCCCGCGGAGCCTCCGGGCCTCCCGGCGCCTGCGGCTCCACAGGCGGTGCGGAGCCCCCCCGGCCTCCCGGCGCCTGCGGAGCCTCCGGGAGCCTCCGGGCGCCCGCGGAGCCTCCGGTGCCTGCGGAGGCCTCTCCGGCGCCTGCGGAGGCCTCGGTTCCGGCGCCGCGGCCGCTCCCGGACAGGGGCACGGCGGGTGCGCGCTGATGTGTGTGTCACATCCGTGTGAGGTTCCGTCACGCGGGTGGGGGACCCTACGCTCGGCCCATGTTCGCTGCCTACGCCGCCCGAATCGACCGCGACCAGCCCCTCAACGGCCTTGAGCTGGGGGAACGGCCCGAGCCCGAGGTGCGTCCCGGGTGGACCACCGTCACCGTCAAGGCCGCCTCGCTCAACCACCACGACCTCTGGTCGCTGCGCGGTGTCGGGCTGCCCGAGGAGAGGCTGCCGATGATCCTCGGCTGCGACGCCGCGGGCATCGACGAGAACGGCGACGAGGTCGTCCTGCACTCCGTCATCGGCCAGTCCGGCCACGGGGTCGGCCCCGACGAGCCCCGCTCCATCCTGACCGAGCGCTACCAGGGCACCTTCGCCGAGCGTGTCACCGTGCCCTCCTGGAACGTGCTCCCCAAGCCCAAGGAGCTCTCGTTCGAGGAGGCCGCATGCCTCCCGACCGCCTGGCTCACCGCGTACCGCATGCTCTTCACCAACGCGGGCGTGCGCCCCGGCGACTCGATCCTCGTGCAGGGCGCGGGCGGCGGGGTCGCCACCGCCGCCATCGTCCTCGGCAAGGCCGCGGGGCTTCGGGTCTTCGCCACCAGCCGGGACGAGGCCAAGCGGAAGCGGGCCGTCGAACTCGGCGCCGTCGAGGCGTTCGAGCCGGGCGCACGGCTCCCGAAGCGCGTGGACGCCGTCATCGAGACCGTCGGCGCCGCCACCTGGTCGCACTCGGTCAAGTCGCTGCGCCCCGGCGGCACCCTGGTGATCTCGGGCGCCACGAGCGGCGACCGCCCCTCGCACGCCGAGCTGACCCGGATCTTCTTCCTGGAGCTGAAGGTCGTCGGCTCCACGATGGGCACCAAGGACGAGCTGGAGGACCTGCTCTCGTTCTGCGCCGCCACGGGCGTACGGCCGGTGATCGACGAGGTGCTGCCGCTGGACCGGGCGCGCGAGGGCTTCGAGAAGATGGCCTCGGGCGAGCTCTTCGGGAAGATCGTCCTGACGACCTCTTGATGGATCGTCAGATCTGCTGATGGGATCTCCGGCACCGCGCTCACGCCGAGCGTCTCGTGCCGGAGGTTCCCTTGTTACGAACGACCCTTGCCGCGGGCGCCGTCGTCGCCGCGCTCCTCGCCCCCGCGGCCGCCCACGCCGACAGCGGAACGGCCGGAACTGCCGGGACGACAGGAACTGCCGGGACGGCGGCCGGAACGGCTGGAGCGACCGGCATACCCGTCCTCACCGACGACCGAGGCCGCGTCCTCACCCTGCGCGGCTGGAACGTCGAGGACAAGGTGAACCGCGGCGACCAGGCCCTGTCCGCCGTCACCGAGCGGCACTTCAGGGACATGCGCGCGCAGGGCTTCAACTTCGCCCGGCTGCTCGTCTTCTGGGACGACCTGGAGCCGGAGCGCGGCCGGTACAGCAAGTCCTATCTGCGGAAGATCGAGCGCGTCCTGGACTGGGCGGAGAAGTACGACGTCCATGTCCTCATCGACGCCCACCAGGACGTCTTCGGACCCGCCTTCGGCCACCGGGGTGTTCCCGCGTGGGCGACCAGGACGGACGGTCTGCCCTTCACCCCGCATCCGGACGACTGGTTCGCCGAGTATTTCGAGCCGGCCGTGCAGCGCGCGTTCACCCATCTCTACGAGGACGAGGACCTGCGGCTCGCCCAGGCGGAGATGTGGCGCGTGCTCGCCGACCGCTTCGAGGACCACCCGGCCGTCCTCGGCTACGACCTGATCAACGAGCCGATGGGGGAGCTGCGCGAGGGCGAGGACCTGCCGACGGCCGCCCGGCGGATCGAGCGCGAGCAGCTGACACCGATGTACAACCGGCTCGCGGACGCGGTCCGTTCGGTCGACCGGGACACCTGGATCTTCGTCGAGCCGACCCCGATCGTCGGCGAGGGCGTGCCGACGGGCCTCGGCAGGATCGACGACCGGAAGATCGTCTACGCCCCGCACTTCTACAACACCGCTATGGAGGCGGGTGCCGACTACGACCCGGCGGCGGGCTGGATCGAGACGTACGAGCAGGCCGTGACCCGGTACCCCGAGGAGTACAAGGTCCCGGTCGTCGTGGGGGAGTGGGGGCCGCTCAACAACTCCCTGCCGAACATGAACCGCTTCTACCGTGAGGCGATGGCCTCCCTCGGCCGGTACGGCAGCGGGTGGGCCGGCTACGTCTGGTGCTACGGCGGCGGGTACTGCGCGGTGGACGGCGCCGGGGCCTTCCGTACGAACAAGGAGCTGACCGCCGAGCCGTACGCGGAGGCGGTCGCGGGCACGGTCACCTCCGCGTCGTACGACTCCGGGGCGGGCGTCTACCGCCTCGTGTACGAGTCGTCCCGGCGCGGCGCCCGGCTCACCGAGCTCTCGCTCCCCCCGGGCGCCTGGCAGGTGACGGCCCGGGGGAAGGCGGTGGTGCTCCGCGGGAGCGCGGGCAAGAGGGCTGGTGTGGGCAGCGGCTCCGGCGCGGGCACGGGTGAGGCCGCCGGCAGGGCCTGGGTGCTCGCGGCGCCCGGGGCCCGGGTGACGGTGACGGTCACCCGGGAGACCCGCTAGGCGTCCTCGCGCTCCGGGCGCAGCAGCGAGGTGATCCGGTCCGCTGCCGTGGACAGATGGCGGCGGGCCTCGGTCAGCTGGGCCGCCGTCACCCCGTGGTCCCGGGCCGCGTCACGGACGTCGTCACGGAAGCGGTCCAGGAGCCGGTCGAGATCGCGGGCCGGTTCGCCCGTCGACTCGACCGTCGTGGCCCACTCCGAGACGGCCTCCTCCGGGGAGGAGGCACGGCCCGACGCCTTGGGGTGCGTCGCGCCCGTGACCAGGCCGCCCAGCTGCGCGGTGATGTCCGAGATGCCCTCCCAGACCCCTGACGGCCAGTCGCCGCGCGAGAAGCGGTCCTGGACCTGCTCCTGGACCTGCTGGGCGATCCGCTGGAACTCCTTCGCCTGTCTGCGCGCCGACTGTGCCTCCTCGCGGGCCTGGCGCGTCTGTTCGCGCCACTCCTGCTTGGCGCGGCGCAGCTCGTCCTTGGCGTCGGCGAACGAGGAGCCCTTCTGCCGGCTCTCGCTCGCCGCCGCGCGCATCTCGTTGCGCAGCTTGCCCGCCGCCCCGCGCACGTCGTCGCGGATCTCTGCGGCGAGCTCGGAGACCGACTCGCGGATCTCCCGCTCCAGATCGTCCAGTTCGCCGCCGCGGCCGGCCAGCTCCGCCCGGCCCGCGTCGGTGATCGAGTACACCTTGCGGCCGCCCTCGGTGGCGTGCGTGACCAGGCCCTCGGCCTCCAGTTTGGCGAGCCGGGGGTAGACCGTGCCGGCGGAGGGGGCGTACAGCCCGTGGAAGCGCTCCTCCAGGAGTCTGATCACCTCGTAGCCGTGGCGAGGGGCCTCGTCGAGGAGCTTGAGGAGGTAGAGGCGCAGTCGGCCGTGGGCGAAGACGGGCGGCATGTCACAGCACCTTTCCGGAGGCGTGATCGAGGTCGTCGGACTGGACCGGGTCCGGGCGGCGCAGGAGGGCGATCGAGCCGGAGACCGTCGTGGCCCTGAGCGTGCCGCGGCCCTCGCCGAGGGTGCCGGTGATGGTCTTGGTCCCCCACTGCCCGGTGACCCGCAGATCGTCGAAGGCGTTGGAGACGGAGCCGCTCGTGGTGCTCGCCTCGACCCGGGCGTCCGTCGGATGCGGGAGCCGGATGGCGACCTCGCCGGAGACGCTCGTGAGCCGGATGTCGGCGGGCGGCCCGTCCAGATCGACGGCGTCGAGATCGATCACCATGTCCCCGCTGACCGACTCGGCGCGCACGGAGGATCCCGACCCGTCGATGACCGTCAGATCACCGGTCACCGTGTTGACCCGCAGCGCGCCCGTGACCGACTGGGCCTCCAGGGAGCCTGAGACGCTCTCCGCGTGGACCGGGCCGGAGAGCCCGACGAGGGTGGTGTCGCCCGTGACGCCCTTGACGTCCGTGCGCCCCTTGATGCCGGAGACGACCGCGCCCGCGCTCACCACGCCCACCTCGACATCCGCACCGGCCGGGACGGCCACCGAGACGACGGCCTTGCGGCGGTGTCCCTTGCGGTCGAACCACTTGAGGAAGCCCTGCCAGTGCAGGTCCTCGTACGTGACGGTCAGGGTGGAGCCCTCCTGGGTCACGATCAGCGGCGGGCCCTGGATCTCGGAGACCTCCAGGCGGGCGGTGCTCTCGGAGGTGCCCACCACGTTCACCGTGCCGCCGACGACACGCACCTGGAGGCGGCGCACGGGGTCGGTCAGCATGAGTCTCGTCGGCTCGGCCACGGACCACTCTGTCATCGTGCTGACCTCCCGGTTCGGTGACGCAACATATCGCGTCCTCGATAGACACGATATATCGCGGTACGGGGAAGTCAACCCCCGCTCGGCGAGGGCGCGGGCGCACATTCGCCCTCGTACCCGGACAAATTGGCCTAGCGTAAGGCCCATGAACGCGACATCCGGACCGCACCCCGTCGGCGCGCTGCTGCTCTGCCGCGCCGAGCCCGCGGCGGTCCGCCCACCGGCCCAACTGCTGCGCGAAGAGCTCCTCCTCGCCCCGGCCGGGGCCGACTGGAGCGTCCTCGTCCCGGAGGGAAAGCCCTGGCTCCACGGCGGCGAGCCCGTCGAACGGGTCGTCAGCGGCTGGGCCACCGCACTGGCCGTCTCCGCCGCCACCTGGCCCGTCCTCGCGCTCTGGTGGGACGCGGACCGGGCCGGCTTCGTCCTCGCCGCCGGATTCCGCCGCACCGTCGGCTACACCTGGCTCGCGGACGGCACGCCGGTCGGCGAGGACGAGGCCATGCGCACCTTCGCCGCCCGGCTCGCCCTCGACCCCGTACTGGACGTCCAGGCACTGGAGCCGCTCACCGGACCCGACAAGGACGCCGACGCGCACGCCCGGCTCGTCGGCCTCACCGCCGTCCTCGCCCGCGTCGGCCTGGCCCTGCCCACCGGACTCACCCCCGGCGAGAGCGCCGACCGGCTCCGATCCGTCGCCCTGGCGCAGGGGGCCGAAGAGCTCGAATGGGCCGGCTGGCGCGACGCCGTACGGGCCGAACTCGACGCGGTGGAGGGCGGCCCGCTCGGCCCGTATCTGCGCGGCCCCAGGGCACGGCTGCTCGGCGCGGCCCAACTCGGGGCGGGGCTGCCGCTGCTCGTCTGGGGGGTCGGCCGCCGCAGCGGAGGCTGGACGGCGGCGGGGGTGCTGCTCGTCGCGCACGGCGCGCTGGGACTCGCGTACGACCGGCTGCGCGCTGACCGGCTGGGCGTCGCCTGACCGCGATCACGCGGTGAACGCTGCTCCGGTCAGTGACCCCGGACGGGGCCCTTGATCGTCGTCACTCGTCCTCGTCCTCGTCGTCCAGACGGGCCAGCCAGGTCGCGAGGCGCTCGACGGGCACCTCGAAGTCGGGGTTGAGGTCGACGAACGTACGCAGCTGCTCGGCGAGCCACTCGAAGGAGACCTCCTCCTCGCCGCGCCGCTTCTCCAGTTCCTCGATGCCACGGTCAGTGAAGTACATGCGATCAGGATAGGCCGTGGTCCCGACGGACCCTCGCGCTTGTCAGCGGCAGGGATTAGCCTTCTTCATCATCGTTTCGGGGAGCGGGGGGCCGCTGTGACGCACGGGATCGCTCGGATACGACTGGACGACGGCACACCCGTCTGGGCACGCATCAGCGAGCCCGAGGAACTCGGCCGGGGCGGCGGCTTCACGGACACCGGCATCGGCGACCGGGTGGTCTCGATGGCCGGGGGTCTCACCGACGTCGTGCGCGGGGTCGTCGGTTCGCTGCGGGGCGGGCTCGACCCCCAGTCGCCCGTCGAGGTGGCCGTCAGCTTCGGCATCGAACTCTCCGCCCAGGCGGGCAAGGTGATCAGCGTCCTCGCGGAGGGCGGCGGTACGGCCTCCATCTCGGTCTCCCTCACCTGGACCGAACCGGGCCCCGCCCCCGCGGTGGCTCCCGACGCGGAATCCGTGGATCCCGGCCACGAGACCGACCCGGCCGCGGCGCCCGGACCCGGTCCCGGACCCGGTCCCGCGCGCGTGCCCGGTCCCGCGCCGGCGCCCGACACCGGACCGTTCCACCGTCCGGCGGCCGATGGCGCCGTATGAGCGCCTTCGAATCACTCGTGCGCCCCGCACTGGTACGCGTCGCGGCTCCCGGTGACGGGTATGACCCGCTCGGCGACCGGTACTGGGGCACCGGCTTCTTCATCGCCCCCGGCTGGGTGCTGACCTGCGCCCATGTCGTGGCAAAGGGGGGAAGCGCGGTGTGGAAAGGCGAGCGGGCCGTCGGCATCGTCTGGGACGGCGGCGTGACGACCGGCGAGGTCGTCCTGGCCAGCCCGCGCCCCACCGTGCCCGAAGAGGAACTCCACCGGTGGGACTTCCCCGACCTCGCGCTGGTCCGCGTTCCCGACGCCAGGGACGCGAGCTGTGTCCGGCTCAGTGAGCGCAGGCCCGTGATCGCCGAGCCCATCCCGGTCGGGCTGCACGGCTGGTCCCGGGTGACCGGCCGGCTCGGCATCCGCGAAGCCGTCGGGGAGGTCCACGGCGTCGACGGCGAGGCGCTTCTGCTGCGCGGGACACAGCCCGTGGAAGGACTCTCCGGCGGACCCGTGGTCGACCTCGACCGCGCGGCCGTCATCGGCCTCAACAAGGGGCGCGGCGCGGACGAGGGCGCCGCCGTCCCCATCACCTCCCTGCGCCGGCTCTACCAGGAGCGCGGCGGCGAAGTGCTCTCCGAGGTCATGCGCGAGCACGACCGGCACCACCTCGCCCGCTACCGCTCGCTCTCCGGCGCGCCCGACTGGACCAGGGCGCAGCTCCGGCACCGACCGCCCACCGTCCAGGGCGGCCTCGACCCGGGGCGCCGGATCCATCTGTACGGGCGGCTCGCCGAACTGCCCCAGCCCGGCGGGCCGGGCGACGTGCTGCACCTCGTCGACGAGGCCCGGCGGCTGACGGTCGGCCACGACTTACGGCCCGTGCTCGAAGTCGCCCCGCGGACCTGGCGCGAGGGCGTCGGACTGCTCCACGAACTCCACGATCCGACCGACGAGCAGGAGACCGCGTCCGGCCTCGGGCTGAACGCCGTGCTCGTGTACGCGGCGAAGGTCGCCCGGCACGTCAGGGAGCGGCACGGGGACGGCCAGTCGATCCGGAGCCTCGCCGACTGGGTCACCGACGCCGCCGCCGAGACCCCGCTGCGCACCCGGCAGGCGATCGCCGCGGTACTGGCGGCCGGCCGTCCCACCGGCGGCCTCCCGGTCCGTGAGTCCGGGGCCCGGGCCGACGTCCTGGTCGAGATCGACAGGCCTCGGTACGGCCGGAAGTTCCCCTGGCGGGTGAAGCTGCTCTTCGACGGCCACACGATCACCCCGCTGCACGGGGACGACGAGGGCGTCGAGCGCGAACGGCTCCAGGAAACCCTGCGCGAGCCGCTGGCGGACGCGCTGGCCCGGGGTGACCGCGGGGAGCATCTGGCCGCCGTCGAGGCGCTGTTGCCGCGCGAACTCTTCGACGAGCCCCTCGACACCTGGCGGCTCTCGCCCGACGACGAGCTCTTCGACGAACGCTCGCTGCCCCTGGGCAGTCGCCGGATCGTCGTCATACGGGACGCGGCGCGCCACGCGCGACCGCCGGCGCCCGAGTGGCACACGCGCTGGCGGACAGCCGGTCCGGGGCCGCTGCGGGCGGTACCGCTGCGCGCCGAGGTGCTCACGGCGGGAGGGGACGCGGCGCACGCGGCACGGACCCGCCGGGAGTCTCCGCGCCAGGCCTGGGTACGGCTCTCCGAGGCCGAGGCAGGCTCGGTTCCGGTGTACTGCGGCCCCGTGGGCAGCGGCGACGGACTCAAGGCCATGGCCGCCGCGCTGGCCGCCGGGCACCCCATCGCCCTGTGGCGCAGCGGCGCCCACGACCACACGGACTGCGCCGAGTTCCACGCGCGGGCGGACGGGCTGCTCGCGGAGGCGGGAAGGGCCGACGCGCTGCACGGGCCCGTCATCTCGCTGCGTAGGCGGGTGGCCGCGGACACGGACCTCATGGGCCTGGACATGCCCTGGGAGGTGGACCTGGACACCGACGCGGACGGGGCCACGGCGCCCGAGCCCTGGACCGGGACCGAGGCGGAAGCAGCGACCGGAGCCGAGACGGAGACCCGGACCAGAGCCGGAGCAGAGACCGGGACCCTGGAGGCCGTTCCGCCGCCCGTCCGCTCCGAGCATGCCTGGGCCGAGCATCTCGCCGTGTTGTTCGATCCTCCGGACCGGCCCCCGCACGAGGATCCGCTCCAGGGCCCGCCGATGCTCGGCGAGGAGGAGTGGTGACCGTGCGGGCGACTCCGCGAACACCCGGACAATCGGTCCGGTTTGAGCGTCGGCAGCGCCGGGGGCCGGGCGGTATTTTCGACGGGCCGGGCCATGACACCACAGCCAGGAGGAGTTCATCGTGAACGATTGGCGGATCTACCGTGGTGCCGGCCACCCGCACGACGAGATAAGGCGGTTGCCCGCACCACCGCCGTGGCGGGACTTCTCGACCGGCGGGGCCGACGACACCCTCGCCGGCTCCGACCGGCGGCTCGGGGTGCGCCGCCGCCTGGTCCAGAACCATCACCCCCGCCCCGCCGAGACCGACGCCGTCAACGCGGCGCTCTATCTGCGCCGGCCGCTCCTGGTCACCGGCAACCCCGGCACCGGGAAGTCCACCCTCGCCCACGCCGTCGCCCATGAACTGGGCCTGGGCCGCGTGCTGCGCTGGCCGATCGTGAGCCGCTCCACCCTCCAGGACGGGCTCTACCGCTACGACGCCATCGGCCGCCTCCAGGACGTCCAGCTGGAGCGCGCCCAGGCCGGGTCGACCGTGCCCGCCGCGACGCCCGCCGGCATCGGCTCGTACATCCGGCTCGGACCGCTCGGCACGGCGCTGCTCCCCTCCGAGCAGCCCCGCGTCCTCCTGATCGACGAGCTCGACAAGAGCGACCTCGATCTGCCGAACGACCTGCTGAACGCCCTGGAGGAGGGCGAGTTCGCCATTCCGGAGCTGGAGCGGCTGGCCGACCGCGAGCCGGTGGTCCAGGTGCTGACGGACGACGGCCGCAAGGTGCCCGTCCAGGGCGGACGGATCCGCTGCTCGACGTTCCCGTTCATCGTGCTCACGTCCAACGGCGAACGGGACTTCCCCGCCGCCCTGTTGCGCCGCTGCATCCGCCTGGAACTCGAACCGCCGGGCGAGGAGCAGCTCGGCGCCATGATCGAGGCGCACCTGGGGCCCGACGCGGCGGCCGGCGAAGAGGGCCTGGTGAGCCGCTTCCTGAACCGGGAGCCCGGCGAGGTCATCGCCACCGACCAGCTTCTGAACGCGATCTATCTGACCCAGCACGCCCCGCGCACCGAGCGGGTGACCCGGGAACGCATCGCGGACATGCTCATGCAGCCGCTCGATCAGCCGAGGTGATGGCCGGATGCACCGGATGCATCTGGAAGAGCTCACCCGCAGACTGCGGGCCGGTGGCCAGGACCCGACGGCCGAGGAGGTCGCGGACGCCGTCTGGCTCGCCCAATGGCTTCCGCGTGCTGCCCCGGACCCGGCGGACGGAGCCGCCTGCGGAGCCTTCGACGGAGTCATCGACGGCGCGGAAGACGGCCGGGCGGGGGATTCAGGCCATCCCCGGGGGGCCGAGGAAGGGCGAGATCCGGCCACGGGGCTCGGGGATCCCCTGACGGGTGCGGGCGCCGACGGCGAGCGCGTTCCGGGGCACGGCATCGGTGCGGGCCAGGGCGCGGGGCTCGGCACGGGCGCCGCCGCGACCCCCGGTGAGGGTGCCCGTCCCGCCCGCTCCTCCGACGACGTCGACATCGCGCTGCTCGTCGGACCCAGGGCCCACGGCGGCGCCCGTACGGAGCGGAGCAGGACCCTCCCCGTCCGCGCACCCGGGGCCAACGCCCTGCCCGGCCTCCTCGGCCTCCAGAAGGCGCTCCGCCCGCTGCGCCATTACGCCCACTTCCCGGTCCGGCCCGGCGAAGGCCTCCTCGACGAGGAGGCGACCGCCGAACGCAGCGCCGCCGCGGGCATCCTCACCCCCGTCCTGCGCCCCGCCGCGGGCCGCCGCCCCGACATCCAGCTCCTCATGGACTCCGGCCCCGCCATGGTCGTCTGGACCCGCATGGTCGAGGAGCTGCGCCAGGCCTGCCAGCAGTCCGGCGCCTTCCGCGACGTCCAGGTCCACCGGCTGTACGACACCGGCGAGGGCGCCCCGCTGGTCACCACCACCTCGGGGGCCGACGGCAGGCCCCGGCTGCGCCCCGGCGACCAGCTCCACGACCCCACCGGCCGCCGTCTCACCCTGATCGTCAGCGACTGCGTCGGCCCCCTCTGGCAGCGCGGCGCGGCCCAGCGGCTCATCCACCAGTGGCCCCGGCAGTCGCCGCTCGCCCTCGTCCAGCCGCTGCCCCCGAGGCTCTGGCCCCGGACGGCGCTGTCCGTCGAGCCGGGCCTGCTGCTCCGCCCCGCGTCGCCCGGCGGACACACCGGATTCCAGCCCGACGAGGAGCCCTGGGAGCCCGCCGCCCCGGACACGCGCGCGGTGCCCGTGCTCACGCCCACGCCCGAGGCGTTCGCCTCCTGGGCGCGGCTGCACGCCGGCCACGGCTCGGGCGCGGTGCGCGGCTGGGCGGCCATGATCGGCCCCGAACCGCCGCGACCGTCCGCGCCGTCGGCGGGCACCGCACGGACCACGCCTCCCGGCCGGGCCCGCGTCCGGCGCAGCGACGAGGAGCTGCTGCGCGCCTTCACCGCCGGCGCCTCGCCCGGCGCGCTGCGGCTCGCCGTCCATCTCGCTGCCGCCCCGCTCGCCCTTCCCGTGATGCAGCTCGTGCAGCGCGCCATGCTGCCCGACACCGGCCCCATGGAGCTCGCCGAGGTCCTGCTCAGCGGGCTCCTTCGGCAACTGCCCGGCCCTTCCCCGTATCCCTGCTTCAGCTATTCGCCCGGTGTCCAGCAGCATCTGCTCGGCTCCCTTGACCGCAGCGCCGCCGCGCTGGTCCTCAAGCACTGCTCCGAGTACGTGGAACGCAACTTCGGCCAGGGCATGCGCAACTTCCCGGCGCTCGCGGCCGCCCAGCTGGCCGACCACGCAACGGACGACGGCCGGGCGGCCGCGGCCGGCACGATCGAGGGGACCGACGAACCGACCGGCCCGGTCGGCACGGAACCCGAACTCTTCGCCCGTATCCCCGCGCGCGTGCTCCGCTTCTACCACCCCGACCTGATCACCCCCGACCCTCTGGCCGCCGCGCGACGGCTCTTCGACCAGTGGCTGGGCCAGTCCGACCCCTCGCTCCTCGTCAGGGCCCGCCAGCAGGCCGAGGCCGCGCTGCCGGAGCACCCCGTGGAGGCCGGGATCCTGCTCGGGCGCGTGCTGTACGCGGAGTCCGGCACCGCCGCCGCCCGGGGCAGCGAACGGCGCCGGGAGCTGCTGACCCGCGCACTGACCGAGCTGGAGCGTGCGGGGAGCCTCGCCGCGCCGGGCAGCGCGGAGTGGGCCGAGGCGCGGCTCGAACAGGCCGTGGCGCACCATGGGTTGTGGCGCCACACCACCGACCCCCTGCACCTCGACCACGCCCTGGCCGCGCTCCTCGGAGACGTGCCGGACTGGCCCGAGGACCACCACCACACCCTCCATCTGCGCCGGGGGCGCCTGCTGCTGGCGCGTGGCGACGGGGCTGCCGCGGCGACCGAACTCACCACCGCGCTCTCCCTCCGGGAGAGCGGCGCCGCACTCCTCGACCTGGCCGACGCCCTGCAGCTCGCCGGATCCGGCCCTGCCGAGATCACCCCCGTACTCGACCGGGCCGAGGAGCACCTCGGCGACAACGTCGCCCTGCGGCTGCGCTGGACGACGGCGCGCGCCCGGCTGTACGACACGGCCGGCGACGGACCGGCCGCGGACACCGCCTACGAGGAGGCCACCCTGCTCGCCCCCGCCGACAGCGGACAGCGCGGCCGGATCCTGATGTCCTGGGGGGAGTCCCTGATGCGCCGCGCGGCGGTCACCCCGGGTCAGGCCCCGGTCGACCGGGCCGAGGGCGTCCTGCGCGAGGCGCTCACCCGCCTCCCGGCCGACGCGCCGGAGCGCGCCCGGGCCAGGATCCTGATCGGCAGCGTCCTCGCCCTGCGCTTCCACCGCGCCGGGTTCCTGCCCGACCTCTTCGAGGGCCGCCACCTTCTGGAACAGGCCGCCCGCACCACCCAGGACATCGCACTGCGCTCGGAGGTGTGGCTGCAACTGGGACGGGTGAGACTGGAGTTGAGCGAGTCCGCCCGGGACGGAGTCCTCGGTGACGCGCTCACGGCGTACGAACGGTCCTGGGAGGACGCCCGGTCGGCGCACGGCGAGACGCCGGGCACGATCACCGGCGCCCGCGCGCTGCACGCGCAGGGAGCGGTGCTCCGGCTCATGGGCCGTACGGGCAGGGCGCGCGAGGTGCTGCGCGCCGCGGCCGGGCAGTGGCAGCGGCTGACCGCCGCACTGGTGGAGGTGGACTGGAGCGACGTCGAACGGACCAGGAGGCTCCTGGCGGAGGTGAGCACGGACCAGGACCTGCCCCAGGCACCGCCGTCCGGCGAGGACCGCCGCCGGATCGCGCCGCCGTGGTGGGCGTGGAGCGATTCGGGCGGGTAGGCGAGGCCGGAGAGCCGACACGGAGAACGGCTGGATAACGGGGGCGCGAATGGGCGCAGTTGAGTCGAACGGGTTTCTGACTTCCTGGCGTCGGGAAGAACCGCTCCGCCGCTACGACCGTGGGGGACATGCGTCGGTGGGGAGGAGCCGAGGGTGTCGGAGCACAACGAGTGGGCGACCGGTGTCGACCGTGACCACGGCCGGTCCGCGCACCTGCCCGATCTCGCCGCTGTGGACCTGCGGACCCTGCGTGGCATGGACGATCCCGAACTCGCGGCCGCGGTCGAACTGGTGCTGCTGCGCTCACCCGAGCTGGTCGACGCGTGGTGCGAGGGCGCGGGGGACCGAGCCGCCTGACGAGCGCCGCGTCGACCGTCTGTTTCCGGCCGGATCCTCGCGATGGCCGAGGGTCTGCCGAAGGAGGCGGGAATGAACTTCGCGCCCCTGCCCGCCGGGGTCTTCACCGAGCTGGCCCGCACCCGCCCCGCCCCTGCCGACGTGGCCCTGCTGCGCTCCGCGCTCCACGCGCGGCGTCTGCTGCTGCTCAAGGCCCTCCTGGTCCGCGTCCACCGGCACCGCGAGGCGGTCGACGCCGGCGTGTTCCGCCGTTTCGAGGACTCCTGGCACCTGCTCGAACGGGCCGAGAGCCGCAACCCCGACGTCGTACGGGACGTGCTCGACTACCCCACGACGGGTGCCTGGCTGGCCGCCGCGCTCGCCGAGCCGGTGGGCCCCGCCCTCGACCGGCACCTCGCCCGGCTGGAAAGCGTCGCCGTCACCGCCGCCCTGCGCGCCGACTGCTCCCTCGACCTCACCCTGGAGCTCACCGGCGGTCTGCTGTCACTGCCCGGAGTGGGCCGGCAGACCGCGGGCGGCGGACGCCTCCGGATCAGGGCCGGCTCCCGTGTCGCGCGCCTCCACCCCGAGGGCCCGACACCCGCCGCCCCCACCGTCCTGCTGCTCACCGACCGGCGCGCTGGCACCCTCGTCGGCCGGGGCCCGGGCTGGGACGGGCTGCGCACCCTGCCCGACTCCACCGCACGCCTCGACGACCTCGACCCGTACCGGGTGCCGCCCGGCGGGATCGGCACCCCGCCCCGTACCGCGGCCGACCCCACCGACACCGACCCCGCCGTCTGGGCGGCTCGCTGGCGCGGGGCGCAGGCGCTGCTCGCCCACACCGACCCGGGACGCGCCGCCGAGATCCGGCGCGCCCTGCGCGCCGTCGTCCCGCTGCTTCCCCACGGCCCCCGCTCCCTCGGAGCCACCCTGCGATCGGCTCCGGGCGCCGTCCTGACCTCCCTGCCGGCCGGGGCGCAGGACATGGCCGAGACGCTCGTCCACGAGCTCCACCACAGCAAACTCGCCACCCTGCATGAACTCGTACCGCTGTACCGGCAGGGCAGGGCGGCCGTGCACCGGGTGGGCTGGCGCTCCGACGCCCGGCCCATCGGCGGCGTGCTCCAGGGCGCGTACGCGCACCTCGCCCTGACCGATCTCTGGCGGCGCGCCGCGACCGCCCACGCGGCGCCCCGGCCCTGGCGGTCGAACGCCGGGCAACAGTTCGACCATATGCACGATCAGGTGGGCGAGGCGCTGACGATCCTGCTTGAATCCGATGAACTGACCAATGAGGGACGGGAGTTCGCCCAGCAAATGAGGCGGCATCACGCGAGCCTCGGCGCGGCCCCCCGGGCAGCTGGGTAACACTGTGCCCAGGGCACATGACACTGCGTTGCGCGTGAGCGGGACGGGAGACGTATCAGATGGCGGAACAGCGGTCGGGTGGCGGCGCGGCGGACGACGGGGGCAGGGGCGCCCCCGAGCACGTCCTTGTGGTCTTCCCCGGCTACCACCGGCCGTGGGCGGCCTGGATCAACCAGCGCCTCGAAGCCCACGGAGTGCGCGCGACCCTGCAGCGCTGGGACCCGCCGCGTGAGGTACCCCTGGAGGACTCCCTCAGCGACCTGCTGCTCGCCAGCGGGCAGGTGCTGCTCGTGCTCAACGACTGGTTCTTCCAGCTCGGCCCCCGGCCGGCCGGGGAGTGGAACGACGTCCTGCGCGGCTTCGTCGCCTCCCGGGCCGACCGGTTCGCCGCCGTCAACCTCACCAACCGGCCGCTGCTCCCCGCCACCGCCGTCCTCGAACCCGTCAGCCTCTGGGGCGTCGGCGAGGACGAGGCCGAAGCACGGCTCCTGAGCCGGCTCGGAATCGAACCCCGCCGCTCCTCCGGCCGCCGCGTCCCGCCCGGGACACCCGTCCGCTACCCCGACACCCCGCCCGAGATCTGGGGCGAGATCCCGCGCCGGAACCCGCGGTTCACCGGCCGGGACGACCTCCTCACCGAGCTCCAGGAACGGCTCATGGACGCCGACCGCGGCAACGCGGCCTGCACCCTGCTCGGCATGTCCGGCATCGGCAAGACCCAGATCGCCGCCGAGTACGCCCACCGCTTCAGCCCCGACTACGACGTCGTCTGGTGGGTCAACTCCGACGACCGCAACGTCCAGCGCGACCGCTTCGGCGAACTCGCCGCCGAACTCCGCCTCCCCAGCGGCAACGAACCCGGCGAACGCATCCGCGCCGTACGGGAGGCGCTGCGCCGCGGCGACCCGCACTCCCGCTGGCTCGTCATCTTCGACGGGTGGGACGACACCGACGGCGCCCAGGTCCTGCTGCCCCACGGACCCGGACACGTACTGATCACCTCACGCAACCGCGGCTGGGGCGACTACACCGACGTCCTCGACGTCCCCAGCTTCGACCGCGCCGAGTCCACCGCCTATCTGATGCGCCGCGCCTCCCACATCACCGCACCCCAGGCCGACGAGGTCGCCGCCGAGTTCGGTGACGTGCCCCTGCCGCTCGTCCAGGCCGCCGCCTGGCTCGGCGAGTCCGGGATGGAGGTCCCCGAGTACCTGCGCATGGTCCGCGACGGACGTCTCTCCACCGTCGAGGAGCCCTCGGCCGTCGACGGCTACCCCAACGCCTCGCTCACCTCCTGGTCGATACTGATCAACCGGCTCCGACGGTCCCAGCCGCAGGCCATCGACGTCCTCAGCCTGTGCGCCTCCTTCGCCCCGGGCCGCATCCCCCTCGGACTCGTCCGCGCCTACCCGCAGGCCGAACTGCCCGAGGACCTGCGCTGGATGGCCACCGACCTGCCCGCCTGGACCCGCGCCCTGGACACCCTCGTCAACTACTCGGTGCTCACCCGCGAGACCAGAGGCCCGGCCACCAACGTCGAGGTGGGGCCGCACCAGGAGTCCGTGCACATGCACCGGCTCGTCCACGACATCGTCGCCCGCCTCACCGACGGCGAGAACCGCGAGGCCCATCGCAAGGCCGTCCGCTCCCTGCTCGCCGAGGCCGACCCCGGCAACCCGATGGACAGCCGGAACTGGCCCCGGTACGCCGAACTCCTGCCGCACATCGGCCCGTCCGGCGCCCTCACCAGCCGTAACGCCCGCGTGCAGACCGCCGTCCTCAACAGCCTGCGCTACTGCTACCGCAGCGGCGAGTTCCGGGCGGGCGCCCAGCTCGCCGAGCGGATCCGGGACGCCTGGTCCACCTTCATGGACCCGCTGGACCAGCCGATGCTCGACCTGACCACCCAGCAGGGCAACGTCCTGCGCTCCTTCGGCCGTTTCCGCGAGGCCTACGAACTCGACCTCGCCCAGCGCGAGCGGCTGAGCGCCGCCACACCCCCCAACGAGCTCGGCTCCCTCCTGTCCGGCAGCGCCATCGCCAGCGACCTGCGCTTCCTCGGCCAGTACCAGGAGTCCGAGAAGCTCCAGCGCCAGGTGCTCGCCGAGGCGGAACGCCTCCTCGGCGACACCGAGTTCTCCACCTTCGTCGCCCGCCACAACCTCGGCGTCGTCCTGCGGATGCTCGGCCGCTACCAGGAGGCGTACGACCTCGACGCGGAGTCCCTCGTCCGCTGCGAGACCGTACTGCGCACCCGCCACGCCCACACCCTGGGCGCAGGCAACGCCCTCGCGCACGACCTCAGGCTGCTCGGCCAGTACCGCGAGGCGCTCGCCCGCCAGGAGGCCAACGTCCGGGTGCATGTGCAGGTCCTCGGACCCCAGCATCTGCAGACCCTGTACGCACGCACCCAGCTGGCGCTGTGCCGGCGCCGTGAGGGCGGCTTCCAGCAGGACCTCGGCGCCACCATGGCCAGCCTGCTCGAACAGCTGGAACAGGTGCACGGACGCGGGCACTACATCACGCTCGCCGCCATCAACAACTACGCCAACTACCTGCGTGAGCACGGTGACCTCGACCACGCGAGGAAGCTCGTCACCGAGGCCGAGGCGGGCTACCGCTCCCTCCTCGGGCCCGCCCACCCCGTCGCCACCGGCGTCCTCGCCAACACGGCGCTCGTCATGCAGGCCGCCGGCGAACGCGCCGACGCCCTGTCCATCCTGGAGGGCGCTCTCGCCGGTCTCACGGCCTCCCTCGGAGCCGACCACCCCTGGGTCCTCGGCTGCGCGCTCAACACCACCGCCGCCCGCAACTTCAACGGGCGGGTCGCCGACGCCGCCGAACTCAGCAGGGAGACCCTGCGCAGGGCCCGGCACACCCTCGGGCACGAGCACCCGCTCACCCTGTCCGGCCAGATCGCCCTCGCCACCGACCTGCGCGGCCTGCGCGAGGTCGAGGAGGCCGGAAAGCTGGAGGAGGCCGCCCTGCTCTCCCTTACCCGCACGCTGGGCGCCCAGCACCCGCACACCCTCTCCGCCCGCCACCGCAACCGCCCCTACTGGGACTTCGAGGCCAACCTCGGCTGAGAACCCGCACACGCCGGAGGCCCGGCACCCCTCGCGGGGTGCCGGGCCTCTCGTCGTACGCGTACCGGAACAGCGGATCAGGCGTCGAAGACCTCGTTGACCAGCTGCTGCTGCTCGGCCTGGTGGCGCTTGGCCGAGCCGACCGCCGGGGACGAGGAGTGCGGACGCGAGATCCGGCGCAGACGCTCGCCGTGCGGGATGTCGGCGCCGACCGCCAGGTCCAGGTGGTCGATCAGGTTGAGCGCGATGAACGGCCACGCACCCTGGTTCGCCGGCTCCTCCTGCGCCCACAGGTACTTCTCGGCGTTCGGGTACTTGGCGATCTCGGCCTGGAGCTCGGCACCCGGGAGCGGGTACAGGCGCTCGAGACGGATGATCGCCGTGTCCGTGACACCGCGCTTCTGCCGCTCGGCCTCCAGGTCGTAGTAGACCTTGCCGGCGCAGAAGACGACCTTGCGGACGTCGGCCGGGTTGACCGTCGCATCGCCGATCACCGGGCGGAAGCCGCCGGTGGTGAACTCCTCCACCTTCGACGCCGCGGCCTTCAGACGCAGCATCGACTTCGGGGTGAAGACGATGAGCGGCTTGTGGTGCGGGTTGTGGACCTGCCAGCGCAGCAGGTGGAAGTAGTTCGACGGCAGGGTCGGCATGGCGATCGTCATGTTGTCCTGCGCGCACATCTGGAGGAAGCGCTCCGGGCGCGCGGACGAGTGGTCCGGGCCCTGGCCCTCGTAGCCGTGCGGCAGGAGCAGCGTGACGCCCGAGGTCTGGCCCCACTTCTGCTCGGCCGAGGAGATGAACTCGTCCACGACGGTCTGCGCGCCGTTGACGAAGTCACCGAACTGGGCCTCCCAGATGACCAGGGAGTCCGGGCGGGCCAGCGAGTAGCCGTACTCGAAGCCCATCGCCGCGTACTCGCTGAGCAGCGAGTCGTAGACGTTGTAGTGGGCCTGGTCCTCGGCCAGGTAGAGCAGCGGGGTGTAGTCCTCGCCGGTCTCCTGGTCCACCAGGACCGCGTGCCGCTGGCCGAAGGTGCCGCGGCGGGAGTCCTGGCCGGACAGCCGGACGGGGGTGCCCTCCATCAGCAGCGAGCCGATGGCGAGGGTCTCGCCGAAGCCCCAGTCGATGGTGCCGTCGTCGATGGAGGCCGCGCGGCGCTGCATCTGCGGCATCAGACGCGGGTGGACCGTGATCCGCTCCGGGATGTTGACCTGAGACTCGGCGATCCGCTTCACGACCTCCTGGGAGACCGCGGTGGTGACGGCGACCGGGAACTCCGGCTGGGCGTCCGGGACGTGCGCCGGGGCCGGCGCCGAGGTGGCCTCGCGGACCTCCGCGAAGACCTTCTCCAGCTGGCCCTGGAAGTCCTGGAGCGCCTGCTCCGCCTCTTCCAGCGTGATGTCGCCGCGACCGATCAGCGACTCGGTGTACAGCTTGCGCACCGAACGCTTCTTGTCGATCAGGTTGTACATCTGCGGGTTGGTGAACTGCGGGTTGTCGCCCTCGTTGTGACCGCGGCGGCGGTAGCAGATGAGGTCGATCACGACGTCCTTGTTGAACGTCTGGCGGAACTCGAAGGCGAGCCGCGCGACGCGGACCACGGCCTCCGGGTCGTCGCCGTTCACGTGGAAGATCGGCGCCTCGATCATGCGGGCCACGTCGGTCGCGTACATCGAGGAACGCGACGACTCCGGGGCGGCGGTGAAGCCGACCTGGTTGTTGATGACGATGTGGACCGTGCCGCCGGTGCGGTAGCCGCGCAGCTGCGACATGTTCAGCGTCTCGGCGACGACACCCTGGCCGGCGAAGGCCGCGTCACCGTGCAGGGCGACGGGGAGGACGGTGAAGTCCGTGCCGCCCTTGTTGATGACGTCCTGCTTGGCGCGGACGACACCCTCCAGGACCGGGTCGACCGCCTCCAGGTGCGAGGGGTTGGCGGCGAGCGAGACCTTGATCTGCTCGCCGTCCAGGCCGGTGAAGGTGCCCTCGGCGCCCAGGTGGTACTTCACGTCGCCGGAGCCGTGCATCGACTTCGGGTCGAGGTTGCCCTCGAACTCGCGGAAGATCTGCGCGTACGACTTGCCCACGATGTTCGCGAGGACGTTCAGACGGCCGCGGTGGGCCATGCCGATGACGACCTCGTCCAGACGGGACTCGGCGGCGGAGTCGATGACCGCGTCGAGCAGCGGGATGACGGACTCGCCGCCCTCCAGGGAGAACCGCTTCTGACCGACGTACTTGGTCTGCAGGAAGGTCTCGAACGCCTCGGCCGCGTTGAGCCGGCGCAGGATCCGCAGCTGCTCCTCGCGCTCCGGCTTGGAGTGCGAGCGCTCGACGCGGTCCTGGATCCACTTGCGCTGCTTCGGGTCCTGGATGTGCATGAACTCGACGCCGGTGGTGCGGCAGTACGAGTCGCGCAGCACGCCGAGGATGTCGCGGAGCTTCATCATCGACTTGCCGGCGAAGCCGCCGACCGCGAACTCGCGCTCCAGGTCCCACAGGGTGAGGCCGTGCTCGGTGATGTCCAGGTCGGGGTGCTTGCGCTGGCGGTACTCCAGCGGGTCGGTGTCGGCCATGACGTGGCCGCGGACCCGGTAGGAGTGGATCAGCTCGAAGACGCGGGCGGCCTTGGTGACGTCGTCGTCGTGCGAGGCGTCGATGTCCTTGAGCCAGCGGACCGGCTCGTAGGGGATCCGCAGGGCCTTGAAGATGTCGTCGTAGAAGCCCTCCTCGCCGAGGAGGTAGTTGGCGACGACCCGCAGGAACTCGCCGGAGGCGGCACCCTGGATGACCCGGTGGTCGTACGTCGAGGTCAGGGTCATGACCTTGGAGATGCCCAGCTTGTTCAGGGTGTCCTGGGACGTGCCCTGGAACTCGGCCGGGTAGTCCATCGAGCCGACGCCCATGATCACGGACTGTCCGGGCATCAGACGCGGCACGGAGTGGACGGTGCCGAGGCCGCCGGGGTTGGTCAGCGAGACCGTGACGCCGGAGAAGTCCTCCATCGTCAGCTTGCCGACGCGGGCGCGCTTGACGATGTCCTCGTAGGCCTGCCAGAACTCGAAGAAGTTCAGGGTCTCGGCCTTCTTGATGCCCGCGACGACGAGCTGGCGGTCGCCGTTCGGCTTCACCAGGTCGATCGCGAGACCGAAGTTCACGTGGTCCGGCTTGACCAGGGTCGGCTTGCCGTCCTTCTCCGCGAAGGAGTAGTTCATCGACGGCATGGCCTTGATCGCCTGCACCATCGCGTAGCCGATCAGGTGCGTGAAGGAGATCTTCCCGCCCCGGGCACGCTTCAGGTGGTTGTTGATCACGATCCGGTTGTCGAAGAGCAGCTTCACCGGGACGGCGCGGACGGACGTGGCCGTCGGCACCTCCAGCGAGGCGTTCATGTTCTTCGCGACGGCGGCGGCGGGGCCGCGCAGCGTGATCAGCTCGGGACCGGCGGGCGCCTCGGTTGCCGGGGCGGCGGGGGCCTTGGCGGCCGGAGCGGCCTTCGCCGGCGCCGGAGCGGCGGCGGGCTTCGCCGGAGCAGGGGCGGCCGGAGCCTGCGCGGCCGGGGCGGCGGCCGGAGCCGGGGCCTGGGCGGCCGGAGCGGCCTTGGCGGGAGCCGGAGCGGGCGCCGGGGCGGCGGGCGCGGCAGGTGCGGCCTGTGCGGGGCTCACCTGCCGCGCGGCGGCGGGAGCCTCCGTCGTGCCGGGCTTGTAGTCGGCGAAGAAGTCCCACCAGGCACGATCGACCGAATTCGGGTCCTGGAGGTACTGCTGGTAGATCTCGTCGACGAGCCACTCATTGGCGCCGAAGGCGGTCGCAGGGTTCTGACCCTGCCCGTCTTGGCCGGTGGAGATGCTCGAGTTACTGGGGGACTGAGACGACACGGCGGTAACCGCCCTCTTCCGCTTCACAAGGTGATGGACAGCGGAAATAAAGGCTACGCCTCCCTGGCCGACAGGTGCAGGCCGGGCAGCGCCAACGTCGCGCAAGTCACACTTGACGCGGCGTTTCGGGGCATGGAATGGCGGGAAACAAGCGTGGTTCTGACCCCTCGCGGGTACGAGGGACCCGGGTTGCGGCCCTGAGGCACGCATCCCTGACCACGTCCTGATCGTGTCCTGTTCATGTACACGCAGAACATGCGCTTCCGGTTCGACCCTACGTCAATCGCGTGCCGGAAGGCTTCCCGGAAGAGTGACCTGGATCCGGCAGCCGCGTGACGATTCGGCCACGCCGATCTCGCCGCCGTGCAGATCGACCGCCCAGCGGGCGATCGCCAGCCCCAGACCCGTACCGCCGTCGCTGCCCTTGCCGGACTGCGCCGGCACCTGCCCCCGGTTGAACCGCTCGAAGACCGTGTGGCGGAGCGACTCCGGGATGCCGGGGCCCTCGTCCTCGACCTCGAGGGCCAGCGAGTCGGGCCACGCCCCGCGCCGTGCCCGCACGGTCACCCGGCCGTGCGGCGGCGAGTGCTTCACCGCGTTGTCGATCAGGTTCGCCATCACCTGGTGCAGCCGCTCCGCGTCCGCGTGCGCGGTCAGCTCGGGCGGCGAGACGTCCAGGTGCAGATGGACGTCCGTACGGTTGTGCAGACCGGACGTCGAGGACAGGCCGCGCTGGGAGGCGGCGAGATTGGCCTCGCGGAGCACGCCGGAGAGGTACGGCCAGACCTCGAAACGCCGTGCCTTGAGCGTGACGACACCGTTGTCAAGACGTGACAGGTCGAGCAGGGTCTCGACCAGCCGGCCGAGCCGCTCGGTCTGCTTCAGGGCCGTCCGCATGGTCTCCGGATCGGCCTCGGAGACGCCGTCGACGACGTTCTCCAGTACGGCGCGGAGGGCGGCGATGGGGGTGCGCAGCTCGTGCGAGACATTGGCGACCAGCTCCTTGCGGTGCCGGTCGACGGCCTCCAGGTCGTCCGCCATGCGGTTGATCGTCGAAGCGAGGTCGCCCAGCTCGTCACGGCGGTCCGCGCCGCGCACACGCCGGCTGAAGTCGCCGCGCGAGATCGACCCGGCCACCGTGTTCATCTCGTCCAGCGGCGCCGTCAGGGACTGCGCCACGAACTGGGTGATCAACAGCGTCGCGATCATCGCGAAGATCGTGATGTAGCGGAACTCCGTGGAGGTCCGGATCGCCACCAGCGCGAGCCCGGAGGTCAGCAGGACCGCCCCGACCACCAGCGTGCCCAGCTTGGTCTTGATCGAGATCACGATCCGGCGCCTGCTCCGGCGCTCGGGGCGCTGCCCCCGGCGGCTCATGACGCCGGCGTCTCCAGTGCGTAACCGACGCCATGGACCGTACGGATCCGCTCCGCCCCGATCTTCCGGCGCAGCGCCTTGATGTGGCTGTCGACCGTCCGCGTGCCGGACGCGTCCGCCCAGTCCCAGACCTCGGCGAGCAGCTGCTCCCGGGAGAGGACCGCGCGCGGGGTGTTCGCCAGGCAGACCAGCAGGTCGAACTCGGTCGGCGTCAGATGCACGTCTTCGGTGCGGACCCGGACCCGGCGCTGCGCGTGGTCGATCTCCAGCTCGCCGAGGCGCAGGATCCCGCTCCGCGGGGTGACGGCCGCCAGTGCGGCACGCTCCACGCGGCGCAGCAGGACGTGCACCCGCGCGGCCAGCTCACGCATCGAGAACGGCTTGGTCATGTAGTCGTCGGCGCCGACGCCGAGCCCCACCAGCATGTCCGTCTCGTCGTCCCGCGCGGTCAGCATCAGGACCGGGACCGGGCGCTGGGCCTGCACCCGGCGGCAGACCTCGAGGCCGTCGAAGCCGGGCAGCATGACGTCGAGGACCATCAGGTCGGGCTGCCAGGCCTCGGCCGCGTCGACAGCCGCCGGGCCGTCGGTCGCCGTCTGGACGAGGAATCCTTCCGCCCGCAGCCGCGCGGAGATCGCATCCACGATCGTCGTGTCGTCCTCGACGACCAGCACTCGTCGCTGCGCACCCGGAGTGGCCGCCGCACCGTGTTGAGTGGTGTGTGTCTGCTCCATTGCCCCGCCTCGCATCGCTGGTGTCGGCCAGCAGCCTAGAGGCACGGGCAGCGTCCCGGCTACGCAGGCCTTACGGCGAGGTGCACCACGTCAGGGACGCCCCGGGCAACCGGGATCTCTTCGGTCCGTACCCCGCTGAATCCGGCATTCCGCAATGACTCTTCGAAATCGCCGGACGGCTGGGCGGACCACACGGCGAGGATTCCGCCCGGGTTCAGGCGCTTCGCGCAGGCCTCCAACCCCTCGGCGGAGTAAAGGTTTTGGTTGTCCTCGGTGACCGTCCAGCCGGGTCCGTTGTCGATGTCCAGACAGAGGGCGTCGTAGGTGTCGGGGGAGGTGTGGAGGTACCCGACCAGGTCCGTGTGAAGGATCACGTTGCGCGGATCGGCCAGAGCCGCTCCTGAGATCGCGGCCAGCGGTCCCTCACGGTGCCAGTCGATGATCGCCTGCTCGCGTTCGACGACCGCGATCCTGGCCCAGCGGGGGTCGGCGGCGGCGTGCGCGAGGGAGAAGCCGACACCGAGGCCGCCGATCAGCACGGAGGAGCCGTGCCGACCGTCGAGCGCGTCCATCGCCGCGTCGATCAGCAGGCGCTCCGACCGTCCGTCGGAGGTGTCCATCAGGAAGGTGCCGTTGGCGATGATCTCGAAATGCTCGTCGCGCCGGCGCAGCACGACCTCTCCGTACGGTCCCTCGCGGCGGTCGAGGGTGACGGGCAGAGACATGGTGGCTCGCTCCGATCGGGCTCGGCGTCGTTGTGGCCGTCCATCCTTGCGGGATGGCGGTGGCCGGGACAACCGGAAGAGAACGGTCCGGGGCCGGGCCCCCCACGGGCCGGCCCCGGACCGAGGGCGCGGGGTCGGTCAGGAACCCCGCGGTCCGAGGGGATCCGGTGGATCGGATCCGGTGTCAGATCGCCAGGCCGTGGCCGTGGGCGAAGACCGGGTTCGCCGTGTCGTTCGGGACGTCCGGGCGGGCCGCCTCCACCGCCGCCATCGAGCGCGGCAGCTCGAAGGGGAGCCGCCCCTCCGCCGCCGCCCGGCCGAATGCCACGTCGAGCAGGGCGTCGTCGCCCGCCCCGTAGTCGGCGATCAGCGCCGCCGCGCGCTCGGCGATCTCCGGCAGGACGGCCGGGCGTTCCAGGTTGACGCAGACCACCGTCGGGACCGTGGCGAGCAGCGAGAGGATCCGGGTCAGCTCGGGCTCCTCGAAGGCGAGCGAGCCGGAGTGGAAGAAGGACTCGAAGCGGTTCGGCCGCTCCTCGTACGGCGTGCGCAGCCGCAGCACCGCCAGGTCCGCCTCGGCGGGGGCGGTCACGACGTCCCCGTACGCTGCCGCGACGGCCGGGTCGACGTTCTCGACGTACAGCTTCGGGCGCCCGGTCAGCGGCAGCGGGCCGTTGGTGAGGACCGTGAGCGAGCGGCGCTGGGCCGCCGCGCCCGCCGCCTTGAAGTCGGCGCGGCCGACCGTCTCGGCTGCCTCGTCCGGGTCGACGTACCGCCGCTCGTCGAAGAGCCCGAGGACGAACTTCTCGCGCAGCAGCCGCCGTACGGACGCGTCGATCCGCGCCTCGGAGATCCGGCCCGACCCGACCAGCTCCACGATCACCTCGGGGCACTGCTCGCCGCCGAACTGGTCCGAGCCCGCGTCCAGCGCCTTGGCCGCCCGCTCGGCCACGCTCAGGTGCTCCACGCCCCAGGCCCGCGCCGCGTGCGTCTCGCCGAAGATCACCGCGTCCGTGAGCAGCCCCCAGTCGGTGCAGACGATCCCGGTGAAGCCCAGCTCCTCCCGCAGCAGCCCGGTAACGACGCCCTTGTTGAAGCCGAAGCCGACCTCCTCCCAGTCGGTGCCGATCGGCTGGCCGTAGTACGGCATCATCTGCGAGCAGCCGGCGGCGATGGCGGCCTTGAACGGCTCCAGGTGGTGCTCCCGCATCCCGCCCGGGTAGATCTGCTCCTTGCCGTGCGGGAAATGCGGGTCCTCGCCGTCCTTCTGCGGTCCGCCGCCGGGGAAGTGCTTGACCATGGCGGCCACCGAGTCCGGCCCCAGCTCCTCGCCCTGAAGTCCGCGGACGTATGCCTGGACCAGCTCGCCGGTCAGCTCGGCGTCCGCGCCGAAGGTGCCGGACTGGCGGGCCCAGCGGGGCTCGGTGGCGAGGTCGATCTGCGGGTGCAGGGCCGTACGGAAGCCGACCGCGAGGTACTCGCGGCGGACGGTGTCGGCGAAGCGGAACACGAGCTCCGGGTCGCCGATCGCCGCGAGCCCCAGCGCCTCGGGCCAGGCGGAGAACGCGCCGGCGTTGAAGGAGGCGCCGACGTTGTCGGTGAAGGCGTGGCGGGGGTCGGTGGAGAGCGAGACCGGGATGCCGAGCCGGGTGTTCGCGGCCATCTCCTGGACCGCGTTGTGCCAGAGGGCCATCTCGCGGGCGCCGTAGGTGCCGAGCAGGTTGAAGTGGGTGAGGTGGCGGCCCTCGACGAGTTCCGGCGTGGTGAACGGCAGCATCGAGCCGTCCGTCTCGGTCACCGGGGTGCCGTCCGCGTTCATCATCAGCATCGAGTGGAAGAGCTGGCCGGCCTTCTCCTCCAGCGTCATCCGGGAGAGCAGGTCCTCGACCCGCTCGGCGACGGGGCGGGCGGCGTCCTGGTAGGGGTGCATGTCGAGGCTCCTGAGGGCTGCGTGCGGAGGAAGCGGCCTCAGGCTAAGGTTGAAAACCGAGTAGGTACTAGGTTTCTGGCGTGTGACCTGGATCACGGAGCGTAAGGGGCGTTCCGGACAGCCCCTAAGGGGTGTTTTCGGACAGCCTCTAAGGTGGGCCCATGCCGGAGAACAAGGCCCGAACGGCCCGCGGAGGCGCGGGCAGGGGCAGCTACGCGGTGGGCGACGAGCGCCGCCGGAAGATCCTCGACACCGCCGTCGAACACTTCGGCCAGTGGGGCTTCCACGCCTCCTCGCTCGCCCGGATCGCCAACGACTGCGGCATCACCCAGGGCGGACTGCTGCACCACTTCCGCAGCAAGGAGGACCTCCTGCTCTCGGTCCTCGCGCAGAGCGAGCAGCACGACGTCGAGCGCCTCTTCGCCGACGAACCGGAGTCGTACGCCGCCTACCTGGAGACCGTCGTCGGCCTCGTCGAGGACAACACCCGGCGGCCCGGCATCGTGCGGATGTTCAACGTCCTGGCCGGTGAGTCCGGCAACGTCGGCCACCCCGCGCACCTGTACTTCAAGGAGCGCTACGCGCGCGTGCTGCGCCACACCGTCGATCTCATGGAGGCGGCGGTGCGGCGAGGAGAGCTGCGGGAGGGCATCGACTGCCGGGCCGTCGGGCAGGAACAGCTGGCCGTCATGGACGGCCTGCAGATCCAGTGGTCGCTGGACCCGGGGTCGATGGACATGCCGGGCCGCGTCCGGGCCTTCCTCGACCGGCAGCTGCGGGAGATCTCGGTGACGGGGGAGGGCCTGCCGGGGGCCGCCGACTGAGGCCGGGCGCGTGCTTCAGGCGCGTACGGGACGGGCGCCGCGGAAGGCGTGGAGCGCCGTACCCCCGGCGAACGCGCCCAGCGCCACCGCCCAGGCGCCCGCCTCCGGGCCCGGCTGCATCGGCCATGCCCACAGGGCCGCCGCACCCCCTGGCGTGGACGGCGCCGCCACGTAGACGGAGCCGAAGTACACCGTGATCGGCAGCCAGCTCACCCGGGCGCCGATCAGCGCCGCCGCCGCGGCTGTGACGCCGACGGCGCCCAGGGTGTTGCGGACGATCGCCGGCCCGCCGAACTCCTCCGGGTGACCGGGTACGGAGAGCGCCAGCAGGGCGACGGCCAGGACCGTCAGGCCGAGGACGTGCGCGGTGCGGCGCAGGGGCCAGGGACGGGTCGCCGTACGGTCCAGCTCGTCGCTCGTCGCGTACAGGCTCGTTCCGACCGCCGACGCGGCCAGCAGCGGGCCGAGGACGACGACCGGCACCCGGGCCGTGTGGTCGAAGCCCGGCTGCGACTGGAGCCAGGCCGCGGACCAGGCCGCCGCGGCGGCCGTCCCCAGCACGGCGGCGACCGTGGCCGGAAGTGTGCGCGAGCGGACGTAGAGGGCGGGGCCCCGGCCGAGGAGGCTCACGGGACCGGCACCTCCTCGGGACGGCAGCGGTCCGCCTTCAGGTAGCGGGCGAGGTACTCCCGCTGGGCGACCGGGGACTTGGCGCGCAGGGCGTCGAGGTGCCGCCGCGCGGCCGGCCCGACCGGAACCCCGTAGTTCTCCGGTGTCGGCGCCAGCCACTCCGACACGGCGAGATGGATCTCGCCGGCCCGCTCGGCGTCCGGCCCCGCGAAGTCTTCGGAGGTGCACGTGTCCGAGAACAGCCACTGGACCGCCGAGTTCAGGTACAGGTCCGGGTTCCTTAGCCTGCCCCGTACCGAGTCCGCCTCGTGGCCGGGCAGTTCGGCCTCCCCCGGGCCGGGGCCGCCCGGCCCCGGGGACCAGCGGACCGGGGCTCCCGGCACCCCGCGCAGCCGTTCGTTGAGCGGTGCGAGTGCGCGGGAGATGTCCGGCAGCAGGGCGCGGTCGAGGGCGTTCACGCAGACCTGGGGCGAACCGTCGTCGCAGACCGGGCGTATCGCCTCCGGGTCCGGGCGCCACGGGCCGTCCGCCGGCAGGCGGAGTACGGGCACGGCGGCGGCGACCGCCGCGGCGAGCGGGAGCAGGGCGAGCAGCCGCAGCCGCGCGGGGCGGGCGGCGTACGCCAGGAGCGCCGCCAGGGCGAGGCCGCAGGTCCAGACGGCCGAGGCCGGGGCGTACCACCACACCGGCTCGTGCCAGGGGGAGGAGTGATCGGCGGCAGGACTGAGCCAGCGCGCGGGGCTCTCCGTGTACGAGCCGATCGCGAGCCCGACGTATCCGGTCACCGCGAGCAGTGGAGCCGTCAGCCGCCACGGCACCAGCAGCCCGACGAGATGGCCGATGGTGCCCAGGGCGGCCAGCGCGAGCGCGTCGGCGGCGACGAGTTCGAGGTACGGCCGGCCCCCGCCGACGTACGGCCAGGTCGCGAGCAGGCACACCGCCGCGGCGAGGAGCTGTCCGGCGGGCGGCCAGAGCGCGGAGGGAGCGACGGCGAGCAGCGTACGGCGCAGTCGGCCGCGCGGGACGGAACGGAGCAGCTCCTCCGTCCCGCGGCGCCGCTCCCGGCCGCCCTGCCAGCAGCCGGCGGCGAGCGCGAGAGGACCCGCGAGCAGCCCGCCGGCGACGTGCAGCATGTCGGTGGCATCGGTCCACCGTCCCTGCCAGGCGGGCGCCTTGCCGTACATCGTCACGAGGATCGTGACCGCCACGGCCGCACCGGCCCAGGGGCCGACGCCCCGCCTCAGCTCGGTGCGGACGACGGACGTGTGGGGTGCGGGCGCGGGCTGGCGGGGCGGTGCGGCGGTCGCGGTCACCGGGGGTCCTCGGGGGAGTCGGGCGACGCAGGAGCGACGGGGGCGGGAGCGACGGGAGCACCGGCGGTTGCTGTGGGTGTGGGTGGCGGGGTCGTGTGCGTGGGTGGGGGTGGGGGTGGGGGTGGGGGTGGGGGCGGCGGGGGCGGGGGCGGGCCCCCCATCACCGGGCCCCGGGCCCGAGCGCGCGGAGGCGGGCGGGGTGGGCGGGGGGGCGCCCGGTATAACCGCTCGAAAGCG
>NZ_JBIBEO010000007.1:33240-550856 GCF_042902595.1 Streptomyces sp. NPDC012508
CCCGCCCCCCCCGCCCCCCGCCCCCCGCCCCCCCCCCCCCGCCCCCCCCCCCCCCCCCCCCCCCCCCCCCGCCCCCCGGCGGCGGCTCGTGCGAGCCGCCCTTCTCCGGGCCGGGAGCAGGAGCGCGCGACGGCGAGCGGTGTGCTCGGAGGGCCGCCGTGTATCCGCGCTCGATCGCGTTCGCCGCCTCCCCGCTGGCGCGCGACTCCTCGCCCAGGGCGGTCAGTTCCGCGGTCGTGCCCCGGAAGGCGATACGGCCCGACTCGATCAGCGTGACCTCCGTGCAGGCCGCGGCCACGTCTTCCACCAGATGGGTGGAGACGATCACCGTGGAGGACGCGCCGATCTCCCGCAGGAGCGTCCTGAACTCGACCCGCTGCTCGGGGTCGAGACCCGCCGTCGGCTCGTCGAGGAGGAGCAACTCCGGTTGGTTCACGATGGCCTGGGCGATCCCGGCCCGCCGGACCATGCCCCCGGACAGCGTCTTCAGCCGGGCGTCGATGCGGTCCGCCAGGCCCACCCGCTCCACGGCGCGCTCCACGGCGGCCGGGGCACGGTCCGTCGGCATCTCCTTGAGCCAGGCCACGTACGCCACGAACTCGCGGACCGTGAAGCCGGCGTAGTACCCGAACTCCTGCGGCAGATAGCCCAGCCGTCGCCGGATCTCCGACCGCTCCCGGTGGGCCGAGGAGTCCCGGCCCAGGAGCTCCACCCGGCCGTCCGACGGTGCCGCCACGGTTGCGAGGACACGGATGAGGGAGGTCTTGCCGGCACCGTTCGGGCCGAGCAGGCCGTGGACGCCGGGACCGAGGTCCAGGTCGAGGCGGTCGAGCGCGACGGTACGGCGGTGCCGGACGGTCAGCCCGCGCGCCGCGACCGTCGTGCCCGACCGGATCGGAATGCCCCGTGCGCTCCGTACGGCCCGCGGGCTGGGTGTGGTCACCGGGTCTCCAGATGGTCGAAGGAACGGCGCCGCAGCGCCACGAGGCCCGCGCAGACGGCGGCTGCGGCGGCCCAACCGCCCTGTGCGGCCGGGCCCGAGAGGTACCGGGCCAGCTCGGCCGAGGCCCCGGACCGCCCGAGCACCGGCCCGGTCACCGCGAGCAGCCAGCCGGCGGCGAGGGTGGCCGCGGCCGCCCGGCACCCGACGAACGAGCCGAGGGCCAGGGCCGCCAGCGTCAGCGCGAGCCCCGGCAGCAGCCAGGCCGCGGCGCCCGGCACGCCGGTGACCGGCGGCAGCACCGCCCCGGCCGCGGTCAGCACCGGCACGCACACCCCGAGCACGGCCGCCGCCCGGGTGAGCAGCAGGCGCAGTCCGCCGGAGGGGGTCGCCACGCCGATCTCGTACATCGGGTCCGCGTGGCGTCCGTACGAGACGGCCACCCCGGCGAGCGGCAGCACCGGAGCGAGGGCGAGCAGCGCCGGCCGTGCGCCCCGGAACCCGGCGCCGTACGCGAGCCCGACCGCGGCGGCGACCACGACGAGCAGCGCCACCACCCACGCTCCGCGCAGCGCGGGGCCCACGGCCCACAGCAGGCGTGCCCCACGGGAGGCGGGGGAGAGGGCGGGACCGCCCGCGCCCAGGCCCGGGCCATCGCTCGGGCGCGCGCCCGCGCCCAGGCGCCGGGGCGCGGTGGCCGGCTCTGCGCGTACCGTCGCCAGGAGCGAGGCCCGGACGTCGGCGAGGGTCGGACCCGATCCCCCCGCCCGGACTGCGGCGGAGACGCGGACCGCGCAGTCCCCGCACACCTCGACGTGCTTCTCCAGGGACCACGCGTCGGGCTCGGCCGCCGCACCCGACGCGTACCGGTGGGCCAGTGCATCGGTCACGTGCCACGGCGCGGTCATGCGGTGCCTCCCAGGGCGTGCGGGCCGAGGGCGGCACGCAGTTCGCGACGGGCCCGCAGGGCGCGGGTCTTCACCGTCCCCTCAGGTATCCCGAGCAGCCGGGCCGTCTCACGGGTGGTCAGGCCGTCGACGACGGTGGCCCGCAGGACCTCGCGGAGCTCGGGCGAGATCCGGTCGAGCGCGGCGCCGACGTCCCCGTACTCCAGGCCCGCGAGCACCCGGTCCTCCGCGGAGGGGGCGGGGGCGATCGGTTCGGGGGCCGGGCGCTCCGCACGGGCCCGGGCGCGTTGCGCGTCGACCAGGCGGCGCGCGGCGACGACCCAGAGCCAGCCCCCGGCCTCACCCCGGCCGCGGTGGGAACCGGCGGACCGCCAGACCGTGACGAACGTGTCCTGGAGGACCTCCCGTACGGTCTCCTCGTCCGCGCAGCGCCGGGCCAGCCGTGCGTGCAGCCATCCCGCGTGCCGGTCGTACAGCACGGCCAGCGCCTCGGTGTCCCCGCGGGCGACGGCGCGCAACAGCGCCGAGTCGTCCCGCTCTTCTGCCCGTTCGGGGCGCAACAGTCTCACGCCCCCTCTATCGCTCGGCGGACGGTAGCCGGTTCACGCCGTGGCCGGGGGTGGGGGCGAAGACGGGCCTCAGCAGGGTCCGTTCGGGGCCCGGCCGGGGTTCGATCGGGGTTCGATCGGGGTCCGGTCCGGGGTCGATCGAGGGGCCGGGGACGGTGCCGGTTCGCCGGGGACGGTGCCGGTCCGTGGCCGGGTGGGGGTCAGGGGCCGGTCGGAGGGCCGCCCTCGGGGAGGGCCGAGAAGACGCGCTGCAGGGCGGGAGGGCGCTCGCCGTCCGCGGCGACGACGACCCGGTAGCGGTGGGTGAAGACGTACTGGAACCCGTCGCGCACCGGCTGCCCCGTCGGGCGCGTGGGCACCTTCGCGTAGGCAGGATCCTCCAACGCCGCGCGCAGCTGGGCCACTTCGGCGGCGGTCATCCGGCCGGTCCGCGGTGACTCCGTGCCGGACCGGGTGGTGTAGCTGCCGTCGTAGTGGACGATCAGCTGGTTGCGGACCCCGGCCAGCCCGCCGTTGACGTTCACCTCGACGAGGACCTCGCGCGGACCGGGCTCATGGTTGTTCTTGACGGTGCCGTTGGTCCCGGTCGGCACAGGGGGCACGGTGACGTCGCCCGTCCCCGGGGGTGTCGGCTGCGCCGTCTCCTCCTGGGCCGCGACCGGCCCCGGCGGGGTGCCCTGGTCGCCGCAGCCCGTCAGCGCCAGTGCCGGAACCAGTGCCGCCGACGCGGCCCAGAGCCTCGCGTTACCACCCTTGAGCGTCATGGACACGATCCTGCCCTCACCCGATCCGGTTGACCAGGGCCGCGTGTACGGCATCGATGCGGGGTCCGTGCTGCCCGCCCCGTACCGCCAGGTCGACGGCGTCCACACACGCCCGGCACCGGTCGAAACCTCGTTCAGCCCGCCGCCCGCCGCCCGCCGCCCGCCGCCCGCCGCTCCCCCCGCCGGCCGCCCCTCGCCGCCCTCGCGGGGACGCCGCACGCCGCGCACAACACCGCGCGCTCCTACGCGTCCCGCACGATCCCCGTCAACGGGCACGTGTGACGCCAGCCCAGCGTGTCGTACAAGGCCAGGCCGTCCCGTGTCGCCGAGAGGACGCCCGTCGCCGCGCCCGTCTGCGCGGCCGCCGCCTCCAGGGTGCGCATGACGTTCGCGCCGAGACCGCGGCGGCGGTGGCCGGGGTGCGTCTCGATCTGGTCGGCGACCGCCGTCGCCCCCGTCGGGGCGATCTGGCCGCGGGCCGCGAGCGTGCCGTCCGGCGCCACGATCCGGACCCGGATCACGCCGTCCCGGGTCTCCGTCGTCCGCGCGTACCCCTCCGGAGCCGGCGGCCGCGCGCCCGCGTCCAGGGGCTTCCACATCATGTAGCCCGGGTCGTCCGGGACGGTCCACCCCGGGGTGATCCACTCCGCGACCTCCTCCGGTCCGGCCATCACCTTCAGCCAGGCGTGCGGCTCGGTGATCTCCTGGCAGAGCTTGCCCACGGACACCGCGTCCGGCGCCGGAAGGACGTGCCGGAAGACATGCGTCGGCAGGCCGACGTCGATCCGCCAGCCCCAGGGCTGGACGACGGCGGGCGGGGTGCCCCGCGAGACGGTCCAGCCCTCCACCCACGCAGAGGTAATAGCCATAGTGTCCATGGAGGCATTACATGTCCATGGCTGCGCCCTGCGCCAGAGTGATCGCTCAGAGCGAACAGCCCTCGGGGAACATCCACGGGCTCACGTGCATTGAGTCCACATAGCTCAACTTGACTGCCGAAGGGGAGATCATGGCTTCGACGTCCTCACCGCTCACTCTGCCTGTGCTGCCGCTCGACGACGAGGTCGTGCTGCCCGGAATGGTGGTGCCGCTGGACCTGTCCGACAACGACGTACGCGCCGCGGTCGAGGCCGCCCAGGCCGCCGCCCGTTCCGGGGCCGGTAAGCCCAGGGTGCTCCTCGTGCCCCGGGTCGACGGGACGTACGCCGCCACCGGCGTCCTGGGCACCGTCGAGCAGGTCGGACGGCTGTCCGACGGCGACCCCGGCGCGCTCATCCGTGGCCGTGGCCGCGTCAGGATCGGCGCGGGTACGACCGGCCCCGGCGCCGCTCTCTGGGTCGAGGGCAGCGCCGTCGAGGAGACCCTGCCCGACCCGCTGCCCGGCTCCGTGACCGAACTGGTCAAGGAGTACAAGGCGCTGGCCACCAGCTGGCTGAAGAAGCGCGGCGCCTGGCAGGTCGTGGACCGCGTCCAGCAGATCGACGACGTCTCCGCCCTCGCCGACAACTCCGGCTACTCGCCCTTCCTCACCCTTGAGCAGAAGGTCGAGCTCCTGGAGACCGCCGACCCGGTGGCCCGGCTCAAGCTCGCCACCGCCCAGCTCCGCGAGCACCTGGCCGAGCAGGACGTGGCCGAGTCCATCGCGAAGGACGTCCAGGAGGGCGTCGACAAGCAGCAGCGCGAGTTCCTGCTGCGGCGCCAGCTGGATGCCGTACGCAAGGAGCTGCGCGACCTCAACGGCGAGACGGACGGCGACGAGTCCGACGACTACCGGGCGCGCGTCGAGGCCGCCGACCTGCCCGAGAACGTCCGTGAGGCGGCCCTCAAGGAGGTCGAGAAGCTGGAGCGGTCCAGCGACCAGTCCCCGGAGGGATCCTGGATCCGCACCTGGCTCGACACCGTCCTCGAACTGCCGTGGAACGAACGGACCGAGGACCAGTACGACATCCAGGGCGCCAAGGCGATCCTCGACGCCGAGCACGCGGGCCTGGAGGACGTGAAGGAACGGATCACCGAGTACCTGGCGGTCCGCAAGCGGCGCGCCGAGCGCGGCCTCGGGGTCGTCGGCGGCCGTCGCGGGGGCGCCGTCCTGGCCCTGGTCGGCCCGCCCGGCGTCGGCAAGACGTCGCTGGGCGAGTCCGTCGCGCACGCGATGGGACGGAAGTTCGTCCGGGTCGCACTCGGCGGCGTACGGGACGAGGCGGAGATCCGCGGCCACCGGCGTACGTACGTCGGCGCCCTGCCGGGCCGGATCGTACGGGCGATCAAGGAGGCCGGGTCGATGAACCCGGTGGTCCTGCTCGACGAGATCGACAAGGTCGGCTCCGACTACCGCGGCGACCCCGCGGCCGCGCTCCTGGAAGTTCTGGACCCGGCGCAGAACCACACCTTCCGCGACCACTACCTGGAGGTCGAACTCGACCTCTCCGACGTCGTCTTCCTGGCGACGGCGAACGTCCTCGAGGCCATCCCGGAGGCGCTGCTCGACCGGATGGAGCTGGTGCGGCTCGACGGCTACACGGAGGACGAGAAGGTCGTCATCGCCCGCGACCACCTGCTGCCCCGGCAGCTGGAGCGTGCGGGCCTGGAGCCGGGCGAGGTGGTCCTGGAGGACGCGTCGCTGCGGAAGCTGGCGGGCGAGTACACCCGTGAGGCGGGTGTACGGAACCTGGAGCGGTCCATCGCACGGCTGCTGCGGAAGGTCGCGGCGCAGCACGAACTGGGCGACCGGGAGCTGCCGTTCACGGTCGGCGTGGCCGACCTGCGCGGGCTGATCGGGCGTCCGCACCACATCCCGGAGTCCGCCCAGGACCCGGCCGAGCGCCGCACGTCGGTGCCGGGTGTGGCGACCGGCCTGGCCGTCACGGGCGCGGGCGGTGACGTCCTCTTCGTGGAGGCGTCGCTCGCGGACCCGGAGACGGGCGCGGCCGGCCTGACCCTGACGGGCCAGCTGGGCGACGTGATGAAGGAGTCGGCGCAGATCGCTCTCTCCTTCCTGCGTTCGCACGGCGCGGAGCTGGAGCTGCCCGTGACCGGTCTGAAGGACCGGGGCGTGCACATCCACTTCCCGGCCGGCGCGGTTCCGAAGGACGGCCCGAGCGCGGGCATCACGATGACGACGGCCCTGGCGTCGCTGCTCTCCGGCCGGCTCGTCCGGACGGACGTGGCGATGACCGGTGAGGTGTCGCTGACCGGCCGGGTCCTCCCGATCGGTGGCCTGAAGCAGAAGCTTCTGGCGGCCCACCGGGCGGGTATCACGACGGTCGTGATCCCGAAGCGGAACGAGGCCGACCTGGACGACGTCCCCGCGGAGATCCTGGAGAAGCTGGAGGTCCACCCGGTGACGGACGTCCGCCAGGTCCTGGAGATCGCCCTCGCCCCGGCGGAGGTGACGGTGAGCGCGGCCGCGTAAGCGGTTCCGCCGCGTAAGCGGTTCCGGTGGTGCGCCGGGCGACGTCGTACGCCGCTCCGGTCGCACCCGTCCCGATGGCACGAGAAGCGGGGCGCCCCTGTGGTGGGGGCGCCCCGCTTCTCGTCGCCCGGCAGTCCCGCGCGCCCCGCCGACCGTGACGCTCACCCCATCGTCTTCGGGGAGACGACCACCGGGTCCGGTTCGGTCACCGTCGGCCTCCCTCTCTCTCGTACGGCCCGACGCGCACTCTCTCGCGCCACGGTCAAGGAGTCGGGCGCGGCGGGAACATCGCCGGAGGGTGCTCCGTTGACGTTCTGCCTGCCACTCGCAACGCCGACCAAGGAGTGCCTTGACCGAGACCTCGCCGACCAGTCCCACCGTGCCCGCGCTCCCCTCGCTCGCCGCCCAGGCGGAGCGGCTGATCGAGCTCGGGGTGCACGAGCTCGCGGAGATACCGGCGGACGAGCTGCGCGCCTTCGCCGCGGGCGCCGGCGGCGGACGGGAGGACGCCCTGCTCGCCGTCCACCCCGACCGCGTGCCCGCCTCCGCCCTCGCGCCGCTGCTCCGCCGCGACGACAAGCCCGGATTCGTCGTCGTCGACATGCCCGACGTCGACGACTTCGCCCCGCTCGACACCGTCGAGCTGCCCGATGCGCCGCTCTACCTCGTCTCCGGTGTCGACCGAGGCGACCACATGTCCAACTGGAGCCCGGACGAGGCGCTGCCCGCCCTGGCCAAGGAGGACCGGACCCCGCTGCTGCTCAGCGAGGGCATCCACTGGGTCCTCCAGCAGCCGGCGGCTCTGGAGCGCAACCTCTGCTTCATGACCATCGGCTCCCGGCTCCGCAAGGCGAACGGCGCCTTCGACGCACGCACTCCGGCGATCTGGATCAGCAACGGCACCGGGCGGGACGGCCGCGAGCGGCGCAACGCCCCGAAGGTCGGCTGGTGCTGGTGGAACAACCGGCACACCTGGCTGGGCTTCGCCTCCACCACGGGCCGCGGAGTCTGACCGAGGGGGTCGTCGGCCGTCTAGGGGCGTTCCGTGTGGACCGGTTCGGCACCGACCGCAGGACCTCGCCTTCGCTTGGGGCCCAACGGCCGCGTGCCGGCCTGCCGCACCGTTACGACGCGTTCCGCCGCCGCGTCAGGAGCAGGCTGCCCGCCCCGAAGGCCGCCAGTGCCCCGGCGCCCGCGAGGGCCAGCGGGAGCGGCGACGGGGACGTCTGCGCGGCCTCGGCCGAGAGCGCGGGGGCCTGCTCGTCACCGCCGTGACCCGCGTGGCTCACCGTCGAACGGTCGGCGCCCGCGGCGATCTTCGCCTCGCTCGGTGCCGTGCCGGCCACCTTCGCCGTCGTGCCGTAGGTGACGTCCGAGCAGCTGTAGAAAGCCTCCGGGCTGTCGTTGCGCTGCCAGACCTTGTAGACGATGTGGCGGCCGGTGCGCGCGGGCAGGGTGCCGGTGAAGTTGTAGTAGCCGTCCGCCGAGGTGCGCGGGGTGGCGTAGGTGGCGACGGGGGTCGCGTCCAGGTCCGACCACTTCAGCGGCTTCGTGGGGTCGAAGCCCTGCTTGGTGATGTAGACCGTCATCGTGCCGGAGTGCGCCGCCGTGACCCGGACCTTGAAGTCGAAGGAGCCCGCCCCGACCGCCGTGGCCGGCCAGTCCGTCCGGGCCCAGTCCAGCGCGCGGTACTTCTCGCGGTTGGCCGAGCAGAGCTTGCCGTCGGGGATGACCACCTGGTGCTGCCCGTTCGCGTTGGCGATGTTCACCTCGTTCCAGTCGTAGAGCGGCTGGGTGCCGGAGTCGGCGACGAGGTCCTTGCAGACCTGGGAGTCCGGGGACTCGGGCCCCTCCGCGTAACAGGCCGCCACCCGGCTCACCGGGTTGAAGACGGCTCCGTGCGCGCCCGCGACGGACGGGGTGAGGGGGATCAGCGCGGCCGCGGACAGGGTGACGGCTGCGGCGGTGCGGCGGTACGAGGACGGCATGTCGAAGCTCTCTCTCGTGCGTGGGGGAGGACGGAACGAGCAATGAGCGGGTGGCGTACGGAAGTTGAAAGCCGCACGCGTCGCCCAAGAGACTCGCATTGGTCCATACCAATCGGCAAGAGGGGGGAGCGAGAAAGGCGGAGGGGGTGGGCGGCACAAGCGAAGGCGGCCTCCCGGACGCGCCGCCGCGCACCTGGGAGACCGCCGAACGCCGAACCGTCGAACCGCCGACGGCCGATTGCCGGTCGCCGATCGCCGAACCGACGACCGCCGAACGAAGGCGAAGGCCGGCTCAGCCGTTCGCCAGCGCCTGTACGCGCGAGAGATCGCCGTTGAAGCGGTTGTGGTCACCGACCGTCGGGCCGGTCGAGGTGTACTGCCACATCGTGTAGTACGGCCAGCCGGCCGGGAGCGTGCCGACGGTCGAGGCGTACCGCGCGATCCACAGCGGGTTGCTCGCGCCGAAGCCGGCGTAGTTGCCCGTGCACTGCGTCCACCAGCTCGTCGCCGTGTAGATCACCGCGTCGCGGCCGGTCCGCGCCTTGTAGCGGTTGAGGAAGTCGCGGATCCACGTGACCATCGCCGACTGCGACTTGCCGTAACAGGTCGCGCCGTACGGGTTCCACTCGATGTCCAGCGCGCCCGGCAGGGTCCTGCCGTCCCGGGACCAGCCGCCGCCGTTGTTGACGAAGTAGTCGGCCTGTGCCGCGCCCGTCGTCGTGTCCGGGGTGGCGAAGTGGTACGCGCCGCGGATCATGCCCACGTTGTACGAGCCGTTGTACTGCTGCGCGAAGTAGGGGTTCTTGTAGTAGGTGCCCTCCGTCGCCTTGACGTAGGCCCACTTCACCCCGCTGTTCCACAGTGTCGACCAGGCCACGTTCCCCTGGTGGCTGGAGACGTCCACGCCTTCGGTCTGGGCGGCCCGGGGCGTTCCGGGCGTGCCGTCGCGGCCGTCGTGCTCGATGACGCCCATGCCCATGTGGGCGGAGCCGCGTGGGGGAACGGCGTCGGCGTCGGCCGCGCTGGCCGGGCCGGAGAACATGAGGGGCAGGAGGAGGGCCAGGGCCGCGAACGCGGCGGCTAGGGTCTTTCCGGATCTGTGCACGGGCATTGCGTGCCTCCGAAAGGCTCGGTGGGGGAGCGTGCCGGGACAGTCCTGGTGTGGACATGTCACCGATGACGCTACGCACGTAGACCGGTTCGGTGGAAGGGGGTCCGGGTGCTGCCGTTGGTCTACTCCTGCGAAATACTGAAGGAGCTGCGGCGATGGCCGCGGACGGAAGAAACTTTCAGCGACCGGAAAGCGTGCGAGGGGTGCTGACGTGCACGGAAGCGGTACGGGGAGTGAAGGCGAGCCCATGACGAGGAGTGGTGTGGACCAGGAATTCCTCGCCTTGGAAAGGGAACTGGCGGTCTTTCTGCGCCGCGCCCGCGCCCAGTCCGGCGAGATGGCCCGCGAGGTCCACCCCGAGCTCGAATCCTCCGCGTACGGACTCTTCGTACGGCTGGACGACACCGGCCCCCAGCGTGCCACCGAACTCGCGGGCTACTTCGGCGTCGGCAAGGCGACCATGAGCCGTCAGCTCCGCGCCCTGGAGGACCTCGGACTCGTCGCCCGCGACCCCGACCCGGCGGACGGGCGCGCCTCGCTCGTCCGGCTGACGGAGGAGGGGCGGCTCCGCTTCCGGCGGGTCCGGGACGCGCGGCGCGGGCGGTACGTGCGCAAGCTCGCGGACTGGGACCGCGGCGAGGTCGCCGAACTGGCCCGCCTGCTCCACCAGCTGAACACCCGCGCAGAGAACTGAGCCCTCGGTCGAGCCTCGACCGCCACGCAGTCGGTCGAGCCTCGACCACCGGGCACTCGGTCGAGCCTCGACCACCGGGCACGCGGCCGGGCACCCTGCCCGGCCCCGGGCCCGGCCCTCCGCCGAACACCCTTCAGAGGACCGCGTACACCGCCGTCGCGTCGTCGTGGAGCTTCCAGCGCAGGGGCCCGCCCGCTGCCGCGTCGGCCACCTCCAGCGAACGGACGCGCGCCAGCAGCCCGTGCGCGCCCTCCTTCCCGAGCACCTCCATGCAGGCCGCCCAGTCGCCCTCCCCGAACAGCTCCACCCAGCGCGCCGCCCCGTCCGTGAGCGCCGCCAGCGCCCGTACGGTGCTCCGGGGCGCCGTCCCGGTGACCGCCCGCCGCGCCACGTCCGGGTCGGCCGCGGCCGTGAAGAAGCCGCCCTCCTGGTTCCGCAGCCGGTCCGTCGCCTCCAGCGAACGCCGGATCCCGTCCGGGATCAGGTCGAGCCGGCCGTCGAGCACGGCCCGCGCGGACCCGTCCGGCGCCCCCAGGAGAAGCACGGCGTCCGACAGGACCAGGTACTCGACGGTCGCCGCGTCCCAGCGCGCCATCGCCACGGTCGCCTGGGGCGTACGTACGTGAGAAAGGTCACAGCTGTCCCGGTGGGCCTCCGCGGTGCGCCGGATTGCCTCCGCCAGGATTCCGGGCAGCGGCATGTCGCGTCGCGAAGCGGACAGTTCGGTCAGCGCGCCGCCGAGGCGGGCGGTGAACCACGGCACGCCGTGCACACAACCGTCATCGCCGGCCGGCGGTGTCACCCCGTCCAGGACCACCACCGTCCCGCCCCCGCCGGAGGCAGGTAGAGCGGCGGCCGCCCAGTCCTCATTGGGGCGTTCGGGGCGGCCGGGGAGGGTGACGACTTCGGTGCGCATGATCCCCAGTCTGCCTCCGGCCGACGGGGTCCGCACCGCGCCTTCACGGCGTCTCCATAGGGTCGAACGTGGCCTGTACCAAGCGTTCCAGGGCCGTACGAGAGGCGGAAGCGGAGCCTCCGGGAAGCTGCGGGCGGGCATCCTGCCAAAGCCCGCGCGGAAGATCCAACCGGCGCACCGCACGGGCGCGCGGCGGGCTCCGCGTGGAGTTGTTCCCCAACTCAGGAGTGTTGTTCACTCGTTCGGGTGGCCGAGCGGCCGATGCGCGTCCCCTTCCCAGAAGCGCTGGAATGGTCGGAAGCCGTACCAGGGGTGGGGGCGCTCCATCACGTGACCGGTCGTCACCTCTGCTTCATGGGCGGACGAGTCGAGAATGCGAGCACCGGTGCAGAAGAAGCGGCCTCGGAGCAACAACGGCACGCGGAGCCAGGCCCCCGGTGACCCGCTGAACACGGGCGGCACCCCGGGCCCGACTGCCGTACCCGCGCCGACGCCCCCGGGCCCCGCCTCCGTACCGGCGACCACGGCCCCCGCCGCGGCCCCCGCCCCGGCGAAGAAGGGCCGCCCCAAGCGCGTCCGCAACCGCCTCGTCGCCGGTGTCGCCCTCGTCGGGGTCACCGTCCTCGCCGCCGGCGCCCCCGCGGTCCTCACCGCCTCGGGCGAACTGACCGACTCCCAGAGTCTGGTCACCCTCGCCGAGCTCGACCGCCAGGCAGTCACCCTCGCGCACTCCCTCGCCGACGAGCGCGACGAGGTCGTCGCGTACGTCGCCGCCGGTCGTGACGAGCAGCAGGGCGACAGCGACGAGAAGCGGCAGGTCACCAGCACGCGATCCACCCGCGTCGACCGCCAGATCGACGAGATCCGGCCCGCCGCCCCGGCCGAGCTGCGCCGTGACCTCGCGGGCGTGCCCTCCATCCGCCGTACCGCGCTCACCGGCAAGGGCACCGCCCTGGAGGCCCACAAGGCGTACACGGACGTCATCGCCAAGCTCCAGGCCCTCGCCGACGAGCTCGCCGAGCAGACGCCGGCCCGCGCCGCCCAGGACACCCGGGCGCCCGCCTCCCTCGGCCGCGCCGTCGAACAGGCCTCCGCCACCCGCGGGCTGCTCCTCGCCGCCCTGGCCGTGCCCCAGCCCGAGTCGAGCGGTGTCACCTACGACCCGGTCACCGGCACGTACGTCCCCATCAAGGCGGAGGGCGCCGACGAGGCCGACCGGACCCGCAACGCCCTCACGGCCGCCGCCCAGCAGGCCCGGGTCCGTGAACTGGCCGCCCTCGCCGACTTCGACCAGGCCGCCTCCAGCACCGGACGCGACTCCCTCGCCGCCACGGTCACCGGCCCCGACGTCAAGAACGCCGAGCGGCTCCTGGCCCGGCTCACCGACCAGCCGGAGCTCGGCAAGTCGGAGCGCAAGACCGACCCGGAGAAGCTGGAGGCCGCGCTCTCCGCCCGTGTCGAGCAGATGCGCGGCGTCGAATCGGCCCTCGCCGCCACCCGCGTGGAACGCCTCTCACAGCTCCGCGACGACGACGTCACCGCCCTCGAAGTACGCATCGCCTTCCTCGGCGGCTGCCTCCTGGTCGCGATCGGCATCTCCACCTACGTCGCCCGCAGCCTCACCCGCCCGCTCGCCGTCGTGCGCATCGGTGCCGCGCGCCTCGCCGCCGCCCCGGAGCCGGAGACCGAGGAGCCGGTCCGCTTCACCGGCCGCAACGACGAGTTCGCCCAGGTCGTACGGTCCCTCAACACCCTCCAGGGCAAGCTGGCCGACCTCGGCCGGCGCACCGCGCAGCTCGACAGCGAGCGCGCCGACCTCACCGGGTCCCGCGAGGCCCTCACCGCCGAGCTCGCCGCCCAGCGCGCCGAACTCCAGGGCCACACCGCGCTCCTCACCGCCGAGCTCGAACGGCTCCGGCACAGCGTCCACCACACCTTCGTCAACCTCTCGCTGCGCAGTCTCGGCCTGGTGGAGCGCCAGCTCGGCGTCATCGAGAAGCTGGAGGAGCGCGAGCAGGACCCGGAACGGCTCGCCACCCTCTTCAAGCTCGACCACATGGCGACCGTCATGCGCCGCCACAGCGAGAACCTCCTCGTCCTCGCCGGCCACGAGCACGTCCACGGCCACCCCGGGCCGGTCCCGCTCGTCGACGTGCTGCGCGCCGCCGTCAGCGAGATCGAGCGGTACGAGCGGGTCGCCATCCAGTCCCTGCCGCCGCACGCCCAGATCGCCGGCTTCGCCGCGGACGACCTCAGCCATCTGATCGCCGAACTCCTGGAGAACGCCACCTCCTTCTCGCCGCCCGACACCCAGGTCCAGCTCTCCGGCTGGCTCCTGGAGTCCGGCGAGGTCATGCTCTCCGTCCAGGACGAGGGCATCGGCATGACCGAGTCCCGGCTCACCGAGCTCAACGCGCGCCTGGCCGAGGCCGACCCGGCCGATGTCGCGGGGGAGGGGCTCGGCATCCGCGTCGCCGCCCTGCTCGCCGCCCGTCACGGCGTACGGGTGCAGCTGCGGGAGCAGAAGCAGGGTGGCATCGCGGCGGTCGTCGTCCTGCCGCTCCCGCTGCTCCCGAAGGCCCCGCCGGCCGCAGGTCCGCCGGCCGTCCCGGTCGCGGGCGAGGCGCCCACGCTGAACCTCCCGGGCTCGGTCGCCGAGGCCAACTCCAACACCCTGCCGTCCCGCACCCGGGACCCGCTCGTCGAGGCCGCGGAGCGCGCTTTCGAGGCGGCTGCGGGGGAGACGCGGACGGCTCCGGAGGCTGCCGAGGGTGCGGAGGCTGCCGAGGCGGCCCCGGAGCAGGCCGAGTCCGCCGTGCCGGCCCAGTCCGCAGTGCGGGCCGAGTCCACGGTGCCGACCGAGCCCGCCGCGCCCGCCGCGCCCGCCGCGCCCGCCGAGCCCGTCGCGCCCGCAGAGCCCGCCGAGGCCGCCGAACCGACCGTCGCCGAGACCACCCTCCAGGTCCGCCTCCCCGCCCCGCCCGCGGAGCCCGACGCCCACGAGCGCGCCGCCGAGGAGACCGGTGACGGCGTCCAGCGCGTCACCGACAAGGGCCTTCCCAAGCGCACGCCGAAGATCGTCCAGCAGTCCGACACCTCGCCCGCACCTCGTACGGGCGGTGTGGACGCCGAGGCCCTCCGCCGCCGGCTCGGCGGCTTCCACCAGGGGGCCAAGGCGGGCCGCCGGGACGTGGAGGCCGAGATCGGCGCGGAGACCGAGACCAGCACCGACAGCACGAAGGCCGCGACCAGGGCCGAGACCGAGGCCGAGACCGAGAACGCGGCCGTGGACACCGCGCGTACCGAGGAGAAGACGGGGGACACAGTCGAGGAGGCACGCAGTTGACTGCGACCGGAACATTCGGACTGAGCAGGGAAGCCCGCAATCTGCACTGGCTGCTGGGCAACCTCGTCGAGGAGGTGCCCGGGGTCCGCTCGGTCGCCGTCGTCTCCTCCGACGGACTCCTGCTGCTCTCGTCCGACCCGGCGGTCCAGAACGCCACGCCCGCCGAGGACCGGCCGACCGGCCCGCGGGGGTCGAGCGCGGACCTCGCCACGATCGTCTCCGGCATCGGCAGCCTCACCGTCGGCGCCGCCCGGCTGATGGACGGCGGCGGTGTCAAGCAGACGATGGTGGCGATGGACGAGGGCAGCGTCTTCGTCATGTCCATCAGCGACGGCTCGCTGCTCGGCGTGCACGCCGAGCCGGACTGCGACATGAGCGTCGTGGCGTACCACATGGCCCTCTTCGTCGGCCGTGCCGGACATGTACTCACCCCCGAACTCCGCAGCGAGCTGCGCAAATCGATGGAGAGCACCCAGTGACGTCTGTGCCGTCGGTCTACCACGCCTACAAGCTCCCGGTCCGGGGTGAGGGCCGCCGCCCCGCGCGCGTACGCCCGTACTCCCTCACCGGCGGCCGTACCCGCTTCGGTCACGTCCTGCTCGTCGAGACGTTCGTCGCGGCGCTCGAAGCCGCGCCGGAACGGAAGGTCCTGACGGACGGCGGCCCCGGCGCCCGCGGGCTCATGCCGGAGATGCGGGCCATCGTCGAGATCTGCCGACGGATGCGTACCGTCGCGGAGATCTCGGCGCTCCTGAAGATGCCGCTGGGCGTCGTCCGGGTGCTGCTCAGCGACCTGGCCGACCAGGGAAAGATCCGTGTGTACGGGACCGGTCACGGCACCGGCCAGCCCGACCGCGCGCTCCTCGAAAGGGTGCTGAGTGGACTCCGCCGTCTCTGAAGCCGCTGCCCCGGCGTCCGCCGGAATCCCCGCACAGCCCGTACCCGCCGGTGTCGGCACCGAGGACGGCGCCCAGGACTGGCAGCTCGACCACACCCGCGCCCCCATAGCGACCAAGGTCGTCGTCGCGGGCGGGTTCGGCGTCGGCAAGACGACCCTCGTCCGGGCCGTCTCGGAGATCACTCCGCTGCAGACCGAGGCCCTGATGACGCAGGCCAGCGAGGAGACCGACGATCTCTCCGCGACGCCCGAGAAGCTCACCACGACCGTGGCGATGGACTTCGGCCGGATCACCCTCGACGACGACCTCGTCCTGTACCTCTTCGGTACGCCAGGCCAGCAGCGCTTCTGGTTCATGTGGGACGACCTGGTGCGCGGCGCGATCGGCGCGATCGTGCTCGCCGACACGCGCCGACTGACCGACTGCTTCGCCGCGCTCGACTACTTCGAGAGCTGCGGGCTGCCGTACATCGTCGCCGTCAACCACTTCGAGGGCACCGAGCGGTTCGAGCCCGAGGACGTCCGGGAGGCGCTCACCGTGCCCCCGCACGTACCCGTCGTGATCATGGACGCGCGCAAGCGGTACAGCGTCGTCGAAACCCTGCTCGCGATGGTCGCGCACGCGCTCGAATCCGCTCCCGAATAGTCTGACCGATTCGATAGGAACACCCGCCATGCGGAAGATACTCATCGTCGGAGCCGGTCAGTCCGGTCTCCAGCTTGCCCTCGGACTCCAGTCGCAGGGGTACGAAGTCACCCTCATGTCCAACCGCACGGCGGACGAGATCCGGTCCGGCCGGGTCATGTCCACGCAGTGCATGTTCGACACCGCGCTCCAGCACGAGCGTGACCTCGGCATCAACTTCTGGGAGTCCCAGGCCCCCCGGATCGAGGGCCTCGGTGTCTCCGTCACCGCGCCGGACGCGAGCCGGGCCGTCGACTGGGTCGGGAAGCTGGACGGCTACGCGCAGTCCGTCGACCAGCGCGTGAAGATGGCCGGCTGGATGGAGACCTTCGCCCAGCGCGGCGGCCAGCTCGTCATCCATGGCGCGGCAGTCTCCGACCTGGACTTCTTCTCCCGTACGTACGACCTGGTGCTGGTCTCCGCGGGCAAGGGCGAGCTGGTCTCCATGTTCGGCCGGGACGCCGCCCGTTCCCCGTACAGCGAGCCGCAGCGCGCGCTGGCCGTCGCGTACGTCCACGGTCTCGGCCCGCGCCCCGAGCACCCGGACTTCGACGCCGTGCGCTGCAACCTGGTCCCCGGCGTCGGCGAGCTCTTCGTCATGCCGACCCTGACCACCTCCGGCCGCGCGGACATTCTCTTCTGGGAGGGCATCCCCGGCGGTCCGCTCGACGTCTTCCAGGGCGTCAAGGACCCGGCGGAGCACCTGTCGCTGACCCTGGAGCTGATGGAGAAGTTCACGCCCTGGGAGTACGCGCGGGCGACGAAGGTCGAGCTGACCGACGCCAACGGCACCCTCGCGGGCCGCTACGCCCCGACCGTCCGCAACCCGATCGGCCGTCTCCCCGGCGGCGGTCTGGTCCTGGGCGTCGCGGACGTCGTCGTCGCCAACGACCCGATCACCGGCCAGGGCTCGAACTCGGCCTCCAAGTGCGCCGCCGCCTACCTGGCGTCGATCGTCGAGCAGGGTGACAAGCCGTTCGACGAGGAGTGGATGCAGTCCACGTTCGACCGCTACTGGGACACGGCCCAGCACGTCACCAAGTGGACGAACGCGATGCTCGGCGTCCCGCCGGAGCACGTCCTCAACCTGATCGGCGCGGCCGGCGGCCTCCAGCCGGTGGCCGACCGCTTCGCGAACGGCTTCAACGACCCGGCCGACTTCGAGAACTTCTTCTTCGACCCCGAGAAGACGTCCGCGTACCTGGCCTCGGTCGCTCAGGGCTGAGGGGCTGCCGCCTGCTGTCGAAGGGGTCCGGAGCGGGGCTGCCGGGGCGTGGTGGTCAGTCCGGGTCGATCAGGGCCAGGACGTCCTCGGCCGTCCAATGGCCCGCCGCCCCTGGGCAGGTGCCCAGGTAGGCGGCGATCTCGGCGGGCTGCCACGCACCGGACTCGTTCAGTCCGGCCGCCAGGTGCTGGACGTAGGGCGCGGACGGCTCGCGCAGCGCCACGTCGGTCATCCGCCACGGGGCGGTGAAGGTCAGGACCGGGACGCCGTCGAGCGTGCCGGGGCAGACGAGCGTCTCGTACCGCCCCGGCCCGAGGGCGGAGCGGCCCTGGGTGAGGGCCTCGGTCAGGTCCAGGTCGTTCCCCGGCTCCCGGTACATCTCCTGGGCCGCGATGTCGGAGAACTGGCCCGCGGTGATCAGATGGGCGCGTGCGAAGGCAGGGCCCCGGGCCTCCGGATCGTAGAAGCCGCGGCCACCGGTCCAGACGGCCGACTCCGTGGCGAAGTACACCGCCCCCGGGAGGACGAGCGGCACGGACCGCGCCGGAGGCTTCCGGTCCCGGCAGCCGGGGTACGTCCGGGCGGAGCCAGGGGGACGGCCCCCGGTGATGTAGTGGAGCAGCCGCGCGATGTGCATGTTGGAGCCGTACGAGGCGTACCAGACGTGCGACGGCGGCGCCGCCGGCCGGGTGAGCCGGGGGACAGGACGGCGGGGCGCTGGCATGGGTGCTCCTGGACAGGGCCGACAGGACAACGGCCTCCGTCCCCAAAGGACGGAGGCCGTTGCCGTACCCGCTTCGGGGCCGGCTGGAACAGCAGGTTGAACTTCTGCCGGCCGCCGCCGACCTTCACGCGCGCCGCGTACGGCTTCGCCGCGACGCCCGTGCCCTGGTAGTACCAGAGGACGCCCGAGGTGTCCCGCGCCACCAGGTCGGCTTTGCCGTCCGAGTTCAGGTCGCCCGGCGCCACCATCAAGTTGTAGATCTGCCAGCCGGTGCCGACCGCCGGCCGGCAGCGTCGGCGTGGACAGCGTCATGGTGTTCTGCGCGACGTGCGCCTTCGTCTTCGCCGTGATCGTCGCGTGCGAGCGGCGTGTGCCGAGGGGCTGCGAGCCCGCGGTCTGCGCCTCCTTGACGCCCGCGTCGACGCTCAGGCGTGCCCCTGATCGAACCCCTCGTCCGTCCCCTCCCTGGCCCCGGCCGGGAGTTCGGGCGGCGTGTACGACTCCAGGGACTCGCCGCCCGGGTCCGGACGGACCGCCCCCAGGAGCGGGTTGGCGGCGATGGGGGACACCTTGACCTTGGCGCCGGGGCGGGGGGCCTGGACCACCAGGCCGTGGCCGAGGTAGATCGCCACATGCGTGGCTTCGGGGAAGTAGACCACCAGGTCGCCGGGGCGCAGCTCGCGCAGCTCCACCCTCGGGAGGGTCCGCCACTGCTCCTGGCTGGTGCGCGGGATCTCCCGGCCGGCGCTCGACCACGCCTGGGACGTCAGCCCCGAGCAGTCGTACGAGTCCGGCCCCTCGGCGCCCCACACGTACGGCTTGCCGATCTGCTCCACCGCGAACCGCAGGGCCTCGCCGCCCTCCCGTGACGGCGTCCGGGCGCCGTCCAGGACGCCGGAGTCGAGGAGTTCACGCTGTGCCCCCGCCGTCTGCGTCCGCTCCAGTTCGGTCAGCCGGGTGAGCTGCTCGGCGGGGAGCGAGGCGAGGAGCGTCTGGACCTCCGCGAGCCGCCGCCGCACGTCGTCGCGCTGCTTCATCCGCCGCGCGGTGAGCGTCTGCTGCCGGTCCAGGGCCTTGCGGGAGGTGCTCGCGAGCTCGTCGGCCTTCTTCTCGGCCCGGGTGAGCCGGGACACGGTGGTCGCCCGGTCGCGGGCCGCTCGGTCCATCAGATGACCCTGGTCCAGGGCGTGCTGGGGGTCGTCGGCGAGCAGCAGCCGCAGGTACGAGGAGAAGGCCGAGGTCGTGGCCCGCCCCTGGTACTGCTCCCTGGCCAGCCGCCCGGCCGCGTTGCGCCCCTGGGCGAGGCGCTCGCGGGCCTGGGTGAGGGCGGCCGTGACCTTCTTGGTGTCGGCGGTCTGGAGGCGCAGCGCCTCGTCGGTGGCGTTGAAGGCCTCGGTGGCCTGCTCGGCCTGGCGGTAGAGGGTCTGCAGCCGCCTGAGGAGCGCCGCGACGGAGTCGCCCCCGGAGGGCGGGAGTTCGGCGGCGTCGTCGAGGGGCGTGCCGTCGGCGGAATCGGTGGCGGCGGTGGGGGCGGTAGCCGCGGTGGGGGCCTCGGTGCCGCCGGTATCGGCCGCCTCCTCGGCCGGGGCTTTCGCCGGCGTCTCCACGGCTGTCCCCACCGGCGTCTCCACCCCGGTGTCCGCCGGGTCGTCCGCCGTGGCGACCGGGACCCCCGCCAGCGCGGTCGTCGTGGCGAGCACCCCCGTGCAGACCGTGCGCAGCAGCTTTCCTGACACATCATCACCTCCACCGCGATGATGGAGGGACAGAGTGGTCCGATGAGCTCACAAAGGGGCGAATCGGCCCAATCGCCTCACCCGTTCGGCTTGGACCACGGCCACTTCAGCTGCTGCCGCTCGCGGCCCTCGGGGACGTACTCGTAGACCCAGCCGCGCTGGATCCCGAGCCGCTTGGTGTGTCCGGCGGGTTCGCGGCGGTAGGCGTGGACCGTCGGGGGTCCGCCGTCCGCGTCGGGTACCGGCACCTCGTACCACTTCGGCGGGTGTCCCGTGTGTCCGACGAGGACGGGCAGGACCCGGCCGTCCAGGGGGCCGCCGCGGAAAGGGGTGTTCTCGCTTCTCACGGGACCAGTCTCATACGAGGTGTGCCGCCGCGCTCACCACGGGGGTCACCCGCCGCGCCAGTTCGCCGACCGGCCCCTCGGCCGTCTCCTGTGCGAGGAGCAGGGAGACGACCGACGCCGTCTCCTCGTCGCTCGCCGCCGTGGCCGCGAGCAGGGCCACCAGATGGTCGACCAGCCAGTCCCGCAGCTCCCGGGCCGGTGGCTGCTTCTCCTCGTCGAGCCAGATCAGCGAGGCCGCCTCCACCGCCGCGATCCAGGTGCGGACCATCATCCGCAGCCGGGGTCCGGGCCGGTCCACGCCCAGGTGGACGAGGATCTGCTCCGCCGCGGCGCGCCGCACCTCGTCGACGATCGCGGTGGTCCGGGAGGTCTCGGCGACGCTGCCGCCCCGGAGAAGGGCGCTGAACCCGGCGTCGTGCTCGTCGACGAAGGCCAGATAGCGGTCGAGGACCCGGGCGAGCCGCTCGGTCGGCGGGCCGGCCGACGGCTCGGCGAAGCAGAGCTCCAGCTCGTCGGCGGAGGAGCGCAGGGCCGCCTCGTAGAGCTGCGGTTTGCCGCCGGGGAAGTAGCGGTAGACGAGCGGCCGCGAGACGCCCGCCGCCTCGGCGACGTCGTCGAGGGAGACCTCGTCGGGCGCCCGGTGCGCGAAGAGCGTCAGGGCGGCGGCGAGGAGCTGCACCCGTCGCTCCTCGACGCTGAGCCGGCGGTACGCGGGCGAGGCGGCACTGGTCATGCCTGGCAGGGTAGCTCCGTGAGGTGACGCGCAGCGGCGGCCCCCCACGGCCGCCCCCCAGGAGGCCGCGTTCACGCGCGGGCCGGCGTTCACGCGCGGGCCGTTCCCGCGCGGGCCGGTGCTCACGCCAGCAGCCCCGAGGCCTTCCACAGCCGCCGGCCCGGCCCCCGCAGCACCCCGATGTCGTCGAGGAAGTCGGTCAGCCGTCGGGCGCCCGTCTGCATGACCTCCCGGCGGTGGCCGCTCGCCCTGACCTGGGCGACCGCCTCACGGCGGTCCAGGCCCACGTTGTCGTAGACCTTGGGGTTGACGAAGCAGGTGGAGAAGACCCGGGCCGCCTCGCCGCAGCTGAGCCGGGTGAACTCCTGCTCCCAGCGCGGCGCGGTCACCATCTGGCGCCGCAGCTCCTCGCGGGCGTAGCGCACATGCCGTGCCTCCTCGACGACATGGATGCGGGTCACGCCCCGTACCAGCGTCTGCACCCGCTCGTCCGGGAACGTCAGCCGCTGCATCCAGTCCAGGATCTCCTCGCCGAGGAGGGTGGCGGCGAAGGACCCGGGCGTGGTCGAGACGGTCTTCAGGACGCGGGCGAGATTGTGGTAGACCCGCGGCACGGGGTAGGCGGGCGCGCCGCCCTTCTGGATCATCCGGGCGAACATCATCGAGTGCCGGCACTCGTCGGCGATCTCGGTGAGCGCGTAGCGGACGTGGTCGCTCGTGAGGGACTTGTCGTAGATGTGCCGGACGAGCAGCTGCATCAGGATGATCTCGAACCAGATGCCGAGCGAGGCGAGCGAGGCGGCCTCGTGCCGGGCGAGGTCCATCCGCTGCTCCTCGGACATCCGCCGCCACATCGGGGTGTCGTAGAGCGAGACCAGCTCGGGCGGCCAGAACCACTTGCCGTCATCGAGGGGCGCGGCCCAGTCGAGTTCGGTCTCGGGGTCGAAGGAGTGCTTGAGGGAGGACTCCAGCAGCCGCGCGGCGACCTGTTCCCGGTCGCGGAGCGGGCCGAGTGCGTCCCGGAGGAGCGTGAAGTCCTGCTCGGTACGGGGGGTCATGACGGTGAGACACCTCGCTGTGCTCGCGGTCGGGTTACCGGTTACCGGCGGTCGCCTTTATGAGACTGCCCGTCAGTAAGTGCGTCAATCCCTTGCGCGCGACTTGTTGACTCGATGTCTACCAAGGTGTCAGCCTGCCCGGAGGACCCCGTCCACGTGAGAGCAAGGAGTCGTCAGTGTCGACGCACGACCTCTACACGAAAGCCACGGAAGAGCCCATCTGGCAGGTCCCGGCCACCGGTTCGGCGCGCTTCATGTGGGAGTACGACGACGGCCGCCAACGCCTCCTCGCCCTCTACCAGAAGGGCAAGGACAAGCAGTGGGACGGCTCCAAGCGCATCGACTGGGAGCTGGAGGTGGACCCGTACGACCCCCTCGGCACCCCCGACGACGTCCTCACCCTCTACGGCACGCGCCACTGGGCGAAGATGACCGAGAAGGACAAGGCCGAGCTCCGCCGGCACTACGCCTCCTGGCAGTTCAGCCAGTTCCTCCACGGCGAGCAGGGCGCGATGATCTGCGCCGCGCGGATCGTCGAGTCCGTCCCCGACCTGGACGCCAAGTTCTACTCGGCGACGCAGACGATGGACGAGGCACGGCACGCCGAGGTCTACGGACGCTTCCTGCACGAGAAGATCGGGATGCTCTACCCGATCAACGACAACCTCCAGGGCCTGCTGGGCGACACCCTGCGCGACGCGCGCTGGGACATGCCGTACCTCGGCATGCAGGTCCTCATCGAGGGCCTGGCGCTGGCCGCGTTCGGCATGATCCGCGACACGACGGACAAGCCGCTCCCGAAGCAGATCCTGGCGTACGTGATGCAGGACGAGGCCCGGCACGTGGCCTTCGGCCGGATGGCGCTGCGCGACTACTACAAGCAGCTGTCGGACGCGGAACTGCGCGAGCGCGAGGAGTTCGTGATCGAGGGCTGCTATCTGATGCGGGACCGGCTGCGCGGGGTCGAGGTCCTGGAGAACTTCGGCATCGGGAGGAAGGAGGCGGAGGAACTCAGTGAGCAGAGCGAGTTCCTGCACCTCTTCCGCAAGCTGCTGTTCAGCCGGATCGTCCCGTGCGTGAAGGACATCGGCCTCTGGGGCGAACGCCTTCAGAAGGCCTACCTGGACATGGGCGTCTTCGACCTCGGCGACTCGAACCTGGACCTCCTGATGACCCAGGACGAGGAGATCGCGGAGGCGCTGGACCGCGAGCGGTTCGCGACGGAGGAGGGGGAGCGGGTGGCGGAGGTCGAGGAGGCCATCGCGCAGGGCGCGGGCGCGGCGGAGGGATAGACGCAGGGGCGGCCCCGGGCCCCGGGGGTTCATACGCGTCCCGTAGCGTGCCCGACATGACCATGCCGCCATCGCCGAGCCAGCCGCCCCACCACCCGTACGGCGGGCCCGTGCCGCCCCCGCAGCAGCCCGGCGCGTTCGGGGCTCCGCAGGGGTATCCCGCGCAGGGTGTCCCCGCGCAGGGCGCTCCCCCGCAGGGCTTCCCTCCCCACGGTGTTCCCCAGCAGGGTGTTCCGCCGCAGTACCACGGGCCGGGCGCCGGAGCGTGGGGGCAGCCGCCCATGGGGCCGCCGCCGAAGAAGGGGCTCTCGGCGGGGGCGATCGTCGCCATCGTGCTCGGCTCGCTGGTCCTGGTCGCCGGTCTCGGGTTCGGGGTGAAGTCCGCGCTCTCCGGTGTCAGCGGCGCCTTCCCCGAGGCGACGCACAAGCTCGTCGTCCCTAAGTCGCTCCTCGCCGGCGAGTACACGCTGGTCTCCGACCTCTCCGAGACCGAGGGCAAGGAGATCGAGGACACCCCTGATCTCACCGTGAAGGACGCCAAGGCGGCGGTCGGGCAGTACAGCGGCGAGGACGGCTCCGCCCTTGTCGTCTCCGGCATGCACGGGCGCATCATGAACGCCGAGTCCACCCGTTCGTCCATCCTCAAGGGCGCCGCCACGGAGAAGGGCTCCACGCTCGCCGTCCGGCCCAAGGAGTTCACCCCCGCCGGGTACGGGGTGACCATCAGCTGTCAGGTCACCACGTCGAAGGACGCCCTCGCCACGACGACGCTCCCCATGTGCGCCTGGGGCGACGACAACACCGCGGCCGCTGTCGCCCTCGTCACCCCCGAGTCGGCGACCGCCGACCCGAAGGACATCGACCTGGCCGCACTCGCCGAGACCACGGCCAAGGTCCGCGCGGAGATCCGCAAGCCGATCGGCTAGCCTCCCGGGCGCGCGGCCAGCGCCTCCTCCATCACCGCCCGGGCGATCGGCGCCGCGCTGCCGCCGCCGCTGATCTCCGTACGCCTGGCCTCCGCGTCCTCCACGACGACCGCGACCGCCACCGCGGGCTGGGCCGCGTCCGCCGCCTGCGCCCAGGCGATGAACCAGGCGTACGGAGTACCCGTGTTGCCCAGGCCGTGCTGGGCCGTGCCGGTCTTGCCGCCGACCGTCGCCCCCGGGATCGCCGCGTTGGTGCCCGTGCCCTCCTCGACCGCCTTGACCATCAGCCGCTGCAACCGGTTCGCGGTCGAGGGGCGCATCGCCTGGCGGTAGCTGCGCCGGCCCGTCGTGTCGACCGTAGTACCGCCGGCCGTCGTCGTCCGCTCCACCAGGTACGGGTGGGCGATCTCCCCGTTGTTGGCGATCGCCGCCGCCACCAGCGCCATCTGCAGCGGCGTGGCCGTCGTGTCGAACTGGCCGATGGACGACAGGGCCAGCTGGTCGTCGCTCATCTCCCGGTCGAAGCCGGACTTCGCGACCCAGGACGGGATCGTAAGACCCGTGTCGTTGAAGCCGAACTTCTCCGCCGTGTCTACCATCCCGGAGAGCCCCACCTCCACCCCGAGCCCCGCCATCACCGTGTTGCACGACCACTGGATCGCGTACGCGAGCGAGGCGTTCCCGCACCCCTTCGCCTCGTTCGGCAGCACCTGCCGCGTCCCCGGCAGGACGAACGGGTCCGGGGTGTCCGTCGGCGCGTCGACGTCCGTCACCACGCCCGCGTCCAGCGCGGCCGCCGCCGTCACCATCTTGAACGTGGAGCCGGGCGGATAGGTCTGCCGGATCGCCCGGTTCAGCATCGGCTGGTTCGGCGAGGTGTTCAGCCGGGCCCAGGCCCCCTTGACCGCGGCCCCCGTCCCGGACAGCAGCGCCGGATCGTACGAGGGCGAGGAGACCAGCGCCAGGATCCGCCCGCTCGACGGCTCGATCGCCGCCACCGCGCCCCGCTTCCCGCCGAGCCCCCGGTACGCGGCCTCCTGCATCGACGCCCGGACCGTCGTCACCACGTCGCCGCCCGGCAGCCGCCCCCGGCTGACATCGTTCCAGAACGGCAGCGGGGCGAGCAGCGCGCTCGTCCCGGCGAGGATGTCGTCCTCGGCGTGCTCGACGAGTGTCGTGCCGTACGTCTGCGAGGCGTAGCCGGTCACCGGCGCGTACAACGGGCCTTGCTTGTACGTCCGTTCGTAGCGCAGCTGCTGGCCGCTGTCCCGTGAGCCGGTCACCGGACGGCCCTCGACCACGATCTCGCCCCGGGGCTCGCCCCAGCGGGTGATCGCCACCCGCCGGTTGGCCGGGTTCGCGTCCAGCGAGTCCGCCTGGAAGATCATCACCCGCGCCGCGTTGACCAGCAGCGCCGCCAGCAGGATCAGGCAGAGCGCGGCCGCCCGCCGGATGTACGGGATCACCGCGCGTCCTCCGCTACCGGCGCGATGACACCGGGCTCGACCGTGTCGGGGAGCGGTGCGCGGGCCGAGTCGCTGACCCGGATCAGCAGCGCCACGATGATCCAGTTGGTGACGACGGACGAGCCGCCCTGCGCCAGGAACGGCATCGCCATGCCGGTCAGCGGGATCAGGCCCATCACCCCGCCGGCGATGACGAAGACCTGGAGCGCCAGGATCGAGGCGAGGCCGATCGCGAGCAGTCGCCCGAAGGGGTCGCGCAGGGCGAGCCCGGCCCGGTACCCGCGCGCGACGAGCAGCGCGTACAGCAGGAACAGGGCGGTGAGACCGGCCAGTCCGAGCTCCTCGCCCGCCGTCGCCAGGATGAAGTCGGACTTGGCGGCGAAGCCGATCAGGATGGAGTGTCCGAGGCCGAGCCCGGTGCCGAGCATCCCGCCCGCGGCGAAGGAGAACAGCGACTGTGCGAGCTGGCTCGGCCCGTCACCCGCCTCGATGGAGGCGTAGGGGTTCAGCCAGTCCTCGACGCGGCTGTGGACATGGGGTTCGAGCGAGCCGACCGCGAACGCCCCGACGCCCGCCAGGAGCAGCCCGACGGCGATCCAGCCGGTCCGGCCCGTCGCGACGTACAGCATGATCACGAAGAGTCCGAAGAAGAGCAGTGAGGTGCCGAGGTCCCGCTCCAGGATCAGCACGCCCACGCTCAGCACCCAGATCGCCACGATCGGCCCGAGCACCCGGCCGGTGGGGAGCTGGAGACGCCAGATCCTGCGGCCGGTGTACGCCAGCGCGTTGCGGTTGGCGGCCAGGTAGGCGGCGAAGAAGACCGCGAGCAGGATCTTGGCGAACTCGCCCGGCTGGAAGGAGAGTCCGCCGATCCGGATCCAGATCTTGGCCCCGTTCACCGCCGGGAAGAGGATCGGCACCAGCATCAGGAAGAGGGCGCTGGCCATCGACAGGTACGCGTACCGCTGGAGCACCCGGTGGTCGCGCAGCAGCACCACGACGGCGCCGAAGAGCCCCACCCCGAGCGCCGACCAGACCAGCTGCGTGAAGGCCGCCTGGTCCTTCGGCGTCTCCAGGTCGAGCCGGTAGATCAGCACCAGGCCGAGGCCGTTGAGGAGCACGCCGATGGGCAGCAGCAGCGGATCCGCGTACGGAGCGCGGAACCGTACGGCGAGATGGGCGAGGAGCGCGAGCGTGCCCAGACCGGCGCCGTAGCGGAGGGCGTCCGGCGGGACGGCGCCGCTCCTGGCCAGGCCGACGCCCGCGTAGCCGAGGACGGAGATGAGGACGGCGCAGACGAGGAGGGAGAGTTCCACGCCGCGGCGCTTCGGGATGCGTAGCCCGGGCGGGGGAGCGTCCGCCGTCGTTGCGGTCATGGTCCGCAACGTAGCAAGCGATATGGCTTATATCCCTTATGTGTGACGGTGTGCCGTCAGGGGCCGGTGAACCGCACGTACTCCGGCAGCGTCAGCCGCGCCTCGGCGCCGCCGTCCGGCGCGTTGCCGAAGACCAGCTCCGCGCCGATCACTTCGGCCTGGCCGACCGCGATCGTGAGCCCGAGGCCGTGCCCCTTGCCGCCGCTCTCGGTCCGGAACCGCTGCGGCCCGGACGCCAGCAGGTACTCCGGGTACCCGGTGCCGTGGTCCCGCACCGTGACGACGGCGCCGTCCACGGTCAGGACGACCGGCGGGGCGCCGTGCCGGTGCGCGTTGGCGACCAGATTGCCGAGCACCCGCTCCAGGCGCCGCCGGTCCGTCTCGACCGTAGCGTCCCGGAGGACCCGTACCTCCGTCCCGGTCCCGGAGGCCCGCACCACCCCGCGTGCGAGCGGCCCGAGATCGTGGATCGCCAGATCGACGGTCTCGTTGCGGGCGTCGAGCCGCGAGATCTCCAGCAGGTCCTCGGTCAGCCCGCGCATCGCCTTCACCCGGTCCCGTACGAGCTCCGACGGCCGCCCCTCCGGCAGCAGTTCGGCGGCGGCCGACAGACCGGTGAGCGGGGTGCGCAGCTCGTGCGCCACGTCCGCCGTGAAGCGCTGCTCGGTCTGGAGCTTGCGCTGGAGCGAGGAGGCCATCGTGTCGAGCGCGCCGGAGACCGTGGCCACCTCGTCCTGCGGGCGTCGGGGGTCCTTCGTCCGGGGGTCGTCGACGCGCGCGTCGAGATCGCCCGCGCTGATCCGCCGGGCCACCTGGGCCGTCAGGTGCAGCCGCCGCGTGACCCGGGTGACCGCGAACGCGCCGACCAGCAGCGTCGCCCCGATCGCCAGGACCGAGGAGCCCAGGATCGACCGGTCGAGGCCGTCGATGATCTCCGAGCCCGTGGAGTAGTCCACCCGGACGGCCAGGGCACGGCCGTCGGCCGGCCCCGCCGCCCACATCGTGGGCCGGTCCTCGTACTCCCCGACCATCGTGCCGCGCTGCCCCGTCAGGGCGAGCGCGCGCAGCTCGTCGGGCAGGCCCTCGGGGTCGATCCCGGTGGCGCGGGGGAGCGGGTCGCCCGCTTCGTACGCGCGGGAGGCCGTGGTCAGCCGGGTCAGGGCCCGCTCGCGGAAGTCGTCCTCGGTCTGCCCGGACACGGACACATGGACGAGAGCGCCGAGCAGGGCCGCCAGGGCGCAGCACATGACGGTGATGAAGACCGCCGACTTCCAGGTGAGCGTCGCGGTCCAGGCGGGCAGGCGGGGCCGCCTGCGCGCGGTCACGGGGCCTCTCCGAAGACGTCGTCGGTGTCGGAGGGCGCGGGGGAGGAGCTGGTCGGTCCGGGCGTGGGCGTCGGCTCGACGAGCCGGGGTTCGGGGGCCGGCGAGGCGGACGGGCCCGGCGGCTTGACGCGGACGATCTCGTCCCGGGCGGGCAGCATCGCGCCCTGCTGCTCGTCCCAGGACCAGGCCGTGCGGTACTCGTACCCCGGGATTCCGGCCGACGCGGCCCGCACGATCAGGTCACGGCCCGCCAGCTCCACGCTGATCACCTGGTCGACGGTGGACATGATCCGGGTGAGCCCGCCGTTCTCGGCGAGATAGACCCGCACGCCCACCTGCTGCTCGGGCATCCGGATGCCGACGATCAGCTCGTCACGGCCGTTGCCGGTCAGATCGCGGTAGTACGGCTTCATGACCGGGCACTTCGCGGGCTCCGCCGCGCACCGGCCGATCTGCCGCGCCGTCTCCTGGTACATGCCGTCCGCGCCGGAGTACGTGTCCGGGTGGGCGTTCACCTCGGCGCGGACCACGGCGACGGCGTCCACCCGGTGGACGTCGTTGTCGGGGACCTCGATGCCCGGGACGGACTCGGTGTCGGTCTCGCCGTAGTCGAGCGGCGGGGCGGTCGCGGGCGGCAGATCGGGCCAGAGGCGGACCGGTCCGACGGCGGTGGGGGTGGCGCCCGCGCTCTTCAGCTCGCCCTCCGCGCCGCAGCCGGAGAGCACGAGCGGCGCCGCCGCGGCCAGGGCCAGGGCGGCGACGAGCGGCCGTCCGCGCGGTCTCACTCTGCTCCTCGGGGGGGCTGATGGGTTCGCTGCTTCCCGTAGACCTTATTCGTAGGGAAGTCCTTTTTGTCGACCCGATGGATCTTCCGGACCTCGCAGCCGGGCGCGGAGCCGGCCGACCGGCCCCCCTCGATCAGGTCCGGGGCCACAGCCCCCGTGCACCAGCCGGCCTGCTCGAAGCCGAATGTCCGCTGTCGCGGCTCTGCAACGGCGGCCCGTAGGTTCCACGACGAAGCCTCACGGCCCCGGATTCCTACCGCTCGATCCGATCGAGCGCGGCGCGGCAGAACGTCAGCAGCTTCTCGTCCTCGTGGACGTCATGGCTGCTGTAGCCGCTCTCGCGCACGTTGTGCCGGCGCACCCGGAGCAGCTCCGTACGGATCACCCACCGCGCCTCCACCGCCTCCGGCCCCATCTCCGCCAGGCACTCCGCGATGTCCACGCGCGCGTGCCGGTTCTCCTCCCAGGCCGCGAGCAGCACCGGCAGCGCCGACTCCGCGTCCCCGGACACCCGCCACAGAGCCGCCGCGCTGCGCACCCGTACCCACAGGTCCCGGGCCGCGAGCCCGGGGAGCAGGGCGGGCGCGCTGCTCGCCGCCGCCGGGCCGATCGCCCCCAGCGCCCGGGCCGCCGCGCACCGGTCCGGAGCGGTCGCGTCCGGGCCCAGCCAGGCCGTCAGGGTCGGCAGCACGGCCTCGCGGTCACCCTCCACCGACCAGAGCGTGAGCGCCGCCTGCGCGGAGACCGCCGCCGACTCGCTCTCCAGCAGGGCCCGCGCGTCCGGGATCGCCGCCCGCGCCGGGGGCCCGAACGCGGCCAGCGTCCGCAGCGCCGCCTCCTGCACCCAGTCCCGCCGGTTCGACGGCGCCCCGCGCAGCACCCGCAGCACCTCGGGCATCGCCTGCACGCCCCGGACCGAGGCCAGGGCGTGCAGCAGCGGCGCCGCGTGCTCGTACAGCCGGTCGTCCAGGTCCACGCGGGCCAGGCGGCGGCGCAGCAGCGGGGCGAGCGGCGCGGCGGCCGGCCCCAGCGTGGGCACGGCGTACAGCAGGTCGCGCCGTACCTCCGGCTCGACCAGGGCACGGGCGAGCAGCGGTACGGCCCGGGCGTCACCGGAGCGGGCGAGGGCGAGCAGCGCTCTGCCGCGCACGTCCGCCGCACCGGACGGGCACTCCGGCTCGGCCCACTCCTCCCACTCGGGCCGCTCGGGCCGTCCGGGCCTGGCGGTGAGACGGGCCGCGAGGGCGTCGGTCGCGGGGCCGGTGAGCTCGAAGAGCCCTTCGAGGAACGAGGTGGCGGCCTCGCGCAGCCGCGGGTCCGGGTCGGCGAGCTGCGTCCCGATCAGCCGCACCACCTCCTCGTACCCCCCGCGCCAGACCCGTATCAGACCGCCGCTCAGCCAGATCGCGTCCGCGCGCTGACACCGGTCCGGGCTGCGCAGCTGGGCGAGGATCAGTGCGATCCGGTCCTCGACACGGTCGTCGAGCGCGGTGTGCAGGGTGCGCATCAGCTCGTCGGTCCACGGCGTCGGGCGGCCTGCGCGCTCTTCGAAGAGCTCGCGGACCTGCCCCACGAGGGTGGGCGTGGACGGCCGGGTGCTCTCAGGGGCGACCGGCTCGGGCGGCGCGGTCCGCACCTCGTCGAGCAGCCGCGTCACCCGCTCCACCACGTCGTCCGGAACTTCGCCCGGCGCGCACCGGGCCAGCTGCGCGAGCGCCGCGAGCCGCAGGCCGGGCGCCTGGGCCGCGCGGGTGAGCCAGCCGAGCCAGTCGACGGTCTCGTCCCGCAGCGACTCGTGCCGCCGCGCGATCCGCCCGACGGCCTCCACCAGCGCGAGCCGCACCTCCGTGTCGCGCTCGACCGTCAGCCGCTCCCGCAGCAGGGTCAGGACCCGGGCCGGGTCCGGGTGCAGCGAGGCGAGCGCGCAGGGGGCGGCGAGCCGCACCTCGGGGTCCGGGTCGCCGACGAGCCCGAGGAAGACGTCGGCGCCCGCGGCGACCGCGGCGGCGGCCATCGCGTAGTTCGCCGCGGGGATGAAGTCCTCGTCGTCCGGGTCGAGTTCGTCGAGCTCCTCCTCGCCGCTCAGATCGATCCCGCCGATGCTGGTAAGCAACTCGACGATGCCGCCCCGGTCCTGGACCTCCGGATCGGCGACGAGTTCGAGCAGGAAGGGGATGCAGGCGAGCGTCGAGTCGTACACGTCCCCCTGGTGGTGCACCGCGCCGTACATCCCGTCGAGGGCGAGCTCCCGCTCGCCGGGATCGGGCGAGGCGAGTCCGCGCAGCATCCCCGGTACATCGTCGGCTGGTCCGTAGGCATGCCCCAGCGAGGCCCAGTCGACCTCCTCGATCCCCGTCAGCATGCGGCCGCCGCCTTCCCCGTGAGCGCTGTACCAGGCAGCAAGTGTGCACCACCACACCGGGAACAAGGACCCGCTGACCGGACGCGGTCCTTGAAGGGCGCGCGAGCCGCTCGCTTTGCGCCATCTGCGGGACCGGTACGCGGAGTTGCGTGCGCCGGTACGGAGAGTGGCGGACGGGGGGCGCGGGGAAACGGGCGTACGGAGGCGCGAGCCGGCGCGCGTGTCGCCCTGGGCTCGGCCTATCCGTCGGACCGTACGCGGAGGAAGCGGGCCGTCTCGTGGCGACCGGCCTGCTGGCGCAGCTCGACGCGCAGCGGGTCGGCGAGCGGGGTCACCGGACCGTGCTCGGGATCGTCCACCGGAGCCCCGAGCCGGCCCGCGGCCAGCGCGCCGACCTCGCGGGCCTGCGCAGGAGTCAGCTTCGGCGAGGTCGTCACCGTACGGTCGTCGGGGAGGCGGACGAGCAGCGCGCGCGGCCGGTCCACCGGGCCGACCAGGCCGAGGAGCGTGCCGTCGAGGGTGTCCGCGTGCCGCACCTTCCGCCAGGCCCATGTCTCGCCCGCCCGGTACGGCGAGCGCAGCGCCTTCGCCACGATCCCCTCGACGCCCACCGCCCGCAGATCGCGGAACCAGCCCCGCGCGGTCTCCTCGTCCAGCGTCGCGAGCACGGGCTGCACCGGCGGCCCGATGTCCCGCAGCGCGACGCCCAGCAGCTTCCAGCGTTCGACGAGCGGCAGTGTCCGGACGTCCCGGCCCGGGAGGGCGAGGACGTCGAAGGCGATGTACGAGACCGGCACGCCGGCCTGTCTGCGGTCGGTGTGCGAGCGGAGCAGATCGGTGAAGCTCAGCCGCCCTTCGCGGTACGCGCACAGCTCCCCGTCCAGGACGACCCCGGCCGGCAGATGGGCGCCCAGATGTGCCGCGATCTCGGGAAACTCCGGAGAGAGGTCCCGGTGCGAGCGCGACTGCAGGAAGACCCTGCGGTCCTCGAGGACGAAGGCGAGGGCGCGGAATCCGTCGAGCTTGAGGGTGTACTGCAGTCCCCCGGGCGTGCTGCCCTGGGCCGGGATCTCGTCGGCCGGGCGCGGGCGCATGACGTCGACCGGGGGCCGCAGGACGGGGCCCTCCCCGGGTGTCGCGGGGGCGGCCGTCATGGCAGGGCTCCGGCCCGGTCCGGGTCGAAGAGCGGCCCGAGGAGGTCCCCGTACCGCTCCAGACGTGGCGCGATGTCGTCCATCAGAAGGACGAGCCGCTCGGGCGCGTCGCACGCCTCGACCTCCTCCCAGGTCACCGGCGCGGAGACGGTGGGCCGGGGGCGGGCGCGCAGGGTGTAGGGGGTCGCGGTGGTCTTGGCGGCCGCGTTCTGGCTGAAGTCGACGAAGACCTTCCCCGCGCGGAGGGACCGCGTCATCCGGTGGACGACGAGCGCCGGGTGGTCCGCCTCGGCCTGGACGGCCAGCTCCTTGGCGTACGCCGAGACCCGGTCGGACGGGGTCGGCTCCAGGGGTACGAGCAGGTGCAGGCCCTTGGCGCCGGACGTCTTGGCGAAGGCCTCCAGGCCGTCCGCCGCCAGCCGCTCGCGCAGCCAGAGGGCCACCCGGCAGCACTCCACGACGGTGGCGGGCGGCCCGGGGTCGAGGTCGAGGACGAGGCGGTCGGCGACGGCCTGCGAGCCGGCCCGCCACTGGGGGGTGTGGAACTCCACGACCAGGTTGGCCGCCCACATCAGGGAGGCGAGGTCCTGGATCATGACCTGCCGTGCGCGCGGCTCGTCGGAGCGGGGGACCGGGGTGGTCTTCACCCAGGCGGGCGTGCCGGGCGGCGGGTTCTTGGTGAAGAAGAGCTGACCCTCGGGGCCGTCCGGATAGCGCAGGAAGGACACCGGACGGTCACGCAGATGCGGCAGCAGCGCGGTGCCGACGGTGGCGTAGTAGTGCAGCAGCTCGCCCTTGGTGGTGCCGGTGCTGGGGTGGAGGACCTTCTCCAGATTGCTGAGCGGGAGGCGCCGCCCCTCCACCTCCGTGATCGGCGTCATACGATGAGAATCCCACGAATCCGGAAGTATCGTGCGAAAGGGATGAAACGTGCGATCCATTTGGAACGGCGCCATTTCCTTCGGTCTGGTGAGCATCCCGATCAAGCTGGTGAACGCCACCGAGAGCCGGTCCGTGTCCTTCCGCCAGATCCACGCCGCCGACGGCGGCCGGATCCGCTACCGCAAGGTGTGCGAGCTGGACGGCGAGGAGGTCTCCCAGGCGGAGATCGGCAAGGCCTACGAGGAGTCCGACGGGACCATGATCCCGATCACGGACGAGGATCTGGCGGCGCTGCCGCTGCCGACGGCGAAGACGATCGAGATCGTGGCCTTCGTGCCGGCCGGGGAGATCGACCCGCTCCAGATGGACGCCGCCTACTACCTCTCGGCGAGCGGGGCGCCGGCGGCCAAGCCGTACACGCTGCTGCGGGAGGCGCTCAAGCGGAGCGACAAGGTGGCCGTCGCGAAGTACGCGCTGCGCGGGCGGGAGCGGCTCGGGATGCTGCGGGTCGTGGACGACGTGATCGCGATGCACGGACTGCTCTGGCCGGACGAGATCCGGGCGCCGGAGGGGGTGGCCCCGGAGACCCCCGTCTCGGTACGTGACGCGGAACTCGACCTGGCGGACGCCCTGATGGCGACGCTCGGCGAGGTGGACATCGCCACGCTGCACGACGACTACCGGGAGGCGGTCGAGCAGATGATCGCCGCCAAGGCGGAGGGCGGCGCCGCCGTGGCGCCCCCGGAGCCCGAGGCGGCGGGCGGCGGCCAGGTCATCGACCTGATGGCGGCCCTGGAGAGCAGCGTCCGGGCGGCGAAGGAGGCGCGCGGGGAGGGTGGCGGGGTCGCCGGGGTGACCGAGCTGGCTCCCCGCAAGACCTCCTCCCGTACGCCGAAGGAGACGGGCGCGCGGAAGTCCACGTCGAAGACGGCGGCGAAGAAGGCGGCCCCCGCCCGCAAGTCGACGTCGAAGACGGCGGGGGCGGGGTCAGGGGCGGCCGGCGGCAAGGCGGCGGCGAAGAAGTCCACGGCGAAGTCGACCGCGAAGACGACCGCGAAGAAGACGGCGTCGAAGAAGACGACGGCGTCCACGAAGAAGGCGACGCCGCGCAAGCGGTCGGCGTAGCGGCGGGGCCGGGAGCGGCACCCTGGGCCGGAGCTCCTCGCCCCCTCGTCTCCGCCGCCGGGGCGCCCCGACTCCAGCTCCCGCTCACGGCGCGTGGCGAGGCCTCCAGCTTCCGCTCACGGCGCGTGGCGGACTAGCTCTTCAGCAGCTCCCGCAGCGACCCCTTCATGGCGGTCACGAACGCCTCCCGCTCCGCCTCGCCCACCAGGTCGAGCGAGAGGTACGGATTGAGGTCCTCCAGCTCCACGAGCAGCAGCTCCCCGCCCGGCGCCCGGCAGGCGTCGACGCGCTGGATGCCGTACTCCAGGCCGTTCCAGTCGACGAACCGGCGTGCGAACGCGAGGTCGGCGTCGGTCGGTCCGTACCGCTCCAGCCTCCAGCGGGCGTCCGGGTCCGGCGCGTACAGGGCGTACTGGAAGGCGTCCCCGACGAAGTAGAACGACACCTCGTACGCGAACCGGATCCGGGGCTGTACGAGCATCCCGGCCGGGTCCACGTCTTCGAGAGCCGCCCGCTCCACGAACCGCAGACCGACCGAGTCCGCCCCGAGCAGCGGCTTGACGACGTACTCGTCGGCCTCCGGCAGCCGCGCGAACTCGTCGCGTCGGCCCGCCGTGGGAATGACCGGAAATCCCTCCCTCGACAGCTGGAGGAGATAGTCCTTTCCGGCCATGTCTCCCTTGCCGCTGAGCGAGTTGAACACCCGCACCTCCCTCTCGCGCGCGGCGCGGGTGAAGGCGTCGTACGCCTCCTGGTAGTGGAGGACGGGCCCGCTGTTGCGTACGACGACGGCGTCGAAGCGGTCCATCAGCGCGGCGGCGTCCAGCGGGTGGCAGAGCGCGACGTCGAACTCCTCGCGCAGCCGCCCGGAGAGCCAGATGTCCTCGTCGCAGTACCGCCGCCCGCGCGCCTGGTAGCCGAGGTCGGTGACGTAAAGAAGCGTTCCCATGCGTGGTCCCCGTTCCTCCGCTGCGTGTCCGTGGCCGGATCGCCAAAGGTTACGTGACGGAAACGCGGCGGTGTCAGCTGTAACGGATCCGACGGCTCCGGCACTTAACGTGAGCGAACACAGGTACGAAGAGCGAGAGATGGGGCGGCAGCATGCGCTACCGGATCCTGGGGCCGGTGCGGGTTTGGCGGGGGGACGCCGAACTGACCTTGGGCCCCCCGAAGCAGCAGGCCCTGCTGGCCCTGCTGCTGGCGAGGGCGGGAGAGCTCCTCACGGCCCAGGAGGTGATCGACGCCCTGTGGGAGGAGCCGCCCGGTAGCGCGGTCAACGTCGTGCACCGCCATGTCGGGTCCCTGCGCAGGCTCCTGGAGCCCGAACTGCCCAGCCGGGCGGCCGCGAGGCGCCTGCTGCGGGGGGCCGGCGGCTACCGGCTGCGGGTCGAACCGGGTGAGCTGGACCTGCTGCGCTTCCGGTCCCTGCGCGCACAGGCCGGGCGGGCCACGGCCGGCGACCGTGCGAAGGGCGTCTCGCTCCTCGTCGACGCCCTCGGGATGTGGAGCGGACCCGCCGGTACGGGCCTGGCGCCGACGGTCGCCGCGCACCCGCTCTTCACCGCGCTCAACCACGAGTACCTGGCCACCGTCAAGGAGGCCGCCGACGCCGCCCTGGCGACGGAGCCCGAGCACGCGCCGGCGCCCGAGCACGCCCATGGCGAGCGGGTGCTGACCCTGCTCGAACAGGCCACCCACCACCACCCGTTCGACGAGGCACTGCACGCCAGGCTCATCACCGCGCTCGCCGCCCTCGGACGACAGGCCGAGGCCCTGGCCGTCCACGACTCCGTCCGCTCCCGGCTCGTGGGCGAACTCGGCGTCGACCCCGGGCCGGAGCTGCGTACGGCTCACGAACGGGTCCTGCGGCAGACCGTGCCCGTCGTGGTCCGCGCCGCGGACCCACGGGGCGACGCGGCGGAACCGGAGACCCGGCCGCCCGCACCCTCGCTCCTCCCCGCCCAGCTGCCCTCCGACATAGCCACCTTCGCCGGACGGCGGACCGAACTCGCGCTGTCGCGCGAGCTGCTGGAGGCGTCGGAGGGCCCGGAGGGCGCGCAGGGCACCCCGGCCGCCGGCGGGGCCGCGACGATCGCGGCGATCAGCGGCATGGCCGGCGTGGGCAAGACCACGCTCGCCGTGCACTGGGCCCACCGCGTGGCGCACCTCTTCCCGGACGGCCGGCTGTATGTGAATCTCCGCGGCTTCCACCCCACCATGGCCCCGCTCGGCGCCCCCGACGTCATGCGCGAGGTGCTCTCGGCGCTCGGGGTCCCGCCCCAGCGGGTCCCGGAGGACCCCCAGGCCCTCCCGGCCTTCTACCGCAGCATTCTCGCGCCCCGCCGACTGCTGATCCTGCTGGACAACGCGCGGGACTCGGAGCAGGTCAGGCCCCTGCTCCCCGGCACCCCCGGCTGTCTGACCCTCGTCACGAGCCGCCATCGGCTCGACGGGCTCGTCATCACCCACGCCGTGCGCTTCCTCGGTCTGGACGTGCTCTCCCGCGCGGAGGGGATCGAGTTCCTGACGCGGCGGCTCGGCCTGGACCGGGTCGCGGCCGAGCCCGAGGCCGCCGGGGACATCGTCGAGCTCTGCGGCCATCTGCCGCTCGCCCTCGCGATCGTCTGCGCGCGCGCCCTGATCAACCCCCGGTTCGCCCTGGACGCGATCGTCACCGAACTGCGCGCCACCCGGGGCAGCCTGGACTCCTTCGCCAGCAGCGACGCGAGCGCCGACGCCCGCAGTGTCTTCTCCTGGTCCTACCGTGCTCTCAGCCCGGCAGCCGCGCGCCTCTTCCGGCTGCTCGGCGGTGCGCACGAAGGGCCGGAACTCTCCGTTCCCGCCGCCGCGAGCCTGGTCGGGGTGCCGGTACGGGAGGCCCGCCGGCAGATCGGCGAACTGCTGGAGAGCCAGCTGCTCCTGGAGGAGGCGCCGGGCCGCTTCTCCTGCCACGAACTGCTGCGCGCGTACGCCAAGGAGTTGAGCGAGGAACGGGACGACGAGGCGGAGCGGGCCGCGGCCCGGCGCCGGCTGGTCGAGCACCATCTCCACAGCGCGTGGGCGGCCGACGCCCTCCTCGCCCCGTACCGGGACCGGGTTCCCCTGCCGCCCCTCGGCGACGGGGTGGTTCCCGAGGAGCTGACCGGCGAGACGCAGGCGGCGCAGTGGCTGCACCGGCAGCGTCAGGTGCTGCTCGCGGCCGTGGAGCGCGCGGCCGTGGACGGCGACGACGGCGAGGGTCTCTGCTGGCGGCTGGCCGCCACCCTGGAGCTCTTCCTCGACCGCGCCGGACGCTGGGAGGAGCAGCGGGTCATCCAGGAACGGGCCCTGCGCGCCGCCCGCCGGGCCGGTGACACCACGGGCGAGGCCTACATCCTGCGCGCGCTGGGATTCGCGTACTGCCGGCTCGGTCTGTACGAGGAGTCCCACGAGACGCTCTCGCGCGCGCTCGACCGCTTCACCGCCGCCGGTGCGCCGGACGGACAGGCGACCGCCCACCGCAATCTGGCGTTCCTGAGCAACGCGAGGGGACAGCACGCGCAGGCGCTGGAGCACTATGCGCTGGCGTCCGCCCTCTACGAGCTGTCCGGACACCGCACGGGGGCCGCGGCCGTACTCAACGAGATCGGCTGGACCCATATCCTCACCGGCGCCTACGAACAGGCCCTGGACGACTGCGGCAGGGCCGTTCTCCTGCACCGGCGGAACGGGAACAGGAACGGCGAGGCCGCGGCCTGGGACAGCGTCGGCTACGCCAGACACCACCGCGGCGAACACTCCGAGGCGCTCGACGCCTACGCGCAGGCGATCGCCCTCTACCGCGACATCGGGGACCTCAGCCTGCAGGCCGACACCCTGGTGCACCTGGGCGACAGCCACGCGGCCGCGGGGGACACCGCCGCGGCCGCCGTCGCCTGGCGCGAAGCCCTGGAACTTTTCGAGCACTTGGGGCATCCCGACGCACAGCAGGTCAGGGAGCGGCTCGCCGGACCCGAAATGTTCACGCCGCTGGAGCCGCGGTGAAGCGGGACGTCACTTTTTCGGCACTGGACCCTGCCTACGCTGCCCCCGAACCGATCACGGATGATCATGCCGTGGCCAACGACCGGAACGGGCCACGCCGTTCTCCGATGCGAATACAGGACGACCGATATGGACGATGGTTTCAGGACGAATCCATCTGCCCGGCCTTCCCGTTGACGAAACCGAGAAGAATGATGTCCTTACGTTCCGCTTCACGGACGCAGGTCACGGAGCACACCGCTGACGTTCAGAACCTCGTGGCAGCCGGATGCCTGCTTCCCGGTCGCCGGCGTGCCCGGCTTCGCGCAGGTCACTTCCGCGGTGACGGTCGAGTTCTCGGGAATTTCGATGGGGGTGACCCAGTGGTAGTCCTGATTCCGGAAGGTCTCCAGGGCGATCGTCGTGACCTTCCGCTCGCCGAACGAGATCGTGATGACACCCTCGTCGCCCTGGAAGTTCGCCACGACCATGTCGGTGATCCCGAACACCTTCCCCTCGGGCACCCGGTACGTCCCCACCTTCTTGCCGCCGGCGCCCGTCTGGACGTCGATCGTGGCGGAACTCTGCTGACCGGGGCCCGTCCGGACCGTACCGGTCCCGCCGTCGCCCTGCCCGCCCGAACCCTGGTCCTGCCCACCGGGCCCGCCGCCCGGCTTGGCCCGCGCCCTCTCCTGCTCGGCCGCCTCCTGCTGCTTCGCGGACTCCTCCTTCTGCGCGGCGGTCGCGGCCTCCTTCGCGGCGCTGCGCACCGCCGGCCGGACCAGCGCGAACCAGGCGACCAGCAGCGCCATGAGCAGTGCGAGAAGGATCAGCAGCCACTTCGGCAGGACCGGCAGCTGGACGAACTCGCCCTCGACCACACCCGACACGGCGGGCTCCCCGCCGCTCTCCGAGCTCCACGAACTCTCCGTGGCTCCCGAGGACTTGGCGATCCCCGACGCATCCGTGCCGCCCTCGGTCCTCTCGGTGGCCTCGGCGACCTCGATCTCGAACGGATGGCTCACCGGCTCGCCGAACCAGATCAGCGGCCGGACGCCCGCCTTCAGCGCGACCTCGGCGGACTCACCGGGCTCCAGACGCTTCCGCTGCGGGGTGGTGCGCAGGCTCAGCTCCTCCCCGGCCTGCCGGCCGGCGAGAGCGAGCGACACGGGCGTGTTCCCCTGGTTGCGCAGGGCGATCCGGTAACGCCCCCCGCGCCAGCCGCGCCGACGACGAGGCGTGAGCTCCTGACGGACCTCACGGAACGCCTCCACACGCACCGTGGTCTCCGGGACCACCACGTTCTCCGGGTGCTCCACGGGCAGGACACGCACGCCGAGCGGCTTCTCCCCGGCGCGGACCTCGGGGGAGCGCGGCGGGGCGAGCCGCACCGTCACCGTCTCGGACGTGCCGGGATAGAGCGAGACACGAGCCGGCTCGACGGTGCTCCACGCGGCGCAGTCACCGACCACCGTGAACGTGTACGCCTCGACGATGTCACTGTCGTTACGGACGTTCAGGGTGGTCGTCGCCTCGCCGCCGGGCGAGACCGTCACGGTCGGCATTTCGAGTTCGGCAGAAGTCGTCACGCTCGGAACCTAGGCCGCCGACCGGCCCTTCTCCAGGGACGTGGGGGACAACGACCGGGCAACCCGGATGCCCCCACGGACCATCGCCGCACGGCCACGCGCCGCATCTGAACCACACGCCGGCCGCAGACCCTCCGGCCGGCGCACGACCATGAAACGGGTGGAATGACATGACAAACAGTGATCAGTGCAATGCCAGGGTGACGGTCTCGGTCTACGCCGAGGACCTGATCCTCCAGGCGGGTATCACCGAACAACTGCGCAGGCGCCCCGAGGTGGAGCTGCTGCCCGAGGCCGAAGCCGACCGGGCCAGGGCCACCCTGGTGGTGGTGGACACGGTCGACGACTCCACCGTGCAACTGCTGCGCCGGCTCCAGCGCAACACCGCCACCAGCACGGGGCTCGTCGTCGGACGATTCGAGGCCGGCTCGCTCCAGACGATGATCGAATGCTCGGTCGCCGCCGTACTGCGCCGCTCCGAGGCCGACCAGGACCGTCTGGTCCACCTGGTCACCGCTCTGGCCAAGGGGGAGGGCGTCCTCCCCGGCGACCTGCTGGGCAAGCTGCTCGCCCATGTCAGCAGCCTCCAGCGGACGGTGCTCGACCCGCGCGGCCTGACCCTCTCCACCCTGACGACACGCGAGGCCGACATGCTCCGGCTGGTGTCCGAGGGCTTCGACACCGTGGAGATCGCGCAGAAGACCTCGTACTCCGAACGGACCGTCAAGAACGTGCTGCACGAGGTCACCACCCGGCTGCAACTGCGCAACCGGGCCCACGCGGTGGGCTACGCGATGAGACACGGACTCATATGAATGCCCGAAAGAGCAGCCCACGCTTCCCCCGGGACGGGTACTCGGGCCCTGGCACCGCGCGACCCGGGCTGTGACGCTCGACGACGGTGAACCGCTCCCAGACTGTGAGGTGGACGTGACCGGCACCCCCGGCCCGGTGGGCCGTATCAGGCTGGGCAGACTGTCCGTCGCCGTGGCGCTGATCGTGCCCCTGCTCGCGGTGAGTTCACCCCGTGCCGCCACCCCCGCCGCCGCGCCCGCCCGCGCGGCGGCGGACGCCGACGACACCGGCCGGATCGCCTTCGCGGGCACCGAGCACCGGTCCATGGGGCGCGTCACCGGCACCCCGGCCACGAGCGAACCGCTGCTCGGCGGCGGCCCGGCCCACTACGACACCGAGGCCTCGGCACGCGGGGACCAGGTCGTCTTCACCAGTCTGCGCGACGGCACGCGCCCCCAGGTGTACCTGCGGGACGCCGCCGGGGGCATCCACAAGCTGACCTCGGACCGCGACGCGGCCAACCCCGAACTCACCCCGGACGGCCGGTTCGTGGTCTTCGACTCCGCCGAACCCGGCCTCGGCGGCACCCAGCGCGACCTGTGGATCGTGGGGACCGACGGGTCAGGAGCCCGCCCCCTCACCGAGACCCCCGCGAACGAGACCGCGCCCACCGTCTCGCCGGACGGCGCCAGGATCGCGTACGCCAGTGACGCCGACCCCCTGCGCGGCCGCCAGATCTACCGCCGGCAGCTGACCGGCGGCGTGTCCGAACGGATCAGCGACGGGCCGGCCGGAAACGCCGACGACCCCGCCTGGAACCCCGTCGACGACACCGTCAACCGCGACCTCGTCGCCTACACCCTCACCCTCGCGCCGGGCGGTCAGGAGACCGGACCGCGACTGCGGGTGACCTCGGGCCGGGGCGCCGACGGCCCGCTCCTCTCGGGCGAACAGGCCGGCTGGAACACCCGGTCCGCCGCCTGGCAGCCCGACGGCGACACCATCCTCTTCCTCAGCCTCAACGGGCCCTGCGGCTGCACCAACCCGTACGACAGCGTCTACCGGGCCGTCGCCCACTCCACGGCCACCGCGGAGGTCGTCCTCTACGAGGACCGGGTCGTCGACTCGCCGACCTGGCTCGGCCCGCAGAACGGCGGCTCCGTCGTCGTCACCCGCACCACCGCCGAGGCCCGCTACCACGCGTACCTCCAGGACGTACGGCCCGACGGCTCCGACCCCCGCGACCTCGGCGTCAAGATCCTGCGCGAGGACCCCGCCGCCAGGACCACCACCGACCCGGCGGCCGACCCGCTCTTCAACCCGGCCGCGGGCTACGACCCGTGGACCGAGCGGCAGAACTACACCCCCGACGGCCGGCGGATCGTCGTCACCCGCTTCCAGGGCGACCCCGAGACCGGCCGGACCGAGCAGATCTGGCTGACCGACGCCGACGGATCGAAGACCACCCCCATGCCGCTCGCCGGACGGGGAGCCAAGGACTGGGACACCGACCCCACCTTCTCGCCCGACGGCAAGCTCCTCGCCTTCACCCGCACCTCGCCCGGCGGCGTCGGCCAGGCCTCCGGCCCCGGCCGCATCCTCGTCGCCGACGCCACCTCCGGCGCCCTCGTCGGCGAGGTGCGCCCGCCCGCCGGACAGACCGGCGGCGACGCCCAGCCGACCTGGTCGTCGGACGGCACCACCCTCGCCTTCACCCGTAACCACGTCATCGACGGCGTGGGCGGCAACAAGCACATCTGGACCGTGCCCGTGCGCGCCCTCGACCAGCAGCGGAACCTCAGCGCCGAGCTCTGCCCCGGCACCTGCCAGGTGATCGACGACAGCCCCGCGTTCTCGCCCGACGGCAAGCGCCTCGCCTTCAACCGCAAGGACGGCGGCGGCCGGATCAACGAGCGCAACAGCGTCCTCATGACCGACCTGACCGAGGGCGGCTGCCAGGTGGTCCTGCCGACGGGCCGCGACGGCGACTCCGACGGATGCCGTCGGGACATCCCCGACACCTCCGCCACCGGCCCCTTCCAGCCGCGTGACGTGGCCTGGTCGCCGGACGCGCGCCGGCTCGTGTTCAGCTCCCGCCGGGCCCTCGCGCCCAACTCGCCGGAGGCCCTGTCCACCGTCGAGCTCGCCACGGGTGCCGTCACGTCCCTGACCGGTGCCCTGCCGGGCCGTCAGAAGGAGCCCGCGTACCAGCAGTCCGTGAACCTGACCGTCACCGCGCCGCCCGCCGCGGACCCGGTGACCGAGGGCGAGACCGGCACGGTGACCGTGACCGTCACCAACCAGGGCCCCTCCGCCGCCCCCGGCACGACCTTCACCGCGGCCGTACCCCCGGGCGTACGGCTCGACGGGCTGACCCCGTCGAAGGGGCGGTGCGAGCCCGGGTCCCCGCAGTGCGACCTGGGCGTCCTCGACCCGGGGGAGAGCGTCACCGTCATCGCGCGGCTGACCGGCGTGACCCCCGGCGACCAGGTCATCGACTGGTCCGTCACCGGTGCCGTGATCGACCGCAGCCCGGCCGACAACGCGACCCGCACCCTCGTCCCCGTCGACGACGCCCCGGTCCCCCCGACGCCGACCCCGACCCCGACGACGCCGGCACCCACGCCCACGCCGACCCCGCTGAAGCCCACCCCGCCGAAGCCGACCCCGCCGCCCGCGCCCGAGGCCGGCCCCGCGCTGACCATCACCGCCCAGCCCGAACCGGGGTACGTCGGAGGCCGCGTGGTCCTCACGTACACCGTCCGCAACGGCCCTGAGGCGCTGGCCACCGGCCTCTCCCTGCGGCTCGGCCTGCCGCGCGGCATCCCGGCCGGGAAGGCCCCCGCCGGCTGCGTCGACGGCGTGTGCGCCCTCGGTGACCTCGCCCCCGGTGCCTCCACCGTCGTCACGATCGTCCTGTCCCCGGACAAGGCGCTGACGGCCACCGCCACCGGCCGGATCACCACCTCCGGCACCGACGCCGACCCGTCCGACAACGCGGACCGGCAGCGGATCCGGATCCTCCAGCCGAAGATCGTGGCCGTACCGGCCGTCGGCAAGCCCGGCTTCGTGACCTCCGTGCGCGGCAAGGACTTCCCGCCCGGCACCGCCGTCACGCTCACCTGGAAGCCCGGCATCACCGCCGCGGCCGTGCCCACCGTCCCCAAGGCCGACGGAACGTTCATCTCCCAGCTGCTGATCCTCGCCAAGGACGAGACGGGGCCGCGGATCATCACCGCCAAGGGCGCCGGGTTCTCCCCGGTCACCACGCCCTTCCTGGTCGTCACCGGCAACGTCGCCCCGCCCGACGAGGTGGCGCGCCGGTGATCCACGAAGTCGACGAGGGGCTGCGCCTGCTGCTCACCCAGGCCGGCCTGACCGACAGCGGGGTCGACCTGGTCTTCGACCCGCCCACCCGGGAGTGGGCGGCGCGCCGCAACGCCCCGACCATCAGCGTCTTCCTCTACGACATCAGGGAGGACGTCGAAAGGCGCCGGACGGGCAGACTCGAGGAGTACGACGACACCGGGCGGATCGTGGCCTACCGCACCCCGCCCCGCTGGTTCGACCTCACCTACCTGGTCACGGCCTGGACCAACCGGCCCCAGGACGAGCACCGGCTGCTCTCCGAGGTGCTGCGGTGCATGGCCCGTACGGACGTGCTGCCCGCCCGGCTGCGCACCGGCACCCTGGCCGAGCTGGGTCTCGCCGTGCCCATCGAGGTGGCCGGGGGCGGCACGCAGGGCCGGTCGGCCGGAGACGTGTGGTCCGCCCTCGGCGGCGAGCTGAAGGCCGCGATCGACCTCAAGGTCCTCGCCCCGCTGGCGGGCGAGCTCATCGACGCCGCGCCCCCGGTCACCGAGGGTCTGGAGGTACGGGTCGCCCCGGCCGCCTCCGACGACACCCCGCCGGGCCCCGGCCGGCGCCTGCGCTACGACGGCGCCGGCGACCCCGGCCCGCAGGGCTTCGCCGTCCCGCGCGACAGGCCCGCGCCGACGCGCCGCCACCGGGGGCCCGTCCGGTGATCCAGGACGACGTACGGACGTACGCGGACGTCGACGCGGACGTCCGAGGAGAAAGGCAGCGGGCCGGCGACCCGGCCGGGCTCACCCATCTCTGGGAGCGCCTGGCCCGTGTCGAACTGCGGGTCCGCGACACGGTGGCGGCCCGCCACGCGACCGACCCGGCTCCGGACGACCCGTACCGGGGCCAGTACCTCACCCCGGAGGGCGCGGAGCGGATCCTCCGCGCCCCCGCGGCCTTCCACCCGGACACGGGCTCCGCCCCCGCTCCCGCGGACTTGCCCGTGGCAGCGCCCGGGTCCCGGCTGCGCCGCCTCGCCGAGGACTTCGGACTCCTCCCGCTGGACGAGGAGTTGCTGCTCGTCGCCCTCGCCCCCGACGTCGACGCCCGCTTCGAACCGCTCTACGGCTACCTCAACGACGACCTCACCCGCCGCCGCCCGACCATCGGCCTCGCTCTGGAGCTGTGCGGGGAACCCGTCGCGGGCCCCGGACGGTTCCGCTTCTCCACCGCCGCGCCCCTGATGCGCGGCGGCCTCCTGGAGATCACGGAACCCGACCGCCCGCTCCTCTCGCGCACCCTGCGCGTGCCCGACCGCGTCGCCGCCCATCTGCTCGGGGACGACACGCCCGACGGCCGGCTCGCGGGCCTGGTCGACACGGGCGCGTACGCCTCGGGGCCGTACGACGAGACCGTGCTGCGCGTCGCGGCGGCCGCCGCCCCCGGCACCGGCCCGGTCCATCTCCGGGCCCGGGGCGGCGACGCCGGCCGGGTCGCCGTCGAGGCGCTCACCGCCGCGGGCCGCCGGCCCGTGGTCCTCGACGTCTCCGCGCTCACCACCGACCCCGAGGGGGCCCGGGTGCCGCACCTCCTCGCGACCGAGGCGCGGCTGTGCGGCGGCGGCCTCGTCGTCGGCCCGCTCGAAGCCCTCGAACCGGAACGCCCGGAGCGGTCCCGGTGGTTGCGCGACCTGTGCGCCGCCGCGGTGGGCGTCCCGCTGATCACCCACGGCGCGAAGAACTGGGACCCGCTCTGGTCCCGGTACAGCCCGGTCCCCTTCACGGTCGGCCCGCCCGCCACCGGACGCAGGATCGCCCAATGGCGCCAGGCCCTGACGGACGCGGCGGCGGCCTCGGCGACGGCGGCCGTCGCGGGGACGGAGGCCACGGCGGCCGAGGCCGACGCCCCGCACCCGACGCCCGTAACCCTTCCGGACGACGACGAACTCGACGCGGCCGTCGCCTCGTACCGCCTCGACGCCGAGCAGGTGCGCAAGGCCGCGACGGTCGCCGTCCGTACGGCGTTCGCGCAGCGGCGCCCCGTCGGCCCGCAGGACCTGCGGGCCGCCGTCCGCGCCCAGAACGGCGCCGGCCTCGAACGCCTCGCCCGCCGCATCGACCCCGCCGTCGGCTGGGACGACCTCGTGCTGCCCCCGCCCACCCGCCGCCAGCTCGGCGAGCTCGCCCTGCGCGCCCGCCATCGCGACCAGGTCCTCGGCCGGTGGCGGATGCGTCCCGGCGGCGGGCGCGGACGCGGGGTGATCGCTCTGTTCGCGGGCGAGTCCGGTACGGGCAAGACGATGTCCGCGGAGGTCGTGGCCGCCGAACTGGGCATGGAGCTCTACGTGGTGGACCTCTCCACGGTCGTCGACAAGTACGTCGGCGAGACCGAGAAGAACCTGGAGCGGATCTTCGTCGAGGCCTCCGAGGTCAACGGCGTCCTGCTCTTCGACGAGGCCGACGCGATCTTCGGAAAGCGCTCCGAGGTGAAGGACGCGCACGACCGCCATGCCAACGTCGAGTCGGCGTACCTGCTCCAGCGTATGGAGTCCTTCGACGGGATCGCGATCCTCACCACCAACCTCCGGGCCAATCTGGACGAGGCGTTCACCCGCCGTATCGACGTCATCGCCGACTTCCCCATGCCCGACGCGCCGCAGCGGCTGGCGCTGTGGGACCGCTGCCTGGGCCCCGAGATGCCCCGCGGTGACGACCTCGACCTGCCGTTCTGCGCGGACCGCTTCGAGCTCGCGGGCGGCTCGATCCGCGCCTGCGCGGTGACCGCGGCCTACCTCGCGGCCGAGGCGGGCGGCCCGCTCGGCATGGCCCAGCTCGTCTCCGCAGTGCTCCAGGAGTACCGCAAGCTCGGACGCCTGGTCCTGGAGAGCGAGTTCGGCCCCTGGCTGCGGAGGGAACACAGGGCCTGACGACCGGCCCCCGAACTGCCGGTCCGCCCCCTCCCACCTGCCCGTTCAGGCAGAGCCGTTGCCCTTCGGCGGGGACCTGCGGGCCTATGACCAGGCACGTCGGGGCGGTGAGACTCGTGGTGACCCAGTGGCCACTTGAAGGAGCGAGTATGCCGTCGTACCTCACCCCGGGCGTGTATGTGGAGGAGGTGCAGTCCGGTGCGCGGCCGATCGAAGGAGTGGGCACCGCGGTTGCCGCCTTCGTCGGCTTCGCGGAGCAGGGACCTTTCCACCGGCCGACGCTGGTGACCAACTGGGACCAGTACGTCCAGACGTTCGGCGGCTTCACCGCCGGCACCTACCTCGCCCACGCCGTGTACGGCTACTTCGCCAACGGCGGCGGCACGGCCTACGTCGTCCGTGTCGGCGGCCCGGCGGCCGGCCAGGCGGACAGCGGCCGGCCCGCGGCCCTCCAGGCGCCCGCGCCCACCGCTCTCGGCGGCTTCCTGCTGTCGGCCCGCCCCGGCAGCGGACCGGAGGTCTCCGTCGAGATCGCCGACGCCGACGGCGAGAACCCGCCGGAGGACAAGTTCAAGCTGCTCGTCCGCCAGAGCGGCAAGGTGGTGGAGACGTACGACGCCTCCGTCCGCAAGAACGTCAAGGGATATCTGCTCAACCTGGTACGCGAGTCGAAGCTCATCGAGGTCGCCGAACAGCCCGGCACCGCGCCGACCCGCCCCGAGAAGCAGACCGTCACCCTGCCGGCGGCCCCCGCCGCGACCCCGGCCGGCTCGGCCCCCGGCGGCGTCGTGCGGGTCGACCCGACCGAGTACGTCGGCGACTCCTCCGCCCGCACCGGCTTCGCCGGTCTGGAGGCCATCGACGAGATCACCATGGTCGCCGTACCGGACCTGATGGGTGCCCACCAGCGCGGTGAGATCGACGCCGAGGGCGTCAGGACCGTCCAGCTCGCCGTCATCTCCCACTGCGAGCAGATGGGCGACCGCGTCGCGGTCCTCGACTCCCCGCCGAGCATGAACGCGCAGCAGATCCGTACCTGGCGCCAGGACGAGGCCGGTTACGACTCCCGCTACGCCACGCTGTACTACCCCTGGATCTCGGTCTTCGACCCGGCCACCGGCCGCAACACGACCGTGCCCCCCAGCGGCCACGTCGCGGGCGTCTGGGCGCGCAGCGACGGCGAGCGCGGTGTGCACAAGGCCCCGGCGAACGAGATCATCCGCGGCGCCGTCGACCTGGACATCCGGCTCACCAAGGGCGAGCAGGACCTGCTCAACCCGATCGGCGTCAACTGCGTCCGCGCCTTCCCGGGCCGCGGCATCCGCATCTGGGGCGCCCGCACCCTGTCCTCGGACCCGGCCTGGCGCTACCTCAACGTCCGCCGGCTCTTCAACTACCTGGAGGAGTCCATCCTCCTGGGCACCCAGTGGGTGGTCTTCGAGCCGAACGACGACCGGCTGTGGGCGAGCATCCGCCGGAACGTCACCGCCTTCCTCACCGAGGAATGGCGCCGGGGCGCGCTCTTCGGAAGCACCGCGGCCGAGGCGTTCTACGTCAAGTGCGACCGCGAGAACAACCCGCCGGAGTCGGTCGACCTCGGCCAGGTGGTGTGCGAGATCGGCGTCGCACCCGTCAAGCCCGCCGAGTTCGTGATCTTCCGGCTCTCCCAGTTCTCCGACAGCACCAGCCTCGTCAACGAGTAACAGAAAAGGTGAAAGCAGTCATGGCAGAGGGCGACGCTCTTTCCACTCACGTCTTCGGCGTCCAGCTGGGCGGCTACATGGTCGAGTCGATCCAGGAGATCAGCGGCCTGACCTATGAGGAGGACGTTGTCGAGGTCCGCCAGGTGACCCCCGACGGCAAGCTGCTCATCCGCAAGCAGCCGGGTGCGCGCCAGGCGGGCGAGGTGACGATCACCCGCGGCATGGACAAGAGCACCGAGTTCACCAAGTGGGTCAAGGAGACGCTGGAGAACGGCGCGGTCGACTCCGCCCGGCAGAACCTCACCATCGAGGTCAAGGACGCCGCCGGCGAGACCGTCCGGCGCATCCAGCTGATGCAGGGCTGGGCGAGCAAGTGGGAAGGGCCCTCGCTCAAGGCCGGCGAGTCCAGCGCCGCCACCGAGACCGTGACCATCACCTTCGAGGAGATCGTGATCGAATGAGGCGCAGGACGGTCACCTCGGGCAACCTCGAGGAACTCCTCGAAGCCGCCTCGTCGGCAGAGCGCGCGGCGGCCGCCACTCCGGCGGCCGCCCCCGCCCCGGCGGCGGCCCCGCCGCCGGCGCGGCAGCGCGAACAACTCCGGACCGAGTTCACCTTCGAGCTGCCGCGCGGGTACGTCGACGACGAGGGCACGGTCCACCGCACCGGCACCATGCGGCTCGCGACGGCCAGGGACGAGCTGCGCCCGCAGATCGACCTGCGGGTGAAGGAGAACCCGGCGTACCTGAGCGTGGTCCTCCTCAGCCAGGTGATCACCACGCTCGGCACGATCACCGACATCCACGCCGGGGTCGTCGAGCGCATGTACGCCACCGACGTCGCCTTCCTCCAGGACTTCTACCGGCGGATCAACAGCGAGGGGCACACGCACGCGGCGGTGACCTGCCCCCACTGCCAGGGCGACTTCGAGGTGGACCTCTCGGGCGGGCGCCTGGGGGAATCGTGACGTACGCCCTTCCCCGGCTGCGGGAGGAGATCGCGTACGTCGCCTACCACTTCCACTGGCAGCGCGAGGACATCCTCGACCTCACCCACGCCGAGCGTCAGCAGTGGGTGAGGGAGATCGCGCGGATCAACACACGGGTGAACGAAGGCGGGTGAGGTGAGGGCATGGGCTTCTGGGACAGGATCCGACGGGGCGGCGCACAGGCGCCCGCCGCGCCCGCGCCGAGCGACACGGCCGCGGCGGAGCCCGGCCCGGCCGCCGGGCCGCAGGCTCCGGCCGGGCGCCCCGGCTGGGACGGAGGCTGGCGTGAGGTCGCCCCGCCGTCGGTCACCATCGCGCGCTCGCCCCTGGGCGTGAGCGACGGGCTGCGCTTCCGCTCGGGCCTCGCCTCCTGGCAGAACCCGACGCTCACGTCGGGACTCGGTCACGGCCTAGTGCCGTCCGCGCCCGCCGGCCTGGTCCACGGGGTCGCCCGTCCGACCGGCGCCCCGCGTACGACGACGGTGGAGGGCGGCGGTCCGCTCCTGCTGCGCACGGTGCGGCCGGACGCGGAGCAGGACCCCGACGCGGGCGCCGACGCGGGCCCGGCGACGGGGTCGGGGACGACGTCCCCGGACCCCGGGCAGGCGGTCCAGCGACGCACCGGGACGACGGCTCCGGCGGCCGTACCCGCGCGGAGCCCGGGGCGGCCCGGGGCCGCCGACCCGCTGGTCGTCCCCCGGAGCACGGGGAGCGGCCCCGCCGCGGCGCCCGGAACCCCGGCGTCGTCCGCCTCCCCCCGGCGGACGGCGCCGGCCCCGGAGGGAGCGGCGAAGAGCGGCCCCACGGCCACCGCGCCCGTGCTGGGCGCGGGCTCCGGAGCGACGGAGGCGCTGACGGTGTCCCGCCGGACGACGGACGGGGGCGCGGGCGGCGGTTCCGCCGCCGTACCTCCGTCGGGACCGGGCGGCGCCGGGCCGGGCCATCCGCTGGTCGTGTCCCGGCGCACGGGAAGCGAGCCCGGTGCGGGCCCGGCCCCCGAGCCCCCGAAGCCGTCCGGCACCCGGGCGGCGACCGGGGGACCCAAGGCCAGGGGTACGCACGGGAATCCGGGTGTGCCCGGGAACTCCGGGAACTCCGGGAACTCCGGGAACTCCGGGGCGGCCAAGGGACCGGGTGCGGCCGGGAACGCGTCGGCGCGCACCGCCTCGGGTACGCCGACGGCCTCGGCGGCGCGCGGCGCCTCGGGTACCCCGAGCACGTCGGCTGCGCGTGGCGGCTCGGGTACCCCCAACACCTCGGCTGCGCGCGGGGCCTCGGGTACCCCCAACGCCTCGGCTGCGTCCGGTGATTCGGGTCGGCCGACGGCCTCGGCGACTCCGGGTGACTCGCCCGGCAACCCGGCCACGTCCAACAACCCGGCCACGCCCGGCGACTCGGGTACGCCGGGCAACTCGGCCACGGCCGGGCGCCCCGGCGCGCCCACGATCCTCCGACGCATCGCGCCCGTGGGGCCGAAGCGGCCCGGGGCGAACGGACCCGCCACCCTGCCCCTCGTGGGAGCCGGCCCGGACTCCTCCGGCGGCCCGGCGGGAACCGCCGTCACGGAGGCGGTGCCCAGGAGCCCCGAGGCGTCCGCCATCCCCCGGACCCGACCGGCTCCTGTCAGGCCCCGCCCGGTCGGCACCCCGTTGGTCGTGGCCAGGCGACCGGCGACGGCACCGCGCGTGCTCGCCGCGGTTCCGCCGCGCGCATCGGCCGCGACCGCCGACCGGTCGCCGAAGGCGTCGCCCGAGGGGAGTTCCGTACGAGAGGAGCCGGCACCGGCCGCCAGGCCGGACCGGAGCCCTCGGACGCCGGCGGCGCGGCCGGGTCTGGGCGAACCGCTCGCCGAACTCCCGGTCACGGCACGGCGTATGGACCCCGCGAAGGCGACCGACGCGACGAACGCGACGACCCCGGCACCCGCCCGGGCGGGCGAGACGGCGCCGCCGCTGACCGTCATGCGGCGGACGACGGAGGCCGAGGGCCCGACGGGCGGAACCCCGCCCCAGCAGGGAGCGACGACCGGACCGAAGCCCACGACGCGCTCCGGTCTCGGTGCCCCGCTGCGGGAACTCCCGCCGACGGCCACACCTGCGGCGCCCCTGCTCGGCGGCGCCACCCCGACGGCACGGCCGGACCGGCGGCCGTCGACGCCCTCCCCGCCCGCGCCCGCGCCCGGCAGCTCCGTACAGCGCGACGTGGCGAACCCGCGCGTCGCGGCGGCCCCGCGGGGCACTTCAGTGGAGCCGCTGGTTCCGGTGTCCCGTGCGGCGGCCGGGAACACGACCGATCCGGCCGGAGCGCAGGGCGGTTCGGCGTCTGTGGCGGGGTCCGCTCCGGTGGTCCCGGTCGCGGGACCGTCCGAGAGGCGCCCGGACCCGCTGGTTCCGGTGTCCCGTGCGGTCGGGAGCCCGACGGCTTCGGCCGGGTCGAACCCCCAGCCCTCCGGTGGCTCGCCGTCAGGACCGGCTGCCGCGCGTACCGCCGTCCCGGCCGCCCTGGTCGGCTCCACACCGCGTGACTCCGCGCTCGCCGCCCCCGCCGTCCAGCGCTCGCTCCGGCTGCTGGCCGACCGCCCGCTCGTCGTCAGTACGGGTGTGCCCGAGGGGTTCTCCGCGCAGCCGGGCCCCGCCCAGGCGGCCGGGGCCGCCTCCCGCCCCGTAGTCGCCGCATCCTGGCGCCGCGAACCCGCACCCGATCCGGAGGCGGCCCCCGCGCCCGCCTCCGCCCCCACGCCCACGGCCACGTCCGCTTCCGTACAGCGCGCCGGCACGGCCCCGCGCACCGGCACGGCCCCGCGCCCGGCCGGTTCCGCCGGCGGCCCGGCACCGTCCCCGGCCCCGCGCGGGTTGCTGGCGCGGCTGCGTTCGACGACGGCCGCAGGCTCCCCGAACGGCCCGGCGGACCACCCGGGTTCGCCGGCCTCGCCCGGCGCCCCCACCCCCGTACACCCGGCGCCCTCGTCCCCGGTCCAACGCGCCACTCGCCCGGAACCGGTGACGCGGACCGCCCCGGCCACCCCAGCCGTACCCGTCGTACGCCTCGCCCCCAACCCGTCGGGCGGCAGGCCGGACCCCGGGCGGACCGACGCCCCCGTCCAGCGCCTGGCTCACCCCCTGACGTACACGAGGGGTGCGGTACCCGGAGCGGTGGCGGAGCCGCCCGCGCCACCCGTCGCGCGCGCACCGGCCGCCAACCAGCGGCTCCAGGCCAAGGCCGTCCAGCGGATGGCGGAGGCGGGCCTCAGCGGCGTTCCGGTGATCCCGGTCGCCCGCGACGTCTCGTCCACCTCCACCTCCACCGCGACCACCACGACGAACACCAGCACCAGCACCTCCACCTCCACCGGCACACAGACCCCACCGGCCGCCCCCCGCGGCAAAGAACTCGACGAACTGGCCAGAGCGCTGATCGACCCGGTGGCCCGTCTGCTGCGGGCCGAGATGCGCCGCGGCCGGGAACGCACCGGCCGCCCCTACGACAACCGCCGCTGACCCGGACCGGTACGCGCAGCACCCCCGCCGGACCCCGTGGCCCCCGCAGCACCCCCGCCGGACCCCGTGACCCCGGCAGACCCCGCACACAGAACGCGCCCCCCGGGGCAAGGAGAGAGATGACGGACAGCATCGTCGCGACGAGCGTGTTCTTCCGCCTCGCGATCGGCGGCAACGACCTGGGCGCCTTCCACACCTGCTCGGGCCTCGGCGCCGAGGTGGAGATGCACCAGTACGCGGAGGGCGGCAACAACGGGTTCTCCTGGCAGCTCCCCGGCCGCATCACCTGGTCCAACATCACCCTGACCCGGCCCGTCACCGCGGACACCGCCAAGATCGCCCGCTGGCTCGACGAGATCATCGAGCGGGTCGAGCCCAAGGACGGGGAGATCGTCGCGCTCAGGCCCGACCTCAGCCGCATCGTCAGCTGGCAGGTCCTCGGCATCGTCCCGGTGCGCTGGCAGGGCCCGTCCTTCGACCCGGCCAACTCCCAGGCCGCGATCGAGACCCTGGAGATCGCCCACGAGGGCCTGCGCCCGTCCTGACACTCGCGCCCACCCACGGAGAGGAGGTACGCACACGATGGCACGCGCCCGAGCGAGCCGCGCCCGCGCCCAGCTGACGATCATGGAGCCGCCCGCCAAGGTCGGCGCCAAGCCGGGCGGCACCCTTGCCCGCGTCAAGCTCCAGTTCAACCCGTCGAGCCTGTCCCTGAGCAAGACCACCGAGTGGCGGCGCACGCCCTCGCGGATGGCGGGCCAGTCGGCCCTGCCCGAGTTCGTGGGCAGCGGGCCGCGTTCGCTCTCCCTGGAGGTCTTCCTCGACGCGACCGCCAAGCACGACAACTCCGTCGAGCAGGCCGTGCAGCAGATGATGACGGCCTGTGTGCCCACCAAGGCCAGCCTGGCGCGGAAGACGCCGGCCAGCCCCTGGGTGCGGTTCGAATGGGGCACCTCGAAGACGACCTCGTTCGACGGCGTGCTGTCCAACCTCTCCGTCAGCTACACGCTGTTCGACGTCGACGGGAAGCCACTGCGCGCCACCTGCTCGCTCTCCATCGAGGAGGCGAGCGTCGACCCGGCGGGCCAGAACCCGACGTCGGGCTCGCGCGAGGCACGCCGTACGCACCGCGTCGTCGCGGGCGACAGCCTCCCGCTGCTGGCCTGGCGCGAGTACGGCGACGCCACCGCCTGGCGCGTCATCGCCGAGGCCAACGGCATCGACGACCCCATGGTGCTCGCGCCCGGCACGGAACTCGTCGTGCCCGGCACCGAGGACGCAACCCCGGAGGAGGGACGATGAGCCCCGAGCGCGGAGGCAGGTCGTTCGCGGCCGACCCGATCGTCGAGGCGCCGGCCGAACTGCCGCCCGCCTGGGTCGCCCAGCTGGTCAGCTGTGTCGTGGACGAGAACGTCGGACTGCCGGACACCGCCGTCGTGACGTACCGCGACCCGAACCACGAACTGCTCACCGCCACCGGCGTCACCATCGGCACGCCGCTGAAGATCTCGGTCGCGACGGTCCAGGGGCAGGCGAGGGAGCGGCTGTTCACCGGCGAGGTGACGGCCCTGGAGCTGGACTCCGACACCACGGGTTCGTTCACGGTGATCCGGGCGTACTCCAAGGTCCACCGCCTCCAGCGGGGCCGTAAGGTCGTCGCGTTCCGCAACATGACGACGGCGGACATCGTCCGGAAGATCGCCGCCGGGGCCGGTCTGGCCGTCGGCAAGGTCGAGGCAGCGCCGGTCACCCACCAGCAGCTCTCCCAACCCAACGTCTCCGACTGGGAGTTCCTCCAGCACCTCGCCGGGGAGAGCGGCGCCCATGTGCGGGTCGACGAGAAGGGCCTGCTCCAGTTCGTGAAGCCGAAGCCCGCCTCGTCCGCGCCGGCCCCGTCCACGCGGGCGACCGACGACCCGATGGTCCTGGAGTACGGCCGTAACCTGCTTGCCCTGCGCGCCGTCCTGACGGGCGCCGACGGGGCGAGCAACGTGGAGGTGCGCGGCTGGAACGTGACCGCCAAGACCCCGCTGGTGGCCAGCCGGCCCGCCGTCCGCAGCACGACCGTCACGCCGGGCCTCAACCCCTCGGTGGCATCCACGTTCGGCAGGGCCGCGAAGGTCACCGTCACCGACACCCCCTACCGCACGCAGGCCGAGACGAGGGCCGTCGCCGGTTCGGTGGCCGCGTCGGTGAGCGCCGGGTTCGGCGAGTTCGAGGCCGTCGTCGAGGGGAACCCCATGCTGCGGGCGGGCAAGCCGGTCGCCCTCGGCAACGTGGGCGCCGCGTTCTCCGGCCGGTACACCGCGACCGCCGTCCACCACGTCCTCGAGCCGCACGGCGGCTACCGTACGACGGTCGTGGTCGGCGCCTCGCCCGACCGCTCCCTGACCGGCCTCGCCACGGGCGGGAACGCGCCCGCGCGCGGCTCGCGCATGCCGGGTCTGGCGATCGGCGTGGTCACCGACATCCGGGAGACGGGCGGAGCCCAGCGCGGCTGGGTGAAGCTGAAGTTCCCCTGGCTCGACGCCACGTACGTGACGGACTGGGTACGGACCGTCCAGTGGGGCGGCCAGGGCGGCGGCGGAGTGTTCAGCCCGGAGGTCAACGACGAGGTGCTCGTCGGCTTCGAACAGGGGCTCCTGGACAGCCCGTACGTGATCGGCGGCCTCTACAACGGCGTGGACAAGCCGTCCAGGCACGACGTTCCGCTGGTCGACCCGACGAGCGGCAAGGTACAGCGCCGTTCCCTGGTCTCCCGTTCGGGCCACCGCCTCGAACTGCTCGACACTCCGCGCGGAACGTCCGGGGTACGCCTGGCCAGTGGCAACAAGCGGCTGGAGGTGAAGCTCGACGAACGCCTCAACCAGATCGAACTCACCGTCTTCGGGCCGGGCGGCAAACGGCCGCTGAGCTCGGTGACCATGACGCCGAAGGGCATCACGGTGGACGCGGGGATGGGCACGCTCGACCTGAACGGCCGGACGGTGAACATCAACGGAAAGACGTCGGTGAACATCGACGGCAAGACGGGGGTCACGGTCGACGGCGGGCTGCTGGCGACGATCAAGGCACGGATGATCCGCCTCAACTGACGGCGAGGCCCCCGCCCACCCGACCCGCACCCACCACGACCGCGTAACCCCCCAGCAAGGAGAAGGAAAGATGCCTCCCGCAGCCCGCGTCGGAGACCCCACGGCACACGGCGGTGTCATCGGCACCCCGCCGCCCGGTGCCCTCATGGTCCCCACCGTGCTCATCGGCGGCAAGCCGGCCGCGGTGACCGGAAGCCTGCACGCGTGCGTGCCGCACGCCTACCTCGGCCCGGCCAACGTGATCATGCCGAACCCCCGCGCCGCCGTGGGCGGGACGGTACTGATCGGCGGGCTGCCCGCCGCCTGCGCACGGGACCAGACGAGCTGCGGGGCGCAGATCCTGACGGGCGCGCCCAACGTCCTCATCGGGGGGCCGGTGTGAGCGAGCGGTTCATCGGCCGGGGCTGGGGCTTCCCGCTCCGGGTGAGCCCCACCGGCGGCATCGGCATGGTGGAGCGCGACCGGGAGATCGAGGAGGCGATCCGCCTCGTCCTCGGCACGGCGCCGGGCGAGCGCCCGATGCGCCCCGAGTTCGGCTGCGGGATCCACGAGTACGTCTTCGCGCCGGGCGACGGCGAGACGGCCGGCCGGATCGGCCACGAGGTGCGGACGGCGCTGGAGCGCTGGGAGCCGCGGATCGAGGTCGACGACGTGGTGGTCGCGTTCGACGCGGTGGACGACGGCATCTTCTACATCGACGTCCGGTACACGGTCCGGTCCACCAACGACCTGCGGAACCTGGTCTTTCCGTTCTACTCCATCCCCTCCCACGAGGGCTCCGACGAGACAGGAGTCCGCTGATGGCTCTGCCCTCACCGAACCTTGACGACCGACGGTTCCAGCAGCTCGTCGACGAGGCGAAGCGGTACGTGCAACAGGCGGCGCCCGAGTGGACCGACCACAACGTGTCGGACCCCGGGGTCACGCTCATCGAGACCTTCGCGTACATGGTCGACCAGCTGCTCTACCGGCTGAACCGGGTGCCGGAGAAGAACTACGCCGCGTTCCTCGACCTGCTGGGCGTACGGCTGTTCCCGCCGACGGCCGCGACGGCGGACGTCGACTTCTGGCTGTCCGCGCCCCAGCCCGACACGGTGATGCTGCGGGCGGGCGTCGAAGTGGCCACCGTACGGAGCGAGACGGAGGAGGCGGTGGTGTTCGGCACCGCCGCCGACCTGCCGATCGTGCCCAGCTCCCTGACCCGCCTCGTGACCGCCCCGGCCGGCGGCGAGCAGACGGACCGGACGACCGCGCTCGGCGAGGGCCGGGACATCCCCTGCTTCCAGGCGGCCCCGGCCCCCGGTGACGCGCTGCTGTTCGGCCTGCCGACGGCCGTGCCGCACTGCATCGTCGCCGTACGGCTCGACAGCCGGGTCGAGGGCGTCGGTGTCGACCCCCGGCAGCCGCCCCTCGTGTGGGAGGCCTGGGACGGCGCGCGGTGGGTGGCCTGCGAGACCGGTTCGGACACCACGGGCGGGCTCAACAGGCCCGGCGAGATCATCGTGTTCGTACCGGCGGGACACACCGCGTCCGTCGTCGCGGGCACGCGCGCCGGCTGGCTGCGCTGCCGCGTCACGGCGCCGGAGGAGGGCCAGCCCTTCTACTCCGAGTCGCCGACCCTCCGCGAGGCCGAGGTGTTCACCGTGGGCGGCACGATGACGGTCGAGCACGCGGAGGTCGTGTACGACACGCTCCTCGGCGCCTCCGACGGCGTCGCGGGCCAGCGCTTCCGGCTTCCCCGCCCGCCGCTGCTGCTCGACGGCGCACCGGTGGAGGTCGAGGTGTCCTCGGCCGAGGGCTGGCAGACCTGGACCGCCGTGGACCATTTCGGCGACTCGTCGCCCACCGACCGGCATGTGGTCGTGGACGCCACGACCGGCGAGTTCACCTTCCCGCCCGCGCTGCGGGAGCCCGACGGCACGGTGCGCACCTACGGCGCGGTGCCCGACCAGGGAGCCCAGGTACGGGTCCCGCGCTACCGCACGGGCGGTGGAGCCGGCGGCAACGTGGCGCGCGGTGCGATCTCGGTCCTGCGCAGCTCCGTCCCGTACATCGCCCGGGTCGAGAACCGCGAGGCGGCACGGGGCGGGGTGGACGGCGAGACCGTCGGCAACGCGAAGGTGCGGGCGCCGCACGTGCTGCGGATCCGGGACCGGGCGGTCACCGCCCAGGACTACGAGTTCATCGCCCGCGAGGCGGCCCCCTCGGTACGGCGGGTGCGCTGTCTGCCCGCGGTGGCGGGGGAGGGCGGCGCCGTACGCGTACTGATCGTCCCGGACGCGGTCGCCGACGAGGGGGACGACCGGCTCAGGTTCGAGCAGCTGATCCCCTCCGAGCAGGTCCTCTCGGCGATCACCGCCCGGCTCGACGAGCGCCGGCTGGTGGGTACACGGCTGGTCGTGGAACCCCCGGCGTACCAGGGCATCACGGTGGTGGCCAGGCTGGTGGCCGAGCCGCAGGACGTGGACCGGGTACGGGAGGACGCGCTCGCCGCGCTGTTCCGGCACCTCAACCCGCTGCACGGCGGAGCCGACGGCAGGGGCTGGCCGTTCGGCAGGCCGGTCCAGTACGGCGAGGTCTTCGCGGTCCTCCAACGGGCCGCTCAGAACGCCCTGGTGGAGGAGGTCCGCCTCTTCCCCGCCGACCCGGTGACCGGCCGCCGCGGGGCGCCGGTCGAGCGGATCGACGTGGCGCGCAACGCCCTGGTCTTCTCGTACCAGCACCAGGTGGTCGTGGCGCCCGGGGATCTGGGCGGCGTCACGTGACCAGAGCAGCCGTCCCCGGCCTGCCGAGCCGCCACCCGATCGGCGGCCTGCTCCCGGCCCTGTACGCGGAGGACGACTTCGCACAGCGCTTCACGTCGGGCCTGGACACGGTCCTGGCCCCGGTGTTCGCGACACTGGACAACCTCCCGGCGTACTTCGACCCCGCGCTCACGCCTCCGGACTTCCTGCACTGGCTCTCGACCTGGCTGGGCGTGGAGCTGGACGAGGAGTGGCCGGAGGAACTGGCCAGAACGGTCGTGGCCCGAGCGATGGAACTCCACCGCCTGCGCGGCACCCGCCGCGGCCTCGTGGAGAGCCTGCGCCTCTGCCTCGGGGTGGACGCGAAGATCGTCGACGGGGGCGGCGCCACCTGGTCGACGACGGCCGGCTCGGACCTGCCCCAGGAGCCACCGGGTGAACTCCTGGTCCTGGTCTGGCCGGTCCGAACACCGACGGTGAACGCGCGCCAGGTCCTGGACGTGGTCGCGGCGTCCTGCCCGGCCCACCTGACGTGCCGGGTGGAGATCCTCACCGGCCCACCGGAAGACGGAGGTAGCTGAGGTCATGCGCTCATGCCCGGACTGTGGGACGGCGAACGGCGAGACGGACGACTTCTGCGGGAACTGCGGGGCGTACCTGGGCTGGTCGCAGGAGGAGACGAAGGAGCAGGAGCTCAAGGAGGAGAGGGGGGAAGGGGAGGAGCAAGCACCACAACTCCCGTCCACACAGCCATCCGTGGCGGCACCGGAACTGCCGTCGGTACTGCCGTCGTCGCTCGCGTCCGGACTCCCTGCGGAACTCCCGGCGGAGCCCCAGCCGGGGTTCCTGAGGGGACTGCTGAGGGGATTCCAGCAGGATCTTCCGGTGGATCTACCGACGGGTCTTGCGCCGGATCTCCCGACGGGCCTTCCGACGGAACCGGATCGGGAGCCGGAACGGGAGCCGGAACCGGATCGGGAACGGGAGCCGGAACCGGAGGCGGACACCGCCACGACCCGCCGCGCACCCACGGCCCCGCCGAGGCCCACACACAACCCCACGAACACCGCAACGAGCACCCCCACGAACACCCCCACGAGCACGCCCACTCCGCCACCGATCCCCACCCGCAGACCGGCACAGCAGCCTGAGGAGCCGCCGACTGGGGCGGTGGGTGCGGTGAAGCCGGCGAAGCCGATCGCGCAGCGCCCGAAGGTACGTGCGGCGGCGGTACAGGACCGGCAGGCGGGCCCGCCGTGCCCGCAGTGCGGAACGCCGAACGCCCCGGACCGCCGCTTCTGCCGCCGCTGCGCGGCCCCGCTGCGCCCGACGGCAAAGGCGGAGCCGCTGCCGTGGTGGCGGACGGTGTGGCCGTTCCGCCGCAGGGTGCGATCGGGCTCGGGCGCATGGGTGCGCCGCTCGGTGATCGCGGTGGTGGTGCTGGGCCTCCTGGTGGGCGGCTACTTCCTGATCCCGGCGGGCCGCTGGCTGTACGAGGACGTGAGGGACAAGCTCTCGAAGGCGACACCCATTACCCCGGCCTCGGTGGAGGCGACGGCATCGGTCCCGAAGCACGGGGCGACGCTGGCGACGGACGGCCTGAGCAACACGTACTGGGGCGCGCCGAAGACCGGCGAGGCGCTGTCTTTCGAGTTCCGCTCCCCCTTCCGTCTGGTGGACGTGGTGCTCCACACGGGCGTCTCGAAGAAGGCGGAAGCGCACCGTCAACAGGCCCGCCCGATCAGGGCAGACCTCCTGGTGACCATGGCGGACGGCACAAGCAAAACGAAGACGATCACCCTGGCCGACAAACCGGGCCCGCAGACGATCCAGACGGGCTACAGCGACGTCGTCTCGGTCCAACTGACCCTCCGCGACGCGACTGGCCTCTCCGAGGGCCGCCATATAGCCCTGGCGGAGGTGGAGTTCTTCAAGAGGAGCTGACGTCGGCCGGCGGACGAAGACAGGGAGGAGCCGCCCCGGCTGCTGCATACTCCCGGACGTGGACATGTCCGATGAAGGCCCGACCCTAGACCGACGGTGGATCGAGGTGGGCAACAACGTGTGCGGTGTTCTGCACGGCTGCCGTGACGCCTCCACCGTAGCCACTCGCTTCGTGGAGGCGGGTTGGAACTCCAGCTCGTCGTCCTGGCACGGCTACGAGCTGGAGACCCGCTGGTGCCGGCTGGAGATCGACCCGATCGACGGCGCGGACATCCTCCTCAACGGCGTCGTCGACCCCGCACGGCTGGACGAGCTGGCCCGGCTGCTCGGCTGCTTCGGGCTCCCGTACGAACTGGAACTCAGCGACGAGAACGACACCGTGACCCGCGAGATCAGAGCCGAACCCGCCCCGGCTCCCCGAGCACCTCACCCTCGACGCTCCCGCTGGTGGCGGCGCCCTCAGACCAGCGACCCGAACCGGTCGGCAGACACCCGGTCATAGAGCGAGCGCAGCCACGGCAGACGAACCTCAGGCAGCCGGGCCAACGTGTCGAGGAACACGCGACCGTCGGGCCGGAAGACGCGCCACGGATGCCCAGGCAGCGGATAGTCGTCCCGCAGCACGCCCTCCGGGAGAGTGCCGGACACCGGCAGCGGCGAGGTCTCGCCCGGGAGTGCCAGATACGCCCACACGGAGCTCTCCAGCGGCACGGCAACTGTGCAGCCGCCCGGTCGCCACGGTTCTCCCGTCCGCGGATGGCGCGGTACGAGGGCGATGTCGACGCTGCTCGCGGGCAGCCCCGGCCCGGCGAGCCCCACGGACCTCACCGTCGGCCCTGACGGCAACAGGGCGGCGGCCGCCCGGGCGAACATCGCGCCGGCCGACCCGTCGGGCAGGGCCACCGGCTCGCCCCGGGAGGCCACGAGCAGATGCGCGAGCGCCGCGCCCGCCGCAGCCTCCCACTGCGGGCTCCAGGCGCCGCCCGGGTCGATCGGTGGCCTGGCCTCGGTCGTCACGGGGGGAGCGGTCCGCGCCGTCGGCACGCGGCGTACCGCGTCGGGCTCGAACCACACCGCCTGCCACAGCGAGCAGTCGTCCACCCTCGCCGCCACCGCGAGCCCGCACTCCTCGCAGGCGAGATTGGGACCCGCCCGACCGTCGAGCCCCAGGCAGTAGCCGTCGCACCGCTCCGGGATCAGCATGGTGCCGCGTGAATCCCCGGGCGCGACCACGATCCGGCCCGGGGCCCCGTAGGAGAGGGCGACCTGCGGCGCGAACACCCCCCGGGCGGCCGCCTCCACCTCCCCGACGTCCTCCCAGGCCCGCCACGGCGGCCCGGACGGCCCCGGATCGACCGCGTACGTCCCCGCCTCCATCAGCGGCGGCAGCATCTCGTGCCCGAACCTCTGCCGCACCTGCACCGGAAGCGCGACCCTGACCACCGGCGCCGACAGCACAGCCCCGCACCCCGCACACACGAACACATCCATCGCCCGGGATTCTCCCCTTCCCTCTCCGGAGGAGCGAGGGAATAACGGCAACCGCCGCCCCGGAGGACCGAAGGCGACGGGCCGGCCCTCGGGTTGCGGAGCCCGCCTTCCGGGGCCAGCCTGAAATGGCACCGTTCGGGCCCAGGGATGCCTTCTCCACGACGGCGCCGCAGAGGAGGATCCATGCCTCAGCCCAGCATCAGTGTCGACGTCAAATTCACCCGGCTGAACTTCCAGGTCGTGGTGGTCAAGGGCGAGGGATTCAAGGCCAACGAGACGATCCACCTCACGCACAGGTCTCTCCAGCTCGGCCATCTTTCGGATCCCAACACGTACTCATTCGCCGTAAACGAAGCCGGTGAGTTCAGCGACGAGTTCTACGCCTCGCCCTGCGAAGCCACCGTCGAGACCCGTCACTTCTGGTACGCGAAAGGCGACCTGAGCGGTGCCTCGAACTCCGTGACGACGACCTGTCCCTAGAGGGCGGGCACCACGCCGGCGGTCGGAGCCGCTGTAAGTGAGCCACTCCCCGCGAGGCCCGCTCGGGACACCGCTGTCGGCGTACACATAGCGCGGACGGGGAAGGCGCACGAATACGATTCCGCGATGCCTCTTGATCAGTACGTCTACTTCGCTCTGTCGAGTGAGCGAACTACCGCGCAGGAGATGACGGCTAGCTGGGTGTTCAGCCGGATGAGACGAAGGTTCGTGGAAGCCGCATCGTCCAGCCGGTGATACCTGTGTGCCACCAGGGCTTCTCCTCGGCATGCAACTTGCTGCCCTGGCAAGGCTCGTCGGGGCCTCTGAAGTAGCGCACTACCTGCAGCCTTGCGGCCTTGCCCGCGCCAGGCTCCTCGCCCAGGCGCCTGGCAAAGCCGGCGATGCGGTCCTGTTGCCGCTTTGCCTGATGGACGCCTGGTCAGGTGCACTCGGTCATCGATACCGTCGGGCCATGGAGTGGGTCACCCTGATCAGCACCATAGTTGGCGCTGCGATCGCTACTGGATCCGCCATGCTGCTCGACAGGCGCCGATGGCGGCGAGAGCGTCTGGACCGTGAAACGCAGACACGTCGTACCTTGTACGGGGAGTACCTGGCATGCCTCTCCGAGGCACGTCACGCTTCTGGCAACGTGGCTCGGGATCCGGACATGTCTCTTCCTGCGCGACGCACCACCGCCCGTGCGGCGTTCGGACCCTGTATCGGATTGCGCTACCAGATGACGATCACCGCACCTACCCGGGTCGTAGATGCCTCCGAAGGCGCGTTCCGTCAGCTGCGTGACCTCCGCGACCTCGTGATGGAGGGTGTATTGGTCACCGAGCCGGCCTACTTGGAGGGGCGCCGCGGCTACGACGACGCCCTCGCCGCACTGCGCCTCCGCATGCGAGAAGACCTCAGTGACTGAAGATGGCAGCTGCGGGCTGCAATGGAGCTCTGGCCAGTGAAAACGGCTGCCAGGGCGGTCACTGTCGCTCTTCGTGCAGCCCGCCATCGACTGCCGTTCCCCGTCCGATCCGGCACGCGTCCTGGCACGACCCGGAGCTAGGCAGGCTCTGCCGTCCGCCACGCGTCCGTGATGCACCCCTCCTCCACGTGCCACCACTCTCGCTCGACTCCCTCTTGTAGGGGCCGCTTGATCTTGACGACCTCGGCGTTCGGCGGGATGTCGAGGGCCACCATGCGGAATCGCTCGATACCTTCACCACCCGCACCCAGCTCATGGAAGACGTTGAGCACGCTCTGCCGTGCCGCTGCTGAGCCGCCGTCGCGGAGCACGATCAGGCGAATGGTGCAGTTGTCCGAGGGACGGACCACACTGCCGGCCCAGCGGGTGCCCTTATTGTCGGTGGACGTTTCGACGATGTCGCCAATGGCAACACCCCGCACGAAGAAGGGGGTGTTCGCCAGTTCGACGGTTCCGTTGCCGCGGTCAGTGGCCCAGAGGCTTTCCACCCCTGCCGGTGGCCAGTCATCCTCGACCTCCAGGCGAAAGTGGACCTTCAGGTACGGCGGAGCCGGCTCATCCATGCCGGACAGAATGCACCATCACCACGACTGCGTACGGGCCACCCCCGACCGAGTCGGGCAATGCGGGCTGACATCCGCTTGAGGAGTTCGATCGGTGGGCCAGGGCTGGTCGCTCAGCCGGGGACCGACCTGCCGTCGGATCGCTGCACACCGTCTGTGTCCGGGCTTGTTGATGTCAGCGGTGGATGTCAGCCGACCAGGATCGGGCAGATCTCCAGCGGCTCGTCCTGGCGGTCGGCCCAGTGCCACCAGAGAACTCGCTCAGGGCAACGCCACAGGGAGCGGCAGACGCGCTTCCCGTCCCGCGCGGACCTCGGCACTTGGTGCTGGCGCACCGTGAGCTGGCTCTGGCAGCGGCGGCTCTGCGCGCGAGTGCGACGCCGTCCGGTGATCAGTACTACGTCGCTCTGCGAACTCACCCGATTACCTAACGCTAGGATCGTGGTCGTTGCCGCAGCAACGCGGCCGACCGAGATAGGGGCACCTAGATGGCCATCATCGTCACCTTCGACTTCCCTGACGCCGGGCAGGAGCTTTACGACGCCGTCATCGAACGCGTGACCAATGGTCAAGGCTTCACGCAATTCGCAGACCTGTCGACAACAGGTCTCGTCTCTCACGCCGCGGGGCCGGTTGACGGAGGGTTCCGCGTGACCGAGGTTTGGGAGAGCGTGGAGGCCCTTGAAGCCCACGCGAAGACCTTCGGCCCAATCCTGGCCGACCTCGGCCACACCGACGTGCAGCCCACGATCATTCCGGCGCACAACGTCGTCGTCCGGTAGGGACGGTCAGGCCGTGCCTGAGCTCGCCGATCGCTGCGGACGCGCCAACTCTGGGGGACATGCTGGTCGAAGGTAAACGCATCACCGACGCCTCGAAGGGCTTTTCAGTGGCCCGCGGCTGAAGTCGTCGACAGGCGGCTCCCGATCTCGCGATCAACATCACCGCGACCTCCGCTCTCTGTCGGACGCTGCCGCACTCCCGACGCTCGCCACACCGAGTAAGACGCAATCGCGTCGGGCGGCAGCATGGAAAACGGTGACTACGCGGTCGACCTCGGAGAGTTCTCGGAGAACCCGCTCGTTTCAGCGCGCTGGCAGGAGCCCAAGGTGTCCGACGAGGTGGACCTGCGTGTGGTGGCCAACCCCCGATCCACGGCCCCTGGACCTGTTCGGGAGCCTTCGGTAATTACGCGCTGCAACGGCTCCAAGAAGATGCCTAGAACGGGGGACTCCACCCCGGCGGCCAATTCGTCGCGTATCCGGGCGGGGGCCAGACATCCGAGCCGTTGTACACGCACCACTGACGGCCCAGCCACTCGCACTCCGGTACGGAACCTTCCCAGTCATCGGTGCAACGGTCGGCCCATTCGCGGCCCACCAGCACCGGCCGGGTCATCACCCCGCCTGCGGTGTCCTGAACACGCAGGACCACGCCGACGTCGTCGATTCCCGGGTTGCCCCGCGGCCCGTACGACACCCTGCGAGCAGGCGAGGAATAGAGGTCCAGGACCGTGTCTTCGAGCACGGCCGGCACGCGGCCCGTCAGCTCCAGTCCGTCCAGGGTCACGCGCGGACCATGGGCGGCGTCAGCCGCTACGCAGAAGAGCCGGCCGGTGCCGTCGAAGTACGTGTAGACAGCGGGTACCGCTGGGTGAAAGCCGAGTTGGAGACCGTGGATACCGGGCGAGAAGGGTTCAGCTGAGAAACGGCTCAGCTCAAGGGCCTCGGGGAGCGCAGTCCTGACCTCGTCGGCGGACATGCCGAAGTGCAGTGGTCCGACGCTCTCCAGCGGCGTCAGCACCCACACCGGCCGAACCGGCTCCGCAGCGGTCTCCCCGGCTCCCCAAGCCATTTCCTGTTCCCCTCATTCGTCGGGCCGAGACACGGACTTGACCTGTGTCGATGCCACACAGCCCAGGCCGCGAGTAGGCCGCAGCGCCTGTCATACGGCCGCTCTGCGCGACACGCGCCTGCGCAACGCGAAAGACCCCGTCCTCAGCGTCTTAGCTGGTGGCGGGGTCTTTAGGCACTTCCTGCGAAGTGCCCCCGGCAGGATTCGAACCTGCGCACACGGCTCCGGAGGCCGTTGCTCTATCCCCTGAGCTACGGGGGCGTCCGCCGCGTTCGGCGGCGACGGGTAGAACCCTACCAGCATCCGAGCCGTGCCTGTGAACAGGTATTTCCGTCGAGTCACCGACCCCTCGTTCCCCCTCACGGGTCGGAAGTGGGCAAAACCCGGACGCAGCCACTTCCCGCGACCTACTCTCGTCGTGTGTCAGGCATGTCCGGTCGGGTGCTCGTTGTCGATGACAACCGGGTGATCCGGCAGTTGATCAGGGTCAATCTCGAGCTTGAGGGCTTCGAGGTCGTGACCGCGGCCGATGGTGCCGAGTGTCTGGATGTCGTGCATCAGGTTCGGCCTGATGTCGTCACCCTTGACGTCGTCATGCCCCGGTTGGACGGGTTGCGCACGGCCGAGAGACTTCGGTCCGATCCGCGTACCAGTCATCTGCCCGTCGCCATCGTCAGCGGATGCACGCAGTACGAGATGGACAGCGGCGTCGCCGTCGGTGTCGACGCGTTCCTCGCCAAGCCCTTCGAACCCGCCGAGCTCGTACGCGTCGTGCGCAAGCTCATGCACCGCGACGGGCGTGAGCCCGGGCAGCGGCGTGGCGGACAGGAGGGGCCGTCGGGCGTCGACGGCAGACCGCACGGCACCACCCATGACTGCCCCCAGGGCGACAGCCCCCGGGCCACCTGCGACTCCGGAACCCGCGACGCCCCCCGCGCCACCCACGACCCCGGCTCCCGCGACGCCGGCGCCCGGGCCACCCGGGACGCCGGCATCCACGCCCCCCACGACCCCGGCACCCGTGGCCCTTGCGACGCCGCCCCCCGCACCCCCCACGACCCCGCCCCCCTCGACGCCACCCCCCGCCCCGCCCACGACGGATGTCACGGTCTCGGGCACTCCCGTACCCGGCCCTAGCGCGCCCCCGGGCGGGGCCGGGGGCTCAGTGACCGCATGGCGAAACCGGTTCGCATTCCTACCCCCCTTCTCCCATACGCTTGTCCCGTGACCCCCGCGGACCTCTCCCTCACCGTGCTGCACGCCGTGCGCCGTGCGGTCGACGACGGTGCGCTCCGTGTGGAGGTCCCCCAGCGCGTCGCCGTCGAGCGGCCCCGGCCCGGTGGGCGTGGGGACTACGCCAGCAACGTCGCCCTGGCCCTCGCCCGCGCCGCGCAGCGCCCGCCCCTCGACGTCGCCGCCATCCTCCGCGACCGGCTCCGGCACAGCCCCGGGCTCGCCGCCGTCGAGATCACCGGGCCCGGGTTCCTGAACTTCACCCTCCACACCGGCGCCCAGCAGGACCTCGTGCGCGAGATCCTCCGGCGTGGCGACCGGTACGGACGGCTCGACCCCACTGGCCAGGTCGCCCAGCCCGCCTACCGCGCCGATGTCCGGGCCGCCGTCACCGCCGACGCCGTGCGGCGCCTCCTTCTGTCCCAGGGATACGCCGTCCGCACCTCCTGCGAGGACGCGGCCGACCCCGCCTGGGCCGACCTCGGCGTACGGATCGAGGCCGAGGACTCCCGGGGCCGCCTGGCCACCGACATCGCCCCGCTTCCCGTTCCGTACACCGCCTCCGAGCTTCTCCGGCGCTTCGGGCCCGACGCCGCCCGCTGGGGGCTGCTCTCCGCCGCCGCTCGCGATCGCGCCCCTCTCGACGACCTCCTCCTGCGGCAGGACGAGAGCAACCCCTTCTTCCGGGTCCGGTACGCCTGCTCCCGGGCCCGCGCCCTCGTCCGGAACGCCGAGCAGCTCTCGTTCCGTAGCGATGCCCGCGAGAGAGTCGACGCGCCCGCGCTCACCCGCGCCCTCGGCGACCACCCCGCCGTTCTCGCCTCCGCCGCCCGCCACCGCGCCCCCGACCGGGTCGCCCGGCATCTCGAAGTCGTCGCCGACGCGCTGCTCGACTTCCAGCACACCGTCCTGCCCCTCGGCGACGAGAAACCCTCGGCCGCCCACCGCTCCCGGCTCGCGCTCGCCGAAGCCGCCGGGGTGGTGCTCGCCGGTGGCCTCTCCCTGCTCGGCATCAGCGCACCCGACCAGATCTGAAAGATGCAGACGACATGAGCCGTTCCGCCCACCCCGCCGGGCCCCGCCACGCCGACGTCCTCCCCGAGGGGCACTACACCGCCCCGCCCGCCGACCTGAACCGGCTCGACCCCAAGGTCTGGGCCCGGACCGTCCGGCGTAACGACGAAGGGCAGCTCACCGTCGGCGGCCTCACGGTCGACGAGCTCCGCGAGGAGTTCGGCACCCCCGCCTACTTCCTCGACGAGGACGACTTCCGCACCCGCTGCCGCGCCTGGGCCGACGCCTTCGGCGCCGACGCCGACGTCTTCTACGCCGGCAAGGCCTTCCTCTCCCGCGCCGTCGTGCGCTGGCTCACGGAGGAGGGGCTCAACCTCGACGTCTGCTCCGCCGGTGAGCTCAGCACCGCCCTCTCCGCCGGCATGCCCCCCGAGCGCATCGCCTACCACGGGAACAACAAGAGCGAGGAAGAGATCCGGCGGGCCGTCGAGGTCGGCGTCGGGCGCATCGTCCTCGACTCCTTCCAGGAGATCGTCCGCGTCGCCCACATCGCCGACTCCCTCGGCAAGCGGCAGCGCGTCCAGATCCGCGTCACCGTCGGCGTCGAGGCCCACACGCACGAGTTCATCGCCACCGCCCACGAGGACCAGAAGTTCGGCATCGCGCTCGCCGGGGGACAGGCCGCGGAGGCCGTCCGGCGTGCGCTGAAGCTCGACGGTCTCGAGCTCATCGGCATCCACTCGCACATCGGATCGCAGATCTTCGACATGGCCGGCTTCGAGGTCTCCGCCCGCCGTGTCGTCCAGCTCCTCGCCGAGGTACGCGACGAGCACGGCGTCGAGCTCCCCGAGATCGACCTCGGCGGCGGCCTCGGCATCGCCTACACCTCGGACGACGACCCCCGTGAGCCCCACCACATCGCCAAGGCCCTGAAGGAGATCGTCGCCCGTGAGTGCGAGGCCGCCCGCCTCGCCACCCCGCGCATCTCCGTCGAGCCCGGGCGCGCCATCGTCGGTCCCACCGCCTTCACCCTGTACGAGGTCGGCACCGTCAAGCCCCTGGAGGGGCTGCGGACGTACGTCAGCGTGGACGGCGGCATGTCCGACAACATCCGCACCGCGCTGTACGACGCCGAGTACAGCGTCGCCCTCGTGTCGCGGACGAGTGACGCCGAGCCCATGCTCACCCGTGTCGTCGGCAAGCACTGCGAGAGTGGCGACATCGTCGTACGGGACGCGTTCCTGCCGGCCGACATCGCGCCCGGCGATCTCGTCGCCGTGCCCGCCACCGGCGCGTACTGCCGGTCGATGGCCAGCAACTACAACCACGCACTCCGCCCGCCCGTCGTCGCCGTGCGCGACGGCGAGGCGCGGGTGATCGTCCGGCGCGAGACGGAGGAAGATCTCCTGCGTCTCGATGTCGGGTGATGAAATAGACGTCTCAGGATCCGGACGAGGGGCAGAAACCGTCGTCCGGTGAGTGAGACTGGTCCAACCGTAGAGATACGAAGCAGTACGAGAAGCAGTACGAGAAACGAGGTCGGATGATGCGTACGCGTCCGCTGAAGGTGGCGCTGCTGGGCTGTGGTGTGGTCGGCTCAGAGGTGGCGCGCATCATGACGACGCACGCCGACGACCTCGCCGCGCGCATCGGCGCCCCGGTCGAGCTCGCCGGCGTCGCGGTCCGCCGCCCGGACAAGGTCCGTGAGGGGATCCCCGCCGAGCTGATCACCACCGACGCCACCGCCCTGGTCAAACGGGGCGACATCGACGTCGTCGTCGAGGTCATCGGCGGTGTCGAGCCCGCCCGCACCCTCATCACCACCGCCTTCGAGCACGGCGCCTCCGTCGTCTCGGCCAACAAGGCGCTCCTCGCCCAGGACGGCACGACGCTCTACGCCTCCGCCGACCAGCACGGCCAGGACCTCTACTACGAGGCCGCCGTCGCGGGCGCCATCCCGCTCATCCGGCCGCTGCGCGAGTCCCTCGCCGGCGACAAGATCAACCGCGTGATGGGCATCGTCAACGGGACCACCAACTTCATCCTCGACCGGATGGACACGAACGGTGCCGGGTACTCCGAGGCCCTCGACGAGGCCACCGCACTCGGGTACGCGGAAGCCGACCCGACCGCCGACGTCGAGGGCTTCGACGCCGCCGCCAAGGCCGCCATCCTCGCCGGGATCGCGTTCCACACCCGCGTACGCCTCGACGACGTCTACCGCGAGGGCATGACCGAGGTCACCGCCGCGGACTTCGCCTCCGCCAAGCAGATGGGCTGCACCATCAAGCTGCTCGCCATCTGCGAGCGGGCCGCCGACGGCGAGTCCGTCACCGCGCGCGTGCACCCGGCGATGATCCCGCTGAGCCACCCGCTGGCCTCCGTCCGCGAGGCCTACAACGCGGTCTTCGTCGAGGCCGAGGCCGCCGGGCAGCTCATGTTCTACGGCCCCGGCGCCGGCGGCGCCCCGACCGCGTCGGCCGTCCTCGGCGACCTGGTCGCCGTGTGCCGCAACAAGCTCAACGAGGCCACCGGCCCCGGCGAGTCCGTGTACACCCAGCTGCCCGTGAGCCCCATGGGCGACGTGGTGACGCGGTACCACATCAGCCTCGACGTGGCCGACAAGCCGGGCGTCCTCGCCCAGGTGGCGACGGTCTTCGCCGAGCACGGCGTATCGATCGATACGGTCCGCCAGCAGGGCAAGGACGGCGAGGCCTCCCTCGTCGTCGTCACCCACCGCGCGCCCGACGCCGCCCTCTCCGGGACCGTCGAGGCGCTGCGCAAGCTCGACACCGTGCGCGGTGTCGCCAGCATCATGCGTGTTGAAGGGGAGTAAGGACCCATGACCAGCAAGGGCACCCACCAGTGGCGCGGCATCATCGAGGAGTACCGGGACCGCCTTCCGGTCACGGACACGACGCCGGTCGTCACGCTTCGTGAGGGCGGTACGCCGCTCGTTCCCGCTCAGGTCCTCTCCGAGCGCACGGGCTGCGAGGTGCACCTCAAGGTCGAGGGCGCCAACCCCACCGGGTCCTTCAAGGACCGCGGCATGACCATGGCCATCTCCAGGGCCAAGGAGGAGGGCGCGCAGGCCGTCATCTGCGCCTCCACCGGCAACACCTCGGCGTCCGCGGCGGCTTACGCGGTACGCGCCGGGATGGTCTCCGCCGTCCTCGTGCCGCAGGGCAAGATCGCGCTCGGCAAGATGGGCCAGGCCCTCGTGCACGGCGCGAAGATCCTCCAGGTCGACGGCAACTTCGACGACTGCCTGGACCTCGCCCGCGCGCTCTCGGACAACTACCCGGTCGCGCTGGTCAATTCCGTCAATCCGGTCCGTATCGAGGGCCAGAAGACCGCTGCCTTCGAGATCGTGGACATGCTGGGCGACGCCCCCGACATCCACGTCCTGCCCGTGGGCAACGCCGGCAACATCACGGCCTACTGGAAGGGGTACCGGGAGTACGCGGCCGACGGCCTCGCCACCCACACCCCGCGCATGTGGGGCTTCCAGGCCTCCGGCTCCGCGCCGCTGGTACGCGGCGAGGTCGTCAAGGACCCGTCGACCATCGCCACCGCGATCCGTATCGGCAACCCGGCCTCGTGGGACTACGCGATCGCCGCCCGGGACGAGTCCGGCGGCTTCATCGACGAGGTGACGGACCGTGAGATCCTGCGCGCCTACCGGCTGTTGGCCTCCCAGGAGGGTGTCTTCGTCGAGCCCGCCTCCGCCGCGTCCGTCGCCGGTCTGCTGAAGGCCGCCGAGCAGGGCAAGGTCGACCCGGGCCAGCGGATCGTCTGCACCGTCACCGGCAACGGCCTGAAGGACCCCGACTGGGCCGTCGCCGGCGCCCCGCAGCCGGTCACCGTCCCGGTCGACGCGGCCGCCGCCGCCGAGCGCCTCGGCCTCGCGTAAACGGCCCACAGCGGGTAAGTCCCCGACGGGAAACGCCTCTCCGGGAATCTCCGGAGAGGCAAACCCGATCAGGAACGTACATAGGCGCACAGGAAGGCTTGCGACACGCATCGTGCGCCTCCTGTGCGCCCTATGTCGCCACAGAACCTTCCTTCGATAGGCTGTACCGAACCCGCCCCGTTGCATATGCGCGGTGTCGTTGCCGTTGTCGCCCCCGAGGCAGACGCGGCCCCCGGGTTTCCGTGTACTTCTCTTGAAATCCCGTAGTCGCAAGTCAAGGAGAGTCATCGAGCGATGGCCGGTCCCGCGTTCCGCGCCGCCGCCGTACGGGTGCGCGTTCCCGCCACCAGCGCCAACCTCGGCCCGGGCTTCGACGCCTTCGGCCTGTCGCTGGGGCTCTACGACGACGTCGTCGTCCGGGTCGCCGACTCCGGGCTGCACATCGACATCGCCGGAGAGGGCGCCGACACGCTCCCGCGCGACGAGAGCCACCTGCTCGTACGCTCCCTGCGTACGGCCTTCGACCTGCTGGGCGGACAGCCGCGAGGCCTCGAGGTCGTCTGCGCCAACCGCATCCCGCACGGCCGGGGCCTCGGCTCCTCCTCCGCCGCCATCTGCGCCGGCATCGTCGCCGCCCGCGCCGTGACCATAGGCGGCGACACCCGCCTCGACGAGGCCGCGCTCCTCGAACTGGCCACCGAGATCGAGGGACACCCCGACAACGTCGCCGCCTGTCTGCTCGGCGGTTTCACCCTCGCGTGGACCGAGTCCGGTGCCGCGCGGGCGATCAGGATGGATCCTTCCGATTCCATCGTTCCGGTGGTTTTCGTCCCCGGTAAGCCCGTACTGACCGAGACCGCCCGTGGTCTGCTGCCGCGCACCGTCCCGCACGTCGACGCCGCGGCCAACGCCGGTCGCGCCGCGCTCCTCGTGGAGGCGCTCACCCGCCGCCCCGAGCTGCTGCTCGCGGCCACCGAGGACCGGCTGCACCAGGAGTACCGGGCTCCCGCGATGCCCGAGAGCATCGCCCTTGTGAACCGGCTGCGCGCGGACGGAGTCCCCGCGGTCATCTCCGGCGCGGGCCCCACGGTGCTCGCGCTGGCCGAACAGGGGTCGGCCGACAAGGTGGCCCGGCTGGCGGGCGAGGGATGGGCCGCGAACCGGCTCGACCTCGATGTGTCCGGGGCGAGTGTTCTGCCGCTCGCGCCATAGGGACACGTGATTGCCGGTGAGGGAGAGGGGGAATGTTTGTTGGAGCCGGTAGTGTTAACCTCAAGTCTGCACCCGACGTTTTTGTGGCGCGGTGCGGAGTGTCCCCATCAGGGACCACCCATTCTTCCGGGAGCCTCCCCAACTGCCTGAGCAGCCCGCCTGAGCAGTTTCGAGCACGCTCCGGAACCGGCACGACACCCCTCGCTCTTTCCATGTGAGGGCCGAGCAGGGGGCCTCGGGCCGGACCCACAGCACGTTTTTCTCCTCCGCCGTACCCGGCGGGACCACCGCCCCGACACGGTCCACAAGCCAGGACCGTCGTCGGACAGCACAACCGGTCGCCGAGCCAGATGGCCGACGTCCGCTCCAGGGAAGGACCCTTCGTGAGCGACACCACCGATCTGATGGGCGTGACTGCCGACAACCCCGTCGACACTTCCGCGCCCGCCGCAGGTGCTGCCACTGGCACCACCGCACGGCGCCGCCGCTCCGGCACCGGCCTCGAGGGCATGGTCCTGGCCGAGCTGCAGCAGGTCGCGTCCGGCCTCGGCATCAGGGGCACCGCGCGGATGCGCAAGAGCCAGCTGATCGAGGTCATCAAGGAGGCGCAGGCCGGCGGCGGAGCCCCCGCCAAGGCCGCCGCCGACACGGCTGACACCAAGCCGAAGCGCCGCGCCACCTCCAAGGCCCGTACGGCCGAGAGCGCCGCCGAGACCGCTGCCCCCAAGGCGGAGAAGGCCGAGAAGGCCGTCGCCCAGCAGCAGATCGACATCCCCGGCCAGCCTTCCCCCAAGGTGTCGGCTTCGCTCGACCAGGGAGGCGCCCCCGCCGACGACCAGCCGGTCGGCGAGCGCCGCCGCCGTCGGGCCACGGCCCCGGCCGGCAGCCCGGAGGGCGACGTCAAGGCCGAGTCCTCCCAGGCCGTGAAGACCGAGGCCAAGGCCGACACCCGGACGGACTCCCGAACCGAGTCCCGTACGGACGGCTCCGCCGACGCCAAGGCCGAGACCTCCGCCGACACCGCCGAGGGCCGCGGCCGCCGTGACCGCGGCGACCGTCAGCGTGACCGCGGCGAGCGCGGAGAGCGCGGCGACCGTCAGCGCGACCGCCGTGACCGCGGCAAGGGCGACGACCAGCAGGGCGGTGGCCAGGGCGGCCAGCGTCAGCAGCGTCAGGGCGGCCAGCAGGGTCAGCAGGGTCCGCAGGACGACTTCGACGACGAGGGCGGCCGTCGTGGCCGTCGCGGCCGCTACCGCGACCGTCGTGGCCGTCGTGGCCGTGACGACTTCGCGACCGGCGAGCCGCAGGTCTCCGACGACGACGTCCTGATCCCCGTCGCGGGCATCCTGGACATCCTCGACAACTACGCGTTCATCCGGACCTCCGGCTACCTGCCCGGCCCGAACGACGTGTACGTCTCCCTCGCCCAGGTCCGCAAGAACGGCCTGCGCAAGGGTGACCACGTCACCGGCGCCGTGCGTCAGCCGAAGGAGGGCGAGCGCCGCGAGAAGTTCAACGCGCTGGTGCGCCTGGACTCCTCGAACGGCATGGCCGCCGACTCCGGCCGCGGCCGCCCGGAGTTCAACAAGCTGACCCCGCTCTACCCGCAGGACCGGCTCCGTCTGGAGTCCGACCCGGGTGTGCTGACCACGCGGATCATCGACCTCGTGTCGCCGATCGGCAAGGGCCAGCGCGGTCTGATCGTGGCCCCGCCGAAGACCGGCAAGACCATGATCATGCAGGCGATCGCCAACGCGATCACCCACAACAACCCCGAGTGCCACCTGATGGTCGTCCTGGTCGACGAGCGTCCGGAAGAGGTCACCGACATGCAGCGGTCGGTCAAGGGCGAGGTCATCTCCTCGACCTTCGACCGTCCGGCCGAGGACCACACCACGGTCGCCGAGCTGGCCATCGAGCGCGCCAAGCGCCTCGTGGAGCTGGGTCACGACGTGGTCGTCCTGCTCGACTCGATCACCCGCCTGGGCCGTGCGTACAACCTCGCCGCCCCGGCCTCCGGCCGCATCCTGTCCGGTGGTGTCGACTCGACCGCGCTCTACCCGCCGAAGCGCTTCTTCGGTGCGGCGCGCAACATCGAGGACGGCGGCTCGCTGACCATCCTGGCCACCGCGCTGGTCGACACCGGCTCGCGCATGGACGAGGTGATCTTCGAGGAGTTCAAGGGCACCGGCAACATGGAGCTCAAGCTCGACCGGAAGCTCGCCGACAAGCGCATCTTCCCGGCCGTCGACGTCGACGCCTCGGGTACGCGTAAGGAAGAGATCCTGCTCGGCGCCGACGAGCTCGCGGTCACCTGGAAGCTGCGTCGCGTGCTGCACGCGCTCGACCAGCAGCAGGCGATCGAGCTGCTTCTCGACAAGATGAAGCAGACGAAGTCGAACGGTGAGTTCCTGCTCCAGATCCAGAAGACGACTCCCGGAGCCGGGAACAACGACTGAGGCGAGACCTCGGTCACACGGCGGGGGCGGGGCATCGCCCTCGTGACCCCGCCGTGACCTGGACAGACCATCGCGCCCACCGTGCCCCCGCACGGTGGGCGCGGTGCGTTGCGGTCCGTCGCTCTGCGAAACCTCACAGGTTCCCATGCAACCCTTTCGGGTGCTTTGCCGTCACAGAAGGTGAAGCGAAGACCTGAGGTGGGAGATGAGCGAGCAGAGCAAGGGCGGCCGAATACGAGGCAACGGCCGCCGCCGCAAGGAGCCCGCCAAGGGCCGCCGCGCGGTGACCGTCGCCGCCTGGAGCGCGGCCGCGCTCGTCGTCGTCGGCGGCTCCGGCCTCGGTTACGTCTACTTCAAGCTCGACGGCAACCTCAAGAGCGTGGACATCAACGCGCAGCTCGGCACCGACCGGCCCAAGAACGTCGACAACGGCTCGCTGGACATCCTGGTCCTCGGCTCCGACTCCCGCTCCGGCGACAACGGCGCCTACGGCAAGGACGAGGGCGGCGCCCGCTCCGACACCGCGATGGTCGTGCACGTCTACGAGGGCCACAAGAAGGCCGCCGTCGTCTCGATCCCGCGCGACACCCTCGTCGACCGCCCCGCCTGCACCGACGAGCGGGGTGACGCCGTCCCCGCCGACAAGCGGGCCATGTTCAACACCGCGTACGAGGTCGGTGGGCCGGCCTGTGCCGTGAAGACCGTCGAGTCGATCTCCGGCATCCGCATGGACCACTACATCGAGGTCGACTTCAGCGGCTTCACGAAGCTGATCGACAAGCTCGGCGGCGTCGAGATCACCACGGCCGAGGCCATCAAGGACTCCAAGAGCCACCTCGACCTCGCCCCGGGCACGCACACCCTCGACGGCGAGCAGTCCCTCGGCCTGGTCCGCACCCGCAAGAGCGTCGGCGACGGCAGCGACCTCGGCCGCATCCAGCTCCAGCAGGCGTTCATGAAGGCCTTCATCGACCAGGTCAAGGACGTCGGCGTCTTCACGAACCCCAAGAAGCTCCTGGACATCGCCGACACCGCCACCAAGGCCATCACGCCCGACTCGGAGCTCGACTCCGTCAACGAGCTGATGGGCTTCGCCCAGGGGCTCGCCGGGCTCGGCGCCGAGGACGTCCACATGGTCACGATGCCGGTCCGGTACGACCCCGCCGACCCGAACCGCGTCATACCGCTGGAAGCCCAGTCACGGCAGGTCTGGCAGGCGCTCAAGGGCGACCGTCCCATCCCCGCGTCCGCGACGAAGGGCGCGGCCACGGGCCAGGCCGACGGCGTCGTGAGCGGGCCCGCCACGGCCTCGGAATAGTTTCACCAGGGACCCGGTTTTGGGAGATACGGCCGGTCCTGGCAGACTGGTACGTCGGTCCCGGTTCACGCATGTGCAATCCGCACGGCGACCCGGCGCCCTCCCGAAACTAGGAGACACCTTGAAGCGCGAGATCCACCCCGAGTACGTCGAGACCCAGGTCAGCTGCACCTGTGGCGCGTCGTTCACCACCCGTAGCACCCTGTCCGAGGGCACCATCCGTGCCGAGGTCTGCTCCGAGTGCCACCCGTTCTACACGGGCAAGCAGAAGATCCTCGACACCGGCGGTCGCGTGGCCCGCTTCGAGGCCCGCTTCGGCAAGGCTGCGGCCAAGAAGTAGCACGTCACTGCGCCGGTCCTTGGTCGCTCCCCCTGGGAGTACCGGACCGGCGCTTTGCCGTCCCCGCAGTCCGTTCGTACGAAAACCAGGAGCCCCCGATGTTCGAGGCGGTCGAGGAACTGATCGGCGAGCACGCCGATCTCGAGAAGAAGCTCGCTGACCCTTCGGTCCACGCGGACCAGGCCAACGCGCGCAAGCTGAACAAGCGTTACGCCGAGCTGACCCCGATCGTCGCCGTCTACCGTTCCTGGAAGCAGAACGGTGACGACATCGAGACCGCCCGCGAGCTGATGCACGACGACCCCGACTTCGCGGCCGAGGTCAAGGAACTGGAGAAGCAGCGCGAGGAGCTGACCGACAAGCTGCGGCTGCTGCTCGTCCCGCGCGACCCCAGCGACGACAAGGACGTCATCCTGGAGATCAAGGCCGGCGCGGGCGGCGACGAGTCCGCCCTGTTCGCCGGCGATCTGCTGCGGATGTATCTGCGCTACGCCGAGCGCATCGGCTGGAAGACCGAGATCATCGACTCCACCGAGTCCGAGCTCGGCGGCTACAAGGACGTCCAGGTCGCGGTGAAGACCAAGGGCGGCAACGGCGCGACCGAGCCCGGCCAGGGCGTCTGGGCGCGGCTGAAGTACGAGGGCGGGGTGCACCGCGTGCAGCGCGTGCCCGCCACCGAGTCGGCCGGCCGGATCCACACCTCCGCGGCCGGTGTCCTCGTGACCCCCGAGGCCGAGGAGATCGACGTCGAGATCCACGCCAACGACCTGCGCATCGACGTGTACCGCTCCTCCGGTCCCGGCGGCCAGTCCGTCAACACCACCGACTCCGCGGTCCGCATCACGCACCTGCCGACCGGCATCGTGGCCTCCTGCCAGAACGAGAAGAGCCAGCTCCAGAACAAGGAGCAGGCCATGCGTATCCTGCGGTCCCGGCTGCTCGCCGCCGCGCAGGAGGAGGCGGAGTCCAAGGCCGCCGACGCCCGTCGCAGCCAGGTCCGTACCGTCGACCGGTCCGAGAAGATCCGTACGTACAACTTCCCGGAAAACCGCATCTCGGACCACCGCGTCGGTTTCAAGGCGTACAACTTGGACCAGGTGCTCGACGGCGATCTGGACGCGATGATCCAGGCCTGCGTCGACGCCGACTCCGCCGCCAAGCTCGCAGCAGCGTAGGACTTGTCAGCCCCACCCGTACCACGGAGGACCAGCGTGAACCTGCTGCTTGCCGAGGTGGCCCAGGCCACCCAGCGGCTGGCCGACGCCGGCGTTCCCTCACCGCGTTTCGACGCGGAGGAGCTCGCCGCGTTCGTGCACGGCGTCAAGCGGGGGGAGCTGCACAACGTCAAGGACGCGGACTTCGACGCCCGCTACTGGGAGGCGGTGGCCCGCCGCGAGGCGCGCGAGCCGCTCCAGCACATCACCGGCCGGGCGTTCTTCCGCTATCTGGAGCTCCAGGTGGGGCCGGGCGTCTTCGTGCCTCGGCCGGAGACCGAGTCGGTCGTCGGCTGGGCCATAGACGCCGTACGGGCCATGGACGTCGTCGAGCCGCTGATCGTCGACCTCTGCACCGGGTCGGGCGCGATCGCGCTCGCGATGGCGCAGGAGGTGCCGCGTTCGCGCGTGCACGCGGTCGAGCTCTCCGACAACGCGCTCGTGTGGACCCGTAAGAACGCGGAGGGCTCGCGCGTCACGGTCCACCAGGGCGACGCGCTGAGCGCGCTGCCGGAGCTCGACGGCCAGGTCGACCTGGTCATCTCCAACCCGCCGTACATCCCGCTCACCGAGTGGGAGTACGTGGCGCCCGAGGCACGTGACCACGACCCGGAGATGGCGTTGTTCTCCGGCGAGGACGGCCTCGACACGATCCGTGGTATCGAGCGCACCGCGCACCGTCTGCTGCGTCCGGGGGGTCTCGTCGTGATCGAGCACGCGGACACCCAGGGCGGCCAGGTGCCGTGGATCTTCAACGAGGAGGCCGGCTGGGCGGATGCCGCCGACCACCCGGACCTGAACAACCGTCCGCGCTTCGCGACCGCCCGCAAGGCCATGCCGTGATCCGCGCTGCCATGACCACGCTTGTGTATGAGGAGGCCCGCTAAATGGCTCGGCGATACGACTGCAACGAGGCGACCGACCGTGCGACCGGGCTGCGCGAGGCCGCGTCCGCCGTCCGCCGTGGCGAGCTGGTCGTGCTGCCCACCGACACCGTGTACGGGATCGGCGCGGACGCCTTCAGCTCGGAGGCGGTCGCGGACCTGCTGGACGCCAAGGGCCGGGGCCGCAACATGCCCACGCCCGTCCTCATCGGCTCCCCGAACACGCTGCACGGGCTGGTCACGGACTTCTCCGAGCAGGCGTGGGAGCTCGTCGACGCGTTCTGGCCGGGCGCGCTCACGCTCGTCGCGAAGCACCAGCCGTCCCTGCAGTGGGACCTGGGGGACACCCGTGGCACGGTCGCGATCCGGATGCCGCTGCACCCGGTCGCGATCGAGCTGCTGACCGAGGTCGGCCCGATGGCCGTCTCCTCGGCGAACCTCACGGGACACCCGTCGCCGGAGGACTGCGACGCGGCGCAGGGCATGCTCGGCGACTCGGTCTCCGTGTACCTCGACGGGGGGCCGACGCCGGGGATCGTTCCGTCGTCGATCGTGGACGTCACGGGCAAGGTGCCGGTCCTGCTGCGTGCGGGCGCGCTCTCCGCGGAGGAGCTCCGGAAGGTCGTACCCGACCTCGAGGTGGCCAATTGACCGCCCCTGAGGGGCGTGGCATAGCGGGGCACGAGAGCACTTCCTTCCGCATCCTCCACGTCAGCACCGGCAACGTCTGCCGCTCGCCGATCACCGAGCGGCTGACCCGCCATGCCCTGAGCGACCGCCTGGGCGACCCCCGGGGCGGCGGCCTGATCGTGGAGAGCGCGGGCACGTGGGGCCACGAGGGGGCCCCGATGGAGGCCAACGCGGAGCTGGTCCTCGCCGACTTCGGCGCGGACTACAGCGGCTTCGTGGGCCGCGAGCTCCTCGACGAGCACGTCATCCGCGCGGACCTGGTCCTGACGGCGACCCGCGACCACCGCGCGCAGGTCATCTCGATGGGCCACTCGGCGGGCCTTCGTACCTTCACCCTGAAGGAGTTCACCCGTCTCGTCCGCGCCATAGACCCCGCGACGCTGCCGGACCCGCTGGACGAGGGCATGGTCGAACGCGCGCGTGCGCTGGTACGCGCGGCGGCGGCTCTACGCGGGTGGCTTCTGGCCCCGAGCGCGGAGGCGGACGAGGTCAACGACCCGTACGGTGCGCCGATCACGTTCTTCCGCTCGATCGGCGAGGAGATCAACACGGCACTGGACCCTGTCGTGACGGCCCTGACCGGGGTGCCCGCTCGCCGTTGAGCCGGGGGGCCGCGGGGCGGTCGGCGGGGGCCGCGCGGCGGTAGGGCCATCCGGCTCAGGGTGTGGGTGAACATCGGGCAAACCCGTGCCCGCGCGCCTACATTGGAGCTGAAGGCCAGCCCGCGCCGCCTGGAGCCCATGATGCCGGTCACCGCTCCACCCGAAGAGGAACTCGACGTCCTGCGCCGGCAGGACCCGGAGATCGCCGATGTGCTGCTCGGAGAGGCGCGCCGGCAGGCCGACAGTCTGCAGCTGATCGCCGCCGAGAACTTCACCTCGCCCGCCGTCCTCGCCGCCCTCGGCTCCCCGCTCGCCAACAAGTACGCCGAGGGCTACCCCGGCGCCCGCCACCACGGCGGCTGCGAGTTCGCCGACGCCGCCGAGCGGATCGCCGTCGAACGGGCCACCGCGCTCTTCGGAGCCGAGCACGCGAACGTTCAGTCCCACTCCGGCTCCTCGGCCGTCCTGGCGGCGTACGCGGCCCTTCTGAGGCCCGGAGACACCGTCCTGGCGATGGGCCTCCCGCACGGCGGCCACCTCACCCACGGTTCGCCCGCCAACTTCTCCGGCCGCTGGTTCGACTTCGTCCCGTACGGCGTCGACGCAGAGACCGGCCTCGTCGACTACGAGCAGGTCGCCGCCCTCGCCCGGCACCACCGCCCCAAGGCGATCGTCTGCGGCTCCATCTCCTACCCCCGCCACCTGGACTACGCGATCTTCCGCGAGATCGCCGACGAGGCCGGCGCCTATCTCATCGCCGACGCCGCCCACCCCATCGGCCTCGTCGCCGGGGGAGCGGCGCCCAACCCCGTCCCGTACGCCGATGTCGTCTGCGCCACCACCCACAAGGTCCTCCGCGGACCCCGCGGCGGGCTGATCCTCTGCGGCGCCGAACTCGCCGCCCGCGTCGACCGCGCCGTCTTCCCGTTCACCCAGGGCGGCGCCCAGATGCACACGATCGCCGCGAAGGCCGTCGCCTTCGGCGAGGCGTCGACCGCCGCCTTCACCACGTACGCCCATCAGGTCGTCGCCCATGCCCGCCTCCTCGCCGACGCGCTCTCCGCGGAGGGCTTCGCCCTCACCACCGGCGGCACCGACACCCACCTCATCACCGCCGACCCCGCCCCCCTCGGCATCGACGGCCGTACGGCGCGCTCGCGCCTCGCCGCCGCCGGCATGGTCCTCGACACCTGCGCCCTGCCGTACGGCGACGGACGTGGGATTCGTCTCGGTACCGCCGCCGTCACCACGCAGGGAATGGGCGCCCCGGAGATGGCCCGGATCGCCGCGTTGTTCACGATCGCGCTACGGGACGAACCGGGGGAGACGGCCCGGGTACGCGCGGAAGTACGTGATCTGGCCGGGCGATTTCCCCCGTATGGCCGGTGAGGAACCCCGGAGCGCAACCATCCGGCCGGGCCGTATGTCCTCAAGCACATGGACAGCACGGCTAGGGTGTGGGGCTTAGATGGCCAGCGATTCCTGTGGGGCAGCCCGTGCGTGATTACCTGCTGACGCTCTGTGTCACGGCCGCGGTGACCTATCTGCTCACCGGTCCGGTGCGGAAGTTCGCCATCGCGACCGGGGCGATGCCGGAGATCCGTGCCCGAGACGTACACCGAGAACCGACTCCGCGGCTCGGTGGCATCGCCATGTTCTTCGGCCTGTGCACCGGCCTGCTGGTGGCGGACCACCTGCAGAACCTCAACAGCGTCTTCGAGCTCTCCAACGAGCCCCGCGCGCTGCTCTCCGGCGCCGCCCTGATCTGGCTGATCGGTGTCCTCGACGACAAGTTCGAGCTGGACGCGCTGATCAAGCTGGGCGCGCAGATGATCTCCGCCGGTGTGATGGTGATGCAGGGTCTGACGATCCTGTGGCTGCCGATCCCGGGCGTCGGCACCGTCGCGCTCACCAAGGGGCAGGGCACGCTCCTGACCGTGGCCCTGGTCGTCCTGACCATCAACGCCGTCAACTTCGTCGACGGCCTCGACGGCCTCGCCGCCGGCATGGTCTGCATCGCCGCCGCGGCCTTCTTCCTGTACGCGTACCGCCTCTGGTACGGCTACACGATCGAGGCCGCCGCGCCCGCGACGCTCTTCGCCGCGATCCTCATGGGCATGTGCCTGGGCTTCCTGCCGCACAACATGCATCCGGCCCGGATCTTCATGGGCGACTCCGGTTCGATGCTGATCGGTCTGATCCTGGCCGCCTCGGCGATCTCGATCACCGGCCAGGTCGACCCGGACGTGCTGAAGCTCTTCGAGGGCTCGACCCGTGAGGCCACCCACGCCGCCCTGCCGGTCTTCATCCCGCTCGTGCTGCCGCTGACGATCATCGCGATCCCCATGGCCGACCTCATCCTGGCCATCGTGCGCCGCACCTGGAACGGCCAGTCGCCGTTCGCCGCCGACCGCGGGCATCTGCACCACCGGCTCCTGGAGATCGGGCACTCGCACAGCCGGGCCGTCCTGATCATGTACTTCTGGTCGGCGCTCATCGCCTTCGGGACGCTCGCGTACTCGGTGCACTCCACGTCGATGTGGATCGTGCTCGTGGTCGTGTTCCTGAGCGCGATCGGTCTGGTGCTGCTCCTGCTGCCGCGCTTCACACCGCGCGCCCCGCACTGGGCGGAGTCCTTCGTCCCGCCGCGCTACCGGCGCCGCAGGGCCGGACGCCCGGGAATGCGGCGGGGATCCCGCTCGAAGGCCGCCGCTCCGGTCGCCATGGCCGTCGAGGAGCCGGCGGAGGAGCGCGTACCGGTGCCGGCGGGAGTCAACGGGGCCACCGCCATCGGCCACCGATCGCGCTTCACCGACCGGCGGAAGGCCGGAACGCCGAGTTGACGAATGTCATACTGGGCCGCATTACCAGACAAAACCCCTCGGCAGGCTGCACACACGCGCACTGTCACACTCATGTGTGACAGTCAGCACACTTCCCGGGTAAAGAACTACTCAAATAGTTTGTGATACCGTTCACGAGACCCGGCGACAGAGCCGAAAGACCGTAGTGCGACGGTCCGTTGGCCCCGAGACACACCTCGGACCGGGCTTACGCTCGTCCCTGACGACACCATCGCCCCCACCAGCAACAGCGGAGACACCGCCATGCCGTCCAACGACGCACGCATCCTTCTGTCAGCTGCCATTCCCGCTGCTGCCACCGGCGCCATCGCCGCGGTCATCAGCGGCGTGGTTGCCGGCGGCAAGGGCGCGATCGGCGCCGTGATCGGCTGCGCGGTCGTGATCGCGTTCATGGGGATCGGGCTCGTGGTGCTCCAGCGGACGGCCAAGTCGTACCCGCACCTGTTCCAGGCGATGGGCCTCCTGCTCTACACGACCCAGCTGCTGCTGCTCTTCGTGCTGATGCTGATGCTCAAGAACACGACGTTCTTCGACTTCAAGGCCTTCGCCTTCACTCTGCTCGCGTCGACCCTCGTCTGGATCGCCGCGCAGGCACGTGCGTACATGAAGGCCAAGATCATGTACATCGACGACCCCAAGAAGCCGGGGTCGTCGCAGTGAGGGGTAGGGCCGGGATAAAGGCGCGTTCGGCTTCCTGCTATCGTCCGGTGCCAACTGCGGCACTGCGGGCGCGGGCATCCGAGCTGACGCCTGTCCCAGCGCGAGGCTCGACGCCGAACCGCCGCCCCCTTATCCGTAAGACCAGTCCAGTGCCGACCCGCGGCTGCGTGCCGCGCCGACACAACGAGGTTGCCGTACCTATGCGCCACGCTGAAGGAGCCCGCGGTGAGTGCTGACCAGACGCTTGCCTTCGACCCGGATTGCCACATCTTCAGTGGATGTGGCTTCCCGGCGCCGGGCCTGCACACGTTCATGTACGAGCCCATCGCCACGGTGGCCGGCATCGAGATCACCAAGCCGATGCTGCTTGCTCTGCTGGGCTCCATCGTGGTCGTCGGGTTCTTCTGGGCCGCCTTCAACAAGCCCAAGCTGATCCCCGGCAAGATGCAGATGGTCGGCGAGGCCGGTTACGACTTCGTCCGCCGCGGCATCGTCTACGAGATCATCGGCAAGAAGGACGGCGAGAAGTACGTCCCCTTCATGGTGTCGCTGTTCTTCTTCGTCTGGATCATGAACCTCTGGTCGATCATTCCGCTCGCCCAGTTCCCGGTCACCTCGCTGATCGCCTTCCCGGCCGGTCTCGCGCTGATCGTGTACGTCATGTGGATCTCGCTGACCTTCAAGAAGCACGGCTTCGTCGGCGGCTGGAAGAACATCGTCGGTTACGACAAGTCCCTCGGTGCGATCCTCCCGATGGTCGTCGTCCTCGAGTTCTTCTCGAACCTCATCATCCGGCCCTTCACGCACGCGGTCCGACTGTTCGCGAACATGTTCGCCGGTCACCTGCTGATCGTGATGTTCTCGCTGGCCACCTGGTACCTCATGAACGGCCTGGGCTTCGTCTACGCCGGCGCCTCGTTCGTGATGGTCCTCGTGATGACGGCCTTCGAGCTCTTCATCCAGGCCGTCCAGGCGTACGTCTTCGTCCTCCTGGCCTGCAGCTACGTCCAGGGCGCGCTGGCCGAGCACCACTGAGCCATTCCCGCCCCGGGATCCAGCTAGACCCCCAATCCAACAGTCGTCCGGTGGCCAACCCCCACCGGGTCATTGAAAGAGAAGGAAGTAACGGCATGTCCGCTGCTCTCGACATGGTCAACCTCGCGGCCTCCGCCAAGGAGAACGTCGTCGGCAACGTCGCCTCGATCGGCTACGGCCTCGCCGCGATCGGCCCCGGCGTCGGCGTCGGCATCATCTTCGGTAACGGTACGCAGGCCCTCGCCCGCCAGCCCGAGGCCGCCGGTCTGATCCGCACCAACCAGATCATGGGCTTCGCCTTCTGTGAGGCGCTCGCCCTCATCGGCATCGTCATGGGCTTCGTCTACCAGTAAATCGGACCGACAGCCCACACCTTTTTACGGAAGGCACTGATGTGAACGCTCTGCTTCTTGCGGCGGAGGAGCCCCAGCCTCCTCTGATCCCGCATCTTGACGAGCTCGTCATCGGCCTGATCGCCTTCGTCATCGTCTTCGGCTTCCTCGCCAAGAAGCTCCTCCCGAACATCAACAAGGTTCTGGAAGAGCGTCGGGCGGCCATCGAGGGTGGCATCGAGAAGGCCGAGTCGGCCCAGATCGAGGCCCAGAGTGTGCTGGAGCAGTACAAGGCCCAGCTCGCCGAGGCCCGCCATGAGGCCGCGCGTCTTCGCCAGGAGGCGACGGAGCAGGGCACCGCGATCATCCAGGAGATGAAGGCGGAAGGCCAGCGCCAGCGCGAGGAGATCATCGCGGCCGGCCACACGCAGATCGAGGCCGACCGCAAGGCCGCGGCGACCTCGCTGCGCCAGGACGTGGGCAAGCTCGCCACCGACCTGGCCGGCAAGCTGGTCGGCGAGTCCCTCGAGGACCACGCCCGCCAGAGCCGCACGATCGACCGCTTCCTCGATGAGCTCGAGGAGAAGGCCGAGGCCGTCCGATGAACGGAGCGAGCCGTGAAGCGCTGGCTGCCGCACGTGAGTCCCTCGACGCGCTGACCGACAACACCTCGGTCGACGCCGCGAAGCTCGCGGGCGAGCTGGCCGCAGTCACCACGCTGCTCGACCGCGAGGTGTCGCTGCGTCGGGTCCTGACCGACCCGGCGCAGGCGGGCGAGGCCAAGGCTGAGCTCGCCGGGCGACTGCTCGGCGGTCAGGTGGGCGGCGAGACCGTCGACCTGGTGTCCGGCATGGTGCGTTCCCGCTGGTCGTCCTCGCGTGACCTGGTCGACTCGGCCGAGGAGCTGGCGAACATCGCCGACCTCACCGCGGCGCAGCAGGCCGGCGCACTGGACGACGTCGAGGACGAGCTGTTCCGGTTCGGCCGGATCGTCACCTCCAGCACCGAGCTGCGCTCGGCGCTGACGGACAAGGCCGCCGCGGCGTCCGCCAAGAGCGAGCTGCTGCGCAGCCTCCTCGGCGGGAAGGCCAACCCGGTCACCGAGCGTTTGGTCGTCCGTCTCGTGGCCCAGCCGCGTGGACGTAGCCTGGAAGCGGGACTCGAGTCCCTCTCCAAGCTCGCCGCGGCGCGCCGGGACCGGATGGTCGCCGTCGTGACGTCGGCGGTGCCGCTGACCGATCAGCAGAAGCAGCGCCTCGGTGTCGTCCTGGCCAAGCTGTACGGCCGCCAGATGCACCTGAACCTCGAAGTGGACCCCGCGGTCCTCGGCGGGATCACGGTGCAGGTCGGTGACGAGGTCATCAACGGCACCATCGCGGAGCGCCTCGACGAGGCGACCCGGCGACTGGCCGGCTGACGTCGGCCGGCAACTGAACACAGCATCACCTGCGGCCCGGTTGGGCCGTGCAGAGATTGCAGAAGATTCCTGGGGGTCGGCCCCCAGACCCCCAAGAAGACTTCGGGCCCAACAAGGAGAGCAGGGAACCCAGATGGCGGAGCTCACGATCCGGCCGGAGGAGATCCGGGACGCGCTGGAGACCTTTGTCCAGTCGTACCAGCCGGACGCGGCCTCGCGCGAGGAGGTCGGAACGGTCAGCCTGGCCGGCGACGGCATCGCGAAGGTGGAGGGCCTGCCCTCCGCCATGGCGAACGAGCTGCTGAAGTTCGAGGACGGCACCCTCGGTCTCGCCCTCAACCTCGAGGAGCGCGAGATCGGTGCGATCGTCCTCGGCGAGTTCAGCGGTATCGAGGAGGGCCAGCCGGTGCAGCGCACCGGTGAGGTTCTCTCCGTAGGTGTCGGCGAGGGCTACCTCGGCCGCGTCGTCGACCCGCTCGGCAACCCGATCGACGGTCTCGGCGAGATCGCGACCGAGGGCCGCCGCGCCCTCGAGCTGCAGGCCCCGGGCGTCATGGCCCGTAAGTCGGTGCACGAGCCGATGGAGACCGGCTACAAGGCCGTCGACGCCATGACTCCGGTCGGCCGTGGTCAGCGTCAGCTGATCATCGGTGACCGTCAGACCGGCAAGACCGCGCTGTGTGTCGACACGATCATCAACCAGCGTGACAACTGGCGCTCGGGCGACGTGAACAAGCAGGTCCGCTGCATCTACGTCGCCATCGGCCAGAAGGGCTCGACCATCGCGTCCGTTCGCGGCGCCCTGGAAGAGGCCGGCGCGCTCGAGTACACGACGATCGTCGCCGCCCCGGCGTCCGACCCGGCCGGCTTCAAGTACCTGGCGCCGTACACCGGCTCCGCCATCGGCCAGCACTGGATGTACCAGGGCAAGCACGTCCTGATCGTCTTCGACGACCTGTCGAAGCAGGCCGACGCCTACCGCGCCGTGTCGCTGCTGCTGCGCCGCCCGCCGGGCCGTGAGGCCTACCCGGGTGACGTCTTCTACCTGCACTCGCGTCTCCTCGAGCGCTGCGCGAAGCTCTCGGACGAGCTGGGTGCCGGTTCGATGACGGGTCTGCCGATCGTCGAGACCAAGGCGAACGACGTGTCGGCGTTCATCCCGACCAACGTCATCTCCATCACCGACGGCCAGTGCTTCCTGGAGTCCGACCTGTTCAACGCCGGCCAGCGTCCGGCCCTGAACGTCGGTATCTCGGTCTCGCGTGTCGGTGGCTCCGCCCAGCACAAGGCGATGAAGCAGATTTCCGGTCGCCTCCGTGTCGACCTGGCCCAGTTCCGTGAGCTGGAGGCGTTCGCCGCCTTCGGTTCGGACCTGGACGCCGCGTCGAAGGCGCAGCTGGAGCGTGGTCAGCGCATGGTCGAGCTGCTCAAGCAGGCTCAGTACCAGCCGATGCCCACCGAGAACCAGGTCGTTTCCGTCTGGGCCGGCACCACCGGCAAGATGGACGACGTCCCGGTGGCCGACATCCGCCGCTTCGAGGCCGAGATGCTGGCGTACCTGCGCCAGAGCCACTCCGGTCTCATGACCTCCATCCGTGAGGGCGGCAAGATGTCGGACGACACCCTGCAGTCCGTGGCCGACGCCATCGCGGAGTTCAAGAAGCAGTTCGAGACCTCTGACGGGAAGCTGCTGGGCGACGACGCTTCCGCTGCCGTCAACGTCTCGAAGTGACGACGGAAGGGACCTGACTCATGGGAGCGCAGCTCCGGGTCTACAAGCGTCGCATCAAATCCGTCACCGCGACGAAGAAGATCACCAAGGCGATGGAGATGATCGCCGCCTCGCGTGTCGTCAAGGCGCAGCGCAAGGTGCAGGCGTCGACCCCGTACGCCACCGAGCTGACCCGCGCGGTCACCGCGGTGGCCACGGGTGCGAACGACAAGCACCCGCTGACCACCGAGACGGAGAACCCGACCCGTGCCGCGGTCCTGCTCCTCGCGAGCGACCGCGGTCTGGCCGGCGCCTTCAACTCCAACGCCATCAAGGCGGCCGAAGCGCTGACGAAGAAGCTGGAGAGCGAGGGACGCGAGGTCGACATCTATGTCGTCGGCCGTCGTGGCATCGCGCACTACAACTTCCGTGAGCGCAAGCTGGCCGACTCGTGGACCGGTTTCACGGACCAGCCGGAGTACGCGGACGCCAAGAAGATCGCGGCTCCGCTGATCGAGGCGATCGAGAAGGACACGGCCGAGGGCGGAGTGGACGAGCTCCACATCGTCTACACCGAGTTCGTCTCGATGATGACGCAGACGGCGGTCGAGGCCCGGCTGCTGCCCCTCAGCCTCGACGAGGTGGCGAAGGAGGCGGGCGAGCAGGACACGCTCCGTCCGCTGTACGACTTCGAGCCGTCGGCGGAGGACGTCCTCGACGCCCTTCTGCCGCGCTACGTCGAGAGCCGGATCTACAACGCGCTGCTCCAGTCGGCTGCCTCCAAGCACGCCGCCACGCGCCGTGCGATGAAGTCGGCGACCGACAACGCGGGAGACTTGATCAACAACCTCTCCCGACTTGCCAACGCGGCCCGCCAGGCCGAAATCACCCAGGAAATCAGCGAGATCGTCGGTGGCACCGCAGCCCTGGCCGACGCGACCGCGGGGAGTGACAAGTAATGACGACCACTGTTGAGACGGCCGCCGCCACGGGCCGCGTCGCCCGGGTCATCGGCCCGGTCGTCGACGTGGAGTTCCCCGTCGACGCGATGCCGGAGATCTACAACGCGCTGAACGTCGAGGTTCCGGACCCGGCCGAGGAGGGCGCGACCAAGACGCTGACCCTCGAGGTCGCCCAGCACCTCGGTGACGGCGTCGTCCGCACCATCTCCATGCAGCCCACCGACGGCCTGGTCCGCCAGGCCCCGGTGACCGACACCGGCAAGGGCATCACCGTGCCCGTCGGCGACGTCACCAAGGGCCGTGTGTTCAACACGCTGGGTGAGGTGCTGAACGCCGACGCCTCCACCGTGGCCGACGCGCCGCGCTGGACGATCCACCGCAAGGCCCCGGCCTTCGACCAGCTCGAGTCCAAGACCGAGATGTTCGAGACCGGCCTGAAGGTCGTCGACCTTCTCACCCCGTACGTCAAGGGTGGAAAGATCGGTCTGTTCGGTGGTGCCGGTGTCGGCAAGACCGTTCTGATCCAGGAAATGATCGTCCGTGTGGCCAAGCTGCACGACGGTGTGTCGGTCTTCGCGGGCGTCGGCGAGCGCACCCGTGAGGGCAACGACCTCATGGTCGAGATGGAGGAGGCCGGCGTTCTCGACAAGACCGCGCTGGTCTTCGGCCAGATGGACGAGCCCCCGGGCACCCGTCTGCGCGTGGCCCTCGCCGGTCTGACCATGGCGGAGTACTTCCGCGATGTGCAGAAGCAGGACGTGCTGTTCTTCATCGACAACATCTTCCGCTTCACGCAGGCCGGCTCCGAGGTCTCCACCCTGCTCGGCCGTATGCCCTCCGCCGTGGGTTACCAGCCGAACCTGGCCGACGAGATGGGTCTCCTCCAGGAGCGCATCACCTCGACCCGTGGTCACTCGATCACCTCGATGCAGGCGATCTACGTCCCCGCGGACGACCTGACCGACCCGGCTCCGGCCACCACCTTCGCCCACCTCGACGCGACGACGGTTCTCTCCCGTCCGATCTCCGAGAAGGGCATCTACCCGGCCGTGGACCCGCTGGACTCCACGTCCCGGATCCTGGACCCGCGCTACATCGCGCAGGACCACTACGACGCCGCCACGCGCGTCAAGGGAATCCTGCAGAAGTACAAGGACCTCCAGGACATCATCGCGATTCTCGGTATCGACGAGCTGAGCGAGGAGGACAAGCTCGTTGTCCACCGCGCCCGCCGTGTCGAGCGCTTCCTGTCCCAGAACACCCACGCGGCGAAGCAGTTCACCGGTGTGGACGGTTCGGACGTTCCGCTCGACGAGTCGATCGCCGCGTTCAACGCGATCTGCGACGGTGAGTACGACCACTTCCCCGAGCAGGCCTTCTTCATGTGCGGTGGCATCGAGGACCTCAAGAAGAACGCCAAGGAGCTTGGCGTCTCCTGAGCCCCGTGCTCTCGTGAGGGGGGCGGGTGTGTCCCGCCCCCCTCGTCACGCCCATTAGAATTGACCCCAACACCCGGCACGACCGCCGGGTGGTGACCCGAGGAGCCACCCTTGGCTGCTGAGCTGCACGTCGAGCTGGTCGCCGCGGACCGGAGTGTCTGGTCCGGCGAGGCCACCCTGGTCATCGCACGTACCACCTCCGGCGACATCGGCGTCATGCCCGGCCACCAGCCGCTGCTCGGTGTGCTGGAGTCGGGCCCGGTGACCATCCGTACCAGCGAGGGCGAGACCGTCGTCGCCGCTGTGCACGGTGGATTCATCTCGTTCGCCGACGACAAGCTGTCTCTGCTCGCGGAGATCGTCGAGCTGGCGGACGAGATCGACGCCCAGCGCGCCGAGCGTGCGCTGGAGCGCGCCAAGTCGGAGTCGGACGCCGCCGCCGAGCGTCGCGCCGATGTCCGGTTGCGTGCGGTAGCGGTCCGCTAGCGGACCGCGCCGAGAGTTGTGCCCTCAGCCGCGGCACGGCTGGAATTATCCAGACCGTGTCGCGGCTGAGGCGATGCAGATGCAGGTTGTATTCGGTTACGCCGGCGACGCCGGTCACGGGACGCAGCGAGGAGGTCGGTGAAGATGTTCCTCGCTCTGCTCCTGAGCGGCCTGGTCGTCGCACTGGTGGTGATCGGGCTCTTCGTCTTCGGCTTGCGCCGGAGGCTGATCCAGCGTGCCGGCGGCACCTTCGACTGCTCCCTGCGCTGGAACATCCCCGAGGAGCCGGACCCCTCCGGCAAGGGCTGGGTGTACGGCGTCGCCCGCTACAGCGGTGACGAGATCGCCTGGTTCCGGGTCTTCTCGTACGCCCCCCGCCCCCGCCGCGTCCTGGAGCGCTCGGCCATCGAGGTCCTGGAGCGCCGGATGCCCGAGGGCGAGGAGGAGCTCGCGCTGCTCTCCGACGCCGTGATCCAGGGCTGTATGCACCGGGGGACGCGGCTCGAGCTGGCGATGAGCGAGGACGCTCTCACCGGCTTTCTCGCATGGCTGGAGGCCGCGCCTCCGGGCCAGCGAGTGAATGTGGCCTGATCGGCGCCGCCCCGATGAGTCCCCCGGACGAGGCCGGGGGAAGCAGCATCCGGGGCAGCCGCATTCGGGGGAGCTGCATCAGAACGTACGACGGCGGGGACGGTGTGCTGCACCGTCCCCGCCGCGTTTTCCGAGGGGCTAGTTCAGCCCGTTGTTGATGGCGCTCACCAGCTCGCCGTTGGCGGTGTCACCGGTGAAGTCCCAGAAGAACGCGCCGCCCAGGCCCTGGTTCTTCGCCCAGCTCATCTTGGACGTGACCGTCGCCGGGGTGTCGTAGCTCCACCAGTTGGAACCGCAGTGCGCGTACGCCGTACCGGCCACCGTGCCGTTGGCCGGGCAGGTGTTCTTCAGGACCTTGTAGTCCTCGATGCCCGGCTCGTACGTGCCCGGCGCAGCGCCCGTCGCCGTGCCGCCCGGGGCGGACTGGGTGACGCCGGTCCAGCCGCGGCCGTAGAAGCCGATGCCGAGCAGCAGCTTGTTCGCCGGGACGCCCTTCGCCTTGTACTTGGCGATCGCATCGGCGGAGTTGAAGCCCGCCTGCGGGATGCCGGGGTACGAGGTCAGCGGGGAGTGCGGGGCCGTCGGGCCCTGCGCCGCGAAGGCGCCGAAGAAGTCGTACGTCATCACGTTGAACCAGTTCATGTACTGCGCGGCGCCCGCGTAGTCGGCGGCGTCGATCTTGCCGCCGGACGAGGCGTCGGCCGTGACGGCCGCCGTGACCAGGGCGCTGCTGCCGAACTTGGCGCGCATGGCCTGCATCATGTTCTTGAACGAGGCCGGGCCGCTGCTGTCGCAGGACAGGCCGCAGGCGTTCGGGTACTCCCAGTCCAGGTCGATGCCGTCGAAGACGTCGGCCCAGCGCGGGTCCTCCACCAGGTCGTAGCAGGACTGCGCGAAGGCGGTCGGGTTCTGCATGGCCTGGCCGAAGCCGCCGGACCAGGTCCAGCCGCCGAAGGACCACAGCACCTTGATGTTCGGGTACGCCTTCTTCAGCTTGCGCAGCTGGTTGAAGTTGCCGCGCAGCGGCTGGTCCCAGGTGTCCGCGACGCCGTCGACGGACTGGTCGGCGGTGTAGGCCTTGTCGTAGTCCGCGTAGGAGTCACCGATCGTGCACCGGCCGCCGGTCACGTTGCCGAAGGCGTAGTTGATGTGCGTGATCTTGGACGCGGAGCCGGACGTCACGATGTTCTTGACGTGGTAGTTCCGGCCGTAGACACCCCAGTTGGTGAAGTAGCCCAGCTTCACGGTGGAGCCGGGGTTGGGGTTGCCCCCGCCGCCCGTGGTGCGGACGCTCGCGGTGCCGCTGGCGGGGCCGGTCTGGTCGATGGTGTCGCGGGCGACGACCGTGTAGCTGTAGTCGGTGCCGGCGGTCAGCCCGGTGTTCGTGTACGTCAGTCCGGTGACCGTGGCGACCGTGGTGCCGTTGCGCTTGACGTCGTAGTTCTTGATGCCCTTGTCGTCGGTCGCGGCGGTCCAGGTCAGCTTGACCGAGGTGTTGGTGATGTCGGAGGCAACGGGCGTGCCGGGGGCGGAGGGCGCGTTGTCGCCGGGCTGGGTGGACCCGTCGCAGGAGGCGCCGTTGATCTTGCAGCCGCTGGGGGCGCCGGAGCCGGAGCCGTTGAAGCCGAAGGAGACGCTGGCGCCGGGGGCGAGGGTCCCGTTCCAGCCGACGTTCTTGGCGGTCCAGTGGGTGCCGGCGCTGGTGACGGTGGCGTCCCAGGCGGAGGTGACGGCCGTGCCGGCGGGGTAGTCCCACTCGACGGTCCAGGAGGAGAGGGTGGTGGTGCCGGTGTTCTTCACCGTCCACTTGCCCTCGAAGCCGGTGCCCCAGTCGGAGACCTTGTTGTACGTGGCGGTGGCCGCCGTGGCGGCCTCGGCGGGAGCGGCGAGGCCGACCATGGCGGCCAGCGGCAGGATCAGGGCGGTCAGACCGGCGGCGGCCCGGTGTCTGAACCCTGTTCTGCGCGTCGGTGCTTGAGTGCTCAACGGTGCTCCTCAAGTTGCGGACGGACGAACGAGAGAATGGGGGTGGTCCGTGAAGTGCGCGCGCCCCGCGAGCGTAGAAAGGTCTGGACCAACCGTCAAGAGGTCCAGACCAACGTCGACGAGTGTCCTTCAGACACCCAACTCCCGTGCGACGACCGCCGCTTGAGCCCTGCTGCGCACCCCCAGCTTGCCCAGCACCTTGCTGACGTGCGTCTTCACCGTCGCCTCCGCCATGTCGAGCCGCCCCGCGATCTCCGCGTTCGACATCCCCTTGGCCAGCACCGACAGCACCTCGCGCTCCCGGGGCGTCAACGCGTCCAGTACGGAAGCGTCCGCCCCGCTCCGCGTCGGCGCGGGCCCGCGCGGGGACGCGAACTCGGCGATCAGCCGCCGCGTCACGGCCGGGGCGATCAGGCCCTCCCCGCGCGCCACCGTCCGTACCGCCTCGATCAGGTCCTTCGCGTCGGCGTTCTTCAGCAGAAACCCCGCCGCCCCGGCCCGCAGCGCCCCGAAGACGTACTCGTCCAGATCGAAGGTGGTCAGCACGAGCACATCGGCCAGCCCCTCCGACACGACGAGGCCGGTAGCCGTCACCCCGTCCATCCGCGGCATCTGGATGTCCATCAGGACCAGATCCGGGCGCAGCTCACGGGCCAGCTCCACCGCGCGCTCGCCGTCCGCCGCCTCCGCGACCACCTCGATGTCCGGCGCGCTGCCCAGGATCAGGACAAGCCCCGCCCGGACCGCGCTCTGATCCTCGGCCACGATCACCCGTACCATGCCGACGGCTCCTTGTCGCTCGTACCGACGGGCAGGACAGCCCGCACCCGCCATTCTTTCCGCCCGGCGTCGGCCGTCACCGGACCGGCCTCGAACTCCCCGTCGAGCAGCGCCACCCGCTCCCGCATCCCCACCAGACCCGCCCCGGAGCCGGGGGCGCGCGGCCCCGGCTGCCCGCCGAGCACACTGGTCACGCCCACCGTCAGAGCGCCGTCCGGGCGGTGGCCGAGCTCCACCCGTACCTCGCCCGGCGCCGCGTGCTTGAGGGCGTTCGTCAGCGACTCCTGCACGATCCGGTACGCGGCGAGCCCGACCGGGGCCGGCGGCGCCGCGTCGTCCTCCGCCCGGGTGTCGTCGACCGTGAACGTCAGCCCGCTGCTCCGCCCGTTCGCCGCGGCCTGGGCCACCAGCGCGTCCAGGCCGTCCAGGGTGGGCGCCGCCGCCGGCTCCACGTCCCCGCTGCTGTCCCGGAGCAGCCCGATCAGCCGCCGCATCTCCGCGAGACCGTCGACGCTGTTCTCCCGGATCACGGTCAGCGCCTGCCGGGTGGTCCCCGGATCGTCGAGCGACAGCGCTGCCGTGGAGTGGATCGCGATCGCGGAGAGATGGTTGGCGACCATGTCGTGCAGCTCCCGCGCCATCCGGGCACGCTCGGCCACGACGGCCTGACTGCGGTCCATCTCGGCGAGCAGCGCGGTCTGCTCGGCCCGGAGGCGTGCGGCGTCGGCGGCCTGACGGTGGTTGCGTACGACGGCTCCGGTGACGGCGGGCAGGAACGACACCATGCCCGTGATCAGGCCGACCACCAGGGCGATCGCGTTCTGCCACCAGACGAGGAAGCCGATCGTCACCCCGATCGTGATCAGCCCGGTCGTGTACGGGATGCGCCGGGCGGCGGCGGGTCTCCCGTAGACCACGGACGCGTAGACCAGGTCCGTGAACATCAGCGCGGTCACGAGGCTGCCGTAGGTGAACTGGTCCGCCACGAGCGCGACCGTGCCGACGGTCAGGGCCGTCTGCGGCATCGTGCGCCGCAGGGCCTCCATCGAGGCCATCACGACGAGCGGGATCAAGGTCGCCCACCGGGCGGTGATCAGCCGGTCGGTCTGGGTGTGCAGCCCGAAGGACCACATCAGCAGGCCGATGGCGAGGCCGCCGGCGGCGATGAGCAGGTCGTCGCGGTGCGGTCGGGGGAGTGTCACGTTCCCATCCAACACGGCGGGCGGACTCCGGGCCTCGCCGTGCGGGCCGATCCGGCCCTCCGTCGAAGGATGTAGTCGTACTTCGTCATCGGCGACGACGACCCGGCCGGAACGCCACGGGACGCTGGAGGGGAACCGAGAGGGGAGTACCGCCGTGATCGTCACGCTGATCGTGATCTGTGAGGTCGGCTTCTGGGTCCTGCTGGCCGCCGGCCTCGCCACCCGCTATCTGCTGAAGATGCCCCGGGCGGGCCTCGCCCTGCTGCTGTGCGAGCCGCTTCTGGAGGTCCTGCTGCTCGTCGTGACCGCGATCGACCTGAAGAACGGCGCGGAACCGAGCTGGCGGCACGGCCTCGCGGCGGTGTACATCGGCTACACCGTCGGCCACGGCCACCGCACCGTGAAGTGGCTCGACGGCCACGCCGCCCACCGCCTGGGCGGCGCGCCGCCGCCCGTCGGCCCGCCGCGCTACGGCATGGCGCGCGCCCGCCACGAGGGCAAGGTCTGGCTGGGCTCGGTGACGGCGGCGGCGGTCGCGTCCGGACTGCTGCTGCTCGCGATCTGGTACGTCGGCGATGCGGGGGACACGGAGTCGCTGAAGGGCTGGATCGGCGTCGCCTGGCGGGCGGCCGGCATCCACGGCCTGATCGCGCTCAGCTACGCGATCTGGCCGAGGAAGGCCCCGGCGGGCGAGCGGGAGGATGCGCTGCCGACCCGGGACCGGGACCGGGACCGGGTCTGACGACCCGGGGGCCGCGGTCTGGGGGCCGCGGTCCGGCGGCCCCCGGCCGGGGTTCGTGTCTAGCGGTCTCCGCCGGGGACCCAGAGCACGTCCCCGACCTCCTTGTTCGCCGTCCTCGCCAGAATGAAGAGCAGGTCCGAGAGGCGGTTGAGGTAGGTCGCCGTCAGGGGGTTCATGGTCTCGCCGTGGACCTCAAGCGCCGCCCACGTCGAGCGTTCCGCCCGGCGGACGACCGTGCACGCCTGGTGCAGCAGCGCCGCACCGGGCGTGCCGCCCGGCAGGATGAAGGAGCGCAGCTTCTCCAGCTCCTCCAGGAAGCGGTCGCAGTCCGCCTCCAGCTTGTCGACGTAACTCTGCTCGACCCGAAGCGGCGGGTACTTCGGGTCCTCGACCACCGGGGTGGAGAGGTCCGCGCCGACGTCGAACAGGTCGTTCTGGACGCGGACGAGGACCTTCACGACCTCCTGGTCGAGCTGCCCGAGGGCGATGGCCGTACCGATGACGGCATTGGCCTCGTTGGCGTCGGCGTACGCCGAGATCCGCAGATCGGTCTTGGCGGTCCGGCTCATGTCGCCCAGAGCGGTGGTGCCCTGGTCGCCGGTACGGGTGTAGATGCGCGTCAGATTGACCATGGCCCCAGCGTAGTTACGCTCCGGCCTTCCGGAACGTCCGTGTGCCGACCGTCACGGCGAGCACCGTCAGCCCGACGGCCACCAGGACGCCGTGCAGCATGGTCGCCGTCGCGTACTCCCCGACGTACGCGTCCCGTACCGCGTCCACCAGATAGCGGAACGGCATGAGGTGCGAGAGCACGTCCAGCCAGCCGGGGGCGAGCGCCATCGGCAGCATCAGCCCGGACAGCAGCATCGCGGGCAGCGAGAGCGCGTTGATCGTGGGGCCGAACTCCTGTGGCGTACGGACCTTCAGCGCCAGCGCGTACGAGAGCGAGGCCAGCGCGAACGTCAGCAGGGCGACGAACACGAAGCCGATCAGGATCCCGGCGAGCGGCGCCCGCAGGCCCATGGCCAGCGCGGCGAGGACCAGCAGCACGGCCTGGAAGACGAAGAGCGAGGCGTCGCGCAGGACCCGGCCGAGGAGCAGGGCGAGCCGGCTGACAGGGGTGACGCGCATCCGCTCCACCACGCCCCAGTTCTTCTCCATGATGAGCGAAAAGCCGGCGAACGAGGCCCCGAAGAGCCCGAGTTGGAGCAGCAGGCCGGGGACGAGGATCTGCCAGGAGTCGCCCTCGCGGCCGAGCGGCAGATCGGCGAGCAGCGGCCCGAAGAAGAACAGGTACAGCAGGGGCATGAGCACGCCGAACAGCATCTGGAACCGGGAGCGCAGCGTCTGGCGGGCGTAGCGACCGAAGACGATCGCGGTGTCGTGGAGCAGCAAGGGAGGCCTCGGGTTCTCTCGGGTCCTAGACGGCGACGGGGGTGTGGTCGGCGGGGGCCGGGCCGCGCCCGGTGATGGCCAGGAAGGCGTCCTGGAGGGTGGTCACCCCGTGCTCGGCCTTGAGCGCGGCCGGGGTGCCCTCCGCGATGACGACTCCCTTGTCCACGATCACCAGGCGGTCGGCGAGCGCGTCGGCCTCGTCGAGGTAGTGGGTGGTGAGCACGACGGTCGTGCCGTGCTCGTCGCGCAGCCGGCGCACCAGCGCCCACAGGTCGGCGCGGCTGCCGGGGTCGAGTCCCGTCGTCGGCTCGTCGAGGAAGAGCACGCCGGGCCGGTGGGTGAGGCCGAGCGCGATGTCGAGGCGGCGGCGCTGGCCGCCGGAGAGCGCGGCCGTGGACCGGTCGAGGAGATCGGTGAGCCCGAGCTCCCGCGCCAGTTCCTCGGCGCGGGCGGCCGCGTCCGTCCGTGACAGCCGGTAGAGCCGGCCCTGGATGACGAGCTCGGAGCGCACGGTCTCCTGCGGGTCGACCCCGCCGGCCTGGGCGACGTACCCGATCCGCTGCCGTACGGCAGCGGGGTCGGCGAGGAGGTCGTGGCCGGCGACGGTGGCCACGCCGCCGGTGGGCGGGAGCAGCGTGGTGAGCATGCGGAGGGTCGTGGTCTTCCCCGCGCCGTTGGGGCCGAGGAGACCGAGGATCTCGCCCGGCCGCACCGTGAGGTCGATCCCGCGGACCGCCTCCACGGGGCCGTTCTTCGTCTGGAAGGTCCGGGCGAGCCCGGCCGTACTGATGATGGGCATGACGACTACAAAAACAGAGTCACTGAAATTTTGCAACGTCCCCAAAAATCCAGGGGCACCTAAGATGGCGCCATGGCCGAGGGGTTGAGGGAGCGCAAGAAGCGCCAGACGAAGCAGCGGATCTCCGACATCGCCACCGGGCTCTTCCTGGAGCACGGCTTCGTGACCGTGACCATCGCGGAGATCGCGGACGCCGCGGACGTCTCCGTCAACACGGTGTACAACTACTTCCCCGCCAAGGAGGACCTCTTCCTCGACCGGATGGAAGGCGTCACCCTCCGCCTCGCGCGGATGATCCGCGGCCGGGACCAGGGGGAGTCCGCCGCCGACGCGGTCCTGCGCGAGATGCGCCAGCAGATCGGCGCGGTCTCGCCCGCGTACGGACTCATGGACGGCTTCGACGCCTTCATGAACGTCATCGAGCACGCGCCCACCCTCAAGGCCCGGCTCTTCTACCTCCAGCAGCAGGTCCACGACGCCGTCGTCGCCACCCTGCGCGAGGAGACCGGCGCGGCCGACGACGATCCGCTGCCCCTGCTCGTCGGCGGCCAGCTCGCCTGGATCGAGAACACCGTCGTCGGCTACATCACCCGCGAGATGACGGCCGGCCGCAAGGCCACCCAGGTCTCCCGGGAGGCTCTCGTCCTCCTCGACGAGATCGAGGAGCTGCTGAGCGAGCGGGTGCTGACGTACGCCGTACGGGGGTAGCCGGCCTGTCGCGAGTGTGACGTCCGTCAAACGGGGCGTGACGCGCGTTACTTCACGGTCACATCCCGCCTCACGCCCGCTAATCTCCGCCGGAGAGTCAGAAGTGAACAGGTGTTGAGGGGTGGAAGACGTGGCCAGGAAGCTCGCCGTCATCGGAGCCGGACTCATGGGGTCGGGAATCGCGCAGGTCTCTGCCCAGGCGGGCTGGGACGTCGTCCTGCGTGACGTCACCGACGCCGCGCTGACCCGGGGCACCGACGGCATCAAGGCGTCGTACGACCGTTTCGTCGCCAAGGGCAAGCTGGACGCCGCCGACGCCGAGGCCGCCCTCGGCCGGATCACCGCCACCACCGAGTTCGAGGCGGTCGCCGACGCCGACATCGTCGTCGAGGCCGTCTTCGAGAAGCTCGAGGTCAAGCACGAGATCTTCCGCGCCCTCGACAAGATCGCCAAGGACGGCGCGGTCCTCGCCTCCAACACCTCCGCCATCCCGATCACCAAGATCGCGGCCGTGACGGAGCGTCCGGAGGCCGTGGTCGGCACCCACTTCTTCTCGCCGGTCCCGATGATGCAGCTCTGCGAGCTCGTCCGCGGCTACAAGACCAGCGACTCCACCCTCGCCGCCGCGCGGGAGTTCGCCGAGTCGGTCGGCAAGACCTGCATCGTCGTCAACCGCGACGTCGCCGGCTTCGTCACCACCCGCCTCATCTCCGCGCTGATCGTCGAGGCCGCCAAGCTCCACGAGTCGGGCGTCGCCACCGCCGAGGACATCGACATCGCCTGCAAGCTGGGCTTCGGTCACGCCATGGGTCCGCTCGCCACCGCGGACCTCACCGGAATCGACATCCTGGTGAACGCCACGAACAACATCTACGCGGAGTCCCAGGACGAGAAGTTCGCACCGCCGGAGCTGATGCGCCGGATGGTGGACGCCGGTGACATCGGCCGCAAGAGCGGGCAGGGCTTCTACAAGCACTGAGTTCCGAATGCCAGTCGGCTATCACCCCGACGGGTGAATTCGGTATCAGTTCGCTTACAAGGCGCAACGCTTCTGCGCCAACGACAGTCAGTTGATGAAAAGACGGAGCACTCCAGGGGAGCGCATATGCACATCAGGGGCGACCATGTCGAGCTGGTCGTCGGGGGCCGCCTCGACGTCCGGAGCGCGGCGGACGCCCGTACGGTCCTGCACTCGGCCGTCGACGACGGAGTCGGCGACCTCGTGCTCGACCTGACCGGTCTCGACTCCTGGGACGCCACCGGGCTCGGGGTCATCATGGGCGCCCACCGCAGGGCAGGCCGCTGCGGACGGCGTCTCGTGCTGCGCGGCGTACCGCCCCAGATGCAGCGCCTGCTCGTGGCGACCCGGCTGCACCGCATCCTCGCCATCGAGGGCGGCCTCGCCGCGGAGTCGCTGCCCCGCGTCTGACCCGGGTCCCGCCCCACCGTGGGGCGGGGCGGGCCGCAGCGTGAATCGACGCCGTACCGCCTGTGAAGCTGCTGTGCGAAACCGGCGTCCCGGGCCAATCCTTAGCGGACCGTGACGTCTTGGGCGGGGTGGTACCCCGCCTGTTCCCGGATACTCGTTGAACGTCTAGGGTTCGGTCGCCCGCCCATTGACGGACCCACCCGGCGGGCACCGGACCAGAAGCGACAGCGCGCGTGCAGATCGGCCGGAGGGGCTTCCGCACGCACCGCTTTTGGGGGGCTTGAACCATGGACCCGATGAACCGGGAGCCGGAAGAGTACGGCTACGACCACGAAGGCGACGACGTCCGCGGCGGACTCCTGCCCGAGCGCGCTCCGGCCACACCCGCCCGCGTCCGCACCGCCCGCGTCGTCTCGGGCGACCTGCTGCTCACCGTCAACCCCGTCGACGGCAGCGAGATCGAGGCCTGCCCGCCCGGAGAACAGCCCGAGCCGTCCCGCCGCCGCACCGCCCAGGAGCGCGCCGAGGCGGCCCGCGCGGCCACCCCGCCCGTACCGCCCGGCCCCGCCGCCCCGCCCCTGCCGCTGCTCGAACGGCAGGAGGAGCACGAGCGGCTCGTCCAGCTCCTCTCCCGCGGCCGCTCCGTCCGGGTCACCGGCCCCGCCGGCTCCGGCCGCACCGCACTCCTCGACGCCGTCGCCGCCGACTGCGCCGACCTCGCGCCGGACGGTGTCGTCCGGCTCTCCGGCCACCACCGGACCGCCACCGAGCTGCTGTACGAACTCCTCGCCACGGTCCAGCACGCCCCGGAGCACCGACCGGACCGCCCGGGCCTGCTCGCCCTGGTCCACGACATCGGCGCCGTCGTCGTGGTCGACGACCTGGAGCTCGGCGGCGCCACGCTCGACGAGCTGCTCACCGCCGCCCCCGAGTGCGCCTTCCTGCTCGCCGCGACCCCCGACGTCCCGGCCCCCTCGGCCGACGCCCACCTCGAAGAGGTCACGCTCGCCGGCCTCGGCCGCGCCGCCTCCCTCGAACTCCTGGAGCGCGCCGTCGACCGGCCGCTCACCGACGACGAGGCCAACTGGGCGGGCGACCTCTGGTTCGAGTCCGAGGGGCTGCCACTGCGCTTCGTCCAGGCCGGCGCCCTGCTCCGGCAGCGCGACCGGCTCCGGGTCACCCCGGCCGAGTTCGACGCGTTCGGGGCACAGGAGGACGCCGTCCCCTCGGAGTTCGACGCCTTCGGCGCCCTCGACGACGCCTTCGGGCCGGGCGCGGACGCCCCCAAGGCCCCGGCACCGCAGGACCCCGTCGACGTCGACGTGCGCGAGATACCTCTGCCCAGCCTCGGCGAGGGCGCGGCTCCCGCCGCCCTGCTCGCCTCCCGGCTCAGCCGCTCCGCCCAAGACACCCTGCGGTTCGCCGTCGCCCTCGGCGGCGAGGTGCCGCACCAGGCCCACCTCCCGGCGCTCGTCGGCGACACCCACGCGGACGCCGCCCTCGGCGAGCTCATGGCCTGCGGACTGCTGACCCCGGTCGGCACCCGCTACCGCCTCGCCGCCGGCATCCTCACCCAGCTCGTCGCCCACGGGTACGACGAGGACGCCGCAGGCCGCGCCCACACCGTCGCCCAGCACTACACCTGGTGGGCGGGACACCCCTCCGTCACCCCCGCCCGCGCGGCCGCCGAGGCCGACGCCGTCCTCGCCGCCCTGGCCGCGCTGGTGCCCGGCTCGGACCCCGAGCACCCCGCCACCGCCGTCCTGCTCGCCCGCAGCGCGGCCCCGGCCTTCGCCGCCGCACTGCACTGGGGCGCCTGGGAGCGCGTCCTGCGCGGCGGCCAGGAGGCCGCCCGGCTGGCCGGTGAGGTCGCCGAAGAGGCGTACTTCCACCACGAGTTGGGCGTCCTCGCGCTCTGCGCCGGAAACCTGGAGCGGGCCCGCGCCGAACTGGAGGCGTCGGTCGGCATGCGCGGTGTCCTCGCCGACAAGCGCGGCACCGTCGCCGGCCGCCGGGCGCTGGCCCTGGTCGCCGACCGCAGCGGCGGTCCGCGGGGCGGCGACGACGCGCCGCCCGCCGCGCGCCACGAGGAGTCCGCCTCCCCGCCGCGCGGCACCCCGAAGGCCGTCGCCCCGCCCGTCGTGCCCCGCACCGTCGTCCCCCGTACCGGCGGCGCGGCCCCGACCTCGCCGATCCCCGCCTTCCCGGACTTCGCCGACGAGGGCCCGACGCTCATCACCCGCCCGGACACCCGGCCGAGCGAGCAGGGTACGAAGCGGGGCGGACGCTTCGGCATCGTCGCCGGGGCCCGCCGTAACCTCGTCGCGGTCGGTACGGGAGCGCTCCTGGCCGCCGTGCTCGGCACGGTCGTGACCATCGGGGCCACCTCGGGCGACGCCGAGGACGGGGGCACCGGCCGGGTCACCTCCGACCGTACGGCCAGTGAGGAGAGCGGCGACGAGATCCTCGACGCCGAGGAGCCGACCGAGGGCACGGAGGATCGCCCCTCGGAGAGCGCCTCGCCCACGCCGTCCGGATCGACGAGCCCGGGCACGCCCGGCTCCTCGGGCACCCCGTCCGCCCCGACGTCGGGAACGCCGAGCGCGACGTCGCCCACGACGGGGGCACCGGTCCCGACGACGACCCCGCCGCGTCCGACGACGAGCCCGACGCGAACGACGTCACCCAAGCCGACGCCGACACCGACCAAGACGCCGCCGACGACGCCTCCCACGACGCCGCCGACCACACCCCCGACGACCCCGCCGACCACGCCGCCGACTGACGGCCAGGGAAGCCCCAGCAACTCGGCCTCCGGCGACTCCACCGGTACACCGGCCTGACACGACGACGGCCCCGGGTGCGTTCACCGCACCCGGGGCCGTCGACGTATCCGTACGTCCTGAAGTCGTCCTAGAACAGCCGCAGCTTGTCGTCCTCGATGCCGCGCATCGCGTCGTAGTCGAGTACCACACAGTCGATGCCGCGGTCCGTCGCGAGCACCCGCGCCTGCGGCTTGATCTCCTGCGCCGCGAACACACCCTTCACGGGCGCGAGGTGCGGGTCGCGGTTCAGCAGCTCCAGGTAGCGGGTCAGCTGCTCCACACCGTCGATCTCGCCCCGCCGCTTGATCTCCACCGCCACCGTCGCCCCGTCGGCGTCCCGGCAGAGGATGTCCACCGGGCCGATCGCGGTCGGGTACTCACGGCGGATCAGCGTGTGGCCCTCGCCCAGCGTCTCGATGCGATCGGCCAGCAGCTCCTGGAGGTGCGCTTCCACGCCGTCCTTGATGAGGCCCGGGTCCACACCGAGTTCGTGCGAGGAGTCGTGGAGGATCTCCTCCATCGTGATGATCAGTTTCTCGCCCGCTTTGTTCACCACGGTCCAGATGCCGGCCTCTCCGTCGGCACCTTCCTTGAGGGTGCACGGGGGCGACATCCAGTTCAGCGGTTTGTACGCGCGGTCGTCCGCGTGGATGGAGACGCTGCCGTCTGCCTTGACCAGGATCAGACGGGGAGCGGAGGGCAGGTGGGCGGTGAGCCGGCCGGCGTAGTCCACGGAGCAGCGGGCGATGACGAGACGCATGGTCGGCAACGCTACAAGACACACGCTCTTCCGCGCGATTCGGCTCTTAACGCCCGCTGGACGACCGTCACTTATTGGCCGGTTGTGCTCCCATTCTCCTGGTGCGCTCCGGACGCCGCGCTTACCGTGGAGACAGGAGGTCGCCGTCCGTGCACGCTGCGTGTCGCACGGGGGTCCTTCATCCCTGCCCGTAAGACCCCGTCCGTCGGGGTCGCGAGAGGAGAACCCATGTCGCTCGACGTCTCACCGGCGCTGTTGGAACAGGCCGAGCGAGGCGAGGTCGACGAAGCCGACTTCGTCGACTGCGTCCGGACCTCCCTGCCCTACGCATGGGAGATGATCAGTTCTCTGGTGGCCCAGCTGAAGGTCGACGGTGGCGAGTTCGCCGACAACCAGACGCCGCCGCCGAACGAGCAGGCACGTGGTCAGCTGTTGCGTGCACTCGCGAGTGATGCCATCCGTGGTGCGCTCCAGCGGCACTTCGGGGTGCGTCTGGCCTTCCAGAACTGCCACCGTGTGGCGGTGTTCCCGCTCGACCCCGCGGTCGACGAGCGGCTCGCCCGCTTCACCTCCGTACGGGGACAGCTGCTCAACCAGTCGCCGGAACTGCGCGACTGCTGAGGCACGGTGCCGCCGCTCCGCATCGCGGGAGACGCGATCGATGCGAATGATGCCGGAGCGGCGGCATCGCACCCGCACACCGCACCTGACACATGGACTCAGACCAGCAGGGGGAGCACCTCGGCCCCCAGCCGCCGTACGTTCTCCTCGGTGGCCGCGAGATCGCCCGTGCCCTCGGCGAGCAGCGCGAAGCGCGTGATGCCCGTCCGCTCCGCCGTCGCCGCGAGCCGGTCCGCCGCGAGCCGGGGTGTGCCGACCGGGTGCAGTCCGCAGAGCAGCTCCGTGTAGGCGACGGGGTCCCGCATCGCGCGGTGCCGGCCGTCCACGGTCACATGGGCTTGGAGCCCCTGCTTCAGCCAGCCCGGCATCGCCTTCACCAGCGCCTCGGCCGCGTCCCGCGGAGCGTCCGCGAGCTGGACCACGCCCGCCGAGACATGGCCGGCGCCGATCCGCGCGATCTCGTCGGGAGTGCGGCCCGCGTCCCGGGCGAAACGTTCCCACGCGGCCACCATCTCGGCCTTCTCCTCGTCGCCGCAGTGCATCCCGAGCAGCATCGGCAGCCCGCGCCCGGCGGCCAGCTCGACGCTCTTCGGGGAGGTGCAGGCGACGACCACCTCGGGCGACGCGTCCCCGCCGATGAGCTCCCCGGGGCGCGGCACGACGGCCACCTCACGGAAGGCGAATCGTTCTCCCTCGGCCGACACCCGGGACTCGGTCAGCCAGCGCAGCAGCAGATCGAGCGACTCGGGGAAGCCCTGTTCGTATGCCGGCAGACCCGCGCCGAACACCTCCAGATCGACCCAGGGACCGCCTCTGCCCACGCCGAGCGTGAACCGGCCCCCGGACGTCAGATGGAGCAGGGCGGCCTGCTCGCCCAGGGCGACCGGATGAACGGTCGGCAGCACACTCACCGCCGTGCCGACCCGGATCCGGCGCGTCCGTCCCAGGAGCAGCGCCGCCAGCGTCACGGCCGACGGACAGACGCCGTACGGAACGAAGTGGTGCTCGGCGAGCCAGACGGAGTCGAGCCCCGACTCCTCCACGACCTCTGCGGTCCGCACCGCCCGGTGCAGTGCCTCGCCCTGACCCTGGCCCGGGAACTGGGCGGCCAGAACAAACGTACCCACGCGCATCGCCTTCTGCCTCCTTGCGGCCGACGCGGTTCTCCCCCTCGTACTGGCAACAACGTCTGACACGTGCCAAAGGCAACGGCCTCTCATGAAGTTCTTGCGATTTTCCGCTGATTCGGCTCGGAGGGTGGAAGGGCCACTCCGTCGCGGCCCGTACGCTTGATGGAACGTTCCGTGTACCCGGCCCCGTGAGGTGAATACGTGTCCCCCCGTCGCAACCGCCCCCAGGGCGGCGAGAAGCCGGACCGTCCGGGCGAGCCGGGCGACCGGTACGGCGGATCGCAGCGCAGCGAGAGCTGGCAGGGCGAGGAGTGGCTCGTCCGGCACGTGGCCGGCGCGAGCGCGCCCGGCAAGCGCTACCGCTGCCCCGGCTGCGACCAGGAGATCCCCGGGGGCGCGCCGCACGTCGTGGCATGGCCGGAGTACGGGGGAGTGGACGACCGCCGCCACTGGCACAAGGCCTGCTGGAGCGCGAAGGACCGCCGCACCACGCGGGTGCAGCGGTCCCGTAACGCGCCGAAGTACTAGCCCCGGGTCACACGTACCAGCTCTCGGGCCCCAGGGTCAGACGTCCCGGCGGTTCAGCAGGGCGTACGCGCCGGCCATCGCCGCCGCCACGATGATCGCCATGATCCAGATCGGGTCCCAGCCCGAGGGGCCGCCCTCGCCGACCGTCGCCCGGCCCGCGTACAGCGCGATGAGCTGACTCGGGATCGCGTAGTCGAGCAGCCACTCCTGGACCGTGGCCAGCGACTCCGAGAACATGAACATCGCCGCCACCAGCGGCAGCAGCAGCACGCCGATCATGATCGTGATCGAGCCCGCCGAGTGCCGGATGATCGCGCCGACGGCCAGCGACAGCAGGCCGAGCAGGGCAAGGAACAGGCCGACGCCGACCGTGGCCCGCAGCCACTCGCCCGACGTGGGCTCGGCGGCAGTCACCATCGACACCTGCGCCATCCCCACCACCGCCGCCGTGACGGTGGTGACGGTGAAGACGAGCAGGAAGAAGACGATCGCCTTGGCCGTCAGTACCCGGCTCCGGCTCGGGCAGGCGGTCAGCGTGGTGCGGATCATGCCCGTGCCGTACTCGGAGGCGATGGTCAGCACGCCGAGCGTCATCACGCAGATCGAACCGAGCAGCACACCGAAGAAGCCGAGCGTGAGCGCCGATTCGTTCTCCGTGGGCGCCTCGGTGCTGGCCACGACCGCCGCGACACCGAGACCCAGGGCCAGCATCAGCAGCACCATCACACCGAGCGTCCACATGGTGGAGCGCAGCGAACGGATCTTGGTCCACTCCGAGGCGAGAGCGTCCCCGAGGTGCGCCCGGCGCACCGGGATCGGCGAGACGTACGAGGCCGGGAAGGGGCTGGGGGCGGTCATCGGGCGTCCTCGGTGTTGTTCTTGGCGGGCTCGCTCTGCGTCGCGTACGGGTTCTGTCCGGGCGGCGGCGGCGCGTACCACCCCTGCTGCGGCACGTCCTGCACCACCGGCGGGGCCGGTTGCTGGAGGTGCTGGAGGTGGTGCGGCTGCGGCTGCTGGAGATGCGCCAGCTGGTCCTCGGTGGAGCGGTAGTCCACGGCGCCCTGCGTCATCCGCATGTACGCCTCCTCCAGCGAGGCCTGGTGCGGGGACAGCTCCCAGAGGCGTACGTCCGCGTCGTGCGCCAGATCGCTGATCCGCGGCAGCGGCAGACCGGTCACGCGCAGCGCGCCGTCCGGCTCGGACATCACCTGGCCGCCGGCCTCGGTGAGCGCGGCCGTCAGCTTCTCGCGCTGCTGGGGCTCCGTTTGCGGCGTGCGCACCCGGGCGAAGTCCGCCGAGTTCGCCGAGATGAAGTCCTTGACGCTCATGTCCGCGAGCAGCTGGCCGCGGCCGATCACGATCAGATGGTCGGCGGTCAGCGCCATCTCGCTCATGAGGTGGCTGGAGACGAAGACGGTCCGGCCCTCGGAGGCGAGCTTCTTCATCAGATTGCGGACCCAGAGGATGCCCTCGGGGTCGAGACCGTTGACCGGCTCGTCGAAGAGCAGCACCTGCGGGTCGCCGAGCAGCGCGGCGGCGATGCCGAGCCGCTGCCCCATGCCCAGCGAGAAGCCCTTGGAGCGGCGCTTGGCGACGTCCTGGAGGCCGACGACCCCGAGCACCTCGTCGACCCGCTGCGCCGGGATCCCGGCGAGCTGGGCGAGCGACAGCAGATGGCTGCGGGCGCTCCGCCCGCCGTGCACGGCCTTGGCGTCGAGGAGCGCACCCACCTGGCGGGGCGCGTTCGGCAGCTGCCGGAACGGATGGCCGCCGATCGTGACGTGCCCGGACGTCGGCCGGTCGAGCCCCAGGATCATGCGCATCGTCGTCGACTTGCCGGAGCCGTTGGGACCGAGGAAGCCGGTGACGGTGCCCGGCCGCACATGGAAGGAAAGGTTGTACACGGCCGTCTTGGCGCCATAGCGCTTCGTCAGGCCGACTGCCTCGATCATTCTCCAGCCCCATCGACAGGTCAGGTCGTCGGGGTCGTGGCCACTCGGGCCGGAACCCCCGTATGAGCTAGGAGCTTATCCAGCCATTGACGGTTCCGGCGAAGCATGGATCGTCATGTACGCGCTACGCGTCCCGCTTCTTCATCACCAGGTAGCCGCCGAGCAGCGCCGCCGCCACCCAGATCAGCATGATCCCGAGCCCGCCCCAGGGGCCGTACGGCGCCTCCTCCGTGTTCATCGCGTCCGGAACGACCTGCATGATCTTGGATCCGGCCTGGTCGGGGAAGTAGAGCGCCACCTCCTTGGCCTTCGGCACCGCGGAGAGGATCTGCGAGACCAGGAAGAAGAAGGGCACCAGGATGCCGAGGGAGAGCATCGAGGAGCGCAGCATCGCCGCCACACCCATCGAGAAGAGCGCGATCAGCCCCATGTAGAGCCCGCCGCCGACGACCGCCCGGAGGACGTTGTCCGCGCCGAGGGAGGTGCGGTGCTCGCCGAGGAGCGCCTGCCCGAGGAAGAACGACAGGAAGCTGGTCGCCAGACCCACCACCAGGGCGAGCACCCCGGCCACCGCGATCTTGGAGAAGAGGAACGTCGCCCGCTGCGGGACCGCCGCCAGGGACGTACGGATCATGCCCGAGCTGTACTCCGTGCCGACCACGAGGACGCCGAAAACCACCATCGCCAGCTGGCCGAGCACCATCCCGGAGAAGCTGACGAACGTCGGGTCGAAGGTCGCCTGCTCGGCCTCCGAGAGGTCGTCGAAGGTCGACTTCAGCAGGGCGCACAGAGCCGCGCTCATCGCCACCGTCACCAGGAGCGCGCTCGCCAGGGTCCAGACCGTCGATGAGACCGTCCGGATCTTGGTCCACTCCGACTGGAGGACCGCCGATACCGCTGCCATCGTTCAGGCTCCCTTGGTGGTGTCGCCCCAGTGGGGGCCGGGCGCGTCCGCCCCGTGGACGTCCGTGCCGTGTGCGTGGTACTCCACCGCGCCGGCGGTCATCTGCATGAACGCCTCCTCCAGGGAGGCGCGCTGGGAGCTCAGCTCGTGGAGCACGAGCCCGTGCTCGGCGGCCAGTTCACCGAGCTTCTCGGTCGTGGCGCCGTCCACCTCCAGCGTGCCGTTGCCCGCCTCCACCGGGGTGAAGCCGTTGGCGTGGAGGATGTCCCGCAGCCGCTCCTGCTGCGGCGAACGCAGCCGTACATAGCTCCGCGAATTCTGGTGGATGAAATCGGCCATCGTCGTGTCGGCCAGCAGCTTTCCCTGCCCGATCACGATGAGATGATCGGCCGTCAGGGCCATTTCACTCATCAGATGGCTGGAAACGAAGATCGTCCGCCCCTCGGAGGCGAGCGCCTTCATCAGATTGCGGATCCAGTGAATTCCCTCAGGGTCCAGACCATTGACGGGTTCGTCGAACATCAGGATCTCGGGATCGCCGAGCAGCGCGGAGGCGATTCCCAGCCGCTGCCCCATGCCGAGCGAGAAGCCCTTCGACTTCTTCCGCGCGACCGCCGTGAGACCGACCAGATCCAGGACCTCGCCGACCCGCCTCTCCGGAATGCGGTTCGACTGCGCGAGGCAGAGCAGGTTGTTGTACGCCGACCGGCCGCCGTGCATCGCCTTGGCGTCCAGGAGCGCCCCGATGTACTTCAACGGCTCCTGCAGCTCGCGGTAGTGCTTGCCGTCGATCCGGACCGTTCCGCTGGTCGGATTGTCCAGATCGAGCATCATGCGCATCGTCGTCGACTTGCCCGCGCCGTTGGGCCCCAGGAAGCCGGTGACCACACCGGGCCGCACCTGGAAGGAGAGATGGTCGACCGCCGTCTTCGTTCCGAACCGTTTCGTCAGGCCCTCGAGCTCGATCATGCGACCACGCTACGGGTGCGAAAAACCCTCCGCCACTGGAATGACGGAGGGTTTTTTGGGCGTTCTCGTTCCGGTTACCGGACTACGGGACCGGAGCGATCAACGGGTCTGCTGCGCCGGGACACCACGGGTGGCCGGCTCGTCGTCGATCGGGGAACCGGCGGCCGCCACGGCGGCACCGGTCAGGGTGGCCAGCATCTCGCGGACGTTGGTCAGCTGGGCGTTGATCGAGTCGCGGCGGTTCGTCAGCGCCGCCAGCTCGCGCTCCGATTCCGAGCGGATCCGGTCGGCCTTGGCGTTCGCGTCGGCCACGATGTCCTCGGCCTGGCGCTGCGCGGTCTCCACCGTCTGGCGGGCCCGGCGCTCCGCGTCCGTACGCAGCTTCTCGGCCTCCAGGCGGAGCTGCTCGGCGCGGTGCTCGATCTCGGCGAGGCGCTTCTCGGCCTTGGCCTGACGCGAGGCCAGGTCACGCTCCGACTGCTCCCGGCGCTTGGCCAGGTTGGTCTCGAAGTCCGCGGCGGCCTGGGCGGCCTTGGCGCGGGTCTCCTCGAAGAGGGCGTCCGCCTCCTCGCGCTTGGACTGCGCGTCCTTCTGAGCCTCGGCACGCAGCGAGTTGGCCTCACCCTGCGCCTTCTCGACGATCCGAACGCCCTCGTCCTCGGCCTTCGCCTTGCGCTCCGCGGCGAACGACTCGGCGTCGTTGCGCACCTGCTGGGCGGCCGACTCGGCCAGCTCGCGGTGCTGCTCGGCGGCGCGGCGGGCCTCCTCGCGCAGGTCCTTCGCCTCCTCCTCGGCCAGCCGGAGGATCTTCTCGACGCGGGCGCCGAGGCCGGCGTACGACGGCTCTGCGTCGGTGACCTGGGCCTGGGCGTTCTGCGTCTCGAGGTGGAGTTCCTCGATGCGCTTTTCCAGAGAGGTGATTCGGGCCAGAGCACTGTCACGGTCGGCGACGAGCTTGGTAATGCGGTCGTCCACCTGACCGCGGTCGTAACCACGCCGCACGAGCTCGAAGCCGAAGGGGGAGGAAGTGTCGCTCATGGGGTTCCTGTCGAATGAGACCGGTGAGGTGTTAGGGGGAATCCTAGGGGCCGAAGCGGCGTGTCATCGAGCGGATGCCCGTTTGATATGGAGAATGTCCAGCCTTTTGAGTGGCTAGCCCTCGGAGGACTTGCCACTCGAACGTGTCGCTCCCGCCGGAACACCCGCCTTGACCCCCTCCTTCGTCCCCGCGGTCGGCGCCTCGAAAGACTCCAACGCCTCCAGGACGTCCTGGACACGGGAGATCTCGGCATTGATGTCCTCGCGCCTGCGCACCAGGACGTCCAGCTCGCGCTTGCCCTCGGAGATCATCTGCTCGGCCTCGGCCTCGGCCTCCCCCTTGACCTTCTCCGCCTCCGCGACCAGCGAGGCCTTCTTCTGCTCGGCCTCCTTGAGCAGCGCCTCGGCCTTCCTCACCGCGGCGATACGGACCTTGCTCGCCTCCGAACTCGCGTCGGAGAGCATCTCCTTGGATTTCTCCTCGGCCTCGGCCCGCTGCTCCTCGGCGGCCTTCACCAGCTTGTCCACGCGCTCGCCGGCCGTCTTCATCTGCTCGGCCGTCTCACGCCGCGCCCGCTCGTGCAGCTCCTCGATCTCGCCCTCGATGCGGGCCCGCAGCTCCTCCGCCCGCTCCCTTATGGCCGTCGCGTCGCTGCGCGCGCCCACCAGGAGCTCGTCCGCGTCCGTACGAGCCTTCTCCACGAGCGAGTTGCCCTCGACCGTCGCCTCGGCCACGATCCGATCGGCCTCCTGACGGGCCGCGCCGACCATCGTGTCCGCCTGCGACTCGGCCTCGGTGGTGGCGCGCAGCGCCTCCTCCTGGGCCTTCGCCATCAGCTGGTCGGCCTGCTCGGCCGCGTCCGAACGGCGCTTGGCACCGGCCTCGCGCGCCTCGTCGAGCGTACGGTCGGCCTCCTCGCGCGCCTCCGCACGCATCTGCTCCGCCGCCGCCTCGGCGTCGGCCTTGACCCGCTCGGCCTCCGACCGGATCCGCTCGGCGGCCTGCTGAGCCTGCCTCACGTTCTCGGCGCCCTCGGCCCGCAGCCGCTCCGCCTCGTCGGCCGCCTCGGCCGTGATCCGCTCGGCCTCGCTCCTGGCCTCCGTGATGAGGGTGTCCGCCTGCTCGGCGGCGTCCGCGCGCCGCTTGTCGGCGGCCTTGCGCGCCTCGTCGAGGACGCCCTCGCCGTCCGCCCGCGCGGCGGCCCGAAGCGCCTCCGCCTCGGCCTCGCCCTCCGCCTTGACCTGCTCGGCCTCGGCACGCAGCCGCAGCGCGTCCTGCTCGGTCGACTCAAGGAGGGCCACCGCCTCCGCGGTGATCCGCTCGGCCTCGCCCGTGGCCTCGCCGACGAGCGCGTCGGCCTGCTCGGCCGCGTCCGAACGCCGCTTGTCGGCCGCCTTACGGGCCTCGTCGAGGACCTGCTCGGCGTCGGTGAGCGCGGCGATCCGCAGCGCCTGCGCGTGCGCCTCGCCGTCCGTCTTCAGCTGCTCGGCCTCGGCCCGCAGCGCGTCCGCCTCGGCGGTCAGACGCTCGGCCTCGGACACCGCCTCCGTGATGAGCGTGTCCGCCTGCTCGGCGGCGTCCGCGCGCCGCTTGTCGGCGGCCTTGCGCGCCTCGTCGAGGATCTGGTCGCCCTCGGTGCGGGCGAGCGTGACCAGCTCCTCGGCCTCGGCGGTCAGCCGCTCGGACTCCGCCGCCGCCTCGGAACGGATCCGGTTGGCGTCCTCGCGGGCGTCCGCACGGGTGCGGGCCGCGTCCTGCTCGGCCGACGCCAGCGCGTCGCTCGCCTCGGTCCGTACCCGCTGGGCGTACTCGGCCGTGTCCGTGCGCAGCTTCTCCGACTCGGAGATCGCGTCCGCGACCGTCCGCTCGGCCAGCGCCTTCGCGGCCTCGGTCTCCTCCTGGGCGCGCGCCCGGACGCGGTTGGCGTCCTCGGTGGCCCGCTCCCGCTCCTCGTACGCGTCGGCGCGGACCCGGTCCGCCTCGTCCTGCGCCTCGGTGCGGGTGCGCTCCGCCGCGTGCTCGGCCGCGCTGCGCAGCCCGGCGATCTCGTCCTCGGCCTGCTCCTGGAGGCCGGCGACGGAGTCCCGTACCTCCTTGGCCGTCTGCTCGGCCGCGGACACCATCTCCGTGGCCCGCCGGTCCGCCTCCTCGACCAGACGCTGCGCCTCGGTCTGCGCCTCCTCCACCCGCTTGCGGGCGGAGGCGAGCAGCTCCTCGGACTGTTCGCGGGCGTGCTCGCGCTCCCGGCCGGCCTCGGAACGGGCCGACTCCAGCGTCTCCTCGGCCTCCCGGCGCCGCCGGTTGGCCTCCTCCTGCGCGGCGGCCAGCGCCTCGGCGGCCTCGGCGGCCACCCGCTCGGCGGCGGCCCCGGCCTCGGCGCGTACCCGGTCCGCGGTCTCCTGGGCCTCCGACTTCAGCCGCTCGGCCTCCGTCGCCGCCTCCGTCCGCAGCCGTACGGCCGCGGCCTCCGCCTCGGCGCGCGAGGTGGACGCGTCCGACGCCGCCTCCGTACGGAGCCGCTCGGCCTCCTGCTCGGCCTGCGCCTGGAGCGTACGGATCCGCTCGGCGGCCTCCGTACGGAGCCGCTCGGTCTCCTCGGCGGCCTCGCGCCGGAGCCGCTCGCTCTCGGCGCGCGCGTCGGTCAGCGCCTGCTCGGCGCTCTCGACCCGCGTCTCGGCCTCGCTGTGCAGCCTGGACAGCTCGTCGGCCGCCTCGGCGTGCCGCGCCTGCGCGGCCCGCTCGGCGTCCTCGCGCAGCTCGGTGGCGGTCCGCTCGGCCGCCTCCTTGACCGACTCGGCCTGCTCCTCGGCCTCCGCCCGCATCCGCTCGGCCTCGGCGCGGGTGCGCTCCAGGGTCTCCTCGGCCTGGGTGCGCAGCGTCTGGGCGCGCTCCATGGCCTCCGAGCGGACCCGCTCGCCCTCGGCGCCCGCGCTCGCGCGCAGCTCGTCGGCGTCCGTACGGGCCTTGGTCAGCAGCTCCTCGGCGGTCCTGGCCGCCTCCTCGATCTGCTGGACGGCCTCCCGCCGGGCCTCGCCGCGGATCTTCTCGCCCTCGGCGATCGCCTCGGCCCGCAGCCCCTCGGCCTCGCCGCGCAGCCGGCGCGCCTCCTCCTGCAGCTCGACGGTCTTGGCGCGGTACTCCTTGGTGTCGTCCTTCGCCGACCCGAGCAGCTCGCCGGCCTGCTCCTCCGCCTGGTTGCGCAGCCGGTCGGCCTCCGCCTCCGCCTCGCGGCGGATCCGCTCGGCCTCCTCGGAGGCCTTGCGGGTGGTCGCCTGGGCGTCCTCGGACGCCTTGGTGAGGACCTCCTCGGCGGTACGGGCGGCCTTGGCGAGCGCGGCGGCCGAGTCCTCGGCCGCCGCCGTACGGGCCTTGTCGGAGGCCTCCGCGACCAGCTTCTCGGCCTCGGCGCTCGCCTCGCGCAGCTTCTCCTCGGCCTCGCCCTTGAGGGTCTCGGCCTCCTTCGTCGCCTCGGCGACGAGCCGGGCGATCTCGGCCTTGGCCGTACGCGTGCGCTGCTCGTTGACGGACTCCGCGGAGGACAGCTGCTTGGCCGCCGCCTCCTTGGCCTCGGCCAGCGCTTTCTCGGCCTCGGTACGGGCCTCGCGCAGCCGCAGCTCGGCCTCCTGCATCCGCTGCTCGGCGGCACGGGACAGCTCGGTGGCCTGCTGACGGGCCTGCTCGGTCTCGGCGGTCGTGGAGGACCGCAGCTGCTCGGCGTGGCTGGTGGCCTCCTGCGCCTGCGTGGACGCGGCGTTCAGAAGCCGCTCGGCGTCCTTGCGGGCGCGCAGCAGAATCGCTTCGGCCTCCGCACGAGCCGCCTCCGCCTCCGAACCCACCCGCTGACGGGTCTCCTCGGCCAGCCGGGTCGCCTCGGCGCGCGCGCCGGCGAGCGCCTGCTCGGCCTCGGCGCGGGACTCCTCCATCAGACGGCGGGCCTGGGACTCCGTACGGGCGCGCAGCTGCTCGGCCCAGGCGACGTTCTCGTTGACGTGCGCCTCGACGGTCTGGCGGCGCTCCGCCAGCTCCTGGTCGAGGCGCTGCCGGCGCTGGACGGCCTCGGCGTGCAGCTCGGCCTGGAGCCGGGCCTGGTGCTCGGCGTGCTCCTGGAGGATGCGCTGGGTCTGGGCGCGGGCGTCACGCAGCTCGCGCTCGGCGTCCTGGCGGAGCTGATCGGCCTGGATCTGCGCGTTACGCAGCATCTGCTCGGCCTGGTAGCCGATGTCCGCGCTGTCGTAGGCGGGACGGGACGCGATGGTGCGCCGCGCCTCGTGGAGCTTGGCGCGCAACACCTCGACCTGGTAACCGAGGTCCTCGGCGTGCTGGACGGCCTTCTCCCGCTCGGTCTTCAGCCGGTCCATCTCGGCTTCGAACCGCGAAAGATGGTCGTCTTCAGCTCGGTGGCTCTCCTGGCGTTCGTAGCCCCGCACTGCGCGGTCCCATCCGTCCCCTGGTCGCAACACTCCAACGAGCACCGTTCCCCGGAGAACGGCCCCCCGGGGAATCGTGGCAGATCGGATACCCCGACTTCGACGCCGCATGGCATGCGGCACCGACCGGCCCCGGCCCGGAGTCGCCCACTCTACCGGGCCAGGAATCCGGAGGTCAGTGCTCCGCTGAGGAGGGGTCAGCCGAGGTGACCAGTTCGGTCAGTACGCCGTGGCAGTCCTTGGGGTGGAGGAAGGTGATGCGGGAGCCCATGGAACCGGTCCGCGGCTCGTCGTAGAGGACCCGGACGCCCTTGCCGCGGATGGCTTCGGCGTCCCCGTCGACATCGGCGGTGCCGAAGGCGATGTGGTGGACACCCTCACCGTTCTTGGCCAGCCACTTGCCCACCGCGGAGTCCTCGCGGGTGGGCTCCAGGAGCTGGAGGTACGAGGCTCCGCCGTCGGAGGTCTCGTTGATCTTGAGCATGGCCTCGCGGACGCCCTGCTCCTCGTTCACCTCGGAGTGGAACACCTCGAAACCGTAGGTCGCACGGTAGAACTCGACAGTCTTGTCGAGGTCGAAACATGCGATCCCGATGTGGTCGATTCGCGTCAGCATGCCTCCAGTGCAGCGCCAGGGGGATGGTTACGCAACGTGCGCGCCGTCACACCGGCAGGCCGGTGACCGCGTACGGCACCGCTCAGTACATTGGCGGTAAACCCTCGTTCACTCCTCATCCCAAGGGGCCGTGCCTCATGTCTGGAACGACCGGTACCACCTCAGTGATCGTCGCGGGCGCCCGCACGCCCATGGGACGCCTGCTCGGCTCCCTCAAGTCCTTCTCCGGCGCCGACCTGGGCGGCTTCGCCATCAAGGCCGCGCTCGACCGGGCCGGCATCGGCGGCGACCAGGTGCAGTACGTGATCATGGGACAGGTGCTCCAGGCGGGCGCCGGCCAGATCCCCGCCCGCCAGGCCGCCGTCAAGGCCGGCATCCCGATGAACGTCCCGGCGCTCACCATCAACAAGGTGTGTCTGTCCGGTCTGGACGCCATCGCGCTCGCCGACCAGCTGATCCGCGCGGGTGAGTTCGACGTGGTCGTCGCCGGCGGCCAGGAGTCGATGACCAACGCCCCGCACCTGCTGCCGAAGTCCCGCGAGGGCTTCAAGTACGGCGCGATCGAGATGCTCGACGCCATGGCGTACGACGGTCTCACCGACGCCTTCGAGAACATCGCCATGGGCGAGTCCACGGAGAAGCACAACACCCACCTGGGCATCAAGCGCCCCGAGCAGGACGAGATCGCCGCGCTGTCGCACCAGCGCGCCGCCGCCGCGCAGAAGAACGGCATCTTCGAGGCCGAGATCACCCCGGTCGAGATCCCGCAGCGCAAGGGCGACCCGGTCATCTTCTCGAAGGACGAGGGCATCCGCGCCGAGACGACCGCCGAGTCGCTCGGCAAGCTGCGCCCGGCCTTCGCCAAGGACGGCACCATCACCGCCGGCACCTCCTCGCAGATCTCCGACGGCGCCGCCGCGGTCGTCGTCATGAGCAAGGCGAAGGCCGAGGAGCTGGGCCTGGAGTGGATCGCCGAGATCGGCGCCCACGGCAACGTGGCCGGCCCGGACAACTCGCTGCAGTCGCAGCCGTCCAACGCGATCCAGCACGCCCTGAAGAAGGAGGGCCTGGGCGTCGAGGACCTCGACCTGATCGAGATCAACGAGGCCTTCGCGGCGGTCGCCGTCCAGTCAATGAAGGACCTGGGCGTTACCCCGGAAAAGGTGAACGTCAACGGTGGCGCGATCGCGCTGGGCCACCCCATCGGCATGTCCGGCGCCCGTGTGGTGCTGCACCTCGCCCTGGAGCTCAAGCGGCGCGGCGGCGGTGTCGGCGCGGCGGCGCTGTGCGGCGGCGGCGGTCAGGGCGACGCTCTGATCCTTCGCGTACCCGGCAAGTAGTCCCCGTCAAGCAAGGAGCATCGGCAATGGTGGACGTCCCCGAACTGGTCGCCCAGGCACGGGAGGGCCGGCCGCGCGCCGTGGCCCGGCTGATCTCACTCGTGGAGGGGGCGTCCCCGCAGCTGCGCGAGGTGATGGCGGCGCTCGCGCCGCTGACCGGCGGTGCGTACGTGGTGGGCCTGACGGGCTCGCCCGGCGTGGGCAAGTCCACGTCGACGTCCGCGCTGGTCTCCGCGTACCGGCGGGCGGGCAAGCGGGTCGGCGTCCTGGCCGTCGACCCGTCGTCCCCGTTCAGCGGGGGAGCGCTGCTCGGCGACCGGGTCCGGATGTCGGAGCACGCCTCCGACCCGGGCGTCTACATCCGCTCGATGGCCACCCGCGGCCACCTGGGCGGGCTCGCCTGGTCGGCGCCGCAGGCGATCCGCGTCCTGGACGCGGCCGGCTGCGACGTGATCCTCGTCGAGACCGTCGGTGTCGGGCAGTCGGAGGTGGAGATCGCCTCCCAGGCCGACACGTCCGTGGTGCTCCTCGCTCCGGGCATGGGCGACGGGATCCAGGCCGCGAAGGCGGGCATCCTGGAGATCGGCGACGTGTACGTGGTGAACAAGGCGGACCGGGACGGCGCGGACGCGACGGCCCGCGAGCTGAACCACATGCTGGGCCTGGGCGAGGCCCGCGGCGCCGGGGACTGGCGGCCGCCGATCGTCAAGACGGTCGCGGCGCGGGGCGAGGGCATCGACGAGGTCGTCGAGGCGCTGGAGAAGCACCGCGCGTGGATGGAGGAGCACGGGGTCCTGGCGGAGCGCCGCCGGGCCCGCTCGGCGCGCGAGGTCGAGACGATCGCGGTCACGGCGCTGCGCGCCCGCATCGGCGACCTCCACGGCGACCGCCGCCTGGACGCGCTGGCGGAACGCATCATGGCGGGCGAACTGGACCCGTACCGCGCGGCGGACGAGCTGGTGGAGAGCCTGACCGAGGCCTGACGGCCTGACGGCCGGAGGGCCGGGCACGACCGCGCCGCCGCACGGGCCAGGCCCGTGCGGCGGCGCGGTCGTCCCACGAGCCTGCCCTTGGAGCGTGGGCCGCCTTCGCGACGCGGTCGTGCCGCGGGGCGACGCGTGCCCGGGCGCCGACGTCGCCGGGCGATCGGGCCGATGCCCGGCGCCGACGGGGCGTTCCGGCCCGTGGCGCGAGCACCCACCCCTGAGCACCGGGCGGCCGCCGGACCACGGCCGGGAGGCCCCGGCCCGTTCGGCGTGCCCGGGGCCTCCCGGCGGTCAGGCGTCAGTTGTCGTCGGAGTCGTCCGCGTGGTCGCCCGCCTCGGCGCGGTCGTCCCGGTCGTCGGCGTCGTCCCGGTCGTCCTGGCCGTCGTCGTCAGGTGTGACCTGGGCCGTCTTCAGGTCGACCCGCCAGTCGCCGTTCACGGTGTCCACGTCCCAGGCGGTCGTGGCGCGGTCGTCGTCGTCCAGGCTCACCGAGGTGACGACGCCCTTCGCGGAGGCCGCCTCGGCCGCCTGCCGGGCGTCGACGGCGGCGCCCTTCAGGACGCGGCGGTCGTCGGCGTCGTCGATCCGGTCGTCGTCGTCCCGGTCGGTCTCCTTGCCGAGGACCTTGCCGGTGCCGGCGTCCACCTGGACCGTGTACGAGGTCGTGCCCGTGCCGAGCACATCGACCTCCCAGCCACGGTCGTCGTCGAGGTCGGCCGAGACGGCCGTGCCCGGCTGGGCCTTCAGCGCGGCGTCGATCGCCTGGGCGGCGGTCACCTTCGCGTCCCGTACGTCCCGCACGGCGGTCCTGTCCGTCCGGCCCCCGTCGTCGTCCGCGAAGGCGACCGCGGTCCCTCCGCAGACCACGGCGGCCGCGGCGACGGTGGCGATGACGATGTTGCGCTTCATGGGGTCCTCCAACCCGGCGTGGTTCGTTCGACGGAACCCACTGTGCGGACCGCGACCTGAAGGCAGCCTGAAGCCACCTGAAGGCGCCTTCAGCTTCGGTTTGCGAACCTGGTGCCCATGCACCCGCCCGTCGCCCACCACCCCGCTCGAGACGCTCTCCGTCTCCCCTCCCGATTGCTGATCGTGGAGGACGAGAGGCGGCTCGCCCTGTCCCTCGCCAAGGGCCTGACCGCCGAGGGCTACGCCGTCGACGTCGTCCACGACGGCCTGGAGGGACTCCGGCGGGCGGGTGGATCCACGTACGACCTGATCGTGCTCGACGTGATGCTGCCCGGGATGAACGGCTACCGGGTCTGCTCCGCGCTGCGCGCCGCGGGCGACGAGGTGCCGATCCTGATGCTGACCGCCAAGGACGGCGAGTACGACGAGGCCGAGGGGCTCGACACGGGCGCCGACGACTACCTCACCAAGCCGTTCTCCTACGTCGTCCTGGTGGCCAGGATCCGGGCGCTGCTGCGCCGGCGCGGCTCGGGACCCTCCCCGGTCCTCGAGCTCGGCGAGCTGAGGGTGGACACCGCGGCCCGCCGCGTGCACCGCGGTGACGACGAGGTCGCCCTGACCGCCAAGGAGTTCGCGGTCCTCGAACAGCTCGCGCTGCGCTCCGGCGAGGTGGTGTCGAAGGCCGAGATCCTGGAGCACGTCTGGGACTTCGCCTACGAGGGCGACCCGAACATCGTCGAGGTCTACGTCAGCACGCTCCGCCGCAAGCTGGGCGCCTCCCTGATCCGGACGGTGCGCGGCGCCGGGTACCGCCTGGAGGCGCGATGACGGCCCGGTGGTTCTCCTCGGTCCGTGCCAGGGCCACCCTCGGCGCGACCGCGGTGGTGGCCGTCGCCCTGGTCGCCGCCGGGATCGCCGTCCTGCTGTCCCTGCGGGGCAATCTGACGAGCCAGGCGGACGGTGAGGCGGACGGCGTCGCCCGCGACGTCGCCGGCCGGATCGCCGCCGGCACCCCGTATCCGGTGCTCGATCTGCCGGACGGCGAGGACAACCCCGTGCAGGTGGTCGACCGCGACGGCCGGGTCCTCGCGGTCAGCGAGGGGCTCACGGCGATCAGCGGCACCGGCGTGCCCGGCGTCACTCCGGAGGCGAGCCCCGGGACCGGGCGGGACGCCGACGACGACGCGGACGACCCCGAGCCCGGCGAGATCGGGGACGTCACCTGGCACGGGCAGGGCAGCGCCACCGTGGACGGGGAGAGCGGCGACTACCGCTTCACCCGTGTGGAGGTCACCGACCGGCGGGACGAGACCGTCCTGGTCTTCGCGGGGGCGTCGCTCGGGGCGCAGCGGGACGCGGTGGGCACGGCCGCCACCGCCATGCTCGCCGGACTGCCGCTGCTGCTCGGGGTGGTGGCCGGGGTGACCTGGCTGGTGACCCGGCGGGCGCTGCGGCCCGTCGAGTCGATCCGCCGCGAGATGGCGGAGATCACCGCCTCGCAGGATCTGTCACGGCGGGTCCCCGAGCCCGCCACGCACGACGAGGTGGCCCGGCTCGCCCGGACCACGAACGAGACGCTGACGGCCCTGGAGTCGTCCGTGGAGCGGCAGCGGCGGTTCGTCGCCGACGCCTCGCACGAGTTGCGCAGCCCCCTCGCGAGCCTGCGCACCCAGCTGGAGGTGGGCGCCGCGCATCCGGAGCTGCTCGACGTGCCGGGCGCGGTCGAGGACACCGTACGGCTGCAGAACCTCGCCGCCGACCTGCTGCTGCTCGCCCGGCTCGACGCGGGGGAGCGGCTCGCGGGCGCCCCGGTCGACCTCGCCGCGCTGGCGGCGGAGGAGGCCAGAGGGCGCCGGGGCGTGACGGTGGCGGTGACGGAGTCCGTCGAAGTGGCCGGCTCCCGGGGGCAGCTGGGCCGTGTGCTCGCCAATCTCCTCGACAACGCGCAGCGTCATGCCCGTGCGGAGGTGACGGTCACCGTACGGCGGGAGGGGGACCGGGCCGTGCTCGAGGTGGCGGACGACGGGCCGGGGGTGCCGGAGGCCGACCGTGAGCGGATCTTCGAGCGGTTCGTACGGCTCGACGACGCGCGAGGCCGCGACGAGGGCGGCGCGGGGCTCGGGCTGGCGATCGCCCGGGACGTCGCCGTACGGCACGGTGGCACTCTCGCCGTGCGTGAGGCGCCGGCGGGCGGGGCCCTGTTCGAACTCCGCCTGCCGGCCGCGGAAAGCCGTTAGGGCTTGCCCCGACGGCCGCGGAGCTGCTCCGCGACGGGCTTCAGGGATTCGTGCAGGTCGCCGAGGGCCTCCGGCGACAGCTGGTCGATGAAGTGCTTGCGCACCGACTCCACGTGGTGGGGCGCCACCTTGCGCATGGTCTCCATGCCCTCGTCCGTGAGGACCGCGTACAGCCCGCGCCGGTCCGACTCGCAGTTGGCGCGGCGCACGAGCCCCGCGTTCTCCATGCGGGTGATCTGGTGCGAGAGCCGGCTCTTGGACTGCAGGGTGGCCGTCGCGAGGTCGCTCATGCGCAGACGCCGCTCGGCCGACTCCGAGAGATTCACCAGGATCTCGTAGTCGTTCATGGTCAGGCCGAAGGGCTGGAGGTCCTTCTCCAGCTGATACGTCAGCATCCGGTTGACGTCCAGATAGGTGCGCCACGCACACTGCTCGGCGTCGGTGAGCCAGGGGGTGGCCGTCTCGGTCTCCATATATGGATTCTACCTAAGAAGTTGAATACTGGACGAAGTAAGGGAGTGTGACGCCGGGCACCCAGGGCCCCGACGGGTGCAGACGTTCGAGGACGTCACACTCCGCAGACTACCGGCTACAGCCCGAAGCGACGCTGGAGGTCCCCGAGCTGTCCGGGAAGGCGCGGTGCCGAACCGTGCGATCCCTGGCCGGAACCATGCGCTCCGGGAACGCCGCCCCCCGGCACGCCCGGCTGCCCGCCGACCTCACCGATCGCCCGGTCGGCCATCAGCATCTCGGTCGACTGGAGCAGTACCGTACCCGCCCCCACGAACTCGAACTGGTGCTCCTCGCCCGAGGTCCCGCCGATCCCCGTCAGCGCCCGGACCCCGCCCATCACGCCCGTCATGTAGCCGTGGTCGTAGTGGTGGCACGGGGACGGGCAGTCCGCCCAGCCGACCAGGGCCTGCGGGTCCACCCGCATAGGCGGCTCCATGAAGACCACCGGGCCGTTGGACGCCGCCACGAACTTTCCCGTGCCGATCAGCGTCACGAAGCCCGGCACGATCGACTGCTTCAGCGCCAGCGTCGGCTGGTACGCCAGCAGATTGCCCGAACGGATCGTCAGATTGCCCTCGTCCAGGTCGAACGAGTTCACGTCGAAGGCCCGGTCGGCGAGCAGCATCTTGCCGCTGCCCTCCGCCACCACCCAGTCACTCGCGTGCAGCGGCGAGTGGAACGACGTACGGACCAGGCGGTCCAGGCGCCCGTGGCCGATGCCGTTGAAGTCGATCCGCCCGTAGTAGGCGATCATCTTGCCCTTCTGCAGGAACCACTGGGAGCCCTTGAGCTCCACGCAGAAGGTGTACGGATTGACGTTGTCGTCGGACGGGAGCGACTGGGGGTCGAGGACGACGGGACCGGTCACAGCTTCTCCTCCGAGGCCTGCACGTACACCGCACCACTGCCGGTCAGCTCCAGCTGGAACGCCTCGCCGGAGCCCCGCCCCACCATGTCGCGCCAGCCCAGCGCGGTGGAGAGCTTGTTCCGTACGTCGCCGTGGTGCGCGACGTACGCCTGCGGGTCCACGTGGACCGCGCGTCCCGGGGTGATCGGCAGCTCGATCACGCCGCCGTGGGCCATGACGGCGACCGCGCCGTGACCCTTGAGCGTCGTCGTGAAGAGCCCCTGGCCCGTCACCTGGCCGCGCACCATGCCCATGACCCCGCCCTGGGAGCCCATGAACATCGTGCCCTGCTGCAGGGTGCCGTCGAAGGCGAGGAGACGGTCGGCCTCGACGAACAGGGTGTCGCCGGTCAGCTGGATCACCTGGATGTGGTGGCCGCCGTGCCCGAACATCACCGTGCCGTTGCCCTCGACGGTCATCAGCGGCGTCGCCTCGCCCGCCACCCGGCGGCCGATCATCGACATCACGCCGCCCTGGCCGCCGGCCATGTTCGGCGTGAAAGTGACGTCGCCGCGGTACGCGAGCATCGCGCCGCGTTGGCTGAACATGCGCTGTCCGGGGACGACGGTCGCCTCGACCATCTTCGAGTTGATCTCGCGGAACGGCATCAGACGTCGCCCCCGATCGTGTTCCGCTCGCTCGGCTGGACGTACACGATGCCGTCGCCCTCGAAGCGGATCTGGAAGGCCTCGCCGCCGCCCTCACCGAGGAAGGTGCGGAACGTCACACCGGACTGGAAGCTCTGCTGGAGGTTGCCCTGATGGGCGATGTACGCGCCGGGGTCGACGGAGAGCGGGTACTGCGGGGTCACCCGCAGCACCACCGCCGGGCCGTCGGACATGATCGCCGCCTGGCCCGTGCCCTCGAGGGTCGTGGTGAAGAGGCCGTTGCCGGTCGCTCCGCCGCGCAGGCCGGTGAAGCTCGTACCGGTGCGCAGCCCCGCGTCCGTGCAGAGCAGATTGCTCGCCTCGACGAAGAGCTTGTCGCCGTGGAGCGAGACGAGGTTGATCTCGGAGGCGCGGTCGGCGAACCAGCAGGTCCCCTGGCCCTTCACCTCCATCACCTCCATCTGCTCACCGGTGAGCCGACGCGTGACCATGCCGCGCAGGCCCTCGCCTCCGCCGGACATCTTCTTGAAGGCCATCTGGCCGTCGTAGGCCACCATGGAGCCGTTTTTGGCCTTGACGGCATCGCCGGTCATGGACACGGCGAGCACTTTGCTGCCTTGGAGTCGGAACGTTGCCACGGAGGGAGATTACGGGGCCCCCGGATAAAGGGACAGCAAAGTCGGCATGCACAATGGACGGGCCCTCCCTTGTGCATCCGTTCACAAGATCGAACGAAGGTGACCCCCTCCCGTGGACATCAAGACCGCCTCCTCCCTCCACCGCCTCCGACTCGTCTCCGCCCCGGAGGCCGTCTCCTTCCTGCTGCTGCTCGTCTGCTCGGTGCTCAAGCGCACGACGGACTTCAACGCCGTGCCCGTGATGGGCGCGGTCCACGGCATCCTCTTCATCCTGTACGTGCTGTTCTGGCTGGACGCCTGGAACCGTACGAAGTGGGAGTTCAAGACGGCCGCCCTCTACTTCGTGCTCTCGGTGCTGCCGTTCGGCGGCTTCTTCGCGGAGCGCAAGCTGAAGCGTGAGGCCGAGAACGCGGTCATCGCCTCCCGCGCCCGCCGCGAGAGCGCGGTAGAGGCATGATCGTCGCCTTCTCGGTCACCCCGCTCGGCGTCGGGGAGGAGGTCGGCGAGTACGTCGCCGACGCCGTCCGGGTCGTACGGGAGTCGGGGCTGCCGAACCGTACCGACGCGATGTTCACCTCCGTCGAGGGGGAGTGGGACGAAGTGATGGACGTGGTCAAGCGCGCCGTCGCCGCGGTGGAGGCGCGGGCGCCCCGGGTCTCCGTCGTCCTCAAGGCCGACATCCGCCCGGGCGTCACGGACGGCCTCGCCTCGAAGGTCGCGACCGTGGAACGCCACCTGGCGGACTGACCGCCGGCCCGAGCCTTCGAGCCCCCGGACCCCGTGTGGGTCCGGGGGCTCAGTCGTGCGTGCCATCGGAGGCGGTCAGGGCGATGCCGATCGGGGTGCGTTCGTACGGGACCTGGTGGCCGTACCGGCGCGAGGTCAGCAGGCCCGGCCTCCCTCAGGACGGACGGATGCGCCGATACGGAGGAGGGCGCGAGGCCGAGCCGGTGCGCGAGCGCGGTCGTGCCGGCCGGCTCGTCCAGCGCGCACAGGACGTCCGCCGCCGTCCTCCATCTCCGTGCGACCGAAGTGCGAGACGGGGCTGACCACCATGTGACCAGTGGGTAAGGTCGACGCGTGCCGAAGCCGCTCAGTCTCCCCTTCGATCCCATCGCCCGCGCCGACGAACTCTGGCAGAAGCGCTGGGGGCCGGTCCCCTCGATGGCCGCGATCACCTCGATCATGCGCGCCCATCAGATCCTCCTCGCCGAGGTCGACGCCGTCGTCAAACCGTACGGACTGACCTTCGCGCGCTACGAGGCGCTGGTGCTGCTCACCTTCTCCAAGGCCGGTGAGCTGCCGATGTCCAAGATCGGTGAGCGGCTGATGGTCCACCCGACCTCGGTCACCAACACCGTCGACCGGCTCGTGAAGTCCGGCCTGGTCGACAAGCGCCCCAACCCCAACGACGGCCGCGGCACCCTCGCCTCGATCACCGAGAAGGGCCGCGAGGTGGTCGAGGCCGCCACCCGCGATCTGATGGCGATGGACTTCGGGCTCGGCGCCTACGACGCCGAGGAGTGTGCCGAGATCTTCGCGATGCTGCGCCCGCTGCGGGTGGACGCGCACGACTTCGACGAGAGCTGACCGGAACCGGGCCCGCCGGAAGATCGCCCGGAACGTGCCGTTACGCTCGACGGCATGAAATCCAGCGTGCTGACCCGTTACCGCGTCATGGCGTACATCACCGCCGTCATGCTGCTCGTGCTGTGCACGTGCATGGTCTTCAAGTACGGGTTCGACATGGGCGAGGACGTGACCTTCGCGGTCTCCCAGACCCACGGCGTCCTCTACATCATCTACCTGATCTTCGCCTTCGATCTGGGCTCCAAGGCGAAGTGGCCGTTCGGCAAGCTCCTGTGGGTGCTGCTGTCCGGGACCATTCCCTTCGCCGCCTTCTTCGTCGAGCGCAAGGTCGTCCGCGAGACGCTTCCGCTGGTCAGCGGCGCGCAGCCGGCCCCCGCCAAGGCCTGACCCGGCCCGGCACCGCACCCCCCGCACGGATGTGCGGGGGTTTGCCATCGACATTTACTAGGACGTCCTAGTAAATTCGAAGCATGGACGCTGACGCGATCGAGGAAGGCCGCCGACGCTGGCAGGCCCGCTACGACAAGGCCCGCAAGCGGGACGCAGACTTCACCACGCTCTCCGGTGATCCGGTCGAGCCCGTCTACGGCCCCCGGCCCGGAGACACCTACGAGGGTTTCGAGCGCATCGGCTGGCCCGGCGAGTACCCCTTCACCCGTGGCCTGCATGCCACCGGCTACCGCGGCCGGACCTGGACCATCCGCCAGTTCGCCGGCTTCGGCAACGCCGAGCAGACCAACGAGCGGTACAAGATGATCCTGGCCGCGGGCGGCGGCGGACTCTCGGTCGCCTTCGACATGCCGACCCTCATGGGCCGCGACTCCGACGACCCGCGCTCGCTCGGCGAGGTCGGCCACTGCGGTGTCGCCATCGACTCCGCCGCCGACATGGAGGTCCTCTTCAAGGACATCCCGCTCGGCGACGTCACCACCTCGATGACCATCTCCGGGCCCGCCGTGCCCGTCTTCTGCATGTACCTGGTCGCCGCCGAGCGCCAGGGTGTCGACCCGGGCGTGCTCAACGGCACGCTCCAGACCGACATCTTCAAGGAGTACATCGCGCAGAAGGAGTGGCTCTTCCAGCCCGAGCCCCACCTGCGCCTCATCGGCGACCTGATGGAGCACTGCGCCCAGGGCATCCCCGCCTACAAGCCCCTCTCCGTCTCCGGCTACCACATCCGCGAGGCCGGTGCGACGGCCGCGCAGGAGCTCGCGTACACCCTCGCCGACGGCTTCGGCTACGTGGAGCTCGGACTCTCCCGCGGCCTGGACGTCGACGTCTTCGCCCCCGGCCTCTCCTTCTTCTTCGACGCCCACCTCGACTTCTTCGAGGAGATCGCCAAGTTCCGCGCCGCCCGCCGGATCTGGGCCCGCTGGATGAAGGAGGTCTACGGCGCCAAGACCGACAAGGCGCAGTGGCTCCGCTTCCACACCCAGACCGCCGGTGTCTCGCTCACCGCCCAGCAGCCGTACAACAACGTCGTACGGACCGCGGTCGAGGCGCTCTCCGCGGTCCTCGGCGGCACCAACTCGCTGCACACCAACGCCCTCGACGAGACCCTGGCGCTCCCCAGCGAGCAGGCCGCCGAGATCGCGCTCCGCACGCAGCAGGTGCTGATGGAGGAGACGGGTGTGGCCAACGTGGCCGACCCGCTGGGCGGTTCCTGGTACGTCGAGCAGCTGACCGACCGGATCGAGGCCGACGCCGAGAAGATCTTCGACCAGATCAAGGAGCGCGGCCGCCGGGCCCACCCGGACGGTCAGCACCCGATCGGTCCGATCACCTCCGGCATCCTGCGCGGGATCGAGGACGGCTGGTTCACCGGCGAGATCGCCGAGTCCGCCTTCCAGTACCAGCAGTCCCTGGAGAAGGGTGACAAGCGGGTCGTCGGCGTCAACGTCCACCACGGCTCGGTCACCGGCGACCTGGAGATCCTCCGCGTCAGCCACGAGGTCGAGTGGGAGCAGGTCCGGGTCCTCGGCGAGCGCAAGGCCCGCCGCGACGACGCCCAGGTCCGCGCCGCGCTGGACGCCATGCTGGCGGCGGCCCGTGACGGCTCGAACATGATCGGCCCGATGCTGGACGCGGTACGGGCGGAGGCCACGCTCGGCGAGATCTGCGACGTGCTCCGCGAGGAGTGGGGCATCTACACGGAGCCCCCGGGCTTCTAGCCGTACGAGCATGGACGAGCAGGGGCGGTACGGGACTTCCCGTACCGCCCCCTGCCGTACCGACGCTCTGCCCTCGGGCTACTTCGCCGCCGTGCCGAGCACCTTCGTCGGCGTGATCCGGATGGCCACCCGCACCACCTCCGGCGGCAGGTCGAGGTACTCCTGACCGGCGCCCGGACCCTCGTACTGCTCCGCGAGCGCGACCGCGAGCGCGCGGCCCTCGTCCTCGGTGACCGTGGCCGTGCCCCGTATCTCGGCGTACACCAGCGGGTCCTCGCGGTCGTACACGATCAGGCTGACCCGGGGGTCGGCCTCGATGTTCCGGACCTTGCGGCGGCCGTCCTGGGTCGAGACGAGGAGCTCGTCCCCGTCCCTGCCCACCCAGACCACCGAGGTCTGCGGAGAGCCGTCGGGGTGGACGGTGCCCAGGATCACCGGGTTGACGTCGTCCAGGAGCGCGCGCACCGAACTGTTCAGAGTGATCGTCACGGCGATCACCCTAGGGCGTGGCCGCCGCCGCGCCCAGGCCTCCGATCAGCAGGGCGGTGAAGCGCTGGACCCACGCCTCGTCGACCGGCTCCGCGCTCACCAGGGCGCGGTGGACCACCGCGCCGGCGATCACGTCGAAGATCAGGTCGTCGGTGCTGTCGACCGACGTCGGGTCGCGGTCCGAGGGGAGTTCGCCGCGCTCCTGGGCGCGCTGGCGGCCTTCGAGGACCAGCCGCTTCTGCCGGTCGACGATGGAGGTGCGGATGCGCTCACGCAGCGGTTCGTCCCGGGTGGACTCCGCCACCACGGCCATCAGCGCCGTCTTGGTCTCCGGCCGCTGGAGCAGTGCGGCGAACTGGAGGACCACGTGCTCGATGTCGGCCTGGAGGGAACCGAGGTCGGGGAGTTCGAGTTCGTCGAAGAGGACGGCGACCGCGTCCACGACCAGTTCGTTCTTGCTCGCCCAGCGCCGGTAGAGGGTCGTCTTGGCCACCCCCGCGCGGCCCGCCACATCGCCCATCGTCAGCTTGGACCAGCCCAGTTCGACCAGCGCGGCCCGGGTCGCCTCGAGGATCGCGGCGTCGGCCTCGACACTGCGCGGGCGTCCGGTACGGCTGCGGGAGCTGGTGCGGCTACACATGGAGGTCGACCATACCCGCCGGTAGGTATTGCGCCAGAGGTGCGCGATGTGAGCCAGTTCACCGGGGAGTCCTTCCCCTGGGCCGACCGGGACAGTTACGCTACGACCCGTAGCGAAAGGCTGTTGCCGGCCTTGAGCGACAACCACATGCGCCGGGTGGGGACCCGGCGCGACCGAAGGGAACCGCGCACCTTGGTGTGCGGTTCAGCCATGGCTTACCGGTTACGCGCGCGGAAGGGGGAGGATGTACTCATGCAGCCCAGAAACATGTCCATGAGCGGCGTCGTCGACCTCGCCGCGGTGAAGGCGGCCGGAGAGGCCAAGGCCAAGGCGGAGCAGGCGCGTGCTCAGGCCGCCCGGCAGGGCGGGCCCGCGGCCGTCGCCCCTTCCGCCCTGGTGATCGATGTCGACGAGGCCGGCTTCGAGCGTGATGTGCTCCAGCGCTCCGCCGAGGTTCCGGTCGTCATCGACTTCTGGGCCGAGTGGTGTGAGCCCTGCAAGCAGCTCGGCCCCCTCCTGGAGCGGCTCGCCGTCGAGTACAACGGCCGCTTCCTGCTGGCGAAGATCGACGTCGACGCCAACCAGATGCTGATGCAGCAGTTCGGCATCCAGGGGATTCCGGCCGTTTTCGCGGTGGTCGCCGGCCAGGCGCTGCCGCTCTTCCAGGGTGCGGCGCCCGAGGCCCAGATCCGCGAGACCCTCGACCAGCTGATCCAGGTCGGCGAGGAGCGCTTCGGTCTCACCGGTATCGCCGTCGATCCGAACGCCGCGGCGGACGACGCGCCCGCCGCGTCCGCCGCGCCGGCCGGTCCGTACGACGCCCTGCTCGAAGCGGCCATGTCGGCGCTGGACGCCGGCGATCTGGCCGGTGCCGTCCAGGCGTACAAGAACGTGCTCGCCGACGACCCCGGTCACCCGGAGGCCAAGCTGGGCCTGGCGCAGGCGGAACTGCTCGCCCGGGTGCAGGACATGGACCCGCAGCAGGTCCGTAAGAACGCGGCCGACAACCCGGCCGACGTCACCGCGCAGATCGCCGCCGCCGATCTCGATCTGGTGGGCGGTCATGTCGAGGACGCCTTCGGCCGCCTCGTGGAAGCCGTGCGGCGCACAGCCGGTGAGGACCGGGACGCGGCACGACTGCGGCTCCTGGAGCTCTTCGAGGTCATCGGTCCGGACGACCCGCGGGTCACGACGGCCCGTCAGGCGCTCGCCCGAGTGCTGTTCTGACCCGTTCCATCCCGCCCGGGACGGCGCCGATTTGGCGACACAGTGACATAACGCGGCCGCGCTTTACCAAAACTTGGTAATCGCGGCCGCTGTTACTTGCAGTAAATCGAACCTCGATTTCTGTCCGGCTTTCACCGGCATCCTCCTCCTATGTCGCCTCCCGTGACTGCACCCTGTGTGGCCGGGCGACATCGCCCCGTCGTGACGCGGTTATCCAGCCGTTACTAGTCAGTAACGAACCCCCTTGTGCCCCGGCCCGTAATGGACCACGATCGGCGACGCTCGGTCCTGTACCGCACCCCGGCACCCAACCGGGGCGGCGGCGAGGGTCCCCACCGAGCGGGTCGGCGACAGTGGCGCCGGCCGTGGACAGGGGGGTTCCTGCTCTCACCGGCAGGGCCTGTCCAAGAGGTTGCGCGCAAGGCGTGGCCAGTGGTTGTCGCTCGGGGGTGATCGCCGGTGAAGTCGGACGCTCCTCGCGCCCGGTGTTCGGCGCTCCTTCCCGAGGACGTAGCACTTCTCCCATCCCAGGACGGGCCCCTGGGCCCATCCGGAGATGTACGTCCGAGAAGGAGGATTCTCATGAAGTCCCAGGTTCGTGGCGGGACCAGATGGAAGCGGTTCGCCGTCGTCATGGTGCCGAGTGTGGCCGCGACGGCCGCGATCGGTGTCGGCCTGGCTCAGGGCGCGCTTGCCGCGTCCTTCAGCATCTCCGGCCAGGAGTTCAAGGTGAAGGCCGACAGCCTTGTCGGCAATGACTTCGTGCAGTACGGCAGCGTGGCGTCCGGCAAGGACCTGCACGGCAAGCCGTTCGCGGAGCCGGTCGGTGTCTCGGGCTTCTCCGAGGCCTGGATCACCAACATGTGCCAGTCCGTCGTGACGCCGGACGTTCCGTTCATCGGCAACGTGTCGCTCGAGCTGCGCGCCGGTACGGAGAAGAACAAGCCGGTCTACGCGAAGGACATCTACCTCGATGTCTCCTCGCTGAAGGCGGACGCCGAGTTCGGCAACATCGACATCGGTGTGGCCGCGGGCTCGCTCCCGAAGTCCGAGGGCAAGCCGGGCATCCAGCCCGGTACGAAGGCCAACCCCTACGGCTTCTCGCAGCGCGCCGAGACGGCGAAGCTCACCAACGTGGAGCAGAAGGCGTGGGCGACCACCGCCGGAACGTTCAAGCTCAGCAACCTGAGCCTGAAGCTGCACAAGGGCACCAAGGAGTGCTTCACCGAGTAGTCACTCGGTGCGGTACCTGGCACAACCGCCCGGCGGGCGAGGGCCGTCGTTCGTTCGTACGGCCCCGCCCGTTCCCGGCCGCAGCGCCACCATCTCTACTTCTCAGCAACACCGCTTCCAGGGAGCTGTTTTCCATGAGCGCCGAGTCCACTGCTTCCCGCGGAGTCCCGAACCAGCGCGTGCGCCGCTTCCACGACTGGCGAGGCAGCCGCCCCTTCTGGGCCGGTCTGTTCACCATGATCGGCGGCGTACCGATCGCCTACTTCCCGTACGCCGACCTGCGACTCGGCAACATGACGATCGCCATGGCGACGACGGGCGGCGCAGGAGCGCTGATCATCGGCGTACTCCTGGTGACGCTCGGACTGACGATGTGGTTCCAGCCCGTCGTACGGGTCTTCGCGGGCGTCGCGGCGATCGTGCTGGCGCTCGTCTCCATCCCGGTCTCCAACCTCGGCGGCTTCTTCATGGGCTTCCTGCTGGCCCTGATCGGCGGCGGGCTCTCCGTCGCCTGGGCCCCGGGCGCTCCGGGGGCGGAGACCGCGAAGCCGGCCGGCGAGCCGACGGGCGCCGACGCGGGCGAGCACGAGTACGACGGTCAGCCGCAGGGATCCGAGGCGCCGGAGGAGACCCCGGCGGTCGACTTCGGGAAGGCCCCGGTCCCGGAGCAGCGCACCGGTGAGGAGCCGGACCCGCAGGCGGGTCCCGGTGCGCAGGCGACCGAATCGACGATCGACGCCAACGGCGGGAGGAACAGTGCGGGGTGACGAAACACAGTCGGCGCAGTCGGCGACGGCTGCGGACGGCGCCACTCTGGCTCGCAGGGGTCCGCGGCACGCGGCTCCGCGTAAGTCGCTGCTGAACAAGATCCAGGGGCCGGCGGGCAAGGCGATGGCCCTGGCCGCCATGCCGACCGCGGTTCTGATGGGCATGGGTATGGCGCCCAAGCTCGCCCTCGCCGACGAGAAGGACATCCCCTTCGCGCCCGGTCCGTGCGTGACCCGCTCGGACGAGCCGGTGGCCGAGGAGTCGACGAAGCCCGCCGAGACGCCCAAGCCCACGCCCACACCCACGGGCGACGCGAGCGAGAGCCCGAGCCCGACCGAATCGCCGAAGCCGGACACCACGGAGGAGCCGGAGTCGCCCAAGCCGACGTCCAGCCCCTCGGCGACGGCCGCGACGGAGCAGGACGCCGCCGAGCAGGAGGCCCCGGCCCCGGCGCCTACCCCGACGAAGAGCGCCAACCCGCTCGACCCGCTGGGTATCGGCGACAAGATCAAGGACCTGTTCGACGGGCCGAACGCCACCCCGACGGCCACGCCGACGCCGACCGCTTCCCCGACGAAGCCGGCGGCCGAGGAACCGGCGGAGAAGCCGGCCGAGAAGCCCGCGACGACCGAGCCCGGTGACAAGCCGGCGACCACGGCGCCCGAGGCGGGCAAGGCCACGGCCGACGACCCGGTCGACAGGACCAAGGCGGCGATCGAGGACGCGGCCGCCAAGGCCGGTGCCAAGGTCGAGGAGCTGCCGGAGGACGCCAAGGGCCTCGACGCCAAGAAGGACGAGGACATACCCGAGGGCGCCAAGCCGCGCTTCCCGTGCCCCGAGGCCGACCCCGAGGCGCTCGCCGCAGCGGAGCTCGAGCCGGGCATCCCGCTGCTCCCGGACGAGCCGTGGATCCTCAACAGCACGAGGCTCACGCTCAAGGGACTCAAGTACCACGGCATCGTCGAGGTCAAGACGGGCAGCGGGAAGATCAAGAAGGTCCTGAAGTTCACCGCGAAGGACGGCGTGGACATCAAGGACCTGCACCAGCGCACCGTCCACTCGGACGGCTACACGGGACACGTCCGCTCCGACAAGGGCTCGACGTCGACCATGAGCAACGGCACCGTGACCATGTACACGGAGAGGCTGAAGGGCAACCTCTTCGGCATCATCCCGGTCACCTTCAGCCCGGAGACCCCGCCGCCGCTCGACGTGCCGTTCGCGATCTTCACGGACGTCGAGGTCCGCCAGGCCGGCCAGTTCGGCGGCACGCTCACGGTCCCCGGCCTGCGCAACACGGTCGAGCCCAACTGACCGCACCGGCCTGAGCACACCGGCACGCGCCTCACGCCCGTCGGGGAGCCCGCGCGCCACACGAGCCCGTCAGGGAGCCGCACACGACGAGGGCCCCCGTCCGATCCGGACGGGGGCCCTCGTCATGCCAGGGGCCGGACGCAGGCGCGTCAGTCGCGCTCGGCGCCGCCCAGGTGGTGCACCCGGACCATGTTCGTGGTGCCCGGGACGCCGGGGGGCGAGCCGGCCGTGATGACCATGGTGTCGCCCTCGTTGTAGCGCTGGAGCTTCAGGAGCTCCGCGTCGACGATGTCGACCATCGCGTCCGTGGTCTCCACGAACGGCACGAGGAAGGACTCCACGCCCCAGCTCAGCGTGAGCTGGTTGCGGGTGGCCTCGTCCGTGGTGAAGGCCAGGATCGGCTGGATCGTGCGGTACCGCGAGAGGCGGCGCGCGGTGTCGCCGGACTGGGTGAAGGCGATCAGCGCCTTGCCGTCCAGGAAGTCCGCGATCTCGCAGGCCGCACGGGCGACCGAACCGCCCTGCGTACGCGGCTTCTTGCCCGGTACGAGCGGCTGCAGGCCCTTGGAGAGCAGCTCCTCCTCGGCCGCGGCGACGATCTTCGACATCGTCTTCACGGTCTCGATCGGGTAGGCGCCGACGGAGGACTCCGCCGAGAGCATGACCGCGTCCGCGCCGTCCAGGATCGCGTTGGCCACGTCGGAGGCCTCGGCGCGCGTGGGGCGGGAGTTGGTGATCATCGACTCCATCATCTGGGTGGCGACGATGACCGGCTTGGCGTTGCGGCGGCACATCTCCACGAGGCGCTTCTGCACCATCGGGACCTTCTCCAGCGGATACTCCACGGCGAGGTCGCCACGGGCCACCATGACGGCGTCGAAGGCGGCCACCACGGCGGCCATGTTCTCCACCGCCTGCGGCTTCTCCACCTTGGCGATGACCGGGACCCGGCGGCCCTCCTCGTCCATCACCTTGTGGACGTCCTTGACGTCGTTGGCGTCGCGGACGAAGGAGAGGGCGACCATGTCGCAGCCCATACGGAGCGCGAAACGGAGGTCCTCGACGTCCTTCTCGGACAGGGCCGGGACGTTGACCGCGGCACCCGGCAGGTTGATGCCCTTGTGGTCCGAGATGACACCGCCCTCGATGACCACGGTCTTGACCCGCGAGCCCTCGACCTCGACGACCCGCAGTTCGACGTTGCCGTCGTTGATCAGGACCTGGTCGCCCTTGGAGACGTCACCCGGCAGGCCCTTGTACGTGGTGCCGCAGATGGACTTGTCACCCGCGACGTCTTCCGTGGTGATGGTGAACTCGTCACCGCGCACCAGCTCGACGGGACCCTCCGCGAAGGTCTCCAGGCGGATCTTGGGGCCCTGGAGGTCGGCGAGCACACCGACGGCGCGGCCGGTGTCCGCCACCGCCCTGCGGAGACGGTCGTACCGCTCCTGGTGCTCTGCCTGGGTCCCGTGGCTCATGTTGAATCGGGCCACGTTCATACCGGCCTCGATGAGCGCTTTCAGCTGCTCGTACGAGTCGACGGCGGGGCCCAGCGTGCAGACGATTTTGGAACGGCGCATGAGGCGGATCCTATCGGTTTGTTTCACTGCGGAATATTCCGTCTGGTGGAAAGTACAAATGGGCGCGGGGTCGCTCAGGCGTTCACTTCCGGAGCGCCCGGGGCCACCAGGTCGTAGCTCTGGCGCGCGATCTCCAGCTCCTCGTCCGTCGGCACCACGGCGACCGCCACCCGTGCGTACGCCGGCGAGATGATCCGTGCCTCGTCGGACCGTACGGCGTTGAGACCGGCGTCCACCGCCAGGCCCAGCTCCTCCAGGCCCACGATCGCAGCTTCCCGCACCGGAGCCGCGTTCTCCCCGACACCCGCCGTGAACGCGACCGCGTCCACCCGCCCGAGTACCGCGTAGTACGCCCCGATGTACTTCTTCAGCCGGTGGATGTAGATGTCGAAGGCGAGCGCAGCCCGCTCGTCGCCCTCGTCGATCCGGCGGCGGATCTCCCGCATGTCGTTGTCGCCGCAGAGCCCGACGAGCCCCGACTTCTTGTTGAGCAGGACGTCCACCTCGTCGTCCGTCATCCCCGCCACCCGCTTGAGGTGGAAGGTCACCGCCGGGTCGACGTCGCCCGAGCGCGTGCCCATGACCAGGCCCTCCAGCGGGGTGAGCCCCATCGAGGTGTCCACGCACCGGCCGCCCCTGACGGCCGAGGCGGAGGCCCCGTTGCCCAGGTGCAGCACGATCACGTTCACCTCCTCCGGCTCCTTGCCCAGCAGCCTCGCCGTCTCGCGCGACACATAGGCGTGCGAGGTGCCGTGGAAGCCGTACCGCCGGATGCGGTGCGCGTCCGCCGTCTCCACGTCGATCGCGTACCGGGCCGCCGACTCCGGCATCGTCGTGTGGAACGCGGTGTCGAAGACGGCGACCTGCGGCAGGTCGGGGCGGAGCGCCATCGCCGTACGGATCCCGGTCAGGTTCGCCGGGTTGTGCAGCGGCGCGACCGGGACGAGCCGCTCGATCTCCGCGAGCACCTCCTCGTCGATCACGGTCGGCGCGCTGAACCGGAGCCCGCCGTGCACCACCCGGTGCCCGATCGCGGCCAGTTCGGGGGAGTCGAGGCCGAGGCCGTCCGCCGCCAGCTCCTCCGCCACCGCCTTCAGCGCGGCCGCGTGGTCGGCGATCGCCCCGTTCCGCTCCCGCTTGGCGCCCCCGCCGCCCTGCAGCGGGGTGTGGACCAGACGCGAGGTCTCCTCGCCGATCCGCTCCACCAGGCCGACCGCGAGCCGGCTCCGGTCGCGCATGTCGAGCAGCTGGTACTTCACCGACGAGGAGCCGGAGTTGAGGACGAGGACGCGGGTCGCGGTGCCGGTCATGCGGGGAGCTCCTGGGACTGGCCCTCGGGGGCCTGGGGAATCTGGGACTGGATCGCCGTGATGGCGACCGTGTTGACGATGTCGCTGACGAGCGCGCCGCGCGAAAGGTCGTTCACCGGCTTGCGCAGACCCTGCAGGACCGGGCCGACGGCCACGGCGCCGGCCGAACGCTGCACGGCCTTGTACGTGTTGTTGCCGGTGTTGAGGTCCGGGAAGATCAGCACGGTCGCCTGCCCGGCCACCTCCGAACCCGGCAGCTTGGTCGCCGCGACGGACGGCTCGACCGCCGCGTCGTACTGGATGGGCCCCTCGATCCGCAGCTCCGGGTGGGACTCCCGTACGAGCTTCGTCGCCTCGCGGACCTTGTCGACGTCCGCGCCGGAACCCGAGGTGCCGGTGGAGTACGACAGCATCGCGATCCGCGGCTCGACACCGAAACGGGCCGCGGTGGCCGCCGACTGCACGGCGATGTCCGCGAGCTGCACCGCGTTCGGGTCCGGGTTGACCGCGCAGTCGCCGTAGACGAGCACCTTGTCGGCCAGGCACATGAAGAAGACCGAGGAGACGATCGACGCCTCCGGCTTGGTCTTGATGATCTCGAACGCGGGGCGGATCGTCGCCGCCGTGGAGTGCACCGAGCCGGAGACCATGCCGTCGGCGAGGCCCTCCTCGACCATCAGCGTCCCGAAGTAGTTGACGTCCGAGACGACGTCGTACGCCAGCTCCACCGTCACGCCCTTGTGCGCGCGCAGTTCGGCGTACTTCGTGGCGAACGCGTCGCGCAGCTCGGAGGTCTGCGGGTCGATCAGCTGGGTCGACGGCGACGACAGGTCGATCCCGAGGTCGGCCGCCTTCTTGCGGATGACCTCGACGTCACCGAGGAGCGTCAGGTCGCAGACGTCCCGGCGCAGGAGCACATCGGCCGCGCGCAGCACGCGCTCCTCGGCGCCCTCCGGCAGGACCACGCGACGGCGGTCGGCGCGGGCCTGCTCCAGGAGGTCGTGCTCGAACATCATCGGAGTGACCCGGCCGGTGCGCGCCACCGAGATCCGCTTGAGCAGATCGGCGGTGTCCACGTGCCGCTCGAAGAGACCGAGCGCGGTCTCCGCCTTGCGGGGTGTAGCGGCGTTCAACTTCCCTTCGAGCGAGAAGAGTTCGGCGGCCGTGGGGAAGCTGGTGCCCGGGACCGAGATGACCGGCGTGCCGGGCGCGAGCCGGGCCGCCAGGGTCAGGACCGCGTCGCTGGGACGCTCGTTCAGGGTGAGCAGGACGCCGGCGATGGGCGGGGTGCCGGCCGAGTGCGCCGCGAGCGCACCGACGACGAGGTCGGCCCGGTCCCCGGGGGTGACCACCAGACAGCCGGGGGTCAGCGCGTTCAGGAAGTTCGGCAGCATCGCGCCGCCGAAGACGAAGTCCAGGGCGTCGCGCGCCAGGCCCGCGTCGTCGCCCATCACGACCGAGGCGCCCAGGTGATGGGTGATCTGGGCGACCGTGGGGGCGGCGAGCGCGGGCTCGTCGGGCAGGACGTAACAGGGCACCGGAAGCCGGGCCGTGAGCCGTTCGGCGATGGCCGCGCGGTCGTCGCCCGCCACCCGGTTCACGACCATCGCGAGCACGTCGCAGCCCAGCCCGTCGTACGCCCGGAAGGCGTTGCGCGCCTCGGCCCGCACCGACGCGGACGGCTGGCCCTTGCCGCCCACCACGGGTATCACCGAGGCGCCGAACTCGTTGGCGAGGCGCGCGTTGAGCGCCAGCTCGTCCGGGAGCTGGGTGGCGGCGAAGTCCGTACCGAGCACGAGCACGACCTCGTAGTCGCGGGCCACCGCGTGGAAGCGCTCGACGAGCCGGGAGACCAGCTCGTCGGTACCCTGCTCGGCCTGGAGCGCGGACGCCTCGTGGTAGTCCATGCCGTAGACGCTCGACGCGTCCTGGGAGAGCCGGTAGCGGGCCCGCAGCAGGTCGAAGAGCCGGTCGGGGCCGTCGTGCACCAGGGGCCGGAACACCCCCACCCGGTCCACCTGGCGGGTCAGGAGCTCCATGACTCCCAGCTCGACGACCTGCCGGCCGTCTCCGCGGTCGATCCCGGTCACGTACACGCTGCGCGTCACGCCGTGGTCTCCTGTCCAGTCCTGTCCACTCGATCTCGTCAACCGAGTGTGTTCAAAAAACCCCGATAGGGTGGCATAGCCCTCTTGACAATACCTCTGGGGGTGGATAGGACGCCCGCCGGGCGAAGGGCCTGTAAAAGGGGACGAAAGGCCCTGTGGGCCGGGCACGCGGAGTAGCCGGGAGCGCGGGGGCCCGGCCGGGCGTGGGAGAATCGACAGAGCTCACATGTACCACTACCGAGCAGGAGACACGGCACGATGCGCATCGGAGTTCTCACCGCAGGCGGCGACTGTCCGGGCCTGAACGCAGTGATCCGGTCGGTCGTGCACCGGGCGCTCACCGGCCACGGAGACGAAGTCATCGGCTTCGAGGACGGGTTCAAGGGTCTCCTCGACGGACACTTCCGTCCCCTCGACCTCAACGCGGTCAGCGGCATCCTCGCCCGCGGCGGAACCATCCTCGGCTCCGCGCGCCTGGAGCGCAACCGGCTGGCCGAAGCCGCCGCGTCCGCCCCGGAGTTGGCGAAGGAGTACGGCATCGACGTGCTCATCCCGATCGGTGGCGAGGGCACGCTGACGGCCGCCCGGATGCTCGCGGACGCCGGTATGCCCGTCGTCGGCGTCCCCAAGACGATCGACAACGACATCTCCTCCACCGACCGCACCTTCGGCTTCGACACGGCCGTGGGTGTGGCGACGGAGGCCATAGACCGTCTCAAGACCACCGCCGAGTCCCACCAGCGCGTGATGGTCGTCGAGGTGATGGGCCGGCACGCCGGCTGGATCGCGCTGGAGTCCGGCATGGCCGGCGGCGCCCACGGCATCTGTCTGCCCGAACGCCCCTTCCAGGTCGACGACCTCGTCAAGATGGTCGAGGAGCGCTTCGCGCGCGGCAAGAAGTTCGCCGTCGTCTGCGTCGCCGAGGGCGCGCACCCCGCCGAGGGCTCCATGGAGTACGAGAAGGGCGCGATCGACCAGTACGGTCACGAGCGCTTCCAGGGCATCGGCAACCGGCTCGCGGTCGAACTGGAGCGGCGCCTCGGCAAGGAGGCCCGGCCGGTCATCCTCGGGCACGTCCAGCGCGGCGGCACACCGACGGCGTACGACCGGGTGCTCGCGACCCGCTTCGGCTGGCACGCCGTGGAGGCCGCGCACCGGGGCGACTTCGGAAAGATGACGGCGCTGCGCGGGACCGACATCCACATGGTCCCGCTGGCGGAGGCGGTCACGCAGCTGAAGACCGTACCGTCGAGCCGGATGTCCGAGGCCGAGTCGGTCTTCTGACCCGGCCGGCGGGGACTTCGGTCCCGGATCCGTCCCGACGTCGAAAGGCCCCGATCGTCCCCCGTGGACGATCGGGGCTCTTCCGTTCCCCCGTGCTTCCCCCGTGGCGGTTCCGGCCCTGGAGCGGAATTGCCGATTTCCACTCTTGAGTTGAACAGCCGGATCAACAAGGCTTGGGGCTGTCCCGGACATGTCCCAACCCTGTCCGGGGGAGGGGCGGGGAGCACGCATGACCGAGGGACACGCCGGCGGGGACGGCGCCCCCGACCCGCACGGGGCCACCGACGCCGCCTCGTTCAACGCACGGCTCCAGGCGCTCAAAGACTGGTCGGGACTGACCTACCGCGAGCTGTCGGCGCGAGCCGAGGCGCTCGGCGACGTCCTGCCCCGCTCGACCGTGGCGAACATGCTGGCCCGCTCGACCGTCCCCCGCGAGGAACTGCTGACGTCCTTCGTCCGCGCCTGCGGAGTGTCGCCCGGAGAGCTGGAGGACTGGCAGACGGTCCGCAAGGAGATCGCGGTACGAGGGGTGTACGCGGGCGAGACCACGGAACCGGAGATCGCGTGGCCGGCGGAGACGGCCCAGGCCTCCGGCTCCGCAGCGGACCCCTCGGCTCCGGACGCCGACCCCGACCTCGACCCTGACCTCGGCTCCGACCCCCGCTCCCGGATACGCCGGACGCTCGTCGCGCTGGTCGCCGTCACCGGCCTGGTCCTCGCCGCCGTCAGCGTGGTCGCCGCCCTCGTGCACGACGAGGGCGGCGACGGCCCGAAGGCCGTGGCCGCGGCCCTCACCGCGCCCGCCGCCGGGGACGTACGGATTCGGGTGATCGGCTCCGACCTCTGCCTGAACGAGCGGCGCGGCGGCCGCAGCGGCCAGATCCACCAGCGGGAGTGCGAGGGCGCCGACGTCCCTCTGTACTCCCTCAAGGACCTCGGCTCCGGGGAGTGGCGGATCGTCTCCGACCATCCCGACTACGGCCCCGGCTGCTCCGGCATCCCCTCCGGCGGCCGGGTCCCCGACGCCGCCTTCGAGGACTCCGAGTGCGGGGATCCGTCCCGCGTCGAAACGTTCCGCCTGGAGCCCTTCGGCACCCCGGTGACCGGCTACCGCATCGTCCCCGCGGGCTCGGCGACCGCGAACTCCTGCGTGACCGTCGTCGGCGACCCGACCGCCCCCTGGGCGAAACTGGCCCAGGCGACCTGCCGCACGGACGCCCGCGGCCAGCTCTTCAGCTTCGACCGGCGCTAGGCCCCTCCGCCGGTTCACCCCGCAGTCGGCACGGGACCCTCGGGCCCCCGGATCTCCGCCCCGGATCCCCGGATCCCCGGATCCCCCGGATCCCCCGGATTCCCCGGATTCCCCGGATCCCTGGGCCCCCGGACCACCGGATCCCTGGGCCCCCGGATCCCCGGATCCCTGGGCCCCCGGACCCCGGGGCCCCCGGGCCCCCGGATCCCCCGGATCAGCGTCGGATCATCGACATCAGCTGCGCGTGGGTCTCGGCATCGGCGGCGACGACGAGCCCGCGGCCGGCCGGTCCGATCGGCGCGCCGTCGATCCCGGTGACGACGCAGCCGGCCGCCCGGCACAGGGCGATGCCCGCGGCGAAGTGGACACTGCCCGACAGGTCGCCGCCGTCGGTGACGTACGCGGCACGCTTGCCCGCCGCGACCCAGGCCAACGCCAGCGTCGTGGACACGACCCGCGGCCGGAACCGCTCGACGAATCCCGGGTGGGCGAGCAGGTCCACCGCCCGGAATCCCGGCGCGCTCGGGAACGGCGGATCCAGGTTGACGTCCACCAGGCGGGTGGCGGCCGTGGGCGCGAGCCTCGTGACGGCGTCTCCGCCCGTATCGCCGCCCGCGTCGTCGCCCCTCACCCAGGCGGCTTCGCCGTCGGTGAAGAAGACCTCGCCGCTGAAGGGGTCGGCCACCGCCGCCGCCCCCTCGCGCAGCGCCACGTTGACGGCCACGAGCATGGTGCCGACGGCGTAGTTCAGCGTTCCGCAGAGAGGGTCCACCAGCCACTGGCGCGTGGCGTCGGCCGCACCCTGCCGCCCGCTCTCCTCGCCGAGCACCGCGTCATCGGGCCGGGCGGCACGGATGATGTCGAGGATCGCCTTCTCGGCGGCCACGTCGGCGGCGGTGGCGAAGTCCCCGTCACCCTTGTCGATGCGGGCGAGCCGCTGACCGTACAGGGTGCGTACGACGTCCGCGCCGGCGCTCACCGCCGCCACCGCGACGTCCGTGTCGTCGAGGGCCGCGGAGAGGTTCGCGGATGAGCTGATCATGTCCATGGCGCGGAGAATACCGACGAACGCCGGCGGGAAGCCGGTTCCCGCCGGGCGCGCTACGAGCCGACGGCATCCCAGAAGTGCTGCACGATCCCGTCCAGGTACTCCCGGCCCGAGTCGCCGCTGCCGCCCGAGGCGCCCCAGCTGCTCGTGGCCGCCATCCTGGCGTGGTAGTCCGTGTGCAGCCGCTGGAGCGCGGGCTCAAGGGTCCGCTTCGGCAGCGGCAGCAGCTTCACCACGGGGCGGACGTACGCCTGCCAGCGCGTCGTGGCCGCGTCCCGCAGCAGCCCCGCCAGCTCCTCGTCACGCCCCGTCGCCTGGAGCAGGGCGCGCGGCCCGAGGCCGAGGGCCTCGGCGAGGGCGGCGGTCTGGCGTTCGTTGCCGCGCCAGCGGCCCGACTCCTCCATGCGCAGATAGCCGGCCGCGTCGAGACCGACCCGCCGGGCCAGGTCGTCGGCGCCGATACCGCGGGCGATCCGGTGTTCGCGCAGGGTGGTGGCGGCGGCTATCAGGTCGCCGGGGGCGCACCAGAGGACGCCCGCGAGTGCGGTGAGCTCCTGTGCGGTGGGGGCGAGGCGCCCGCGTTCCCAGGCGACGACGATGTCGGGGGTGGTGGCGAGGCCGTACTGCGCGCGGAGACCGTAGGCGACATGGCCCGGGGCCATGCCGAGGCCTTCACGCAATTGGCGTGCGGCGAGCGCGTTGAAGGGAGGGGAGGGAGGGGTGTGGTGCACGCCCACACCGTAGAAGCGGAACGTGACCATTGGCTACGGTGCGTTCACCCAAGGCCAGATGTCGTAGAAACGTGGGAACCCGATGGTAACCATCCGTAGTGATCACCCCCGGGTTCGGTGACCGGCGCCCGGCGTCCGGTCAGCGGACGATCGTCGTGATCCACCGGTACTGGAGCTCGGGTCGGCCGATCTGACCGTACTGCGGGGCCCGGGCGGCGCGGCCGTCCGTGACCAGGTGTTCAAGATAGCGGCGGGCGGTGATCCGGGAGATCCCGACGGCCGCGGCGGCCTCCGTGGCGGTCAGGCCGTCCTGGGCGTCCCGCAGGGTGCGGGTGACGGCCTCCAGGGTGGGGGCGCTCAGGCCCTTGGGGAGCGAGGCCGGCTGCGGTGCGCGCAGGGTGGCCAGGGCGCGGTCCACCTCGTCCTGGCCGGACGCCTCACCGGCGGTGGCGCGGAACTCGGCATACCGGGTGAGCCGGTCCCGCAGCGTCGCGAAGGTGAACGGCTTCAGGACGTACTGGACGACGCCCAGGGACACCCCTTCGCGCACGATCGCCAGATCCCGGGCCGAGGTCACCGCGATCACGTCCGCGGAGTGGCCGCCGGCCCGCAGCGAGCGGAGCAGCTGGAGACCGTGACCGTCGGGGAGGTACAGATCGAGCAGGATGAGGTCGACGGGCGCGCGGTCGAGGACGCGCGCGGCGGCGGCCCGTGAGTGCGCGACCCCGACGACCGTGAACCCGTGCACCCGGCCGGCGTAGAGCGCGTGCGCGTCGGCGGCGACGGGATCGTCCTCGACGACCAGTACGCGGATGTCCTGGCTCATACGGGAACCTCCGTGGTCGTCCCGCCCTCGGCACGCCGCCTCGGCTCCGGCAGCTCGCCACCGGCCGGCTCCCGCACCAGCGGCAGTCGTACGGTGAACTCGGCGCCGCCCTCGGGGGTGTCGGTCAGGGCCACCGTGCCCGAGGCGCGCGTGGCCGCCTGGCGGACCAGGGCGAGGCCGAGGCCACGGCCGGGACCGTGGGTGGACCAGCCGCGGTCGAAGGCCGTCTCTCGGTCGGCCTCGGCGATCCCCGGCCCGGTGTCGGAGACCCGGAGGAGGAGCTCGCCGTCGCAGGTGCGGGCGGTGACCGTCACGCGCGCGTGCGGGGCGCCGCTCGTCGCGTCCACCGCGTTGTCGATGAGATTACCGAGGATCGTCACCAGGTCCCGCGACGGGATCTCCGGCGGCAGGAGCCCGTCGTCGATCCGGCTGTCCTCGGTCAGCACGAGCTCCACACCCCGCTCGTTGGCCTGCGCCGCCTTGCCCAGGAGCAGCGCCGCGAGGACCGGTTCACCGACCGCGTCCACGACCCGGTCGGTGAGCGCCTGGGCCAGCTCCAGCTCCGCCGTCGCGAAGCCCACCGCCTCGTCCACCCGGCCGAGTTCGATCAGCGAGACCACCGTGTGCAGCCGGTTCGCCGCCTCGTGCGCCTGTGAGCGCAGTGCCTGAGTGAACCCCCGCTCCGAGGTCAACTCACCCGACAGCGCGAGGAGTTCGGTGCGGTCCCGGAGCGTCACGACCGTCCCGCGGCGCTCCCCGCCCACCACCGGCCGGGTGTTGACCACGAGCACCCGCTCCGCCGTCAGATGCAGCTCGTCCACCCGGGGCTCGGAGGCGAGCAGCGCGGTGGTGAGCGAGGCCGGAAGGCCGAGATCCGCCGCCGACCGGCCCACGACCTCAGCGTCCAGACCGAGCAGCTCCCGCGCGCCGTCGTTGATGAGCGCGATCCGCCGCTGCCCGTCCAGCATCACCAGGCCCTCGCTCACCGCGTGCAGCGCGGCCTCGTGGTAGTCGTGCATCCGGCTCAGCTCGGTCGCGTTCATCCCGTGCGTGTGCCGCCGCAGCCGGGCGTTGATGACGTACGTACCGGCGCCGCCGAGCGCCAGCGCCGCCCCCGCCATGCCCAGGAGGGCCGCCACCTGCTCCCGTACCTGCTCGCTGATCTTCTCGATGGTGATACCCGCGCTGACCAGGGCGACGACCCGGCCGTCGTCGCGTACCGGCGCGACCGTCCGGACCGAGCGGCCGAGCGTGCCCCGGTGCGTCTCGGAGAAGGTCGTCCCCCGGAGGGCCGGCTCGATGTGACCGAGGTACGTGCGGCCGATCTGGTCCGGCTCAGGGTGCGTCCAGCGCGTGCCGTCCGGTGCCATGATCACCACGAAGGCGACCGCGGAGCGCTTCCGCAGCGACTCGGCGTACGGCTGGAGCCGCGCGCTCGGGTCCGCCGAGCCGGCGGCCTCCCGTACCGAGGGGGACTCGGCGACGGCGGTCGCGAGGGCGGTCACCTGGCGGCGCGCGGTCTCCTCCGCCTGGCTCCGGTCCGTGAGGTACGCGAAGACGGCGCACCCCGCCACGACGGCCGCCACCAGCACGACCTGCATCGCGAAGAGCTGGCCGGCGAGGCTCCGTGGACGGGGGACGGGTATGCGCATGCCGGACAGTGTGACAGTTCGGCCGTGAACGAAACGAACGTAAGCGTGACCCGGGTCACAGGCTGATGGATATTCGCTGGGATCCACCGGGACGTGGACATCCATCAGCACGAGGAGGACCCCGTGGCCGCACAGCGGGACCGCACCCATTATCTCTATCTGGCCGTCATCGGAGCCGTGATCCTCGGCGTCACGGTCGGCTTCGTGGCGCCGGACTTCGCCGTCGAGCTCAAGCCGCTGGGCACCGGCTTCGTGAACCTGATCAAGATGATGATCTCGCCGATCATCTTCTGCACGATCGTTCTCGGCGTCGGCTCGGTCCGCAAGGCGGCGAAGGTCGGGGCGGTCGGCGGGCTCGCGCTCGGGTACTTCCTCGTGATGTCGACCGTCGCCCTCGCCATCGGCCTGGTCGTCGGCAACATCCTGGAGCCGGGCTCCAGCCTCCACCTGACCAAGGAGGTCGCCGAGGCGGGCGCCCAGCAGGCCGACGGGGCGAGCGAGTCCACGGCGGACTTCCTGCTCGGGATCATCCCCAAGACGCTGGTCTCCGCCTTCACCGAGGGCGAGGTCCTGCAGACCCTGCTCGTCGCGCTCCTCGCGGGCTTCGCGCTCCAGGCCATGGGGCGGGCAGGCGAGCCCGTGCTGCGCGGGATCGGGCACATCCAGCGGCTGGTCTTCCGTATCCTCGCCATGATCATGTGGGTCGCGCCGATCGGCGCGTTCGGCGCCATGGCGGCGGTCGTCGGCGCAACCGGCATCGACGCGCTGAAGTCGCTCGCCGTCATCATGATCGGCTTCTACGTCACCTGTGCGCTCTTCGTCTTCGTGGTGCTCGGCGCGCTGCTGCGGCTCGTCGCGGGCGTCAACATCTTCACGCTCCTCACGTACCTGGGCCGTGAGTTCCTGCTGATCCTCTCCACCTCGTCCTCCGAGTCCGCGCTGCCGCGACTGATCGCGAAGATGGAGCACCTGGGTGTCAGCAAGCCCGTCGTCGGCATCACCGTCCCGACCGGCTACTCCTTCAACCTGGACGGCACGGCGATCTATCTGACGATGGCCTCGCTCTTCGTGGCCGAGGCGATGGGCAACCCGCTCTCCGTCGCCGAGCAGATCAGCCTGCTCGTCTTCATGATCATCGCGTCGAAGGGCGCCGCCGGTGTCACCGGCGCGGGCCTGGCGACCCTCGCCGGCGGCCTGCAGTCGCACCGCCCCGAGCTCGTCGACGGCGTCGGCCTGATCGTCGGCATCGACCGCTTCATGAGCGAGGCCCGCGCCCTGACGAACTTCGCGGGCAACGCGGTCGCGACCGTCCTCGTCGGCACCTGGACCAAGGAGATCGACAAGGAGCGGGTCGCGGAGGTGCTGGCGGGCCGGGTCCCCTTCGACGAGAAGACCCTCGTCGACGACCACGCGCCCCTGCCGGAGCCGGACGAGGACTCGGACGTACCGGACCAGCGTCTCGGCAAGGGCGACGAGAAGGCCCACGTGAGCGTCTGAGCGGCATCGGATCCTGGATCCAATGTCCAGAATCCATGATTCCGAGACACTGGATCCTGGACATTGGATCCAGGACATTGGATCCGAAGACCACCCCGGCTCCCGGGCCTTGAGCCGGATCCGGGCTCCGGGGTACGGGACGCCCCCGGCCGCACACACGGCCGGGGGCGCCTTTCCCGTACGTCACCGATCCGCGTCACCGATCCGCGTCATCGATCCGCGTCACCGATCCGCTTCATCCTCCGCGTCATCGATCCGCGTCACCGGTCAGGCGAACGGGATCCGGACCACCGACTGGTTCCCGACGCCGACCGTGCTCGCCCCGTTCCCGATCGCGTTCCACACCTCGACCCGGACCCGTCCGCCGGACAGGTTCCCGTGGCTGCCGGTCGCCGACTTCAGGCCGCTCGCCTGGGTGTAGTGCTCGTACCCCGGCACCGGATCGGTCGCGAAGTACTGGTACGTCTCCACCCGCTCCCAGCTCCCGTCGCCCGTACGGTCGTAGCTGACCCGGACCTGCTGCCCGTTGGCGACCACCGATCCGGCGTCCACGAACAGATCGAACTGGGTCGCACCGCCGTTGTACGTCCGCGTGATCGGACCGGAGGTGAAGACCTGCGGGTTGGCCGGCGCTCCGTCGTGGTTGCCACCGCCCGCCGAGGCAAGGGTCACCGTCGAGGCGGCCGCCTGGGCGTCCCCCGCGCCCGACCCCGTCCGCAGATACAGCTGCGAGGAGCCGGAGGGAGGCGGGGTGGTCGGCGGAGGCGTGGTCGGCGGGGTCGTCGTACCGCCGCCCTTCGTCCACACCGCCACGTAGTCGACGAGCATCGGCCGTCCGGACACCGTCGCGGCCGTCGGAGTCGGGCCGCCCAGGGCGTCAGGGAAGGCGCCGCCCATCGCCACGTTGAGGAGCAGGAAGTAGCCCGCGTGGCTGGTCATGTCGGCCCACGCCTGGGCGCCCACCCGGGTCTCGTTCACGCTGTGGAAGAGCTGGTCGTCCGCGTACCAGCGCAGCTCGTTGGGGGAGACCGAGCGGTCCCACTCGAAGCGGTACGTGTGGAAGGCCGACTGGCAGCTCGCGCCGGGGCAGACGCGGCTGGCGCCGATGCCGGTGGTCTCACCGCACGGCCCGCCCGGGTTCACGCCGCAGTGCAGCACGCCCCAGACCGAGTTGAGCCCGTTGACGTTCTCCATGATGTCGAACTCGCCGATGGCGGGCCAGTTCCAGTAGTTGCCCCGGTAGGGGGCGCCGAGCGCCCAGAACGCGGGCCAGTAGCCCTTGGCGGCCTCGCCCGTCACGTTCGGCATCTGAATCCGGCCCTCGATCCGGAGGGTCCCGCCCGCCGGAGCCTTGAAATCGGCGCGTTTCGTCTCGATCCGGGCCGAGGTCCAGTTGCCCGCGCCGTCTTTGAGCGGGGTGATGCGGAGGTTGCCGGTGCCGTCGAGGCGCAGGTTGTCGGGGCTCGACGTGTAGTTCTGTATCTCTCCGGTGCCCCAGTTCCCGGGGCCGCCGGGATAGCCGTGTCCGGTGTCGATCTGCCAGTCGGCACCGTTCGGCAGGGACCGGTCGGGGCCGTTGAAGTCGTCGCTCCACTGGAGCGACCAGCCGGGCGCCGGGGGTACGGCGCCGCTGGCGGTGCCGGCCCCGCCGAGGCCGATCAGGGCGCCGGCGGCGAGGGCGGCGGCAAGGAGTGAGGCAAGGAGAGGGGTGCGTCGGACGCGGCTCAAGGAGAACACCTCCGGTGGGGGTTGAGGGCGTGAGAGCGCTCTCAGGAAGCTTTTGTAGATGGAGACACCGGACCCGTCAATGGGTCCGGTGCCTTCGACTACCGAACGACTACCGAACGTCCAGCTCGGCCAACTCCTGTGTATTCAGCACGAGTTCGGCAGCCGCCGCCGAATCCCGCGCGGTCTCCGGCCGGCTCGCGCCCGGGATCGGCAGCACCGTCTCCGATCGGGCCAGCAGCCAGGCGAGCGCCACCCGCTGCGGGCTCACCCCGCGCTCCCGCGCCACCCGGTGGAACGCCCCGAACTCCGGGTCCGCCTCCAGGGACGACGCCCCGTCCAGCGAGCTGCGCGAGATCCCGCCCAGCGGGCTCCACGGCATGAACGCGAGACCGAGTTCCGCGCACAGCCGCAGTTCCGGCTCGGAGGTCCGGTCCGCCGGGGAGTACCGGTTCTGCACGGAGACGAGCCGCTCGCCCAGGATCTCCCGCGCGAGCAGGATCTGACCGACGTCCACGTTCGAGATCCCGGCCAGCCGCACCGTGCCCGCGTCCAGCGACTCCCGTATCGCACCCAGCGACTCCGCGTACGGCACGTCCGGGTCGGGCTTGTGGAGCTGGTACAGCCCGATCGCCTCGACGCCGAGCCGCCGCGCCGACGCCTCGGCCGCCCGCCGCAGATGCTCCGGCCGCCCGTCGACCGTCCAGCCGCCGTCGGCGGTCCGCCCCCGCCCGCCCTTCGTCGCCACCAGCACGTCGCCGGTCCGGCCACGACCCCCGTACGTGGCCAGCGCCCGCGCAACCAGCAGCTCGCCGGCGCCCGGCTCACCGCCCGGCGGGTGGTAGGAGTCCGCCGTGTCGAGCAGCGTCACGCCCGCGTCCAGGGCCGCGTGGACCGTGGCGAGGGCGCGGGTTTCGTCCGGGTGCCCCTCGATGGAGAGCGGCATCGCGCCGAGACCGACCGCGCCGACCCGTACGTCTCCGAGCATGCGGTACCGCATCAGCGCACCCCCAGCGTCTCGGAAAGGGCCTGCCCCAGCCACTCCGTGGAATGCCGGAAGGAGAATCCGAGAGCCGTCGCCCGGGAGTTGTCCATTCCGTACGAGCGGGCGAAGGAGAAGGGTGACACCTCGCCGACCTCCACCTCCTGGAATACGGTCCGCCCCCCGATCCGGCGCTCGATCTCCGCGCATATCTCGGCGGTGGTGAGCGGGCCGTGGGAATGCGCGTTGACCGGCCCGGTGAACGAGGCCTCCACCGCCCACGCCAGGAATTCCGCGACCTCCTCCACGTACACATAGGTGGCCGGGTGGTTCTCCGCCGGTACGGAGATCGGCTCGCCGGCCCGGATACGGTCCGCGTAGTGGCCGATCCGGCCCGTGAAGTCGTCCTCGCCGCCGAGCACATGGGCGACCCGCACCGCCGTGTACGGGAACGCGGGCCCGGCCGCGAAGACCGCCTCCGCCTGCCGCTTCCCCTCCCCGTAGTGGGCGTCGAGGAACTCCGGGTCGTCCCACGGCAGGTCGGGATCGACGGCGACGGTACGCGGGTCGACCGCCTCTTCCCGTACGGGCTCGGCCGCGTGCTCGTACTCGTACACCTCGACCGTCGACGTCATCACGTAACGCCCTGTGCGCGGCCCGACAACCCGCCGCGCGATGTCTGCCTGGCGCGGGGTGTAACAGACCTGGTCGACGACGACATCGAATGCCCGGGCGCCCAGCGCGCTTTCCAGAGCGGCCTCGTCGTTCCGGTCGGCGATCAGATGTTCCACGCCTTCTGGTACGCCCGAAGAACCCCGGTTGAGAATCGTCACGCCATGGCCGGATTGCAGGAGACGGGACGTCAATCGCTTTCCTATATAGCGGTTTCCGCCGATGATCAGAATGTTCATGCGACAAGTGTTACGTTGAGCGCTCGTTGACTGAAGGGGGAAACATGGGAGTCCAGGCCGCCGCACCGAAGGAACCACGGCATCTGCGTCCTGCCGCCAACGAAACCTCGGCGGGGGCCTTCGACCCCATCGACCGGCAGATCCTGGAGCTCGTCCAGGACGACGGCCGGATCAAGCTGAGCGAGCTCGGCCGGCGCGTCCGGCTGAGCCCCGCGGCCGTCACCGAGCGGGTACGGAGACTGGAGGCCTGCGGGGTGATCACCGGCTACGGCGCCCATGTCTCCCCGGCCCGCCTCGGCTACGGCATCCAGGCCTTCATCCGGGTCGACCCGCACGGCGGCTACACCCTCAAACACCCCAGGACACTGGAGCTCACGGCCCGCCCGGAGGTCCTCGAGGTCCACCACGTCGTCGGTGAGGACTGCTGGATCCTCAAGGTCGCCGTCACCGACACCATCCACCTCGAAGACGTCCTGGAGCAGACCGCGGCGCTCGGCCGGACGACCACCTCGATCGTCCTGTCGTCCCCGGTGGAGCGCAAACCCCTCCTTCCTCCGGCAGCGGGAAACGAGTCTTGACAACGCGCCCGTCGTGCCGCTGAGATGAAGGAACTCGCGTCGCGTGCCGGTCCGCGCTGGAAAGCGGAGGCATGGAGGCAAGAGGACAGTAGGGACGGCTTTGCCTCTCCACTTCAACACCCCGATCATCGATGAATTCCGCACCAACGCCGGCAAGCTCGGCGGCCCCTTCGAGGGATGGGTGCTCCTTCTTCTCACCACCACCGGCGCCCGGTCGGGAGAACCCCACACCACCCCGCTCGGCTTCGTCGAGGACGGCGACCGGATCCTGGTCGTCGGCTCCGCAGGAGGCTCCGACCGGCACCCGGACTGGTACCGCAACCTTCTGGTGAACCCCACGGTCACCGTCGAGACGGGCAGCGACACCTGGCAGGCGACGGCCGTCGCCGCCACCGGCGCCGAGCGCGACGCCCTCTTCGCGAAGGTGGTCGCCGAGGCCCCCGGCTACGCCGACTACCAGCGGCGCACCGACCGGACCATCCCGGTCGTCGCCCTCCACCGGATCCCCGAGGACACCTACACCCCACCGGACCGGCTCGACGCCCTCGCCGACGAGCTGGTCACGATCCACAACTGGCTCCGCGACGAGCTCACCGCGCTCCGCGAGGGCATCGGCGCCCGCACCGCCACGGGCGCCCCGGACCTCACCGTCGAACTACGCCGCCACTGCCTGACCTTCTGCTCGGCGATGGCCGTCCACCACGGCGGCGAGGACGCGGGCCTCTTCCCTTACCTGGCACGGGAGTTCCCGGAGAAGGCCGAAACCTTCGACCGCCTGCGGACCGAGCACGGCACGGTGGCCCGCATCCTGGACGAACTCCAACACCTCCTGTCCCGCCTCGACGAGACCCGTCCGGCGGACCTGCACGCGGAGTTCGACCGGCTCCACGGAGAGCTGGTGGAGCACTTCGCGTACGAGGAATCACAAATAATCCCCCTCCTGCGCGGCCTCGCTCCCTAGCCCGCTCCCTCGGGCCGCCGCCTCCGGCTCGTTCTCGGTCGACGGGGCACGTGGAATGATCGGGAGATGGTGGGGAGCAGCGGTGAGGACGGGCAAGCCACTCGGCGTGAAGCCGAGCGAGTCGTCAACGAGGTCGCCCAAGGGCTCCGCACATTGGACGACGGGGCAGCCTGGTTCTCCACCCTTTCGCCGGTAGGACGGCAGGCCGTACTGCGAGAGGTCGGCGGCTACGCGATGCAGGCGCACATCACGGCGGCGGACGGGCGCGCGGGCGTTGCCCGGTCCGGGGTGAAGCCCACGGCCAATCCGTCGGTGATGATCTGCATGGACCCGCCTCGCTACGGGTTCGCAACTCTCCCCGCCGACGAACACGTCACGGCGTTCCGAGTGCTCGTCTCGGTGTTCTCCGTCGCCGACACCCGTCGCAGGCAGACGTACTGCAAGGGCACGTGCGGACATGCATGGCACAACCTGTCTCGCCCTGACGAGAAGTCGTAGCGGCGGTGCGCTGATCCACATGGAGTCGCCCACCGTCCCCTGTGGACGGTGGGAGACGATCCAGCCGTCTCTGCCGGACCGGCCCGTCGCGTCGTCGGCGCCGCAGCAGTGCCGGCCCGGCCTGCGCAGGTCCTGGGGATCGAGCCGGAGCGCGCCGAACCGTTGCCTTGACGTCGGCGTCAAGGCGTACGTTCAACGGCATGCGAATCGGCGAGCTGGCCGAGCGTGCCGGAACGACCACGCGGACTCTGCGCTACTACGAGTCCCGTGGCCTCCTGGCCGCCCGGCGAACGGAGAACGGCTACCGCACGTACGACGAGGACGACCTGCGTCTCCTCCAGCAGATCAGGACCCTGCAGGACTTCGGGTTCGAGCTGGAGGAGACCCGGCCGTTCGTCGAGTGCCTGCGGGCCGGCCACCCGGCGGGGGACGCGTGTCCCGCCTCGCTCGACGTGTACCGCAGCAAGCTCGCGGAGCTGGACGCCCTCGTCGACCAGCTCCAGGCCGTACGCGCCCAGGTCGCCGCGCAGTTGCTGCGGGCCGAGGCGGAACTGCCGGGCGGCCCGGAACCCACATGCGAACTCGGAGGCTGACGGAATGGCGAACATGGCGAACACGGCGAACACGGCGGACGTGACCGACGTGAGCGACGCGGACTTCGACGCCGAGGTCCTCGGTGCGGAGCTGCCCGTCCTCGTGAAGTTCACCGCGGACTGGTGCGGCCCGTGCCGCCAACTGGTGCCGGTGCTCCAGGCGATCGCGGAGGAGGAACGGGACCGGCTGATGATCGTCCAGATCGACGTGGACCGCAACCCGGACACCACGGTCCGCTACGGCGTCCTCGCCACACCGACACTGCTGGTGTTCCACGCCGGCGAACCCGTGAAGTCCATCGTCGGTGCCCGCCCGAAGCGCCGCCTCCTCCAGGAACTGGAGGACGTACTGGCTCTGGCGCCCCGGTAATCCTCGGGCAGGATCACCTGACACGACGACGGCAGACGTCGCGACCGGAGAAGAGAGACCACGGGCAATGACCGACAGACCATCGCTGCGTGCGTACATCGACCGCTACGCGGCGGGTGAGATCTCCCGCGACGAGGCACTGGCCGCCATCGCCGCCTGGGACTTCGAGGAGGAGTGGTTCGACCCGGCCCACACCGCGCCGACGCACCAGGACAACACCCTGGCCGTGGTCAACCAGGCGCGGGGCCTCGGCAAGCTGACCGCCGACGACATCGAGGTGATCCGAGCGCTTCTCCAGCAGCGTGGGGTCTGAGCCCGGAGCGTCCCGGACGAACAGGGGAAGGGAAGAACCGCACGTGCCCGTGACGGGGGAATACGAGCCGCTCTACCGGGAGCTGCAGCAGCGCATGGGCGCCCGCGCCGGCCTTCCAGCAGGGCGACACGACGGTGCGGGTGACCCCTGGCGCCGCGTTCCTGCCCGGCGTGACGCCGACCCCGACCCGTCCCCCGGCCTCCCGCGGTCCCGCGACCCCGACGACACCCCCGCCGCCCGCGCCGGGGCCGACACGCGGCACGGGGATCGATCGATGACCGTCACCCCGCTCATGACCGGTCACCCCGCTAGTCGTCCCACAGCACGGTGCTGTGCGCCCCCACCAGGCCCTCGACCCGCCGCAGCACCTCGTCGGCCGGCAGTGGGGCGAGCCTGCGGCCGTCACGCAGCCGCAGCGCCACCAGGCCGTCGGCGGCCTCCCGCGCGCCGATGACGGCCTGGTACGGGACGAGGCGGGCCTCCCGGACGCGGGCACCGAGGCTGCCCCGGTCAGGGCCCGCCACCTCCGCCCGCAGCCCGCGCCCGACGCACCGCGCGGCCAGCGCCTCGGCGGCGGCCCGCTCGGACTCCGAGACCGGCAGGACGACCACCTGGACGGGGGCGAGCCAGCCGGGGAACGCGCCGCCGTGCTGTTCGAGCAGATGGGCGACGGCCCGCTCCACACTGCCGACGACACTGCGGTGGATCATGACCGGACGGTGCCGCGCGCCGTCCGCGCCGATGTAGCGCAGGTCGAACCGCTCCGGCTGGTGGAAGTCGATCTGCACGGTCGACAGGGTGGACTCACGCCCGGCCCGGTCGGCGACCTGCACATCGATCTTCGGACCGTAGAACGCGGCCTCGCCCTCGGCGGACTCGTACGGCAGCCCCGAGTCGTCGAGCACCTCCCGGAGCAGGTCGACGGAGCGCCGCCACAGCTCGGGGGCGTCGACGTACTTCCCTCCGGGCCCGGGAAGCGAGAGCCGGTACCGCGCGGGGACGATGCCCATCGCCTCGTACGCCCTCCGGATCAGCTCCAGGGCGCCCGCGGCCTCCTCCTTGACCTGCTCCAGGGCGCAGAAGATGTGTGCGTCGTTGAGCTGGATGGCCCGGACGCGGGTCAACCCGCCGAGGACGCCGGAGAGTTCGGAGCGGTACATGGGTCCGAGTTCGGCCATGCGCAGCGGGAGGTCGCGGTGGCTGTGGGGGCGGGAGCGGTAGATGACGGCGTGGTGGGGGCAGAGACTGGGCCGCAGGACGACCTGTTCGCCGCCGAGTTCCATGGGCGGGAACATGTCGTCGCTGTAGTGCGCCCAGTGCCCGGAGATCTCGTACAGCTCCCGCTTGCCGAGGACGGGCGAGTACACGTGGCGGTACCCGGCCCGCCGCTCGACCTCCCGTACGTACTCCTCCAGGGCGTGCCGTACGACGGCCCCGTCGGGCAGCCAGTACGGCAGACCGGCTCCGATCAACGGGTCGGTGTCGAACAGGTCCAGCTCGCGGCCGAGCTTGCGGTGGTCGTGGTGCATGTCGCCCTCCTGGGGGTGGCCGCCCGGGGGCGAGCGACCGGAGGAACGACGAAGCCCCGGGGCGCTCGGCCCCGGGGCTTCGTGACGTAAGACAGCGGTCAGCGCGCCGGGACACTCTCCGGCGTCGTCGTGATGATCGCGGCACGCTTCATACGGACGACGGTAGCGACTCCGCTTCCTCGCCGCACGGGGTTATCCGCGGAGCCGGAGCGCGACGCGACGCGTGACGAGGTTGACGGAGGTGACCTCGACGGTGAGTTCGTCCCCCTCGCGCGGGGCCAGGCCCCCGAGGTCCTTCTCGTGCAGCAGTCCCTCGACGCCCGGGGCCATCTCCACCAGGACCGCGGAGGGTGCGATCGCGGTGACCGTCCCGACCCGGACACCGCCGAACCCGGCGCGCGCGAACGCGGCCATCGGATCGGACTCCAGTGCCTTGAGGGACAGGGATATCCGCTCCCGGCTCATGTCGACGTCGAGGACCATGAAGGGGTGCTCCTCGCCCTCGGCGATGACGTCGGACGGGAAGTCGTAGCGGGACCACGACACCTCGGGGAAGTTCATCAGGGCCTCGACGCCGCCCAGTTCCACGAAGGTGCCACCGAAGCTCGCGATGCGCGAGACGACACCGCGTACGACGTCACCCCGCTCCAGCCCCCGCAGAAACGCCTCACGCTCCGCGCCCCGCAAGGTCAGCAGCTCGCGGGCAGCCTCCAAGGCCGGCTCGCTCAGCAGCGACCGCCACCGGGTGAACAGCTTCAGCAGCCCGCCGCCGTACCGGGACCACAGCTCCCGGTTCTCCCGCAGCACATCCAGTTCGTTCGCCGCCGTCAGCTCCGCGAAATCCCTCCGCTGCCGTTCCGTCGGTGTGAAGGTCCCGCCCGTGAACCGGTCCCGGAAGCGGCCGTCCTCATTTCCGAGTTCCGCGTACGAGACATCACGGTCGCAGCTCGCGTAGAAGTACACGAGCTCCTCGGCCTCCTCGCCGATGGCCCCCGCAAGGACGGCCCGCGCCTCCAGCGGCAGCAGATGCTCGGCGAAGCCGTCCGTACCGTAGAAGGCGTGGCACAGGCCTGCGAGCCGGAGCGCTTCCCGGGCGCCCCAGGCGGCCAGCCGGGCCTCGACCCGGTCCAGATGGGCGAGCAGGGTGCCGCCCGGGTGGTCCAGCCGGTCCGCTCCCCGCGCGATCAGCAGATCGCGCGCCGCGTCCTTCCGCATGTCTCTCCCCATGAGACATGAAAATACCCCGACTAGAATTGCAGTCGGGGCTATCGCTCGCGTATATTCATGGATTCCGTGTCTACGCACAATAAAAGACGCGGAGAAGTTCAATAAACGCACTGTATCGCGCCGGGAGTCGAATTGTCAACCGAGGAATTTCGGAAAGAGCAGCAATTCATCACAGAGCTCTACGCACGACTCGACGACCTGAGGGACCAGGCCGAGGCGGCCGTCGGCCAGGCCCTGAAGACGCCCTGGGTCGGCAATCAAGGACGTCTCGAGCGTGACGTGCTGGTGGCCGAACAGTCCGGGGTGCTCGGCGCCCTCAACGCGGGGGAGAGCGGCCTCTGCTTCGGGCGGCTCGTCTTCCGGGACGGGCGCGACCATCACATCGGCCGGATCGGCATCCGGAAGGACGACCCGAACCGCACCCCGCTCGTCGTCGACTGGCGCGCCGACGTCGCCCGGCCGTTCTACCTCGCCACCGGGTACGAGCCGATGGGTCTCAGCCGCCGCCGGCACATCACCACCCAGGGACGCGAGGTGACCGCCCTCCACGACGAGGTCCTCGACCTCACCGACCGGACCCGCACCGGGCACGAGAACCGGGACGCCGACGAGGTGCTGCTCGCCTCGCTCGACGCGGCCCGCACCGGACGCATGCACGACATCGTGCAGACCATCCAGGCCGAGCAGGACCGCATCATCCGCTCCCCGCACCGCGGCGTCCTCGTCGTCGAGGGCGGCCCCGGGACCGGCAAGACCGCCGTGGCCCTGCACCGCGCCGCGTACCTCCTCTACGCCCACCGCGAGCAGCTCGCCAAGCGCGCGGTGCTCATCGTCGGCCCCAACCCCGCCTTCCTCGGCTACATCGGCAACGTCCTGCCCTCCCTCGGCGAGACCGGCGTCCTGCTCGCCACCCCCGCCGAACTCTTCCCCGGCGTCCGCGCCACCGGTACGGACACCCCGCGCGCCGCCGCCGTCAAGGGCGCCGCCGCGATGGCCGACGCGCTCGCCCGGGCCGTACGCGACCGGCAGCAGGTCCCCGAGCGCGGCGAGCCGCTGATCGTCCCGCACGACGACGGCGATCTGATCATCGACTGGGACATGGCCCTGGAGGCCCGTCACAAGGCCCGCGAGACCGCCCTCCCGCACAACCTGGCCCGCCCCTACTTCGTCTTCAACATCCTCGACGCGCTCGCCGAGCAGCTCGCCGACCGCATCGGCGCCGACCCCTACGGCGGCCCCAACTTCCTCGGCCCCGACGACATCGCCCTGCTCGCCAAGGGCATCGCCACCAGCCGGGACGTCCACGCCGCCATCGACACCCTCTGGCCGCCGCTCACCCCCGAGTCCTTCCTCGCCGACTACCTCGCCGAGCCGACCCACCTCACCGACGAGGACGCGGCCGCGATCCGGCGCGAGGGCGGCCCCTGGACCGCCGCCGACGTACCGCTGCTCGACGAGGCCGCCGAACTCCTCGGCGTGGACGACTCCGCCGCCCGCGCCGCCGCCGAGGCCGAGCGGGAGAAGCAGATCCAGTACGCGCAGGGCGTGCTCGACGTGTCGTACGCCTCCCGCACCTACGAGTTCGAGGACAAGGAGGAACAGGACAAGGACGCCGCCGAGGTCCTCGCCGCGCACGACATCATCGACGCCGAGCGGTTCGCCGAGCGGCACGAGGAGGCCGACCACCGCAGCGCCGCCGAACGCGCCGCCGCCGACCGCACCTGGGCGTTCGGCCACATCATCGTCGACGAGGCGCAGGAGCTCTCGGCGATGGCCTGGCGGCTGCTGATGCGCCGCAGCCCGAACCGGTCGATGACCCTGGTCGGCGATCCGGCTCAGACCGGTGACGCGGCGGGCGTGGGGGCGTGGGAGCGGATCCTCGCGCCGTACGTGGAGGACCGCTGGGAGCTGGTACGGCTCGGGGTCAACTACCGCACCCCTGCCGAGATCATGGCCGTCGCCGCCGACGTCCGGCGCGAGGCCGACCCGGGGTTCGAGCCGCCCCGCTCGGTCCGCTCCACCGGCGTAGAGCCCTGGGAGCGGACCGTCGAGGACCCGGTGAAGGAGACCGCCGACGCCGTCGCCGCCGAGGTGCGCGACGAGGGCCGCCTCGCCGTCATCGCCCCGCCGGAGCTCCACCCGGAGCTGATCGCCGCCCTGCCGGACGCCTCGCACGGCGCGGCGCCCGATCTGACCTGCCCGGTGGTCCTCCTCGACCCCCGTCAGGCCAAGGGCCTCGAGTTCGACACCGTCCTCGTCGTCGACCCGGACGGCATCCGGGCCGGCGCCACGCACGGCATCAACGACCTGTACGTGGCGCTGACCCGGGCCACTCAGCGGCTCGGCGTCATCAGGCAGGCCTGAGCCAGGCCGCCCGAGTCGGAGGGGCCTGCCTCAAGCGGTCCGACTCACGCAGGCCTGAGCCACACCGTCGCCAGCGGCGGCAGCGTCATCCGTACGCTCGCCGAACGGCCGTGGGAGGGCACCGACTCGGTCTTCACCGGGTCGGTCCCCACCACGCCACCGCCGCCGTACCGCGTCTCGTCCGTGTTCAGGACCTCCACCCAGGCCGCGAAGGCGTCCGGGACCCCGAGCCGGAAGTCGTGCCGTACGACCGGGGAGAAGTTGCAGACCGCGAGCAGCGGCGACCCCTCGGCGTCGTAGCGGAGGAAGGCGAAGACGTTGTCCTCGGCCGCGTCGCCGACCACCCACTGGAAGCCCTCGGGCGAGGTGTCCCGCTCCCACAGCGCCGGGGTGGCCCCGTACACCGTGTTCAGATCGCGCACCAGGTCCCGTACGCCCCGGTGGTCCGCCTCCGCGCCGTACGACGGGTCGAGCAGCCACCAGTCCGGCCCGTGCTCGGCGGACCACTCCGCGCCCTGGGCGAACTCCTGCCCCATGAAAAGCAGTTGCTTGCCCGGGTGGGCCCACATGAAGCCGAGGTACGCGCGGTGGTTGGCCCGCTGCTGCCACCAGTCGCCGGGCATCTTCGACACCAGGGCCTGCTTGCCGTGCACGACCTCGTCGTGGGAGATCGGCAGGATGTAGTTCTCGCTGTACGCGTACACCATCGAGAACGTCATCTCGTTGTGGTGGTACTTGCGGTGCACCGGCTCCTTGGAGACATAGCCGAGGGAGTCGTGCATCCAGCCCATGTTCCACTTCATGCCGAAGCCGAGACCGCCGAAGCCGCCGGGGCCCACCTGGTCGGTCGCCCTCGTCACGCCGTCCCAGGCCGTCGACTCCTCGGCGAAGGTGATGACCCCGGGGCAGCGCCGGTAGACCGTCGCGTTCATCTCCTGGAGGAATGCGACCGCGTCCAGGTTCTCCCGCCCGCCGAACTCGTTCGGCAGCCACTCGCCGTTCTCGCGCGAGTAGTCGAGGTAGAGCATCGAGGCGACCGCGTCCACGCGCAGGCCGTCGAGGTGGAACTCCTCGCACCAGTAGACCGCGTTGGCGACCAGGAAGTTCCGCACCTCCTTGCGGCCGTAGTCGAACTCCAGCGTCCCCCAGTCGGGGTGCGCGCTCCGGCGCGGATCCTCGTGCTCGTACAGCGGCCGGCCGTCGAACTCCGCCAGCGCCCAGTCGTCGCGCGGGAAGTGCGCCGGCACCCAGTCCATCAGGACGCCGATCCCGGCCCGGTGCAGCGCGTCGACGAGAAACTTGAAGTCGTCGGGCGTGCCCATGCGGGCGGTCGGCGCGTAGAAGCCGGTGACCTGATAGCCCCAGGAACCGCTGAAGGGGTGCTCGGCGACGGCCATGAACTCCACGTGCGTGAAGCCGAGATCGCGGACGTAGCCGGGCAGCTGCTCGGCGAGCTGCCGGTACGTCAGACCCGGACGCCAGGAGGGGAGATGCACCTCGTAGACGGAGAGCGGGGCCTCGTGGTGCGGGCGGGCGCCACGGCTCGCCATCCACGAGGCGTCGCTCCACTCGTGGTACGAGTCGGTGACGATCGAGGCGGTGTTCGGCGGGCACTCCGTGCGGCGGGCCATCGGGTCGGCGCGCAGCGTGTGGCTGCCGTCGGGACGGGTGATGTCGAACTTGTACACCGCGCCCTCGCCGATCCCGGGCACGAACAGCTCCCAGACGCCGGTCGCGCCGAGGGAGCGCATCGGCAGCGCGGTGCCGTCCCAGTGCGTGAAGTCGCCGGTGACGCGGACACCGCGGGCGTTGGGGGCCCAGACCGTGAACCGGGTCCCGCTGACGCCCTGGTGGACCATCGGCCGGGCGCCGAGCGCCTTCCACAGCTCCTCGTGCCGGCCCTCGCCGATCAGATGCAGGTCGAGGTCGCCGAGCGCGGGCAGGAAGCGGTACGGGTCCTCCACGGGCAGCTCGTCGCCGTCGTAGCGGACGCGCAGCTCGTACGGGGGGATCTTGCGCAGCAGCGGCAGGAGCCCGGAGAAGAGGCCGTCGCCGTCGTCGTGCAGCACGACGCGCTTGCCCTTGGCGAGGACGGCGACCTCACGGGCGTACGGGCGCAGGACCCGGATCGCGACGCCGCCTCGGACGGGGTGCGCGCCGAGGAGGGCGTGCGGGTCGTGGTGCTCCCCGGCGAGCAGCCTCGCCCGGTCCCCGGGGTCGAGCGGCGGCGCCTTGCGTACCTCCTGGGCGGCCCGGGGTGCGGGCGTCTTGGCCGGGGGCGCTGCCGTCTTACGAGCGGATCGGGCGGTCACGGGGATGCCTCCTGCAAGGGTGTCGGAAGGATGGGCCGATGAAGATGCGCCGGTTCCCACGCAACCGCAACGGCGCGGGTCCCGCACAGGACACTCCGCCGAACGGGCTGCGCGCGCCCACGACGGGGGTCCGGGGTCATTCCGCTCCCGCGAGACGTTCGATCGCGGCCATGGGGACCGGGAGCCAGTCCGGACGGTGGCGGGCCTCGTAGAGGACCTCGTAGACCGCCTTGTCCGTCTCGTACGCCCGCAGCAGCGCCGGGTCCGTGCGCGGGTCGGTGCCGGAGGCCTCCGCGTAGCCCGCGCAGTACGCCGCCCGGCAGCGGGACGCCCACTCGGGCTTCCACGGGCGGTGCGTGCGCGCCGCGTAGTCGAAGGAGCGCAGCATGCCCGCGACGTCACGGACCGCGGGTTGCGGCCGGCACCGCTCGGCGAGCGGCTTCGCGGGCTCCCCCTCGAAGTCGATCACCGCCCAGCCGCCGTCCGTCGCCCGGAGCGTCTGTCCCAGGTGCAGGTCGCCGTGCACCCGCTGCAGCCGCCCCGCGCCGACCGTGTCCCCGGCCGCGGCGAAGACCGCCCGCAGCCCCGGCACGTACGGCAGGAGCGCCGGCACCGCCTGCGCCGCCGCGTGCAGCCGCTGGTCCATCTCGGCGGCCAGATGTTCCGTCTGCATCCGGTGCAGCCGCTCCGTCGGCAGCGCGTTCGCCAGCGCGAGGTGCACCTCGGCCGTCGCCCGGCCGAGCGCGTGTGCCTCGGCCGTGAACTCCCGGCCCTCCGCCAGCGCGTCGAGGGCGAGCCGCCATCCGTCGCGCGAGTCCACCAGATACGGCTGGAGGACGCCGAGCGTGCTCGCGCCCGACTCGAACCAGGCCACCGGCGCCGGCACCCGCGCGCACCCGGCCCGGGCCAGCGCGAGCGGCAGCTCCAGATCCGGGTTCACGCCGGGGCTGACCCGTCGGAAGATCTTCAGGATGTACGTATCGCCGTACACGAGCGAGGAGTTGGACTGCTCGGCGTCCAGGACCCGCGGCGCCAGGGACGGGGGCAGCGGCGCCGAGCCGTGGAACGTCAGCGGGCCGATCCGGCCCGGGGTGCGCAGCCGTTCGTAGAGCAGTCCGGCGAGCCGCGGGTCCCGCAGCCCTTCGTAGACCGCCCGCCCGGCCAACGGACCTTGCCGGATCCGCCCGATCAGGGCGGGGGCGAGGCGCGGTGGCAGCTGGGTGCGTACACCCAGCAGCACTTGGTAGCAGTCGGCGGGCGTCCCGGCCGGGCGTCCCGGCTGTTCGACCCGTACAAGCAGATGCAGCAGCCCGGGACCCGTACCGTCCAGCGGCAGCAGCTCGGTGGCCGCTTCCAGCGTGAATCCGATGACCCGGCGGCCCTTGCCCGCGAACCAGCGCTGCCGTGGCAGCCATTCATGGAGCAGGGGAGCGAGTGACGGGAGGAGGGCGGCCGGGGCCCGGGTGGTGGATGCGGTCTCCGGCATGGCATCGCGTCCTTTCCCCGGGGGGCGCAGATTCGAGTTCGCGTGAATCGAGTTCAAATGCGCAGAGTGTCCCGGATGGCAGCATCGACTGTCCGGAAGTGCGGGACGTGTCGGGAGGGGAAGATCCGTATGGGCCCGACAAGAAGGCCCGTATGGACCTGAATCGACCGTGTGTGGGTCACAGTGCCCAGGGTGGCGCGGGGGAAACCCGCCCCACCCCGGGCAGTTGGGCGATTTTCGGTCAGCTCTTGGCCGACCGGGCCTTCTTCAGACGGAACCAGTAGAAGCCGTGGCCCGCCAGCGTCAGCAGATACGGCCACTGCCCGATCGCCGGGAACCGCACCTGGCCGATCAGTTCGACCGGGCTCATCCCGTCGAACTGCCGCAGGTCGAGCTCCGTCGGCTGCGCGAACCGCGAGAAGTTGTTCACGCAGAGCACCAGATCGTCGCCGGACTCCCGGAGGAAGGCGAGGACAGCCGGATTCGACGACGGCAGTTCCGTGTACGAGCCGAGCCCGAAGGCCCGGTTCTGCTTACGGATCTCGATCATCCGCTTCGTCCAGTGCAGCAGCGAGGACGGCGAGGCCATCCCCGACTCCACATTGGTGACCTGATACCCGTGGACCGGGTCCATGATGGCCGGAAGCGTGAGCCGGCCCGGATCGCAGGACGAGAAGCCCGCGTTCCTGTCCGGTGTCCACTGCATCGGCGTCCGCACCCCGTCCCGGTCGCCGAGCCAGATGTTGTCGCCCATCCCGATCTCGTCGCCGTAGTACAGCACCGGCGAACCGGGCAGCGAGAACAGCAGCGCGGTGAACAGCTCCATCTGCTTGCGGTCGTTGTCGAGGAGCGGCGCGAGCCGCCGCCGGATGCCGATGTTCGCCCGCATCCGGGGATCCTTGGCGTACTCCGCGTACATGTAGTCACGCTCTTCGTCCGTGACCATCTCGAGCGTCAGCTCGTCGTGGTTGCGCAGGAAGATGCCCCACTGGCAGCCGTCCGGGATCGCCGGGGTCTTGGCCAGGATCTCGGAGACCGGAGTGCGCGACTCACGCCGTACCGCCATGAAGATCCGTGGCATCACCGGGAAGTGGAACGCCATGTGGCACTCGTCGCCGCCCGAGGAGAAGTCCCCGAAGTAGTCGACCACGTCCTCCGGCCACTGGTTCGCCTCGGCGAGCAGCACCGTGTCCGGATAGTGGTCGTCGATCTCCTTGCGGACCCGCTTCAGGAAGGCGTGCGTGGCCGGGAGGTTCTCGCAGTTGGTCCCCTCCTGCTGGTACAGGTACGGCACGGCGTCCAGCCGGAAGCCGTCGATGCCGAGGTCCAGCCAGAACTTCAGCGCCGAGAGGATCTCCTCCTGCACCGCCGGGTTCTCGTAGTTGAGATCGGGCTGGTGCGAGAAGAAGCGGTGCCAGTAGTACTGCTTGCGCACCGGGTCGAAGGTCCAGTTCGACGTCTCCGTGTCGACGAAGATGATCCGCGCGTCCTGGAACTGCTTGTCGTCGTCGGCCCAGACGTAGTAGTCGCCGTACGGACCGTCGGGGTGGGCGCGCGACTCCTGGAACCACGGGTGCGCGTCGCTCGTGTGGTTCATGACGAAGTCGATGATCACGCGCATGCCGCGCTGGTGCGCCGCGTCCACGAACTCCACGAAATCGGCGAGGTCGCCGAACTCCGGCAGCACGGAGGTGTAGTCGGCGACGTCGTAGCCGCCGTCCCGCAGCGGGGACTTGAAGAACGGCGGCAGCCAGAGGCAGTCGACGCCCAGCCACTGCAGGTAGTCCAGCCTGGACGTGATGCCCTTGAGATCGCCTACGCCGTCCCCGTTGCTGTCCTGGAAGGACCGTACGAGCACTTCGTAGAAGACGGCCCGCTTGAACCAGTCCGGGTCACGGTCCTTGGCGGGCGTGTCCTCGAAGGTGTCAGGGACGGGTTCGTTGACTGTCATGGTGTGGGTGACCCTCCGGTCGACGGGGACGGTCGCAGAGCGAAGACGTGCGCGGGCGTGACGCCCGGCTCGAGGCGCACATAGTTGGCCCTGCCCCAGTGATAGGTCTCGCCGGTGAGCTCGTCGCGCACCGGTACGGTCTCGTGCCAGTCGAGGCCGAGCTCCGGCATGTCCAACGAGACCGTGGCCTCCTGGGTGTGGTGAGGATCGAGGTTGGCGACCACCAGAACGGTGTTCGACCCCGACCGCTTGCTGTACGCGATCACCGCGTCGTTGTCGGTGGTGTGGAAGTGCAGGTTCCGCAGCCGGCGAAGGGCCGGGTGGCGGCGCCTGACCCGGTTGAGCGTGGTGATCAGGGGCGCGATCGTGGCGCCCGTACGCTCCGCCGACTCCCAGTCCCGGGGCCGGAGTTGGTACTTCTCCGAGTCCAGGTACTCCTCGCTGCCCTCCCGCAGCGCGGCGCCCTCGCAGAGCTCGTAGCCGGCGTACATGCCCCAGGTCGGGGAGAGGGTGGCCGCCAGCACCGCCCGTACCTCGAAGGCCGGCCGACCGCCCGTCTGGAGGTAGGCGTGCAGGATGTCGGGGGTGTTCACGAAGAAGTTCGGCCGCATGTACGCCGCCGCGTCGCCGGACAGCTCGGTCGCGTACTCCGTGAGCTCGGCCTTGGTGTTGCGCCAGGTGAAGTACGTGTACGACTGCTGGAAGCCGATCGCGCCGAGGGTGTGCATCATCGCGGGCCGGGTGAAGGCCTCCGCCAGGAAGATCACGTCCGGGTCCGCGCCGTTGATCTCACCGATGACCCGCTCCCAGAACACCACGGGCTTGGTGTGCGGGTTGTCGACGCGGAAGATCCGTACGCCGTGGTCCATCCAGTGCCGCAGCACCCGGACGGTCTCGGCGACGATCCCGTCCATGTCCTTGTCGAACGCCACGGGGTAGATGTCCTGGTACTTCTTCGGCGGGTTCTCGGCGTAGGCGATCGAGCCGTCCGGGCGGTGGTGGAACCACTCGGGGTGCTTCTCCACCCACGGGTGGTCCGGCGAACACTGCAGCGCGAAGTCGAGCGCGATCTCCAGGCGGAGTTCGCGGGCCCGGGCGACGAAGGCGTCGAAGTCCTCGATGGTGCCCAGGTCCGGGTGGACCGCGTCGTGGCCGCCTTCGGGGGAGCCGATCGCCCACGGCACACCGACGTCGCTCGGGCTCGCCGAGAGCGCGTTGTTGGGGCCCTTGCGGTGCGTGGTGCCGATGGGGTGGATGGGCGGGAGATAGACGACGTCGAAACCCATCGCCGCGATGGCCGGAAGACGTTCGGCGGCGGTACGGAACGTACCCGGTTTCGTACGGCCCCGGACCTTCTTCACGCCCTCCGAACGCGGGAAGAACTCGTACCAGGAGCCGAACAGGGCCCGCTCGCGCTCCACCTGGAGCGGCAACGCGGGCGAGGCGCTGACCAGTTCGCGCAGCGGGTGCCGGTCCAGGGTCTCGGTCACCCGCGGGGCGAGCACCGCCGCGAGCCGGGCCGCGGCCGGCCGGGACTCGTCACGCATGGCGTCCGCCGCGGCCAGCACCGCCTCACGGCCGCCGCCCTTCTTCGGGACGCCCTTCGCGGCGCGCTCGTGCAGCTCCGCGCCCTCGGCGAGCACGAGCTCGGAGTCGATCCCGGCCGGGATCTTGATCTTCGCGGCGTGCCGCCAGGTCGCCAGCGGGTCGCTCCACGCCTCGACCGTGTACGTCCACCGGCCCTCGGCGTCCGGAGTGACCTCGGCACCCCAACGGTCGGTACCGGGGGCCAGTTCACGCATCGGGATCCAGGGGCCGGGGCGGCCGGACGGGCCGCGCAGCACGACATTGGCGGCGACGGCGTCATGGCCCTCGCGGAAGACGGTGGCCGACACCTCGAAGGTCTCACCTGCCACCGCCTTCGCGGGGCGGCGACCGCAGTCGACCAGCGGGCGGACGTCCAGAACGGGAATGCGTCCCATGAGCGGATTCACAGCATCACCTGAGGGGGTACGGGGGTGCGGGTGGTGGTGCGCTCTTTGTAGCTCCGTCGACGGCTTGCGGGTTGCGGGCATGGCCGCTCCTGTCCGCGTTCACTCGGATGGCGGGTCTACGGGATGTACGTACGGGGGTGTACCGGGGTGTACGGGGGTGTACCGGGGGAGCCTTCCACCCACTCGGGGTGGGCAATCCGGCGCTTTGTTACCTACTCGGGCGTAGTGGCGCGTGCAAGGACACGGTGCCCACAAGAATCCGGCCCCGTCCTTGTGGACGGGGCCGGATGGCCGAATCTCTGCGGCGGCTCGTCGCGGCCGGATCGCGGCGGGGCGGCTCGTGTGGCGGCCGGATCGCGGCGGGGGCGCTCGTGTGGCGGCCGGATCGTGGCGGGGCGCTCGTGTGGCGGCCGTACGCCCCGTCGGGCGCTTGTGTCGCCGCGTCAGCCCTGGGGGGACGGGGACTGCTCCTCCGCGTCGCCGGACCACATCTGCCACGGCTGGCGCGTCACCCACTCCTCCACCGGCGCCGGCCGTACGCGGAGCACCTCCGCCGCCACCCCGTCGTCGGCCGCCAGGAGCAGCGGATCGGCGCCCGTCGCCATGTAGTGGTAGATCCCGGCGACACCGGCCGCCGTCTCCGGCCCGAGCAGCTGGGCGAGCCCGCGCTCGAACGCCTCGGGCGGAAGCTGCAGATACCGCACCGTACGCCCGAGACCACGGCTGAACGCCTCGGCCAGCTCGTCGCCCGTCAGCGACCGCCCACCGATGTCGAAGGTGCGGCCCTCCAGGCCCCCGACGGTCAGCGCCTGGTGCACCGCCTCCGCCAGGTCCCGGTGCGACATCCAGGCCGTCGGCGTGGTCGCGGGGAGCGGATAGGCCAGAATCCCCTCGTTCACCAGGGCCGGCCCGTTCCAGGGCGAGAACAGATTGTCCAGATACACCGGCGGCCGTACGACGACCAGCGGGACGCCGCTGTCCCGCAGCTCCTGCTCGGCGATCCGCCGGGTCTCGAACGCGGCGACCCCGTCCGGCCCTTGCGGGACACGGGTGTTGGCGTTGAAGACCAGCCGCACGGTCCCCGCGGCCAGGGCCGCGTGTGCCACGTTCCGCGCGTAACGGCGTATCCGCTCCTCGTCGTACACCAGCGGCATCGTCACCACGGCGTGCGTGGTCCCCTCGAAGAGCCGCCGCACGTCAGCCGGTCTCGCCAGGTCACCCGCGACGAAGAAGGCGCCGGGCAGCGGCGGACGGTCGCCCGCGGGGCGCCGGGTGAGCGTCCGGACCCGGTGGTGGCGCTCGACCAGCAGACGCGCGATCGCGCCGCCCTGAAAACCGGTCGCTCCGACGACCGCGACCCGCATCGGAATCTGACTGGACATGTGTCGTTGAGGCCCTTCGGTAGGGTGTGGTGCTGCCGTGACGTCTTTCTCAGGCTGGCGGCGGCGGCTCACACCGTTCAATTAACAAACCGGGGCGGAAGTTGAAGGATCGTCCATGGACACCGTGGCAACCGACCGTGACGACCGGCGTGAGGACGACGAGGCCGAGGACCTCCTGAGCGAACTGCTCAAACCGCTCCGCCTGACCGGCGTCTTCGACAGCCGCTGGCACGTTCGCGCGCCCTGGGCCATCGAGGGCGACGCCGAACAGAGCTGTGCCGTGCTCCACTACATAGTCGAGGGCGGCTGCTGGATCACGGGCGACGGGCAGGCCCCGCTGGAGCTGCACGCCGGTGACCTGATCGTCTTCCCGACCGGCACCGCCCACCGGCTCTCCGACCGCCCCGACCGCCAGGGGGTGCCGCTCAAGGCCGTACTGCCCGAGCGCCGGCCCGGCACGTCGGGGGAGATCCGCATCGACGGCACCGGCGCGGTGAGCCGGCTGCTGTGCGCCGGACTCCACTACGACGCCAGCGCCGCCAGCACGCTCTACACGTCGCTGCCCTGGGCCCTCGTCCTCGACGGCCCCCAGGTCGACCGCGAGCCCTTGCTCCGCGACACGCTCCGCCTCCTGGCCTCACCGGACCGACCGGTCGGCCCCGGGGACCGCCTCATCACTCTGCGTGCCTTCGAGATGGCCCTCGTCCTCGCGCTCCGCCCCCTGCTGCGCGACCTCGCCGACAACCCGACGTCACTGCCGCTGCTGCGCCACCCGGGCATCAGCCAGGCCATGATCATGATCGCCACCCGCTTCGCCCAGCCCTGGACGATCGACTCCCTCGCCCGCGAGGTCGGCATGTCCCGCTCGGCGTTCACGGCGGCCTTCCGCGACCTGGTGGGCGAATCCCCGGCCCGCCACCTGACGTCCCGCCGCATGCAGGAAGCAGCCCGCCTCCTCGCCGAAACCACCCTCCCCCAGTCAGCGGTCCCGGCCCGCGTCGGCTACCAGAGCGCGGTCGGCTTCCACCTGGCGTTCCGGAAGTGGTTCGGGATGACACCGGGGGAGTACCGGTCGGGGGTGGAGCGGGCGGCGTGAGGGATGGCTCGCCCGTGGATTTCTTGGCATTGGAGAGAAACGCGGCGTGATGATCTTCACGTCGTGATCACGAAATAGCCACGGATCTTGCTCATCGGCTGCTGTTGGAGATCTACTTCGCCTCTCTTGATCACATCCTGAGGGGGCTCCGTGCGTTTCGTACGGCCGATTTCTTTTGCTGTCGCAGCAGTTCTGGCGGGCCTGGTCGGCTCCGAAGGGGCGGCTGCGGCGCAGACCTTTGAGTCGGCCTATGGATGGGCGGATGCTCCTGATCAGCGGTGGGGGTCCGCTGCAGGGCGTTCGCACAAGTCGGCTGTGGGAATCACGGAGTCGGACGCGACGGGCGGCCGGAAGGGTCACCGGCCGGCGCCAGGGGAACTGCCTCGCGAGGCGGAGGCTCCGCGCTCGAACGACGGTTCGACTGTAGGGGGCATATCTGCTTTGACCGCCGCTCCCGTACGGGTCGAGGCGACCGAACCCCGGGGCTTCGACCCTGACACGAGCCGGGAGCTTGTGGCCGAACGTGAGCGAACGGCTCGTACGTTCCAGAACTCGGACGGCACTCTCACGACCCGGTTCTTCGAGGAGCCGGTCAACTTCAAGGACGCTGCCGGGAACTGGAAAGAGATCGACACCACGCTCAAGGCATCGCCACAGGGTGGCAGGCTTGGCCGTGCTGCAAGTGATACCACCGACGGGTGGCGTATCGCGGCAGGGGATACCGAGACGGCTTTCGCGGGCCATGCTGATGGCTCCCCGCTCGTGTCGCTGAAAGTCAGCGAGACGGAGTCTGTCGGCTTCGCCATCGAAGGCGCGGCGCGCGTGCCTGGTGAGCCCGAGGGGAGCACGATCACTTATCGGTCCGTGCGGCCTAACTCGGATGTGCGGTTCGTGGCCAGCGGCACGTCCGTCAAGGAAGTCCTCATGCTCAACAATGGGGACGCACCCACGGAGTGGACGTTCCCTCTGTACATGCAGGGGCTGACCGCGCGCCTCGATGCAACAGGGGCCGTGGTGTTCACGGACAATACGGGTACGGCGCGCGCGCGGATTCCGGCCGGTTGGATGGAGGACTCCAACCAGGCCCCCAACTCCAATGAGGGCGTGATCTCCAACGGTGTCGGGTACGAGCTGATCGACATCGACGGCGGGCAGGCGCTGAAGGTCACCCTCGATGCCGACTGGCTTCAGGCCCCTGAGCGGACTTTCCCGGTCAAGGTCGACCCGTCCGTGGCCACCGTGACGCCGGTAGCTTCCTCCTCCGGCACGTACGTCGAGTCCCCGTACAACGTCAACTTCTCCGGCGACACGAACATCAAAGTCGGCACCTACGACGCAGGCGGACACAAGGCGGCTGGCTTCCTGCACTTCGGGGGCGTCGAGAACACGTTGAAGAACGCATGGGTTCTGGGTGCCAGTCTCGCGCTCTACAACACCTGGTCGTACTCCTGCACAGCGCGCCCGGTGACGATCCATCCAGTCACCTCGAGCTGGGCGGAGTCGACCACGTCGACATACCCTGGGCCCGCAACGGGGGCCGCGCTGGCGTCGAAGAGCTTCACTCATGGCTGGCGCCCCGCGGGGCAGACGGCATACGCGTGCGGCGGTCCTGCGTGGGAGAGCATCAACCTCGGGTCGTCAGGCCGCCAGCTCGTTGACGACTGGACGCACGGCCGGAAGAAGAACTACGGCCTTGCCGTCAAGGCGTCGAGCACGGATTCGTATGGGTGGAAGAACTTCGGCTCCGACGACTACCCGAACGGCAAGCCTTCGCTGGACGTCACGTGGACCAAGTACGGAGCCACGTACGCACTCGGTCAGTTCGTCACGCCGATGACGGCTACGTCCGAAGGAACCTTCAAGGTCACGGTCACCAACCGTGGACAGCAGACCTGGCTCAAGAACGGTACGTACACCCTGGGGTACCGCCTGTACGACGCGGCGAACAAGGAGATCACGGACTCTGGGAAGATCCGCTGGTCGCCGATGCCGGCCGACGTGCCTCCGGGCTCCAGCGTCACCGTAGACGCCAAGATCGCGCCGCTTACTCCCGGCGCCTACACGCTTGCGTGGACGATGCGGGAGAACGGCGTGTCCACCTTCAGCGCGGCAGGTGTGCCGACAGTCGGCATGAAGTTCTCCGCCGCGAACATTCCGCCGTCGCTCTCAGGCCTGGCACCTGACAGCGGAGTCGTCCTCGACACCCTCATGCCCACGCTCTGGGCTTCTGCCACAGACCGAGACCGTTACCCCAAAGCCCTGGAGTACCAGTTCGAGGTCTGCGAGGTGGAGGGCAGCAACACGCGGAAGAACTGCAAGACGGGGGCGCGAAGCACCGCTTCCCAGTGGATCGTGCCCAGCGGATGGCTTGCGTGGGCGAAGACATACGCTTGGTACGGCTATGCCTATGACGGGAGCGCCACCTCGACCCGTCCGGAACCGTCTCTGATGACGACGCAGGTTCCGCAGCCCCCGATCACCGGTCACCTCGGCGGATCTGACTCCGGGGCCGACTTCGGCGAGCGCGCCGGAAACTACACCACCTCAGCCACGGATGCCGCCGTACCCACGGTCGGGCCCGAGCTTTCGGTGACCCGTACCTACAACTCCCAGGACCCACGGAAGAAGAATGCTTTCGGAGCCGGATGGGCAACCCGCTGGGACATGCGCGCGCTACCTGAGAGCAACGGCAGTGTCCTCATCACCATGTCGACAGGTGCCCAGGTCCGCTTCGGCCGCAACGCTGACGGCACCTACGCTGCGCCCGCGGGCTCGGTGGGTGTCCTCAAGGCGGAGGGTGGGGGTGGCTGGACGCTTCGAGACGGATCGGCAAGCCTCTATACCTTCGATGCCCAGGGCCGACTGACCAAGATTACGGATGGCCACGGTCGCATCCAGCAACTGACATACACGGACGGACAGCTGACCAAGGCAACGGATGCCGTCTCAGGGCGCCACCTCACCTTTGCCTGGTCGGGAGGTCACGTCGTCGCAGCGGAGACGAACTCGGTGGCGGGTGCCGGTACGCGTCTGCGGTGGTCCTACACCTACGACGGCGACAGGCTTGTGAAGGTCTGCCCACCGACATCCACGACTGCGTGTACCCAGTACTCCTACGAGAGCGGCAGTCAGTACCGCAGCATGGTTCTGGACGCCAACCCCGTCGGCTACTGGCGGCTCAACGAAGCGGAAGGCGAGACGGCGGTCAGCGAGGCGGTCTCGACAACAGGGAGAAACGCTGGTCGGTATCGCGATGTCACGCTCGGGGCCGCAGGAGTACTTACCGGCACAGGCAACAAGGCGGGCACATTCAGCGGCGGGCATGTTGAGCTGCCTGACTCCACGCTGTCGTCTTCCACCGTTCTGTCGGTGGAAATGTGGTTCAAGACTGGCCGGTACGAGGGCGTGCTCCTAGGGTTCCAGGACACGCCCCTGGGCGATGTGCCACCGAGCGAAACCTTTCCGGTCCTCGAGCTTGACCCCAATGGCTATTTGATCGGTGCCTTCGACACCGTTGGTGCAGCACCGTCTTTGATGTCCTCCGCCGGTCCCGTCGATGACAACCAATGGCACCATGTGGTTCTCGCCAGCACCGGAACGAGTCAGACGCTCTACGTCGACGGCGTGGCGACAGGAACCCTCACGGGCCCCGTGGACCATGCCGGCAAGACGTACTCCTACCTGGGAGCCGGTTACTCCAGCCGGATGCTTGGTACCGGGGAAGGGGAACGCCACTTCTCGGGAGCGCTGGATGAGGTGGCGGTCTACCACCGCGCCCTGGATGGCGCGACTGTCAAGGAGCACTTCGGGGCCCGGAACGGCGCCTCTAGAATCAACAAGGTCACGCTGCCCTCAGGTCGTACGAGTGCGCAGGTCACCTATGACAGCGACACCGAGCGGGCGACTGAGGTGTCGGACTCCGCTGGGACCTGGAAGATCTCCTCGCCGACGTACTCGTCGGGATCTGAAGGCTACGCGTCGGCAGTTCGTGCCGCCGCCCCTGTCAACTACTGGCGGTTGGGCGACAGCAGCGGTGCAGCCGCCGCCGACGACGTATCGAGTGGCGCAGACGGCTCTTACCGGGACGGCGTCATGCTTGGGCAAATCGGTGCATTCTCCGCTGGTGACGACGGTGCCATCGCCCTCGACGGCACCGAAGGGGCTGTCGAGGTGCCCGCAGACGCCCTCGAGAATGCGACCGCACTCTCGATCGAGACGTGGTTCCGTACCGACCAGCCTGGCGGTGTGCTTCTCGGCTTCCAGAACACGGAACTCGGCACCGTGCCACAGATGTTCAACCCGAGCCTGCATGTCGATGTCAACGGAAAGCTCCGGGGCCATCTGTGGCGGGGCTCGACTGCGACACCCACGATCAGCAGCAATTCCGTGACGGACAACGCGTGGCATCACGTCGTGATCACGGGCGGCACCGCAGGGCAGAGCTTGTACCTCGATGGCGTCAAGATCGGATCTCTTACGGGAGTGGTCAAGCCAGAGACCTTCGCGCACGTCTATCTCGGTGCCGGCTATTCGACCCCGGGCTGGGACGGTGGAAGCACCCGCGGGGTGCGGTATTTCAGCGGGTCCATGGACGAAACGGCGTTCTACGCGAAGGAACTGAGCGCTCAGACTGTCATGGAGCACTATCGGGCGCGCACGCGGCTCGTCTCAGGAGACGGAGAACACTACCGAGGATCGATCACCGGAGACGCCCCCGCAGGATTCTGGCGCTTGGACGAGCCCGGCGGTACCCAGGCCATCAGCAGGATTGCCGCGACCAACGGGAACGGGACGTATACGAAGGCTGCGCTCGGCACCACCGGCATATTCGGTGTCGGCGACGGTTCGGCCGTCCAGTTCAACGGAGATGGATATGTCGAAGTCCCAGGGCTCGGAACAAGAACCGCCGATGTCGCTGTAGAGCTCTGGTTCCGGACCGCCAAGCCCGGTGTATTGGTCAGTGACCACAAGAACCCCTTGGCCGGGGCAACCGCTGTATCCGGAACATGGACACCCGTACTGTATGTGGGCGCGGACGGCAAACTTCACGGTGAATACCCCTCGCCGGGAGTGACTCCGTCCAATGCCTCACCGGACACGGTCACAGACAGTCAGTGGCACCACGCCGCCATCACGGTCACTTCAGGAACGCAGACGCTCTTCCTGGATGGTGCTCCAGTGGCCACGAAGGCCAACGCTCCCGTCAACCACCGCTCCAACACACGCACGTTCCTAGGAGCCGGCTTCGCCAAAACCTGGCCGTCGGCGCCGTCGGACATCAGCTACTTCACCGGGCAGCTCGACGAAGCGGCCGTTTATCAGCACGGCCTGAGCGCCGAAGACGTCGCCGACCACTACGCGGCACGCACTTTCGCCAGCGGTTCGACTCTCGCCGCCACTGTGACGGTGACCGACCCCATCGGCCAGAAGACCAGCACCACCTATGACGCCCTGCGTGGTCAGCGTCGCATCGCCTCCACCGATGAGGCCGGAGGGGTCACCAGGTACGCCTACGACGCGGGCGGCTTCCTGCACACCGTGATCGACGCCAACGGCCATTCGGCGATTACCGGCCACGACACGAAGGGCAACCCCGTTTCCCGCACCACGTGCCGGGACGCCAATTCCTGCTGGACCTCCTACGAGGAGTACTTCGACAACCCCGCCGACCCGCTCGATCCACGCAACGGCAAGCGCACGGCAGTACTCGATGCACGCTCCTCGGGACCGTCCGACAACCGCTACAAGACCATAACGACTTACACGGCCCTGGGCCTGCCCGACAAACTGACCCTTGCCGACGGTCGGACCTCGGCCACTACGTACACGAGCGGAGCCGAAGCCGCTGTTGGCGGTGGAACCGTCCCTGCCGGGCTGGTCGCCACCACCGTCACGCCGGAGGGCGCGGTCACCACCCACGCCTACTCCGCCAACGGTGATCTTGTCACCACCACCAGTCCCTCGGGTCTCGTCACGCGTTACACCTACGACGGCATCGGGCGGAAGACCGGCGAAACCCAGGTCTCTGACGCGTACCCCAACGGCGTCGCCACGACCTACGCCTACGACGAAATGTCGAACGTCGTGGTGGAGGCCGGCGTCGGTGTCGAGAACGAGATCACCGGCGTCACCCACACCGCCAAGATCAGCCGCACCCATGACGTCGACGGAAACGTCCTCAGCGAGTCGGAGGCGGACCTCACCGGCGGCGACTCGACAAAGACGACCATCTACCACTACGACGGTCGCAACCTCAACGACACCGTCACGGACGCCGAGGGCAACACAACGACGTTCGGATATGACACCCTGGGGCGGCTCACCAGCGAGAAGGACGCCCTCGGGGACGAGGTGACCTACAGCTACACCCCGCTGGGACTCACCTACGAAACTGTCCTGAAGAATTGGGCCGGTGACCCCTCGGGCACTACCCGGGACCTGGTCTTGGAATCCAACGCCTACGACCCGGCGGGCCGACTCGCCTCCACCACCGACGCCATGGGCGCCACCACGGCCTTCACCTACTTCGACGACGGGCTGCCTGCCACGACGACCGCCAAGCAGGTGGAAGGGTCCGACGGCACGCGCCGTGACATCGTCCTGGAGAACAACACCTATGACGGTGCCGGTTACCTGACCAAGCAGGTTTCAGCAGGTGGCACCCGTACCGAGACCTACACCCTCGACGCCACTGGACGTGTCACCCGGTCCGTGCTGGACCCCAACACCCTCAACCGGTCGGTGGACTACGTCTATGACGACGACGACCGGGTTGTCGAAAGCACCCGACGAGCCCCGAACACAGCAGAGCTGACCGAGCGTGCGACCTACGACAACGCAGGAAACATCACCGCCTCGTCCCTCTCCTCCGGTAGCACCACACTGAGCACCCGCCACACGTACGATCAGCGCGGTCTGCTTCTCAGCAGCACCAGCCCGCGAGGGACCAAGGCTGGGGCGAGCCCCGCCGCCCACACGACGAACTTCCGCTATGACGCCCTCGGTCGACTCGTCGAACAAGCTGCACCCTCCGTGCCGACGGAGACCCACGGGGCGTCGGCTCAGCAGAAGCGCCCGACCGTCACTCTCGGGTACAACACGTTTGGAGGCGCCACCGACTCGCGTGACGAGAACGGAGCCTTGACCCGGGCGGAACTCGACAGACTCGGCAGGACCATCAAGCTCACACTGCCGGCGTACACGCCTCCCGGCGGCACCCCGATCACTCCCGCATACCACACGGGCTACGACGCACTGGGACGCGTCACCTCCACCACGGATCCGCTGGACCGCGCGACGCGCTACGCCTACGACCAGCTCGGACAGCTCATTCAGCAGACCGACCCGCGGGCCGGAGCTTCGCTCACGCAGCTGCCCATCGGCGAAGGCGGCGCACTCAGCGGAACCTCGACCTCGCTCGACGGCTCAGGGATCACCCGCTATACGTGGACGCCCACGGGGTTGCAGCTCTCGGCCACCAGCCCGACCGGAGCGCGAACCGAGGCGACCTACGACGGCCTGGGCCGACAACTGACGGCCACCGCCGTCGAGCGTTTCCCGTCACTTCAGAACCTCACGTCCCGCTTCAGCTGGGACGACGCGGGAAACCAGGTTATGACCAGCTCACCGTCCGGGCTGGTGACCTCCGCTACGTACAACGCCGCCGGTGAGACCCTGACCGCGACCGAACCGGGTGAGCGAGTCACTGGGTACGAGTACGACGGGCTCGGACGCCAGATCGCGGTCGTCGACCCCACCAACCGCAAGAGCACCTTCACGTACGACCTGCTGGGCAACGTGACCGAAGCCGCCGACTACGGCACGGGCACGAGCGCCCTGCGAACCTTTAGGTCCCTCTTCGACGAAGAAGGCAATCAGACTTCGGCCACGACGCCGGGTGGCGGTCACACGACATTCGTCTACGACGTGCTCGGACGGCTGAGCCAGCAGACGGAGAAGGTGTCGGAGGCCGACGTGATCACGAGTAGCTTCGGGTATGACGCGCGAGGCCATCTCACCCGCTTCACCGACGGCCGTGCCAAGTCCACCTTCTACACGTTCAACAGCTGGGGCTTGCCGGAATCCACCATCGAACCCGCGACAAGCCAGCATCCGAACGATTCCGACCGTACCTGGACGACGATCTACGACGCTGCCGGCCAGGCCGTTACCGAGATCCTGCCCGGAAACGTCAAGCGGCAGCGCACCTACGACGGGCTGGGGCGCCTCGTTCGTGAAACGGGCTCTGGCACCTCCGCCGCCACGACACCCCGAAGCCTGGCGTACGACCTCGACGGTCGACTCACGGGCGCTGGGACGGACGGCATCTCGTTCGGCAACGCGTTCAGCTACAACGACCGAGGGCAGCTGCTCCGGGCCCAAGGCCCATCTGGCAACTCCCAGTACGCCTACGACGCTGACGGCAACATGCTCTCCCGCACGGACGCCGCCGGGACGGCGAGCTATGGCTACGACGCCACGGGTCGGCTGGACTCCGCCACCGACCCGCTCACCGGCACCGTCGTCCAGTACGACTTCGACGCCGCCGGACGGCCCACGAGGGAGCAGTACGCCCGAGTCGACACCAGCGGGCAGACCGCGATCGCCGCTCAGCGCAGCTACGGCTACGACAGCCTCGGACGCCAGACGTCGGACTCCGTGACCCGCACCACGACTGGAGCATCTGTCGGGGGCGTTACCTATGGCTACGACCTTGACGACCAACTGGTTCAGAAGACCACGACAGGAACCGCAGGAGCAGCCCAGAACAGCTATGGCTACGACCTCGCCGGTCGTATGACCTCCTGGAGCAGTGGCACCAACACGACCGGCTACGAGTGGGACAAGGCAGGCAACCTCACACGGAGCGGCAACACCGTTGGTGTCTACGACGACCGCAGCCGTCTCCAGACCTGGGGCACGGAGACCTACGACTACAGCGCGCGAGGCACCACTGAAGCCATAAGACAGGGCAACGGGGAAACGCGCAGCATGTCCACCGATGCGTTTGAACGCACTGTAATCAACGGCACGAGCACTTTCGGATACGACTCGCTCGATCGCGTACTCACGTACAACGGTGCGAATTTCACCTACGACGGTGGCTCCAACAATCTGATCACCGATGCCACCACGTCCTACAGCAGAGGACCGGACGGCTCATTGCTGGCCAGTGCTGCCAAGACTGAACCGGCCGCTGCTCAGCTCGCCCTCACGGACCAGCACACCGACGTCATTGCCGGTCTCAGCGCAGACGGTACGTCTCTCGCGGGCTCTCGCGCGTACGACCCCTTCGGCAAGACCATCACGAGTGAAGGCGCCAACCCGGGCATCGGATTCCAGTCCGGCTGGACCGACACCACCACGGGCGAAGTCAACATGGCCTCGCGCTGGTACCAGCCCGGCACCGGCGGCTTCACCTCACGCGACACCTGGCAACTGGACCCCACGCCTTCCGGGCGAGCGAACCGCTACGCCTACGGAGAAGGAGGCCCTCTCAACGGGATTGACCCTTCCGGCCACGCCGCCGACAAGGGCAACGGCGGTGGCGGCGGCCCTAGGAGTCAGTCCTATGGCGGGTCTATGGGTGTGGGTTCCAGCAGGGGATCATCGACAAGGTCCAAGGCACAGCCCCGCAGGCCGATGAGTGCAGCAACAGGCAAGTCCAGGAATGACGCATGCGGTGGGTCGAGGTGTAAGCCCCGTAGAAGCTCTGTGGGCCGGCAGCCGTCGAAGAAGTCGCCCCAGCCGAAGGGCTGTACCTACCTCGGAACCTGCAACACGCCCAAGGCGCCTCGGGGAACAAGCTCACCTGCGCTTGGCAAGGGCAAGGGTTACTCATCAGGTACCGGAAAGGGGCGGCCGTCGCGGAATGGCGTGACGAAGCCGGTCAGGCCGGCGGAGCCCCAGAACGTCAACCAAGGCAAAAACCCGAAGCCCGCCACGCAACGCCCGAAGCCGAAGCCCGAGATCAACGTCACCAGGAGCGAACGTGAAGCGCTGCTCAACGCGCAGGACGTCACATCCGTGGTCCAGGCAGTGTTGGCCGCTGCGGATCAGCCGCTAACACCGGATGAGGTCATCCCGGCCCCGGAGGGTAGTCCTGGCGGAAAGAACGACGGTCGTACACGGAATGATGGGAGGTGCGACGACGGTCCGGGGGTGAGCCCCACTGGGCATGCTGTCTATCTGCCGCGCGAGCGTTATTTCGACGACTTCGAGGGGAGCTATCAATGTCGCGCCACTGGAGTCTATGGCCTGTTGGACTTTACTGATTACAATAAGGGTCGAAAGAATCCGGGAACGAATACGAATAACTCCACGCGGCCTCCAGGGATGCGGGAAATTGAAAGTCAGGGCTACGTGCCTGCCAACGGCCACCTGATTCCGGCCGCGGCAAGTGGGTCCGGTATAGACTTGCGAAACCTTGTCGCGGAGTACGAGAAGACGAATACGCCGTATCTTAATCATGGCATCGAGAAGGAAATTAGGCAGGTGATCAAGTCTGGTAAGCGTATCTCCCTGTCTGTCACTCCGCGATACGGTAATCCTGGCAGTGGGATCCCGACGCAGATCGAGTACAATTATTCAGTCCTGGAGGATGGGACTGTGAAGCATTGCGTTATTCATCAAACACCTACAGGTGGAATCACGACGGGCAGTTCGACTTGCCCTAGGAGGTGAAGGGCTGAATGGGCAACGAATACCTTCTGCGGGTTACTGCGATGCTGGGTGCCCCGCAGGCTCGGCCTCGGGATCCTCGTGCGTGGGCAGCTCTTGAGGCGAGTATCTGCGGGAGCCTGCCGAGTGACTTTAAGGATCTTATCGACGCGTACGCGCCGATCCAGCTGAACGGCCACCTTTATCTGATGCACCCTGCCACGGAGCGCTGGAATCTCGGTGAGTATGTTCGGAGCACTGCAGACGCGTGGTCGGAGATTGAATGGGATGAAGCGGAATTGGAAGGCGATCCCCGTCTATCTCTGAAAACTCCCGAGCTAACTTTTGGGGCTGCGGATGGGCTGATTCCAATTGCTAGCACCGATCGTGGTGAAACCTTGTTCTATGCGCCTCGCGGAGGAGGTGGGAGGGGGACCTTCTTTGTCGAGGACGGCGAAGGTGAGTTCTTTGAGTACGCTTGCAGCTTCAGTGAGTGGCTCTATAGGTATTTGGTCGGCGAGGAAATGGCGGGCCCAGGGACGGGTGCCTTCTATCCCGGCCCTGTATCATTGCGAGATCTCCCCATGACTCCGGGCGAAGATCCACCGGCGCGCTTTGGCCCCCCGCGCGGCATGTAAGTCACCACCCCATGAGCGTCGTCGTCCCCAGGCACCCTCTGGGTGCCCCCTTCGTGACGGTCCGTCGTTTCTCTGGCGGCCCGCTTCGGTTGTTCGGCTGAGACCTAAGCCGGTCAACAGCGCTGGTCAGGTGTCGTCGTGTTGTCACCCACAGATTGGCCTGCCACGGGCGTCGCGGGCGCATGTGCCGGACGGCGGCCCCTCCTTGGGCCGCCAGCCGCGCCCCGTAACGGCTTCCCTCGATCGGCCGCTGACCTTTCGTCAGAAGGATCCCTTGCTTCCGCACCTAAGGGCTTCCCGTGAATGTTCTTCCGGCTGGTCGGGACGTGCCCGACCCTGGGGCGGGTGGGGTACCGGCCTAGCGAGGGCGAGGTTGTCCAGGTGGGCGATGCCGAGCTGGGCGTGGTGAACGCTGGCGCCGCGTTGGCGGTAGTCGGGCAGGTTCCTCGTTCTGCCCACCGCCAGCCCGGCTAGCGTCAGATCGGTGCCATGCGCCAGCGGCGGATTCCCGATGACTCCTACGTGCCAGGGGCGCACGTTTTTTCCGTGATCCAGCTTCAGGGGCAGCGCCGCATCGCCGGTGCCCGGCCGGGAACGTGCACTGCGCCCTGCATGAAGAGGGGGCATCCGTACGAAGCGCGGTCTGGGGTCGTTCGGCGTCAATTTAGAGCGGAAGTCGACCCCTCACCCTGCGTGATCCGTACAAATGCCGCGTCAGCGGCCACCGACTGGCCGGTTCTTAAGGACCGGTGGACGGTCGTTCATTGCCTCTTGTGTCCTGTGACGGGAAGGCTCGGGTCCGGTACAAGGCGTGACACACGAGGAGAGGCGATATCACCGTGACCAGGTCCGGGCAGGATTATCTGGAGGCGCTGCGCGACGGGCGCGAGGTCTGGCTCGACGGGGAGCGGGTCAAGGACGTCAGTGCGCATCCCGCCTTCCGGGCAACCGCCGCCTCCTTCGCCGGGCTCTTCGACCTCGCCAAGGACTCGCCGCACACCGAGACCCTGCTCTCCGGCGGCGTGCATCGTGCTTACGCCGTGCCCCGGTCCTACGAGGATCTCGTGGCGCGCCGGCGTGCGTACAAGGTGTGGGCCGAGGCCAGTTACGGCTTCCTCGGCCGTACCCCCGACTACATGGCCTCCGGCGCCGCCGGGTTCGCCGCCGCGCCCGAGGTCTTCACCACCGATCGGTTCGACGGCGCGGAGAACGCGCTCGCCTACCACCGCCGGCTCGCCGAGGGCGGGTTGTACAGCGCCTTCACCATCACCGATCCCGCCTGCGAGGGTGTGCGGGTCGTCGAGGAGCGTGACGGCGGGATCGTCGTGCGCGGCGCCAAGACCATCGGCACCGGGGCCGTCTTCGCCGACGAGATCCTCGTCGGGACCATCGAGCCCCTGCCGGACGGGGAGGTCGAGAGGGCCGTCTCCTTCTCCGTACGTGTCGACACCCCTGGGCTCAAGCTCGTCTCCCGGACCTCCTACGAGGCCCAGGCCCGGTCCGTCTTCGACCACCCGCTCTCCTCGCGGTACGACGAGAACGACGCGCTGCTCGTCTGCGACGACGTCTTCGTCCCCTGGGACCGCGTGCTGACCTACCGCGACGTCACCGCGACCGCCGCCATGTGGTGGGAGACGCCCGCCTATCTGAACTTCACCCACCAGTCGTCCACCCGCTTCTGGACCAAGCTGGAGTTCCTCACGGGGATCGCGATCCTCCTCGCGCGGTCGAACGGCACCGACGGCATCCCTCAGGTCACCCAGGCCATCGGGCGGCTCCTCGGGACGGTCGCCCAGGCCAAGGCGTTCGTCCTCGGGGCGGAGGCGTCCTGCGAACCGGTCGCCGGCGGTCGGGGCGGTGTACGGCCCGGGCAGGAGATCTCGTTCGCGCAGCGGATCATGGCCGGTGAGCTGTACCCGCGTGCCGTGGCGGACATCAAGCTGCTTGCCGGTGGGGCGATCATCCAGACCCCCGCCAGTGGGCGCGATCTGCTCCACCCCGAGCTCGGGCCGCTGATCCAGCGGTACGTCCGGACCCCCGGCGACCCCGCCGAGGACCGGCTCAAGCTCCTCAAGCTGGCCTGGGACGCCCTCGGTTCGGAGTTCGCCGGCCGCCACGAGCAGTACGAGCGCTTCTACCAGGGCGCCCCCCACGTCTACCTCACGATGCAGACCTGGGCCGGCGCCGCCGACGCCTGCGAAAGCCTCGCGCGGACCTGCCTGGACGGCTACGACCTGGGCACGACGAAGTGAGGCGGCCTGGGGTGGGTGCGATACGGCCCCGGGACGACGGAACGTCTCCCGCCGCCGGGCCGGGTGCGTACCGGAGCGCCGGGCCGGGTGCGTACCGACGGGGCGCGGCCCGTTGCCGCGACCTCGATCCCGGGTGGGGGCGGCGCGGCGTCCTGGCACCCGGCCGGGCCCGGCTCGGGGATCGCGATCCCGGGTGGGGGCGGTGCTCGGTCGCCGTCGAGCCGCCATCCGTCGCCCGGGCCGATGACGGGCCGCGCGCGCCGCGCGCCCCCCGCGCCGTGCGGTCGGCCGGGCTGCCGCGTCGTGGGCCGGGCGGCCGGGCCGTCGCGCTCCGCCCGCCGGGGGGCCGGCGGAGCGCGACCCGGCGTCCCGGCCGGCCCGAGGGGCCGGTCGGTGCCGTGCCGGCCGCAGCCCCGCGCGCGGCGCGCGGCGGAGACGCGGAGGCCGCGCCGTGAAGGACGCCCACGCCTTCCGCGGTGCTCTCTTCCTGCTCGCCACCACCCAGCTCCTCCTGATCCTCGACACCGCGATCGTCAACGTCGCGCTGCCCTCGATCGGGGCGGACCTCGGCGCGGGGTCCGCCGGCCTGTCGTGGGTGGCCAACGCCTATCTGATCGCCTTCGGCGGGCTGTTGCTGCTCGGCGGGCGCGCCGCCGACCTGCTCGGCCACCGGCGCGTGTTCCTCGCCGGACTCGCGCTCCTCGCCGCCGCCTCCGCGCTCGGCGGGCTCGCGCCGAGCGCGGGTGTCCTGGTCGCCGCCCGGGCCGCGCAGGGCATCGGCGCCGCGTTCGCCGCGGCCGCCGCGTTCGCCCTGCTGCTCGTCCTCTTCCCCGACGGGCCCGCCCGGCACAAGGCGCTCGGCGCGTTCGCCGCGATGGGCGGTCTGGGCGGCGTCCTCGGCACCGTACTCGGCGGGATCCTCACCGATCTCCTGAGCTGGCGTTCCACCTTCTGGCTCAACGTCCTCGCCGCGGCCCTGCTGATCCTGTGGGGATCGGCCGTCCTGCGAGGAGGCGGTACGGGCTCGCGCGCGTCCGGCCTCGACGTCGCCGGGGCCCTCACCGTCACCGCCGGGCTCGCCCTCGTCGCGTACGCGCTCGTCGGATCCGCCGCCCATGGATGGGTGTCCGTGCCGACCCTCGGCGCGGGCGGCGCCGGACTGGTCCTGCTCGCCGTGTTCGCCGTCGTCGAGACCCGTACCGCCCGGCCCCTCGTCCCGCCCGCCGTCCTCGCCCGTCCCGCGCTCCGGCTCGCCAACCTGCTCAGCGCCCTCGCCCAGATGACGCTGTTTCCGATGTTCTTCCTGGTCAGCCTCTATTTGCAGAGCGTTCTCTGGTACGACCCGCTCGGCGGCGGCCTCGGTCTCCTCCCGCTCTCCCTCGTCGTCGTCGCGGTCGCACCGCAGACCGGCCGGCTCATCTTCCGTCTCGGCCTGACCCGGACCATGACCCTCGGCTTCGTGCTGCTGTGCGCCGGGACCGTGTGGCTCGCGCTCACGCTCCGGCCCGACGGCACGTTCTTCACCACCGTCCTCGCGCCCAGCCTGCTCCTCGGGGCCGCCCTTCCGCTCGTCATGGTCGCCACCAACGTGGCCGCCACCGCCGACGCCGTCCCCGAGGAGACCGGCCTCGCCTCCGGACTCGTCAACACCGCCCAGCAGTTCGGCTCGGTGCTCGGCCTCGCCGTCCTCGTGGCCGTCGCCGCCACCCGTGACGAATCAGCCACCGCGGCCGCCCAGACCGGCGGATTCCGGGCCGCTCTGCTCATCGGCGGGGCCTTCGCCGCCGTTGCCGCGGTGATCTCCTTACGCTTGCGCCTGCCCACGCCCACCCCGGCGCCGCCACGCCAGGGGCGCGTGGCCGAACCGCGATGACCTCGGTGACCGCGGTGACCACGTAGACCCGGCGAGTGAACCGAAGGACGTCGCGGGTGTCGGAAGGGGAGATCGCGCGCAGGTCCCGAGGAACGCGGGACCGCAGCGGGATCGACCGGTCGACGCGCGCGCGAGGCGTCCGGAGGTGAACGCGCCCCAAATGGAGGGGGCATTCCGTTGGCCCTGTACGACCTTGTCGCACCCCGGCTCGAGGAACGCGGCGACCCGCGCTATCGCATAGCCGACATACGCGACGCCGACCCGCTCGGCGCCGATGCCCTGCTCGCCGCGGTGCCCGCCATGAACGCCCGCGCCGATGTGCCCGCGCTCACCGTCGCGCTGCGGGCGCTCCTCCCGGACCGTGAACTGGCCGCCGAGTGGAGCGTCGTCGACGCGCTCGCCGCGATGCGCGACCTCGGCATCCTGCTCGGCTCGCTGAAACGTCACGGCACGCAGCCCACGGCCGCCGTCCCCGAGGTCCTGCCGATCCTCGAACTCCTCGGCCGCCGCACGGACATGGTGCCCCGCGACACCGTCCACCACTACACGACCTGGAACCCGCCCGGCGCGCGTCAGCGCATGTACACCGGCGACCCCATGGAGAGCCGCCTCCAGGAGGCCGTCCGGATGTCGTTCCCGGGCCTGGTCGCCGCCCTGGACACCTGTGAGCGGCTCACCACGCTCGAACCGTACGACCCCGGCTTCGCCGTCGCGCTCGACCGCACCGCCCACCACGTCCAGTCCGTCGTCGACGCCATCGACTTCACCGTCGCCCATGTCAGCCCGGAGTACTTCGCGCTCACCCTGCGCCCGTACTTCGAGGAGATCGACGTCGACGGGCGCGACTACCTCGGTCCCGCCGCCGCGCAGGTCCCCCTCTGGCTGGTGGACCTGACGCTCTGGCAGTGCGACCGCTCCGACCCGGCCTACGACGCGTTCCTCGCCGAATCCATCCAGTACAGCCTGCCGTCCTGGCGGGACTTCCACGCCCGGTACGCCGGAAGGGTCTCCGCCGTCAGCAAGCTCTCGGCCGCCGTCAGCTGGGAGAGCGGCGACCGCCTGCCCCCGCAACTGGCCGCCTCCGCCCACGCGCTCGGCCGGGTCCTGAAGATCCTCAAGACCTTCCGCGCCCGGCACATCGGCATCGCCCGCAAGGCGTACGCGGACGATGTGCGGCTCTACGAGGAGGGCAGCGGCGGCGCACCCGTCGCCCTGCTGCGCTCGATACTCGACCTGACCAGGGACAACGAGACGCTCGTACGCCGTGCCTCCAAGGGCGTGCCGGGGGCGGCCCCTTCCACGGCGGCCCGGTCCCAGGCGGCCCCTTCCACGGCGGCCCGGCCCCAGGCGGCCCGGCCCCAGACGGTCCGGCCCCAGACGGCCCGGTCCCAGGCCGCCCGGTCCACGACAGCCCCCGCCGGCCCCCCGGCCCCTTCCCCCGTGGCCTCCTCCTCCGCCGGCCGCGCGCTCGCGCCCAGCGCGCATGCCGCCGGCCACCCAGGGGGACTCCGATGACGCGCCCCGGTCCGTTCGCCCCGCCCACACCGGACGGCGGACTGCTCCACATCGTCGTCGCGGGGGGTGGCATCGCGGGTCTCACCGCCGCACTCTCCCTCCACGCCGCCGGATTCGACCGTGTCACCGTCGTCGAGTCCGTCCGAGAGAGCCGCCCGGTCGGCGCCGGTCTCAACCTGATGCCCCACGCGGTCCGCGAACTGGACGCGCTCGGTCTCCTTCCCCGCCTCGAAGCCGGCGCCCTGCGCACCCGCGAGCTGCGCTACTACCACCGCTCCGGCGGCCTGATCGCCCGGGAACCCCGCGGCCTGGGCGCCGGGTACCGCTGGCCCCAGCTCTCCATCCACCGCGCCCACCTCCAGCAGGTCCTGGCGGAGGCGGTACGGGAACGGCTCGGCGCGGCAGCCCTGGTGACCGGCGTCCGGGTGACCGGCGTCGAGCCCCTGCCCGACGGCCGCCCCCGGATCCAGCTGGTCCACCGTGACGGCGCCGTCCGGGGCCGGGCCTCCCTCGAACCGGACGTCCTCGTCGGCGCGGACGGCATCCGCTCGGCCGTACGGGCGGCGCTCAACCCCGGCGAGGGCGCCCCGCCGTGGAACGGGACCCTGGTGTGGCGGGGTGTCTCCCGGATGCCGGCCCGGTCCGTCGGCACCTTCATGCTCATCGCGGGCGACGACCGGCAGAAGGCCGTGGTCTACCCGATGAGCGGGCCCTCGGGCCCCTCCCGTGAGGTCCTGGTGAACTGGGCCCTCGCCCGGCCGTCCGAGGCGGCGGACGAGCGCTACCTCGGCGACTGGAACCGCCCGGTCCCGGTGGAGTCGTTCCTGCACCACTACGAGGGCTGGGAGTTCGACGGCGTCCGCGTCACCGACGTCCTCCGGGCGGCCGACACCGCCCATGAGTACCCGATGGTCGACCGCGAGCCCCTGACGCGGTGGAGCCACGGCCGGACCACCCTCATCGGCGACGCGGCCCACGCCATGTACCCCGTCGGCTCCAACGGCGCCTCGCAGTCCGTCCTCGACGCGCGCGCCCTCGCCCACTCCCTCGCGCTCCACCACGACCCGGCCGAAGCGCTCGCCGCCTACGAAGCGGACCGCAGGCCCGTCACCACCGAACTGCAGCGCGCCAACCGCAGGCTCGGCCCCGAGGTCGTCATCAATCTGGCGCACGAGCGGGCCCCGCACGGCTTCACCGACATCCACCAGGTGATCCCCGCCGCCGAACTGGCCGCCGTCGCCGCACGCTACGCCGTCAGCGGCGCGGCCGACCCGGCCACCGTCAACGCAGGCTCGCCCTACGAGGTGCGACCCGGCGACCTGTCCGTCGGCGCGCCGCGCTGACGCCCTCCCGGGCCACGGCACCACCCCCGTGCGCCGTGGCCCGGGAGCGCGCGGTGGCCTACCTTCGGTGGATGCACAACCGGCTGCACAGCGTGGTGCGTCGGCTCCGCTCCGTCATCCCCTGCGAAGGTGGAACACGTGAAGGCAATCCGTCGATTCACCGTGCGTCCCGTCCTCCCCGACACCCTTCGACCCCTCACCGACCTCGCGCGCAACCTGCGCTGGTCCTGGCACGACCCGACCCGTGAGCTCTTCGGCTCCGTCGACCCCGACCACGCCGGCCGGGCGGGGGACCGTCGCGCCGACGACCTCGACCCGGTCCAGCTGCTCGGCTCCGTCTCCGCCGCCCGGCTCGCCGCCCTCGCCGGCGACGAGGACTTCCAGGCCCGGCTGCGCGCCGCGGCCGAGGACCTCGACCACTATCTGCACGCCCCCCGCTGGTATCAGGAGGAGCGGGAGCGGCGCGACGACCTGCCCGCCTGCATCGCCTACTTCTCACCCGAGTTCGGAGTCGCCGCGGCCCTGCCCCAGTACTCCGGCGGCCTCGGCATCCTGGCCGGCGACCATCTGAAGGCGGCCAGCGACCTCGGCGTCCCGCTCGTCGGCGTCGGCCTGCTCTACCGGCACGGCTACTTCCGCCAGTCGCTCTCCCGCGAAGGCTGGCAGCAGGAGCAGTACCCCGTCCTCGACCCCGGCGAGCTGCCCGTCACCCTCCTCCGCGAGAGCGACGGCAGCCCCGCCCGGGTCACCCTCGCGCTGCCCGGCGGCCGCTCCCTGCACGCCCACATCTGGACCGCGCAGGTCGGCCGCGTGCCGCTGCTGATGCTCGACTCCGACGTCGAGGGGAACGCGCCGGCCGAACGGGAGGTCACCGACCGGCTGTACGGCGGCGGCAGCGAGCACCGGCTGCTCCAGGAGATGCTGCTCGGCATCGGCGGCGTCCGCGCCGTCCGTACGTACTGCCGGCTCACCGGCACCCCCGCGCCCGAGGTCTTCCACAGCAACGAGGGTCACGCCGGGTTCCTCGGCCTCGAACGCATCCGGGAACTGGCCGAGCGGGGCCTCGACTTCGACGCGGCCCTGGAGACCGTCCGCGCCGGGACGGTCTTCACCACCCACACGCCCGTCCCCGCCGGTATCGACCGGTTCGAGCGGAGCCTCGTCGCCCGCCACCTCGGTGAGGACGGCGAGCTCTCCGGTGTCGACGTCGGCCGGATCCTCGCCCTCGGCGACGAGACCCCGCTCGGCGGCGAGCCCGGTCTCTTCAACATGGCCGCCATGGGCCTGCGGCTCGCCCAGCGCGCCAACGGCGTCTCCACCCTCCACGGGTCCGTCAGCCGTGAGATGTTCGCCGGACTGTGGCCGGGCTTCGACCCGGAGGAGGTGCCCATCGGCTCGATCACCAACGGCGTCCACGCGCCGACCTGGACCGCGCCGGAGGTCGGCCGCCGCGCGGAGGGGGCCGACGACCGGGAGCTGTGGGAGCTGCGCCGCACCCTGCGCGAGCAGCTCGTGACGGAGGTACGGGAGCGGGTGCGGCGCTCCTGGCGGCAGCGGGGTGCCGGGGCCGCCGAACTCGGCTGGACCGACACCGTCCTGGACCCGGACGTGCTCACCATCGGGTTCGCGCGCCGGGTCCCCTCGTACAAACGGCTCACGCTGATGCTGCGCGATCCCGACCGGCTGCGGGCGCTGCTGCTCCACCCCGAGCGGCCCGTGCAGCTCGTCGTGGCGGGCAAGGCGCACCCGGCCGACCACGGCGGGAAGCGGCTGGTGCAGGAGCTGGTGCGGTTCGCCGACGACCCGCGGGTGCGGCACCGGATCGTCTTCCTGCCCGACTACGGCATGGCCATGGCGCGCCGGTTGTACCCGGGCTGCGACGTCTGGCTGAACAATCCGCTGCGCCCGCTGGAGGCCTGTGGGACGAGCGGGATGAAGGCGGCCCTGAACGGCTGTCTCAACCTCTCCGTCCTGGACGGCTGGTGGGACGAGTGGTACGAGTCCGACTTCGGCTGGGCGATCCCCACGGCCGACGGGGCCTCGGCCACGGACGAGGAGCGCCGCGACGACCTGGAGGCGGCCGCGCTCTACGAGCTGATCGAGCGCCGGGTCGCGCCCCGCTTCTACGACCGGGGCGCGGACGGGGTGCCGGTCCGCTGGACGGAGATGGTCCGCAGGACGCTCCGTGACCTCGGTCCGAAGGTGCTCGCCGACCGCATGGTGCGCGAGTACGTCGAGCGGCTGTACGCGCCGGCGGCGCGGGCGCACCGGGCGCTCGCGCCGCCGGCCGCGCGGGAGCTCGCGGAGTGGAAGTCCCGGGTGCGGGGCGCCTGGCCGAAGATCGCCGTCGACCATATCGAGGTGGGCGAGATCGGCGAGGACCTGGCCGACGCGGAGCTCGGCGCGACGACGGCGGTACGGGTGAGGGTGGCGCTCGGCGAGCTGCTGCCGGACGACGTGGAGGTGCAGGCGCTGGCCGGCCGGGTCACCCCGGACGACGCGCTCGTGGACGCCCGGGTGTGCGTGCTGAAGCCCGCGGGCGGCCCCGACCTGGAGGGGAGGCTGCCCTACGAGGGCTCCCTCGTCCTGGACCGTACGGGTTCCTTCGGCTGCACGGTCCGGGTGCTGCCCGCCCACCGGCTGCTGGCCTCCACGGCGGAGCTGGGTCTGGTGACCCTGCCGACGGAGACGACGCGCGAGGGGGCGGGGGTTCTGATGCGCTGACAGGTATGGACCAGGGTCTTGACGTGTTCATGAGCCGCCTTTAAGTTCCACGCTCGACGCGGAGTTCATTCACCCGCGCATCGTTCACATACAGGAACGAAAGGCACCCCCCACATGCGCCTCAAAGCCCTGGTCCCCACCCTCGCGGCCACGCTCGCGACGGCCCTCGCCGTCACGCTCGCCCCGACGGCCGCCGCCGGACCCGAACAGGCCGCGGCGGCCCCGGCCGCCCCGGCCCAGGTCGCCGCCCCCGCGACCTTCACCCACCCGGGCGTGGTCGTGTCGCGCCCGCAACTCGACTTCGTACGCTCGAAGGTGCAGGCCGGGGCGCAGCCCTGGAAGGCCGCCCACGACCAGATGATGGCGAGCTCCTACGCCTCCCTCACCCGCGCCCCCAAGCCGCGCGCGATCGTCGAGTGCGGCTCCTCCTCCAACCCCAACAACGGCTGCACGGACGAGCGGCAGGACGCCGTCGCCGCGTACACCCAGGCGCTGGCCTGGTACATCACCCGGGACGACCGCCACGCCCGCAAGGCGATCGAGATCATGGACGCCTGGTCGGCCGTGATCAAGGACCACACCAACTCCAACGCGCCGCTCCAGACCGGCTGGGCCGGCTCCTCCTGGCCCCGGGCCGCCGAGATCATCAAGCACACCTACACCGGCGGATGGGCCGGCTCCGGCCGCTTCGCGACCATGCTGCGCACCGTCTACCTGCCCGAGATCATCAACGGGGCCGCGACGAAGAACGGCAACTGGGAACTCATCATGACCGAGGCCGCGCTGGGCATCGCCGTCCACCTGGAGGACCGCGCGGCCTACGACAAGGCCGTGAAGACCTATCTCGGCCGGGTCCCCGCGTACATCTATCTGACCGGCGACGGCTCCACGCCCAAGCCGCCGCCGAACAGCGGCATCGACACCCGCGACGAGATCGTGAAGTACTGGCAGGGCCAGTCCACCTTCGCCGACGGCCTCTCCCAGGAGACCTGCCGGGACTTCGGCCACACCGGCTGGGGCCTCGCCGCGGCCGTCCACACCGCCGAGACCAGCCGTATCCAGGGTGCGGACCTCTACCCCCAGGTCTCCGAGCGGCTGCGGCACGCGCTCGGCTTCCACACCAAGTACGAGAACGGCGCGGCGATTCCGTCCTGGCTGTGCGGCGGCACGGTGAAGCCGGGCCTGGGACGGGTGACGGAGGTCGGCTACAACGCGCTCCACGGCCGGATGGGGATCTCCATGACGAACACGGCGCAGTACACGGAGTCGCGCCGGCCCTCCGGTACGGACAACTACTTCGTGTCCTGGGAGACCCTGACGCACGCGGGGAACCCGAACTGACGCCGCCGCCCCCTCACTCCACGACCGCCTTGTCGGCGAGCCGCCCGTCGACGAGGCAGAGGCGGTAGACGGGCACCGTCGCCGTCAGCGTCGCCCGGTAGTACAGACACCGGTCCATGCCGGACGGCTCCGGCGGGGCGTCGGCGGGCGGGCCGTCCAGCGGGTGCGGCGGAAGGCGTTCGGCGTCGGCGGAGAGGGGGTCGCCGACGTGCAGGGAGACGTAGTCGTCCCGGTCCAGGAAGGACCGGGACTGCGTCCAGAGGCCGAAGACCAGCATCACCACACCGAGCGCGGCGACCAGCGCGAGCGGGATCCAGATCGCCTGGGCGAGCCCGCGCCGCACCTCCTGCCGCGCGCGGTCCCTTTCCCGTACGGAGGTGGGCGCGGCGGGCCGGGCGGCGGCTGCCGCTGCCGGCGCACCGGGCGCCAGAGGCAGTACCGCCCGGACGGCGAACCCCCCGTCCGTACGGGCGCGATGGGTCAGCCGCCCCCCGGCCAGCCGGACGCGCTCGTCGAGCCCGACGAGGCCGGTGCCGCCGGAGGGGGACCGCTCCCCGCGCACCCCCGTCCCGGGGCCGTTGGACACCGAGACCGTCAGCGTGTCGGCCGCGCGCTCCAGTGCGACCCGGACCGGGGCGCCCGGGGCGTGCCTGGCCGCGTTCGTGAGGGACTCCACCACCAGCCGGTGGACCGCCCGGTCGACCATCGGCGGTGTCTCACCGCACGGGCCCGTCACCGTCAGCTCCACCCGCAGCCCGGAGGCCCGCGCCCGCTCGACGACTGCCTCGACGGTCTCCCCGACGGGCGTCGTCGGGACGCTCGTCCCCTTCCCCTCCCCGTCCTCGTCGGTCCTCAGGACACCGATGATGTCGCGCAGCCGGGCGGTCGCGTCGGCGGCCGCCACGCGCAGCTCCCCTGCCGCGGCCTGCTGCCGGGCGCCCAGTCCCGGATCGACCTCGAGGGCGGCGGCCCGCAGCGCGATCAGGGCGAGGTCGTGGCCGAGGGAGTCGTGCATGTCGCCCGCGATCCGGGAGCGTTCGCGCAGCCGCTCCCGGTCGGCGACGGCGGCCTGCTCGCGCTCCATGCGCGCGGCCAGCTCCCAGCCCGCCCGCACGAGCCGGGCGTACTGGCGCACGTACCGGCCCGTCAGCCAGGGCGCGACGATCGCCAGGGCGAGGACCAGGACGACGGTGAAGCCCTGGGAGACGTTCCCGTCCGAGAGCGGGACGAGGGCGAAGCCGAGGGCCGCGATCGCGGCGAAGAGGGCGAGCGCGGCCCGGGTGTGCCGCCGGCGCCGCCCGGCGAGATACCCGAAGACGACGAGCGCGAGCGCGTACGGAGGGGTGAACAGCTCCGGCGAGGTGGCGAGGCTCAGCCCGACGGCGAGGGCGAGCGCGAGCAGCGGCAGGACCCGGCAGACGGCCACCGCGACCCCGAGCCCGACGACCCCCAGGGCGACCTGCCCCCACGATCCGCCGTCGTGGGGATCGAGCCGCAGCAGGACGGGACAGACGAGGACCCCCCACAGCCCCAGGTCGAGCACCAGCTCCCGAAGTCGTTCACGCCGCATCCCCCCAGCTTCTCGCACGCAGAGGGCGCGGACCCCTGACGAAAGTGATGCCCGGGGCCGGGCGACGCGGGCCGCGACCGTCAGTCGTCGACCAGCCCCGCCTCGTACGCCAGGATCGCCAGCTGCACCCGGTTCTTCAGGCCGAGGCGGGCGAGGACCGCGCTCACATGGGCCTTGACCGTGCCCTCCACGACGTACAGGCGGCCCGCGATCTCGCCGTTCGAGAGGCCCGCGCCGACCAGGGCCACCACCTCGCGCTCCCGGGCCGTCAGGGGCTCCAGCCGTTCCCGGGCCTCCGCCGCGCGGGAGAGGCGGCCCGTCGGCAGGTGGGCGATCACGCGACGGGTCACCTCGGGGGAGAGGAACGCGGCCCCGCCGGCCACCGCCCGTACCCCGGCGAGCAGTTCCCTCGGGTCGCCCGACTTCAGCAGGAATCCGGCAGCGCCCGAACCGAGGGCCCGGGCGATGTACTCGTCCTCGGAGAACGTGGTCAGCATCAGGACCGCCGCGTCCGGCACCGCCCGGCGCAGCTCCTCCGCCGCCCCCAGCCCGTCCAGCCTCGGCATCCGGATGTCGAGCAGGACCACGTCGGGAAGGTGGCGGCGCGCGAGCTCGACGGCCTCCCTGCCGTCGCCCGCCTCCGCGACCACCTCGACCCCCGGGTCGGCGGCGAGGATCGCCTTCACCCCGGCCCGGATCATCGTCTCGTCGTCCGCGAGGAGCACCCTGATCACGTCGTCAGCCTCTGTACGTACGCCGCGCGCCACTCCGGCGAAGGGTCCGCGCCCACCTCGGTCCAGTACTCCCGTCCGCCGGTGATCGTCCCGTTCCCGACCGTCCAGAACGACGCCACCCGGTGCACCCCCATCGTCTCGTGGGGGACCTCGACCTCGGAGACCACGTCCTCGCCCTGCGCCACGACCCGCAGGACCCGGATCGACCACCCCTCCGGGTACTCCGCGTTGACCCGTACGAAGTTCTCGCGGCCCACGATCCGCTCGCCGCTGACCGGCCACTCCACCACAAGGTCGTCGGCGAGCAACGCGGCAAGGCCGGCCCAGTCCCTCGCCTGCATACGGTCCCAGAAACCCCGGACGATCTCAGTCGGCTCCATGGGCCCATCCTGGCAGGGACCCTCGCGCCCCCGCACACACGCACGGACGCCCGGAGGGCACGAGCCCCCCGGGCGTCCGTCACTCACCCGTCGTCACAGCCTCGCTGTTACGGGAAGGTGAGCTTGAAGCTGTTGATGTAGCCGGTGTCGACCGAGGCCCGGTCCTGGACACGGAGCTTCCAGGCGCCGTTGGCGACCTCCGAGGAGGCGTTCACGGTGTAGGTCTGGACGATGTTGTCGGCGCTGCCGCCGGAGCGGTTGTGCAGGTTGTAGACCGAGCCGTCGGGGGCGACGAGGTCGACGACGAGGTCACCGCGGTAGGTGTGGACGATGTTCACGTCCACCTTGAGGGTGGAGGGGGCGTTGCCGGTGATACCGGTGACGTTGACCGTGGAGGTCACCGCGGCGCCGTTGTCCGGGATGGACACGTCGGCCGCGTTCTCGAAGACCTTGCCGGGGTTGGGGTTGCCACCACCGGGGCGCGAGCCCACGTTGATGCCGGCCCAGGCGTGCTCGACGGCCAGGACCTCGGGGCTGCCGGCGCCGTACAGCTCGGTGGCCACCGCGACCGTACCGGTGCGCGCACCGGCGTAGTTGGTGTTCGAGCTGAACTTGGTGGTGAGCGCCTTGAACCAGATCAGCGCGGCCTTGTCCCGGCCGATGCCGGTGACGGGCAGGCCGTCGGAGGTCGGCGAGTCGTAGTTGACGCCGTTGACGGTCTTGGCGCCGCTGCCCTCGGAGAGCAGGTAGAACCAGTGGTTCGCCGGGCCCGAGGAGTAGTGGACGTCGATGCCGCCGATGCCCGAGTACCAGGAGTCCTTGGAGGAGCCGTCCTTGCTCGGCTTGTCCATGTAGCGCAGCGGCGTGCCGTTGCCGCGGATGTCGATCTTCTCGCCGACGAGGTAGTCGCCCTTGTCCTGGGCGTTGTTGGCGTAGAACTCGACGGCCGCCGCGAAGATGTCGGAGGTGGCCTCGTTCAGACCGCCGGACTCCCCGCTGTAGACCAGACCGGCCGTGTTCGAGGTGACGCCGTGCGACATCTCGTGCGCGGCCACGTCGATCGAGGTGAGCGGCTTGGCGTTGCCCGCGCCGTCGCCGTACGTCATGCAGAAGCAGGAGTCCTGCCAGAAGGCGTTGACGTACGCGTTGCCGTAGTGGACCCGGGAGTACGCGCCGACGCCGTCACCGCGGATGCCGGAGCGGCCGTGCACGTTCTTGAAGTAGTCCCAGGTGACCCCGGCGCCGAAGTGCGCGTCCGCGCCCGCGGTCTCCGCGTTCTGCGGGGTGCCGTCGCCCCAGATGTCGTCGGAGCCGGAGAAGAGCGTCCCGGTGCCGGACGTACCGCGGTTGAGGTTGTACGTCTTGTGGTTGCCGCGGCCGGTGTCGGTCAGCGTGTACGACGGCGCGGTGCCCAGCGTCACCTGGCCGCTGTACTGCGTGTTGCCGGTACCGGTGTGGACGGCCTGCCACTCGTACAGCTTCGCGCCCGTGCTCGCGTCGGTGACGACGTGCAGCTCGTTCGGGGTGCCGTCGTGCTGGAGGCCGCCGACGACGGTCTCGTACGCGAGGACGGGCGAACCCTGCGCCATCCAGACCACCTTGCGCGGGGCGCGCTCGGCGGAGGTCTTCTTCGAGCCCTCCGCGGCGGCTGCGCCGAGCGCCTGCTTCTCGGCGGCGGCCGGGGCGACGTCGGCAGTCATGTCGACGTTCTTCAGCTCCGCGCGGGAGGCCTTGGTGACGCCCTGGGTCACTCCGGCCTTGGTCTCCTGGACGACCAGGTCGCCGCCGAGCACGGGGAGTCCGGCGTAGGTGCGCTCGTAGCGGGTGTGCGTCGTGCCGTCGCGGTCCTGGACGACGTCCCGGACGACGAGCTTCTCCTGGGCGCCGAGGCCGAGGGACTTGGCGGTCGCCGCCTTGTCGGCGTCGGCCGCGCGTATCAGCGCGGTGCGCTGGGCCGGGGACAGGTCGGCCGGCAGCTTGCCGGGGTTGGCCTGGCCCGCGGCCTGGGCCTTCGGCGCGGCCGTCCACGGATCGTCCGCCGCGGTGGCGGAACCCGACTGGACGGTGACGGCGATCATGGCGGCGGCAGCGATCAGAGCGCCGGTCGCGGTGGCGCGACGGCTGGGCGTGGATCTCACGCAGACTCCTTTTGCGAGGGGGGTACCGGACGGCTGGGTCGGTCGCCCGGGCAGAGCAAACAGAGCTGTGGAGCACGAACTCACTGACGAGTCGGGGAGAGAGTGGCAGTGATGACACGTATCTGTCAGGAGCGCGTCAATAAGTTGGCCGGAAATCGTCCGGTGCCCGAATGGTCGTGTTCGTTAACCGGACGTTTCGTCGATCATGGCCGCCACGCCGTCCAGCGTTCTCCTCAGCCCGAATTCGAAGAGCGTCTCCAGGTCGAGCTCGAAATCCTCGCCCTCGCTCAGACTGCTGAGCAGCGGATACGCGCCACCGCCCGAGATGGCGTCGTAACGTGGCTCGTTCCGCTCCATCCACTCGCCGTCCGAGATCCCCGAGTCCTGCCGCGCCTGCTCCTCCAAGTCGTCGGCCATGGCCACTCCTTGGACATACGCGAAGATCACCAGATGTGTGTGGATCTTCTCGAAGGGCGTCAGGGGTGTGCCGCGCAGCGCCCCCAGCACCCACTCCGTGTACGCCATCGCGTTCGGTGACGCGACCGGCCTGGTGAACGAGGCCATCGCGTGCGCCAGCCAGCGATGCCGCGCGTGGACCGCGCGCAGCCAGCGGGCCGCCTGCTCCAGCCCTGTACGCCAGTCCGCCGGCACCGGCCCCAACGGCACCTCTCCGCAGACCGCGTCCGTCATCAGCCGCACCAACTCGCCCTTGCCCGGCACATGCCGGTACAGCGCCATGGTCGACGTGCCGAGCCGCGTGGCGATCCGGCGCATGGAGAGCGTCGACAGCCCCTCGCTGTCGGCGAGTTCCAGGGCGACCCGGACGATCCGCTCACGGCTCAGCGCCTCCGCGGCCGGGCCGCCGGCCGAACCGGCCGTCACCACCGTCCCGACACCCGGCTCGACCCGGACGAGGCCTTCCTGGCGCAGCGCCGCGAGCGCCTTCGTGGCCGTCGCCATCGCCACACCCCACTCACGCGTGATGGCCCGGGTGGAGGGGACGCGGTCGCCGGGGGAGAGCTCCCCCGCGCGGATCCTCCGACGGATCTCGGCGGCGATGGCGAGGTAGGGCGGCGGAGTCGTCACGGCGGGCAGTGTACTAGTGCACCGCGCTGCCGTACGCACGGTTGAACTGGTCGTTCGTCGCCCCTGCGGGGGTGCACTAGGGCGAGGGTGGCACCGTACGCGCAGGGCTGCTTCGCTCCCCGCATGACGCTCACGACACCACCGGAAACGGCCCTCGCCGGCCGCCGCGAATGGACCGCGCTCGGCGTGCTGATGCTGCCGCTGCTCCTCGTCTCCATGGACGTCTCCGTCCTGTACTTCGCCATCCCCTCCATCAGCGCCGACCTGCGCCCCGGAGCCACCGAACAGCTGTGGATCCTCGACATGTACGGCTTCGTCCTCGCCGGACTCCTCATCACCATGGGGGCGTTGGGGGACAGGATCGGCCGCCGCCGACTGCTCCTCGCCGGCGCCGGCCTCTTCGGCGCCGCGTCCCTCGCCGCCGCATACGCCCACAGCCCCGGCACGCTGATCGCCGCCCGCGCGCTGCTCGGCGTCGCGGGCGCCTGCCTGATGCCGTCCACGCTGGCCCTGATCCGCACGCTCTTCCGCGACGACGCCCAGCGCGCCAAGGCCGTCACCGCCTGGACGGCCGTCATGGCCGGCGGGATCTCGCTCGGCCCGGTCGTCAGCGGCGCACTCGTCGAACACTTCTGGTGGGGCTCGGTGTTCCTCATCAACCTGCCCGCGATGCTCCTGCTCCTGCTCCTCGGCCCGCTCCTCCTGCCGGAGTCCAAAGGCCCGGTAGCCCGCGGCCCCTTCGACTGGCGGAGTGCGCTCCTCTCCCTCGCCGCGCTGCTGCCCCTGATCCATGGCATCAAGGAACTCGCCGAGGACGGCGCACGGCCGCTGCCACTCCTCACGATCACGGCGGGCCTGCTCCTCACTCTGGTCTTCCTGCGCCGTCAGACCCGGCTCGCGGAACCGATGGTGGACCTCGGACTGCTGCGCACACGGGCCTACGGGGGCTCGGTCCTCACCAACCTGCTGGCGATGCTCGCCACCGTCGGGTTCGCCGTCTTCCTCACCCAGTACCTCCAGTCCGTCCTCGGCCGGAGCCCGTTCGAGGCGGCGCTGTGGAGCCTCGTACCGTCGGCGGGCGTCATGGTCGCCGCCCCCGCGGGCGCGGCGCTCGCCCAGCGGATCGACCGGGCGTACGTGATGGCGGGCGGCTTCCTGCTCTCCGCGGGCGGCTTCGCCTCGCTGACGCTCATCGGCACAGACACCCCGCTCTGGGCGGTCCTGACCGGCTCCACCGTCTACGCCTCCGGTCTCGTCTCCGCCATGACCCTGGCCAACGAGAGCGCTCTGGGCGCCGCCCCGCCCGAGCGGGCGGGCGCAGCGGCCGCCGTCCTCGAATCGGGCTCGGAGCTCGGCGGCGCGCTCGGCATGGCGGTCCTCGGCTCGATCGGAGCCGCCGTCTACACCGCCGCCATGCCCGCCTCGGCCCCGGCGGCGGCCCGCGAGACCCTGGGCGGCGCGCTCACGACCCCCGGCCCGGTCCTGGACGCGGCCCGCACCGCCTTCACCGACGCCCTGAACCGGGCCGCGGGCGGTGCGGCCGTGGTGATGCTCTGCGCCGCGGCGCTCTGCGTGGGCCTGCTCAGGGGACGGCGTCCGGCGGAGGGGACGGCGCCGTACGTGGCGTCCACCTGAGGCCCACCCGGGGCGCGTGGCGTCACCCGACGTCCGGCCGAGGCGCGCGGGACGCCCGGCTCACCCCACCAGGCTGTCCCGCCAGGCGCGGTGGAGGGTCGCGAAGCGGCCCTCGCCGCCCACCAGGTCCGACGGGGTGCCGTCCTCCACGATCCGGCCGGCCTCCATCACCAGCACCCGGTCCGCGATCTCCACCGTCGAGAGGCGGTGGGCGATCACCACCGCCGTACGGCCCGCGAGCACCGTGTCCATCGCCCGCTGCACCGCCCGTTCCCCCGGCACGTCCAGCGAGCTGGTCGCCTCGTCCAGGATCAGGACCGCCGGGTCCGCGAGCAGGGCGCGGGCGAAGGCCACCAGCTGGCGCTGACCCGCGGAGATCCGGCCGCCCCGCTTCCGTACGTCCGTGTCGTACCCGTCCGGCAGCCCGGCGATGAAGTCGTGCGCGCCGATCGCCTTCGCCGCCTGCTCGATCTCCTCCCGGGTCGCGTCCGGCCGCCCGATCGCGATGTTCTCGGCGACCGTCCCGGAGAACAGGAACGCCTCCTGGGTCACCATCACCACGCCCCGCCGCAGTTCGGCCGTCTCCAGGTCGCGGACGTCGACGCCGTCGAGCAGCACCCGCCCCTCCGTCGGGTCGTAGAACCGGGCCAGCAGCTTGGCGAGCGTCGACTTGCCGGCGCCCGTGGAGCCGACCACCGCGACCGTCTGACCCGCCGGGATCGTGAGGTCGAAGCGCGGCAGCACCTCGCCACCCGTCCGGTACGCGAACCGCACCCCGTCGAAGACGACCGCCCGGCCGGGGTGTCCGCCCCGGCGCTCCGGAAGCTCACGCGGCGCGGCGGCCTCCGGGACCCCCGGCTCCTGCGCCAGCAGGCCGGCGATCTTGGCGAGGGAGGCGGCGGCCGACTGGTACGAGTTGAGGAACATGCCGAGCCGGTCGATCGGGTCGTACAGCCGCCGCATGTACAGCACCGCCGCCGCGAGCACGCCCAGCGCCAGGGTCCCGCCGGCCACCCGGTACGCGCCCCACAGACACATGCCGGCCACGGCCGTGTTCGCGACGAGCCGCGAGCCGACGACATAGCGCGCCATCTCCAGGAGCGCGTCGCCGTTGGAGCGCTCGTGCCGCCGGTTGAGCGCGGCGAACTCCGTGTCGTTGGCCCGCTCGCGGCGGAACGCCCGCACGGGCCGGATCCCGTTCATCGTCTCCGCGAACTTCACGATCACGCCGGCGATGGCCGTGGACCGCTCGGCGAAGACGACGCCCGCGCGCCGCTGGTAGATCCGTACCAGCAGATACAGCGGTACGAAGGAGGCGACCGCGACCGCGCCGATGCCCAGGTCCAGCCACAGCAGCATCGCCGAGATGTACACGAACGCGAGGACGACGCCGATCAGCTCCTGGAGCCCCTCGGCGAGCAGCTCGCGGAGGGACTCCACGTCGGTGGTGGACCGGGAGATGAGCCGGCCGGAGGTGTACCGCTCGTGGAAGTCGACGCTCAGCACCTGAGCGTGGCGGAAGATGCGCCCGCGCAGATCGAGCAGCACGTCCTGGTTGACCCGGGCGGCGCCGCGCACGAAGGCGTACTGGAGGAGTCCGCCGGCCACGGAACAGACCAGGTACCCGACGGCGACGGCCACCAGGGGGCCGTGGTCCCCGTCACGGAAGGCGGGTACGCCGCGGTCGATGGCGTACGCGACGAGCAGCGGACCGGCCTGCACGGCGGCCTGCTGGAGGAGCAGGACGAGCGCGGCGAGGGCCACGCGGGCGCGGTGGGCGGCGAGCAGCGACCGCAGCAGGGCGCCGGTGGCCCCGGGCGCGGTGGGCAGGTCGTCCCGGTCGAAGGGGTCGCCGCCGCCGTCGGGGCGTCCGGCCTCGACGCCCGCGGCCGTACCCGTCCCCCTCGCTGTCGCCTTCGACGTCTTCGTCGCCGTCATCGGATCCGTCATCGTTCCTCAGCCCCTTCGCCGGACATCAGCCAGGCGTACTCGGCGTTGCCGCGCAGCAGTTCGTGATGGGTGCCGACCGCGGCGACGCGGCCCCCCGACAGCAGCGCCACCCGGTCGGCGAGCAGCACCGTCGACGGGCGGTGGGCGACCACCAGGGCGGTCGTGTCGCGCAGGACCTCGCGGAGGGCCGCCTCGACCAGGGCCTCCGTGTGGACGTCGAGCGCGGAGAGCGGGTCGTCGAGGACCAGGAAGCGGGGCCGGCCGACCACCGCGCGGGCCAGCGCGAGGCGCTGGCGCTGGCCGCCGGAGAGGCTGAGGCCCTGCTCACCGACCTGGGTGGCCGCCCCCTCGGGCAGCGCCCCCACGAAGCCGCCCGCCTGGGCGACGTCGAGCGCGCGCCACAGCTCGGGCTCGCCGGCTCCCTCCGTACCGCCCATCAGGACGTTCTCGCCGACGCTCGCCGAGAAGAGGGTCGGCTCCTCGAAGGCCATCGACACGAGCGTGCGGAGCCGTTCGCGCTCCATGAGCGTGATGTCCTCGCCGTCCAGCAGGATCCGCCCCCCGGTCGGCTCGTGGAGCCGCGGGACGAGGGCGGTGAGCGTCGTCTTTCCGGAACCGGTCCCGCCGACGAGGGCGAGGGTCTCGCCGGGCCGGATGTGCAGATCGACGCGGTCGAGGACGGGAGGGGCGTCGGGGGGCGCGTCCGGGTAGCGGAACGACACGTTCTCGAACCGCACCCCGTCGGCGGACGAGGACGCGGGCGGAAGCGAGGACGGGGACGCGGATGTGGACGAGGACGAGGACGCGGGCGGAAGCGAGGACGGGGACGGGGACGCGGGCGGAGGCGAGGACGGGGACGCGCCGCTCGGGCTCTTGACCGGCTCGGGCCCCTGGCTCTCCTCCGCCGAGTCCATCACCTCGAAATACCGTTCCGTCGCCGTCGCCGCCTCCTGGCTCATCGCGAGCAGGAAGCCGATCGACTCCACCGGCCAGCGCAGCGCGAGCGCCGTCGACAGGAACGCGACGAGCGTGCCGGCCGACAGCTCCCCGTCGGCGACCTGGACGGTGCCGAGCACCAGGGCCGCGCCGATCGCCAGCTCGGGAATGATCGTGATGAGCGCCCAGATCCCGGCGAGCATCCGCGCCTTGACCAACTCCGTGCCGCGCAGCCGCTCGGCCAGCGCGCGGAACGCGAGGGCCTGACTGCGGTGCCGCCCGAAGCCCTTCACGATCCGGATGCCGAGGACGCTCTCCTCGACCACGGTCGTCAGATCGCCGACCTGGTCCTGCGCGCGGCGCGCCACCATGGAGTACTTCGTCTCGAACATCGCGCAGAGGATCACCAGCGGGACGACGGGCGTGAGCAGCACGAGCCCGAGCGTCCAGTCCTGGCCGAGCAGCAGGACATAACCGGCGAGGATCGTCACGCCGTTGACCAGCAGGAACGTCAGCGGAAACGCGAGGAACATCCGCAGCAGCATCAGATCGGTGGTGGCGCGCGAGAGCAGCTGGCCCGAGGCCCACCGGTCGTGGAAGGCGATCGGCAGCCGCTGCAGCCGCCGGTACAGCGCGGCCCGCATGCTCGCCTCGACCCCGGCGAGCGGCCGGGCCACCAGCCACCGCCGGAACCCGAAGAGCACGGCCTCCGCGATGCCGAGCAGCAGCAGATACAGAGCCCCGAGCCACACCCCGCCCGGATCGCCCTCGGCGACGGGCCCGTCCACCATCCATTTCAGGACGAGCGGGATGACGAGCGACAGGCACGAGGCGACGATCGCGACGGCGGCGGCCCACGCCAACCGTGCGCGCACGGGCCGCACATAGGGCCACAGCCGCGCCAACGAGCGCACGGTCGAGCGGCGGGGATCGGGGGAATCGTTGTCTACTGCATGTTCTCCGGGCATCAGGTCCGAGCCTAGGGTTCACCACTGACATCCCTCACCCGAATTTCCCCGCACCGGGCCCTCCCGGTCTGCCCCTTGACCGGCGTATCCGCAGGCCGGAGACTTTCCCGACCCCGTGGACCATCCGGGGTACGAGCACAGGGGCGGGAAACGGATGACGACGGCCGAGGCGTACTTCGCGCGCTGCGAGCAGCTCTACCTGGCGGGCGGGCACGCCGCCGTACGCCGCGCGGCGCGGGAGGGCCTCGACGCGCTCGGCCCGACCGCCGATCTGTACTGCTGGCTCGCCGTCGGGCATATGGCCGCGGACGAGGACGACCACGACGACGACGCCGAGGAGGCGTTCCGGGCCGGGCTGAAGCTCGCCCCCGACCATCTCGGGCTGCTCGCCGGGTATACGGAACTCTGTCTCCGGGCCGACGGGTTCGAGCATCCCGGCCGGTCCGCCCGCGCGGTCGCCCTCACCGCGAGGATCAAGGCTCTGGCCCCGGATTCCCCGGAGGCCGAACGGGCAGCGTCCGCCGAACGCCTGCACCGCAGGGGCTACTGGGAGGACATCCGGCTCCAGGCCGCGCGGGCCGCCGTGACCAGCCGGGCCGTCGAGGAGCAGAGCGCCGACCTCACGTACGCGCTGAGCCACCACGGCGACCAGGACGCGCGCGCGGCGGTGCGGGCGCACGAGACCGCCCGGCCGACGGACCGCCGCGCCGCCGTGCTCGCGGCGACGCTCGACGCGCTGTCGGGCCCCTGGAACGCACCCGTACGCCTCCTCGCCCGCTACCGGCCCGCGGCCTGGGTGGTCTCCGTCGTGCTGTCGTACGCCACCAACCTCGTGCTCCGGGAGACCGGCGTCGTGGACTCCTTCAGCCTCTGGGGCTGGCTCTGGCTGCTGCCGATGGCGCTCGTCGACCGCCGCTTCGCGGCGGCCCGGCGCGCCGGCGAGGAGCGCGTGGTGGCCCGGCTCGAGGCCGGGCTCTCGGCCGCGGGGGAGACCACGGGTCGTACCGGGCATCAACCGATCGGTTGATCGCGCTTCGAGCGTGATGGCCGATACCCCCGGCCTGCCCCCGCGGCCAGTCTGGGGGCATGCCAATGATCGAGGTTCAGGGCCTGCGCAAGGCCTACGGCGGCCGGACGGTCGTCGACGGTGTGTCGTTCGCGGTCGACGAGGGGGAGATCTTCGGGATCCTCGGGCCCAACGGGGCCGGCAAGACCACGACCGTGGAGTGCGTCGAGGGGCTGCGGAGCCCGGACGCCGGGACCGTGCGGGTCGGCGGGCTCGACCCCGTCGCCCGGCACGCCGACGTCACCCGGATCCTCGGGGTGCAGCTCCAGGAGAGCGAGCTCCAGGCCAAGCTGACCGTACGGGAGGCCCTGGAGCTGTACGCCTCCTTCTACGAGCGGCCCGCCGACTGGCGGACGCTCGCCGAGCGCCTCGGGCTCGACGCCCATCTGAACGCACGGTTCGGGAAGCTCTCCGGCGGGCAGAAGCAGCGGCTGTTCATCGCCCTCGCCCTGGTCGGCAACCCGCGGGCCGTCGTCCTCGACGAACTCACCACCGGGCTCGACCCGCGCGCCCGGCGCGACACCTGGACCCTCATCGAGGACATCAGGGCGGGCGGGGTGACCGTCCTGCTCGTCACCCACTTCATGGAGGAGGCCCAGCGCCTCTGCGACCGGATCGCCGTCATCGACCAGGGCCGGATCGCCGCGCTCGACACCCCCGACGGGCTCATCGGACGGGCCGCCGCCTCCAGGGTGATCTCCTTCGCCGCCGAGACGGCCCTCGACCCCGCCGAACTCCGCGCCCTGCCGCAGGCCGCGTCCGTGGAGACCAAGGACGGCAGGACCGTCGTCACGGGCACCGACGTCACCGTCAACGCGTTCATCCAGCTCCTCGCCCGGCGCGCCGTCACCGCCGAACAGCTCCGGGTCACCGACGCCACCCTCGACGACGCCTTCCTCGACCTGACAGGAGCCGACCACCGATGAGCGCCGCCACCACCATGGTCCTGAAGACCGAGGCCCGCCTCTTCTCCCGCGAACCCGGCTCCCTGTTCTGGGTGATGGTCTCGCCGACCGTCCTCCTGGTGATCCTCGGTCTGATCCCGTCCTTCCGCGAGGCGTCCGACGACCTCGGCGGCCGCCGCGTCATCGACCTCTACGTCCCCGTCTCCGTCCTCTTCGCCATGATCATGTCCGGTCTCCAGGCCATGCCGCCCGTCCTCGCCGGCTACCGCGAACGCGGCATCCTGCGACGGATGTCGACCACCCCCGTCCGCCCGGCCTCCCTCCTCACCGCCCAGATCGCCCTGCACGGTGCCGCGGCCCTGGTCTCCTCCGCGCTCGTCATCGTGGTCGGGCGGCTGGCCTTCGGCGTCCGGCTGCCGCAGAACCTCCCCGGGTACGCGCTCGCGCTGCTGCTCGCGATCGCCGGCGGTCTCGCCCTGGGCGCCGCCGTCTGCGCCGTCTCCCGTACCCAGAAGATCGCCACCGCGGTCGGGTCGGCGGTCTTCTTCCCGACGATGTTCACGGCGGGCGTCTGGGTCCCCGTCCAGGCCATGCCGGATACGCTGCAACGCATCGTCCAGGTCACGCCGTTCGGCGCGGCCTCGCAGGCCCTCGACGCCGCGACGTCCGGCGGGTGGCCCGGGTGGGCGGCGCTCGGGACCATGGCCCTGTGGACGGTGCTGCTGACCGCCACGGCGGCCCGCTGGTTCCGCTGGGAGTGACGGCCGGGGAATGACGGCCGGGGAGCGACGGTATGGGGGGCGAGAGCCGATGACGGTCGAGGAACGCTGGCAACAGTTCTTCCGCTGGGGGCCGTACGGCCTGCTGGCCCTCGCCACGGTCCTCGCCGCCGCGGCCGCCGACCTGGTCATGCACGGTACGGAGGTGGAGACGGCCGCGGTCCTGGTCGTCGCCGCCCTCGCCCTCCAGGTGGGATGGGAGGTCCACCGGCGCCGTGCGGTCGCGCGGGGCAAGACGCCCCCCGACACCACCGTGGGCGTCGACGACACCACGCCCCACCTCGTTCCCGGCGCGCCCAGCACCGCGTCCGTCTGCTACTTCGTCCTGCGCACGGCCCTCGCGTTCGCGCTCAGCTGGCTCAACCCGTTCTTCTCCGTCTACGCCAGCATCGGTTTCTTCGACGCCGTACAGCTCCTGCCCCGCCGCCTCGCCCGCGCCGGACTCCTCTGCACGGCCGTCACCATGGCGGGCGCCCAGTCCGGTGGTCTGCCGCCCGCGGCGCTCGTCAACTGGGTCGCCTTCGGCGGCCTCTTCGCCCTCAACGCCTGCCTCGCCGTGGTCTTCTCCCACCTCCGTACGAAAGAGATCGAGAAGGCCGACGAGCGCGCGGCCACCATCACCGAACTCGCCCGCACCAACGCCCGGCTGGAGGAGGCCCTCGCCGAGAACGCCGCCCTTCAGGCCCAGCTCCTCCTCCAGGCCCGCGAGGCGGGGGTCGCCGACGAGCGGCGCCGACTGGCCGCCGAGATCCACGACACCCTCGCCCAGGGCCTGACCGGGATCATCGCCCAGCTCCAGGTCGTCACCGCCACCCCCGACCCCGGCCTCGCACGCGTCCACGTCCAGCGCGCCGCCGACCTCGCTCGCCACAGCCTCGGCGAGGCCCGCCGGTCCGTGCAGAACCTGAGCCCGGTGGCCCTGGAGCACGACGGCCTCCCCGAGGCGCTGAAGAAGACCGTCGCCACCTGGTCCGAACGCACCGGGATCACCACCCGGTTCACCGTCACCGGCACGCAGGAGCCCCTCCACGACGAGGTCGCCGCCACCCTGCTGCGGATCGCCCAGGAGGCACTGGCCAACGCCGAGCGCCACTCCGGTGCCTCCCGGGCCGGCGTCACCCTCTCGTACATGGGGGACGAGATCACCCTCGACGTACGGGACGACGGGCACGGCTTCGACCCCCGGAGCGTCCCCGCCCGCTCCACCACCCCCGACGGCGGCGGGTTCGGACTCGACGGCATGCGGGCCCGGGCCGAACGCCTCGCCGGCTGCGTCGCCGTGGAGACGGCGCCCGGCGAGGGCACGGCGATCTCCGCCCGCGTACCGTTGGTGCACCATGGCTGACCGAACGAGCATCACCCTGCTGATCGTCGACGACCATCCCGTCGTACGTGACGGCCTGCGCGGCATGTTCACCGCAGCCGGCCCCGGCGCCGCGGAAGCCGGCTTCGACGTCCTCGGTGAGGCGGCCGACGGCGTCGAGGCCGTCGAACTCGCCCTGCGCCTGGACCCGGACGTCGTCCTCATGGACCTGCGGATGCCCGGCGGCAGCGGCGTCGACGCCATAGCCGAGCTGACCCGGCGCGGCGCCCGCTCCCGGGTGCTCGTCCTCACCACGTACGACACGGACACGGACACCCTCCCCGCGATCGAGGCGGGTGCCACCGGCTACCTCCTCAAGGACGCGCCCCGCGACGAGCTGTTCGCCGCCGTCCGGGCCGCCGCCGAGGGCCGTACCGTCCTGTCCCCGGCCGTCGCCTCCCGGCTCGTCTCCCGCGTCCGCACCCCCGCCGCGCCCGCCGACGAGACGCTCTCCGCCCGCGAGCGCGAAGTCCTCGAACTCGTCGCCAAGGGCACCTCGAACCGCGCCGTCGCCGCCGAACTCTTCATCAGCGAGGCGACGGTGAAGACCCATCTGACACACATCTACGGCAAGCTGGGCGTCAAGGACCGAGCCGCCGCGGTGGCCGTCGGATACGACCGCGGCATCCTGGGCCGCGGCTGACCGCCGGCCGACCCCGCAGGCCCCCCCCTCACCCCCCGACCCGCAGCAGCCACACCGAGCGCGCTCCCACCGTCACCGTCCCCCCGCCCGCGTGGACCGTCCCCGGAGGGCGCGTCTGGTCCTCCAGGGCGGTGTCCAGGACCAGTTCGTACGACTCCGCCCACGGCGGACCCGGCAGCCGGTACTCCACCGGACGGGACCCCGCGTGCAGGATCGCCAGGAAGCTGTCGTCGGTGACCTGGGCGCCACGCTCGTCACGCCCCGGGATGTCGCGGCCCGAGAGATAGAGGCCCAGTGTCGCGGCCGGCGCGTACCAGTCGCCCTCCGTCATCTCCGTGCCGTCCGCCGAGAACCACGCCAGGTCCCGGAGCCCGTCCGCGGCCTGCGGCCGGCCCGAGAAGAACGCGCGGCGGCGCAGCACCGGATGGCGGTGGCGCAGTGCGAGCAGCCGCCGGGTCAGGGCGAGCAGCCCGGCCCGCCCCGGTTCCTCGGGCAGCGACCAGTCCAGCCAGCTCGTCTCGTTGTCCTGGCAGTACGCGTTGTTGTTGCCACCCTGCGTACGGCCCATCTCGTCGCCCGCGACCAGCATCGGCACGCCCGTCGACAGCAGCAGCGTCGTCAGCAGGTTGCGCAGCTGCCGCAGTCGCAGCGCGCCCACCTCGGGGTCGTCGCTCTCGCCCTCCGCCCCGCAGTTCCAGGCCCGGTTGTCGTTCGTGCCGTCCCGGTTCCCCTCCCCGTTGGCCTCGTTGTGCTTCCGCTCGTACGTGACGAGGTCCCGCAGCGTGAAGCCGTCGTGGGCGGTGACGAAGTTGACCGAGGCGTACGGCCGCCGGCCGCCCCAGGCGTACAAGTCGCTCGATCCGGAGAGCCGGTACCCGAGATCCCGTACGTCCGGCAGCGCACCGCGCCAGAAGTCCCGCACCGCGTCGCGGTAGCGGTCGTTCCACTCGGTCCACAGCGGCGGGAACGCGCCGACCTGGTAGCCGCCGTTGCCGACGTCCCAGGGCTCGGCGATCAGCTTCACCCGGCGCAGCACCGGGTCCTGGGCGATGACCGCCAGAAAGGGGGAGAGCATGTCGACGTCGTGCATCGAGCGGGCGAGCGCGGCCGCCAGGTCGAAGCGGAAGCCGTCGACGCCCATCTCCGTCACCCAGTACCGCAGCGAGTCGGTGATCAGCCGCAGCACCTGCGGCTGCACCACATGCAGGGTGTTGCCGCAGCCGGTGTAGTCGGCGTACCGGCGGGCGTCGGACTGGAGCCGGTAGTAGCCCCGGTTGTCGATGCCCTTCAGCGACAGCGTCGGCCCCAGCTCGCCCGCCTCGGCCGTGTGGTTGTAGACGACGTCGAGGATGACCTCGATCCCGGCCGCGTGCAGGGCCCGCACCATCCGCTTGAACTCGCCCACCTGCTGCCCGGTGGTCCCGGACGAGGAGTAGCCGGCGTGCGGGGCGAAGTACCCGATGGAGTTGTAGCCCCAGTAGTTCCGCAGCCCCCGCCGCAGCAGATGGTCCTCGTGCGCGAACTGGTGTACGGGGAGCAGCTCCACGGCCGTCACCCCGAGCCGTACGAGATGGTCGACGGCCGCCGGGTGCGCGAGGCCCGCGTAGGTGCCGCGCAGCTCCTCGGGGATGCCCGGGTGGAGCTTGGTGAAGCCCTTCACATGCAGCTCGTAGATGACCGAGTCCGGCCAGGGGGTCTTCGGCCTGCGGTCGTCCGACCAGTCGTCGTCGTCCAGGACGACGACGCCCTTCGGTACGTGCGGAGCGGAGTCCCGGCCGTCCCGCACGGTGTCGGCCACATGCTGCTGCGGCCAGTCCCGCACATGCCCGTACACCTCCGGCGGCAGCGCGAAGTCCCCGTCCACCGCACGGGCGTACGGGTCGAGGAGCAGCTTCGCCGGGTTCCAGCGGGCGCCGGTCCACGGGTCCCAGCGGCCGTGGACCCGGAAGCCGTACCGCTGCCCGGCGCCCACCCCGGGCACGAATCCGTGCCAGATCTCATGGGTCAGTTCGGTCAGCGGGAGCCGTCTCTCCGCCCCGTCGGCGTCGAAGAGGCAGAGCTCGACGGCCTCGGCCCCGCCGGCCCACAGCGCGAAGTTCGTCCCCGCCACGCCGTCCGGTCCCACCCGGCAGCGCGCCCCCAACGGCGTCGGAGCCCCCGGCCACACCACCGGCCGGACCTGCTCCGGGGCAGGCGGGAGCCCCACTCCGTCCCGTACCGCCTCCTGCTCGGCTGCGCTCGACACCTGTCGGCCTCCCGCGGCTCGTCGGGCCCCGTACGGCGCGGACACCGCGGCGTCCCGGCCGCGGCGCCCCGTCGGGGTCCTCCCACCTGTTCTGCCCGTACCGCCGTACTCCCAACATGACCCGCACGCACGTTTCCCCTGGAGGGTGGCCGTCGTTGGGCTGAGCGTGACACTTGTATGGAAGCGGGCGGGTTACGCCCTCGCGGTGGCGGCACTCATGGCGGGCCTGGCGGGCTGCACCGACAAGGGCGACGGCGGCGGTGGTGGTGGCGGCGGTATCGAGCTCCCGCTGCCCGGCAAGGCGCGGGCACCGGGCGACCTCATCCGGATCAGCCCCGAGGACGGCAGCAAGGGCGTGCCGGCCGAGGGGCCGATCGAGGTACGGGTCGACAGCGGCCGGCTGGAGCGGGTCACCGTCGTCCGGGTGGAGGACGCGCAGCGGACCCAGGTGGCCGGTGAGATCAGCGAGGACGGGCTGCGCTGGCGGCCCTCGGCGGACTCCCGGCTCGCGCTGGCCGCGAAGTACAGCGTGGACGCCGTGGCGCTCGACGCGCACGGCCGGCGCTCCGCCCGGCACTCGACCTTCACCACCGTCGTCCCCGAGAGCCGCTTCATCGGCTACTTCAAGCCGGAGAACCGTTCCACGGTCGGCACCGGCATGATCGTTTCGTTCGGCTTCAACCGGGCCATCGAGAACCGGGAGGCCGTCGAACGGGCCATCAGAATCACCTCCGACCCGCCTGTCGAGGTGGTCGGCCACTGGTTCGGCAAGGAGCGGCTCGACTTCCGCCCCGAGGAGTACTGGCGTCCCGGCACCAAGGTGACGGTCGAGCTGGCGCTGCGTGACCTCGAGGGCGCGCCCGGCGTGTACGGCATCCAGAGCAAGACGGTCGGGTTCACGGTCGGGCGCTCCCAGGTCTCCGTGGTCGACGCGGCCGAGCACACCATGAAGGTCCACCGGGACGGCGAGCTGCTCGCGACCGTGCCCATCACGGCCGGGGCGCCCAAGACGACGACGTACAACGGCAAGATGGTCGTGACGGAGCTCTTCGACGTGACGCGGATGGACGGCAGGACGGTCGGCTTCGGCGGCGAGTACGACATCAAGGACGTGCCGCACGCCATGCGGCTCACCAGCTCCGGAACGTTCCTGCACGGCAACTACTGGGCCGATCCCTCCACGTTCGGCTCGGCCAACGTGAGCCACGGCTGCGTCGGTCTTCGGGACGACAAGGGCGGCAGCCCGGACTCCCCGGCGGGCTGGTTCTTCGACCGTACGCTCATCGGCGACGTCGTCGAGGTGGTCAACTCCCGTGACCGAAAGGTCGCTCCCGACAACGGCCTCGGAGGCTGGAACATGGAGTGGGCGGAGTGGACGGAGGGCTCCGCTCTGAGATGAGCCCGTCAGCCCCTCGCCGACCGGTCTCACGTGCACGGTTCCTGGTGCAACTGGGACTGAACGGTGACATTCACGTGGAACTTTCGTGTCCTGCGGTGTGATTATCTATCGCCGTGCGCGCGATGGATGCGCACGGGGGTGCGGGCCGGGGTGAGACCAGGCCGTGCGAGGGGAGACGACCATTTTGAACGGGCAGCCGATATCGGCCGGGGTGGGGCGCGGACGGCGACGCGGGGGCGCGCGTCTGCAGGCTCTGGCTGTGGGGGCGTTGCTCCTGGTCCTGACGGCGTGCGGGGGCGGGGACCCGGCCGACGGGGGCAAGGGCGGGCAGGATCCGGCGCAGGGCGGCAAGCAGGAGATCGCCGCGTCGAAGGCGGTCGTCACGATCGCTCCGAAGGACGGCGCCGACTCGGTCGCCACCAGCGGCGCTCTGAAGGTGACGGCGGAGCAGGGCAAGCTGACGACGGTCACGGTCGCCGACAGCAAGGGCGCCGAGGTCGAGGGCAAGATATCGGCGGACGGCGCCAGCTGGCAGCCCGTCGGCCACCTCGCCGCCGGTACGGAGTACAAGGTCCACGCGGTCGCGCAGGACTCCGACGGGCGTGAGTCGGCCAAGGACACCACCTTCACCACGCTCGTCCCGAAGAACACCTTCATCGGCCACTACACGCCCGAGGACGGCTCGACCGTCGGCGTGGGCATGCCGGTCTCCATCCGCTTCACCCGCGGCATCACCGACCCGGAGGCCGTGGAGAAGGCCATCAAGGTCACCGCGACGCCCGCCGTGCAGGTCGAGGGCCACTGGTTCGGCAACGACCGCCTCGACTTCCGTCCGGAGAACTACTGGGCCGCCGGCACCAAGGTGACCGTCGAGCTCAACCTCGACGGTGTCGAGGGTCGCCCGGGCGTCTACGGCAAGCAGAAGAAGAAGGTCTCCTTCACCATCGGCCGCCGCCAGGTCTCCACGGTCGACGCCAGCGCCAAGACCATGAAGGTCGAGCGCGACGGCAAGATCATCAAGACGATCCCGATCACCGCGGGCGCCCCGTCCACGACCACGTACAACGGTCAGATGGTCATCAGCGAGAAGTACAAGGTGACCCGGATGAACGGCGCCACGGTCGGCTTCGGCGGTGAGTACGACATCAAGGACGTGCCGCACGCGATGCGTCTGTCCACCTCGGGCACGTTCGTCCACGGCAACTACTGGGCCTCCTCCGGGACCTTCGGCTCCGCCAACGTCAGCCACGGCTGCGTGGGTCTGCGCGACACGCGCGGCGCGGGCGACAGCACCACCCCGGCGGCCTGGTTCTACGACCGCTCGCTCATCGGCGACGTGGTGGTCGTGAAGAACTCGAAGGACAAGCAGATCGCCCCGGACAACGGCCTGAACGGCTGGAACATGTCCTGGTCGGAGTGGACCAAGTAGGTCCCCGGGCCTGACCGGACGAGGGACCCGGTGCTGTGAGCAACAGCACCGGGTCCCTCGTCGTTAACGGCGGCTAACCTGCCGGGTATGACTGTGAACCTCGAAGTCGCCGAAGGCGTCGGCACGATCCGCCTCGACCGCCCTCCGATGAACGCCCTCGACATCGCCGTCCAGGACCGGCTGCGCGAGCTGGCCCAGGAGGCGACCGACCGCGACGACGTACGGGCCGTGATCCTGTACGGCGGCGAGAAGGTGTTCGCGGCCGGCGCGGACATCAAGGAGATGCAGGTCATGGACCACGCGGCCATGGTCAAGCGGTCGCGCGCGCTCCAGGACTCCTTCACCGCGATCGCCCGCATCCCCAAGCCCGTCGTCGCCGCGATCACCGGCTACGCCCTGGGCGGCGGCTGCGAACTGACGCTCTGCGCCGACTACCGGATCGCCGCGGACAACGCCAAGCTCGGCCAGCCCGAGATCCTGCTCGGTCTGATCCCGGGCGCCGGCGGCACCCAGCGGCTGTCCCGGCTGATCGGCCCCTCCAAGGCCAAGGACCTCATCTTCACCGGCCGGATGGTCAAGGCCGACGAGGCCCTCGCGCTCGGTCTGGTCGACCGGGTCGTCCCGGCGGCCGAGGTGTACGAGCAGGCGCACGCCTGGGCCGCGAAGCTCGCCCAGGGCCCCGCCATCGCGCTGCGTGCCGCGAAGGAGGCGATCGACCAGGGCCTGGAGGCCGACATCGACACCGGCCTCGCGATCGAGCGCACCTGGTTCGCCGGGCTGTTCGCGACCGAGGACCGGGAGCGCGGAATGCGCAGCTTCGTCGAGGAGGGCCCGGGCAAGGCGAAGTTCGTCTGACCGGCGGTGGCGGCGGTCCCGTACCTACTCACGGGTACCGCCGCCCGCCTCTGACATATGCCGGAGGAATCTTCCGGAATTGTCGATTCCGGGGTACCGAATCCTCCGGAACGGCCACGCGGCCCCGGTCCGTCCGGCCATGATGGGGGCATGGCGGGCCTGGAGGGTGTCGAACAACCGCGGCAGCACGGCGGTGCGACCGCCGCACGGTGGGTACCGACCGTCGAGGACGAACAGGCCCTCAAAGCCCTGGAGTTGTACGGGAATCCGGCCGAGGACGACGTCCGGCTGCCGTCCCGTCCTGAGTCCGCCGCCGTGGCCCGCCGGCTCACCCAGTGTGTCGTGCTGCGCCAGTGGGCGCTGACTCCCCTGATCGCGGAGCACGCCGTCTTACTCGTCTCGGAACTCGTCGGCAACGCGGTCCGGCACACGGGGGCGCGCGTCTTCGCCCTGCGGCTGATGCGCCGCCGCGGCTGGATCCGCGTCGAAGTCCGTGACCCCTCGCGCGGTCTGCCCTGCCTGATGCCCGTCCAGGAAATGGACATCAGCGGCCGTGGGCTCTTTCTCGTCGACAAGCTCTCCGACCGCTGGGGCGTCGATCTGCAGCCGCGCGGCAAGACCACCTGGTTCGAGATGCGCGTGTCCGACCGCTGACCGCCGGACCCGGATGCACAGAAGCCCCCGTCCGCCGTCATGCGGCGCCTGGGGGCTTCCGTGAGACGGCCGTGGATCGGGGGGGTGTAATCCACGGCCGTGAAGACGACCTGGCCCGGGTCAATGGGGGTCGTGGCTCCGACTATGGCAGACGGGCGGCCTTGTCGCCAAAAGTCCCTATCCGGCCAAAACCGGGCATACCGGCATAGTTCACCAATGAATCGTTGGTGACATGGAGCACCGCCCTTATAAATGCTGAATAAGTATGGTGTTCATCGGGTGTTTCCTCGCCGCGTCCGCATGTCGGACGCCTGGATGCGACCTGTAAACGTCCTGAATTGGCTCAATCGTTACTTTTCGGGCATCTCGCCTCTTTAATGGGCGCGTGACCCTCCCCGACCGCCGCGGCGCACTACGGGCAGGTGTGGCGGCCGCCCTCACGGGAGCCCTCACCACCGCCTGCGGTACGGAGCCCCGCCCCGCGCCGCGCGGCCCCGCCCCCGCCGCGAGGCCGGCCGCCCCGGCTCCCCGTCCCTTCCCCGGCCGCCCCGCCGAGATCGAGAACGGCCCGCGCGACCGCCCCCGGGTCGCCCTCACCTTCCACGGCCACGGCGACCCCGCCCTCGCCCGCGCCGTGCTCACCGAGGCCGAGAAGGGCGGGGCCAGGGTCACCGTCCTCGCCGTGGGGGAGTGGCTCGACCAGCACCCCGAGATCGCCCGCCGGATCCTCGACGGCGGCCACGACCTCGGCAACCACACCCAGCGCCACCTCGACGTCAACGCGATGACCGAGGCGGAGGCGTACGACGAGATCGCCGCCTGCGCCACCCGGCTGCGCCGCCTCACCGGCTCCATCGGCACCTGGTTCCGGCCCTCCCGGACCCGGCACGCCGCCGAGACCGTCCGGCGGGCCGCCCACCGCGCCGGCTACCCGCACGTCCTCTCGTACGACGTCGACTCCCTCGACCACACCTCGCCCGGCGCCCCGGCCGTCGTCCGCAACGTCAGCGGACAGATCCGGGGCGGATCCGTGGAGCCTGCACCTCGGCTACCCGGACACCCTCGCCGCACTGCCGTCCCTCCTCGCCGACCTCGACCGCCGCGGCCTGCGCGCGGTGACGACCACGGAGCTGCTGACCTGATGCTGCCTCTCACCACGCGTACGAAGAGCCTCCTCGCCGCCGCCCTGCTCGCCGCACTCGCGGGATGCGGCATCGCCGACGAGACGCCCGAGCCCCGGGGCGGAGCCAAGAAGGAGGCCGCCGCGGTCCCCGCCCCGCCCAGGAAGGCCGTCCCGGCCGGACTGCCCGGCATGCCGCCCGTCCTCGACCCCGACGACATCTACGCGGCGGACCGGCCGGGCATGCTCTCGCCCGTCGTCAAGAACTTCCCGTCCCGCGTCTACGTGCCCAACACCAACTCCAACACGGTCTCGGTCATCGACCCGGCGACGTACAAGGTCGTCGAGACCATCCCGGTCGGCATCCAGCCCCAGCACGTCGTCCCGTCCTGGGACATGAAGACCCTCTGGGTCAACAACAACCGCGGCCACACGCTCACCCCGATCGACCCGGCGACCGGCGTCGCCGGCAAGCCCGTCGAGGTCCACGACCCGTACAACCTGTACTTCACGCCCGACGGCAAGTACGCCGTCGTCATGGCCTCCCTCGACCGTGAGCTGGTCTTCCGCGACCCGCACACCATGGAGCGGAAGAAGACCGTCCCGGTCTCCTGTTACGGCGTCAACCACGCGGACTTCTCGGCCGACGGGCGGTACTTCGTCGTCTCCTGCGAGTTCTCCGGCGAACTCCTGAAGGTCGACACGGCGAAGATGGAGGTCATCGGCCAGCAGAAGCTCCCCCTCCAGGGCGCCATGCCGCAGGACGTGAAGATCTCCCCGGACGGCAAGACCTTCTACATCGCCGACATGATGGCCCACGGCATGTGGGTCCTGGACGGCGAGAAGTTCACCACGCCGCAGCTGATGCCGACCGGCAAGGGAGCCCACGGCCTCTACATCTCCCGCGACTCCAAGGAGATGTACATCCCCAACCGAGGCGAAGGTTCCATCTCGGTCTTCGACTTCGGCCGGAACAAGCTGACGAAGAAGTGGCACCTGCCGGACGGCGGCTCCCCGGACATGGGCGGAGTCTCCGCCGACGGCAAGGTGCTGTGGCTGTCCGGCCGTTACGACTCCGAGGTCTACGCGATCGACACCGCGACCGGTGAGCAGCTGGCCCGCATCCCGGTCGGCGGCGGCCCCCACGGTCTCGCCGTCTACCCCCAGCCCGGCCGCTACTCCCTCGGCCACACCGGCGTCTTCCGCTGATCAGCCCGCGGTCAGCAGCGCCTCGGAGGCCACCGGGCGGTAGCCCGCGGCCTGGAAGACGCGGACACTGCGGGCGTTGCCCGGGGACTGCTGCGCCCACACCACGTCGCCCGGCGTCAGATGCCGGGCGGCGAGGGCCAGCGCCCGGCCGGTTCCGCGGTGCCTGACCTCCTCGTCGACCTCGATCGCGGCCTCCCAGCGGCCCGCCACGCCGCGGCCCAGGATCACCACCCCGCCGTCGGCGGCCCACACCCGTACGTCGTCGCGGAACTTCAGCGCCCGCGCCACCCGGGGGTGCTCCGGGTCCTCGATCTCCCGCAGCGGCAGCTCCGGATCCCCGGGCAGCGCCGTGGCGACCGTCAGCAGGTCGATGGTGTTCATCCGCCGGTCCGTGTGCCGCATCAGGGCCAGCAGGAAACCCGGGTTCATCGAGGCGGCCAGCGGGTCGCTGGAGGTGGCCGCCAGCTCCGCCCGTACCCATGCCGGATCCGCGTCCGTGAAGACCACCGAATGGGCCGTGAAGGCGAGGACCCCGGCGTCCCGGGCGTTCGGCGGCGGGACGACGGTCGTCGAACCGTCCGGCGGAGGGAACTGCCCCCGCGCCGCCGCCGCCAGGATCCGTGCCACGTCGTCGCTCATACCCTCATGATCCTCCCCCCACGCTCGCGGGCGTCGGGGGACCCCCATGCCCGAGGGCCGGGCACGGCGGACCGCCCGATAATCTTTGCTCCGTCATCGAAGCATCGAGAAGGGGCGGAAACAGTGGCGGACATCGAGTCGGCACGCACGGCGTTCGAGCGGTTCGACGTGGACGGGGACGGTCTCATCACGGCCGCCGAGTACAAGAGCGTCATGGCTCAGCTCGGTGACTTCAACGTCACCGAGACGGTCGCCGAGGCGCTCATCAAGCAGCGGGACGACAACGCCGACGGCAAGCTGTCCTGGGACGAGTTCTGGGCGCACCTCAACAAGGCCTGACCCACCGGAGGACCGGAACGGGACGGGCGGCGAGTGACTCGCCGCCCGTCCGGGCGCCGGCGAGGTTCACCAGCGGTACCAACGCGACCCGCTGCTGCGCACGAAGAACCCGAGCAGCCACAGGACCAGGACCGCGATGGCGATGAACCACAGCACGTCGAGCGCGAATCCCGCTCCGAAGAGGATGAGAATCACGAGCAGTACGAGAAGCAGCGGAACCATGGCGGCACCTCCGGCATAGGGACTCGCCCGAGCGGGTGCCCCCGATCAGGCGTCCCATGCGCGCTGCCGACCGCTGCCCGGCCCGGCCGCCGAGGCGGCCCGCGGCCTCAGCACTCGATGATGTTCACCGCCAGACCGCCGCGCGCGGTCTCCTTGTACTTGACCGACATGTCCGCGCCGGTCTCCTTCATCGTCTTGATGACCTTGTCGAGCGAGACCATGTGGCTGCCGTCGCCCCGCAGGGCCATCTTCGCCGCGGTGACCGCCTTGACCGCCGCCATGCCGTTGCGCTCGATGCACGGGATCTGGACCAGGCCGCCGACCGGGTCGCAGGTCAGGCCCAGGTTGTGCTCCATGCCGATCTCGGCCGCGTTCTCGACCTGCTCAGGGCTGCCGCCCATGACCTCGGCGAGGGCGCCCGCCGCCATCGAGCAGGCCGAGCCGACCTCGCCCTGGCAGCCGACCTCGGCGCCGGAGATCGAGGCGTTCTCCTTGAAGAGCATGCCGACCGCGCCCGCCGCGAGGAGGAAGCGGACCACGCCGTCCTCATCGGCCCCGGGCACGAAGTTCATGTAGTAGTGCAGGACGGCGGGGATGATGCCGGCCGCGCCGTTCGTCGGGGCGGTGACCACGCGGCCGCCCGCCGCGTTCTCCTCGTTCACGGCCATCGCGTAGAGCGTGATCCACTCCATCGCCAGCGACGCCGGGTCGCCCTCGGAGCGGAGCTTGCGGGCCGTGTTCGCGGCGCGGCGGCGGACCTTCAGGCCGCCGGGCAGGATGCCCTCGCGGGACATGCCGCGCGAGACACAGGCCTGCATGACCCGCCAGATCTCCAGCAGGCCCGCGCGGATCTCGTCCTCGGTGCGCCAGGCCTTCTCGTTCTCCATCATCATCGCGGAGATCGACAGGCCGGTCTCCTTCGCGAGACGGAGCAGCTCGTCGCCCGTGCGGAAGGGGTACTTCAGGACCGTGTCGTCCGGCACGATCGGGTTCTCGCCCTGGACGGCGTCCTCGTCGACCACGAAGCCGCCGCCGACCGAGTAGTACGTCTTCTCCAGGATCAGCGCGCCCTCCGCGTCGTACGCGGAGATCGTCATGCCGTTGGCGTGGTACGGCAGCGCCTTGCGGCGGTGCAGGATCAGGTCCTCGTCGAAGTCGAAGGGGATCTCGTGCGCCCCGAGCAGGTTGATCCGGCCGCTCGACTTGATCCGCTCGACCTCGTCGTCCGCCGACTCGACGTCGACCGTGCGCGGGGAGTTCCCCTCCAGGCCGAGCAGGACGGCCTTCGGGGTGCCGTGGCCGTGGCCGGTCGCGCCCAGCGAGCCGTACAGCTCGGCCCGTATCGACGCGGTGTGGGCGAGGAGGCCCTCGTTCTTCAGCCGGCGGGCGAACATCCGGGCCGCGCGCATCGGGCCCACCGTGTGGGAGCTGGACGGGCCGATGCCGATCGAGAACAGGTCGAAGACCGAGATGGCCACGGGGAACTCCTTGTGGGGGGCTAGACGCCGTTGTCTGCCGGGGTGGTGCAGAACAGCAGGAAGAGCGGAAAGGGGGTGGGGCACCGCGCTCACTGTCCAGTGTGCGCGGTGCCCCGGAGCTTTCGTACGAATGAAACCGGAACTAAAGCGTACGAAATTACTTCAGGCCGGGGTACAGCGGGTGCTTGTCCGCGAGCGCGGTCACCCGGGCCTTCAGGGCCTCGGCGTCGAAGCCGGGCTTCAGGGCCTCCGCGATGATGTCGGCCACCTCACGGAAGTCCTCGGTGCCGAAGCCACGGGTGGCGAGCGCCGGCGTACCGATGCGCAGACCCGAGGTGACCATCGGCGGACGCGGGTCGTTCGGGATCGCGTTCCGGTTGACCGTGATGCCGAGCTCGTGAAGACGGTCCTCGGCCTGCTGGCCGTCCAGCTCGGAGTTGCGCAGGTCGACCAGGACCAGGTGCACGTCCGTGCCGCCGGACAGGACCGAGACACCGTGCGCGGTGATGTCGTCCTGGACCAGGCGCTCGGCGAGGATCCGGGCGCCGTCGAGCGTGCGCTGCTGGCGCTCCTTGAACTCCTCCGATGCCGCGATCTTGAACGAGACGGCCTTGGCCGCGATCACGTGCTCCAGCGGGCCGCCCTGGAAGCCGGGGAAGACCGAGGAGTTCATCTTCTTGGCGAAGGCCTGCTTCGCCAGGATGACGCCGCCGCGCGGGCCGCCGAGCGTCTTGTGCGTGGTGGAGGTCACCACGTCCGCGTACTCGACCGGGTTGGGGTGCAGACCGGCCGCGACCAGGCCCGCGAAGTGGGCCATGTCGACCCACAGGAACGCCTCGACCTCGTCGGCGATCCGGCGGAACTCGGCGAAGTCCAGCTGACGCGGGTAGGCGGACCAGCCCGCGATGATCACCTTCGGGCGGTGCTCCTTGGCAAGCCGCTCGACCTCGGCCATGTCGACCAGACCGGCCTCGTCCACGTGGTACGCGACCACGTTGAACTGCTTGCCCGAGAAGTTCAGGCGCATGCCGTGGGTCAGGTGACCGCCGTGGGCCAGGTCCAGACCCAGGATCGTGTCGCCCGGCTGGGCCATCGCGAAGAGCGCGGCCTGGTTCGCGGACGCGCCGGAGTGCGGCTGGACGTTGGCGTACTCGGCGCCGAACAGGTCCTTGATCCGGTCGATGGCGATCTGCTCGGCCACGTCGACGTGCTCACAGCCGCCGTAGTAGCGGCGGCCCGGGTAGCCCTCGGCGTACTTGTTGGTGAGGACCGAGCCCTGGGCCTCCATGACCGAGAGCGGAGCGAAGTTCTCCGAGGCGATCATCTCGAGGGTGGACTGCTGGCGGCGGAGCTCGGCGTCGACCGTGGCGGCGACTTCCGGGTCCAGCTCGTGGAGAGGGGTGTTCAGCACAGACATGAATTCGATCCCTAAGGGGTCTCAGTTCCCGGCGGAGAACTCGGCGTACGCGTCGGCGGTCAGCAGGTCGTCCGGCTCTCCGGTGACGCGCACCTTGAACAGCCAGCCACCCTCGAACGGAGCGGTGTTCACCAGCGACGGGTCGTCCACCACGTCCTGGTTGGCCGCCACGACCTCACCGGTGACCGGGGAGTACAGGTCGCTGACGGACTTGGTCGACTCCAGCTCGCCGCAGGTCTCGCCCGCGGTCACCGTGTCACCGACCTCCGGGAGCTGGGCGTAGACGACGTCACCGAGCGCGTTGGCCGCGAACTCCGTGATGCCGACCGTCGCGACGCCGTCCTCGGCGGCCGACAGCCACTCGTGCTCCTTGGTGTAGCGCAGCTGCTGGGGGTTGCTCATGACCTGATTCTCCTGGATCGAGGGAGTGCTGATGAACGTGGGTCTTGCGGGCTGAGACGCGGAGCGAGACGGATGCGTCACTTCTGGCGCTTGTAGAACGGCAGCGCCACGACCTCGTACGGCTCGTGGGTGCCGCGGATGTCCACACCTACACCCTGCGTGCCGGGCTCGGCGTGCGCCGCGTCCACGTACGCCATGGCGATCGGCTTTCCGAGGGTGGGCGACGGGGCACCGGAGGTGACCTCGCCGATGACCTCGCCGTCCGCGACGACGGAGAAGCCGGCGCGCGGGACACGGCGGCCCTCGGCGATCAGGCCGACCAGCTTGCGCGGCGGGGCGGTCTCTGCGCGCTCGGCGGCCTTCTCGAGCGCCTCGCGGCCGACGAAGCGGCCCTCGTTGGTCGTCTTCTCGAACTTCACGACCCGGCCGAGGCCCGCGTCGAAGGGGGTGAGCGAGGTCGTCAGCTCGTGCCCGTACAGCGGCATGCCCGCCTCCAGGCGGAGCGTGTCACGGCAGGACAGGCCGCAGGGGATCAGGCCGACCGGGGCTCCCGCCTCGGTCAGCGCCTTCCAGACGCCCTCGGCGTGCTCGGGCTTCAGGAAGAGCTCGAAGCCGTCCTCGCCGGTGTAGCCGGTACGGGCGATCAGCGCGGGGACCCCGGCGACCGTGCCCGGGAGGCCGGCGTAGTACTTCAGACCGTCCAGGTCGGCGTCGGTGAGCGACTTCAGGATGCCGGGGGACTCCGGGCCCTGGACGGCGAGCAGCGCGTACGCGTCACGGTCGTCGCGCACCTCGGCGTCGAAGCCCGCCGCGCGCCCGGTCAGCGCGTCGAGGACGATCTGCGCGTTGGAGGCGTTGGCGACGACCATGTACTCCTGCTCCTGGAGCCGGTACACGATCAGGTCGTCGAGGATGCCGCCGTCCTCCTGGCAGATCATCGTGTAGCGGGCGCGGCCCACACCGACCGTGGAGATGTTGCCCACCAGGGCGAAGTCGAGGAGCTCGACGGCCTGCGGGCCGGTGACGGTGATCTCGCCCATGTGGGAGAGGTCGAAGAGGCCCGCCTTGGTGCGGACGGCGTTGTGCTCGTCACGCTCGCTGGCGTAGCGCAGCGGCATGTCCCAGCCGGCGAAATCGGTCATGGTCGCGCCCAGGGAGCGATGCAGCGCATCGAGGGCGGTCAGACGGGGGGCAGACGTGCTCATGGGTGGCTCCCGGGTCCCAAGGGCGGAAAACATGACGGGCGAGGACGTCCTCCCCATCTGTCATGGAACCTGAGAGGTTCACCGAGGGCATCTCGTCTCCGAGAGGTCGGCTTGCACCTTGGGTGGGAACGCCGGGGGGCGTCCCGCTTTTCAGATCTGCCTCATCCACGCGGTACGGGGCCTGAGAGATTCAAGGGAGGGTCTTGCTCCTTCGGCGCCCGGGGCCCACCGTGGTGGTTCCGGGACTCTCCCGCGCGGATTCGAGCGGCCGGTATGAGGTTGTGTGCGCTTGGCGCGCACATCATTGCACGCGGTGTCCGATCGGCAAATCGCTTGTGACTGATTACCCCTTCTTTACACTTTGTGGGCAGGGGGTCTCCGGGACCCGACAGGGGGAGAAAAGATGACGTTCCAGCACAGCGGCGCATACGCGACGGGCACGGGCATACCGGCCCAGCGCGCCCGCGCCAGGACACGGAGGCGCCGCTCCGCCGCGCCCCTGCTGCGGGACCTGCGCGAGCGCGGCGGCCGAGGGCCGCGGACGCTCGCCTTCGCCGCCGGGGACCTCGTGGTGGTCTCCGGGCTGCCCGGAAGCGGCAAGTCGACGCTGATGCGGCGCGCGGCCCAGGGCCTGGGCATCGACTCCCAGGATGCCCGCGAGCGCTGGGAGGCCCGCCTGCCCGGCTTCCTGCCGTACACGGTCTACCGCCCGCTGGCCCGGATCGCCCACTACGCCGGGCTGTGGCGGGCGCTGCGATCCGGGCGGAGCGTCGTCGTCCACGACTGCGGCACGCAGTCCTGGGTGCGGAACTGGCTGGCCCGCGAGGCCGGCCGCCGCGGCCACGCCCTGCACCTGATCCTGCTCGACGTCACCCCCGACACGGCCCGCGCGGGACAGCGCGAGCGCGGCCGCGGAGTCTCCGGGTACGCCTTCGCCCGCCACCGCCGGGCCGTCGGCCGGATGATCGGCTCCGTCGAGTCCGGCCGGCTGCCCCGCGGCTGCGCCTCGGCGACGCTGCTCGACCGGGACGCGGCGGGAGCTCTGCGGACGATCGCGTTCCGTACCGCGCACTGAGTACTTTTGGCCACGACGGCATCAGGGCGGCGTTAGGGTTCTGCCCCGAGGGCGTCGTGACCAGGGCGCGCGAGAAGGGGAAACGGGAACCGTGGACGTTACGTGGCCGGGCAACGAGCTCGAAGAGGTCCTCGCGGCCTCGCTCGGCAACGCCTCCGCCGGGGGCCGGCTCGTGGAGGTGCTCGGCCGGAGCGCCGTCTGGGTGCCGCTGCCCAACGGCGGCAGCCCCGAGAGCCGGGACCTCGACCTGCCCACGATGGAGATCGACGGACTCCCGTACGTCCCCGTCTTCAGCTCCGAACAGCAGTTCCTGGCCTGCGTCGGCAGCCATATGTCCTTCACCGTCGCGCCCGCCCGTGACTTCGCCCGCGGTCTGCCCCCGCAGCTCGGCATCGCCGTCAACCCCGGTGGCACCGTCGGCGCGCCGCTGCCGCCGCCCGCCGTGGCCGAGCTCTGCCGCGTCGGGCGCACGCCGCTGGACGGCCCCGCGAGCGGCGGCCGGGTCCGGCTCTTCGAGCCCGACTGGCAGGACGACCCGGTCGACTTCCTCTCCGCCGCGGCCGCCGAGTTCGAGGCCACCGGCGTCGTCGTCTCCGCCCGGCGCGCCCTGGCCAGCGTCGAGGGCACCGAACCCGCCCTCTTCGTCGGCGTCGAGCTCGTCGCCTGGGAGGGTGTCGACCGGAACGCCCCGCTTGACGCCCTCGGCCGCGCGCTCGGGCGGATCGAGGTTGCCTGGCCGGTCAATCTCATCCTGCTCGACGTCGCGCAGGACCCGGTCGGCGACTGGATGCTGGAGCGGGTGCGCCCCTTCTATCAGCGGGCCTCCCTGTAATTAAGCTGGTGCGGTGGACGGAAGAGGGGCGGGAACCAGGGTGAGCGCGTCAGGCACCGCTGCGGCCGGACAGGTCGAGCACATGCTGCGCCAGGTGGCACCCGGACGCTACGACGCGTACGAGCAGCTGCTGCACGCCCTCGCCGACGGCAGCGTCTGGATGCTGCTCTGGCAGGGCACGCCCGGCGCGCCCGAGGCCCAGTACGGAAACATGGAGGTCGACGGCTTCGGGTACGCCCCGTGCGTCACCTCCGCCCAGGAGCTCGCCGCTTCCGGATGGACCCGCGCCCACGAGGTGGTCACCGGCAAGGAGATCGCCCGCGCGCTCTACCCCGACCGCTGGGGCATCTGGCTGAATCCGCATGACGCGGGCGGCGGCGTCGGCATCCCGTGGGCCGACCTCCGCCGGATCGCCACCGGTCTCGACCGGATGCCGGCCGGACCGCTGCGGCTCTCCGAGCCTGCCCTGGAAATCCCCCAGTTCTATGCCCTGCTGACCCAGAACGCCCATCGCACCCCGGCGGTCAGGGCCCTGCGCCGCGCCTGGGTGCAGCCGGCGGTGGGATCTCCGTACCTCGCCATCGGTCTCGACCTGTACGACACCTCGGCCGCCGCCGTCGAGTCGGTACGGGCGATGATGCGCCAGTCGATCTCTGCCGTACCCGACGGGCTGCCCGTGTCGACCGTCGCGATGTCCGACGCGTACGACCCCGTCGCGATGTGGCTGCGGGCCAACGCGCGGCCGTTCTACGACCGCGACGCGCACGCCGCGCCCGCGCCGCCCGCCCCAGGCTACGGCTACCCTCCGGCCGTGCCCCGGACGTACTGATACGTCCCTTCCGTCACCCCAATTCACTCCTTCACCAGAGGAGTTGGGGCACATGTCCGGTCTGACCGAATAGCGGGTGACATGGTCCGCTGACGCGTTCCCAGCGTCCGGATAACGGAAGGCAACGAACCGCATCACGGTTGAGCAAACATTCACCGTGAGGTCTGGCGGGTGATCGCGAACCCATTGAAGACTCCCCGGAACACCGGGCGTTCGGCCTCCTGGCCGGTGCCTCGCAGTTGTTCCACCAAGCCGCTACCCGCGGCGGGCAAGGGCCGGCTACCGGCGGCCGAGAGGGGTCCTGACCACGATGACGGCACCACTGCACGAGACGAGTGCGGTCGAGTCGACCACCGCCGTCGACGCCGTGCCCGACGCGCCGCCGGGCAAGACGATCGAGGGACGTTCCCCCTGGCAGATCGCCTGGTTGCGGCTGAAGCGGGACAAGGTCGCCCTCGTGGGCGGCGCGATCGTGCTGTTCCTGATCCTGGTCGCCATCTGCGCACCGCTCATCGTCGGTCTCCTCGGCCACCCGCCGGACGAGTTCCACGAGGACCAGATCGACCCGCTCTTCGGCACCCCGATCGGCTCCTACGGCGGCATCTCCTCCGACTTCCTGCTCGGCGTCGAGCCGGTCAACGGCCGTGACGTCTTCAGCCGCATCGTCTACGGAGCCCGGATCTCCCTCCTCGTCGCCTTCCTCGCGGCGGTCTTCGCGGTGGTCCTCGGCACGATCCTCGGCATCGTCGCGGGCTACTTCGGCGGCTGGGTCGACGCGGCGCTCAGCCGCGTCATGGACGTCATGCTCGCCTTCCCCCAGCTGCTCTTCACCATCGCCCTGGTCTCCGTGCTCCCCAACGAGCTGCTGGGGATCGAGGGTTCGGGCGTACGCATCGGCGCCCTGGTGGTCGTGATCGGCTTCTTCGGCTGGCCGTACGTCGGCCGCATCGTCCGCGGCCAGACCCTCTCGCTGCGCGAGCGCGAGTACGTGGAGGCCGCCCGCAGCCTGGGCGCCGGCCGGCTCTACATCCTGCGCCGGGAGCTGCTGCCGAACCTGATCGCCCCGATCACGGTCTACGCGACCCTCATGATCCCCACCAACATCCTCACCGAGGCCGCGCTCAGCTTCCTCGGCGCGGGAGTGAAGCCTCCCACCGCTTCCTGGGGGCAGATGCTGTCGAAGGCCGTCAACACCTATGAGGCGGACCCGCTGTTCATGGTGTTCCCGGGCCTCGCCATCTTCATCACCGTTCTGGCGTTCAACCTCTTCGGCGACGGCGTGCGTGACGCGCTCGACCCGAAGGGCGCCCGCTGAGCACCCCGCCCGGCACCCACAGACCGCCCGCACGCCCGTACAGACCCCGCCCCTGCCGCTGGTGACAGGAGGCAGTCAAGACCGGCGGACCGTTTCGACGGCCGCCACTATTCCGGAGGTTGCGAGACCATGACTCTGAACAGCTCTTCGCGGCGCAGAATCGCCGCCGGTGCGCTGCTCGCCGCGGCCACGATGGTCGTCACCACCGCCTGTGGCGGCGGCAGCGGCGACGGTGGCGACAAGGGCAAGACCGGCGCGGCCGGCTTCAACGCCGCCGTGAACAAGGTCGCCAACCCCTCGGACAAGAAGGGCGGCGAGCTGAAGTTCATCGGCTCGCAGGAGGCCGACTCGTGGGACCCGCAGCGCGGTTACTACGGCTTCGTGTGGGACTTCGCGCGCTACTACACGCGTCAGCTGGTCACCTTCAAGGCCGAGCCGGGCGCCGCCTCCACCGAGCTGGTCCCCGACCTCGCCACCGACGCCGGCAAGGTCTCGCCCGACGGTCTGACCTACACCTTCACGCTGAAGGACGGGGTGACCTGGGAGGACGGCAAGCCGATCACCTCCAAGGACATCAAGTACGGCATCGAGCGCATCTGGGCCCAGGACGTCATCTCCGGCGGCCCGATCTACCTCCAGCAGGTCCTCGACCCCAAGGGCGAGTACAAGGGTCCCTACAAGGACACCTCCGCGGACAAGCTCGGCCTGAAGGCGATCGAGACCCCGGACGACAAGACCATCATCTTCAAGCTGCCGGTCGCCAACGGTGACTTCCTGCAGATGCTGGCCATGCCCGCCGCCTCCCCGGTCCGCCAGGACAAGGACACCAAGGCCAAGTACGGTCTGAAGCCCTTCTCCTCCGGCCCGTACAAGTGGCAGGAGTACACCCCCAACAAGTCGATGCTGCTGGTCCGCAACGACAAGTGGGACGCCAAGACGGACACCGTCCGCAAGGCCCTGCCGGACAAGATCAGCGTCGCGTTCACCACCAACGCCGACGACATGGACAACCGCCTGATCGAGGGCGAGTACGACCTCGACCTCAACGCCACCGGCGTCGGCGCGGCGGCCCGTGCCAAGGTGCTCCAGCAGCACAAGGAGAACGCGGACAACCCGCAGACCGGCTTCATCCGCTACGCGGTCTTCCCGCAGACGGTCATCGACAACGTCGAGTGCCGCAAGGCGATCATCTACGCGGCCGACTCCAAGTCCCTCCAGACCGCCCGTGGTGGCCCGCAGGCCGGTGGCGACATCGCCGCCAACATGCTGCCCCCGGCGATCAAGGGTGCCGACCCGAAGGCCGACCCGTACGGCAAGCTGGCCGGCAAGGCGGACGTCGCGAAGGCCAAGGAGGCGCTGCAGAAGTGCGGTAAGCCGAACGGCTTCAAGACCACGATCGCGGTCCGCAACAACAAGCCGATCGAGATCGCCACCGCCGAGTCCCTCCAGCAGTCGCTGAAGGCCGTCGGCATCGACGCCCAGATCGACCAGTTCGACGGCGCCCAGACCTCCGGCATCATCGGTTCGCCGAAGGTGGTCAAGGAGAAGGGCTACGGCATCATCATCATGGGCTGGGGCGCCGACTTCCCGTCGGGCCAGGGCTTCCTGCAGCCGCTGGTCGACGGCCGCTTCATCCTGCAGAGCGGTAACAACAACTTCTCGGAGCTGAACGACCCGGCCGTCAACGGCCTGTTCGACCAGGCGCTGAAGGAGACCGACCCGGAGAAGGCCGGCGAGCTCTACAAGCAGATCAACACCAAGGTCTCCGAGGCCGCGGTCTACCTGCCCTTCACCCACGAGAAGAACATCATCTGGCGCTCCTCGCGACTGACCAACGTCTACACGGCCGACGCCTACAACGGCCGCTACGACTACGCGTCGCTCGGCGTCATGAAGTAAGTCCAGAGTCAATCCACCCGCTCCAACGGCGCACCACCCGCCGCTAGGTCCGAAGGGCAGGTGATGGCCGCCCACGGTGGCCGGGGATCCCGATCGGGATCCCCGGCCACCGGACGGCCGACCGCATGCTTGCATATCTCGTACGACGGCTGTTCGCCGTCGCAGTGATGCTGATGGTCGTCACCCTGGTGACGCTCAGCATCTTCTTCCTCATCCCCAAGCTGACCGGCAGCGACCCTGCCGCGATGTTCGTCGGCAAGCAGGCGGATCCGGCTTCCATCGAGGGCGTCCGCCAGAAGCTGGGCCTGGACGAGCCGATCCTGGTGCAGTTCTGGCACTTCGTCTCCGGCATCTTCGTCGGCCGGGACTACACCGGCGGCGGCGACACCATCCACTGCGCGGCACCCTGCTTCGGCTACTCCTTCCGCACCGAGCAGGACGTCTGGACGCTGCTGGTCGACCGGATCCCGGTCACGATCTCCATGGTCATCGGCGCGGCCCTCCTGTGGCTCGTCATGGGTGTCGCCACCGGCGTGCTCTCCGCGCTCAAGCGGGGCACCGTCGTCGACCGCGCGGCCATGATCACCGCCCTGGCCGGCGTCTCGCTCCCCATCTACTTCACCGCCATGCTGGCGATGTTCGCGTTCCGCACCCAGCTGGGCTGGCTCGACGCCAAGTACGTACCGATCACCGAGTCCTTCGGCGGCTGGTTCGGCGGACTGCTGCTGCCCTGGGTCACCCTCGCCTTCCTGTACGCGGCGATGTACGCGCGGCTCACCCGCGCCACCATGCTGGAGGTCCTCGGCGAGGACTACATCCGTACCGCACGGGCCAAGGGGCTGCCGGAGCGGGTCGTGCTCGGCAAGCACGCCATGCGCTCCACCATGACCCCCATCCTGACCATCTTCGGCATGGACCTCGGCGCCCTCGTCGGCGGCGCGATCCTGACCGAGACCGCGTTCAGCCTGCCGGGCCTCGGCAACGCTGCCTTCAAGGCGGTCAGCGACCGCGACCTGCCGCTGATCCTGGCGGTCACGCTCATCACCGCGGCCGCCGTCGTCATCGCCAACCTCGTGGTGGACCTTCTGTACGCGGTGATCGACCCCCGAGTGAGGCTCGCATGACGGACAAGCTGACCAAGACCGGCGCGGCCCTGGGAGAACCGGTCGCGTCCGGGAACGCCCCGTCCGACGCCTTCCTCGACGTCCGCGACCTGAAGATCCACTTCCCGACCGACGACGGCCTGGTCAAGTCCGTCGACGGGCTCTCCTTCCAGCTGGAGAAGGGCAAGACCCTCGGTATCGTGGGCGAGTCCGGCTCCGGCAAGTCGGTGACCTCGCTCGGCATCATGGGTCTGCACACCGTCGGCCAGTACGGCCGTCAGAAGGCCCGGATCTCCGGCGAGATCTGGCTGAACGGCCGTGAGCTGCTCTCGGCCGACCCCGAAGAGGTGCGCAGGCTGCGCGGCCGCGACATGGCGATGATCTTCCAGGACCCGCTGTCCGCGATGCACCCGTACTACTCCGTCGGCGCGCAGATCGTGGAGGCGTACCGGGTCCACCACCCGGTCGACAAGAAGACCGCGCGCAGGCGAGCCGTCGAACTCCTCGACCGGGTCGGCATCCCCGAGCCGGCCAAGCGGTTCGACAACTACCCGCACGAGTTCTCCGGCGGTATGCGCCAGCGCGCGATGATCGCGATGGCGCTGGTCAACAACCCCGAACTGCTCATCGCGGACGAGCCGACCACCGCGCTCGACGTGACGGTCCAGGCGCAGATCCTGGACCTGATCCGGGACCTGCAGAAGGAGTTCGGCTCCGCGGTCGTCATCATCACCCACGACCTCGGCGTCGTCGCCGAGGTCGCCGACGACATCCTCGTGATGTACGGCGGCCGGTGCGTGGAGCGCGGTCCGGCCGAGGCGGTCTTCTACGAGCCCCAGCACCCCTACACCTGGGGTCTGCTCGGCTCGATGCCGAGGATCGACCGCGAGCAGACCGACCGGCTCATCCCGGTGAAGGGCAACCCGCCCAGCCTGATCAACGTGCCCAGCGGCTGTGCCTTCAACCCGCGATGCCCGTACGCGGATGTGCCCAAGGGCGGCATCACGCGCACCGAGCGCCCCGAGCTGCGGCTCGCGCCGACGGGCGGCGAGCACGCCGACCGTCACTACTCCGCCTGCCACATGTCGACGGAGGAGCGGACCCGGATCTGGACCGAAGAGATTGCGCCGAAGCTGTGAGCGACAACAAGAGCACTGAGCCCCTGCTCAAGGTCAACGGCCTGGTGAAGCACTTCCCGATCAAGAAGGGGCTGCTCCAGCGCCAGGTCGGGGCGGTCAAGGCGGTCGACGGCATCGACTTCGAGGTGTACCCGGGGGAGACCCTCGGCGTCGTCGGCGAGTCGGGCTGCGGCAAGTCGACGATGGGCCGGCTGATCACCCGGCTGCTCGAACCGACCGGCGGCACCGTCGAGTTCGAGGGCGTGGACGTCTCGCACCTCGGTGTGGCCAAGATGCGCCCGCTGCGCCGCGACATCCAGATGATCTTCCAGGACCCGTACGGCTCGCTGAACCCGCGCCACACGGTCGGCACGATCGTCTCGGCGCCGTTCAAGCTCCAGGGCGTGGAGCCCGAGGGCGGGGTCAAGAAGGAGGTCCAGCGCCTCCTCGGCCTGGTCGGCCTGAACCCGGAGCACTACAACCGCTACCCGCACGAGTTCTCGGGCGGTCAGCGCCAGCGCATCGGCATCGCGAGGGCGCTCGCCCTGAAGCCGAAGCTGGTCGTCGCCGACGAACCGGTCTCGGCGCTGGACGTCTCGATCCAGGCGCAGGTGGTGAACCTCCTGGACGACCTCCAGGAGGAGCTGGGCCTCACGTACGTGATCATCGCCCACGACCTGTCGGTGATCCGGCACGTCTCGGACCGGATCGCGGTGATGTACCTCGGCAAGATCGTGGAGCTCGCGGACCGCAAGTCCCTGTACGAGTCGCCGATGCACCCGTACACCCGCGCGCTGATGTCGGCGGTCCCGATCCCGGACCCCCGCCGCAAGGGCGCGAAGAGCGAGCGCATCCTGCTCAAGGGCGACGTCCCGTCCCCGATCGCCCCGCCGCCGGGCTGCCGCTTCCACACGCGCTGCTGGAAGGCGACGGAGGTCTGCAAGACCGTCGAGCCGCCGCTGATCGAGCTCCGCCCGGGCCAGCGGGTCGCATGCCACCACCCGGAGAACGCGGAGGGTGTGACGGTGCCCTCGGCGAGGGAGTCGGTGGAGGTGTCGATCACGAAGCCGGCGCCGGCGCCCGCGAAGGACGCCGAGGTTGAGGCGCCCGCGAAGGACACGGAAGGTGAGGCGCCCGCGAAGGCGCAGGAGCCCACGGAGGGCGACGGCCCGAAGGCGTAACACACGACGAGGCCCCCGCTGCCGCCCGGCAGCGGGGGCCTCGTGCATGCCCGGCGGGCGGCCCGCCCCCACCCGCTCTCGGCGACGCCGCTCGTCCCACCCGTCACAATGGGCGCCGTGTTCCACGATCTGTTCAGTCCCTCCGTACAACACGCCCTCGATCTCGTCGGCATCTTCGTCTTCGCCATCTCCGGCGCCCTCCTGGCCGTCCGGAAGAACTTCGACGTCTTCGGCATCGCCGTCCTCGCCGAGGTCACCGCCCTGGGCGGCGGGCTCCTGCGCGACCTGATCATCGGCGCCGTGCCCCCCGCCGCCTTCACCGACCTCGGCTACTTCCTCATGCCGCTCGTCGCCACCGTGCTCGTCTTCTTCCTGCACCCCGAGGTCGAGCGCACCCAGACCGCCGTCAACGTCTTCGACGCGGCCGGGCTCGGGCTCTTCTCCGTCACCGGCACGATCAAGGCGTACGAGTACGGTCTCGGCCTCACCGCCTCCGCCGCCCTCGGTCTCGCGACCGCCGTCGGCGGCGGTGTCCTGCGCGATGTGCTCGCCAACGAGGTGCCCTCCCTGCTCCGCTGGGACCGCGACCTCTACGCCGTGCCCGCGATGGTCGGCGCCACGACGGTCGTCCTCTGCATCCGTTTCGACGCGCTCAACACGTTCACGACCGGCGCCGCCGTGCTCCTGGCCTTCGCCCTCCGTCTGCTCGCCATGCGCTACCACTGGCGCGCGCCCCGCGCCTGGAACCGCCGTACGTCCGCACGTGAGGAGCCCGAAAAAGCTACCGCTCAGTAGCATCCTGTTGTACGGTCGGGGGCATGAGCACGAGCATCGAGACGACGACCGGCGCGACGACGACGGTCAGCGAGTTCGACCGCGACACCGCCGTCACCCTCCGCGCCCCCGGTGTCTACGACGCCGACCTCTCCGCCGGCTGGACGATCATCAACGCCGTCAACGGCGGCTACCTCCTCGCCCTGCTCGGCCGCGCGCTCGGCGACCACCTGCCGCACCCGGACCCGTTCACGATCTCGGCGCACTACCTCACGCCGTCCGTGCCCGGCCCCGCGGTGATCCGCACGGAGACCGTCCGCACCGGCCGCACGCTCTCCACGGGCCAGGCCTCCCTCTTCCAGTTCGCCGAGGACGGCACCGAGGTCGAGCGCATCCGCGTCCTCGCCTCGTACGGCGACCTGGACGCGCTCAGCGACGACGTCCGCACCTCCGCCGCGCCCCCGGCGATCGCGCCCATCGACCAGTGCTTCGGCCCGTCCGACGGCCCGCGCCCCCCGATCCCCGGCTCCAACGCGATCACCGACCGCCTCGCCCTCAAGCTCGATCCGGCGACCGTCGGCTGGGCGATCGGCGCGCCGTCGGGGAAGGGCGAGATGCGCGGCTGGTTCGGCCTCGCCGACGGCCGTGAGCCGGACGCGCTCTCCTTGCTCCTGACCGTCGACGCGCTGCCGCCGACCTCCTTCGAGCTGGGCCTCAAGGGCTGGACCCCCACGGTCGAGCTCACCACGCACGTGCGCTGCCGCCCGGCCCCCGGGCCGCTGCGGGTCTCCATCACCACGCGGAACCTCGCCGGCGGCTTCCTGGAGGAGGACGCCGAGGTCTGGGACAGCGCGGACCGGCTCGTCGCCCAGTCCCGCCAGCTGGCCCGCGCCCCGCGCGCCTAGGCGATCGGCGTGGGGAGGTGGAGGTGGAGTCCGACCGCCTCCTCTCCCTCCTGCTTCCCCTCCGGACGCGGGGCCGCCCGGGCGGGAGGGGGTGGCGCCGACGGCCGGGGCCCGGGTGCGCCGCCCCGCTGTCCGGTGGCGGTCGCGCGGCCTCCCCGGCCCGGGGGCGTGACCGAGTGGCCGGCCGTGCACTCGTAGAATCAATGCACCATGGCTTACCTCGACCACGCCGCGACCACGCCCATGCTTCCCGAGGCGATCGAGGCGATGACCGCCCAGCTCGCCGTCACGGGCAACGCCTCCTCCCTGCACGCGGCCGGGCGGCGCGCCCGGCGGGTCGTCGAGGAGGCGCGCGAGACCCTCGCCGCCGCCCTGGGCGCGCGGCCCAGCGAGGTCGTCTTCACCTCCGGCGGCACCGAGGCCGACAACCTCGCCGTCAAGGGCCTGTACTGGGCCCGCCGTGACGCCGACCCCGCCCGCACCCGCGTCCTCGCCAGCCCCGTCGAACACCACGCCGTCCTCGACGCCGTCGACTGGCTCGCCACGCACGAGGGCGCCACGGTCGAGTACCTCCCCGTCGACCGCCACGGCCGCGTCCACCCCGACGCCCTGCGCGAGGCGATCGCCCGCGAGCCCGAGACCGTCGCGCTCGCCACCGTCATGTGGGCGAACAACGAGATCGGCACCGTCATGCCGGTACGCGAACTCGCCGACGTCGCCCGCGAGTTCGACGTCCCCCTGCACGCCGACGCCGTCCAGGCCTTCGGCCAGCTCCCGGTCGACTTCGGCGCCTCCGGCCTCGCCGCCCTGACCGTCTCCGGCCACAAGATCGGCGGCCCCTACGGCATCGGCGCGCTGCTCCTCGGCCGCGAGTACAGCCCCGTCCCCGTCCTGCACGGCGGCGGCCAGGAGCGCCACGTCCGCTCCGGCACCCTGGACGCGCCCGCCATCGCCGCCTTCGCCGTCGCCGGGCGGCTCGCCGCCGAGCGGCGCGAGGAGTTCGCCCGCGAGATCGGCGCCCTCCGCGACGAGCTGGTCGCGGCCGTCCTCGCCGCCGTCCCCGACGCGATCCTCGGCGGCGACCCGGTCGACCGGCTCCCCGCCAACGCCCACTTCACCTTCCCCGGCTGCGAGGGCGACTCGCTCCTCCTGCTCCTCGACGCCCAGGGCATCGAGTGCTCCACCGGCTCCGCCTGCACCGCCGGCGTCGCCCAGCCCAGCCACGTCCTGCTCGCCACGGGCACCGACCCGGACCTCGCCCGCGGCACCCTGCGCTTCACCCTCGGCCACACCTCCACCGAGGAGGACGTCGCGGCGGTCGCCGGAGCCATCGGCCCCGCCGTCGAGCGGGCGCGCACCGCCGGCCTCACGTGACCTTCTTCGAAGCCTCCCGTACGAGCTCCATGTAGCGGTCCCAGTCCCAGTGCGGTCCGGGGTCGGTGTGGTCGGTCCCGGGCACCTCGACGTGCCCGATGATGTGCTCCCGGTCCACGGGTATGCCGTACCGGGCACAGATCCCCGCCGTCAGCCGCGCCGAGGACGCGTACATCGCCGCCGTGAAGCCCCGCGGACGGTCCACGAAGCCCTCGTGCTCGATCCCGACGCTCCGCTCGTTCATGTCCCGGGTCCCCGCGTGGAACGCCACGTCGAGCTCGCGGATCATCTGCGCCACATGACCGTCCTTCCGCACGACGTAGTGCGTGGCGGCCCCGTGCCCCGGGTTCTTGAAGACCTTCAGCGCCGTGGCGTAGCTGCCCTGGACGACATGGATCACCACCCGGTCGATCGTGAAGTCGGCCGGGCGGTCGGCCCGCCGCCAGTTCGCCCGGGACGCCGCCGACCAGTCCGCGCCCTTGTGGTCGAGCTCGCCCTCCAGCCGGTCCTTCTCCGTCCCCGGCAGCCGCCACCACGCGCGCGCCAGCTCGTCGCGTGCCAGCGCCGCCGTACCGAGCACGGCCGCGCCGCCGCCGAGCAGGACGGCTCGCCGCCCCACCCCCCGCTTCTTCTCGCTCCCCATGTGCAGGACAACGCTTACTCACGCGACCGCGGTTCCCGGCGCCCCGTACCCTGGTAGGGCTATGACTCAGACTCCGCCGCAGCGCCCCCTCCGTGTCCTCGCCGCCATGTCCGGCGGCGTCGACTCCGCCGTCGCCGCCGCCCGCGCCGCCGAAGCCGGGCACGACGTCACCGGCGTCCACCTGGCGCTCTCCGCGAACCCGCAGTCCTTCCGTACCGGTGCGCGCGGCTGCTGCACCATCGAGGACTCCCGCGACGCCCGCCGCGCGGCCGACGTCATCGGCATCCCGTTCTACGTCTGGGACCTCGCCGAGCGCTTCCGCGAGGACGTCGTCGACGACTTCGTCGCGGAGTACGAGGCGGGCCGCACCCCCAACCCGTGCCTGCGCTGCAACGAGAAGATCAAGTTCGCGGCCCTGCTCGACAAGGCGCTCGCACTCGGCTTCGACGCGGTCTGCACCGGCCACTACGCCACCGTCGTGCTCAACGAGGACGGCTCGCGCGAGCTGCACCGGGCCTCCGACATGGCCAAGGACCAGTCGTACGTCCTCGGCGTCCTGGACGAGAAGCAGCTCGCCCACGCGATGTTCCCGCTGGGCGACACCCTCACCACCAAGGACGAGATCCGGGCGGAGGCGGAGCGGCGCGGGCTCGCGGTGGCGAAGAAGCCCGACAGCCACGACATCTGCTTCATCGCCGACGGCGACACCCAGGGCTTCCTCGCCTCCCGGCTCGGCCGGGCGGAGGGCGACATCGTCGACGAGTCGGGGGAGAAGGTGGGCACCCACGAGGGTGCGTACGGCTTCACCATCGGCCAGCGCAAGGGCCTGCGGATCGGCCACCCGGCGCCGGACGGCAAGCCGCGCTACGTCCTGGACATCTCGCCCGTGAACAACACGGTCACGGTCGGCCCGGTCGAGGCGCTCGACGTCACCGGCCTGACGGCGATCAAGCCGCGCTGGTGCGGCACGGCTCCGGAAGGCTCCGGCCGCTACACCGCCCAGCTGCGCGCCCACGGCGGCGAGACGGCGGTGACGGCGGCGCTGGAGGACGGCGAGCTGACGGTCACCTTCGACGAGCCGGTCCGGGGCGTGGCACCCGGGCAGGCGATCGTGCTGTACGACGACACGCGCGTGGTGGGCTCGGCGACGATCGCGACGACGGTACGGCGCGGGGCGACGGCGACGGTCTGACGCGGGTACGGCGCGGGGCGACGGCGACGATCGCGACGACGGTACGGCGCGGGGCGACGGCGACGGTCTGACGCGGGGCGCGGCTACAGGCTGACGCGGGTTCGGGTACCCGCCCCGGCGTGTCTTCGACGGATCCCGTCACTCCTCCTCGAAGAACTCCTCCAGGACCGGCGCCAGGACGTGCGGTGCCACCTGGTGCGTCTGGCCGGTCAGGGTGCGGTGGCGGCCGCGCGGGAGAGCCGTCGCGACCGCCATCGCCGCGCGGCGCGTCCGGGCCGGGCTCGCCCCGCCGTCGACGACGAGCGCACGCGTGTGGACCCGTCCCAGCCGCGCGGCCGGCACGGTCCCGTCGCCCAGGACCGCGTGGTCGTACGCGAGGGTGTGCGCGACGGCCTCCAGCCGCGGCCCTTCCTGCGCCGGTCCCGCCCCCTCCCTCAGGAACAGCTCGACGGCGGCGCCCCGCTGCCCGCCGTCGAGGAGCCCGGCGAGCCGCCGCCGTTGCCATGTGAAGGCGTCCCGGGCCCCGGCCTCCGTGGAGAACGGCGGCTCGAAGACCGACAGCCGCTCGATCGGCAGCCCGCCGGCCGCCGCCGCGAGGGCAAGCGCCCCGCCGGACGAGACGCCGTGCACGAAGGCCCGGCCGCCCACCTCGTCGATCAGCGCCGCCAGATCGTCGATCTCCCGCCGCACCCTGTACGGCCCCGTGTCTCCGCTCCCGCCGCGCCCCCGCCGGTCGTAGGTCACGACCGCGTAGTGCGACGCCAGGAGATCGGCCAGCGGCTGTTCCGTACCGGCCGTCGACAGGGCTCCGCCCACGAGGATCACCGGGGCCCCCTCCCCGCGCCGCTCGTACGCGATCCGCGTCCCGTCCGCCGACCTGACCTGCCCCCGGACCCTGTGCAGAGTGCCGCTCATCTCGTCCATGCCAGTGCTGACCGGACGCGCTCCCGGAACTCATCGGCGTGGAACGGAAATTCCCGAAAGAATCCTGAAAGCCGAGGTCAGGGATGTGAGGGATACGGTGGGCGCCATGAACATCTGCGTCTTCCTCTCCGCCGCCGACCTCGACGAGCGCTACACCGCTCCCGCCCGCGACTTCGCCGAACGGCTCGGGAAGGCGGGCCACACCCTGGTGTGGGGAGGCTCCGACGTCGGCCTGATGAAGGTCGTCGCGGACGGGGTGGAGCGGGCGGGCGGCCGGCTCGTCGGCGTCTCGGTCGAGTTCCTCGCCGCGAAGGCCCGGCCCGGCGCGGACCAGATGATCGTCGCCAAGGATCTCGCCGAGCGGAAGGCGCTGCTCCTGGCCAAGTCCGACGCGATCGTGATCATGGTGGGGGGCACCGGCACCCTCGACGAGGCCACCGAGGTCCTGGAGCTGAGGAAGCACGGCAAGCACACCAAGCCGGTGGTCCTGCTGAACACGGCCGGGTTCTACGACGGCCTGAAGGCGCAGTTCCAGCGCATGGAGGCGGAGGGCTTCCTGCCGCTCCCTCTCGCCGACCTGGTGTTCTTCGCCGAGGACGGTGTATCCGCCCTCGCCCACCTTGAGGAGTCGATCGCCGCACGGTGATGGGACCATGGTCCCCATGGCTACTCATGTGATCACCGGGGCAGGTTCCGGCATCGGCGCGGCGGTCGCGCGACGGCTCCACGCGCGCGGGGACGAACTCGTGCTCCACGCGCGCGACGCCGGCCGGGCCAAGGAGCTCGCCGCCGAGTTCCCCGGCGCCAGGACGCTCGTCGGCGATCTCGCCGACCCCGACCGTCTCTCCTGGGCGTTCTCGCACCAGAGCCTGCCCGAGCGGGTCGACACGCTCCTCCACATCGCGGGCGTGGTCGACCTCGGCCCGGTCGGCGACCTCACCCCCAAGACCTGGCGCCACCAGCTCAACGTCAACCTCGTCGCCCCCGCCGAGCTGACCCGGCACTTCCTGCCCCAGCTCCGCGTCTCCCAGGGCCATGTGGTCTTCGTCAACTCCGGCGCCGGGCTCAACGCCCACGCCGAGTGGAGCGCCTACGCCGCCTCCAAGCACGGCCTGAAGGCGCTCGCCGACTCCCTGCGCCACGAGGAGCACGGCAACGGAGTGCGGGTCACCTCGGTGTACCCCGGCCGCACCGCCAGCCCGATGCAGGCGAAGGTCCACGCCCAGGAGGGCAAGGAGTACGACCCCTCGCAGTGGATCGACCCCGAGTCGGTGGCCACCACGATCCTCACGGCCGTCGACCTCCCGCGCGACGCCGAGATCAACGACCTGACCGTCCGTCCGGGACGGTAGGAACCAGGAACAGTGAGCGACACGAGCGAGCAGCAAGCATTCATCTGGGGGCCCGCCACCGGCGTCGGCTCCCTGCCCGGCGGAGACGCCCGCGAGGCCGCCAGGACCGTCACCGGTTCCTTCGAGGACTTCCCGTTCCTGGCCGAACTGCCCGCGCGCGGCCCCGGTGCCGACATGATCGGGCGGACCATCGGACTGCTCGTCGAGATGTACGCGCACGTGGAGCCGAGCGGATGGCGGGTCAGCGACCGGCCCGGCCGTGACACCCGGCGTGCCCGCTCCTGGCTCGGCGAGGACCTCGACGCCCTGGAGGAGTTCACCCAGGGCTACGAGGGCCCGCTCAAGGTCCAGGCCGTGGGCCCCTGGACGCTCGCCGCGGCGCTCGAACTGCGCGGCGGCGAGGCCGCACTCGGCGACCCCGGCGCCTGCCGGGACCTCACGGGCTCCCTCGCCGAGGGCCTCCGCGCCCACCTCGACGAACTCCGCAAGCGGATCCCGGGCGCCCGCCTCGTCCTCCAGCTCGACGAGCCCTCCCTCACGGCCGTCCTGCGCGGCCACGTCCGTACCGCCAGCGGCTACCGCACCTACCGCGCGGTCGACCGGCAGGTCGTCGAGAGCGCGCTGCGCGAGGTGGCCGCGGTCCACGACGGCCCGGTCGTCGTCCACTCCTGCGCCCCCGAGGTGCCGTTCGGGCTGCTGCGGCGGGCCGGTGTCTCAGGGGTCTCGTTCGACTTCGGTCTCCTCACCGAACGTGACGAGGAGCCGATCGGCGAGGCCGTCGAGGCCGGCACCAAGCTCTTCGTGGGCGTGGTGCCGTCCACCGACACGGCATTGTCCGACCCGGGCGGTAGCGTCATGGGTGTCAGGACGCTGTGGCGCAGGCTGGGGCTGAATCCGGGGACTCTCGCCGAGTCCGTGGTGGTCACCCCGACGTGCGGTCTCGCGGGTGCTTCGCCCGCGTATGCCCGCGCGGCCCTCGCCCACTGCGCCCGGGCGGCGAGATCGCTCGCGGACAACCCTGAGTGACTTCGGTCAGAGGCAACGGGAGGACGAGTAACGGTGGCAGTCGAACAGGGGGCCCTGCCCGCCGAGGCACGGGAGAAGCACGCGGACCTGGCCGAGCAGGTCGAGGAGCACCGCTTCCGGTACTACGTGAGGGACCAGCCGGTCATCAGCGACGGCGAGTTCGACAAGCTCCTGCGCTCCCTGGAGGCGCTGGAGGAGGAGTACCCCGAGCTGCGCACGCCGGACTCGCCGACGCAGAAGGTCGCGGGGCAGTACGAGACGGAGTTCACCTCCGTCGCCCACCGGGAGCGCATGCTCTCCCTCGACAACGCCTTCGACGACCTGGAACTGGCCGCCTGGGCCGAGCGGACCGCCCGTGACGTCGGCACGCCCGACTACCACCTGCTGTGCGAGCTGAAGGTCGACGGCCTCGCGGTCAACCTGACGTACGAGCGCGGCCGGCTGACCCGGGCGGCCACCCGGGGCGACGGCCGGGCCGGCGAGGACATCACGCCCAACGTCCGTACGATCGCCGACATCCCGGACCGGCTGCACGGGGACCGCGTCCCGGAGCTCGTCGAGATCCGCGGCGAGGTCTACTTCCCGATGGAAGCCTTCGAAGGGCTGAACGCGCGTCTGGTGGAGGCGGGCGACAAGCCCTTCGCCAACCCGCGCAACGCGGCGGCCGGTTCGCTGCGGCAGAAGGACCCGAAGGTCACCGCGACCCGTCCCCTCCGGATGGTCGTCCACGGCATCGGCGCCCGCGAGGGTCTGGACATCGACCGCCTCAGCCAGGCGTACGACCTCCTGCGCGAGTGGGGCATGCCGACCGCCCGGCACAACAAGGTCGTGGCCTCGCTCGACGAGGTACGGGAGTTCATCGCGTACTTCGGCGAGAACCGCCACTCCGTGGAGCACGAGATCGACGGGGTCGTCGTCAAGCTGGACGAGATCCCGCTCCAGGGCCGGCTCGGCTCCACCGCGCGCGCCCCGCGCTGGGCGATCGCCTGGAAGTACGCGCCCGAGGAGGTCAACACCAAGCTGGTCGACATCAAGGTCGGTGTCGGCCGGACGGGCCGGGTCACTCCCTACGCCCAGGTGGAGCCGGTCACGGTCGCCGGTTCGGAGGTCGAGTTCGCCACGCTCCACAACCAGGAGGTGGTGAAGGCCAAGGGCGTGCTGATCGGTGACACGGTCGTGCTGCGCAAGGCCGGTGACGTCATCCCGGAGATCCTCGGTCCCGTCGCCGACCTGCGGGACGGCACCGAGCGGGAGTTCGTGATGCCCGCCGAGTGCCCCGAGTGCGGGACGCCGCTGCGGGCCATGAAGGAGGGCGACATCGATCTGCGCTGCCCCAACGCGCGGACCTGCCCCGCCCAACTGCGTGAACGTCTCTTCTATCTGGCGGGCCGTGAGTGCCTGGACATCGAGAACTTCGGCGCGGTGGCCGCGGCCGCGCTGACGCGCCCCCTGGAGCCGGCCGAGCCGCCGCTCGTCGACGAGGGCGATCTCTTCGACCTCACCATCGAGCAGCTCCTGCCGATCAAGGCGTACGTCCTCGACTCCGACAGCGGGCTGCCCAAGCGGGACCCGAAGACCGGTGAGGAGAAGGTCGTCACGGTCTTCGCCAACCAGAAGGGCGAGCCGAAGAAGAACGCGCTTGCCATGCTGGCGAACATCGAGGCGGCCAAGGCCCGCCCGCTCGCCCGGTTCATCAACGGCCTCTCCATCCGGCACGTGGGGCCCGTCGCCGCCCAGGCGCTGGCCCGCGAGTTCCGCTCCCTGGAGCGGATCGAGCAGGCGAGCGAGGAGGAGCTGGCGGCCGTCGACGGGGTCGGCGGGATCATCGCCACGGCGGTGAAGGACTGGTTCTCCGAGGAGTGGCACCGCGAGATCGTGCGCAAGTGGCGTGCGGCGGGAGTGGCGTTCGAGGACGAGGGCGCCGGCGAGGAGCAGGGGCCGCGTCCGCTGGAGGGACTGACCGTCGTCGTCACCGGCACCCTGCAGAACTTCACCAGGGATGGCGCAAAAGAGTCGCTCCAGAGCCGCGGAGCGAAGGTCACCGGTTCCGTTTCGAAGAAGACCGACTTCGTGGTGGTCGGCGAGAACCCTGGATCCAAGTACGACAAGGCGATGCAGCTGAAGGTTCCGGTTCTCGACGAGGACGGCTTCGGCGTGCTGCTCGAACAAGGTCCCGAGGCCGCTAGGGAGGCCGCGGTTCCGGTCGAGGGATAGCCGGGAGGGCCCGCGGGAGAGCCGGAGCGGCGGCCGCGCGAACGTCACCCGTTTGGCGCATACCAGATCGTTACGGGTGGCCAGGTCGCATTCGGGCAAGACATGGAGAGCGCTGCCCGTCGGAGCCCTCCGCGGCCTAGTGTTGAGACCGTGCGTCTGTCGCGCACGGCCGCGTGAGGGCTCTGCCGGTCGTGGCGGTATGACAACGGCCCATCGCGTTGCATCGGCACCGCCGGCTGTGAGAGGGACGGAATGAAACCGACCGAGAGTGCCGCCGCCCCGGTCTCACGGCCGCGTGCCCGCGCGGCCTTCGTGGGCATCACCTCCGGGCTGCCCGGAGCGGTGGTGGGGCTCGCCGCCGGCGCGCTCGTCACCGGGCTCTACCACGTCCTGAGCGCCGGCCACGGACTCTTCCCCGGCGGCGCCGAAGGCTGGTCCCTCGCCGTCCTCACCGGACTCATCGTCGGACACCTGGTCGCCCTCGGCCGCGACCGCTGGTGGGGCGGCACCGGCTCCGGCGCCGCCCTCACCCTCGCCGTCCTGCTCCTCTACGGCTGGGTGCCCGCCGGACTCGTCTCCATGGCCGTCGTCCTCCTGGTCGGCGCGGCCCGCCGGCACCGCTGGCGCCAGGGCCTGTTGCACGGCGCCGTGGACGTCCTCGGCGTCGGCGCCGCCGCCCTGGTCCTCGCCGCGTTCGGAGACGTACCGACGGTCGAGCACCCCTGGCAGCCCCCCGACTGGGGGATCGCCGACGTACCCGAAGTGGTGCTCGCCGCCGCCACCTACCTCGCGGTCACCCGCCTGCTCCTGTGGTACGCCCTCTCGCCCCGCAGCGGCGGACTGCCGACCGTCGCCCGCACCGCCCTGCTCCGGCAGGGCCTCGTCGCGGTCGCCCTGCTGGGCATCGCCCCGCTGATCTGCGTCGTCGCCGTCGCCCAGCCGATCCTGCTGCCGCTCTTCGCGGTCCCGCTCATCGCCCTCGACTCCACCCTCTGGATCGCCCGCGCCCGCGCCGAGGAGCAGCTGCGCGACCCGCTCACCGGACTGCCGAACCGCCAGTGGCTCCTGGAGCGGGCCTGGACCGCCCTGGAGGAGGCCGAGGGGGAGGGCGCCCGCTCGGCCCTCGTCCTGATCGACCTCGACCGTTTCCGCTCGGTCAACGACACCCTCGGCCATCTCGCCGGGGACCGGCTGCTTCTTCAGATCGCCGAGCGGCTCAAGCTCGCCCTGCCGCGCGGGGCGGAGGCCGCGCGGCTCGGCGGTGACGAGTTCGCCGTCCTGCTCCCCATCGCCGACTCCACCACCAGCGCCCAGCGTGTCGCCCGCCATCTGGTCGCCGAGCTCTCCTCGCCGCTCGATCTGGACGGCCTGACCCTCGTCCTGGAGGCCAGCGCCGGCGTCGCGGTCTTCCCCGACCACGCGCTGGACGCCGAGGGGCTGCTGCGGCGGGCCGACGTCGCCATGTACCAGGCGAAGCGGGACCGTACGGGCGTCGAGGTGTACGAGTCCAAGCGCGACTCCAACACCCCCGACCGGCTCGGACTCCTCGGCGACCTGCGGCGCGCCCTGGACGCCGGCGAGGTCGAGCTCCACTACCAGCCCAAGGTCCGCTTCGACGGGCAGGTCGCCGGCCTGGAGGCCCTGGTGCGCTGGGTGCACCCGGAGCGCGGGCGGGTCCCCCCGGACGAGTTCATCGCCATCGCCGAGTCCTCGGGCCTGATGCCCCACCTCACCGAGTACGTCCTGGAGACCGCGCTCGCGCAGGTGGCCCGGTGGCGTGCCCAGGGGTTGAACGTTCCTGTGGCCGTGAACGTCTCGCCCCGGGACGTCCACACCCCCGGCTTCGCCGGCGCGGTCGCCGCCCGCCTGGCCCGGCACGGCGTCCCGGCAGGGGCCCTGCAGCTGGAGATAACGGAGCACGTGCTCCTGGAGGACCCGCAGCGCGCCGCCGACACCATGGCCGGGCTGACCGGCCACGGCGTGAAGATGTCCCTGGACGACTTCGGTACCGGCTACTCCTCCCTGGTCCACCTGCGGCGCCTCCCGGTGAGCGAGCTGAAGATCGACCGCTCCTTCGTCGCCCGGCTCGCCGTCGACGCCGAGGACGCCGAGATCGTGCGCTGCACCCTCGACCTCGCCCACTCGCTCGGCCTGCTCGTGGTCGCCGAGGGCGTCGAGGACGACGAGACCTGGGAGCGCCTGCGGGACCTGGGCTGCGACGCCGTCCAGGGCTGGCTGGTGGCCGCCGCGATGCCCCCGGCCGAGACCACCGCCTGGCTGCTCGCCCGCGGCGAACGCGGCTGGCGCCGCCCCTCCGAGGAGGCCGCGATGCAGGCCGCGGAGGCGGCCGCGGCCGTGGACCTCGACCAGTCCTCGGGCCAGGTGGTGCAGTAGCCGCGCGGCGGGCGGCGGGCGACCGTTTCACGGGTAGCGGTGCGGGCCCCATAGGATTGGGCCAACACCATCAAACTCACCCCGTGAGGATCGCATGCCTGGCATCACGCGCGAGGAGGTCGCCCACCTCGCACGGCTGGCGCGTCTGGAGCTGAAGGGCGAAGAGCTCGATCACTTCGCCGGTCAGCTCGACGACATCATCGGCGCGGTCGCCCGCGTCTCCGAGGTCGCCGACCAAGACGTACCGCCGACCTCCCACCCGCTGCCGCTGACGAACGTCATGCGCGCGGACGAGGTCCGTCCGTCGCTCACCCCCGAGCAGGCGCTCTCCGGCGCCCCGGCCCAGGAGCAGCAGCGTTTCAAGGTGCCGCAGATCCTGGGGGAGGACTAATCACATGACGGACATCATCAAGCTCACGGCCGCCGAGATCGCCGCGAAGATCGCCTCCGGCGAACTCACCGCCGTCGAGGTGACCGAGGCCCACCTCGCCAGGATCGAGGCCGTCGACGAGAAGGTCCACGCCTTCCTGCACGTCGACCGCGAGGGCGCCCTCGCCCAGGCCCGCGCCGTGGACGAGAAGCGCGCCAAGGGCGAGAAGCTCGGCCCGCTGGCCGGCGTCCCCCTGGCGCTCAAGGACATCTTCACCACCGTCGGCATCCCGACGACCGTCGGCTCGAAGATCCTCGAAGGCTGGATCCCGCCGTACGACGCGACCCTGGTGAAGAACCTCAAGGCCGCCGACGTCGTCATCCTCGGCAAGACCAACATGGACGAGTTCGCCATGGGGTCCTCCACCGAGAACAGCGCCTACGGCCCCACCGGCAACCCCTGGGACCTCACACGGATCCCCGGCGGCTCCGGCGGTGGCTCCTCCGCGGCCCTCGCCGCCTACGAGGCGCCCCTCGCCATCGGCACGGACACCGGCGGCTCGATCCGCCAGCCCGCCGCCGTCACCGGCACCGTCGGCGTCAAGCCGACCTACGGCGGGGTCTCCCGCTTCGGCATGGTGGCCTTCTCCTCCTCCCTCGACCAGGGCGGCCCCTGCGCCCGTACGGTCCTGGACGCGGCCCTGCTGCACGAGGCCATCGCCGGGCACGACCCGCTGGACTCGACCTCCATCGACGCCCCGGTCCCGCCGGTCGTCGAGGCCGCCCGCAACGGCTCCGTCGCCGGCATGCGCGTCGGTGTCGTCAAGCAGTTCCGCGGCGAGGGCTACCAGGCCGGTGTCGTGCAGCGCTTCGACGAGTCCGTCGAGCTCCTCAAGGAGCTGGGTGCCGAGATCGTCGAGCTTGACTGCCCGACCTTCGACCTCGCCCTTTCGGCGTACTACCTGATCGCGCCGTCGGAGTGCTCCTCCAACCTGGCCCGCTTCGACGCCATGCGCTACGGCCTGCGGGTCGGCGACGACGGTACGAAGTCGGCCGAGGACGTCACCGCCCTCACCCGTGAGGCCGGCTTCGGCGACGAGGTCAAGCGCCGCATCATCCTCGGTACGTACGCGCTGAGCTCCGGCTACTACGACGCGTACTACGGCTCGGCGCAGAAGGTCCGCACGCTCATCACCCGTGAGTTCGAGCAGGCCTTCGAGCAGGTGGACGTGATCGTCTCCCCGACGACCCCCACCACCGCCTTCCCGATCGGCGAGCGCGCCGACGACCCGATGGCGATGTACCTCGCGGACCTGTGCACCATTCCGACCAACCTGGCGGGCAACGCCGCCATGTCGCTGCCCTGCGGCCTCGCGCCGGAGGACGGCCTGCCGGTCGGGCTGCAGATCATCGCCCCCGCCATGAAGGACGACCGGCTGTACAGGGTCGGCGCCGCCGTCGAGGCCGCCTTCGTGGAAAGGTGGGGTCACCCACTGCTTGAGGAGGCTCCGTCGCTATGAGTGCCATGGCAAAGAAGGCCAAGAACTTCAAGAAGTCCAAGACCGGCGTCTACGTCTCGCTGGCGACCACCGCGTTCGGTGCCATCAGCGTCGCGAAGCAGGCCAAGATGGCCCGCAGCGACAACGACATGCTGCGGCTGATCGACTCCGCCGTGTCCGCCGCCGCCATCGTTACCGGCCTGGCGATCCTCTACCGGGAGCTGAAGCGCCTGGGCGACGACGACGTCCTGCTGGGCTGAGAGGGAAAGTCTCACTGTGACCGTCACTGAACTGCTGTCGTACGACGCGGCGCTCGCTGCGTACGACCCCGTCATGGGCCTGGAGGTCCATGTCGAGCTCGGCACGAAGACCAAGATGTTCTGCGGCTGCTCGACCGAGCTGGGCGCCGAGCCCAACTCGCAGACCTGCCCGACCTGTCTGGGTCTGCCCGGCTCGCTCCCGGTCGTCAACGCGATCGGCGTCGAGTCGGCCGTCAAGATCGGTCTCGCGCTGAACTGCGAGATCGCCGAGTGGTGCCGCTTCGCCCGGAAGAACTACTTCTATCCGGACATGCCGAAGAACTTCCAGACCTCGCAGTACGACGAGCCGATCGCCTTCAACGGCTATCTGGACGTCCAGCTGGAGGACGGGGAGATCTTCCGCGTGGAGATCGAGCGCGCCCACATGGAGGAGGACACCGGCAAGTCGCTGCACGTCGGCGGCGCCACCGGCCGTATCCACGGCGCGTCCCACTCCCTGCTCGACTACAACCGCGCCGGCATCCCGCTCATCGAGATCGTCACCAAGCCGATCGAGGGCGCGGGCGAGCGTGCCCCCGAGGTCGCCAAGGCGTACGTCGCCGAGCTGCGCGAGCTGATCCGCGCGCTGGACGTCTCCGAGGCGCGGATGGACAAAGGCCAGATGCGCTGCGACGTGAACCTGTCGCTGCGCCCCCACGGCACCACTACCTTCGGCACCCGCTCGGAGACGAAGAACGTCAACTCGCTCCGTTCGGTGGAGCGGGCGGCGCGCTTCGAGATCCAGCGCCACGCGGCCGTCCTCCAGTCGGGCGGCCAGATCGTGCAGGAGACCCGTCACTTCCACGAGGACGACGGCTCCACCACGTCCGGCCGGATCAAGGACAACGCCGAGGACTACCGGTACTTCCCGGAGCCGGACCTCGTCCCCGTCGCCCCGGCCCGTGAGTGGGTCGAGGAGCTGCGTGCCGGACTGCCCGAGCTGCCGCGCGTGCGCCGCAACCGGCTCCGTGAGGAGTGGGGTGTGTCGGAGCACGACATGCAGTCGATCCTCAACGCGGGCGCGGTCGACCTGATCGTCGCGACCACGGACGCCGGTGCTCCCGCGGACCAGGCCCGCAAGTGGTGGATGGGCGAACTGGCCCGCTCCGCCAACGAGTCGGGCACGGCCCTGGACGAGCTGCCGATCACTCCGGCGCAGGTCGCCCGTGTGACCGAGCTGGTGGCCTCCGGCGACCTCACCGACAAGCTGGCCCGCCAGGTCATCGAGGGCGTGCTGGCCGGCGAGGGCGGACCGGACGAGGTCGTCGAGAAGCGCGGCCTGAAGGTCGTCTCCGACGAGGGCGCGCTGGGCACGGCCGTCGACGAGGCCATCGCGGCCAACGCGGGCATCGCCGACAAGATCCGCGGCGGCAAGGTCGCCGCGGTCGGCGCCCTGGTCGGCGCGGTGATGAAGGCCACCCGCGGCCAGGCGGACGCGGCGCGCGTGAAGGACCTGATCCTGGAGAAGCTGGGCGTCAGCGAAGGCTGAGCGTCCGACTGTCACGCGTACGAGGGCGGCGCCCCGGGTTCCACGACCCGGGGCGCCGCCCTCTTCGTACCGACGTGAGGCCGGAGCCCGGCGGTCAGAGGCTCCTGAGGAGGTCGTCGAGCGGGGCCGGGGCACGGTCGGGGGCGAGGGCCTCGACCAGCAGGCTGCCGTAGCGGATCTTGCGGCCCTTCTTCGTGCCGAGGAAGCGCCGCAGCTGCTGATGGCGGGGCCGGCCGTGCTGGGCCGGCTGGCGCAGGAACGTCTGCCAGGCGCGCAGGTCGTCGTCCTCTGCCCGGACGATCTCCTCGACCCTCTCCGTGCCCAGGGTGCGGATGAGTTCGTCCTCCAGGTCCGCCACGCACACGAAGATGCCGTCCCGCGGCGCGCCGGCCCGCTCCAGACCGCGGTCGTAGTACCGCTGCTCGCGCTCGTCGCACAGTCCCGTCAGGCGCAGACCGAGACCGGGCGGCCCGAGGAGGCCCGCGTACCGGCCCACGTTCATCGCCCCGCCCATCGACACCACGCACACGCCCTCGGCGGCGAGGTCCCGGCCCCGCCGGGCGGCCAGCGTCTCGACGGCCGCGAGGTCGCTCGGTCCTTCCAGCAACACCGCCGTCCGCAGCCCCAGTCGTACCGCCAGCTCGCTCGCCGGACCGCCGGGACCGCCCGCCGCCCAGTCACCGACCGCGTCCCGGAACGCCCACATGTCCGCCATGGATCGAGTCTGCACGCCCATCGACCGGCGCGGCAGCGAATATTTCCGCGCTTGGACTCCTGTCACCGGGTGTTGGACGTTCACCGCGCGGTCCGCGTCGGGTCTTCCGCGCGTCATCCGGCGTCACTACCGTCCCCGACGTACCACCCAATGGCTCGAAGGCGAACCATTGGCCGTCGACTGGAGGTCGGTCTTGTCCCCCGAGAAGTCCCGGATGTCCCGCCGCAGGGTCCTCGCGCTGGGCGGAGGCGCGCTCGGCGCCGCCGCTGCGGGCTCGCTGCTCCCGCCGTCGCTCCAGGAGGCGATCGCCGCGGGACCGCCGGCCGGGGGTATGTCGGCCGTCCGCCACGTCGTGATCCTCATGCAGGAGAACCGGTCCTTCGACCACTACTTCGGCACCCTCCGCGGGGTCCGCGGCTTCGGCGACCGCAACGCGATCGAGCTCCCCTCCGGTACGCCGGTGTTCGAGCAGCCCGCCGCGCTCGGCCGGACCGTGCTGCCGTTCCCGATCCGCGGCGCCGCCGAGACGCAGAAGAAGGACCTCCAGTACATCGGCGACCTCGACCACTCCTGGAGCGGCGGCGCCAAGGCCTGGCACGACGGCTGGATGGACGGCTGGGTCTCCGCCAAGACCGCGGCGACGATGGCGTACTACGACCGTCAGGACATCCCGCTGCACTACGAGCTCGCCGACACCTTCACCATCTGCGACGCCTACCACTCGTCCACCCACACCTCGACGAGCCCCAACCGCAACCACCTCTGGTCCGGCTGGACCGGCTACGAGGCCGACGGCAGCCGTGCCGTCACCAACGCCGCGTACGCCGAGGGCACCCACCCCGGCTACCCCTGGCCCACCTATGCCGAGCGTCTCGAAGCGGCCGGGCGGACCTGGAAGACGTACACCGAGTGGGAGAACTTCACCGACAACAACATCGAGTTCTTCACCTCCTTCAAGAAGATCGCCCGCAAGGCGCTCGCCCCCACCGGCGGGCACACCTTCATGGAGTCCTTCTACGCCGCCGTCCGAGACACGGACGACGACGCCGAGCGGGCCCGGCTGCTCGCCGCCCTCGAGGACGGCGTCGCCACGCTCACCCCCGCCGAGCGCTCGCTCTTCGAGCGGGGCCTGCGCCGCGTCGAGACCGGCAGGCTCGCCGACGCCTTCCGCGCCGACGTGGCCGCCGGAACGCTCCCCGAGGTCTCCTACCTCGTCCCGTCCGCGATCGACTCCGAGCACCCCGGCTCCTCCTCGCCGATCGCCTCCGCCTCGCTCGTCTACAAGGTGCTCGACGCCCTCGGCTCGCACCCGGACGTCTGGCGCCACACCGTCGTCCTGATCAACTACGACGAGAACGACGGCTTCTTCGACCACGTGCCGCCGCCCGTCCCGCCGGCCGACAACACGGACGAGCGCTGGAAGGGCCTGCCCACCGGTCTCGGCATCCGCGTCCCGCTGCTCGTCGTCTCGCCCTGGTCGGTCGGCGGCTACGTCTGCTCCGAGACCTTCGACCACACCTCCGTGATCCGGTTCCTGGAGCAGCTCACCGGCATCGAGGAGCCCAACATCACCCCGTGGCGGCGCGCCGTCACCGGCGACCTGACCTCCGCCTTCGACTTCCGGCGCGCCCACCGGCAGCCCGACGTCGAGGAGCCCGGCCCGATCCCCCCGTTCTCCGGCCGCTGGCGGCCGCAGCCCCCGGCCGTCCAGCAGATGCCGGTCCAGGAGCCGGGCACCCGCCCGGCCCGTCCGCTGCCGTACCAGCCGGACGCCCAGGCGCGGGTCGGCGGCGGTGCGCTCACCGTCGACCTCACGAACAGCGGGAAGGCCTCCGCGCACTTCGCGCTGTACCCGTACGCCGGTGAGTTCGCCGTTCCCCAGCACCGGGATGTAAGGGGCAAGGCGCAATGGGCCGTACCCCTTACGCGTGATCATTACCGTTTCACGATCACCGGTCCGAACGGCTTCCGCCGCGAGTTCGAGGGCCCGGCGGCCGGCGGCGCCGACCTCGCCACACACATCGATCATCATGACCGTGACCTGCACCTCACCGTACGGAACACGGGCACCGCGACGGTCTCCTTCACCGTCCGCCCGCTCGGCTACGTGGACCAGGACGACCTCCGCGACTGGACCCGTACGGTCAAGGTGAAGCCCGGCAGGAGCCGTACCCTCGTGCACTCGGCGGCCGACGCGCACGGCTGGTACGACGTCGAGGTGACCGGGCCCGGCGGCTTCCGCCGGCGGCTCATGGGGCACATCGAGAACGGGCGGGCGAGCGTCTCCGGCTGACCCTCCCTGCACGGCGCTGCGCGGAAGCACAGGACCAAAGGCCTGAGCTTCCGCGCAGCGCTGTGAGTAACGCCACGAAAGGGACAAAGGATCTCTTAAGGCTGTAACAGTGGCCTTATCCAGGTCATGCGTTCTTTGCGGGCTGTTCCCCGGTAAAGATCCACGAACCACCCACCAGGGAGCACGTCCTTTGGCAGCCATCGCACGGTGGTGCATCAAGCACCGCCTCGTCGCCGTTCTCCTCTGGCTCACCGTCCTCGGCGGAGCCGTCGCCGGAGCATCGGTGGCGGGCTCGGCGTACTCGAACGACTACGAGGTCCCCGGCACCGAGTCCGGCCGTGCCACCGCCCTCCTCGAGAAGGGCTTCCCGGGCTCCGGGGGCGACAGCAACACCATCGTCTGGCACACCGACCAGGGCAGTGTCCGCGCTACCGGTGTCGAGCAGCGCATGACCGAGATGCTGGACGAGGTCGCCGACCTGCCCGGCATCGCGTCCGTGACCTCTCCGTACGACGACGGCCCGGCCGCCCAGGCGCAGATCAGCGAGGACGGGCGGACCGCCTACGCCCCGGTGATCTTCCACGAGCAGGCCGACGACATCCCGAAGTCCCAGGCCCAGGCCCTGGTCGACACGGCCCGCGGGGCCGCCGGCGACCACCTCCAGGTCGAGCTCGGCGGCAGCGCCGTCGCTCTCACCGAAGCCTCCGGCGGGCATGTCGCCGAGGCCGTCGGCGTCGTCGTCGCGGCCGTCGTCCTCTTCCTCGCCTTCGGCTCGCTCGCCGCCTCCGCGCTTCCCATCGCCACCGCGCTCGTCAGCGTCGGCATCGCGTACTCCGGGATCGTGCTCCTCGGCCATGTCATGACCGTCGCCGACTTCGCCCCCATGCTGGGCATGCTCATCGGCCTCGGCGTCGGCATCGACTACGCGCTCTTCATCGTCACGCGCCACCGCAAGGGACTCAAACGCGGGCTCTCGGTCCCCGAATCCGCGCAGATCGCCGTCGCGACCACCGGCCGCGCCGTCGTCTTCGCCGGCGCGACCGTCTGCATCGCCCTCCTCGGCATGCTCATACTGCGACTCAGCTTCCTCAACGGCGTCGCCATCGCCGCCTCGCTGACGGTCGTCCTCACGGTCGCCGCGTCCGTGACCCTGCTGCCCGCGCTGCTCTCGCTCATCGGGATGCGGGCGCTCTCGCGCCGCGAGCGCCGACAGCTCGCCGAGCACGGACCGCAGCCCGAGCTGCCGACCGGTTTCGCCGCCCGCTGGTCCGCCTTCGTCGAGCGCCACCCCAAGCTGCTCGGCGCGGTCGCCGCCGTCGTCATGCTGGTCCTGGCGCTGCCGACCTTCTCGCTCCACCTCGGCACCTCCGACCAGGGCAACGGGCCCGCCACGTCGACCACCCGGCAGGCGTACGACCTGCTTGCCGAAGGGTTCGGGCCCGGGGTCAACGGGCCGCTCACCCTCGTCGCCGCGATCGACGGCGCCGACGACCGTGTCGCGATGGGCGAGCTGCCGGCCGAGCTGGCACACACCCGCGGTGTCGAAGCCGTCTCCCCGGTCGTCTACAACAGCGCCGGGGACACCGCCGCCCTGACCGTCGTACCGGACTCCTCACCGCAGTCGAAGGCCACCAGCGAACTCGTCGACCGGCTCCGCTCGGACGTGCTGCCGGCGGCCGAGCAGGGCACCTCGCTCGATGTGCACGTGGGCGGCGTCACCGCCTCGTACGACGACTTCGCCGAGATCATCGTCGGCAAGCTGCCGCTCTTCGTGGGCGTGGTCGTCGCCCTGGGCTCTCTGCTGCTCCTGGTCGCCTTCCGCTCCCTCGGCATCCCGCTGAAGGCCGCGCTGATGAACGTCGCCGCCGTCGCCTCCGCCTTCGGCATCGTCGTCGCGATCTTCCAGTGGGGCTGGGGGAGCGAGCTCCTCGGCCTCGGCAGCGCGGGCCCGATCGAACCCTTCCTGCCGGTCATCATGGTGTCGGTGCTCTTCGGGCTCTCGATGGACTACCAGGTCTTCCTGGTCAGCCGGATGTACGAGGAGTGGCTGGAGACCGGCGACAACCGGCGGGCGGTCCGGGTCGGGCTCGCCGAGACCAGCCGTGTGATCAACTCCGCGGCGGTCATCATGATCTCCGTCTTCCTCGCCTTCGTGCTCTCCGGCGACCGGGTCGTCGCGATGTTCGGCATCGCGCTCGCGGCGGCCGTCGCTCTGGACGCCTTCGTCCTGCGGACCCTGCTCGTACCCGCCCTCATGCACATGCTCGGCGGGGCGAACTGGTGGCTGCCCCGCTGGCTCGACCGCCGGCTGCCCCGGATCAGCATCGAACCGCCGGAGTCCCGCGCCGTGGCCGACGCCCGTGCGAAGATCCCCACACAGCGTGTGACGGTTCCGACTGCGGAGGACGAGAACAGTGTTCGCGATATCGCTGGGTGACGACGGCGCCGAACTGAGGCCGCTGGAGCCCTCGTACGCCGAGGAGTTCCTCACCCACATGGACCGGGGGCGCGAGTACGTCGGGCAGCACATCGCCCTCGCCGACGTGGTGACGGACCTCGAATCGGCCCGCTCCTTCCTCCAGGCGTACGCCGAGAAGGCCGCGAACGACGCCGGCCGGATCTACGGCATCTGGACCGAGGGCACCCTCGTCGGCGGCGTGCTCTTCCGCGCGATGGACGTGAACCAGGCGACGGCCGAGGCAGGCTGCTGGCTGGAGCCTTCGGCCGTCGGCAAGGGCCTGGTCACCCGGGCCGCGCGGACGATCATCGACTGGGCGATCGGGGAACGCGGCATCCACCGTGTCGAGTGGCTGGTCTCCTCGAAGAACGAGAGCAGCATCGCGGTGGCCCGGAGGCTGGGGATGACCAAGGACGGCGTGCTGCGCGAGAGCTACGCGTACCGGGGCCGGCGCCTCGACATGGAGGTCTGGTCGGTGCTCGCACCGGAGTGGAAGGCCCAGAAGGCCGAGCCGGCGACCTGAGGCCCTTGCCCGAGGCTGTTCTTTAAGGCGCTTCTCATACGTGGCACCTAGCGTGCGGTGCATGACTATCAAGACTGACGAGACGCCGGCGCCCGACGAGACGGCGGAGAAGGCCGGGACGGCGGAGAAGGCTGAGGCGGCTGAGACGGGCGGGACGGCCGGGAAGGCCAAGACCGCGGCGGCCGTGGAGGAGTCGGACGAGCTCGACGAGCTGGACGACGAGGACCTCGCCGAGGCCGAGGCGGCGTCCGCCACGGCCTCCGGCGACGGCGTCGGCGCGGCGGCCGCGGCCGTCGTCTCCGCCGGCCTCGGGCTCGCCGCCCTGACGGGCACCTGGGTGGGCAAGGTCGTCAGCGAGCGCGAGACCCTCATCGGGCAGATCAAGGCCCAGGGCGGCACCGCGGCCCAGCAGATCAACGAGATCTACGCCGACGCCTGGCACAGCACCGCACTGGTCAACGGCGTCTTCGCGTTCCTCGCCCTCGTCGTCGCCGTGCTCGTCCTCGTCCGCCCGCAGCGGCCCACCTGGGTCCGCGCCGTGGCCCTCGCCGGAGCCGTCCTGGGCGCGATCGGCCTGTTCCTGTCGGCGGGCATGTTCTTCGACCTGTTCCTGAACCTCCCGACCGCGTCCTAAGGCCCCCTGAGACCTTCCTAAGGCCCCCCGTGCGCCGAACATGCGGCACTCGCCCGATGTGGCCGCACCCCCTGGGAGACGAGAGTCGAGGCATCGCAAGGAGCGATACCGACACCAGGGAGAACGAGATGTTCGCGTACGAACTGCACCGCATGCACCACTCCGAGCTCGTCCGTGAGGCCGCCGCCCAGCGCCTGACCCGCCAGGCCGTCAAGGCGCGGCGGGCCGCGAAGGCCGAGCGGTCCGGCGACCACGAAGCCGAGGGGCGGGTGAGCGCCCGGCCCGGCCGCTTCGTCCGGGCCGCGTGAACCCGCATGGCCCGGACGCCGGACGTCTGTGCGATGCTCGGCGCCGTGGAGACCAGGTCAGTCAGCCCCGTGTTCGTCGGCCGGGCCGGTGAACTCACCGCCCTCACCGACGCCTTCGTCCGCGCCGCCGACGGAGAGCCCCAGGCTCTGCTCGTCGCCGGCGAGGCGGGCGTCGGCAAGACCCGGCTCATCGAGGAGTTCGTGGCCACGGTCCAGGACCGCGGCGCGTACGTCGCCGTCGGGGGCTGTGTCGAGATCGGCGCGGACGGGCTCCCGTTCGCGCCCTTCTCCACGGCCCTGCGCGCCCTGAGTCGCCGGCTCCCGGACGAACTGGCCGCCGCCGCAGCCGGCCAGGAGGGCGAACTCGCCCGGCTCCTCCCCGAACTCGGCGACGTCGGCAGCCACGAGCCCTCCCACGAGGACTCCACCGCCCGCCTCTTCGAGCTGACCGTACGGCTCCTGGAGCGCCTCGCCACCGACCGTACGATCGTGCTCGTCCTGGAGGACCTGCACTGGGCCGACGCCTCCACCCGGCACCTCCTCGCCTACCTCCTGCGCACCCTGCGCCGCGGCAGGATCGTCGTCGTCGCCACCTACCGCTCCGACGACATCCACCGTCGCCACCCGATGCGCCCGCTCCTGGCCGAACTCGACCGGCTGCGGACCATCCGGCGCATCGAACTCGCCCGTTTCACCCGCGCCGAAGTACGCCGCCAGCTCACCGGCATCCTCGCCGCCGAACCCGACGCGGCCCTCGTCGACGGGGTGTTCGACCGCTCCGACGGCAACGCGTTCTTCGTCGAGGAGCTCGTCGTCTCCCACGAGGCCGGCTGCGCCCCCGGCTCCCTCAGCGACTCCCTGCGCGATCTGCTGCTCGTCCGCGTCGAGGCGCTCCCCGAGGATGCCCAGCGCGTGGCCCGGATCGTCGCCGAGGGAGGGTCCACCGTCGAGTACGCGCTGCTCGCCGCAGTCGCCAGGCTCTCCGAGGACGAGCTCATCGAGGCGCTCAGGGCGGCCGTCGGCGCCAACATCCTGCTCGCCGTCCCCGACGGCGACGGCTACCGCTTCCGGCACTCGCTGGTCCGCGAGGCCGTCAGCGACGACCTGCTGCCCGGCGAACGGTCCCGGCTCAACCGGCGCTACGCCGAGGCCCTGGAGGCCGATCCCTCCCTCGTCCGCGCCGACGAGCGCGCGACCCGGACCGCCACCTACTGGTATCGCGCCCACGACCCCGCCAAGGCGCTGCCGGCCGTGCTCCGTGCCTCCGTCGAGACCCGCAAGCGCTACGCGTACGCCGAACAACTCCGGCTTCTCGAACGGGCCATGGAGCTCTGGGACGAGGTCCCCGACGAGGTGCGCCGCTCCCTGCGGCCGATGGACTACGCCGAGGCGTACCCGCCGTGCGGCTGCGACCCCGAGACCACCCCGCTGCGCTATCTCGACCTGCTCGCCGAGGCCGCGTACGCCGCTCGCCTGTGCGGGGAGCGCGAACGCGCCCTGAAGATAGGCAAGATGGCGCTGCGGCTCCTCGAAGGGGACGAGGCCGAGGAGCTCGACCCGCTGCGGTCCGCCTGGTTCTGGACCGAACGCTCCCGCATCGTCTCCGGACTCGGCCGCTCCGACGGCTGGGCCGAGATCGCGACCGCCCAGGAACTCGTCAAGGGCCTGCCCCCGTCCAGCGTGCACGCGCGTGTGCTCGTCGTGGCCGCGGGCTGGGGCATGCTCCACCAGCCCGGCCCCGAGAGCCTCGCTGCCGCCGAACGGGCCGTCGAATACGCCCGTCTCGTCAAGGACGAGTCCATCGAACTCGCCGCCCGCCTCACCCTCGGCACCCTCCAGGTCGGCGCCGGCGACCGCGAGCTCGGACTGGCCACCATGCGCGAGGTACGCGATCGCACCCGCGCCCTCGGCCTCCACCACGAGGCCTCCCGCGCCTACGTCAACCTCTCCCATTCCCTGGAGAACCTCGGCCGCTCCCGGGAGGCCGCCCAGGTCGCCGAGGAGGGCATCCGGCTCACCAGCGACCACGGGCTCCTCGACAGCGAGGGCTGGATTCGCTCCAACCTCGCGGAGTCACAGCTCTCGCTCGGGCTCTGGTGCGAGGCGCAGCGCAACTGCGAGTGGCTGGAGCGCGCCGGGACCCGGTCCAAGCCGCGCGGCTCCGTGGCGCTGCGTCTCGCCCAATTGGCCATCGCCCGGGGCGAGCCGGCCACGGCCGTCACCCAGCTCGCCGTCGCGCGCGAGTACTTCGGCGAGGCCGACCCGATGCCCCAGTACGTGGTCCCCACCCGCATGGTCGAGCTGAGCCTCGCCGCCGCCACCGGGCGCATCCAGGACGTGCGGACCGTGCTCGCCGCCGCCGTCGAGGCCGGCTTCCCGCCCGGCACCCACCGCGAGGCCTGGCCGCTGCTCCTCGCCGCCGCGACCGCCGAGGCGGACGCCCTCGGTCTGCCCGCCGCCGCGGAGGGCCGAGCCGAGACGCTCGCCCTGCTCCGCCGCTCCGCCCGGGGGATGGCGACCCCGGCACCCGTCTGGGAGGCGTACGCCCTGCACACCTCGGCGGAGCTGGACCGCGCCGAGGGCCGCCAACCCGTGGACCGCTGGGCGGAGACCGTCGCCGCCCTCGAGCCGCTGGAGCGGCCCCACCTGCTCGCCCTCGCCCGGCACCGCCTCGCCGACGCCCTCCTCGCCGAGGGCGGCCGGCGCGACGAGGCCGCCGCGCTGCTCCGCGAGGCCCACGCCACGGCCGTCCGCCTCGGCGCGCACCCGCTCCGTGAGGACGTCGAGCTCCTGGCCGCCCGCGCCCGCCTCCCGCTGACCTCGCCCGACCGCGCCCCGGAACCCGAACCGGGCGACGACGCCTTCGGCCTGACCCCCCGTGAGCACGACGTCCTGCGCCTGGTCGCCGCAGGCCGCACCAACCGTCAGATCGCCGAGGAGCTCTTCATCTCCCCGAAGACGGCGAGCGTCCACGTCTCCAACATCCTGGCCAAGCTGGGCGTCTCCGGCCGGGGCGAGGCAGCCGCCCTGGCCCACCGTCTCCGCCTGCTGGAGCCGACGCCCTAGAAGTCCCGGACCCCTCCCCGGTCAGGGCCCTTCGTTCCGGTCGTCGCCTCCCCGGTCAGGGCCCTTCGTTCCGGTCGTCGCCTCCGTCCCCGGCGCCCTCCTCGTCGTCGCGGGTCACCAGGCCCGGCACCCGTATCGTCACCGCACCCGAGGCGAGGTCGATCGGACCGCGGCCGGGGTCGGCGTCGCCCCGGTCCTCCCGGGTCAGCTCGAGCCGCTGCCGCTCGTCGTCGGTGTGCTTCTGGCTCGGCGCGAACAGTTCTTCCATCAGGTTGAACATCGGGCCCCTATCCGACCTCCAGGCGGAGGATCTTGTCGTCGCCGGGCTCGGGCGTGCCCCGGGTGTCGGTCTCGCTCGTCGTCAGCCAGAGCCTGCCGTCACCCGCCGCAAGGACCGTGCGCAGCCGGCCGTACTCCGCCACGAGGAACGCCTCGGGATCCCCGGAGCGTTCCGCTCCGGACAGCGGGATCCGCCACAGGCGCTCGCCTCTCAGGCCCGCCATCCAGATCGCGCCCTCCGCATAGGCGATACCGCTCGGCGACGCCTCCTCCGTCCTCCACTGGGCCACCGGGTCCACGAAGCCCGACACGTTCGCCGTGCCCTCGACCTTCGGCCAGCCGTAGTTCTTCCCGGCCTCGACCAGATTGAGCTCGTCCCAGGTGTTCTGGCCGAACTCGGCCGCCCACAGCCGTCCGTCCGCGTCCCAGGCCAGCCCCTGGACATTGCGGTGACCGTACGAATAGACCACCGAGCCGGGGAACGGATTGCCGGGCGCCGGTTTCCCCTCCGGGGTCATCCGCAGGATCTTGCCGCCCAACGACTCCACGTCCTGTGCGAGCCCCGTCTCACCGCGCTCGCCCGTGCCCGCGTACAGCATTCCGTCCGGGCCGAACGCGATCCGCCCGCCGTTGTGCACATTCCCCTTCGGGATGCCCGAGAGGACCACCTCGGGCGCGCCGAGGCGGTCAGACGCCCCGCCGCCGTACGGCATGCGGACGATGCGGTTGTCCGACTCCGCCGTGAAGTACGCGTACACATGGCCGTCCCGCACGGCCAGACCGAGGAGACCGCCCTCGCCGCCGGGAACCACCCCCGGCACCTCTCCGACCGCCGTCTTCCTGCCCGTCTCCGCGTCGACCCGGGTGATCGTGCGCTCGTCACGCGAGGCGACGAGAAGATCACCGTCCGGCAGGGCGGCCACGCCCCACGGAGACTCCAGATCCCCGGTCAGCGTGCCGGCGACGCGCACGGAGCCCGGAGAGCCCCGCGTCCCCGATTCCGGCGCGGACACGGACACGGAGGGGGCCCCTGACGGCGACGCGGCTCCCTCCCCGTCCCCGTCTCCCCCCGACGCGCAACCCGCCAGCAGCCCCAGCACGGCGGCGGCCCCCACAGCTCCCACAAAAGCTCGGCTCACGGTCCCGATCCCTTCAAGCGGCGATCACTACCCTTGATACACCGCTCGGCCCGATCAGGTTCCCGCGCTCGCTCCCGCGACCTCACTCCGCGAGCCCGGGCCCACGCTCCCGGACCCGTTCACTCCCACGCTCTCGGCCCGCTCAGTCCCACGATCCGCGCGGCGCCGGCAGCCGCGCGATCTCGGCGAGATCTCCGGCCGTCAGCAGCACCTCCGCCGCCCGCGCGTTCTCCACCGCCCAGCACTCCCGCTTCGCCCCCGGGATCGGTACCACGTGCGGCCCCTGGGCCAGCGCCCACGCCAGCGCCACCTGCGCCGGAGTGACGTCCTCCCCGTGCCGCGCAGCGACCCGCCGCAGTCCCGCCACCAGCGGCTGGTTCGCCGCCATCATCTCGGCCGTGAAGCGGGGGTGCCGGGCCCGTGGGTCGTCCGGCTCGAAACCCCCGCCCGGCGTCAGCGTCCCGGTCAGGAACCCGTTCCCCAGCGGCATCGCGGCCAGGAACCCCACACCCCGCGCCTCGCACCAGGGCAGCAGCCGTTCCAGCGCCTCCGGCGACCACACCGACAGCTCGGCCTCCACCGCGCTCACCGGGAAGACCTGCTGGATCCGCTCCAACTGCCGGATCGTTCCCTCGTGCAGGTGTGCCGTTCCACCGCGCCGCGCCGCCCGCGCCCCGACCGCGCAGAACCCGAGCGCCCGCACCTTGCCCGCCGACACCAGCTCGGCCATCGCGCCCCAGGTCTCCTCGACCGGCACCTCCGGGTCCGCCCGGTGCAGCTGGTAGAGATCGATCACATCCGTCTGCAGCCGCCGCAGCGAGGCGTCGCACGCCCGCCGTACGTACCCAGGGCGGCCGTTGGCCACGACATGCTGATCGCCCACGAGCAGACCGCACTTGGTCGACACGAACGCCTCCGCCCGGCGTTCCTTCAGCGCCCGCCCCACCAGCAGCTCGTTGGTGAACGGCCCGTACATGTCGGCGGTGTCGAGCAGGCTCACCCCGGCGTCCAGCGCCGCGTGCACCGTACGCAGCGAGCGGTCACCGCGCTGCTGCGAGGCGCTGTACGCCCAGTTCATCGGCATACAGCCCAGGCCGACCGCGCCCACGTCGAGCGCCGCCGCCCCGATTGTCCTGCGCTCCACCTGCCGGTACCCCTCCCTGTGCCGTCCCCAAAGTAACCAATGACGGCCGGGATTCTTCGCATAGCCTCCCGGTCATGACACTCGATGAGACGACCGCCGACGTCTGGCTTCCGATTCCCGCGGACGAGATCGAAGGACTTCCCGATCCGGGCGCGTCGGGGTTCAACTACCGCCTCTGGGACGGCGGTCCCGATTTCCCCGCCGATCCGGCGCGCTGCGTCTTCTACGTGGTCCCCTACATGAAGGGCTCGGAGATCGCCGTCCGGCCACTCGCCGGGATGGCCTCGGTGCGCGCGGTGCAGACGCTCTCGGCGGGCACGGACCATGTGACGCCCGGACTCGGCTCACTGCCCCCGGGCGTCGAGCTGTGCAACGCCAAGGGCGTCCACGAGGCCAGCACCGCCGAGCTGACACTCGCCCTGATCCTCGCCTCCCTGCGCGGCATCCCCGGGTTCGTCCGGGGCCAGGACAAGGAGGAGTGGCGGGCCGGCTTCTATCCGGCCCTCGCGGACAAGTCCGTACTCATCGTGGGGTACGGATCGATCGGCGCCGCCATCGAGGACCGGCTCGTGCCATTCGAGTGCGCGCGGGTGGTGCGCGTCGCGCGCTCCGCACGCACCACGGAGCGCGGTCCCGTGCAGCCCCTCTCCGAACTACCCGCCCTTCTGCCGCAGGCGGACGTGGTCGTCCTCTCCACTCCGCTCACGCCCGAGACCAGGCACCTCGCCGACGCGGGGTTTCTCGGCCGGATGAAGGACGGCGCCCTTCTGGTGAACGTGGCCCGCGGTCCCGTCGTGGACACCGCCGCGCTGCTCAAGGAGGTCGAGAGCGGCCGGATCACCGCGGCGCTCGACGTCACCGACCCCGAACCCCTGCCGCCGGGTCACCCGTTGTGGCACGCTCCCGGTGTTCTGCTGAGTCCCCATGTCGGTGGTTCCACTTCGGCGTTCATGCCCCGTGCCAAGCGGCTGATCGCCGCCCAGCTCACCCGGTTCGCGGCAGGGGAGCGGCTGGCGAACGTGGTGCTGACCACCTGAGCCGCGAGGCCGTGCGGAGCGCCCCCTCAGTGCGCCTCGCGCGAGCCCCCGGGCCGTCACGCAGAGTACAGCACCCCTGTCCCTGAGTGACGGTCCTGGTGTATCGTCCCGGAGCGGGGGGCTGCGTCGAGTACGAGCTGACGCCGGGGAGCGAAGTGACGGGACATCAGATTCCGAGGGGGGCGACGGGTGATGTACGGCCGATGGACCGACGAACCGACGCGGCGGGGCCGCCGTCGACGACCCTTGCACGCGACGACGGCACCGGGCCGCCCCCGCAGGGCGCCGGCCTCCACAGGCCGACCGGTGGAGCCGGTCTCCCCGTCCAGGCCGACCGGCGCACCCCCGAGCCGGACACCTCGGACCCGGCCGCGGTCCAGGACCCAGGCGCCCCGGACCGTGACGCGGACACCCCAGGCCCGCTCGCCTCGCCGGACCCCGCCCCGGCCGCTTCGGGTCCGCCCCCGGCCGGATCGGGTCCGGCCCCGGCCGCCTCAGGCCCCGCCTCGGCCGCCGTACGTTCCTGGGTCCGGCGCTTCACCCCGTCCCCGCGCTCTGATGCGCACGAAACCCCGGTGGCGGCGATGAGCGCCCCTGGCGCGCTCATCGAGCGCGGCCGCGTCGCGCGAGCCGGCGCCGCCCCCGGGCGGGGGGAGAGCGGCCGGGGCCCCGCCCGCTCCGGGAGCCCGGTGGTCCTGACCCAGATCCTCCTCGGACTGGTCTGCGCGGGATACGCGACCGGTGCCGCCCTCGGCTGGGGCTCCGAGAAACTGGCCCTCGTCATGGGTGACTTCGGCCTCAGCGCCGCGGCCCTCGCCGCGGGCGTCTCCTGCTTCCTCTACGCCCGCCTGCACGAAAGCCGCTTCCGCCCCGCCTGGCTGCTCTTCGCCTTCTCCTCCGCAATGGCCGCCGCCGGGAACGCCGTCTGGGGGTGGTACGAAGTCGTGCTCGGCAGGGCGGTCCCCAGCCCCTCCCTCGCCGACGTCTTCTTCCTGCTCTTCGCACCGCCCGCCATCGTCGGCCTGCTGGTGCTCGCCAAGAAGCCCGTCACCCGGGCCGGCTGGGTCTGCCTCGCCCTCGACGCCTGGCTCATCGGCGGCTCGCTGCTCACCCTCTCCTGGAGCCTGGCCCTCGCGCACACCGCCCACTTCGAGGGCGAGAGCGTCGCCCGGGCCGCGCTCACCCTGGCGTACCCCCTGCTGGACATCGTTCTCGTCAGCATGGTCCTCGCCCTGCACTTCCGCCGCTCGCAGGTGAACCGCTCGGCGACCAACACCGCGATCGCCGCCCTCGCCCTCACCGTGCTGTGCGACGCCCTGTTCACCTCGCCGCTGCTGCGCGAGAACTACACCTCCGGCCAGCTGCTCGACGCCGGCTGGTTCGCCGGCTCGCTGCTCCTGGCCTACGCCCCCTGGGGGGTGCGCCGGACCACCGAGGGGGTCTCCTCCCCGCGCGGCCAGCGCCCGCACAGCCGGCCGGTCGCCGGCTCGCTGGCCGCCCTCACCCCGTATCTCGCCGCGGCGGTCTGCACGCTCGGCATCCTGTACAACGTCGTCGAGGGACGCAGAGTGGACCGCGTGGTCGTCTTCACCGGCTGTACGGTCGTGCTCGCCCTGGTCGTGCGCCAAGGCATCATGCTCCTCGACAACATCGCCCTCACCCACGAACTGGCCCAGAAGGAGAACCACTTCAGGTCGCTGGTGCAGGGCTCCAGCGACGTCATCATGATCGCCGCGCCCACCGGCATACTCCGCTACGTCAGCCCCGCGGCCTCGGGGGTCTACGGACGGGAGGCCGAGGACCTGATCGGCTCCGAGCTGGCCTCACTCATCCATCCCGAGGACCTTGGCGGAGTCGTCCACGAGGTCCGCCGCTTCCTCGCCGCTTCTCCTTCGGAGGAGCCCACCACACGGATCGAGTGCCGCTTCCGCTCCGGCCGCGGCGACTGGCTCAACGTCGAGTCCACCGTCAACCGTCACCAGGGCGGGCTGATCTTCAACAGCCGGGACGTCACCGAACGGGTCCGCCTCCAGGCCCAGCTCCAGCACAACGCCGAGCACGACCCGCTCACCGACCTGCCCAACCGGGCGCTGTTCACCCGGCGCGTCCGCAAGGCGCTCGCCGGCCGGCGCTCCTCCGACCCCGGCACCGCCGTGCTCTTCATCGACCTCGACGGCTTCAAGGCCGTCAACGACCGGCTCGGCCACCAGGCGGGCGACGAGCTGCTCGTCCAGGCGGCACGGCGCCTCCAGGACTCCGTACGGGCCGGGGACACCGCCGCCCGGCTCGGTGGCGACGAGTTCGCCGCGCTGATCCTCGGAGACGGCTCACGGGACCGCTCCGCCCGCGAGTACCAGGTCCACGAGATCGCCGACCGGCTGCGCCTCACGCTCTCCCAGCCGTACCAGGTCGAGGGAGGGAACGAGGTGCGCGTCGCCGCCTCCATCGGCGTCGCCTTCGCCGAGCCCGGCATCAGCGCCGGGGATCTGCTGCGCAACGCCGACCTGGCCATGTACCGGGCCAAGGCCGCCGGCAAGGACCGCGTCGAGATGTACGCCCCGCAGATGCAGGCCGAGATCGTCCGCAGGACCGAACTGGCCACCCGGCTGCGCACCGCGTTGGACGACGGCGAGTTCGCCCTGCTCCACCAGCCGGTGGTGGACCTGTCCACCGGCCGGATCACCGCCGTCGCCGCCCAGGCCCGCTGGCGCTCCGCCCAGGGCATCCTCTTCACCCCCGCCGAGTTCCTGCGGGTCGCCGAGGACGGGGAGCGCGTCGCCCAGCTCGGCCGCTGGCTCCTCGAGCAGGCCGTCGAGCAGGCCGCCGAGCGGGCCCGGCTCGGCCACCGGACCCCGGTCTCCGTCCGGCTCTCCGCCCGCCGCCTGCTCGACCGCTCGCTGCCGCTCGGCTCCGTCGAGGCGCTGCTGACCCGGTACGAGCTCCCCTCGGGCTCCCTGATGATCGAGCTGGCCGACAGCGACCCCCGGGTCTCCTTCGACGACCTGGAGCAGCGCCTGGTCGTTCTGCGCCGGCTCGGTGTGCGGATCGCGCTCGACGGCTTCGGCAGCGGCTACGCGGCCATCAACGCGCTGCGCCGCCTCCCCGTCGACGTACTGAAACTGGACAGAGGGCTCGTCGAGGGCGTGGTGGAGTCCGCCCGACTCCGCAAGATCACCAGCGGGCTGCTCCGGATCGCCTCCGACCTGGGCCTGCAGTCCGTCGCCGACGGCGTGGACGTCCCCGAGCAGGTGCTCGCCCTGCGCGCCATGGGGTGCACCCACGGCCAGGGCATGGCCTTCTCGGGCCCCCTCGACGAGTACCGGCTGCGCCGCGCGCTCGTGCGGGACGAGTATCCCGTCCCCGGCGGCGAGGCGGTTCCAGCCGGAAACCATCCCCCGATCCGCTCAAATAATGAGACGCCCGTCCCACCCACTTGACACTGATGGTGCGTCGGGGGGAGGGTCAGTGCCATGCGCACCCGAATTCTCGTACTTGGAAAGCGCGTCGGCTGAAGCAGGGCCATGACGGCCCGGCTTGAAACGCTACCGACGCGCTCCCCTCGCTTGCCTCCCGGCACGAGGGGTTTTTTGTTGCACCGGCTCCTCCCAAACCCTCGCAAAAACCCTCTGCTTCGAGAAGAGAATGCTGATGACCGAGCAGGCCACCGGGCACCATCCGCAGCCGCGGGCCCGTAGCGGCGGACAGTCCGCCACCACCGTCGAGCACGTCACGGGTGCGCAGTCCCTCATCCGTTCTCTCGAGGAAGTGGGGGCCGACACCGTCTTCGGTATTCCGGGCGGCGCCATCCTCCCCGCGTACGACCCGATGATGGACTCGCAGAAGGTCCGCCACATCCTGGTCCGCCACGAGCAGGGCGCCGGCCACGCCGCCACCGGCTACGCCCAGGCGACCGGCAAGGTCGGCGTCTGCATGGCGACCTCCGGTCCCGGTGCGACGAACCTGGTCACCCCGATCGCCGACGCCCACATGGACTCCGTCCCGCTGGTCGCGATCACCGGTCAGGTCGCCTCGAAGGCCATCGGCACGGACGCCTTCCAGGAGGCGGACATCTGCGGCATCACGATGCCGATCACCAAGCACAACTTCCTGGTCACCAAGGCCGAGGACATCCCGAGGACGATCGCCGAGGCCTTCCACATCGCCTCCACCGGCCGTCCCGGCCCGGTCCTGGTCGACATCGCCAAGGATGCCCTGCAGGCGAAGACCACCTTCAGCTGGCCGCCGCAGACCGACCTGCCCGGCTACCGCCCGGTGACCAAGCCGCACGCCAAGCAGATCCGCGAGGCCGCGAAGCTGATCACCGCCGCCAAGCGCCCGATCCTGTACGTCGGCGGCGGTGTCCTGAAGGCCGGCGCCACCGCCGAGCTGAAGGTTCTCGCCGAGCTCACCGGAGCCCCTGTCACCACCACCCTGATGGCGCTGGGCGCGTTCCCCGACAGCCACCCGCTGCACGTGGGAATGCCGGGCATGCACGGTGCGGTCACCGCCGTCACCGCGCTGCAGAAGGCCGACCTGATCGTCGCCCTCGGAGCCCGCTTCGACGACCGCGTCACCGGCAAGCTGGACAGCTTCGCCCCCTTCGCCAAGATCGTCCACGCCGACATCGACCCGGCCGAGATCGGCAAGAACCGCGCCGCCGACGTCCCGATCGTCGGTGACGCCCGCGAGGTCATCGCCGACCTGGTCCAGGCCGTCCAGGCCGAGTACAGCGAGGGGAACCAGGGCGACTACACCTCCTGGTGGAGCGACCTGAACCGCTGGCGCGAGACCTACCCGCTCGGCTACGACCTGCCGGAGGACGGCAGCCTCTCGCCGCAGCAGGTCATCCAGCGCATCGGCCAGCTCGCCCCCGCCGACACCATCTACGCGGCCGGCGTCGGACAGCACCAGATGTGGGCGGCCCACTTCATCGACTACGAGAAGCCGGCCACCTGGCTGAACTCCGGCGGCGCCGGAACGATGGGCTACGCGGTCCCCGCCGCCATGGGCGCCAAGGCCGGTATGCCGGACCGCCCGGTCTGGGCGATCGACGGCGACGGCTGCTTCCAGATGACGAACCAGGAGCTCGTCACCTGCGCGCTCAACAACATCCCGATCAAGGTCGCCATCATCAACAACGGCGCCCTCGGGATGGTCCGCCAGTGGCAGACCCTCTTCTACAACCAGCGCTACTCGAGCACGGTCCTGCACGCCGACGAGACCGGCCACGAGGCCACCGGCTCCCAGGTCGGCGCCAGCACGGCGCCCCGCAAGGGCACCCGTATCCCGGACTTCGTCAAGCTGTCCGAGGCCATGGGCTGTGTCGCCCTGCGCTGCGAGGACCCGGCCGACCTGGACAAGGTCATCGAAGAGGCCAACGCCATCAACGACCGCCCGGTCGTGATCGACTTCATCGTCCACGAGGACGCCCAGGTCTGGCCCATGGTCGCCGCCGGCACCTCCAACGACGAGGTCATGGCCGCCCGGGGCGTCCGCCCCGACTTCGGCGACAACGAAGACGACTGAGACCGAGAGCCGTAGGAAGAGGTACCACGCACATGACTAGGCACACGCTCTCCGTCCTGGTGGAGAACACCCCCGGCATCCTCGCCCGGATCGCCGCGCTCTTCTCCCGCCGCGGCTTCAACATCGACTCGCTCGCCGTCGGTGTCACCGAACACCCCGACATCTCCCGCATCACCATCGTGGTCAATGTCGAGGACCTGCCGCTGGAGCAGGTGACCAAGCAGCTCAACAAGCTGGTCAACGTCCTGAAGATCGTCGAACTCGAGCCCTCCGCTGCGATCCAGCGCGAGCTCGTCCTGGTGAAGGTCCGCGCCGACAACGAGACCCGCTCCCAGATCGTCGAGATCGTCCAGCTGTTCCGCGCCAAGACCGTGGACGTCTCGCCCGAGGCGGTCACCATCGAGGCCACCGGTTCGAGTGACAAGCTCGACGCGATGCTCAAGATGCTGGAGCAGTTCGGCATCAAGGAGCTCGTGCAGTCCGGCACGATCGCCATAGGGCGTGGTGCGCGGTCCATCACGGACCGTTCCCTGCGGGCCCTCGACCGCAGCGCCTGACCGGCCTCCCCGGCCGGGCCGCCAGGACGGTCCGTCGGCTCGTCCGCCGACCGGTCCGCCTGACGAGACAGAAGACTTCCCTTCCCCCGCCCGCCGTACGGTGGGACGCAACACCAGCACACCAAGGAGAATCCCAGTGGCCGAGCTGTTCTACGACGACGATGCCGACCTGTCCATCATCCAGGGCCGCAAGGTCGCGGTGATCGGTTACGGCAGCCAGGGCCACGCCCACGCGCTGTCGCTCCGTGACTCGGGTGTCGACGTCCGTGTCGGTCTGCACGAGGGCTCCAAGTCCAAGGCCAAGGCCGAGGAGCAGGGCCTGCGCGTGGTGACGCCCGCCGAGGCCGCCGCCGAGGCCGACGTCATCATGATCCTGATCCCGGACCCGATCCAGGCCAAGGTCTACGAGGAGTCGATCGCCCCGAACCTGAAGGACGGCGACGCCCTCTTCTTCGCGCACGGCTTCAACGTCCGCTTCGGCTTCATCAAGCCCCCGGCCGGTGTCGACGTCGCGCTCGTCGCCCCGAAGGGCCCGGGCCACCTGGTCCGCCGCCAGTACGAGGAGGGTCGCGGCGTCCCCGCGATCGCCGCGGTCGAGCAGGACGCGACCGGCAACGCCTTCGCCCTGGCGCTCTCCTACGCCAAGGCCATCGGCGGCACGCGTGCGGGCGTCATCAAGACGACCTTCACCGAGGAGACCGAGACCGACCTCTTCGGTGAGCAGGCCGTCCTGTGCGGTGGCGCCAGCGCCCTCGTCAAGGCGGGCTTCGAGACCCTGGTCGAGGCCGGCTACCAGCCGGAGATCGCCTACTTCGAGTGCCTGCACGAGCTGAAGCTCATCGTCGACCTCATGTACGAGGGCGGCCTGGAGAAGATGCGCTGGTCCGTCTCCGAGACCGCCGAGTGGGGCGACTACATCACCGGCCCGCGGATCATCACCGACGCCACCAAGGCCGAGATGAAGAAGGTCCTCGAGGAGATCCAGGACGGCACGTTCGCCCAGAACTGGATGGACGAGTACCACGGCGGTCTGAAGAAGTACAACGAGTACAAGACCCAGGACGAGAAGCACCTCCTGGAGACCACCGGCAAGGAGCTGCGCAAGCTCATGAGCTGGGTGAACGACGAGGAGGCGTAAGCCTTCGGCACGGGGCCGGACACACCGTCCGGCCCCGCGCCACATCGTTGGACAGGCCGTCCAACCACCGACGGGTGATCCTTCCAACGAGGCGCATGATCGGCGCCTGTGCACCACTACACTGCTCAACAACATTCGCGTTCAGGCCCACAGCGTCGTGCGCTTTCACGCGGCAAGCCCCCTCCACCGCCTGCGGCCGTCGGGACGGCCGTCCGCACTGGATCTGTGAGGACTCACGTGAGCTCGAAACCCGTCGTACTCATCGCTGAAGAGCTGTCGCCCGCCACCGTCGACGCACTGGGCCCGGACTTCGAGATCCGGCACTGCAACGGCGCGGACCGCGCCGAGCTGCTCCCCGCCATCGCCGACGTGGACGCGATCCTGGTCCGCTCCGCCACCAAGGTCGACGCGGAGGCCATCGCCGCCGCGAACAAGCTCCGGGTCGTGGCCCGGGCCGGTGTCGGTCTGGACAACGTCGACGTCTCCGCCGCCACCAAGGCCGGCGTGATGGTCGTCAACGCCCCGACCTCCAACATCGTCACCGCCGCCGAGCTCGCGTGCGGTCTGCTCGTCGCCACCGCGCGCAACATTCCGCAGGCCAACACCGCGCTGAAGAACGGCGAGTGGAAGCGCTCCAAGTACACGGGCGTCGAACTCAGCGAGAAGACCCTCGGCGTCGTCGGCCTCGGCCGCATCGGCGTCCTGGTCGCCCAGCGGATGTCCGCGTTCGGCATGAAGATCGTCGCGTACGACCCCTACGTGCAGCCCGCCCGCGCCGCGCAGATGGGGGTGAAGCTGCTGGCCCTGGACGAGCTCCTGGAGGTCGCCGACTTCATCACCGTCCACCTGCCGAAGACGCCCGAGACCCTCGGTCTCATCGGCGACGAGGCCCTGCACAAGGTCAAGCCGTCCGTCCGCATCGTCAACGCCGCGCGCGGCGGGATCGTGGACGAGGAGGCGCTCTACTCGGCGCTCAAGGAGGGCCGGGTCGCCGGCGCGGGTCTCGACGTGTACGCGAAGGAGCCCTGCACGGACTCCCCGCTCTTCGAGCTCGACCAGGTCGTCTGCACCCCGCACCTCGGCGCGTCCACGGACGAGGCCCAGGAGAAGGCCGGTATCGCGGTCGCCCGTTCGGTGCGCCTGGCGCTCGCCGGTGAGCTGGTCCCGGACGCGGTCAACGTGCAGGGCGGTGTCATCGCCGAGGACGTCAAGCCCGGTCTGCCGCTCGCCGAGAAGCTCGGCCGGATCTTCACCGCGCTCGCGGGCGAGGTCGCGGCCCGTCTCGATGTCGAGGTGTACGGCGAGATCACCCAGCACGACGTCAAGGTGCTCGAACTCTCCGCGCTCAAGGGCGTGTTCGAGGACGTCGTCGACGAGACCGTGTCGTACGTCAACGCGCCGCTGTTCGCGCAGGAGCGCGGTGTCGAGGTCCGTCTGACGACCTCCAGCGAGTCGCCCGACCACCGCAACGTGGTGACCGTGCGCGGCACGCTCTCGAGCGGCGAGGAGGTCGCGGTCTCCGGCACGCTGGCCGGCCCCAAGCACCTCCAGAAGATCGTCGCCGTCGGTGACTACGACGTGGACGTGGCGCTCGCCGACCACATGGTGGTGCTCCGCTACGAGGACCGCCCGGGTGTCGTCGGCACCGTGGGCCGCATCCTCGGCGAGGCCGGTCTGAACATCGCGGGCATGCAGGTGGCGCGTGCGGAGGAGGGCGGCGAGGCGCTCGTCGTCCTCACCGTGGACGACACCGTCCCGCCGGCGGTGCTCGCGGAGATCTCGGAGGAGATCGGCGCGGCGTCGGCCCGCTCGGTCAACCTGGTCTGATCCCGGGCCGGGCCCGGCCCGGTCCCGCACAGGTACCCGTACCCGGTGCGCTAGACGGTCGTCTTACACGAGCGTCTAGCCGCCGGGTACAGTGCTGTCATGGGACACAAGGAAGACCTGCTGGACGGCGCCAAGAGCTGCCTCCTGGAGAAGGGCTACGCCCGCACCACGGCCCGCGACATCGTCGCCGCCTCGGGCACCAACCTGGCCTCCATCGGCTACCACTACGGCTCCAAGGAGGCCCTGCTCCAGCAGGCGTTCCTCGCGCTCACCGAGGAGTGGGGCAACCGGGTGGGCCCGGCGGGGAGCGGTGAGGACAGGAAGACGCTCCCGGCCGACCCGTACGAGCGATTCCATACGGTCTGGGAGCAGGTCATCGCGGCCGCCGACGCCAGCCGCCCGGTCTGGAAGCTCCAGACGGAGGTCGTCACCCGCCTCGACGACGACGCGAAGCTCCGCGAGGCCATCAAGGAGCCGCAGCGCGAGGGCCGGCTGGGGATGGCCGAGGTGTTCCTCGGCCTGGACCCGGACGCGGACCCGGAGAAGGCCCGGGTCGCGGGGCTGCTCTGTCAGGCGCTCGCGACGGGCGTGATGATCCAGTGGATGGTGGACCCGGATACGGCTCCGACGGCGGACGACCTGACCGAAGGGCTCAAGGTGCTGATGGGGGAAGGGAACTGACGACGACCTTCGCACGCGCGTGCTCGATCTCCACGTAGCGGACGGCCTCGGCCGCCTCGCTCAACGGATAGGTCCGGTCGACCGCCGGGGTGACGCTGCCCGCCTCGACGAGCTCCCGCAGGGCCGCGAGCTTCTCGCTGCCGGGGGAGGCCGAGAGCACGAGCAGCCGGTGGCGCACGAAGCGTGACATCAGCTGCCCCTTCAGGAGGAGCGCCATCGGCCCGACCAGGCTGCCCCCTTCGAAGACTCCGCCGCCGGACAGGACGAGCGTCCCGGTGGGGGTCAGGACTCGTCGGCACTCGGCCAGCGAACGGTTCCCCACCAGGTCGAACAGGAGGTCGTAGCGCTCGGCGCCGCCGGCGAAGTCCTCCCGCGTGTAGTCGACGACGCGGTCCGCGCCGAGCGAGCGGACCAGATCCACGTGCCTCGTACTGCACACGCCGGTGACGTCCGCGCCGAAGGCCTTCGCGATCTGGACGGCGAAGGTCCCCACACCCCCCGACGCACCGTTGATCAGCACCTTCTGGCCCTGCCGCACGCGCCCCGCGTCGCGCAGCCCCATGAGTGCGGTGGTGCCCGCCAGCGGAATCGCCGCCGCCTGTTCGTACGACAGGTTCGCCGGTCTTCGCTCCACGACGTTCTCGGCCGCGCACAGGAACTCGGCGAACGCTCCCGGGGCTTCGCCGAACACCTCGTCACCGGGCCGGAACCGCGTCACCCCCGCGCCCACCGCCTCCACCCGGCCCGCGAAGTCCGTACCCGGGATCCGCGCCTTCGGTCTGCGGACGCCGAGCGTCAGACGCGCCAGATACGGATCGCCTCGCATCAGATGCCAGTCGCGCGCGTTGACCGAGGCCGCGTGGACCCGTACGAGCACCTCGCGGTCGCCCGGCACCGGCGTCTCGATGTCGCCGAACTCCAGCACGTCGGCCGAGCCGTACCGGTCCTGAACGATCGCCTTCATGGTCCTCCGCCTTCCCCCGCCTTTCTCCGAAGGTACGAGCCTCCGGCGCCCGGGGGTATCGGGGACGGCCCCCAGAACACCCCCGCGGATCCCTGAGAAAGTCCCGGGGACGGGAAAGCCGAAAGATGACTACAACTTCGCCGCCTTGAGTGCCATGTGGAGCAGCAGACGGTCCTCGCCCGCGTCCAGGTCGAGGCCCGTCAGCTGCTCGACGCGCGAGAGACGGTAGTAGAGCGTCTGGCGATGGATGCCGAGGGCCGCCGCCGTGCGGCCCGCCTGGCCCGCGTGGTCGAGGAACACCTCGGCGGTGTGGGCCAGTTCGGCGTGGGAGGGGGTGAGCAGGGCGCGGACCGCCGGGTCCGGCGCGGTTCGGGGGAGGGCGGTGAGCAGGCGGTACGGGCCGATGGCCGACCACTCGGCGAGCGGGCCGAGCCCCGGCTGGGCCGTCGCCGCCCGCGCTGCCGCCGCGGCCTCCCGCCAGGCGGTGTCCAGGTCGGCGAGCCCCCGGCGGGGGAGCGAGACGCCGGCGACGGCCCCCGGGCCCGCGGTGTCCCGCAGCCGCCCGGCAGCCGAGGCGGCGGGCGCGAGGTTGTCCGCGGCCCGCAGCCGCACCAGCGCCCCGAGCGCCCGCGCGCCGCCCTCGCCGCCGAGCGCCAGGGCCGGTGCCGGCTCCGGCTCGCCGTCCGACCCGCCGGTCCGGCCTCCGCCCCGTCTCGACGGGCCCACCGGGGGGTGCCACGGCACCGTGCAGAGCGCCGCCGAGGCCGGGACCGTACGGGACGACGGGCTGTCCTCGCCGGGCCAGGGCGCCACGCACACCATCGCGTGCAGCCCGTCCGCGTCCGGACCCAGGGCCGTACGCAGCGCCGTGAGCGCCATGTCGTACTGCCAGCCGCGCTCCGCCGTCAGGGCCGCCCGCAGCTCGCGGGAGAGGTCGGAGCCCGCGCGCTCCTCGTCCGCGAGCAGGCCGCCGATCCGGGTGGCGACCTCCATGGCCGCCGTGAGCTGGGCGTGCGTGGGATGCGGCTCGGCGTCCAGCAGCCAGACGTACCCGAGGACGACGCCCCGATGCCGTACGGGAAGGCAGATCCGGTCGCGGAACACCCCGGCGTCGGGGGCCGCCGGGATGCGGACGGGGCCCGTCGCCCGGGTGATGCCGAAGCCCTCGAACCAGGCGCGGACCGCCGGGGTCGACTTCCGCGTCAGGATCGACCGCGTCCGGACGGGGTCCATGGCGGTGTCGTCGTCGCTGTCGTGGGCGCCGAAGGCGATCAGCCCGAAGTCACGGTTCTCCAGCGTGGCCGGCGCTCCCAGAAGCGCGGAGATCTCGTCCACCAGTTCTTGGTAATCGCCCTTCACGGCGCCATTCTCGCACCCCTTCAGACATTTGTATGAGATGCCGCGCACGGATGCGTGACAGCTGTCGATGGCAGAGGATCGGAGCGATCCTTAGGTTTCACGGTGGTTCTCCGTGCTGTTCCCGATTGCTTACGAAAGATCGGGTAGGCACCCTTCGTCACCCTGCCCTTCTGGAGGTCCCCGTGCTGGGTCCCGTGATCCTCGCCGCGTCCCGCAGCGACAAGATGCGCCGTTTCGTGTCGGCCGCCCCCGGGACCAAGCAGGTCGTGGACCGGTTCATCGCCGGCGAGACGGTCGATCACGTCATCCCGATCGTCCAGGACATCACCGGCCGTGGCCTGGAGGTCACCCTCGACGTCGTGGGTGAGGACATCACCACCGTCGAGCAGTCCCACGCCGCGCGTGACGCGTACCTGGAGCTGATCGGCCGCCTGAAGGAGCTGGGCCTCGGCGAGCGCGCCGAGATGTCCGTGAAGCTCTCGATGTTCGGGCAAGCGCTGGAGGGCGGCCACGAGCTCGCCCTCGCCAACGTCCGCCCGGTCGTCGCGGCCGCCGCGGAGATCGGCACCACGGTCACCCTGGACGCCGAGGACCACACCACCCTCGACTCGATGTTCGCCATCCACGAGGAGCTGCGGAAGGACTTCCCGCAGACCGGCTGCGTCATCCAGGCGTACCTCTTCCGCACGGAGGACGACGCCCGCCGCCTCGCCGCCAACGGCTCCCGCGTCCGGATCGTGAAGGGCGCCTACAAGGAGCCCGCCTCCGTCGCCATCCAGGACAAGCCCGAGATCGACAAGGCCTACGTCCGGATCATGAAGATCCTGATGGAGGGCGAGGGCTACCCGATGATCGGCTCCCACGACCCCCGACTGATCTCCGTCGGACAGGAGCTCGCCCGCCGCGCGGGGCGCAAGCTGGACGAGTACGAGTTCCAGATGCTGTACGGCATCCGCAGCGAGGAGCAGAACCGTCTCGCCGCCGAGGGACACCGCATGCGTGTCTACACCGCGTACGGCACCGACTGGTACGGCTACTTCATGCGCCGCCTCGCGGAGAAGCCGGCCAACCTCCTCTTCTTCGTCCGCTCCATCCTCACCAAGGGCTGAGCCCACCCCTCAAAAGGAGTTACGAGACTCATGGACGCTGTGACCCAGGTCCCCGCTCCGGTCAACGAGCCGGTGCACAGCTACGCCCCCGGTTCCGCCGAGCGCGCCCGTCTGGAGGCCGCGCTCAAGGAGCTGGCCGACAACCCGCGCGACCTGCCGATGACCATCGGTGGCGTCAAGCGCATGGGCGGCGGTGAGCGCGTCGACGTCGTGCAGCCGCACAACCACAAGGCCGTCATCGGTACCTTCGCCGGTGCCACCCAGCAGGACGCCCAGGACGCCATCGACGCCGCCCTGGCCGCCGCCCCGGCGTGGCGCGCGATGTCCTTCGACGACCGCGCCGCGATCATCCTGCGCGCCGCCGAGCTGCTCGCCGGCCCCTGGCGCGAGACGCTGGCCGCCTCCACGATGCTCGGCCAGTCCAAGACCGCGCAGCAGGCCGAGATCGACACGCCCTGCGAGCTCGTCGACTTCTGGCGCTTCAACGTGGCGTACGCCCGCCAGATCCTGGCCGAGCAGCCGCCGGCGAACTCGCCCGGCGTGTGGAACCGCCTGGACCACCGGCCGCTCGAGGGCTTCGTCTACGCGATCACGCCGTTCAACTTCACGGCCATCGCGGGCAACCTGCCCACCGCCCCCGCCCTCATGGGCAACGTGGTGGTCTGGAAGCCGTCCCCGACCCAGACCCACTCCGCCGTGCTCCTCATGGAGCTCCTGGAGGAGGCCGGTCTGCCGAAGGGTGTCATCAACCTGGTGACGGGCGACGGCATCGCCGTCTCCGAGGTGGCCCTGAACCACCGCGACCTGGCCGGCATCCACTTCACCGGTTCGACCAAGACCTTCCAGCACCTGTGGAAGACGGTCGGCAACAACATCGAGTCGTACCGTTCCTACCCGCGGATCGTCGGCGAGACCGGCGGCAAGGACTTCGTCGTCGCCCACCCGAGCGCCGACCGCGCGATCCTGAAGACCGCGCTGACCCGTGGCTCCTTCGAGTTCCAGGGCCAGAAGTGCTCCGCGTCCTCGCGTGCGTACGTCCCGGCCTCCATCTGGAACTCGGGCTTCAAGGAGGAGTTCGCGGCCGAGGTCGACGGCATCAAGATGGGTGACGTCACCGACCTGACGAACTTCATCGGCGCCGTCATCGACGAGCGTTCGTTCGCCAAGAACAAGGCCGCGATCGACCGTGCGAAGGCCGACGAGACCTGCACGATCGTCGCCGGTGGCACGTACGACGACTCGGAGGGCTACTTCGTCCGCCCGACCGTCATCGAGTGCACCGACCCGGAGAACGAGGTCTTCACGACCGAGTACTTCGGCCCGATCCTCGCGATCCACGTCTACGAGGACGACGCGTACGACGAGATGCTGACCCAGATGGAGTCGGCCTCGGACTACGCGCTGACCGGCTCGGTCATCTCCGGCGACCGCGCCGCCACGGCTTACACGATGGAGAAGCTCCGCTTCGCCGCGGGCAACTTCTACATCAACGACAAGTCGACCGGCGCCGTCGTCGGCCAGCAGCCCTTCGGCGGCGGCCGCGCCTCGGGCACGAACGACAAGGCGGGCGCCCCGCAGAACCTGATGCGCTGGACGCTGACCCGCGCGATCAAGGAGACGCTGGTCCCGCCGACCGAGTACGGCTACCCCCACATGGGCTGACGCCCCCTGGGCCGACCTGAGGCCCACCCCTGACACCGCCCCCCTCCTGGACCCCCAAACCAGGACGGGGGCGGTTCTCATGCGGGGGGCTTACGCTGCTGGGAGGGGGCTCGGCGAGGAGGTAGACATGCCTGGTTCGACGACGCTCGGCCCCGGGCACGGCGTGGACGCGATCGAGCACTCCGACGCGTTGCGGATGCTGTCCCTGATGAAGGAGCTGCACCGGCTGCTGACCGAGCCGGGACCCGACCGGTTCACGGACGCACAGGTCGCCGCCCTGCGCGGGGAGGCCCGCCATCGGGAGGGCCTCACCGACTGGGTGGAGCGAATGGCCCGCGATCTGGAGAAGGCCACGGCCTGACGGGGAGGCGCCGCGCGAGGAAGTCGCCGATCAGCGAGGCGATCGCCGGCGCGTGCGTCTCCAGGGCGAAATGGCCCGTCGGCAGGAGGTGGACCTCGGCATCGGGGAGATCGCGGAGGAAGGCCTCGGCACCCGCCGGGACGAAGACCTCGTCGCCCCCGCCCCAGACGGCGAGCAGGGGGACCTGCGTGGTGCGGAAGTACTCGTGGAAGGCCGGATAGAGCGCGAAGTTGGAGCCGTAGTCGCCGATCAGGTCCAGCTGGATGGCGTCCTGGCCGTCCCGCGCCATCAGGGCGGCGTCGTGGTGCCAGGCGTCGGGGCTGAGCAGCTCGCGGAACTCGGGCGGCACGCCCGTCTCGTACTGCCACATGATGCCGTCCAGGGAGCGGATGCCGCGCACCGGCTCCTCGGTCTCGGGGTTGCGGTCGGCGATCATCGCGAGGACGGGCGCCCAGGCGTCGGCGCCGAGGCCCTCCTCGTACGCGTTGCCGTTCTGGGTGACGATCGCGGTGACGCGTTCGGGGTGGGCGAGGGCGAGGCGCAGGCCGATGGGGGCGCCGTAGTCCTGGATATAGAGGGCGAACCGCTCCAGGCCGAGGGCCTCGGTGAACTCCGCCGTCATGGCGGCCAGTTCGGCGAAGGTGTAGTCGAAATCCTCGGCCGAAGGCGCCGCGCTGCGGCCGAATCCGAGATGGTCGGGGGCGATCAGCCGGAAGCGGTCGGCGAGCGGTGGGATCAGGTCGCGGAACATGTGCGAGCTGGTGGGGAAGCCGTGCAGCAGAAGCAGCACGGGCGCGTCGGCGGGGCCGGCCTCCCGGTAGAAGACCTCGTGGCCCCGGACGGTGGTGGTGCGGTGGTGGACCTGGTGGACCTGCGCCGTACTCGCCATCTCTAACCGCCTAAAGAGTTGTGAGTGGTTATGAGGTGAGTCAAGCAGCGGTCTCGTAACCTGTCAATCGACCTAGAGGGGTTAGATGCGTCTCTGTGGGTGCGTCAGACTGGGCACATGGCGGACTCCCTGCACACCGACCCCACCCACAGGCTCGGGACCCAACGTCTCCGTGCCGTACGGGACATGCTCGACGACGCCTTCGGGGGTGGTTTCTCGGACGAGGACTGGGACCACGCCCTCGGGGGCGTGCACACGTGGATCGAGGACGAGCGCGGTGTCGCCGCCCACGGCAGCGTCGTCATGCGGCGCGTGCTGCACAACGGGCGTTCGTACCGCGTCGGATACGTCGAAGGCGTGGGTGTGCGCGGCGACCGGCGCCGGCAGGGGCTCGGCGGGCTCGTCATGGCCGAGCTGGAGCGGGTGATCGACGGCGCGTTCGCGTTCGGGGCGCTCTCCGCCTCCGAGGAGGGGGCGGCGCTCTACCTGGCGCGCGGCTGGGAGCCCTGGAAGGGGCGGATCGAGGTGCTCGGCCCCGAGGGGATCGCCCACCTTCCGGACGATGAGGGGTCCACCTATCTGCGAGCGGCAGCCGGTGGCATGCTGCCGGACCCCGCCGTCGCGCTCCTCTTCGACTGGCGCGACGGCGACGTGCTCTGAGTGAGCGGGGGACTCAGCCCCGGCAGCCCTTGGCGGCGTCCCGCTTCAGGCCGACCAGCGCGCCCGTCGCACCGAAGAGCGCGACGAAGGGCGCCGTGTAGGCCGGCATGTCGAAGACGCCGACGAGGGTCACCGCGACCGCTCCGAGGACCAGCAGCATCCAGACCCCCAGCAGGGCCTTGCCCTTGCGGCTGAGGAAGAGCCATCGGCCGGGCCGCTCGGGCAGTGTGTCGAGCGCCCCCGCCGGTCCTTCGCTCGCCGCCTTCGGGCGCTTGAAATAGGCGAAGAGCATCCACTCCCCGCATATCTCCCACCCTTCCGGCGCCAGCCGGTCGAGCACCTCGTCGCGCCGCTTACCGCTGATCAGCTCACGGCGGTACTCCCAGCGCAGAGCGGCGCCCGGCACCCGCCGGCACATGAACCGGCCGAGCGTGTCGAGCCCTTCGACCTCCCAGCCCTGGTCGCCGTGGAGCGCGAGCAGCCGCCGGTCGTTGTAGATGTCGGCCGTCCAGAGCCAGGTCTCGGCCTTCCCGGCGGGCTCCGCCGCCGCCGGCACCGTGCCGCCCAGGCGCGCCGCGAAGTCCGCGGCAGGGCCGAACTCCTCCTCCGGCGACGTGCCCGATTCGGTGAGGTGCCCGCGCAGTTCGGCGACGGTGGAGGCGATCTGATCCGCCGGTACGCCGGCCTCGCGCAGCGCGGCGGTCAGCTCGTCGAAGTACGTGCTCGGCTCGGTGTTCATCGTGGTCCCCCGGTCTTCAGCATGGTCCGTACGGCGGTGTGGAAGGTCAGCCACGCCCCGCTCTCGGTGGTGAGGTGGCTCCGGCCCTGCTCGGTGAGGCGGTAGTAGCGCCGCCCCGGCCCCCGCTCCGCGGCCCGGAACTCGGCCTCCACCAGCCCGGCTTCCTCCAGCCGGTTCAGTACGGGATAGAGGGTCCCGCCCTTGATCTCCCCGAGCCCCGCCTCGGCGAGAGCCTTGGAGATCTCGTACCCGTAACTCTCCTCCTCCGTGAGGCAGGAGAGGACGAGGAGGTCCAGGACGCCCTTGAGCCAACTTGATCTGCGGTCTGCGGCCATGGCTGTATTCCATCACCAGCTAGGTAGGAATGCAATCTAGCTGGCGCAGCTAGTTGGATCGGGACACCAGCATCTTCCCGGTGTTCTCGCCGCGCAGCATCCCCAGGAACGCGTCCACGATGTGCTCGAAGCCCTTCACCACCGTCACGTCCAGCGGCAGCCGCCCGCTCCGCAGATGCGGCACGGCGAAGTCGTACAACTCCTGCTGCGCGTCGGCGTGGTTGCTCACCAGGAAGCCTTCGAGGCGGATGCTCTTCTCCACGAGGTCGAAGAGGTTGCGCGGCGCCGGCGGGGGAGCGGACAGTGCGTGGTACTGCGCGACCGCGCCCACCCAGGCGATCCGGCCGTGTTCGCGCAGCGAGGCGATCGCGGCCTCCAGATGGTCGCCGCCCACCCCGTCCAGCACCGCGTCCAGGCCCGTCGGCGCAGCCTTCGCGAGCAGCTCCTTCACCGGCCCGTCGTGGTAGTCGAAGGCCGCGTCGAAGCCCGCCTCCTCCGTCAGGTACGCGACCTTCCGTGCCGAACCCGCGCTGCCGACGAGCCGCCCGGCGCCCAGCAGCCGGGCGAAGCGGCCGGCCGCCGTGCCGACCCCGCCTGCGGCGGCCGAGACGAACAGGTCCTCGCCCGGCTGGAGCCGCGCGATCCGGGTCAGGCCGACGTACGCCGAAAGACCCGTACCGCCCAGGAGGCTCAGATGCGCGGTGAGCGGCACTCCCTCGAAGTCCGGGACGGCGCGCGCCTCGTCGGACGCGACGAGCGAGTGCGTACGCCAGCCCTTGCGGTGCAGGACGAGGTCGCCGGGGGAGAGCGTGGGGGTACGGGAGTCCAGGACGCGGCCCAGGGTGCGGCCCTCCATCGGGGAGCCGAGCGTCCACAGGAAGTCCCCGTCCATCGCCTCGCGGTGGTAGGGGTCCACGGACCAGAGGAGGTTCTCGACGAGTGCGGTGCCGGGCGCCGGGGCGGGGACCGGGGCCTTGACGAAGGCGAAGTGGCCGGGAGTGGGGAAGCCGTCGGGCCGGGCGGTCTGGTGGATGGTGATCATGGTGTCGTGCGTCATGGGGGAGACCGTAGGAAGGAATCCGGCAGCCGGGCAGTAGGTTGCTCCGATGGATCGACCCGATCCATCGAAGTTCCTCATACTCCGAGGTGGAAGACCCGATGACCGACCTCGCGCCGCACGAGTTGCGCGTTCTCCTCGCCGTCGGGAGCGAGCGCGGCTTCTCGGCCGCCGCCCGGGCCCTCGGTACGACCCAGTCCGCGGTCTCCCACTCCGTACGGACCAGTGAGCGCAAGCTCGGCGCGGTCCTCTTCGACCGCGGGCGGTCCGGGGCCACGCCCACCGCCGCCGGGGAGCGGGCCCTCGCCCACGCACGGCGGGTGCTTCGGCTCCTGGAGGTGATGGGCGCGGAGGTGCGCGGGGCCGAGAGCGGCACCGTCGCCGGGCCGCTGCGGATCGCCGCGTTCCGCAGCGCGGCCCTGCACCTGCTGCCGCGCGCCCTGGAACGGCTGACCGCCCAGCATCCGGACCTCGTCCCGGAGGTGCGGATCGTACGGGAGGTGGGGCGGGGGACGGCCGGCGAAGTCCTGGACGGGCGGGCGGACCTCGGTATCGCGACCATCGGGACGAGCTCGCCCGTACCTCCGCGGCTCGTGGGGGGTGTGCTGGTCGAGGAGGCGTACGCGCTGGTGCACCCGGCCGGGCACGCGGCACCGCGCTCGCTGCCGCTCGTCGACTGGGCGGAGAACTGCACCTCGTACACCCGCCGCTGGTGGACGGAGCAGGAGTGGCTGCCGGCGGCGACCGTCGAGGCCGAGGACGACGGAGCGGTGCTCTCGATGGTGAGCAGTGGTTTCGGCATGGCCGTGATGCCGGAGCTCTCCCTGATCGGAGCACCGCCCTCGGTGGAGATCACCGATCTCGGTCCGGAGCGCCCGACCCGGTCCGTCGGCTATGTCACCACCCCTGAGCTGGCGAAATCCCTCGCCGTGCGGGCTCTCATCCGGGAGCTGCGGGCCGCCCGGCAGCCGGTGTGAGCCGAGCGCCGTCTCAGATAGTAGGAAGTCCGAGTAATTGTGGAGACAGATGCGGCCACCTGTCCTAGCTTTGTAGGAGCCGAACGTCTCGCTCCATCAGCGAATGGCGGTCGTGAGCGCGATGCCCCCGTGCAGGCAACCCCTGCGGGCCCGCTCCCCGCCCCTTCCGGCGCCTTCGATCACCACTGATCTCGGATCATCACTGATCTCAAGGAGTCGATCCCTCATGGCCGCTGAGACCACCCGCCGTGTCCGCCACTCCGTCGCCCGCCCCAGCGGCGACGACGCCCGCAAGAACGCCGCCGCCGCCCTCCAGCGCGCCCTCGACCGCCGTGACAACGGCGGCTCCACCGGGCACTGACGCGCTGATCCGCCGGACGACCCCTAGGCCGTCCGCCTGACCTCGAAGTGGTCGACGCGCTCGCCGCTCTCGGCGAGCGCCGACACCTTGAGCACCGGCGAGGGCCCCGCCACGGCCTCGACCGCGAGGAACGAGAAGCCGGTGTACCGGACCCGCGACCACTCCACCGTGCAGGTAGTGCTGGTCCACCGGTCCACCGCCGGCAGCTTCCTGGAGAGCGACGGCGTGTGCGGCGGGCGCACCTCGGAGAACTCGTGGTCGTCCACATCGTGGACTGCGAGTGTCAGACGGTGGGACGAGGAGTAGGGTGCCGACATGTCTCACAGCATCAATCTCGCAGTCATTCCCGGCGACGGCATCGGTCAGGAAGTCGTGGCCCAGGGCCTCAAGGTCCTCGCTGCCGCGCTCCCGCAGGATGTGAAGCTGGAGACGAAGGAGTACGACTTCGGCGCCAAGCGCTACCACGCGACCGGTGAGACCCTCACCGACGCCGACGTCGAGGCCCTCAAGAAGCACGACGCCATCCTGCTCGGCGCGATCGGCGACCCGTCGGTCCCGTCCGGCGTGCTGGAGCGCGGCTTTCTGCTGAAGCTCCGCTTCCTCTTCGACCACCACGTCAACCTGCGTCCGTCGAAGCTGCTCCCCGGGGTCTCGACCCCGCTCAAGGGCCAGCCCGAGATCGACTTCATCGTGGTCCGCGAGGGCACCGAGGGTCCGTACACCGGCAACGGCGGCTCGATCCGCACCGGCACCCCGCACGAGGTCGCCACCGAGGTCTCGGTCAACACGGCCTTCGGCGTGGAGCGTGTCGTCCGTGACGCCTTCGCCCGTGCCCAGGCCCGCCCGCGCAAGAAGCTGACGCTGGTCCACAAGAACAACGTCCTGGCGTACGCGGGTCACCTCTGGACCAACATCTTCAACAAGGTGGCCGAGGAGTTCCCCGAGGTCACCACCGACTACCTGCACGTGGACGCGGCGACGATCTTCCTCGTCACGCAGCCCGAGCGGTTCGACGTGATCGTCACCGACAACCTCTTCGGCGACATCATCACCGACCTCGCCGCGGCCGTCTCCGGCGGCATCGGCGTCGCCGCCTCGGGCAACATCAACCCGAGCGGCGAGTTCCCCTCCATGTTCGAGCCCGTCCACGGCTCCGCGCCGGACATCGCGGGCCAGGGCAAGGCCGACCCGACGGCCACCGTGCTCTCCGTCGCCCTCCTCCTGCGCCACCTCGGCCACGAGGCCGAGGCCGGCCGGGTCGAGGCCGCCGTCGCCGCGGATCTGACCGAGCGCGGCGACTCCGTCCGTACGACGGCCGAGATCGGCGACGCGCTCGCGGTACGCGTAGCGAGCTGACCCGTCGACTGAACGTTCACACAGCCGCCGGGTCGCATCAAGCACCCGGCGGCTGTACCTATGCGGTCGCAGGGTGCCACCATCAAACCCTGGACCGCACCACACACCGTTTCGTGCACCGGTCCCCACGGGCGATAATCGAACGTGGGGCCGCGGCATGCGGGAAAGCTCGGACGTCCTAGCAGAGCACTGATAGCGGCGTGAGCGCGGTCCGTCACACACAACCGGTGAAGGACTAGCACTCATGACGACGCCCACGATCGAGCTCAAGCCCTCCTCCAGCCCGCTGTCCGACGCGGAGCGCGAGGCGATCCTGGCCAACCCCGGATTCGGCCGCCACTTCACCGACCACATGGTGACCATCCGCTGGACCGAGGGGCGCGGCTGGCACGACGGCCAGCTCGTGCCGTACGGCCCGCTCTCGCTCGACCCGGCCACGAACGTCCTGCACTACGCCCAGGAGATCTTCGAGGGCCTCAAGGCGTACCGCCGTCCCGACGGCTCCGTCGCCACCTTCCGCCCGGACGCCAACGCCCGGCGCTTCCAGGCCTCCGCCCACCGGCTGGCCATGCCGGAGCTGCCCGTCGAGACCTTCATCGAGGCGTGCGACGTCCTCGTCCAGCAGGACAAGGCGTGGGTCCCGGCGCACGGCGGCGAGGAGTCGCTCTACCTGCGCCCGTTCATGATCGCGACCGAGGTCGGCCTCGGGGTGCGCCCGGCGAACGAGTACCTCTTCGTCGTCATCGCCTCGCCCGCCGGACCGTACTTCCCCGGTGGCGTGAAGCCCGTCTCGATCTGGCTCTCCGAGGACCGTGTCCGCGCCGTCCCGGGCGGCATGGGCGACGCCAAGACCGGCGGCAACTACGCGGCCTCCCTGCTGGCCCAGGCCGAGGCGGTCGCGAGGGGCTGCGACCAGGTCGCCTACCTCGACGCCGTGGAGCACAAGTGGGTCGAGGAGCTCGGCGGCATGAACCTGTACTTCGTGTACGGCGACAAGATCGTCACCCCGACGCTGACGGGCTCCCTGCTCGCCGGCATCACCCGTGACTCGCTCCTCCAGCTCGCGAAGGACCTCGGCTACACCTCGGAGGAGGGCCGCGTCTCCATCGACCAGTGGCAGGCCGACAGCGAGAACGGCACCCTCACCGAGGTCTTCGCCTGCGGCACGGCCGCCGTCATCACGCCCGTCGGCACGGTGAAGTCGGCGCGCGGCGAGTGGCAGCAGTCGGGCGGGCAGCCCGGCGAGGTCACGATGAAGCTCCGCGACGCTCTGCTGGCGATCCAGACGGGCAAGTCCGAGGACGTCCACGGCTGGACGCACCAGCTGGGCTAGAAGGTTCTCATCCCCCGGGTGTGGGCATTCGTTCCGCGGGACGGAACGGGTGGGCACACCCGGGGGCCGTTGTGCGTGCAGGCCCGTTCACTCCTCGGGCCTGCGCGGCATTCAGGAAACGGCGACTTCCTTCTCCGGTGCCTGCTCGCGTACGACCGCCGCCGCTCGGCCCGGCGTCAGCACCGTGTACAGCACTCCGCCCACCAGCGCCGACAGGACGAAGCTGCAGTCGATCCCGCCCGTCAGGGCGAGCAGCGGGCCCTCGTACAGCGGGGTCGACACCGAGGCGAGGCCCACCGTCGCCCCCAGGGCCCAGCAGACCGTCGCCCGCGGGTGCCATCCCGCGGCGAACCAGTACGCGCCACCCCGCGCCCGCCGGTTGTACACCTGGAGCGCCTCCGGGTCGTAGACCCCACGGCAGCGCGCGTGACCGATCAGCGTGATCACCGCCCACGGCGTGCCGATCGCCGTGAGCAGCAGCACGAACGACGTCATCGCCGACTGCGCGTCCGAGGCGAAGTGGCCGAGGAAGACGAAGGCCGTCGCCACCGCCGCCACCACCAGCGTCGCCCGCGCCCGGGTCGCCCGAGGCAGGATCGCGTCCAGGTCGAGGCCCATCGAGTACAGCATCAGACCCGCGTTGCCGACCGTGCCGGCGGTCGCCGCGAGAAGCAGCGGCACCACGTACCAGGCGGGGGAGGCCGCGACGAGCGGGCCCGCGTAGTCCAGCGCGCCGCGGGCCGCCAATGCCGTGTACGTACCGAAGAGCTGAGGGATCAGCAGCCCGACGACGAGGCCGATACAGGTGGTGCGCCAGACGGTCCTGGGGCTGTGCCGCTCGGGGGATATGTAGCGGGTGTAGTCGCCGAGCAGCGTGATGAACGCGACCGGGCCGCTGAGTCCTGCGGCCACCGCCGAGAGCACCCAGGTCGGCCAGAACGAGCCGAGCAGATACGGGGTCTCGGGAACCGGCGCCGCGGTGACATCGCCCGCGTACGCGACGAGGCCGAGACCGAGCAGCAGGGTCATGCCGATCGCGAGCCCCTTGCTGAGCCGCAGCAGCAGGCCGTAGCCGAAGACGGCGAAGACGACCGTGCAGGCGGCGAGCACCGCGTACACCACCGCGTGCGTGGTGTCGCCGGTCGGCAGACCGGCCAGCCGGGCGAGGGTCCCGACCACCACGTCGCCGCCGATCCACAGCGTCAGCGCGGTGTAGCCGAGGGAGAGCAGCAGCCCCACCACCGAGCCGACGAGCCGGCCGCGGACGCCGAAGAAGGCGCCGCTGGAGGTCGAGAGATTCGTCGCGGTGCGCAGTGAGACCAGGGCGAGCGGAGCGGTCACGGCGACGCCGACGAGCGTGCCGGTGACGACGGAGGTCACCGACGCCCACAGCCCGAGGCCGAAGGAGACCGGCAGCCAGCCGAAGACGATCACTCCGAGACAGAGGTTGGAGCCGAGGAGGATCGCCAGCAGGTCACGGGGACCGCTGGTGCGTTCCGCTTCGGGGATGGTGTCGACTCCGCGCTGTTCGATCGGCATGGGGCTCCCTGCGGGCAAGCGGGCGGACAGGATTTAGAGTGGCGCTCAATGTGACCCACTACCGACGCGTACGTCAATGCTTGGATACGACGCGCCGAACGTTTAGAGTGTCGCTCAAACAGGAGGTGTGTGGACGTGCGACTGACCCCCACGGAACGAGACCGGCTGCTGCTCTTCGGGGCAGCGGAGCTCGCCCGGGCCCGCCGGGCACGGGGCCTGCGGCTCAATGTGCCGGAGGCGACCGCGCTCATCGCGGACACGGTCTGCGAGGCGGCCCGTGACGGCAGGCGGCTCGCCGAGGCGATCGCCGCCGCCCGGTCCGTGCTCGGTCCGGAGGACGTACTGCCGGGTGTGGCCGATGTCGTCACCGAAGTGCATGTCGAGGCCGTTTTCGACGACGGCTCGCGGCTCGCGGTCGTCTCCGACCCGATCGGCGGTCCTTCGTTGGGCGAGAGCGCGCCGGGCGCGCTGCTGCCGGCCCCCACGGCGGCCGAGGAGCCGCCCGCGCTGACCCTGGACGTCCGCAACACGGCGGCGGTCCCGGTCAGCGTGACCTCGCACTTCCACTTCTTCGAGGCCAATCCGCGCCTCGACTTCGACCGGGCCGCCGCCTACGGCATGCGGCTCGCGATCCCCGCGGGAGCGTCCTTCCGCTTCGATCCGGGCGGCGAGGCCGAGGTCGGACTCGTACCCATCGGCGGCGCGCGTGTCGCCATCGGCTTCGCGGGCCTGGTGGACGGCGCGCTGGATGCGCCCGGCGCGAAGGAAGAGGCCCTGCGCCGCGCCGCGGCCTGCGGTTACCTGGGAGTTGAGGCGTGATGGACCCGTACGAGTACGCATCGGTGCACGGACCCCGCGCGGGCGACCGGGTCGTCCTCGGCGACTCCGGTCTTGTCGTCCGGGTCGAGTCCGACTCGCAGAAGCCGGGGGACGAGTTCCTCGCGGGCTTCGGCAAGACCGCGCGCGACGGCCTTCACCTCAAGGCCGCGGCCGTCCGCGAGACCTGTGACGTCGTGATCAGCAACGTCCTGGTCATCGACGCCGTTCAGGGCATCCGCAAGGTGTCGATCGGTATTCGCGAGGGCCGGATCCACGCCATCGGGCGTGCGGGCAACCCGGACACGCTCGACGGTGTCGACGTCGTCGTCGGCACCGGGACGTCGATCGTCTCCGGCGAGGGCCTCATCGCCACCGCCGGTGCCGTGGACACCCATGTCCACCTGCTGTCCCCGCGCATCATGGAGGCCTCCCTCGCCTCTGGTGTCACCACCATCATCGGACAGGAGTTCGGTCCTGTCTGGGGGGTTGGCGTCAACTCGCCATGGGCTCTCAGGCACGCGTTCAGTGCGTTCGACGCGTGGCCGGTCAACATCGGCTTCCTGGCGCGGGGTTCGTCCTCGGATCCGGCTCCGCTGGTGGAGGCGCTGGCCGAGGGCGGTGCGTCGGGTTTCAAGGTGCATGAGGACATGGGGGCGCACACGCGGGCGCTGGACACCGCGCTGCGGGTCGCGGACGAGCATGATGTGCAGGTCGCGCTGCACAGTGACGGCCTGAACGAGTGCCTGTCGGTCGAGGACACCCTGCGGGTCCTGGACGGCCGGACCATCCACGCGTTCCACATCGAGGGGTGTGGTGGCGGTCATGTGCCGAACGTGCTGAAGATGGCGGGTGTGCCGAACGTCATCGGTTCGTCCACCAATCCGACGCTGCCGTTCGGCCGGGACGCGGTGGCCGAGCACTACGGCATGATCGTCTCCGTCCACGACCTGAAGACCGATCTGCCCGGCGACGCGGCGATGGCGCGGGACCGGATCCGGGCGGGGACGATGGGCGCGGAGGACGTCCTGCACGACCTGGGGGCGATCGGGATCACCTCGTCCGACGCCCAGGGGATGGGAAGGGCCGGCGAGACCGTACGCCGGACCTTCGCCATGGCGGGGAAGATGAAGGCGGAGCTGGGCCCGCTGGAGGGCGACGGGGCGCACGACGACAACGCGCGTGTGCTGCGGTACATGGCCAAGCTGACCATCAACCCGGCGATCGCCCACGGCCTCGCCCATGAGATCGGCTCGATCGAGGTCGGCAAGATGGCCGACATCGTGCTCTGGCGGCCGGAGTACTTCGGCGCCAAACCACAGATGGTCGTCAAGAACGGCTTCCCCGCGTGGGGGGTCGTGGGCGATCCGAACGCCGCCACCGACACCTGCGAACCCCTCGTCCTCGGACCGCTGTTCGGCGGCCACGGGGCGGCCCCGGCCGACATCTCGGTCGCGTTCGTGGCCCAGGCCGCCGTCGACCTCGGCTCCGACCGGATGCCGACCCGGCGCCGCCGTGTCGCCGTCCGCGGCACCCGCGGCATCGGCCCCGGCGACCTGCTCCTCAACTCCCGCGTCGGAGACGTCCAGGTCGACGGCCGAACGGGCCTGGTGTCACTGGACGGCGACCCGCTCCGCTCCGAGCCGGCCGACTCCGTCTCCCTCAACCGCCTCTACTTCCTCTAGGACCTGACCCATGACCTCCGAGACCTTCCGTATGCCGCCCGAGTGGGCCCCGCACGAGCGCACGTGGATGGCCTGGCCCGGCCCCAACCCGACCTTCACCAACGACGAGGAGCTGGCCGAGGCCCGTACCGCGTGGGCCTCCGTGGCCCGTGCCGTACGCCGCTTCGAGCCGGTCACCATGGTGGTCGGCCCCGGCCAGCTGGAATCCGCGCGGGCCCTGCTCGGCGACGCGGTCGATCTGGTCGAGCGCGAGCTCGACGACGCCTGGATGCGCGACATCGGCCCGACCTTCGTCACCAACGGCACCGAGCTGGCCGCCGTCGACTGGGTCTTCAACGGCTGGGGCGCGCAGGACTGGGCCCGCTGGGAGCACGACTCCAAGATCGCCCGCCATGTCGCCGATCTCGTCGACGTGCCGGTGCTGAGCAGCCCCCTGGTGAACGAGGGCGGCGCGATCCACGTCGACGGTGAGGGAACGGTTCTGCTGACCGACACCGTCCAGCTCGGCTCCGGCCGTAACCCCGAGTGGACCCGGGCACAGGTCGAGGCGGAGATCCACGCGAAGCTCGGCACCACGAAGGCGATCTGGCTCCCGCACGGCCTCTCCGGCGACTACGGCATGTACGGCACCCAGGGCCACGTCGACATCGTCGCCGCCTTCGCCAGGCCCGGCACCGTGGTCGTCCACAGCCAGCAGGACCCTGCCCACCCGGACTACGAGCGCTCCCGGATGTACGTCGACATCCTCAGCCGCCAGACGGACGCCAGGGGCCGGGAGCTGGAGGTCGTGGAGATCCCGGCCCCGACCGTCCTGAAGGACGAGGAGGGCGACTGGGTCGACTACTCGTACATCAACCACTACCTCTGCAACGGCGGTGTGGTCCTGTGCGGCTTCGACGACCCCAACGACGAGATCGCCGCGGGCATCTTCCGCCGGCTGTTCCCGGAGCGGATCGTCACGCTGGTCGACGCGCGCGGCATCTTCGCAGGTGGGGGCGGCATCCACTGCATCACGCAGCAGCAGCCGAAGGTCTGAAACCGTTGGCGACGGCCGCGGGCGGCGTGACAGCCTGCGGCCATGCCGCTGATCTCCCACGAGGGCGCCGACTACGCGCTCCAGATCCTCTACTCCGTACCGGACGAGGCCTGGTACCTGGAGCTGGACCACGTCGCCGGCGACCGGACCGTGCTGACGGCTGTCGTGCCGGACGAGGACCCGGCCCGGGAGCCGACCGTGTGCGTCGACCCGGTGTCGGGCCACCACCGCATCCCGTACGACGTCATGCGCTGGTTCATGGAGCACGTGGAGGAGGAGATCCGCACGTCACGGGGGTGGATGCGACTGAGGCCCGAGCTCGTGGAGATCATCCGCGAGCTGCGCGAGGAGTACCTCGGTGTGATCGACGACGAGCGGTTCGGTCCCGTGCTCGCGGAGCTGCGGGCGAGCGTGCCCGCCGAGGACGTCCCCGCCGTCCTGGAGGCGGCCTTCGGCCGGAGCGCCGACGGAAGCGTGAGGTAGAACAGACGAGTGACCCGCATCAGCCCCGCCGGACCCCGGCGACGCAACAACGCCGCCCCTCCCCGTGAGGAGCTCCTCGCCGCCGCCATGGACACCATCGCCGAGCGGGGTCTCGACGGGCTGACCATGGCCGGGCTCGGGCGCGAGGTCGGGATGAGCAGCGGGCACCTCCTCTACTACTTCCGTACCAAGGACGAGCTGCTGCTGCAGACCCTGGAGTGGAGCGAGGGGCGGCTCGGCGCCGAGCGCAGCGCGCTGCTCTCACGGCCCGGGACCGCCCGCGAGCGGCTCGACGGATACATCGACGTCTACGTCCCGGACGGCCCGCGCGACCCGCACTGGACCCTCTGGCTGGAGGTCTGGAACCGGTCCCAGAACGCCGACGACGACGCGCGCGCCCGGCAGGCGGCCATCGAGGGCGCCTGGCACCGTGACCTGGTCGCCCTGATCGCCGAAGGCGTCTCGCGCGGGGAGTTCCGGTCCGTCGACCCCGACCGGTACGCGGCGCGGATGCGAGCCCTGCTCGACGGGTTCAGTGTCCATGTCGCGGTCGGCATCCCGGGCACCGGGCGTGATCAAGTCCTCGCGCATGTAGGTGAGTTCGTCGCCGAAACCTTGTTGCTGCGAACGTAACGAACGCAAGTACTCCCGATCGTTGCGGGCTACACCCTTGTTGCCCGGGCGTCACCTCCGGCACGGTTCCGGATCATGGGACGAGAGCACTGGAAGAAGATCTGGGTCGGCTCGGCCGGCAACATGGTCGAGTGGTTCGACTGGTTCGTGTACGCGAGTTTCGCGACGTACTTCGCGGGGGCGTTCTTCCCGGAGGGCAATGACACCGCCAAGCTCATGAACACCGCCGGCATCTTCGCCGTCGGCTTCTTCATGCGCCCCGTCGGCGGCTGGCTGCTCGGCCGGGTCGGCGACCGCAAGGGCCGCAAGGCGGCGCTCACGCTCACCGTGACGCTGATGTCCGCCTCGGCCCTGCTGATCGCGATCGCGCCCACGTACGCCGTCGCCGGCTACGGCGGCGCCGCCGTCCTGCTGATCGCCCGGCTCCTCCAGGGCCTCTCGGTCGGCGGCGAGTACGCGGCCAGCGCGACGTATCTGACGGAGGCCTCGGCGCCGCAGCACCGGGGCTTCGCCTCCAGCTTCCAGTACGTCTCGATGACCGCCGGCCAGATCCTCGGCCTCGGTCTCCAGATCGTCCTCCAGCGCACGATGTCCGCGGAGGCGCTGCACAGCTGGGGCTGGCGCATCCCGTTCATCATCGGTGCGCTCGGCGCGGCCGTCGTCTTCTATCTGCGGCGCAACATGCTGGAGACGGAGGTGTACGAGGAGACGGCCGACGCCGGCGTGGCGAGCGGCGAGAAGGGCACGCTCAAGGCGCTGTGGGCGCACCGGCGCGAGGCGTTCCTCGTCGTCGCCCTCACCATGGGCGGGACGGTGGCCTACTACACGTACACCACCTATCTGACGAAGTACCTCTCGAACTCGGCGGGGCTGCCGAAGCAGACCGCCACCCTGGTCTCCTTCTGCGCGCTGATCGTCTTCGCCTGTCTGCAGCCCCTCGCGGGACGGCTCTCCGACCGGATCGGACGGCGCCCGCTGCTGATCACCTTCGCGCTCGGCTCGACCTTCCTCACGGTGCCGATCATGACACTGCTCCAGGGCGCCGGGTCCTTCTGGCCTGCGCTCGGCCTCTCGCTGCTCGCGCTGGTCGTCATCACCGGCTACACCTCGATCAACGCGTGCGTGAAGGCGGAGCTCTTCCCTACCGGCATCCGCGCCCTGGGCGTCGCCCTTCCGTACGCCGTCGCGAACGCCCTCTTCGGCGGCACGGCGGAGTACGTGGCGCTGTGGTTCAAGGACGCGGGGATCGAGTCCGGCTACTACTGGTACGTGGCGGGCTGCGCGGCCGTCTCCCTGATCGTCTACCTGACGATGCGCGAGACCCGGGACATCGACCTCGGCAGGGTCGGCACCCCGGCGTCCCCGCGGGCCGAGCGGACGGCGGCCGACCAGGTGCCCGCATCCTGAGACCGGCGTCCCGCGCACGGCTGGGGTGTGGCAGACTGCGGGCGTGCTTGCTACCACCATGATTATGGGCAGCAGCGCGCCGGTCCGCAGTGGCCACTGATCCGCGACTCCACCCTCGCGGCAGTGGACACCGTGCCCCAGACCCGCGCGCAGACCTCTCGCACCCGCGAGAGGTTTTTTCGTTTTCCGGCCCCACCACCGCCGGAAACGGACAGCGCGTGAGAATGGGGGCAAGTGGATCCAGACCTTCCGGAGCCACATCCGACAGGAGCCATCAGAGCCATGACCACGGAGACCGACGAGAGCTCGCGCCTCGACGACAGCTTCCATGTCTTCGACACGACGCTGCGCGACGGAGCGCAGCGTGAAGGCATCAACCTCACCGTCGCGGACAAGCTGACCATCGCGCGACACCTCGACGACTTCGGCGTCGGCTTCATCGAGGGCGGCTGGCCCGGTGCCAACCCGCGCGACACGGAGTTCTTCGCCCGGGCGAAGCAGGAGATCACGTTCAAGAACGCGCGGCTCGTCGCGTTCGGCGCGACCCGCAGGGCCGGCGGCAACGCCGCCGACGACCCGCAGGTCAAGGCGCTCCTGGACTCCGGCGCCCCGGTGATCACCCTGGTCGCCAAGTCGCACGACCGGCACGTCGAGCTGGCCCTGCGCACCACGTTGGACGAGAACCTGGAGATGGTCCGCGACACCGTCTCCTACCTGCGCTCCCAGGGCCGCCGCGTCTTCGTCGACTGCGAGCACTTCTTCGACGGCTACAAGGCCAACCCGCAGTACGCCAAGGACGTCGTCCGCGCCGCCTCCGAGGCCGGCGCCGATGTCGTGATCCTCTGCGACACCAACGGCGGCATGCTCCCCGCCCAGGTCCAGGCCGTCGTCGCCACCGTCATCGCCGACACCGGCGCCCGGCTCGGCATCCACGCCCAGGACGACACCGGCTGCGCCGTCGCCAACACGCTCGCCGCCGTCGACGCGGGCGCCACGCACGTCCAGTGCACCGCCAACGGCTACGGCGAGCGGGTCGGCAACGCCAACCTCTTCCCGGTGGTCGCCGCCCTGGAACTCAAGTACGACAAGCGGGTGCTGCCCGAGGGCGCGCTCGCCGAGATGACCCGGATCTCGCACGCCATCGCCGAGGTCGTCAATCTGACGCCCTCCACGCATCAGCCGTACGTGGGTGTCTCGGCCTTCGCGCACAAGGCCGGGCTGCATGCCTCCGCGATCAAGGTCGACCCGGACCTCTACCAGCACATCGACCCCGAGCTGGTCGGCAACACCATGCGGATGCTCGTCTCCGACATGGCCGGCCGCGCCTCCATCGAGCTGAAGGGCAAGGAGCTCGGCGTCGACCTGGGCGGCGACCGCGCGCTGGTCGCCCGTGTCGTCGAGCGCGTCAAGGAGCGCGAGCTCTCCGGCTACACCTACGAGGCCGCCGACGCCTCCTTCGAACTGCTGCTCCGCGAGGAGGTGGAGGGCCGCGCCCGCCGCTACTTCCGTACCGAGTCCTGGCGCGCGATCGTCGAGGACCGGCCCGACGGCACCCACGCCAACGAGGCGACCGTGAAGCTCTGGGCCAAGGGTGAGCGGATCGTCGCCACCGCCGAGGGCAACGGCCCCGTCAACGCCCTCGACCGGGCGATGCGGGTCGGCCTGGAGCGGATCTACCCACAGCTCGCCAAGTTCGAGCTGGTGGACTACAAGGTCCGCATCCTGGAAGGGCGCCACGGCACGGAGTCCACGACCCGTGTCCTGATCACCACCAGCGACGGCAACGCCGAGTGGGCGACGGTCGGCGTCGGGGAGAACGTGATCGCCGCCTCCTGGCAGGCGCTGGAGGACGCGTTCACCTACGGACTGCTGCGCGTGGGCATCGACCCCGCGGAATAGGTGCGGAATCGGTCATTACCTTCGGTCCGGTATGTCTCGGAATCCCCCTTTAGGGGTAGTTTCGATGGTATGAGGACCAGGCCGTTCCACCTTCTGTCGGCCCTCGCGGGGCTGGCCATGCTGCTGCTCCTGGTCCTGGCCCCCTCCGCGGGGGCCGGGATCACCGGGATCCCGGACGCCGGAGCGGCCCTGAAGCAGGGGCCGGTCTATGTCGATCCGGGCGCCGCCGACCAGCTCTCGACAGCCCAGGCGGATGCCCTCGCCCAGAAGATCGAGGACGCGGACAAGCCGCTCTTCATCGCCGTACTGCCCGCGACCAGCGAGTATCCGCCCGAGAACCTGCTGCGCAATCTGCGCACCCAGACCGGGGTGACGGGGCTGTACGCCGTCCGGCTCGGTGACGGGTTCGACGCCGCCGCCGACCGTACGGTGATGTCCGCACAGGCCGTGGACAACCTGGTCACCTCCGTGCGCCAGCCGGGAGTGGACGCCGCCACGGAGCTGAACAACTTCGTCGACCAGGCCCTGCCGACCCTGGACGGGACCGCCCCCGCCTCCTGGGGCTCGGTCGGCGCCGACAACGGTGTGCCGGTCGGCGGTCTGATCACCCTCGGCGCGTTCCTCGCCGCCGGTGGCGCGGGCGCCTACGCGATCGTCCGCCGCAACCGGCTCCGCAAGCAGGCTGAGGAGCGTGAAGCCCTCGACAAGCTCCGGGTCGTCGTCGACGAGGACATCACCGCCTTCGGCGAAGAACTCGAACGGCTCGACTTCCACCCCGGCGAGCCCGGCGCCGACGACGCGATGCGCGCCGACTACGAACGCGCGCTCGACTCGTACGACAAGGCGAAATCCCTGATGGGCTCGGCCACCCACCCGCACGACGTCAAGGCCGTGACCCAGGCGATCGAGGACGGCCGCTTCTCGCTCGCCGCCCTGGCCGCCCGCCGCGAGTCCCGGCCGCTCCCCGAGCGCCGTCCACCCTGCTTCTTCGACCCGCGCCACGGCCCGTCGATCGAGGACCGGACCTGGACCCCCGCCGGTGGCACCGCGCGCGAGGTCCCGGTCTGCGCCGCCGACGCAACCCGCCTCGACGACGGCCAGGACCCCTTGGCCCGTACGGTCGAGACCGACACCGGCCGCCGCCCGTACTGGGAGGCGGGACCGGCGTACGGCCCGTGGGCGGGCGGCTACTTCGGCGGCGGCCTGCTCCCCGGCCTCCTCGCCGGCACCCTGCTCGGCTCGATGCTCGCCACCCCCGCCTACGCCGGTGAGTACGGCGGAGGCGAGTTCGGGGGCGGCGACGTCTCCGGGGGCGACTTCAACTCCGGCGACTTCGGATCGGGCGACTTCGGCGGCGGCGGTGGCGGAGGCTTCGGCGACTTCGGTGGCGGCGGGGACTTCGGCGGTGGCGGGTTCTAGGCCGCCGCGCTTCCCCGCGTCACACCGGCCCGTTTCTCATGGTGCGATCTCGAACACGGGTGGCTGGAGACCTGCCAGGCATCCCGTGTCCGGCGCGGTCGGTGTGTCGAAGAACGAGCGGGTGATCGTCTGCGCACACGGCGAGTCCGCGAAGACCACATGGGCGACGTAGGGGACCGTGACGGCCGTGGACCGGCTCAGGGTACGGGCGGCGTACGGCCCGCTGCTCGGCGCGGTCTGGGCGTCGAACCCGCCGGACAGGACGAGCGTCGGGATGTCGCTGCGCGTCACGCTCCGGATCGAGCGGGGTGCCGCGGGGATGTCCCAGGCGCGGCAGTCCGCGTGCATCCAGCTGAGAAGCGGAGCGTTGGCCAGCACCGAGCGGGGGAACGACGGGAACAGACGTCGCCCTGCCCGGATCACGTCGGCCTCACTCTCGAACGGTGTCCACTCGCTGCAGAAGACGCCGAAGACGAGCCCGTGAGAGACCCTCCCGATGGCCTGCGGGCTGAGCTTTCCGCCCGCGTACTGCTCGGCGATCCGCTGCGGGTTGCCGTGGGCCAGTTCGTCGATGGAGCGGGGCACTCCGGCCGCGAGATGGCTGGCGAAGGTCAGCCAGTTCACCAGGAGCCCGCCGTCCAGCACCACCTTCACCGGCTCCGGTTGGCCCGGGACCGTGACGGTGGTGGTGACCGGTCGGGCCTCGAGCTCGACCACCAGGCGCTCGAAGGTGGCCTTGAGGTTCGGATAGCGGGTGTCGCAGGCGGGCTGGTCCGCGCAGGCCTTGAAGATGCCGTCGAAACCTTCGCGTGCGGCCTTCCAGGTCACGGCCCCGCCGGCCAGGGACGGCGGCAGGACGCCGTCGATGCCGACCGACCGGATGCCCTTCGGGTGCAGGCGCATGTACTGGAGCGCCAGGTCGGTGCCGTAGGAGATGCCGAAGACGTTCCACTGCCTGAGGCCCAGTGCCTTGCGCAGGCCGTCGTAGTCGGCGGAACTCTCGGTGCCGTTGTAGGCGCTGAGGTCGGCCCCACGGCGCACCAGCTGGTCGCGGCACTTCCGCGTCTCCGCGACGTGCAGGCGTCCGGTGGACGGTGCGCCGAAGACGAGATCGAGGGAGTCCGCGGCGAACTCGTCGACGTTCCGGCAGGTGAGCTCCGGGTCGGCCGAGTAGGTCCCTCGCTGCGACATGAAGATCACGTCGCGGTCGCGGTTGAGGCCGCCGCCGACCGCCATCGGGATCTCGGAGACCGCGTCGTCGCCGGGCCCGCCGGCGAGCCAGACGATCGGGTCGGGCGCCGGCCTGCTGCTGACCGCGGGGATGATCGCGACCGCGAGGGTGATCTTCCGTCCCTTGCGGTGGGAGCGCTTCTCGGGAACGGTGAGCGTTCCGCACCGGGCGCGCGCCAGATCAGGGATCGGATCCGCCGTCCTCGGGCAGGGGCCGGGCTCGAAGCGGGCGTCGCCCGCCGTCCGGGCGACCGTGCCGAGCGGCGCTCCGGCGTCGGACTCGGCGCGGGCGGGCATCGCGGCGAGGCCGACGACGAGGGCGCCTGCCGTGGCTCCGGCCAGCGTGGCGGGGAACCGGCGCAGAGCGCGACGGTGGTGGAGCGGGCGGATGGACATCATGCTCTCTCCGGTGCAGGGGTGATGGTGAACGGACCCGGTGCGAGTCCCGCCACGCACCCGGTGTCGGGCGAGGTCGGACGCGCGAGGAAGGAAGCCAGAACGCTCTGCGCACAGGGCGACTGGGGAACGACGAAGTGACCGATCCCGGGAATCCGCACGGCGGTCGAGCGGGGCAGCGTACGGCCGGCGTACGGCCCCCAGCTCGCGCCCGTCTTCGCGTCGAACGTTCCGGAGATGATCAGCGTCGGCACCTTGCTGAAGGTGGTGACCCGCTGGATCGCGGTGCGGTCCGGGACGTTCCAGACGCGGCACAGGTCGTACTGGAAGGGGAGCTGCGGCGCGTGGACCAGGACCGTGTCCGGCCACCCGGGGAAGGCCCGTCGCCCCGCCTCCAGGACGTCGGCCTCCGAAAAGCCCGGCGCCCACTCGGCGCACACCACCGAATGCGTCAGACCGAAGGCCTGGGGGACGGGGGGCGGCGCCGCGCCGGCGGCCTGTGCCCGCGCCAGGCGTTCCGGATTGCCACGGGCGAGTTCGTCGAGCGCCGCGGGCACCTCGGCGGCCGGCAGGGCGCCGCCGTTGGCGACCAGCAGGTTCACCAGCGCGCCCCCGTCGAGGACGACCTTCACCGGGCTGCCGCCCCCGGGCGGCTGCACCGTCAGCGTCAGGGGGTTCGCCTCAAGGCGCCGGACCTGCTCCGTGAGCGTGCGGGACAGGTCCGGGTAGCGGCTCTTGCAGCTGGGCTGGGCCTCGCACGCCGCGAAGATCGTGTTGATCCCCTCCCGGGCGCTGTCCCAGGCCCACGGCAGGCTCACGATCTGTGGCGGTACGACCGAGTCGATCGTCACCGAGCGGATCCCGTCGGGGTGCCGGCGCAGGTACGTGAGCGCCAGGTCGGTGCCGTAGGAGTAGCCGTAGACGTTCCACTTCTTGATGCCGAGCGCCTTGCGCAGGTCGGCGAAGTCGGCGGCGTTCTCGGTGGTGTTGTAGCTGCTCAGCCGGAATCCGTCGGCCGTCAGACGGTCCCGGCACTCCTTCGCCGCTCGGACCAGGAGCCGTCCGGTCGAGGGCGCGTCGTAGGGCAGTCCGACGGCGCTCGCGTTGAACCGGTCGATCTCCGGGCAGGCGAGGTACGGCTCCGAGTAGGGCCCGCCGCGCTGGGTCATGACGATCAGGTCGCGATCCCGGTTCACGCCGGAATCGATCAGGAACGGGATGGCCCCGATCGCGTCGCCGCCGGGACCCCCCTCCATGAACACCACCGGGTCCGCGGCCGGTTTCGTCGACGCGGCCGGAATGATGGCGACGGCCAGCTTGATGGTCCGTCCACCGCGGTGTCGCCGGTTCTCGGGAACCTCCAGGACCCCGCACCGTCCGGAGATCTGTTCGGGCGCCTCCGGGCAGGGACCGGGCACGAACCGCGCCGGACCTCCCGGACGGGGCTCGGTGAAGGGGGGTGACGCGGCACTGCTCGATGTCGGACCGACCGCGCCCAGGAAGGCCAGCCCGGCCGCGACGAGCGCGACCCCGGTGGCCGACCGCCGGGAACTTCGCGGCGGGTAGCGGCGCCGCGCCCGCTTTCGTACCGGCCTGTCGCTCCCGCGGGCGAGCGGCAGGCGGCCTGTTCCGGTGCCCTGCTCCGTCATGAGATCCCGTCTCTCTGACGTCCCCACCCGCCCCGACCGGGGCGACGTCGCGTGGCTCAGCCCGCCTCCGCATGATCGGAGGCGGGTTCTGCGTACGTCAGCCTGAGCGTGCGGGAAGACGCCCACCACTCGTGGGCTCCACTTGGGGCGTCGGCGTCACCCCGACGCGGTCACCACGGAGAGCCGGTGGCAGGAGCTGCACCAGGGGCTACACCAGGGGCTTCACCGACATCAGCAGGTGCTGGTGGACTCCGTGCTCCCGGTCGGTGATCAGGGCGCGCTGGCCCGGGCCGAGCAGGTGGATACGGACGGAGTCGGTGTCGAAGGAGCCGAGCGCGTCCAGGAGATATCCGGGGTTGAACGCGACCGTCATCGACTCCGCGCCCTCCAGGAGCGCCGGGAGCCGCTGGGACGCCACGTCGTCCTCGTACCCGGCCTGGAGCTGGACGGTGTCGCCCGCGAAGGCGAGCTGGACCGGGCTGTCTCCCTCCGCGACCACCGCGACCCGCTTCACGGCCTCGACCAGCGGGGCCCGTTCCGTCGCCGCCACAGCGTGCTCGCCGAGGGAGAACAGCTTGTCGTGGCGGGGGAGACGGCCGTCGAGCAGCCGGGTCGTCGTCCGCGTCCCCTCGCTCTCGAAGCCGATCGATCCACCGTCGAGGGCGAGACGGACGGGCCCCGCCGAGGTCAGGGAGCGGGCGATCTCGGTCAGCCGACGGGCCGGTACGACGACATCCGCGCCGCCCCCGTCCCCCGGCTCCTCGCCCTCCGGCTTCCACTCCAGCGTGCGGACCGCGTAGCGGTAGCGGTCGGTCGCGGCGAGCGTCATCGTCGTGCCGTCCAGGGCGAGCCGTATCCCCGTCAGCACCGGCAGCGAGTCGTCCCGGCCGGCCGCCACCGCCACCTGCCCGACCGCCGCCGCGAATGCGTCGGTGTCCACGACGCCCCGGAACGCGGGCAGTTCGGGCTGCGCCGGATAGTCGTCCAGCGGCAGCAGGGAGAGCCCGAAGCGGGCATCCCCGCCCGTCACCGAGAGCCGCGCCCCCTCGACCGCGCACTCGACCGGCCCCTTGGGCAGCACCTTGCAGATGTCGAGCAGCCGCCGTCCGAGGACGAGCGCCCGGCCGTCCCGCACGGTGTCCGCCTCGACCTCGATGCGGGCCGACGCCTCGTAGTCGAGGCCGGATACGCGCAACCGGCCGTCAGCCGCGTCCAGGAGCAGCCCGCCGAGCACCGGCACGGGTGACCGGGCCGGAAGCACGCGGGCCGCCCAGGCCACCGCGTCGGTCAACACACTGCTGTCGATACGGAATTCCATGCCGGCGACGCTAGCGGCCCCCACTGACAACGGCGCCGACCGGCGAGTTCGCGGGCGGCCTCCACGATCAGGCTGTGGCGAGCGGCTCGTTGACGCTTTCGGCGCTGTTGCTGTGCGGGCATACCCAGAACTCTAGCACCGCTAGACAACGGAGCGATGGTAGGTCTAGCGTTGCTATCAGTCCTAGCAGCGCCAGATCACATGCCCTTGGGGGACCCGTGAACCTGCACCGCGTCACCACCGCCCTGTCCGTCGCCCTCGGCCTCGCCTGCCTCTGGTTCGGGGTCAACTTCCTCCTCGCCCCCGAGGCCGCGGCGTCCGGCTTCGGGATCCCCTCCTGGCCGCAGGGCGAGGCCGCGGGCTATTTCGCGATCAAGGCGGTCCGGGACCTGGCCAACGGCGCCGTCGTGCTCACCCTGCTCGCGCTCGGGAAGCGCCGGCCCCTGGCCTGGGTGATGCTCCTTCTCGCGATCGTCCCCTTCGGGGACGCGGTCGCCGTCCTCGCCCACGGCGGCGGTTACGCCGCCGCGCTCGGCATCCACGCCGCCACCGGGTTGGTCGTGCTGCTCACCGCGGGGCTCCTCTTCGCGACGAGCGCCCGGGAGGAGAGCCGTCACCCCCTCGTCCGTATGGCCGTGTGACGATCCGTCGAGCCGACCTCGGCCGCCGTGGAACGCCGAGCGCCCGCCCTCCGTCGTGACGGAGAGGCGGGCGCGCTCGTGGATGCCCTCGGCGGGCGGGGGCCGGGGGTCAGGCGGCGTTCTTGATCGCGGAGATGTCGAAGTTCAGCTTCACCTTGTCGCTGACCATCACACCGCCGGTCTCCAGCGCCGCGTTCCAGGTCAGGCCCCAGTCGGAGCGGAGAATCTCGGCCGAGCCCTCGAAGCCGACGCGCTCGTTGCCGTAGACGTCCGTGGCGGTGCCGTTGAACTCCAGGTCGATGGAGAGCGGCTTCGTGACGTCCTTGATCGTGAGGTCGCCGGTCACGCGGTACTTGTCGCCGCCCAGCTGCTCCGCCTCGGTCGAGCGGAAGGTCATCAGCGGGAACTGCTCGGCGTCGAAGAAGTCGCCGCTGCGCAGGTGGTTGTCGCGGTCGCCGATGCCCGTGTCGATGGAGGCGATCCTGACGTCGATCGAGGCGGCGGAGGCGCCCGGGTTCGAGCCGTCGAGCCGCAGGGTGCCCTCGTGCTCGGCGAAGGAGCCGCGCACGTTGGTGACCATGGCGTGACGGACGGTGAAGCCGATGCTGCTGTGCGCCGGGTCGATCGCGTACTCGCCGGTCAGCGCGGCGAGCGCCGGGTCGACGGGGAGGGTGGCGACGGCGGTGGCGGTGTCGTTCTTGCGGTTGAAGATGCCCATGACGTGCTCCTTGGGGACGGTGCGCGGGGTGGCGCGGAGGCTGTGATGCGTTTCGTTGAACCTTCAACGAGAACTACCGTAGCGCTATTCCGTTCAACATTCAACATCCTGGCGCGATGTTCATCCGCTTGGACTAACCGAAGGGGGTTCTTGGACTGGTGGGGCCGCCGGGACGCCATCTCGTTGACGGTGTCCTGTCGAACGGGCCCAACTAGTCCCCATGCCCCTCCCCAAGTCGCCAAGAATCCGTGCGGCCTGCGCGCTCGCCGCCGCGTCATCCGCTGTGTTCGGGCTGTCAGGACCGGCCCTCGCCGAGGAGCCCGGGCGTCCGGCCGCCGAGGCCCGGATCGGCTCCGCCCAGCTCACCGTCGCCGTCGCCGAGGACTTCCCGCGCGTCGTCTCCTACACGGACCGCGCCACCGGCGCCCGCCTCCTCGGCAGTACGGCCCCGGTCACCCAGGTCGTCCTCAACGGCACCGCCCACGCGGTCCGGGTCACCGGAGCCCCCGTCCTGACCGCCTCCTCCGCCGCGTACACCCTGACCTTCCCGGACCTGCCCGGGGTCGAGATCGACGCGAGCCTGAGCGTCAGCGGCCGGGCCACGACCTTCAAGGTGACCGCCGTCCGGGACACCGAGGCCTTCCGGGTCGGCACGATCGACATACCCGGCCACGACCTGGTCTCCGTCGGCTCCTCGGACGCGGGCGCCGAGACCGCCTTCACCCGGCTCGACCCCGACTCCACCCGTACCGCCGACGTCTTCGCCGACATCACCGATGGGACCCCGGCCGAGACCACGGCCACCGGGGCGAGCTACGCGATCGTCAACACCGGCTCCCTCGCCGCCGCGGTCGAGTCCAACTCCTCCTACGACAAGCCCTCCGGCCCGAGCGCCCGCGACGGCGCCCGCTTCTGGCACCAGGCCCGCAAGAACGGCACCGAGACCCGCGTCGGCGTCTGGTCGGGCCAGTGGACCTACCGAGGCGAGGGCGCCCCCGCCCCCGAGAAGGGGAAGGACCTTCCCTGGGCCAAGGTCGTCGTCACCCCCGACGCCAACGCCGACGGGACGGTGGACTGGCAGGACGGCGCCCTCGCCTTCCCCGTCATCGGCATCAAGGCCCCCGGCGGGGAGCAGACCCCGGACCGGGTGATCGCCCACATCCCGTTCAACTTCGCCTCCCACGCCACCCACCCCTTCCTGCGCACCCTCGACGACGTCAAGCGGATCTCCCTCGCCACCGACGGACTCGGCCAGTTCGCCCTGCTCAAGGGGTACGGCTCCGAGGGCCACGACTCCGCCCACCCCGACTACGGCGGCAACTACAACAAGCGCGCCGGCGGCCTCGCCGACCTCAACACCCTCCTCAAGGAGGGCAAGAAGTGGGGTGCGGGCTTCGGCGTCCACGTCAACGCCACGGAGTCGTACCCCGAGGCGAAGAACTTCAGCGAGACCCTCGTCGACAGGACCAAGCCCGGCTGGAACTGGCTCAACCAGAGCTACTACATCGACCAGCGCCGGGACATCAACAGCGGCGACCTCGCCCGTCGCTTCCAGCAGCTGCGCGACGAGACCGACCCGAACCTGTCGATGCTCTACATCGACGTCTACTACACACACGGCTGGATCGCCGACAAGACACTGCGCGCGGTGCAGTCCCAGGGCTGGAACGTCGCCACCGAGTGGTCCGAGAAGTTCGAGCGGGCCTCGCTCTGGTCCCACTGGGCCAACGACCTGAACTACGGCGGCGCCACCAACAAGGGCCTCAACTCCCAGATCATCCGCTTCATCCGCAACGGCGAGAAGGACGTCTGGAACAACCACCCGGTCCTCGGCCAGACCGCCCTGGAGGACTTCGAGGGCTGGACCGGCGAGACCGACTGGAACCACTTCTACGCCAACATCTGGCAGAAGAACCTGCCCGCCAAGTACCTCCAGCAGCAGCGGATCACCCGCTGGAACGGCAACGACCTCACCTTCACCGGCGGCGTCCGCGGCACCGTGGAGGACGGCCGGCGCACGTTCTACGAGAACGGCCGCAAGGTCCTCGACGGTGAGAAGTACCTGCTGCCGTGGGACGGCGGAAAGAAGCTGTACCACTACAACAAGACGGGCGGGAAGACCACGTGGGCGGTGCCCGGCGCCCGCTCGTACAGCGTCTACAAGCTCACCGACAACGGCCGCGTCAGGACCGCGACCGTCAGGCCGAGCGGCGGCACCATCACGCTCGACGCGGCCGCCGGACAGCCCTACGTGCTCTACCCCGACCGCGCCCCCGAGCCCCGCGATCCGCGCTGGGGCCAGGGCACCCCGGTCAAGGACCCCGGCTTCAACGACGCCGGGCTCGACGCATGGTCCACGACGGGCGCGGTCGCCCGCGACACCGACGACCAGGGCCGCAACAGTGCCGAGCTGACGGGCTCCGCCGCCGCCTCCGTGCGCCAGCCGATCACCGGCCTCACCCCCGGCACGCGCTACACCGCCTCCGCCCTGATCGAGGTCGAGCCGGGCAGGAGCCGCCCGACCACCCTCTCCGTCGGCGGGAAGTCGGTCACCGTCGAGCGCTCGTCGATCGAGGACCGGGTCGCCGCGTCGGACTGGAACGGCACCCGCCTCCAGCGCGCCAAGGTCACCTTCACCGCCCCGGCCGGCGGCTCCGCCACCCTCGCGATCGAGGCCGCGGGAGGCAGCACGGCCGGCGTCCGGATCGACGACGTCCGGGTCGTCGCCAACAACCCGGCGACCAAGGCCGGAGCGCTCGCGTACGAGGACTTCGAGGCCGTCGACCAGGGCTGGGGCCCCTTCCTCAAGGGCGACTCCGGAGGGACGACCGACCCCCGCACCCACATCGCCCAGCTCCACGCCCCGTACACCCAGGCGGGCTGGAACGGGAAGCTCGTGGACGACGTCATCGGCGGCGCCGAGTCCCTGAAGTCCCATGACGAGAACAGCGGCCTGGTCTACCGGACCGCGCCTTGGACGGTGCCCATGAAGGACGGGCACAGCTACCGCGTCGAGTTCACCCACCAGTCGAGCCACGCGGGCGCCTACGAGTGGGTCACCGGATACGACCGTGCGAACGGGACCGCGGTCGAGACCCGTCGTACGCCCGTCGGACAGCAGCGGACGACCGGCCACTTCTCCGAGACCGTGACAGCCGGCTGCGGCGACACCTGGACCGGGCTGCGCAAGCGCGCCGACGCGCCCGACGGAGCCGACTTCGTCCTCGACTCCTTCTCCGTCACCGACCTGGGCCCGGCGCCCGAGAAGGCCGCCTGCGGCACGCTCGCGCTCGCCGCCCCGGAGACGCTGGAGCCGGGCCGTCCGAACCAGGTCACGGCCACCTTCACCAACGACGAGGCGGGCGCGGTCGACTCCGCCACGGCGACGCTGGAGCTTCCCGCGGGCTGGACCGCCGAGCCGGCCGCCGCCGTGACGCTCGGGACGGTCGCGGCCGGCGCCAAGGCCACCGCCACATGGAAGGTGACGCCGCCGGTGGACGCGACGTACCAGCCGTACCCCCTCGGGGCGGGGCTCACCTACACCGTCGGGGGAGAGGCGCGGAAGCTGAGCGCCGCCACCACCGTCCGTACGCTGCCCCCGCCGCCCACCGCCGACAGCTGGGCCGGCGACCTGGAATGGACCTCCGCCACCAACGGATGGGGACCGGTCGAGCGCGACGGGGCCAACGGCGAGACGGGCACCGGCGACGGCGGCCCGCTGCGGATCGGGGGAGTCACGTACGAGAAGGGCCTGGGCGCCCACGCCCCGTCGAAGGTGCGCTACTACCTGGGCGGGAGGTGCACGTCCTTCACCGCCGAGGTCGGCGTGGACGACGTCCAGACCAGCCGCGGATCGGTGCGGTTCGGCGTCGTCGCCGACGGGACGGAGAAGGTGAGGTCGCCGGTCCTGAAGGCCGCCGACACGGCCTGGTCGCTCACCGCCGACGTCACGGGGGCCTCCTATGTGGAGCTCGTGGCCGACGACGGCGGCGACGGGAACGGCAACGATCACGCGGACTGGGGGAACGCCCGCTTCCACTGCGGAGGCTCCTCGCAGTCCCCCTAGGGCAGTCCCGTAGGGCAGTCCCGTAGGGAAGTCCCGGTCCGTCCCGCCGTACCTTCCGGCCGGGTCACCCGTTCGACCCCTCCTTCTTGCGGATCCCCGACAACACCGCCGACCGTCCGGCCGTCTCCCCGTCCCGCCCCTCGGGCTGACGGCCGTACACCTCTGGCGGGCCGGTACGGTGGGGCGCCCGGGACCGGCGGCGGAACCTACCGTGGCCAGATGGCGCTGTAGGGGCCTCTGTGGGAACTCCACAAGAGGGAGGGGTGTCCGGCTGTCGACTCGGTCCGTCCGGGAGGCGGTTCTGTCTTACTCCACCAGGATTCGACTCGGGAGACTGTACGGAGTCAACGGCAGGATTTCCTTGGTCGGCTTCGTAGGGTCGGTACATGACCGTTGTGGACCAGATCCCGAGCGAGCCGACCGACGCCCGAGGCCGCGTGGCCGAGCTGCACGCCCTGCGCGAGGAGGCGCGGCGCGGACCGAGCGACCGGGCGACCGAGGCACAGCACGCCAAGGGCAAGCTCACCGCTCGTGAGCGCATCGAGCTGCTGCTCGACCCTGGTTCCTTCAACGAGGTGGAGCAGCTGCGTCGGCACCGCGCCACCGGCTTCGGCCTGGAGGCGAAGAAGCCGTACACCGACGGTGTCATCACCGGCTGGGGCACGGTCGAGGGCCGTACGGTCTTCGTCTACGCGCACGACTTCCGGATCTTCGGCGGCGCTCTGGGCGAGGCCCACGCCACGAAGATCCACAAGATCATGGACATGGCCATCGCGTCCGGTGCGCCGCTGGTCTCGCTGAACGACGGCGCCGGTGCCCGTATCCAGGAGGGCGTCTCCGCCCTCGCCGGTTACGGCGGCATCTTCCAGCGCAACACCCGGGCCTCGGGTGTCATCCCGCAGATCTCCGTCATGCTCGGCCCGTGCGCGGGCGGCGCGGCGTACAGCCCGGCCCTGACCGACTTCGTCTTCATGGTCCGTGAGACCTCGCAGATGTTCATCACCGGCCCGGACGTCGTCAAGGCGGTCACCGGTGAGGAGATCAGCCAGAACGGCCTGGGCGGCGCCGACGTGCACGCCGAGACCAGCGGTGTGGCGCACTTCGCGTACGACGACGAGGAGACCTGCATCGGCGAGGTCCGCTACCTCCTGTCGATGCTGCCGCAGAACAACCGCGAGAACCCGCCGACCGCGGCCTCCGAGGACCCGGCGGACCGTCGCTCCGACGTCCTGCTCGACCTGGTGCCGGCGGACGGCAACCGTCCGTACGACATGCACAAGGTCATCGAGGAGCTCGTCGACGACGGCGACTACCTGGAGATCCACGAGCGCTGGGCCCGCAACATCATCTGCGCGCTGGCACGCCTGGACGGTCAGGTCGTCGGCATCGTCGCCAACCAGCCGCAGTCGCTGGCGGGCGTTCTGGACATCGAGGCGAGCGAGAAGGCCGCCCGTTTCGTCCAGATGTGCGATGCTTTCAATATCCCGATCGTCACCCTTTTGGACGTACCCGGCTTCCTGCCGGGTGTTGACCAGGAGCACGGTGGAATCATCCGGCACGGCGCGAAGCTGCTGTACGCGTACTGCAACGCGACCGTGCCCCGGATCAGCCTGATCCTGCGCAAGGCGTACGGCGGCGCGTACATCGTCATGGACTCCCAGTCCATCGGCGCCGACCTGACGTACGCCTGGCCCACGAACGAGATCGCGGTGATGGGCGCCGAAGGCGCCGCCAACGTCATCTTCCGCAAGCAGATCGCGGAGGCCGAGGACTCGGAGGCCATGCGGGCGCGCATGGTCAAGGAGTACAAGGCCGAGCTGATGCACCCGTACTACGCCGCGGAGCGCGGCCTGGTCGACGACGTGATCGACCCCGCGGAGACGCGGGAGGTCCTCATCAGGTCCCTCGCCATGCTCCGCACGAAGCACGCCGACCTGCCGTCCCGCAAGCACGGCAACCCGCCTCAGTAAGAGGAGCCACAGACGTGACCACGCCTGCCACAGCCAACCTTCTCCGAGTCGAGAAGGGCCACGCCGACCCCGAGGAGCTGGCCGCCATCACCGCGGTCCTCCTGGCCCGCGCGGCGGCCCAGCCCGCCGACGACGCCGCGACCTCCCACCACGGCCGCTCCACGGCCGGCTGGCGCCGCCTGGAACGCCAGTCGGGCTTCCGCCCCTCCCACTCCTGGCAGGGCTGACCCCAGCCGCACAGAAGGCCCCCGCTCCGGCACGGAGCGGGGGCCTTCCGCATGCGTGCCCAGGTTCCCGGCCCCGGTACAGCGAGAGGGCCCGTCCGCACCGGATCGGTGCGGACGGGCCCTCTCGTACAGGCAGCGCGGCGGAGACCTACCGCAGGCGGGCCATCAGGGCGTGCTCGACCAGGGTGATGAGCGCGCTCTTGGCGTCCGCGCGGTGGCGGGCGTCCGTCGTGATGATCGGCGTGTCCGGGCCGATCTGGAGGGCCTCACGGACCTCCTCCGGGTTGTACGGCTGGTGACCGTCGAACCCGTTCAGGGCGATGACGAACGGCAGGCCGCTGTTCTCGAAGTAGTCGACCGCGGGGAAGCAGTCGGCGAGACGGCGGGTGTCCACGAGCACGACGGCGCCGATGGCGCCGCGGACCAGGTCGTCCCACATGAACCAGAAGCGGTCCTGACCGGGCGTACCGAAGAGGTACAGGATCAGGTCCTGGTCCAGGGTGATACGGCCGAAGTCCATCGCGACAGTCGTCGTCGTCTTGTCGCCGGTGTGCGTGAGGTCGTCGATGCCCGCGGACGCAGACGTCATGACGGCCTCGGTACGCAGCGGGTTGATCTCCGAGACGGCGCCGACGAACGTGGTCTTGCCCACGCCGAAGCCACCCGCCACCACGATCTTCGCGCTGGTGGTTGAACGGGCCGCGCCGCCGCTAGAGCTTGCGAAGTCCACTGAGCACCCTTTCGAGCAGTGTCACGTCTGGCTGACCGCCGGCGGCCTCGTCGCCGCCGGGCTGGTGGATGGCGACAAGTCCGGCCTCGGCCAGGTCGGCGACGAGAATCCGGGCAACGCCGAGAGGAATGGAGAGTAGTGCCGAGATCTCGGCCACCGACTTGATCTCGAAGCACAGCTGGCAGATCCGCTGGTGCTCGGGCAACTGCCCCTGCAGCCGTGACGGATCGGCCGTCGTACTGACCAGCGCCTCGATGGCGAGCTGGTAACGCGGCCGGGTCCGGCCGCCGGTCATGGCATACGGGCGCACGAGCGGGTTGTTGCTCCCGCCCTGCCTGCCCGCACCACGCGGACCGCCCGCGCCCGCACCGCCCTGGCCGCGCTGGGCGGCGGGGCCGCCCACGGACGCCGACGGCGCCTGCGGGGCCTGGTAGGGCTGCTGCGTGCCCTGTCTGCTCGGGGCAGAGGGGAAGTTGAACCGGTTCTGCGCGGCTTCTCCCTGTGCGTGCGCGTCAAAACCGTTGTACGGGTGTCCGCCCGGGGGTGTCCCCACGTCTCCTCCTCCGACTGCCTCGCGGTCCATGTCCCTGTGGAGCCGCGCCACCGCACCTTACGGTGCGGTGGCGTGAAACGCACTGTCTGTCTGTTAGTTGAGAAGACTTCCCTGAAGTTCCGCCCGGAGGTCAGGCGTCAGGACACTGCCCGCACGGTCGACGAGCAGAGCCATCTCGTAGCCCACGAGACCGATGTCGGCCTCCGGGTGCGCGAGTACGGCCAGCGAGGAGCCGTCCGAGATCGACATGATGAAGAGGAAGCCGCGCTCCATCTCCACGACGGTCTGGTTGACCGCACCGCCCTCGAAGATCCGGGACGCGCCCGCGGTCAGCGAAGTCAGTCCGGAGGCGACGGCCGCCAGCTGGTCGGCTCGGTCCCGGGGGAAACCCTCGGACATCGCCAGCAGGAGTCCGTCGGCGGAGACCACCACCGTGTGGGACACCCCAGGGGTGTTGTCCACGAAGTTGGTGATCAACCAGTTCAGATTCTGCGCCGCCTGGCTCATGCTCACACTAACGCTCCTGGTTGTAGGTACTGCCCGGGCCGAGGCCCGATCCGTTCGTGTCCGTTCCCGCGGTCCGTCCCTGCTGGACACCGCGGCGCAGGTTGCTCAACCTGCCCCGCACGTCCTCAGGAGCGCGGGAGACCTGGGGGCCGCCCTGAGGGGTCTGCTCCGCCGTGCCCTCGACCAGATTGGCCTTCGGGACCCGCTTCGGAAGACCGGAGGAGGTGACCCCGCCCGCCTTCGGGTCGCGGAGCTTCTCGGCCCGCTGCCAGCGCTCGTCGTTGGTCGAGCGCCACTCTTCGGTGCCTTCGGCCTGGTTCTGCTGCGCCGGCGCCGACTGCTGGACCGGCTGCTGGGCCGACCGCGTCGGCAGGGGCTGCTGCGCGGGCTGCGAGGCCTGCGGAGCGCTGCTGCCACGACGCGGCAGACCGGCGTCGGTCATCGCGTGGCCGGCGTCCGGGGTGGGGTTCGGAGCCGAACCCGGACGGTCGAAGCCTACGCGCTCAGGAGCCGCTTCGGGAGCGCTGGGGGCAGATTCCGATTCCGTTCCGTACGGCTGCTCGTAGCCGCCCTGGTACGTGGCCTGACCCTGCCACTCGCCCTGCTGCGCCTGGGGCTCGTAGGCGTTGTCGTACGCGACCTGGCCGTTGTCCTGGGCCGGGTAGCCGGATTCCGCATAGGGCTGCTCGGAGTAGCCGCCGGCAGGCTGCGCATAGCCGTCGTAGCTCTGCTCCGGGTAGGCGTAGCCGTCGTGCTGCTGGCCGTACTCGCCGGCGTACTCCTGCTGTCCGTACTGCTGCTCCTGGGCGTACTCCTGCTCGCGCTCGTGCTGTACGTAGCCCTGCTGCGAAGCGTCCATCTCGTCGCGGAACAGCGGACGCTCGCCGCCCTGCGCCTGCGACTCCAGGGCCGCCCTGCGCTCCTCGCGCATCAGCGAACGGTTCACCGGGTCGAGCTGGCGGTCGTCCGCCGGCTGCTCGTAGCGGGAGTCGTCGAAGCCGAGCTCCGCCGCCGTCCGCATCTGCGGCTGCGCGGGCTCGAAGGCGTGCTGCTGCTGTTGCGGGATGATCTGCGAGACCGTGAAGTCGTTCTCGGGGAGCTGCTCGCCACCACCACCGTGGGTGATCGCGTCGGGCAGCATGACCAGCGAGGTCGTACCGGCCTGCTCGCCCGAGGGGCGGAGCTGGACGCGGACGCCGTGCCGGTCGGCCAGCCGGCCGACCACGAACAGGCCCATGCGCTGCGAGACGGCGGCGTCCACGGTCGGCGGGTTGGCCAGCTTGTGGTTGATGTCCGCGAAGTCCTCGGCGGTGAGGCCGATGCCCTTGTCGTGGATCTCGACCATCACGCGGCCGTCGGGCAGCCGGGTCGCGGTGACGCGGACCTTGGTCTGCGGGGAGGAGAACGTGGTGGCGTTCTCCAGGAGCTCGGCGAGCAGGTGCACGAGGTCGGTCACGGCCTGGCCGTGGATCTCGGCCTCCGGGACACCGGCGAGCTCGATGCGCTCGTACTGCTCCACCTCGGAGGAGGCGGCGCGCATCACGTCGACCAGCGGCACCGGCTGGTCCCAGCGGCGGCCCGGCTCCTCGCCGGCGAGGACGAGGAGGTTCTCGCCGTTGCGGCGCATACGGGTGGCCAGGTGGTCCAGCTTGAAGAGGTTCTCCAGCTGGTCCGGGTCGGCCTCGTTGTTCTCCAGGTCGGTGATGAGGGTCAGCTGGCCCTCGATCAGCGACTGGTTGCGGCGCGAGAGGTTGGTGAAGATCGCGTTGACGTTGCCCCGCAGCATGGCCTGCTCGGCGGCGAGCCGCACGGCCTCGCGGTGGACCTGGTCGAAGGCGCGGGCGATCTCGCCGATCTCGTCCTGGGTGTCGATCGGGATCGGCTGGACACGGGTGTCCACGCGGCCCGGCTCGGTCCGGGAGAGCTGGTCGACGAGCATCGGCAGGCGCTGCTCGGCGACGGCGAAGGCGGCGGTGCGCAGCTCGCGCATCGAGCGGCTCATCTGGCGGGCCATCATCCCGGCGATGATGAAGGCGGCGAGCAGAGCGATGACGGTGATGCCACCGGTGACGTAGGCGTCGGTCTGGGCGTCCGAGGAGATGTCGGCCGCCTCGGTCACGGCCTTGTCGACGAGCTCCTTCTCGACCTCGGTGTAGCCGTCGAACTTGCCGGTGGCCACGGCCATCCAGGTCTCGGGCGTGATGCCCTTCTTCTGGAGGTCCTCGATCGCGTCGGCGTCCTTGGCGGAACCGATCTCCTTGGCCATACCGGTGAAGACGGAGCCATCGGGGCCCTTGGGCAGCGTGATCCCGGCCGCCTCCATCCTCTTGGCGCCCTCGGCGGCCTTGCCCGCCATGACCTCCTTCAGCCGGTCCACGTCAGCCTGCGTACCGCCGGAGTTGTACTCGCCGAGGGCGATCTGCTCCAGGTAGTTGTACGAGTTGAACGCCACCGACTGCTGGGCGAAGACGTCGCCCTTCTGGCTGGGGCGGACGAGGAGCTGGGTGCCGATCGAGCGCTGGAGCGACGCGGCGCCCTTGGCGAGCTGCACGGCGTAGAGCGTGCGGCCGTAGGCGGTGACGTTGGTCGTTCCGAGACCGAGCTCGTTGGAGAACTCCATCAGGTAGTGCTGGACGCCGGTGTACCCGAGCTGGGTGTTCACGGGGTCCAGGGCCCGCGTGTACGCGGCCTGGCGGAGCTTCTCGAGCTTGGGTATCTCGTCCTGGAACAGCTTCAGGCGGCGCTCGAGGCCCTCGCCCTCCGGCATGTCCTTGATGGCCTCGTCGAACTTGACCCTGGCGGCGTCGGTGGCGGCGTACGCCTGGGCCACCTCGTCGCTCTTGCGGTCCTCGGCGGACTTCGCCGTCAGCAGGGGAGCGGCGGTCAGGTCACGCTCGTTGAGCAGGGCCTGGCTGTACTCCGAGGCGGCGCGCACGATGAGCGCCGTCTTCTCGGCGTTCTGGGCCTCCTGCCAGGTGTTGATCGCCCCGTTCACCTGGAAGCCGCCCATGACGAGGCCGACCAGCACGGGTATGAGCAGGATCGCGTTCAGCCTGGTCGGTACCCGCCAGTTACGGGGGGACAGCTTGCTGGAGCTCCCCTTGCCGCCGACGGCAGCAGGCGTCGCGGGCACCTCCGCGGGCGGCGCCACCATGCGCGCCGGCGGCGTGAAGTTGCCTCGCGCCTGCTGCTCCGCGGAGCTTTCCTTGCTTCGCCTCACTCGACCAACAACCTCTCGGCGTCGGCACCTACGTTGTGCCGGTGTTTCGTTCAGGGCCGTACTACTCGGGAGTTCATGAATTGCAGCACGTGAAGGGGGTCCCCTCCAAACAGTGCTGAGCTTCGGTTTTCGTCGCTCCAACCCCCAGATAAAACGGGCATAAAGAACGAGCCCCGCCAAAAGACGGGGCTCATGTGAGCGCAGCGGTACCGATCGGATGCGTCGGGTGTCCGTCGCGGTGCAATTCTCTGTCGAAACGTTATGAACCCGGGGGCGGACCGTGGCAAAGGACACAGGCCGCCCCCTCAAATGACGTACGACAACTTCCGTACGCGTTCTCCTACTTGAGTCGTGCCATCAACGCGTGCTCCACCAGCGTGATCAGCGCGCTCTTGGCGTCGGCACGGTGGCGGGCGTCGGTGGTGATGATCGGGGTGCCCGGCCCGATCTGGAGGGCCTCGCGGACCTCCTCCGGCGTATACGGCTGATGCCCCTCGAAACCGTTCAGGGCGACGACGAACGGCAGGCCGCTGTTCTCGAAGTAGTCGACCGCGGGGAAGCAGTCGGCGAGACGGCGGGTGTCCACGAGCACGACGGCGCCGATGGCGCCGCGGACCAGGTCGTCCCACATGAACCAGAAGCGGTCCTGGCCCGGCGTACCGAAGAGGTACAGGATCAGGTCCTGGTCCAGGGTGATACGGCCGAAGTCCATCGCCACCGTGGTGGTGGTCTTGTCGCCGGTGTGCGTCAGGTCGTCGATACCGGCCGACGCCGAGGTCATCACGGCCTCGGTACGCAGCGGGTTGATCTCCGAGACGGCGCCGACGAACGTGGTCTTGCCGACGCCGAAGCCGCCCGCCACCACGATCTTCGCGCTGGTGGTCGACCGGGCGGCCTGAGGACCGGGGCCGCCGCTAGATCTTCCGAAGTCCACTGAGCACCCTTTCGAGCAGTGTCACGTCCGGCGTGCCGCCGGCCTCTCCGTTGCCCGGCTGGTGGATGGCCACCATGCCCGCCTCCGCCAGGTCGGCGACGAGGATCCGGGCCACACCGAGCGGCATCGACAGGAGCGCCGAGACCTCCGCCACCGACTTGACCTCACGGCAGAGGTGGCAGATCCGCTGGTGCTCGGGGAGCAGGGTGGCGAGGTGCGCCGGGTCGGCCGTGGTGCTGACCAGGGCCTCTATGGCGAGTTGGTACCGCGGCCGGGTCCGGCCGCCGGTCATCGCATAGGGCCGGACCAGCGGCTGGTCGCCCTCAAGTCCGTACGACTCGTCGAGAGAGCCGCCGTACGGATCGTGAGAGGCGGGGGGCGGGGTCATGAATCCTCCGGGCGTGACGGCACGAGGTCATGCCGTTCGATGGGGCCGGTGGGGGGCCGGGTGGGGCGGCCGGACGGTTTCTTGAAGCCCAGGGCGGCACGGAGGGGCGTGCCGCCCTGTCGATACGTGTCTAGTGCAGCAGGCTCCCCTGGAGCTCGGCACGGAGGTCCGGGGTGAGGACGCTGCCGGCCCGGTCGACCAGGAGCGTCATCTCGTAGCCCACGAGGCCGATGTCGCACTCCGGGTGCGCCAGCACGGCCAGCGAGGAACCGTCGGACACGGACATCAGGAAGAGGAAGCCGCGCTCCATCTCCACGACCGTCTGGGCGACGGGGCCGCCCTCGAAGATCCGGGACGCTCCCGCGGTCAGCGAGGTCAGTCCCGACGCGACCGCCGCCAGCTGATCGGCGCGGTCACGGGGGAATCCTTCCGACATCGCAAGGAGCAGACCGTCGGCGGAGACCACCACCGTGTGGGACACCCCAGGGGTGTTGTCCACGAAGTTGGTGATCAACCAGTTCAGATTCTGCGCAGCCTGGCTCATCGCGCTCAACTAGTGCTCCTGCTGGTGGGTGGGGCCGACGTGGAAACTACCGGTTGTGGAGTTTCCCGCCTGGCGGCCCTGCTGGATGCCGCGGCGCAGATTGGTGAGCCGGCCACGGACGTCATCGGGTGCACGCGAGACCTGCGGGCCGGCCGTGTTGGCCTGCTCCTGCGCGGTCCCGGGTACGAGGTTGGCACGCGGCACGCGCTTCGGCAGCCCGGAGGTGGTGATGCCACCGGCCGCGGGCTTGCGGACCCGCTCGGCCTGGCGCACCAGCTCGTCGTTGGGCGAGGTCCGCCAGGAGGCGGGACCGCCCTGCTGCTGACCGCTGTTGCCGCCGGCCGGAGCGGCGGGGCGCCGCTGGGCCGGGGGAGCGGACGGGCCCTGCGGCGCCTGCGGCGCCTGCCGGGCGTCCTGGCCCATGCCGTTGGTGAGCTGCTGGTCCTGGCCGCCCTGCTGCTGGCCGCCCTGGCTCTGGTGGAACCAGTTCGTCTCCAGCGTGTCGTACAGCGGGGTACGAGCGTCGGCGGAGCTGCCGGCCGGAGGCAGGGCCTCGGGCTGGCGGGGCTGCTGAAGCTGGGGCTGCTGGGGCTGCTGCGGCAGGTTCCCGGCCGGGCGGGGCGCACCGTAGTCTCCGCCGCCGCGCTGGCGCGGGGCCGGAGCCTGCGGGGCCTGCTGCTGGTAGCCCTGCGGAGCCTGCTGCTGGCCGAAGTCCGGGCGCGGGAACTGGGCGGTGGACGCCGGGTCCTGCGGTCCGGGCTGGTAGGCCTGCGGGGCCTGCTGCTGCCGGCCGAGGTCGGGGCGCGGGAACTGGCCCGTGGAACCCGGTCCCTGAGGCGCCGACGGACGGGCGTACTGGCCCGTGTTCTCCGGCTCCTCGTGACCGCGCGGGGCGTCCAGCGGCGACATGTCCTGCTGCGGGCGGCGGACCGGCTGCGCCTGGTCGTTGCCCCAGCTCGTGGACCCCGGGCGCTGCTGCTGCGGGTTGCCCCCGGGCAGCTCGGCGCGCGGGAAACCGCCCTGGCCGGGACGGCCGCCCTGCGGGGCCTGGTTGCCCTGACCCTGCTGCTGCGGCTGCTGACCCTGGCCCTGCTGCTGGCCCTGGCCCTGGTTGCCCTGGCCCTGGTTGGGCTGTCCGCCCCAGACGTCCGTACGGGACGGGATGGCGCTCTGCGCGCCGCCGAAGCCACCGGTGCCGAGGCCCGGCCGCTGGGGCTCCGCGGAGACCTGCGGCATCTGCGCCGTCGGCTGGCCGCCCTGCTGCTGCGACTGCTGAGGTGCCTGGCCCTGCGGGCCGTTCTGGCGCGGCGCGCCGTCACGGCCCGGCAGCGCGGCCCGCGGACCGCTTCCGGCGCCGACCTGGCCACGGGCGGGGGCCGCACCGGCACCGATCCGGCCGGCGGACGACGCCGACGGCGGCCCACCGAGGCCCGGACGGGCACCCGAACCGGGAGCGCCGGCCGTGCCGGGACCGCCGGCCAGCCGGCCACCGGGAGCGGACGGACCCTGCGGCATCGCGCCCTGGCCGCCGGGGCCCGGCTTGGGAGCCGGCTTCTTGCCGCCCTGGGCGACGTCGACCGGGAGCATGACGAGCGCGGTGGTGCCGCCGGAGTCCGACGGGCGCAGCTGGATCCGGATGCCGTGTCGCAGGGACAGGCGGCCGACCACGAACAGACCCATGCGGCGGGAGACGGAGACGTCCACGGTCGGCGGCGAGGCGAGCCGCTCGTTGATCGCGGCGAGGTCCTCGGGGGAGAGGCCGATGCCGGTGTCGTGGATCTCGACGAGCACCCGGCCGTCGGGCAGCGCGTGACCGGTGACGCGGACCTTCGTCTGCGGCGAGGAGAACGAGGTGGCGTTCTCCAGCAGCTCGGCGAGGAGGTGCACGAGGTCGTTGACGACGCGGCCGGCGACCTCGGTCGCGGGGACGGCGGCCAGTTCGATGCGCTCGTACTGCTCCACCTCGGAGGCGGCGGCACGGAGCACGTCGACCAGCGGGACCGGGCGGGTCCACCGGCGGCCCGGCTCCTCACCCGCGAGGACGAGGAGGTTCTCACCGTTACGGCGCATGCGGGTGGCGAGGTGGTCGAGCTTGAAGAGCGAGGAGAGCTGGTCCGGGTCGGCCTCGCGGGACTCCAGCTCGGAGATGAGCGAGAGCTGACGCTGGATAAGACCCTGGGAGCGGCGCGAGAGGTTGGTGAACATCGCGTTGACGTTGCCCCGGAGGAGGGCCTGCTCGGCGGCGAGGCGGACCGCCTCGCGGTGCACGTCGTCGAAGGCCGCGGCCACCTGGCCGATCTCGTCCCGGGAGTGGACACCGACGGACTCGACGGAGGTGTCGACGTCCTGCGGGTCGGCCTCGGAGAGCTGCTTGACGAGCTCGGGCAGACGGTCCTGGGCGACCTTCGTGGCGGTGTCCTGGAGTCGCCGCAGCGACCGGATCATGGACCGGGCCACGACGAAGGCGCCGACGAGGGAGACACCGAGGACGAGGAGGATCAGGGCACCGTTGATGATCGCTTCGCGCTGCGACTCCGCGCGCAGCTCACGGGCCTTGGTCTCCATCTTGTCGAGGAGGTCGGCCTCGATCTTGTTCATGGCCTGGATCTTGGTGCCGTACTCGTCCGTGAAGTTGAGGTAACCGCGCGGGGCGCGGCCGGCCAGACCGGAGTCGTTGCTGAGCACCCGGTCCGCGTACTTGTCGGCGGCGTCGATGGACGGGTTGCCGGTGCTCAGCGAGCTGGTCAGCGCGTCGGCGTCGCCGCCAGCCGACTCGAAGATGGTCTGGAACTGCTTGAGTTCCACCTTCTCGCCCTGCTGGGCGGCGTAACCGTAGAGACGGTCACCGGGCTCCAGCTTGCCGGTCCGGCTGTCGTTCGCCGGGAGCGCGGAGGCGATGATCGCCTGCTGGACGGAGGCGTACTCCTTGGCGGACGAGAAGGCCGCGAGGGCCCGGGTCCGCTTGATCATCTCGGGGTTGCTGGTCGCCTGCGCCATGTCCTGGGAGAGGCTGAGCAGCGAGCGGATGAGCCGGCTGTACGCCTCGACCGTCACCGAGCGCGCGACGCCGTCCTTGTACGCCTCCTGGCGGATGCCGCCGATCTGGACGACCTGGGAGGCGATCTGGCTGACGTTCTGACGGATGCTCTGCAGCGCCTCGTCGCCCTCGGTGGCCGGGATCTCCGAGGTGGCGTCCATGAACGCCTTCTGGGCCCGGTCGGTGTTCTTCCGCGGGTTGGCGATCTGGTAGTCGTTGGCCGACTTGCCGTTGGCCAGCGGACCGGCGGAGAGGTCGCGCTCGGCCTGGAGGGCCTTGGCGAGGTCCGTCGCCTCTTCGGTCAGCTTGGTCAGCAGCTGCATGTGGTCGAGCTGCTCCATGTCCTGGAGCGACTCGCTGATACGGATACCGCCGAGGCTGGTGGCCGCGACCACGGGGAGGGTCAGCAGGGCGACCAGACGCGTCGAGATGCGCCAGTTGCGCAGGGCTATTCGAGGCCCGACCTCGTTCTCCGCCCTGGGCTTCTTGGCGGCCGGAGCGGTGGACTCGGAGGCGGCGGCCGTCGGGCCGTCACCGCCTGCCGCACCCTGACCGGGGTTCTGGGCGTGCTGGGCCGAGGAACCGCGGTCGGTCCCGGCGCGAGGCTCCTGCTCCGCGGCAGCGTTGCTGCCATCCCTCTTGAATCGTCCCTGCACTAGCGTCGCAACCTCTGGACCAGGCGTCCTTCCGCGTGAACGGATTCGGACGGTGTCGGCGTCTCGGGACGCGAATGCGCCCCAGTGGTGGTCGTCGTGACCGGCGCAGTTCCCCCTTCCCCGCCGCTCACCCGGCGCTGCGTTGCGCCCCCTGCGCGCCGGCTTGAAACCCGCGGCGGTGCGTGGAATTCCAGCACAGTGCCGGATCTCCAACAAGGCCCGCGTGTCGGCCACCGGACTGCATGACAACCCGTGAACGGGGTGTCACCCCATGTAGAAGATGATCACGGATGAATCGGATTTATTACCCCCAAAGGTTCATGGAGTCCGAGTGTCCCAGTCGACATGATCAGGAGCGGAATCAAGCATTCAGTGGGGAAATGTCCGGTTGCTTGACCCTGAGGAGCGGTCCGTAATGTCGGAATCATCCCACCCGTGGTGAGCAAACTCACACAGTGATCGATGTCTTCCCCATGCATTCGAAGGGAATTGCGCGTTTAGCCTGACGCTTTACACGACCCCCCGTTCTGTAGAGGCCTTCCGCGATGACGATGAAGACGACGATGCTGCTCCGCTCCACGGCCAACCCCCGCCGCACCACGCTCGCCCACCTCGAGGACGCCGAGCAGCTCGGCCGGGGCGCGCAGCTGGAGCACACCCTCGAGCTCCCCACCCAGACGGCCAACCCCCGCCGCACGGTTCTCATGAACGCCCCCGAGGCGGCGCTGCCCGCACAGTAGCCGGGCGTCGGCGCCCCTTTTCGGGCGGCTCGCCTCCGAGGCGCTCCAGCGTCTCACTCGCCCCGCCCCTTGCCGCGTTAGCCTGGAGCGTCAGACTCCAGCCAGTACCAAGTGAGGGGCGACAGCACTCGTGCGCATCGCCAGATTCTCCATCGACGGCAATGTCGCCTTCGGCGCCGTCGAGGGCGAGGGAACCGTCGAGTCCGGCGGCCTTGTCCTCGACATCATCAAGGGCATCCCGTACACCGACTTCGAGCTGAGCGGCACGAAGGTCCCGCTCAGCAAGGTACGGCTCCTGCCGCCCGTGCTCCCCAACAAGGTCGTGGCCATCGGCCGCAACTACGCGGAGCACGCTGCCGAACTCGGCAACGAGGTCCCCGACGTACCGGTCGCCTTCTTCAAGCCGACCACCTCCGTGATCGGCCCCGGCGACGCCATCGAGTACCCCTCCTTCTCGAACGAACTGCACCACGAGGCCGAACTGGCCGTGGTCATCGGCCGTATGTGCCGCGAGGTTCCGCGCGAGCGGGTCAAGGACGTCGTGTTCGGCTACACCTGCGCCAACGACGTCACCGCCCGCGACGCGCAAGCGCGCGAGAAGCAGTGGGCCCGGGCCAAGGGCTTCGACACCAGCTGCCCGCTGGGCCCCTGGGTCGAGACGGACCTCGACCCGAGCGACCTCACCATCCAGGCCACGGTCAACGGCGAACAGCGCCAGCTCGGTCGTACGAGCGACATGGTCCGCTCCATCGAGGACCTGATCGTCCACATCACCGAGGCCATGACGCTGCTCCCGGGCGACGTCATCCTCACCGGCACTCCGGCCGGGGTCGGCCCCCTCAACGTCGGCGACGAGGTCGCCGTCACCATCGAAGGCATCGGCACTCTCACCAACAAGGTGATCAAGCGTGGCTAACGCGAATATCCGCGTCCGTTTCTGTCCCTCGCCGACCGGCAACCCCCACGTGGGTCTGGTCCGCACCGCCCTCTTCAACTGGGCCTTCGCCCGGCACAACGAGGGCACCATGGTCTTCCGTATCGAGGACACCGACGCGGCGCGCGACTCCGAGGAGTCGTACAACCAGCTGCTCGACTCGATGCGCTGGCTCGGTCTCGACTGGGACGAGGGCCCGGAGATCGGTGGCCCGCACGAGCCGTACCGCCAGTCGCAGCGGATGGACCTCTACAAGGACGTCGCCCAGAAGCTGCTCGACGCCGGGCACGCGTACCACTGCTTCTGCACCGCCGTGGAGCTCGAGGCCCGTCGTGACGCCGCCCGCCTGGCCGGCAAGCCCTCGGGCTACGACGGCACCTGCCGCAACCTGAGCGCCGAGCGCATCGAGCGCTACCGCGCCGAGGGCCGCGAGTCGATCGTCCGCTTCAAGATGCCCGACGAGCCGATCACCTTCACCGACCTGGTCCGCGGCGAGCTCACCTTCACCCCGGACAACGTCCCGGACTACGGCATCGTGCGCGCCAACGGCGCCCCGCTGTACACCCTGGTCAACCCGGTCGACGACGCGCTGATGGAGATCACCCACGTCCTGCGCGGCGAGGACCTGCTCTCCTCCACCCCGCGCCAGATCGCGCTCTACAAGGCGTTGATCGAGCTGGGCGTCGCCAAGGAGATCCCCGCCTTCGGTCACCTGCCGTACGTGATGGGCGAGGGCAACAAGAAGCTCTCCAAGCGCGACCCGCAGGCCTCCCTCAACCTCTACCGGGAGCGCGGTTTCCTCCCCGAGGGCCTCCTGAACTACCTCTCGCTCCTGGGCTGGTCGTTCTCGGCGGACCAGGACATCTTCACCATCGAGCAGATGATCGAGAAGTTCGACATCGCCGACGTGAACGCCAACCCGGCGCGCTTCGACCTGAAGAAGGCCGAGTCGATCAACGCCGACCACATCCGCATGCTGGACGTGAAGGCCTTCGCCGCGGCCTGCGAGCCCTGGCTGAGCGCCCCCCACGCCAACTGGGCCGCGGAGGACTTCGACCGTGCCGCGTGGGAGGCCATCGCCACGCACGCCCAGACCCGCGTCACGGTCCTCTCGGACATCACGGCCAACGTGGACTTCCTCTTCCTGCCCGAGCCGGTCTTCGACCAGCCCTCGTGGGACAAGGCTATGAAGGGCGAGCCGGCGGCCCTCCTGACCACCGCCCGCGCCAAGCTGGAGACGGCCGACTGGAGCGACCCCGAGTCCCTCAAGAACGCCGTCCTGGCCGCCGGCGAGGAGCACGGCCTGAAGCTCGGCAAGGCCCAGGCCCCGGTCCGCGTCGCGGTCACGGGCCGCACGGTCGGCCTCCCGCTCTTCGAGTCCCTGGAGATCCTGGGCAAGGAGAAGACCCTGACCCGCATCGACGCGGCGCTGGCCAAGCTGGCCGCGTAAGGGTCCCGGATACGTGAGAAGGGGCGCCGGCCATCTGGCCGGCGCCCCTTCGGCGTTCCGTCGGCTGTCGCGTCCTGTGCTCACCCCACCCGCAGGAAAGCGTTCCGCTCCTCGTGCGCGGAGCAGAGTTCCGCGCGGCCCGAGGGCTCGATCAGATCGAACACACCGACCAGGCACAGCTGGAACCGGCTCAGCCCGCCGAGCTTCTGCCGCAGGTTGGCGATGTGGAACTTCACCGTGCGGACCGAGATTCCCAACGCCCTGGAGACCTCGTCGGACTCCGGCCGGGAGACGAGCTGGGCGAGGATCTGGTGCTCCCTGTCGGTGAGGGTGTGCAGACGCGACAGGGCCGTCCTCATGGTGGAGCGCAGCGGCTCCGGCAGACGGCACAGTCTGCATGCAGTGGTCATCGTTCCCCCTGGGCGACAGGGCTCAGGTTCTGTCACTCGGTCAGCGTGGCGGCCAGCTTCAGCCTGCTGTCCACCTGCTCCTTTGCGAGCGCGAGTGTCTCCGCATGCTTCTCGATCAGCTGCTGCTGGTAGGCCTTCGTCGCGGCGTAGTGCACTCCGACGAGGTTTACCTGCTGTTTGCACTCTACGTCGGCCTTGGCGGCGGTGATCGCACGGGTGCCCGAGAGCTCGTCCCCCTGGATACCCAGCTCCTTGCTCGCCCTCATCGGGTCGGAGACCGTGTACCCGGCCTTCGACATGCACGCCGACCACTGCTTGTCGACGGCACGGACCCGGGAGTCCTCGCGGGCCTTCGACTCGGCCTCACCCTTGAGGTTGAAGACGAAGAGGATGTCGACCTCGTTCGCCTTGCGGGCGTAGAGCTTGAGGAAGGACTCGCGGGAGCAGCCGCCCACGGGCACCTTCTGCCCGTTGAACGCGACGTCGCTTCCGCCGGCCTTCTCCGCGTCCTCCAGGTTGGCCGGCAGATCGGCCGGCTTCAGGTCCTGTTTGCCGTTGAGGGCCAGCTGCTCCGCCTGGGTCGGCGGCTTCCCCTGGGCGGGCGGTGTCTCCGCGTTCGCCATCGCGGGGTTCAGATAGCCGTACCGCGCGGCCGCGTCCGGGTCCGTGACACCGAAGATCCGGGCGTTCACCCCCGTCGTCGGAACACGGGGCTGCTCGGGCGCCCTGTAGGCGAAGCCCAACCGGGCCATGCACTGGTCGACGAGCACGTTCTGGGCCGACGCGAGGGTGTTCTGCTGCTCGGGAGTGGCCTCGTAGGCCTCCAGTGGGAAGGCTACGCCCGTCGTCCTGAGCATCGTGGGCACGGGACCGAGCGGTGGTTCGGTACGCCGATCGGCGCCGTCCGAGCCCGTGGCGGAACAGCCCGCCAGGGCAAGGACAGCGCCGACGACGATCACATGACGTCGGCTCATTAGAAGATGATCATCGCGGCAGACGAGATCTCGTTGTTGAAGTTGCCGGTGGCGTTGCCCACGTACCCGGCCGGGAGCGATCCGCGGATGCCCTCCTGGTAGTGGTCGGTCCAGACGTACATGGTGCGACCCGCCCAGTTTCGGTACGAGGCCGTGTTGTCGTTCGCGGTCTGACCCGAGCCGCTGCACGAGCCGACGAAGCGGTCGTCGGCGAAGTCGTTGTCCGAGACGACGTCGAAGACACAGCCGCCCTGGCCCGAGTTGTAGTAGAGACCCAGCTCGAGGTTCTCCAGCACGCCGTTCTTGTCGTCGTACGCCGCCGCCGGACCCGCGGTGCCCAGTGCGAAGCCGCCCACGGCAACCGCCGCGACCGCTGCCTTCAGGATTCGGTTGTTCATTTCGTCCCTTTTCATTTCCATGGATCGTGAAGATCTTGCGACCGGGAAGTGGATCACGGCTGGAGGGGACCGTCTACTGTCCCCGAGGACAGTAGACGCGTCTGACCTGCACGTCTTACCGTGTCGGCCCGGGCCGGAGGCTTCGGCCCCTGCTCGTCTGGAGCCCCGTTGTTCGTACGGCGGTCGCGGCTGAACCACATACGCCGGTGATACGACGAAGGACGACGATGACGCAGGACACAGACGCCTCGGCGACGGTCGTGGAACAGCTGACCGGACCCGAGAGGGGCGCCGAAACGGGACCGCGCACAGTGGCGGGCCGACGCCGTTGGGTGGCGGCGGTCGCCGTGGGGGCCGTACTCGCCACGCTCGGGGGCCTGGGCACTGCGCTCCTCGTGAAGTCGCCCGCGCAGGTCGCGGCCGAAGCTTCGGCACCAGCCCCGGACGTGCTGACCGCGTCCGTGGAGCACCGCGTGCTCACCTCCTCCGTCGTCACGCGTGGCGAAGTGGTGGCCGGCCAGGCCGTCGACGTGATCCCACAGGTGTCCGCCGGCGAAGGCGCGGCCCGCGCGGTCGTCACCAAGATCCAGGTGCGGCCGGGGGATTCCGTACGCGCCGGACAGGTCCTGATGGAGGTGTCCGGGCGACCCGTGTTCGTGCTGGAGGGCGGTCTGCCCGTCTACCGCGACCTGCGGCCCGGCGCCACCGGCGACGACGTGCGGCAGCTGCAGCAGGCGCTGCGCGAGCGTGGCCACGCGACGGGGCCCGACGAGGCGGGCCGCTTCGGCGCCCGTACCAAGGCGGCGCTCAACGCCTTCTACCGGTCCGTGGGTTACGACCCGGTGTCCGCGACGCCCGAGGGCGAAGACGACCCCCTCGTCGGGGCCCGCGAGCAGGTGACCGCCGCCGAACGTGCCCTGGAGGACGCCGTGGACACCGCGTCGGCAGGGGCGGGGAAGGGCTCCCGGTCGTCCTCGCCGTCGCCCTCCGCGTTTCCCTCGGCCTCCGCCGACAAGGAGACGACCGACGACGGCGACCTGCGGAAGGCCGTACGCAGGGCGCGCGAAGACCTTGCCGCGGCGCGGACGAAGCTCGCCGCCGCCGAGGCGGCCGCGGGACCGATGCTGCCCGCAGCGGAGGTGGTCTTCCTCAAGAGCTTCCCGGCACGCGTCGACTCGGTGTCTGCGAAGGTCGGCGGTGGGGCGACCGGCACCGCGATGAGGCTCTCGGCGGGGCAGCTCGTCGTCCAGGCGCACGTCCCCGAGTACCAGAAGGACCTCATCCGCCCCGGCAGCGCGGCCGAGATCTACTCCGAGGTGACCGGGGCCTCCGCGCGGGGCAAGGTCACCGCCGTCTCCGACGCCCCTGTCCAGGCTGGAGCTACCGGAGGCCAGGGGCAGGGGACCCAGGACGGCGGCGAGCAGACAGGGCAGGGAGCGACCGGCTGGCTTGTGGAGATCACCCCCGGCACCCCGCTGAAGTCCGATCTGACCGGCCAGGACGTGCGCGTCACCGTCGTCGCGGCCTCGACCGGCGGCAAGGCCCTGGTCGTGCCGATCACCGCGATCAGCTCCGGCGCGGACGGCCGGGCCACCGTGACCGTGGTGGAGGCCGGCGGCGACCGGCGCAGGGTGGAGATACGCGCGGGCACGGCCGGCGACGGCTACGTGGCCGTCGAGCCGGTCGCGGACCCCGGCGCGCTTGCCCCTGGCGCTCAGGTGATCACGGGCGTCTCCCGCGAGCGGACCGATCCGTGACGGGCGCCCCCGCCTTCGCCCCGGCCTCCGCCGACGGGCCCGGCTTCGCCCTCGGCGCCCCCGCCCCCGAGCCGGTCATCGAGTTCCGCCAGGTCGGACTGACCTACCCGGGACCTCCGCCGGTGGACGCCCTCAGGCCCTGCGACCTGACCGTCCGGCGCGGCGAGTTCGTCGCCGTCGTCGGCCCGTCTGGCTCGGGCAAGTCCACGTTCCTGAACATCGCAGGGCTGCTGGACGCCCCCACCACCGGGACGTACCTCCTGGACGGTATCGACACCGGTACCCTCCGGGACGCCGATCGCACCGCGCTGCGCGGCCGCCGCATCGGCTTCGTCTTCCAGTCCTTCCATCTGCTGCCCCAGCGCAGCGCGTTGGAGAACGTCACCCTCGCCCTGGTCTACAACGGTGCGCCCCGCCGGGAGCGGGCCGCCCGCGCCCGCGAGGCGCTGGAGCAGGTCGGCCTCGTCCACCGCGTCGACACCCTGCCCACCCGGCTGTCGGGCGGCGAACGGCAGCGGGTGGCCGTCGCCCGCGCACTGGTGACCCGGCCCTCCCTCCTGCTCTGCGACGAACCGACCGGCAACCTCGACACCGCGAACGCCGACGCTGTGCTGGCGCTGCTGGAGAAGCTGCACGCGGACGGTATGACGGTCCTGGTCATCACCCATGACCCGGCGGTCGCCGCGCGCGCCAAGCGCACGGTGACGATCCGGGACGGCCGGCTGAGCATGTCGGGCACGGCGGAGCACGAGGAGGTCCGATGAGGCGGATGCGGCGCGGGGGAACGGTCCCGCACTCCGTCTTCGCCTGGCGGGACGTGCTGGCCGAGTCCCTCGCCGGAATGACCCAGCGTCCCGGGCGATCCGCGCTGACCGCACTCGGCACGGTCCTCGGCGTGGGGTCGTTCGTCGCCGTCCTCGGGCTGACGGCCACCACCTCGTCGCAGATCGACGCGCGCTTCAACGCCCTCAGCGCGACCGAGGTGACCGTCGAGGACGTCGCCCGCCAGCAGGACGAGTTCGCCGGGCCCGCCTTTCCGGCGGACGCCGACGCGCGGATCGAGCGGCTGAACGGCGTCGAGCACGCGGGAGTGTTCTGGCCCGTCCGGCTGGCGCCCGACGAGTCCGTACGCTCCTCCGCCCTCGCCGGCCCGGACGGCGACCGGGGCGGGGTCGACGTCGTCGCCGCGTCGCCCGGAGTCCTCGCTGCGGCGGGTGCCCGTCTCGCCGAGGGCAGGATCTACGACGCGTACGCGTCGGAGCGCGGGGAGCCGGTGGCCGTCGTGGGTGAGGGTGTCGCCGACCGGCTCGGCATCACCACCCTGGAGACCCACCCGGCGATCTTCATCGGTGGAAGGCCGTTCACCGTCACGGGCATCGTCGCCGGGACGGACCGGAAGGCCGATCTGCTGCTGTCGGTCGTCGTACCGCGCACCACGGCGGAACGCGTCTGGGGGCAGCCGGAGGACGGCGGGGCGCAGATGCTGGTCTCGACCGAGCTGGGTGCCGCCTCGCAGATCGCCCACGAGGCCGCGACGGCGCTGCGCCCGGACCACCCGGAGTACTTCAAGGTCGTTCCGCCGCCGGACCCCAAGGCGCTGCGGGGCGAGATCGGCGACGACCTGAACCGGCTCTTCCTGCTGCTGGCGTCCATCTGTCTGGTGATCGGCGCGGTGGGCATCGCCAACACCACGCTGGTCGCCGTCCTGGAGCGCACGGGGGAGATCGGACTGCGCCGGGCGCTGGGTGCGCGCGGACGCCACATCACCGTGCAGTTCCTCGCGGAGTCCGGCGCGCTCGGCGCGCTGGGCGGCCTCGTCGGCACGTCCCTGGGCGTCCTGACGGTCGTGGGGGTCGCGGTGGTCCGCGACTGGACCCCGGTGATCCATCCGACGACGGCCGCGGGCGCCCCGGCCATCGGCCTGGTGACGGGCGTCGTCGCGGGCCTCTACCCCGCGTGGCGTGCGGCCAGGATCGAGCCCGCGGAGGCGCTGCGCCGCTGATCCGGGGAACGGGCGGCGTCGGCTCCGGCGTCGGAGTACGTTCGGAGCATGCCCATCCGCGCGGTCCTCTGGGACATCGACGACACGATCTTCGACTACTCCCGCGCCGACCTGGCCGGTATGCGCGACCATCTCACCGCCGAGGGTCTGGTGGGCGGATTCGACTCCGTCGACCAGGCCCTTCGCCGTTGGCAGGAGATCACGGTCGTCCACTGGAGGCGCTTCGAGGCCGGGGGCGTGGACTTCCAGGAGCAGCGGCGCGAGCGGGTGCGGGAGTTCCTCGCCGTGCCCGGTCTGGTCGCCGCCGAGGCGGACGCCTGGTTCGAGCGGTACATCGCGCACTACGAAGCGGCCTGGAAGCTCTTCCCCGACGCCGTCCCCGTGCTCGACCTGCTCGCGGGTGACTACCGTCACGCCGTCCTGTCGAACTCCTCGATCCACAACCAGGACCGCAAGCTGCGCGTGCTGGGTGTACGCGACCGCTTCGAGGCCGTCGTCTGCGCCGCGGAGCTCGGGGTCGCCAAGCCGGCCGCCGAGGCCTTCCACGCCGCCTGCGCCGCCCTCCACCTGGCGCCGGGGGAGGTGGCGTACGTCGGCGACCAGCCGGACATCGACGCCCTGGGTGCGGAGGGCGCCGGGCTCCGGGGCATCTGGCTGGACCGGGCCGGGACCGGCGGGCGGCCCGAGCTGACCCGGATCACCGACCTCCACCAGCTGCCCGCACTGCTGCGCGGCGATACCCGTTTTGGAGCGCCGGACACCTTCGGGTAATGTTCTTCCTGCGCCGAGGGGAGCAAGCCGAAAGGCAGAAACCCTCCGGAGCACAACCCGAACAAGATCCCCTCGACGGGGATCGCGTTTTGGTGGCCTATGGTGTAATTGGCAGCACGACTGATTCTGGTTCAGTTAGTCTAGGTTCGAGTCCTGGTAGGCCAGCTCGCAGAGCTCATCTGCATCGTACGCGGATCTCATCCGCAAAGCCCCCGTTGTGTAGCGGCCTAGCACGCTGCCCTCTCAAGGCAGTAGCGCCGGTTCGAATCCGGTCGGGGGTACAGATCCTTCCCGCGGGATCACCTGGGTCGCACCCGGTGAACTCGATGCAGGATCGCTAGGGCCCCCGTTGTGTAGCGGCCTAGCACGCCGCCCTCTCAAGGCGGTAGCGCCGGTTCGAATCCGGTCGGGGGTACTGGTCTAAACCACCATGGCCTATGGTGTAATTGGCAACACTACGGTTTCTGGTACCGTCATTCTAGGTTCGAGTCCTGGTAGGCCAGCTCGCAGAGCTCATCTGCATCCGCGGATCTGATCCGCAAGGCCCCCGTTGTGTAGCGGCCTAGCACGCCGCCCTCTCAAGGCGGTAGCGCCGGTTCGAATCCGGTCGGGGGTACCACGAGAAGAAGCCCTTCCCTTCGGGGGAGGGCTTCTTCGCCGTTCAGGACGGTCCACGCACAACTCCGGCCCACCGCTGCGGCGTTGAAGCGGTGGGCCGGTGTTCGGCAGGAGGGACGTGAAGCGCGTCAGCCGTTGCGGCGGAGCGCCTCGGAGAGGCGGGCGGCGGCGTCGATGACGGCCTGGGCGTGCATACGGCCCGGGTGGCGCGTCAGGCGCTCGATCGGCCCCGAGACCGACACGGCGGCCACCACGCGGTTCGAGGGGCCGCGCACGGGCGCGGAGACGGACGCGACGCCCGGCTCGCGCTCGCCGATCGACTGGGCCCACCCTCGGCGCCGTACGCCCGAGAGGGCCGTCGCCGTGAAGCGGGCGCCCTGAAGACCGCGGTGGAGCCGCTCGGGCTCCTCCCAGGCCATCAGGATCTGCGCCGAGGAGCCGGCCTTCATCGTCAGCGTCGAGCCGACCGGGACCGTGTCCCGAAGGCCGGACAGCCGCTCGGCGGCCGCCACGCAGATGCGCATGTCGCCCTGACGCCGGTAGAGCTGGGCGCTCTCGCCGGTGACATCGCGCAGATGCGTCAGTACCGGGCCCGCCGTGGCGAGCAGGCGGTCCTCACCGGCCGCGGCGGCGAGCTCCGCCAGGCGCGGTCCGAGGATGAACCGGCCCTGCATGTCGCGCGCCACCATCCGGTGGTGTTCCAGTGCCACGGCGAGGCGATGTGCCGTGGGTCGTGCGAGTCCCGTCGCCGCGACCAGACCTGCGAGGGTGGCCGGACCGGACTCCAGGGCGCTCAGGACAAGGGCTGCCTTGTCGAGAACACCCACGCCGCTAGAGTTGTCCATGCAACGATATTCACGTCTCACTCTGTGAAACGCAAGTTCAATTTTCCGGGGATCTTGCGACCCTGGTGAGGCGGCCGCACAACGGCTCGCGAAACGGGTCTCTAGTTGTGCCGACGTAGACGTCGGCCGGAGGGAAAGCGATGGGTAGGACACTCGCGGAGAAGGTCTGGGACGACCATGTCGTCCGGCGCGCCGAGGGCGAGCCCGACCTCCTCTTCATCGATCTGCACCTGCTGCACGAGGTGACCAGCCCCCAGGCGTTCGACGGCCTGCGTCAGAACGGCCGGCAGGTGCGGCGCCTCGACCTCACCATCGCCACCGAGGACCACAACACCCCGACCCTCGACATCGACAAGCCCATCGCCGACCCGGTCTCGCGTGCCCAGTTGGAGACGCTGCGGAAGAACTGCGCCGAGTTCGGCGTACGGCTGCACCCTCTGGGCGACGTCGAGCAGGGCGTCGTCCACGTCGTGGGCCCGCAGCTGGGCCTGACCCAGCCCGGCACCACCGTGGTCTGCGGTGACTCCCACACCTCCACGCACGGCGCCTTCGGCGCGCTGGCGTTCGGCATCGGCACCAGCCAGGTCGAGCACGTCCTGGCCACCCAGACGCTGCCCCTGGCCCGTCCCAAGACCATGGCGATCACGGTCGACGGCGAGCTGCCCGAGGACGTCACCGCCAAGGACCTGATCCTGGCGATCATCGCCAAGATCGGCACCGGCGGCGGCCAGGGCTACATCCTGGAGTACCGCGGCTCCGCCATCGAGAAGCTCTCGATGGAGGCCCGGATGACCATCTGCAACATGTCGATCGAGGCCGGTGCCCGCGCGGGCATGATCGCCCCCGACGAGACCACCTTCGCGTACCTGAAGGGCCGCGCCCACGCCCCCGAGGGCGAGGACTGGGACGCCGCCGTCGCGTACTGGAAGACCCTCGAGTCCGACGAGGACGCGGTCTTCGACGCCGAGGTCGTCATCGACGCCGCGTCCCTGGCGCCGTTCGTCACCTGGGGCACCAACCCCGGCCAGGGTGCGCCGCTTTCGGCGAACGTCCCCGACCCGGCTTCGTACGAAGACGCTTCGGAGCGCCTGGCCGCCGAAAAGGCCCTGGAGTACATGGGGTTGACCGCCGGGCAGCCGCTGCGGGACATCAAGGTCGACACCGTCTTCGTAGGCTCCTGCACCAACGGCCGCATCGAGGACCTGCGCAACGCAGCCGCCCTGCTGGAAGGCCGCAAGGTCGCCGACGGCGTCCGGATGCTGGTCGTCCCCGGCTCGGTCCGCGTGGCCCTGCAGGCCGTAGAGGAGGGCCTGGACAAGGTCTTCAAGGAGTCCGGCGCCGAATGGCGGCACGCGGGCTGCTCGATGTGTCTGGGCATGAACCCCGACCAACTGGCGCCCGGTGAGCGCTCCGCGTCCACCTCCAACCGCAACTTCGAGGGCCGGCAGGGCAAGGGCGGCCGCACCCACCTGGTCTCGCCCCAGGTCGCCGCCGCCACCGCCGTACTGGGCCACCTGGCCTCCCCGGCCGATCTGTCCGACGTCGCTACGCCCGCGGGGGTCTGAGGAACCATGGAAGCTTTCACCACGCACACCGGCCGGGCCGTCCCGCTGCGCCGCAGCAACGTCGACACCGACCAGATCATCCCCGCCCACTGGCTGAAGAAGGTCACCCGCGACGGGTTCGAGGACGGGCTGTTCGAGGCCTGGCGCAAGGACTCCGAGTTCGTGCTCAACCGCCCCGAGCGGCAGGGCGCCACGGTTCTGGTGGCCGGCCCCGACTTCGGCACCGGCTCCTCCCGTGAGCACGCCGTCTGGGCGCTGCAGAACTACGGCTTCCAGACCGTCATCTCCTCCCGGTTCGCCGACATCTTCCGCGGCAACTCGCTGAAGAACGGTCTGCTGACGGTCGTCCTCGACCAGCCCACCGTGGACGCCCTCTGGGAGCTGACCGAGGCCGACCCGACGGCCGAAATCACTGTTGACTTGGAGCGCCGCAAGGTGCTGGCGGCCGGGATCGACGCCGACTTCGAGCTCGACGAGAACGCCCGCTGGCGTCTGCTGAACGGTCTCGACGACATCAGCCTCACCCTTCAGAACGAAGCCGACATCGCCGCCTACGAGGCGTCCAGGCCGGCCTTCAAACCCCGTACAATTACGGCCTGAGCAGCGCTTTTCCATGACTGCGCCCCCCACCCTCCGGTGGGGGGCGCAGTCGCTTGTTGAGACCCTGTCGGGCGACAACTCGCCCTAGATGGCACAATCGGTGCATGGAACGCGACAGCCAACTCGAGCTCTACGAGGCAGTCGCCGCCCGATTGAAGGAAGCGCACACAAGAGTGCGCGCACTGCAAGTCCCGGAGGGCGTAAGGATGGCGCTGTCCCGGAAGCTGCTGGTCGTCACGGCAGCGGCGAAGCACGATCTCGCGGACGCGGCAACGCGTCTCGACCGGTTGATGAAGGACCTCGACGAGGGCCGATTCCCTGAAGACGACTGACACCAGGAACTCCGCAACGGCACTTCCGCGTTGCGGCACTAGGGTGATTAGCCCGTTTCGTGTTTGATTTGCGGTATATACATGCCTAACGTGCGAAAAAGCTTGAACACTTTCGTTCTGGCAATGTCTCCGAAGGGGAAGACGTGAACAAGGCGCAGCTCGTAGAAGCGATTGCCGACAAGATGGGCGGTCGCCAGCAGGCGGCCGACGCCGTCGACCACGTGCTCGACGCCATCGTGCGTGCCGTGGTCTCCGGGGACCGGGTCTCGGTCACCGGCTTCGGTTCGTTCGAGAAGGTCGACCGTCCGGCCCGGTACGCCCGTAACCCGCAGACGGGTGAGCGCGTCCGGGTCAAGAAGACCTCGGTTCCGCGCTTCCGTGCGGGTCAGGGCTTCAAGGACCTGGTCAGCGGCTCGAAGAAGCTCCCCAAGGGCGGCGAGGTCGCGGTCAAGAAGGCGCCCAAGGGCAGCCTGATGGGCGGCGGCGCCTCGGCGACCGTGAAGAAGGCGGCCGCCAAGAAGGCCACCACCGCCAAGAAGGCGGCCGCGAAGAAGACCACCCCGGCGAAGAAGACCACCGCGGCGAAGACCACGGCGGCCAAGAAGGCCACCACCAAGAAGACCACCGCGGCGGCCAAGAAGACCACGGCGGCGGCCAAGAAGACGACGCCCGCGAAGAAGACCACCACCGCGACGGCGAAGAAGGCCACCGCCAAGAAGACCGCGCCGGCGAAGAAGGCCACGGCGAAGAAGGCGCCCGCCAAGAAGACGACGGCGCGCAAGACCACCGCCAAGAAGACCGCCGCGAAGAAGTAGGAGTAAGCGGCACAAGGGTCAAGGGCCACTCACACGCCGGGCCGGGCTCCCCTCGGGGAGCCCGGCCCGCGGCGCGTCGACGCCCTGTTCGGCCGCGTCCACACGTTCTTCGGCCGCGCGTACGCCCTGTTCGGCCCAGTGGCGCCGGTCGAATCGTTCAGAGGGTCTGCAGCGTCACCAGCGTGATCCGCAGCCCCGCGCCGCCCGTGCCCGGCTCCGTCTCGATCCGCACCCGCTGCCCCGGGCGCAGCAGCCGCAGCCCGCCCGCGTCGAAGGCCTCGGCCCCGAACTCCACCGGGGTGCCGTCGTCGAGCAGCACACTGCCGCTGCGGGTCTCGGGGTCGTACGTGTACGCGGTCGCCTGCATGGGCCGCAGCCTATCCGGCCGCGCGATCACCGGCCGCACGATCCCAGCGGGCGGCCGTCCGCGGACCGATCCCCAACGCCAGCGCGGCCGCCAGATCCTCGCCGGTGTCCACGTCCCGGCGTACGGAATCGACCCCTGCCAGTCTGATTTCCACCGCACCGGACGACAAATGCCGGAGCCGCGAAGCACCCCCGAAAGCAGGTGCCAATTCCACGCCCGGACCCGCCGAGAGGAATGTCGTACCTATTTCGGCGGCATCCGCGAGAAATGTCCGGGGGAATTCACCGGCCGCTTCCAGGACCCGGGCGAGCTCCGCGGGCCGCAGCGCGGGCAGGTCCGCGTTGAGCGCCGCCACGCGCGCGTGGGGCCGGGCGCCCCGTACCGTCCGCGCCCCGTGCGCCAGCGCCGCGTTGAGCCCGGCGGCCGGGGAGTCCGGCACGATCCGCGCCCCGAGCGCCGCCAGCGCCACCGCGGCCGCCTGATCATCCGTGACGACCGCCACATCCCGCACCCGCCCGCACTCGAGCGCCGCGGCCACCGTGTCCTGCGCGAACGCCAGCGCGAGCCGCGGACGCAAGCCGTGACCGGCGGCCGCGGCGAGCCTGCTCTTCGCCCGCGCAAGGGGCTTCAGGGGCACGACCAGGGACCAGCCGTCGTCCGGATCGATGTTCATCGCGGCCCATTGTGACCCGACACCAGGCCCCCGCGTCCGACGGGCCGGAGGGCCCGGCGCCCGGCGCCCGCGCGAGCCCGGGGCGTACGGTGTTCTCGACAGACCAGGAGCATGGGGCGACACTTGGCCCCCTGCACGCCAGTCTCCAGAGGAAGGTGCACGAGTGTCCCGCCGCAGAATCGGCTTCTGGTACCGCCTGGCGGCGGTCATCGCCAAACCCCCACTGGTGGTGCTGTTCAAGCGGGACTGGCGCGGAACGGAACACATTCCGGCCGACGGCGGATTCATCACCGCCGTCAATCACAACTCGTATCTGGACCCGCTGTCCTACGCGCATTACCAGTACAACACCGGACGGGTTCCGCGCTTTCTCGCCAAGGCCGCCCTCTTCAAGGGTTCGTTCGTGGGCACCATGCTGCGCGGCACCGGACAGATCCCCGTCTACCGCGAGACGACCAACGCCCTGGACGCCTTCCGGGCCGCCGTCGAGGCCATCGAGCGCGGCGAGTGCGTCGCCTTCTACCCCGAGGGCACCCTCACCCGCGACCCCGACATGTGGCCCATGGCGGGCAAGACCGGCGCCGCCCGCGTCGCGCTCCTCACCAAGGCCCCGGTCATCCCGGTCGCCCAGTGGGGCGCCAACCTCGCGATGCCGCCGTACGCCACGGAGAACAAGCTCAGCCTGTTCCCGCGCAAGACGCTGATCGTGCAGGCCGGTCCGCCCGTCGATCTCTCGCGCTTCCACGGCCAGGAGCCCACGCCCGAGGTGCTGCGCGAGGCGACCGAGGTCATCATGGCGGCGATCACCGCGCTCCTGGAGGACGTCCGGGGCGAGCAGGCCCCGGCCGAGCCGTACGACCACCGCAAGGCCCGGCTGGAACAGCGGCGCAAGGCCGCCGGGGAGGGCATGAAGTGACCAAGGCAGCCGTATTCGGAACCGGATCCTGGGGCACCGCCTTCGGCATGGTCCTCGCCGACGCGGGCTGCGACGTGACCCTCTGGGGCCGCCGCGCAGAACTCGCCGACGCCATCAACACCACCCGCACCAACCCCGACTACCTTCCGGGTGTCGAACTCCCCGCGAACGTCCGGGCCACCACCGACCCCGCGGAGGCCGCCCACGACGCCGACTTCACCGTCCTCGTCGTGCCCTCGCAGACGCTCCGCGCCAACCTCGCCGAGTGGGCCCCCAAGCTGGCCCCCGACACCGTCCTCGTCTCCCTGATGAAGGGCGTCGAACTGGGCACCGCCAAGCGCATGAGCGAGGTCATCACCGAGGTCGCCGACGTGCCCGTGGAGCGCGTCGCCGTCCTCACCGGCCCCAACCTGGCCAAGGAGATCGCCGCCCGGCAGCCCGCGGCCGCCGTCGTCGCCTGCGCCGACGAGTCGGTCGCCCAGCGGCTCCAGACCGCCTGCATGACCCCGTACTTCCGCCCGTACACCAACACCGACGTCGTCGGCTGCGAACTCGGCGGCGCGGTCAAGAACGTCATCGGGCTCGCCGTCGGCATCGCCGACGGCATGGGCCTCGGCGACAACTCGAAGGCCACGCTGATCACCCGCGGCCTCGCCGAGACCACCCGGCTCGGTCTCGCCATGGGCGCCGACCCGCTCACCTTCTCCGGCCTCGCCGGCCTCGGTGACCTGGTGGCCACCTGCTCCTCGCCGCTCTCCCGGAACCACACCTTCGGCACGAACCTGGGCCGCGGGATGACCCTGGAGGAGACCATCGCGGCGACCAAGCAGACCGCCGAGGGCGTCAAGTCCTGCGAGTCCGTGCTCGATCTGGCCCGCCGCCACGGTGTCGACATGCCGATCACCGAGACGGTCGTCTCGATCGTCCACGAGGGCAAGCCGCCGATCGTCGCCCTCAAGGAACTGATGTCGCGCAGCGCCAAGTCCGAGCGCCGCTGACGCCCTCCGGGGGACACGCGCTACGCCGGACGCGCGCGGCGGCCCGGGGCTCTTAAGCGGATCGAACACGCAAGGTACGCTCAACGCGTTATGAGCGAGAACACCCAGAGCCCCCGCAAGCCGCGCGTGGCCGTCGTCTTCGGCGGACGCAGCTCCGAGCACGCCATCTCCGTCGTCACGGCAGGCGCCGTCCTGCGCGCCATCGACCGGACCAAGTACGACGTGCTGCCCATCGGCATCACGACGGACGGGCGCTGGGCGCTGACCGCCGACGCCCCCGAGCGGATGGCCATCGCCGACCGCGCGCTGCCGAACGTCGCCGACCTCACCGAGTCCGAGGAGGGCGCCGTCGTCCTCTCCGTCGACCCGGCCAACCGCGACGTCGTGTACACCGAGCCCGGCTCCGTGCCGAAGGCCCTCGGCCAGGTCGACGTCGTCTTCCCGATGCTGCACGGCCCGTACGGCGAGGACGGCACCCTCCAGGGCCTCCTGGAGCTCTCCGGCGTCCCCTACGTCGGCGCGGGCGTGCTCGCCTCCGCCGTGGGCCAGGACAAGGAGTACATGAAGCGGGTGTTCACCTCCTTCGGGCTGCCCGTCGGCCCGTACGAGGTCATCCGGCCGCGCGAGTGGGAGCAGAACCCCGCGGCCGCCCGCAAGAAGATCGTCGAGTTCGCCGCCGACCACGGCTGGCCGCTCTTCGTGAAGCCCGCCCGCGGCGGCTCCTCCATGGGCATCACCAAGGTCGACGACCTCTCCGGCCTGGACGAGGCCATCGAGGAGGCCCGGCGCCACGACCCCAAGATCCTCGTCGAGTCGCTGCTGCGCGGCCGTGAGATCGAGTGCGGCGTCCTGGAGTTCGAGGACGGCCCGCGCGCGAGCGTGCCGGCGGAGATCCCGCCCGTCACCGACCACGACTTCTACGACTTCGAGGCCAAGTACATCGACTCGGCGTCCGGGATCGTCCCCGCGCCGATCGGCGACGAGGCCACCGCCGAGGTCCAGCGCCTCGCGGTCGCCGCGTACGAGGCCGTCTCCTGCGAGGGTCTGGTCCGCGCCGACTTCTTCCTCACGGAGGAGGGCGAGTTCGTGATCAACGAGATCAACACCATGCCGGGCTTCACCCCGATCTCCATGTACCCGCGCATGTGGCAGGAGAGCGGCGTCAGCTACCCCGAGCTGGTGGACCGCCTGATCCAGGCGGCCCTCACCCGCTCCACGGGCCTGCGCTAGCGGAGGCCCTAGTCGCACTCCGGTTCCAGTGCGCAGGGCACGGCCTTCTTCACGGGGGCGGCGAGATCGACGAGCGGGCCGATGTCATGGGCGTACCGCTCGTCGAGGCTCACCTCGATGTACGTCTCGCGGTACACCGAGGTGAAGCGGGGTCCGTCGCCCTCGCGCTGTTCCAGCATCCAGCGCACGCCGTCCACCGAGACGCCCTGCGTCTGCGGATCGGTCATCTTTTCGGGCCGGGGGACCCCGCAGCGCAGTACGATCGCCGCATCCCCCCATCCGGCGGTCAGCTCGGAGCCCGGCTCAGGATCGTTCCGTTCCAGCCCCGCCACGGTTTCGGGAAGCGCCTTCGCCAGAGCCTGGCAAAGGGTCGCTTCCGCGACCGGCGGGCTGGGAACCGGGATCGAAGCCTTCGCGTCCGTGGAGGAGCAGCCCGCGGCAGTCAGCAGCAGCAACACGGCCGCGACGGCGGCGGGCAGGCCGAAAGGCCGGTGGGAAGACATCACCGGCCAAGGGTAGACGGGGGCTACAGATGCACGACCGGGCAGGTGAGGGTCCGCGTGATGCCTTCCACTTGCTGGACCTTGGCGACCACCATGCGGCCGAGTTCGTCGACGGTGTCGGCCTGGGCGCGGACGATGACGTCGTAGGGGCCCGTCACGTCTTCCGCCTGGATCACTCCCGCGATCTTGGAGATGGTCTCGGCGACGGTCGACGCCTTGCCCACCTCGGTCTGGATGAGGATGTACGCCTGTACCACGGAACCTCCAGGGCGGCCACGAGGATCTTGTGGGAGAAAGAGACGCCACGGTACCGCGTCGCCGCGGGCCGCGGGGAGACCTGCGTGCCCCGAGGCGCCCACAGTGTGGCGTAGACAAGACAGCAGTTGACGGTCTAGACGGTTCCTCATTGACGGTACCGCACGACAACACGAGGTGAGACGCGGTGAAGGGCACAGTAGGAGAGTTGGGGGAGTTCGGGCTCATCAGAGAGCTCACCTCCCGGCTCACCTCCACCCCGGCGGTGCGGATCGGACCCGGCGACGACGCCGCGGTCGTCTCCGCACCCGACCGGCGCGTGGTGGCCAGTACGGACATCCTGCTCGAAGGACGTCACTTCCGCCGCGACTGGTCGACGGCGTACGACGTCGGCCGCAAGGCCGCCGCGCAGAACCTCGCCGACATCGCCGCGATGGGCGCCGTCCCCACCGCGCTCCTCCTCGGCCTGGTCGTCCCGGCCGAACTCCCGGTCACCTGGCCCACCGAGCTGATGGACGGCCTGCGGGACGAGTGCCAGGTCGCGGGCGCGGCCGTCGTCGGCGGCGACGTCGTCCGCGGCGACACCATCACCGTCGCCATCACGGCCCTCGGCGATCTGCGCAACCACGACCCCGTGACCCGGGGCGGGGCCCAGCCCGGCGACGTCGTCGCGTACACCGGCTGGCTCGGCTGGTCCGCGGCCGGCTATGCGGTGCTCTCCCGAGGCTTCCGCTCCCCGCGCGCGTTCGTCGAGGCCCACCGGCGGCCCGAGCCGCCCTACCACGCGGGCCCCGCGGCCGCCGGGCTCGGCGCCACCGCCATGTGCGACGTCAGCGACGGACTCATCGCCGACCTCGGCCACATCGCCGAGGCCAGCAAGGTCCGCATCGACCTGCGCTCGGGGCTCATCGACATCCCCACCCAGATGAACGACATCGGCCAGGCCGTGGGCGTGGACCCGCTGCAGTGGGTGCTCACCGGGGGAGAGGACCACGCGATCGTGGCCACTTTCCCGCCGGACGTGAAGCTGCCGGCCCGCTGGAAGGTGATCGGCGAGGTCCTGAACCCCTCCGCGCTGCCGCAGGTCACCGTGGACGGGGCGCCCTGGCACAGCAAGGGCGGCTGGGACCACTTCGGGGGCCACGAGTGATGCGGCCGCCGCTCGTCCTGACCGTCGCCGGATCCGACTCCGGCGGCGGCGCGGGCATCCAGGCCGACCTGAAGACGATGCTCGCCCTCGGCGTCCACGGCATGAGCGTGATCACCGCTGTCACGGCCCAGAACTCGCAGGGTGTGCGGGGCGCGTGGGAGCTGCCCGAGGAGGCCGTACGGGCCCAGTACCGCGCCGTCGTCGACGACATAGGCGTCCAGGCCGTGAAGACCGGCATGCTGGCCTCTGCCGCGCTGGTGGAGACGGTCGCGGAGCTCCTCGCCGGGACGGACGCGCCCGTCGTCGTGGATCCGGTCGGGGTCTCCAAGCACGGTGACCCGCTGCTCGCGGCCTCGGCGCTGGATTCCGTACGGACGAAGCTGCTGCCGGTCGCCACGGTCGCCACGCCCAACCTGGACGAGGTGGCGCAGCTCACAGGCGTACGGGTCGGCTCGGAGGCGGATCTGACGGAGGCCGCGGCGGCGATCCTGTCGTACGGGCCTCGCTGGGCGCTCATCAAGGGCGGGCACCTGGAGGGTGAGGCGGTGGATCTGCTCACCGACGGTGACGAGGAGCACTGGCTCCGCGCGCCGCGCCACGACAACCGGCACACCCACGGCACGGGCTGCACGCTCGCCTCTGCGGTCGCGTCGGGCCTCGCGAAGGGGCTGAGCGTGCCGGAGGCGGTGCGGGAGGCGAAGGCGTATGTGACCGGGGCGATCGCGGCCGGGTTCGCGCTGGGCGCGGGGATCGGCCCGGTGGACCACGGCTGGCGCTTCCGCGCCTAGCGGGTCCCGCCAAGGGGGCGTTCGCTTCCGGGGCGTGCGGCTCCGGGGCGTGCGCCTCCGGGGTGTGCGCCTCCAGGGCACGCGCCTACAGGGCACGCGTCCCCGGGCATGGCAAAAGGCCGGTTCACCAAGGTGAACCGGCCTTTCAAGGCAACCGCAGGGGCTGCGCTACGACGAAACGTCGGCGTTAGCGCGAGACCTTGCCGGCCTTGATGCACGAGGTGCAGACGTTGAGCCGCTTCGGCGTCCGACCGACCACGGCACGCACGCGCTGGATGTTCGGGTTCCAGCGACGAGACGTACGGCGGTGCGAGTGCGAAATGTTGTTGCCGAAGCCCGGCCCCTTGCCGCAGACGTCGCAGTTGGCAGCCACGGGTCACTCCAAAGACTTCAGATTTACAGTGAAATCCGGCGCACCGGAATCAGAGTTCTGAAGTGGCTTGCCGGGGGAATGGCCCGACTCTCGCCGGGCAACCGGAGCAGCATACAACGGCTGCTCCCGTAGAACGAAACTACCACGGACACCGCGGCCCCCGCCCCGGCCCCAGGTCACGAGCCGGTCTACCCTGCGGTGAGCTCACCGCAGACGGCCGCCTAGCAGGAGGATCACCAGTTGCCGCAGACCGCGCAGACCCTGGACGCCGCAGCGGTCCGATCCTGGTGCGTACGGGCGCTGGACGCGCTCGGCCGGGAGCGCGAGGAGATCGACGCGATCAACGTCTATCCGATCGCCGACGGGGACACCGGAACGAACCTGTACCTGACGGTGGAGTCCGCGGCCCAGGCGGTCGAGGCGGTCTTCGCGGCGGACGATCCCGACGCGGGTGAGGTCGTACGCGCCATGGCGCACGGCGCGCTGATCGGGGCGCGGGGCAACTCCGGAACGATTCTCTCGCAGCTGCTGCGCGGCATGGCGTCCGTGCTCGCCGACGGACGTGACGGTGATCACCTCGCCCGCGCCCTGACGGCGGCGGCCCGCGCGGCCAGGGAGGCCGTGGCGCACCCCGTCGAAGGCACGATCCTGAGCGTGGCGACGGCGGCGGCGGACTCCTGCGGGGGTGGCGGAAGCCTGGTGACGGTGGCCAGAGGGGCGTACGAGGGCGCCAGGACCGCCCTGGAGGCGACTCCCGGACAGCTGGCCGTCCTCGAGCGCGCCGGCGTCGTGGACGCGGGCGGACGGGGTCTGGTGGCGGTCCTCGGGGCGCTGGTGGAGGCCGTGTCGGGCGAGGCGCAGCTGCGCCCGCCGACGCGGGCCGTGCCGGTGTCCTCGCTGGATGACTGCGCCCCGCAGGGCGGCCCCGCATTCGAGGTGATCTACCTCCTGGAGGCCGAGGACGCGGCGGTGGAGCGGCTGCGGGCCCGGCTGGACGCGCTGGGCGACTCCCTGGTCGTCGTCGGCGGGGACGGCCTGTGGAACGTCCACGTCCACGTCGACGACGCGGGGGCGGCGGTGGAGGCGGGCGTGGAGGCGGGGCGCCCGTACCGGATCCGCATCACGCACTTCGCGGGCGCCTCGGAGACACGGGAGCGGCTGCAGCGGGCCGTCGTGGCGGTCGTACCGGGGGAGGGGCTCGCGGGCCTGTGCGCGGAGGCCGGCGCGACGACCGTGCTGGCCGGGCCGGGGGCGCCGCCGGCGAGCGGGGACCTGGTCGATGCGATCAGGCGGGCCCACGCGCGCGAGGTGGTGCTGCTGCCCAACGACACCGACCTGCGGCACACGGCGGGCGCGGCGGCCGAGCAGGCCCGAGCGGAGGGCATCCGGGTCGCCCTGATCCCGACCCGGGCGGCGGTCCAGGGCATCGCGGCGCTGGCCGTCCACGAGCCGGACCGGCGCTTCGACGAGGACGTCGTGGCGATGACGGCGGCGGCGGGGGCGACGCGGTACGCGGAACTCGCGGTGGCCGAACACCAGTCGTTCACCTCGGCGGGCGTCTGCCAGGCCGGTGACGTCCTCGGCCTGATCGAGGGCGACGTGGCGGTCATCGGCCAGGACCTCACGGACACGGCCCGAACGGTCCTGGACCGGATGCTCTCGGCGGGCGGCGAACTGGTGACCCTGATCGTCTCGGACGAGACGCCACCGGCCCTGTCGGACTCCCTGGAACGCCACGTCCGCGAGACGTACCTGGCCGTGGACACCACGACCTACCACGCGGGCGCGGGCGCCCCGCCGCTCCTGATCGGCGTGGAGTAGCCACCCCGGCCCGACCGTCCCTCCGGCACGGCGCGGACCCCGGCGCGAACCGTCCGCACCTCGGCGGGCTCGCCGGCGGGCGGCGCGAAGCTGCCGCAGTTCTCCGGGGGTTCCGGGGGCGGAGCCCCCGTTCCCGTCAGGGTTTCGGGGAGGGGTGGGGTGGGGGAGTCCCCGCCCCTCCCACCCCCGCCGTCATGAACTCGCGCGCTCCAGGACCGACTCCGCCTCCTCGCGGCGGGAAGGCGCCGGGTCGTCCTCCGTCGTGGCGTACTCCGCCAGCACCCCCCGCGCCAGCGCCACCGCCGACGACGGCTCGTCCACGGCCAGGTGGAGCCAGGCCGACAGGAGCTCCGCTGCCGTGCGGCGGTCGCGCTGATCCGGGCCCGCCTCGGCGAACGCCGCGACCGCCCGCGTCGCGTACGACAGCGCCGCCCCCGCGTCCGTCTCCCCGAGCAGCTCCGCCGCCTGGACGTACGTGTCCCCACGCTCCACCACGTCCGCCCCGCACGCCTCCGCAGCGGCGTCCATCAGCGCCCTGCCCTCCCCGTCCGCGCCCGCGATCCAGGCCCGGACCCGCAGGGTCCGCACATACGCCGCCGTGTCGCCCAGCGCGCTCCACAGCTCGCCCGCCCGCTCGTACGCCGCCGCGGCCTCCGGCCGCAGCTCCGCCGCGAGCAGCGCCTGCGCCGCCAGGTTCGCGAGCACCGCGTGGTCCCGCTGCTCCGGCCACGACTTCGCCAGCTCCGCCGCCCGCAGCCACTGCTCCGCCGCCGCGCGGGGCTCGTTCAGCGTCGAGAGGCAGTCGCCGAGCCACCACAGCGTCTGGACGACCATCCCGTCGCCGTGCCTCTCCACCGACAGGTCCGGCAGCACCGCCTCCAGAATCGCCGCCGCCTCCTCGAACCGCGACTCCCGCAGCAGCCAACCGCCCAGCTGGTGCCGGGCGTACGCGCCGATGCCCCGGCTCTCGCCCGCCTCGTCTGCCCAGTGCGCCGCCTCCAGGGCGTGCTCCGCCGCCTCGCCGAACCGCCCCGCCGCGCCCAGGACTTCGGCGAGCTGGAGCCTGAGCCGGGTCTGCCCGGCCGCCCCGGCGTGCCGCGAGCCATGGTCGAGGGCCGCACGCGCCGCCCGCTCGGCCGTCTCCAGGTCACCCGTGTGCAGGGCGATCCGCGAGAGCCGGGCCTCGGGTTCCACCGCGTACCAGGGCATCCCGATCCGGTGGTAGAGCTCCGCGGCGTGCGCGTACTGCCGGGCCGCCCCCTCGGCATCCCCCTCGTGGGCCGCCAGATCGCCCCGTACGGCCTCCGCCTCGGCGACCCGGTCCGCGACCAGCGGATCGTCCGCGTACGGCGCGGTGAAGGCCAGCAGCTCGTCCACGGCCCGCACCAACTCATCGGCGGGGGAGCCGTGCTCGCCCTCGTCCTCGTGCAGCCGCAGCAGCCCCACACGGACCCGGCTCAGCAGCGCCCCCGCCGCCTGCCGGGGCGTGGCCGCCCCCTCGGCGTGCAGCGCGAGCACCCGGGTGATCGCCTCACCGACGGCCGCCGTCGCCTCGGCCACCCGCCCGTCGAGCGCGAGCGCGTACGCCGCCCTGGCCCGGGCGGCCTCGGCCTCACCCCGGTCGCCGGCCGACTCGTACCCCTCCGCGGCCCGGTGGAACAGCCCGACCGACTCGGCCGGACCGAGGTCCATCGCCATGGCCCGGTGGTCGTCCAGCTCGGCCCGCCCGAGCACGTCCAGTTCGAGATCGGCGGCCCCCACCGCCTCCCACGCGGCGCGGGCGGCCGGATCCCGCTGCGCCGACAGCCGGCGCGCCTCCGCGAGCAGGTCGCCCGGCTCCACCGCCGGCGCCACCACGCGCGCGGACGGGGGCGAGGGCACCGGCACCGGACCCGCCGCCCGTACCCCCAGCGGCAGCCGCTCCAGGAGCGGCCGCGCGTCCATCCGGGCCCGTACGAGCGCGCTGACCCGCCCCGTACCGTTGCGCTCGTCGAAGCGCCGCGCGATCGCCAGCGCCTCCACGCGCGCGTGGGCGGCCAGTTCGCCGGCGGTCCACGGCGCCCCCTCGGCCCTCGCCGGACCCGGCACCGACTGCGCGCCGAGCCCCAGCTCCACCAGCCGGTCGAGGAGCAGCGCCGTCACGGCCAGGAAGTCCATCTGGCTGTCCGGATCGCCGCCGTCCGTGAGGTACGACGGCCGTTCCGCCAGGATCTCCAGACCCCGCGCCTCGTTCCCGGTCAGCGCGCAGAACTCGATGTGGTCCGCCGCCGCGCCCCGCATGCTCTCCATGGGCCGCACCAGCCGGTAGCCCCGCAGATGGTGCGCGCGGGCCTCGTCGGCCCGGCCGAGCCGCACCAGCGGCAGCAGCGAGGAGGCCAGGACCGCGTGCGGCTCGTGCGCGCAGGTGTGCTCGCCCGCGAGGACCGGCGCCCAGGTCCGCAGGGCCTGCTCGTCGTCGCCGAGCTCCGCCGACCACCCGCCCTGCCCGTGCAGTTCGCACGCGTGACAGTCGGCCATCCGGTCCCGCTCGGCCGCCAGCCACGCCGCGTACGCCCGCTCGGCCCGCTCCAGGTCGCCGATGTGCCGCGCCACCCGGAACTCGCTCTGCCGCACGGCCCGTTCGGAGTGGCCCGCCAGGCGGTAGCGGTGCTCCATCTCGCCGAGCCACTTCTCGATCGAGGCGAGCGGGATGTGCGGCTGGTCGAGCATGCCGCTGGAGACCCACTTGAAGACCCAGTGCAGGGAGTGCGCCTCGTACGCGTCGAAGTCCGCCGGGTTGTCGTCCCACATCCGCAGCAGCCGTGAGAAGGGCACGAACATCTTCGCCTTCTCGGAGCTGTAGTTGTACGCCTGGAGCTGATGGCCCAGCGCCTCGATGACGGCCAGCGGCTCGCCGATCAGCTCGGCCTCGGCGAGGAGTCGCTCGGCGCGCGCGTTGCGCGCCGGTCCCTCCGGCTGCTGGGCGTTGTCCCGCATCGCCTCGCGGAGGGCCTCGAAGGTCAGGGTCATGCGTCGTTCTCCCCGTGGTGGGTGGCCCAGGCGAGCAGCCCCGCGAACGCCCGGTTGAGCAGCGCCGAGTCCGCCGGGCGCAGCGGCCGCTGCGCCATCAGCAGGGCCTGCCCGTACAACGCCTCGACGGCCGTCCCCGCGAGCTCAGGGTCGTCGAGCGAACCGATCCGGCGGATCAGCGGATTCAGATGGTTGAGGACCAGCCGGGCCCTCGGCGCGCTGCCGCGCAGTGAGCCGAGGATGCCGGCCCACAGGTCGCCCGCCTGCTCCTCGGCGTCCGCCCGGGCCTGCTCGTGGCGGGCCGCCCGGTCGTCCAGGTGCAGCGCGGGCACGGTCAGCGGATGGAAGGAGCGCAGCGACACGTCGCAGCCCAGCGGATCCAGCGCGGCACGCGCCACCGCGAGGAACGACGAGAGGGCCAGCTCCTGCGCCGGGTCGACCGAGTCGAGATGGGCGGTCACGGTGTCGGCGTCGAGCTCCGCGACGGCGGTGCCGGGACGGACCTCGGGGAGGCGTTCGACCAGCTCCGTGTCGTACGTGTAGCCGCCGTTGACGACGCCGATGCCCTGCGCGGTCGCGATCGCGGCGACCTGCCGGTACTCCTCGACGGTACGGGTGAAGTGCACGACCGGGTGACGGCGGGCGAACTCCTCCAGCGAGAGCCGGCCGTCCGTCGTCTCGAACGGCAGCCACGGCAGCATCGTGCGCAGCATCTCGCCGTCGTGCCGGGCCAGCGACTTCACCCCGAGGTGGTGCACGGCCAGGAACTCCTCCAGACGCTCCGGGGCGCCCGCGGCCAGCTCGCCGAGCCAGTCCCGTACGGCAGCGCCCAGCGCGTCCCGTACCCCCGCCAGCGTCTCGTCCTCGTACAGCGACTCGCGCGAGGCGGTCGGCCGCAGACTGTCCGTGTCGAGGACGCAGCGCACGAAGAACGCCCAGTCGGGCAGCAGTCCGTCGGCCCGCTCGGTGAGCAGCATGCCCTTCAGATGGACCCGGTGGCCGGCGCGCTGGGCGGGGCTGACGGCCGACGGCAGGACGTACGCCACCCCCCGGATCCCGGCGACCGGAAGATCCAGGTCGATCGAGTCGAGCGGGGTGAATCCGAAGACGTCCCTGCAGTGCCCGGCGAGTGCGACCCGCCGGGCCGCCGGGCTCGCGTACGAGCGGTTCCAGGGCGCGGGCAGTTCGGTGACCGGCGCGTCCCCGACCCGTACTTCGTACGGGAGGAGCGAGCCGTACTCGCGGGCCAGCGCGAGGACCCGCTCCTCGGCCAGCCACTCGCCGGAGCCGGGGCGCGCGGTGAGATGCACGGTGGTGCCCGGTTCCGTGCGCGCGCTGTCCGGGAGCGTGCGGACGGTGTACGAACCGTCGTCGCACGCCGTCCACTCCACCGGTGGGGCGGCGGGCGTACGGGCGCTGCGGCTGACCACCCGGATCTCGGCGGCGACCACGAAGCAGGCGAGCAGTCCGATGCCGAACTGCCCCAGGAACTCGGCTCGGGCGCTCGCGATGCCCGCGGCGTCCGCCCGCTTCGAACTGCGTCCGATCGTGGCCAGCAGGCTGTGGACGTCGCTCTCGGTCAGCCCGATGCCGCTGTCCTCGACGCGCAGGCTGCCGCCGTCCGCGTACAGCCGGACCTGTGCCGGGGCATCAGGCTGCTCGGCGCGGCGCGCGGTGATCGCGTCGACGGCGTTCTGCAGCAGTTCGCGCAGGTAGACCCGGGGGCTCGAATAGAGGTGGTGGGAGAGAAGATCCACGAGTCCGCGCAGATCGACCTGGAAGGTGTGCGGTGTCTGATCAGCAGTCATCGTCGCTGCGCCGGTGGGGGGACAGACGACGGCGCGGGTCGGGCGATCCCGGCGGGCGGTGATCGCGGGGCGGCACGGGGGGAGACGCGTCATCCTAGGGGGCACGACGCCGACGTGACCAGGAGATATCCGCAGCCTGCGGGACGGGTGTCAGTGCGGTGGTGTGCAATGGAACGCGTGCCAGTGCTCGACGAACCTCTGAAGAACCTCCTCGGCGCCGCCACCGCGAAGGTGATGGCCGAGCAGCTCGACCTGCGTACGGTCGGGGATCTCCTCCACCACTACCCCCGGCGGTACGCCGAGCGCGGCGAGCTCACCGCCCTCGCCGACCTGCCGCTGGACGAGCACGTCACGGTGGTCGCGCAGGTGGCCGACGCCCGCGTGCTTACCTTCAACAAGGGCGGCCGGGGCAAGGGCCAGCGCCTGGAGGTCACCATCACCGACGGCAGCGGGCGGATGCAGCTCGTCTTCTTCGGCCGAGGCGTCCACTTCCACCAGAAGGAGCTGCTGCCGGGCCGGCGCGGGATGTTCGCCGGCAAGGTCGGGGTCTTCAACCGCAAGCTCCAGCTCGCCCACCCCGAGTACAAACTCCTGGACGCCGAGAGCAGCGACGAGACGGTCAAGGCCTTCGCGGGCGAACTGCTGCCGATCTACCCCGCCTGCAAGCAGCTGGAGTCCTGGACCATCGAGCAGTCCGTCTCGATCGCCCTGGACTCCCTGGCCGCCACCGGCTGGGCGGGCCTCGCCGACCCACTGCCGCCCGCCCTGCGCGAGGGCCGTGGCCTCGCCGAGCTGCCCGAAGCGCTCCAGAAGGTCCACCGGCCCGGTACGAAGGCCGACATCGAGGACGCCCGGCAGCGGCTCAAGTGGGACGAGGCCTTCGTCCTCCAGGTCGCCCTCGCCCGCCGCCGGCACGCCGACACCCAACTGCGCGCCGTCGCCCGCCGGCCCACCCCCGGCGGCATCCTCGACGCCTTCGACGCCAAGCTGCCCTTCACTCTCACCGACGGCCAGAAGAAGGTCTCCAAGGAGATCTTCGACGACCTCGCCACCGAGCACCCCATGCACCGCCTCCTCCAGGGCGAAGTGGGCTCCGGCAAGACGATGGTGGCCCTGCGGGCCATGCTCGCCGTCGTCGACGCCGGGGGACAGGCCGCGATGCTCGCCCCCACCGAGGTCCTCGCCCAGCAGCACCACCGTTCGATCACCGAGATGATGGGCGAGCTCGCCCAGGCCGGCATGCTCGGCGGGGCCGAGCACGCCACCAAGGTCGTGCTGCTCACCGGCTCCATGGGCGCCGCCGCCCGGCGGCAGGCTCTCCTCGACCTGGTCACGGGCGAGGCCGGGATCGTCATCGGCACGCACGCGCTGATCGAGGACAAGGTCCAGTTCCACGACCTCGGGCTGGTCGTCGTCGACGAGCAGCACCGCTTCGGGGTGGAGCAGCGCGACGCCCTCAGGGGCAAGGGGAAGCAGCCGCCGCACCTGCTGGTCATGACCGCCACGCCGATCCCGCGCACGGTCGCCATGACCGTCTTCGGCGACCTGGAGACCTCCGTCCTGGACCAGCTGCCCGCCGGGCGCTCCCCGATCGCCAGCCATGTCGTCCCCGCCGCCGACAAGCCGCACTTCCTCACGCGCGCGTGGGAGCGCGTGCGTGAGGAGGTGGAGAACGGACACCAGGCGTACGTGGTCTGCCCGCGCATCGGCGACGACGAGGACGAGAAGCAGAAGCGGAAGGCGTCCCCCGAGGACGAGGCCGAGAAGCGGCCGCCGCTCGCCGTCCTGGAGGTCGCCGAGAAGCTCCGCGCGGGCCCCCTCGCCGGACTCCGCGTCGAGGTCCTGCACGGCCGGATGCACCCCGACGACAAGGACGCCGTCATGCGCCGCTTCGCCGCGGGCGAGGCGGACGTCCTCGTCGCCACCACCGTCATCGAGGTCGGCGTGAACGTGCCGAACGCCACCGCCATGGTGATCATGGACGCCGACCGCTTCGGCGTCTCCCAGCTCCACCAGCTCCGCGGCCGCGTCGGCCGAGGCTCCGCCCCCGGCCTCTGTCTCCTCGTCACCGAGATGCCCGAGGCCAGTCCCGCCCGGCAGCGCCTCGGCGCCGTCGCCTCCACCCTCGACGGCTTCGAGCTCTCCCGTATCGACCTCGAACAGCGCCGCGAGGGCGATGTCCTCGGACAGGCCCAGTCCGGCGTCCGCTCCTCGCTGCGGATGCTCACCGTCATCGACGACGAGGAGGTCATCGCCGCCGCCCGCGAGGAGGCCACCGCCGTCGTCCTGGCCGACCCCGACCTCACCGACCACCCCGAGCTGCGCACCGCCCTGGACGCGCTCCTGGACAAGGAGCGGGAGGAGTTCCTGGAGAAGGGGTGACGGCACACCCCGCCGACCGGCCATATCGTGGAGGCACAGGAGCGCCGAAGCACAAGGACAAGGACCTCAGATGACCCGCGTGATCGCCGGTACGGCCGGCGGACGCCGACTGGCCGTGCCGCCCGGCAACGGCACCCGCCCGACCTCCGACCGGGCGCGCGAGGGCCTCTTCTCCACCTGGGAGTCGCTCCTCGGCACCCTCCACGGAGCCCGTGTCGCCGATCTGTACGCGGGCTCGGGCGCCGTGGGACTGGAGGCGCTCTCGCGCGGCGCCTCCCATGCCCTCCTCGTCGAGGCCGACGCCCGGGCCGCCCGGACCGTCCGCGAGAACATCCGCACGCTGGGACTCCCCGGCGCCGAACTCCGGACCGGCAAAGCGGAACAGATCGTGACAGGACCGGCGCCCGCCGACCCGTACGACCTGGTCTTCCTCGACCCGCCCTACGCCGTCTCGGACGACGATCTTCGCGAGATCCTGCTCACACTCCGCTCCGGGGGCTGGATCGCCGACGATGCCGTCGTCACCGTGGAGCGCAGCACCCGAGGCGGGGAATTCGCCTGGCCGGCCGGTTTCACATCACTCCGGGCCCGTCGCTACGGCGAGGGAACGTTTTGGTACGGTCGCGCCGCCTCTACGTGCGAAGACGCACGATGACCGGACCGGAGAGCGAGGGACCCAAGTTGCGCCGCGCCGTCTGTCCGGGGTCATTCGACCCCATCACCAACGGACACCTCGACATCATCGCCCGCGCCTCCAAGCTGTACGACGTCGTGCACGTCGCGGTGATGATCAACCAGTCCAAGCGAGGACTGTTCACCGTCGACGAGCGGATCGAACTGATCCGTGAGGTCACGGCCGACTTCGGCAATGTCGAGGTCGAGGCCTTCCACGGCCTGCTCGTCGACTTCTGCAAGCAGCGGGACATCCCCGCGATCGTCAAGGGTCTGCGCGCGGTCAGCGACTTCGACTACGAGCTGCAGATGGCGCAGATGAACAACGGGCTCTCGGGCGTCGAGACCCTGTTCGTCCCCACCAACCCGACGTACAGCTTCCTGTCGTCCTCCCTGGTCAAGGAGGTCGCCGCCTGGGGCGGCGACGTCTCCCACCTGGTCCCGCCGGCCGTCCTCGGCCGGCTCACCGAGCGCCTCGCCGAGCGGCGCGCCGAGCAGTGACCCCGAGCGACCGTCCCTGACGGTCCGTCACCTGGTGTCGGACGGGGGACGACTGCCCTTACAGTCGTCCCGTCCGTCTCCATCCAGCTGTAGAGAGTGGCGAGCACCCGGTGGACGTGCAGAAGAAGCTCGACGAGATCGTTTCCTCGATCACAAACGCCCGCTCCATGCCCATGTCGGCGTCCTGCGTGGTCAACCGCGCCGAGCTGCTCGCCATGCTCGAAGAGGTACGGGAGGCCCTGCCGGGCTCCCTCGCCCAGGCCCAGGAGCTGCTCGGCGGCCGGGAGCAGATGGTCGAGCACGCCCGCCAGGAGGCCGAGCGGATCATCGAGGCCGCCCACGCCGAGCGCGGCTCCCTGATCTCGGACACCCAGGTCGCCCGCCAGTCCCAGGACGAGGCGGACCGGATCCTCTCCGAGGCCCGCCGGGAGGCCGAGGAGATCCGCGCCGAGGCCGACGACTACGTCGACTCCAAGCTCGCCAACTTCGAGGTCGTCCTCAACAAGACCATCGGCTCCGTCGACCGGGGCCGCGAGAAGCTGCTCGGCCGCGGCCCGGGCCTGGACGAGCAGGGCTACGCCGACGAGGACGCCCCGGAGTACAGCGCGGACCCGCAGACCCTGATCCACCGCGCCGACGAGTACGTCGACGCCAAGCTCGGCGCGTTCGAGGCGGTGCTGTCCAAGACCCTGGAGGCCGTCGGCCGCGGCCGGCAGAAGCTGCACGGGCGGATCGCCACGGACGACCTCGGCGCGCACATGGCCGCCCAGGACGCGGCCGGCGGCTCCCGGCCCACCAGCGACGCCGACTACCTGGCCGGTCTCGCCGAGCTGGCGGACCCGGAGCCGGTGCAGCATCAGCCCGTCATGCAGCAGGCCCCGCAGATCCCGGCCCAGCAGCCGGACCCGTACGGGTACCAGCAGCAGCCCCAGCACCAGGACGCCTACGCCTACCAGCAGGCCGACCCCTACGCGTACCAGCAGCAGCCCGACCCGTACTCCGTTGCGGGCAACGGCTCCACCGGAGCGGCCTACGCCGCGCCCTCGTACGAGCAGCAGTACGGCTACGAGCAGCAGCCGCAGCACCAGCCCCAGCCGCAGGCCGCCGCGCTCGACGAGACCAGCTTCTTCGACACGAGCATGATCGACCTGGAGCAGCTGCGTCAGTACGAACAGGGTCACGGCCACGGCCAGGGGCACTGAGCGATCAGCTCCGCGGGCCCGGATTGGGCCCTGAGCGAAGCGTCCAGTATCCTGGCTCTTCGGTCGCGCGTATGCCCGCGATCCATGCTGCCCGCTCCGTCTCTCGATTCGAACGCGGCAGCCCCCTCACGATCCGAAAGCAGGAAGAACCCTGAGCACGCGCCTCGACCACCGCAACCCCCTCGTGTTCGACACACACGAGCTGGGGCGGCGTCCTGGTGCCCTCCAGCGGATCTCCCGTTCGGTCGACGCCCCCAAGAACTTCGGCGTCGAAGGGGTCATCGGAGTGCCGGAAGGCGCACCGGTGGAAATCGACCTCCGCCTCGAGTCGGTCATGGAAGGGGTGCTTGTCACAGGCACCGCCCGTGCATCGGCCGAAGGGGAGTGCGTAAGGTGTCTGGAGCCCGTCGAGCTCGAGCTCGACGTGGACTTCCAGGAGATGTTCTCGTACCCCGACTCCGACGACCGGGGCCGCTCCAAGGCGGCCGCGGACGACGAAGCCGAGGACGACGAGGACATGATCCCCCTCGAGGACGGCATGTTCGACCTCGAGCCCGTGCTGCGTGATGCGGTGGTGCTCGCACTGCCGATGCAGCCGGTGTGCCGGGAGGACTGTGCGGGTCTGTGTTCCGAGTGCGGAACCAACCTGAACGACAACCCGGACCACCACCACGATGCCGTCGACATGCGTTGGGCGGCACTGCAGGGACTCGCCGGTTCGCTGGGAACCGATGAGAAGGACAACATGAGCGGCGCCGAAGCTGGCGTCGACGAGAAGCAGGAGAAGTAGCCGTGGCTGTTCCGAAGCGGAAGATGTCGCGCAGCAACACGCGCCACCGCCGGTCGCAGTGGAAGGCTGCGGTCCCCACCCTGGTTTCGTGTGAGCGTTGCCAGGAGCCGAAGCAGCAGCACATCGCGTGCCCGAGCTGCGGCACCTACAACAAGCGCCAGGTCCTCTCGGTCTGAGTGGCTGGTGAGAGGCGCAATGTCTGAGTCCAACAAGACGGACAATGCCTCGTCCCACACGCTTCTGGAAGGGCGGCTCGGGTATCAGCTCGAGTCCGCCCTTCTGGTGCGTGCGCTGACGCACCGCTCGTACGCGTACGAGAACGGCGGTCTGCCCACCAACGAGCGTCTGGAGTTCCTCGGGGACTCCGTGCTCGGCCTGGTGGTCACGGACACGCTGTACCGCACCCACCCCGACCTGCCGGAAGGCCAGCTGGCCAAGCTGCGGGCCGCGGTGGTCAACTCGCGTGCGCTGGCGGAGGTCGGTCGCGGCCTCGAACTCGGCTCCTTCATCCGGCTCGGCCGGGGCGAAGAGGGCACGGGTGGCCGGGACAAGGCATCCATCCTCGCCGACACCCTTGAAGCGGTGATCGGTGCGGTCTATCTCGACCAGGGCCTCGACGCGGCCTCGGAGCTGGTGCACCGGCTCTTCGACCCGCTGATCGAGAAGTCCTCGAACCTCGGTGCAGGACTGGACTGGAAGACCAGCCTCCAGGAGCTGACCGCGGCCGAGGGTCTGGGTGTTCCGGAGTACCTCGTCACGGAGACGGGTCCGGACCACGAGAAGACCTTCACTGCTGCCGCCCGCGTCGGTGGTGTCTCGTACGGCACCGGCACCGGCCGCAGCAAGAAGGAAGCGGAGCAGCAGGCTGCGGAGTCCGCATGGCGCGCGATTCGCGCGGCGGCGGACGAGCGTCTCGCGGTGGCGAAGGCCGCGGCGGAGGCGGCGGCCGAAGCGACGCCGGAAGAGGTCGCCGACACCCCTTCCCCCGCGGACCAGGCCTCGGCCTGAAGCCCTCCCCTTCCTGACGGCACTGCTTCTTGACGACCCCGCCCGGGGCCCCGCGAGGGTCTCCGGGCGGGGTCTTCTGCTGCCGTCCGGCCGTCACGGCCCGGGCGGTAGGCTTCGGGCGTCGCCTTTCCCGTACCCCTCCGGAGGAGTCCCGTGCCCGAGTTGCCCGAGGTCGAGGTCGTACGACGCGGTCTTGAGCGCTGGGTCGGCGGGCGGACCGTGGGCGAGGTCGAGGTGCTGCATCCCCGGGCCGTACGCCGGCACCCGGCCGGCGGCCCGGACTTCGCCGCACGGCTCAAGGGCCACCGGTTCGGGATCGCGCGCCGCCGCGGCAAGTACCTCTGGATCCCCCTGGCGGACACCGAGGCCTCCGTCCTCGGCCACCTCGGGATGAGCGGGCAGCTGCTCGTACAGCCCGAGACCACCCCGGACGAGAAGCATCTGCGCATCCGCGTGCGGTTCGAGGACGGCCTCGGCACCGAACTGCGCTTCGTCGACCAGCGCACCTTCGGCGGGCTCTCGCTCCACGACAACACCCCCGACGGGCTGCCCGACGTCATCGCGCATATCGCCCGCGATCCGCTGGACCCGGCGTTCGACGACGCAGCCTTCCAGACGGCCCTGCGCCTGCGCCGTACGACGATCAAGCGGGCCCTGCTCGACCAGACGCTTATCAGCGGGGTCGGCAACATCTACGCGGACGAGGCGCTCTGGCGCGCCAAGCTGCACTACGAACGCCCGACCGCCACGCTCACGCGGCCCCGCTCGGCCGAACTCCTCGGCCATGTACGGGACGTGATGAACGCGGCCCTGGCGGCCGGCGGGACCAGCTTCGACAGCCTGTACGTCAACGTGAACGGCGAGTCCGGCTACTTCGACCGGTCGCTCGACGCGTACGGACGCGAGGACGAGCCGTGCCGCCGCTGCGGTACGCCGATGCGCCGCCGTCCCTGGATGAACCGGTCGAGCTACTTCTGCCCGCGATGCCAGCGCCCACCGCGCGCTACGGCCTGACGGTCGCGCTCCCTCACGAGCTCACACGCTCACCACTCGCCGCTGTCGCTCACGCGCTCGCCGCGGCCGCGCGCTCCTCGTCGTAGGTCTCCCGCGCGGTGAGGACGTCCGGCATCCGGCCCTCCACCAGCTCGATCAGCCCGACGAGCCGCTCGGCGACCTCGCGGCCCAGCGGCGTGAGCGTGTAGTCCACCCGCGGCGGGTTGGTCGGCTGCGCCTCGCGGTGGACGAGCCCGTCGCGCTCCAGCGCGTGCAGGGTCTGCGCCAGCATCTTCTCGCTGACCCCGTCGACCCGGCGGCGCAGCTCGTTGAAGCGGAACGAGCCCTCGTGGAGCGCGCCGAGCGTCAGCGAGCCCCACCGGCCCGTCACATGCTCCAGCGTCTCGCGCGAGGTGCAGGCCCGTGCGAACACGTTGAACACGAGGTCGTCAGTCATGCCCTTACCATACCCGCGCACAGCGCTAACTGAGAGAGTGCGCTCTCCAGTGGGTTGCACTGTTGAAAAGTCGACGCGATCGTGTTCGGCTCGCCGACGTACATGGGTGCGCCGAACACCTCGGCCGTCGCGTCGCCACCACCGCCCGCATCTTCGCCACCGGCCGCACGGCCGCCTGATCCCGCCGCGCAGAAGGGCCCCGTCACCACTCGGTGACGGGGCCCTTCTTGGCGTTCGGCGAAGCGCGGAGGCCGCCTTACCTGCCGACGGCTCAGAAGCCGAAGTCCTGCGTCCACCAGGGACCGCCGTCGGCGAAGTGCACGCCGACGCCGAGCGTCGTGTAGTCGCAGTTCAGGATGTTCGCGCGGTGGCCGTCGCTGTTCATCCAGGACTCCATGACGGCCGCCGCGTCCACCTGGCCGCGGGCGATGTTCTCGCCGCCCATGCCGGAGACGCCCGCCTGGGCCGCGCGGTCCCACGGCGTGTCGCCGTCGGGGTCCGTGTGGTCGAAGAAGCCGCGCGCGGCCATGTCCGCGCTGAAGTCGCCCGCCAGGTCGGCGAGAGCGGCATCCGAGCGCACCGGGGTGCAGCCCACCTTGGCCCGCTCCTGGTTGACCAGCCGGACGACCTCGGCCTCGGCGGCCGCGGCGCGGCTGAGGGTCGGTGCGGCCGGCGGCGTCGTACGGGTCGGCGCGGGCTTCGTGGTCGTCGGCGCGGGCTTGGGCGCCGCCGTCTTCGTAGGCGTCGCCGTCTTCGGCGGCGTGGGCTTCTTCGTCGGGGTCGCCGTCTTCGACGGCTTGGCGACGGTCTTCGACGGCGTCGGAGAAGCGGTCGTCTTCGACGGCTTCGGCGAGGGGGTCGCGGAGGGGGAGGCCTTGGCCGTGGGCGTAGTCGTACCCGTCCCCGGGGCGGAGCCGGGCGGAGTGGACGACGGCGTCGCGGACGAGCCGCCCTGCGTCGTCAGCTCCGGAGCCTGCCGGGACTCGCTCTGCTCCTTGCCGGAGCCGACGCTGCCCACGGTGTGCGTCTCCCCGCCGGGCAGCAGGCCCGAGGCGACGGCGACCGCGCCGACCGCCACCGCGGCGGACACACCGAGCAGCCCGTTACGCACGGGCCGCTTCCTACGGCGATTACCCCGGTGCCGGCTGTCCGAACCGGCCGCGTAATCTTCTGCGGCGGGCGCGGCGCCGGAGCGACGATGGCGTCCCATCTGCTCTGCCTTCCTGACGTCCTGTGCTGACTGTGCCGTGTGGCTGTGACCGTGCCGACTGTGCTCCGGTCTTTGCTGATCTTTGCTTCCGCGGACCCTTGCGAGGTCCTCGGGCAAGACACGCCCGAACGGGTGAGCCTCATTCGGTCGGGACTGTACGCCATGACGCACGGGGGTGACGTGCCCCTTGAGTAATTGGCCCGTTAGCGTTCAGCCATGAACGAAGACGTACGGCTGACCGCCTGGGTGCGCGGCCGAGTACAGGGAGTGGGCTTCCGCTGGTTCACCAGGGCAAACGCGCTGGAGATCGGCGGCCTCGTCGGCTTCGCCCTCAACCTCGACGACGGACGGGTACAGGTCGTGGCCGAGGGGCCGAGTGAGAATTGCCACCGTCTGCTGGAGTGGCTGCGCGCCGGCGACACTCCCGGGCGGGTAACCGGAGTCACGGAGATCTGGGGCACCCCGCGCGGCGGTTACGACGGCTTCGAGATCCGCTGACGATCACCCTGACGGCGCTCCGTCCGATGGCCCGCTCGGCCCTCGGGCGGACGTTCGGCGAAGGGCCGCCGACATGGAAATGGCCTGATGGTTGCCAAGAAGGGCTTGCGATGCCAGGCTGCGCGCGGAAGGATGATCGCTACGCCCCCTGAGGCACCGAGTTGCGAGGTCCAGCCGCCTGTTGTGCGGCCGTAGACCCCCGGTCGCCCCTTGATACGGGGCGTGATCGTGTTGACCGTCAAACTTTTTGGTGAGACTCTGGAAGCCCCGCGCACCTTAGCTGTTTGGCAGTAAGAACCGGCACGACATGAAGCACTGCCGAGCACCGCGGGTGCGAAAATCCCTCACGACCCACACCGCTTCGGTCGGTCACTCAGTGTGGAGGACCATCCATCATGGCAAAGGCGCTTCTCGGTTACGTCGGCGGCTCCGACCCGCGACTCCTCGCCGAGATGCGACGGCTTCAGCAGCGCGTCCAGGACCTCGAGTCCGAGCTTGTACGGATTCAGTCCGAGAACGACGCGCTCAACGCTGCCGCCGCACAGCATGGCGAGTCGCTGCTCGACAGCATCGACCTCGACGTTCCCAAGGCGGAGCCTGCGCTCACCTGACCGTCACCACCCGTGTGACAGTCAGCCCCGTGCCGGGGCAGGGTGAGAAACACTCTCGCTAGCACAGCTAGATATGCAAGGGACGCTCAGGCGTCCCTTCTTTCTTGAGTCCCCCACGTCACACCCCTCCTCACCCGAGGGTGTGCCCTGCACCTTCATGGGTGAAACGCGCAACCACAGGTAGAGTCCGGGGGCGTGCATCTCAAGGCCCTGACTCTCCGCGGTTTCAAGTCGTTCGCATCCGCCACCACGCTGCGGTTCGAACCGGGAATCACGTGTGTCGTCGGGCCGAACGGATCCGGCAAGTCCAATGTCGTGGACGCGCTGTCCTGGGTCATGGGCGAGCAGGGCGCCAAGTCGCTGCGCGGCGGCAAGATGGAGGACGTCATCTTCGCCGGCACGACCGGGCGGCCGCCGCTCGGCCGCGCCGAGGTGTCGCTGACCATCGACAACTCCGACGGCGCGCTCCCCATCGACTACGCCGAGGTCACGATCACCCGGATCATGTTCCGGGGCGGAAGCAGCGAGTACCAGATCAACGGCGACACCTGTCGCCTGCTCGACATCCAGGACCTGCTCTCCGATTCCGGCATCGGCCGCGAGATGCATGTCATCGTCGGCCAGGGCCAGCTCGACTCCGTCCTGCACGCCGACCCGATGGGCCGGCGCGCCTTCATCGAGGAGGCGGCGGGCGTCCTCAAGCACCGCAAGCGCAAGGAGAAGGCGCTGCGGAAGCTCGACGCGATGCAGGCCAACCTCGCGCGCGTGCAGGACCTGACCGACGAGCTGCGCCGCCAGCTCAAGCCGCTCGGCCGGCAGGCAGCGGTCGCCCGCCGGGCCGCCGTCATCCAGGCCGATCTGCGCGACGCCCGGCTGCGGCTGCTCTCCGACGACCTCGTACGGCTCCAGGAGGCCCTGAAGGCCGAGGTCGCCGACGAGGCCGCGCTCAAGGAGCGCAAGGACAGCGCCGAGAACGAGCTGCGGGCCGCCCTCGCGAAGGAGGCCGAACTCGAGGACGAGGTCCGCCGGCTCGCCCCGCGCCTCCAGCGCGCCCAGCAGACCTGGTACGAACTCTCCCAGCTCGCCGAGCGGGTACGGGGCACGATCTCGCTCGCCGACGCGCGCGTGAAGAGCGCCACCGCCCAGCCGCCCGAGGAGCGCCGGGGCCGGGACCCGGAGGACATGGAGCGCGAGGCAGCCCGAATCCGCGAGCAGGAGGCCGAGCTGGAGGCCGCCCTGGAGGCCGCCGAACGGGCCCTGGAGGACACCGTCGCCCACCGGGCCGACCTGGAGCGCGAACTCGCGGTCGAGGAGCGCCGGCTCAAGGACGTGGCGCGCGCGATCGCCGACCGGCGCGAGGGCCTGGCGCGGCTGCATGGCCAGGTCAACGCCGCCCGGTCGCGCGCCGCGTCCGCCCAGGCCGAGATCGACCGGCTCGCCGCCGCCCGGGACGAGGCCCAGGAGCGGGCCGTCGCGGCCCAGGAGGAGTACGAGCAGCTCAAGGCCGAGGTCGACGGTCTCGACGCCGACGACAGCGAACGGGGGGAGCGGTACGAAGCCGCCCGCCGTGACCTCGCCGAGGCGGAGGCCGTCCTGACGGCCGCCCGCGAGTCCGCCACCGCGGCCGACCGCCTCCGCGCCGCGACCCGGGCCCGCCACGACGCGCTCGCGCTCGGGCTGCGCCGCAAGGACGGGACGGGAGCGCTGCTCGGCGCCCGCGACAGCTTGACCGGGCTGCTCGGCCCGGCCGCCGAACTCCTCACCGTCACCCCCGGGCACGAGGTCGCGATCGCCGCCGCCCTCGGCGCGGCGGCCGACGCCGTCGCCGTCTCCGGCCCCACCGCGGCGGTCGAGGCCCTGCGCCTCCTGCGCAAGCAGGACGCGGGTCGCGCGGCGCTGCTGCTCACCGGAACGGAAGGCCCGGCGCGTCCGTCCGACACCGCGGGCCGCCCCCGCGCCGCCGACCTCGTCCGAGGCCCCGAGGAACTCATGGGCGCGGTGCGACGGTTGCTCGACGGGATCGTGGTGGTGGAATCCCTGGAGGAGGCCGAGGACCTCGTCCACGCGCACCCGGAACTCACCGCCGTGACCGCCGAGGGCGACATGCTCGGGGCGCACTTCGCCCACGGAGGCTCCGCGGGTGCGCCCAGCCTCCTCGAAGTGCAGGCGTCCGTCGACGAGGCGGCAGCCGAGCTCGAGGAGCTGGACTCCCGCTGCGAGGAGCTGGCCCGCGCCCAGCAGGCGGCGACCGAAGCGAGGCGCGCCGCCGCCGCGCTCGTCGAGGAGCTGGCCGAGAGCCGCCGCGCCGCCGACCGCGAGAAGTCCCAGGTCGCCCAGCAGCTCGGCCGGCTCGCCGGACAGGCCAGGGGCGCCGCGGGCGAGGCCGAGCGGACCGCGGCCGCCGCCGCCCGCGCGCAAGAGGCCCTGGAGAAGGCGCTCTACGAGGCCGAGGAGCTCGCCGAGCGGCTGCTCGTCGCCGAGGAGGCGCCGAGCGAGGAGGAGCCCGACACCTCCGTGCGCGACCGGCTCGCCGCCGACGGCGCCAACGCCCGCCAGACCGAGATGGAGGCCAGGCTCCAGCTCCGTACGCACGAGGAACGGGTCAAGGGTCTCGCCGGACGGGCCGACTCCCTCGACCGGGGCGCCCGCGCCGAACGCGAGGCACGCGCGCGTGCGGAGCAGCGGCGCGCCCGGCTGCGCCACGAGGCGGAGGTCGCGACCGCCGTCGCCACCGGTACCCGGCAGCTGCTGGCCCATGTCGAGGTCTCCCTCGTCCGGGCCGAGCAGGAGCGGGCGCTCGCCGACGCCGCCAAGGGCGCGCGTGAGCAGGGCCTGTCCGCGGCCCGCGCCCGGGGGAGGGATCTGAAGGCCGAGCTGGACAAGCTCACCGACTCCGTCCACCGCGGTGAGGTCCTCGGTGCCGAGAAGCGGATGCGGATCGAGCAGCTGGAGACCAAGGCCCTGGAGGAGCTGGGTGTCGAGCCGGCCGGCCTGGTCGCCGAGTACGGCCCCCATACGCTTGTACCGCCGTCGCCGCCCGCCGAGGGCGAGGAGCTGCCGGAGGACCCGGAGCATCCGCGCAACCAGCCCCGCCCGTTCGTCCGTTCGGAGCAGGAGAAGCGGCTCAAGGCCGCCGAGCGGGCGTACCAGCAGCTCGGCAAGGTGAACCCGCTGGCCCTCGAAGAGTTCGCGGCGCTGGAGGAACGGCACAAGTTCCTCTCCGAGCAGCTGGAGGACCTGAAGAAGACCCGGGCCGACCTCCTTCAGGTCGTGAAGGAGGTCGACATCCGTGTCGAGCAGGTCTTCAGCGAGGCGTACCGGGACACCGCCCGCGAGTTCGAGGGCGTCTTCTCGCGGCTCTTCCCCGGGGGCGAGGGCCGGCTGATCCTGACCGACCCCGACAACATGCTCACCACGGGCGTCGACGTGGAGGCACGTCCGCCCGGCAAGAAGGTCAAACGGCTCTCGCTGCTCTCCGGCGGCGAGCGCTCGCTGACGGCCGTGGCCATGCTGGTCTCCATCTTCAAGGCCAGGCCCAGCCCGTTCTACGTGATGGACGAGGTGGAGGCGGCGCTCGACGACACCAACCTCCAGCGGCTGATCCGGATCATGCAGGAGCTCCAGGAGTCCTCGCAGCTGATCGTCATCACGCACCAGAAGCGGACGATGGAGGTCGCGGACGCGCTGTACGGCGTTTCCATGCAGGGGGACGGGGTATCGAAGGTCATCAGCCAACGACTGCGGTGATGATCAACTTCAAGTCTTGAACGCAAGGGGTTCAAAACTCAGTTTGAAGTCATACGACATGACCTCTTGACTTCGAAACATGAAGGCATAGTCTCTGCAACGTTGCTTTTACCTTCACGTGGTGGGCGGCGTGATGTTGTGCGCCACTTGAAGGGCTCGCCCCCCACGCCCCGGCGACGCTGCCGGAGCCCGTAGGAGTCCATGTGACCAGCCCCGCGCAGGCGCCCACGCCGCCGTCGTCCGAAGGCCGAGCCGCCCACCCGGACCACCTCGGCCACGTCATCTTCATCACGGCGTCCGCCGCGATGGGAGGCTTCCTCTTCGGATACGACAGCTCCGTCATCAACGGCGCCGTCGAGGCCATCCGGGACCGCTACGACATCGGCTCCGGCACGCTGGCGCAAGTCATCGCGATCGCCCTGATCGGCTGCGCCATCGGCGCCGCGACCGCCGGCCGCATGGCCGACAAGATCGGCCGCATCCGCTGCATGCAGATCGCCGCCGTGCTGTTCACCGTCAGCGCCGTCGGCTCGGCCCTGCCCTTCGCCCTGTGGGACCTGGCCTTCTGGCGGATCATCGGCGGCTTCGCCATCGGCATGGCCTCGGTGATCGGCCCGGCCTACATCGCCGAGGTCGCCCCCGCCGCCTACCGCGGCCGCCTCGGCTCCTTCCAGCAGGCCGCGATCGTCATCGGCATCGCCATCTCCCAGCTCGTCAACTACGGCATCCTGCAGCTCGCCGACGGTGACCAGCGCGGCGAGATCGGCGGCCTCGAGGCCTGGCAGTGGATGCTCGGCGTGATGGTCGTCCCCGCCGTGCTCTACGGTCTGCTCTCCTTCGCCATCCCGGAGTCCCCCCGCTTCCTCATCTCCGTCGGCAGGATCGACAAGGCCAAGGAGGTCCTCTCCGAGGTCGAGGGCCGCGGAGTGAACCTGGACCACCGCGTCGCCGAGATCGAGCAGGCCATGCGCCGTGAGCACAAGTCCACCTTCAGGGACCTGCTCGTCGTCGGGAGCCGCTTCAAGCTGCTCCCGATCGTCTGGGTCGGCATCGGACTCTCGGTCTTCCAGCAGCTCGTCGGCATCAACGTCGCGTTCTACTACTCCTCGACGCTCTGGCAGTCGGTCGGCATCGACCCCTCCAGCTCGTTCTTCTACTCGTTCACCACGTCGATCATCAACATCATCGGCACCGTCATCGCGATGGTCCTGGTCGACCGGGTGGGCCGTAAGCCTCTCGCCCTCGTGGGCTCCGTCGGTATGGCGATCGCTCTCGCCTTCGAGGCCTGGGCCTTCTCCGCGGACCTGGTCGACGGCAAGCTGCCCGAGACCCAGGGCGTCGTGGCGCTCGTCGCCGCCCACGTCTTCGTGCTCTTCTTCGCCCTCTCGTGGGGCGTGGTGGTCTGGGTCTTCCTCGGCGAGATGTTCCCCAACCGGATCCGCGCCGCCGCCCTCGGCGTCGCCGCCTCCGCGCAGTGGATCGCCAACTGGGCCATCACGGCCAGCTTCCCGTCCCTCGCGGACTGGAACCTCTCCGGCACGTACATCATCTACACGGTCTTCGCCGTGCTCTCCATCCCCTTCGTGCTCAGGTACGTGAAGGAGACCAAGGGCAAGGCGTTGGAGGAGATGGGCTAATCCCCGCTGCCCCTCTCCTCGCACTCGGAACTGCCCCGGCCCACGGTCCTATGCCGTGAGCCGGGGCAGTACCGCTTCTCCCAGCAGCCGCAGGGACCGCCACCCCTCCTCGAGGGGCATGCCGCCGCACAGCGGATGCAGCACCAGACTCTCCAGCTCGCGCCCGAGCACCACGCACTCGTCCGGCGTGACGATCCGGTAGACCTCCTCGGCCCTCAGCTCCGCCACCGTCGTCGCCGACGAGCGCACCGCCGACCGGATGTCCTTCGACTGCCAGGAGGCGTAGGTGCGTGCCTCGTGCAGAAAGTGCTCCCCGTACAGCCCCCAGGCCCGGTCCGGGTCCTCCGAGACATGCAGCAGCGGGGTCCGCTCGGCCGGCATCATCGTCCAGCCCTCGGTGCCGTGCTCCGCGCACTGCTGCCGGTAGTACGTCTCCAGCTCCGGGAGATGCGCGCTCGGGAAGAGCGGCAGCCCGAGCTGGGCCGCCCGCCGCGCCGCCGCCTTCGAGGAACCGCCGACGAGCAGCAGCGGATGCGGCCGGCTGAGCGGCCGCGGGGTGACCCGTACCGTACGGCCCTGATACGTGAAGGGCTCACCGGACCACGCCTTCAGCAGGGTCTCCAGGAGCAGGTCCTGGAGCTTGCCGCGGCGGCCCCAGTCGACCCCGCGCTCCTCGTACTCCTCCGGCCGGTAGCCGATGCCCGCGACCGTCACCAGGCGGCCCCCGCTCAGCAGGTCCAGGACGGCGATCTCCTCGGCGAGCCGCAGCGGGTCGTGCAGGGGGCCGATGATCGCGGAGACGGTGACCGCGATCCTCTTCGTGGCGCCGAACACCGCGCCCGCGAAGGCGAAGGGGGAGGGCAGCCAGTTGTTGGCGGCGCCGTGGTGCTCCTCGGTCTGGACGGTGTCGACGCCGCGCTCGTCGGCGTAGGCGGCCATGGCGAGGGCGGCGCGATAGCGCTCCGAGAGGGACTCGGGGGTCGCGTGCGGATCGACGAGGTTGAACCGTACGACTGTGAAGGGCATGGGAAGTCCCCCTCCGCGCGTGGGATGCCGGCGAAGGGGGACGGTATCTGACGTCGCGTCAGATGGAAACAGTCGTGGGAGCGGTCTCCGAGACCGTCTCGCGGCCGGCCTCTCGGGCCTCGGCCGCATCCACGGCCTCCGACGGCCCGGCCGTCCGGGGGAGTACGGCGTACAGCACACCCGCGAGCACGATCGTGGCCGCCCAGCCGAGCCCGTTCTCGCCGATCCAGGACGAGGCGAGCGGACCGGAGAACCAGTCGACCTTGGTGAACAGCAGACCGCTCACCAGCGCCACCGCCCACGCCGTCATGGCCTGCCAGGCGAAGCCGCCCCGGTACCAGTACGCGCTGGTCCGTGTGGTGTCCATCAGCGCCTCGCCGTCGTAGGACCGCCGACGCAGCATGTCGACGCCGAAGACGCCGATCCACGCCGAGAAGGCCACCGCGAGCAGCGTCAGGAACGAGATGAAGGAGCCGATGAAGCTGGTCGCCACCACCATGAGCAGAAAGCCGAAGACCAGGCTGATCACGGCGTTCACGCTCACCGCCGCCGCGCGGGAGACCTTGATGCCGAGCGTCTGCGCGGTGAACCCGGCCGAGTACATCGACATCGAGTTGATCAGCAGCATCCCGATCAGCGCGATCAGCAGGTACGGCACGGCGATCCAGGCCGGCAGGAGCTCACCGATGAACGACACCGGGTCCTGCGCCGAGGCAAGCCCGGGGGTGGCCACCGCCATCACCGCGCCCATCAGGACCATCGGCAGCACGACGATCCCCGCGCCGCCGATCGTGGAGCCGACCATCGCCTTCGAGGAGGCCGTACGCGGCAGGTAGCGGGTGAAGTCCGGGCCGGAGGGCACCCAGCTGATGCCGCCCGCCGCGATGGTGCCGATGCCTGCGATCATCATCGCCGTCGAACCGGCCGGCTTGTCGAAGACCGCGGACCACTCCGTGTCGGCGACGAGATAGACCAGCACGAGCACCGAGAAGGCGCCGAAGAGATACGTCGACCACGTGCTGCACACCCGCAGGGCGTTGATGCCCAGCCCGGACACGAGGAACGTGCAGGCGACGAAGAGCAGCAGGGTGACGATGATCAGCGCGGTGTTCGACTTGATCCCGAAGAGCAGGTCGAGCACGGTCAGGACGGCGTAGGCGCCGGTGACCGCGTTGATCGTCTCCCAGCCCCAGCGGGCGATCCAGATCAGCGAACCGGGGAAGAGATTGCCGCGCTGACCGAAGACGGCCCGCGACAGGGCCATGCCGGGGGAGCCGCCGCGCTTTCCGGCGATCGAGATCAGGCCGACGATCCCGTACGAGAGGACCGGCGCCGCCGTCGCGACGACGAGCACCTGCCAGAAGTTCAGACCGTTGAAGACGATCAGGCCCGCGCCCATCGTGAGCAAGAGCACACTGATGTTGGCGGCGACCCAGGTCGGAAACAGCTCGCGGACGCGGCCGGTGCGCTCGGCGTCGGGGACGGGTTCGAGACCTCGGGTCTCGACCGCGCCTTCGCTGTCGGCGGTGGCTTCGGCGGCAGAGGGCATGGGGGTACTCCGTGCGGGGTGTGGGGGACCCACACAGGGTACGTGCTCCTCCTACGGCCCGGTCGTGGCCGATACTGGAGCCGTTATGGAACTCATTCTTGCTGTAGTCATCGCCCTGGTCGTCGCCGTCGCCGTGACCAGCGGGCTCGTGATCAGCGGCCGCAAGAAGAAGCAGCTGCCGCCGCCCGAGGCGCCGTCCACCACGCCGACCATCACCGCTCCGCCCGCCGAGCCGCACGTCGGCGAGGAGGCGGAGACACCACGGGAAGAACCACGCCGCACGATCGAGGAGGTCGACCTCCCGACCGCGGAGGAGGCCGTCGAGGTCCCCGCCGCCGTCGAGGACCCGGTCGTCGCCGAGGCGCCCGCGCCCGCCATCGAGGTGCCCGAGCCGACCGCGGGCCGTCTCGTACGGCTCCGGGCGCGCCTCGCCCGCTCGCAGAACTCCCTCGGCAAGGGGCTGCTCACGCTGCTGTCGCGTGACAACCTCGACGAGGACACCTGGGAGGAGATCGAGGAGACCCTGCTCACCGCCGACGTCGGCGTCGCCCCCACCCAGGAGCTCGTCGAGCGGCTCCGCGAGCGCGTCCGGGTCCTCGGCACGCGTACGCCGGAGGAGCTGCGCGGCCTGCTGCGCGAGGAGCTCATCGCCCTCCTCGGCCCCGATTTCGACCGCTCCGTGAAGACCGAGAGCGACCCGGGCACCCCGGGCGTCGTCATGGTCGTCGGTGTCAACGGCACCGGCAAGACCACCACCACGGGCAAGCTGGCCCGTGTCCTGGTCGCCGACGGCCGCTCCGTCGTCCTCGGCGCCGCGGACACCTTCCGGGCCGCCGCCGCGGACCAGCTCCAGACCTGGGGCGAGCGGGTCGGCGCGCGCACCGTGCGCGGACCCGAGGGCGGCGACCCCGCGTCGATCGCCTTCGACGCGGTCAAGGAGGGCATCGCCGAGGGCGCCGACGTCGTCCTCATCGACACGGCCGGCCGCCTGCACACCAAGACCGGCCTCATGGACGAGCTGGGCAAGGTGAAGCGCGTCGTCGAGAAGCACGGCCCGCTGGACGAGGTCCTGCTGGTCCTCGACGCCACGACCGGTCAGAACGGCCTGGTCCAGGCGCGCGTCTTCGCCGAGGTCGTCGACATCACGGGCATCGTGCTCACCAAGCTCGACGGCACGGCCAAGGGCGGCATCGTCGTCGCCGTCCAGCGCGAGCTGGGCGTCCCGGTCAAGCTGATCGGCCTGGGCGAGGGCCCGGACGATCTGGCCCCCTTCGACCCGGCCGCCTTCGTCGACGCCCTGATCGGCGACTGAGGCGCATCCGCACATGCGATGGGCCCCGCCGGTCTCGGCGGGGCCCTTCGCATGTCAGAAGTGCGTGCGCTGCGTCAGAAGTGCGTGCGATGGCAGATGTACGCCAGAGTCCCCAGAAGCAGCCGCGCCTCGGGCGGCGCGCCCGCCGTGTCCAGCGTCGGCGGCCGCAGCCAGCGGACCGGCCCCAGGCCCCCGAGGTCCGACGGCGGCGCCGTCACGTGGTCGCCCGGCCCCAGGCCCCGCAGATCCAGGTCCGCGTCGTCCCAGCCCATCCGGTACAGCAGCTGGGGCAGCCCCGCCGCCGCCCCCGGCGCCACGAAGAACTGCGCCCGCCCCGTCGGCGTCGCGCACACCGGCCCGAGCGGCAGGCCCATGCGCTCCAGGCGGACCAGCGCCCGCCGGCCCGCGGGCTCGGCGACCTCGATCACGTCGAAGGACCGGCCCACCGGCAGCAGCAGCGCGGCGCCCGGGTACTCGGACCACGCCTTCGTCGCGTCGTCCAGACCCGCGCCCGCCGGAACCGGCGCGCCGAACGAGAGCGGATGCGCGCCCGGAGCCGTACAGGACGTGTCCCCGCAGGAGCACTGGCCGGAGACGGCCCGCGCGCCGGGAACCACGTCCCAGCCCCACAGCCCGGTGTACTCGGCCACCGCTGTGCACTCAGTGGTGCGGACGCGGCGGCGTGAGCCGGACCGCATCTCACGAATGCCGCCGATCGTGAAGCCCATGCCCCCTCCAACGGGTCTGACGCGCCGGTGGTTACGACCCGGAGCCCCACTGTCACGCTCCGTCGCCCGGGGTGGCGCTCGGTCGTGGGCGAGGTGGTGCGTACCGTGGCGCGCGCCTCCCTGCGCAACGGTCCGCCGACCCTGGTTCGTCGCATGTCAAGTGAATCGTGTTCAGCGGCAGGCGAGTTCATTCGAAGGGGTGGCGAATGGTGGCGTTTCTTGAATCCGGCTCGCGGGACGGGTGATCGTAGGATTACTTTCGGTGCTCGAACCCCGGAGTTTCTTGCGCGCGTGGGTATGCCGGAGGCAACCCGGTTTCCTGTTCGAAGGAGTCGAAGCTCCGGACGGACGCCGCAAGACACGGCATTCTGTTAGGGGTTCGCGCAACAGAGTTTCGCGTGACGCAGTCTCGACGTGGATGGGGGCGTTCCAGTGGGCGGCAACGGCGCAGACGGTACGACTGCCGGCAAGCGCCCGAACGAGCAGCTCAGCTCGTGGTTCGTGCGGAGCGGCTGGTCGAAGGGTGAACTGGCGCGCCAAGTGAACCGCAGGGCACGCCAGATGGGCGCGCACCACATCTCCACGGACACCTCGCGCGTCCGTCGCTGGCTGGACGGCGAGCAGCCCCGCGAGCCCATCCCGCGGATCCTCTCGGAACTGTTCTCCGAGCGGTTCGGCTCGGTCGTGGCCGTCGAGGACCTCGGGCTGCGCGCGGCCCACCAGGCGCCGTCCGTCTCCGGGGTCGACCTGCCCTGGGCGGGCCCCCAGACCGTCGCCCTGCTCAGCGAGTTCTCCCGCAGCGACCTGATGCTCGCCCGGCGCGGCTTCCTCGGCACCTCCCTCGCGCTCGCCGCCGGACCCTCCCTCATCGAGCCCATGCAGCGCTGGCTCGTCCCCACCCCGGCCGGCGAGCCCGCCGCGCCCGAGCCGGTCACCGGCGGTCACCGCCCGGGCAAGCTCTCCCCGATCGAGCTCGACCTGCTCGAATCCACCACGGCGATGTTCCGCCAGTGGGACGCCCAGTGCGGCGGCGGGCTGCGCCGCAAGGCGGTCGTCGGCCAGCTCCACGAGGTCACCGACCTGCTCCAGGAGCCCCAGCCCGCCGCCACCGCGCAGCGCCTCTTCACCTGCGCCGCCGAACTGGCCGAACTGGCCGGCTGGATGAGCTACGACGTCGGCCTGCAGCCCACCGCGCAGAAGTACTTCGTCCTCGCCCTGCACGCCGCGAAGGAGGCCGGGGACAAGCCGCTCGGCTCGTACATCCTCTCCTCCATGAGCCGCCAGATGATCCACCTCGGCCGGCCGGACGACGCCCTCGAACTCATCCACCTCGCCCAGTACGGCAGTCGCGACTGCGCCACCCCGCGCACCCAGGCCATGCTGTATGCGATGGAGGCCCGCGCCTACGCCAACATGGGCCAGCCCTCCAAGTGCAAGCGGGCCGTGCGGATGGCCGAGGACACCTTCGCCGACGTCGGCCTCGACGGCGAGCCCGAGCCCGACTGGATCCGCTTCTTCTCCGAGGCGGAGCTCAACGGCGAGAACTCGCACTCCTACCGGGACCTGGCCTATGTCGCCGGGCGCTCCCCGACGTACGCCTCGCTCGCCGAGCCCGTCATGGAGCGGGCCGTCAACCTCTTCGAGAAGGACCCCGAGCACCAGCGTTCGTACGCACTCAACCTGATCGGCATGGCCACCGTGCACCTCCTCAAGCGCGAGCCCGAGCAGTCCGCCTCGCTGGTCGAGAAGGCGCTCGGCGTCGCCAAGAGCGTCCGCTCCGAGCGGGTCAACACCCGGCTGCGCAAGACCGTCGACACCGCCGCCCGCGACTTCCGCGACGTCGCCGAGGTCGTCCAGCTCACCGACCGGCTCACCGCCCTGCTGCCCGAGACCGCCGAGGCGGTCTGAGCACCCGGCCCCTTCACACTCCGGCCGCGACAGCGTTCCCGTACTGACCGACTCGGCTCCCCCGCCGCCAGGACAACCGGGACCTGTCGCGGCCGGTCCGCCCTTGTGGCCGAACCCATGCCTCCGTCCGGGGCACCCCACGCGCGGCTGTCGTCGATCACCGTCGTGGTCGCTCGTTCAATGGTCGAGGTCCCGGGATGGTACGCGCGTTACAAGTCCGTGACTTCGCCGTTCACAGTCGCGTAACACGTCCCCACCCTTCGTCACTGCGGCGAAACATCGTGCGGCATCGACGGAAACCGCGCTGCGCGAATCTCTGGCGCATAACCGGCCACCCCTCACGGCCAAGCCGCTCTCCGGCCCCGCCCCCGCACAGGCCGTACCGACGACGAGGAGACGCCGATGGCACCAGCCATCACGACCCTGGCCGCAGACGCCCCCGAGCTGTCTGCCGCCAACACCGGGTTCATGCTCATCTGCTCCGCCCTGGTCATGCTGATGACCCCGGCACTCGCCTTCTTCTACGGAGGCATGGTCCGCGTCAAGTCCACCCTGAACATGCTGATGATGAGCTTCATCAGCCTCGGGATCGTCACGATCCTCTGGGTGCTCTACGGCTTCAGCCTCGCCTTCGGCACCGACTCCGGATCGCTCATCGGCTGGTCCTCCGAGTACGTCGGCCTCAGCGGCATCGGCGTCACCGAGCTGTGGGACGGCTACACCATCCCGGTGTACGTCTTCGCCGTCTTCCAGCTGATGTTCGCCATCCTCACCCCGGCCCTGATCAGCGGCGCCCTCGCCGACCGCGTGAAGTTCACCGCCTGGGCCCTCTTCATCGCCCTCTGGGTCACCGTCGTCTACTTCCCCGTCGCCCACTGGGTCTGGGGCGCGGGCGGCTGGCTCTTCGAGATGGGCGTCATCGACTTCGCCGGCGGCACGGCGGTCCACATCAACGCCGGTGCCGCGGCCCTCGGCGTGATCCTGGTCATCGGCAAGCGCGTCGGCTTCAAGAAGGACCCGATGCGCCCGCACAGCCTCCCGCTGGTCATGCTCGGCGCCGGTCTGCTCTGGTTCGGCTGGTTCGGCTTCAACGCCGGCTCGTGGCTCGGCAACGACGACGGCGTCGGCGCGGTGATGTTCGTCAACACCCAGGTCGCCACCGCCGCCGCCATGCTCGCCTGGCTGCTCTACGAGAAGATCCGCCACGGCTCCTTCACCACCCTCGGTGCCGCCTCCGGCGCCGTCGCCGGCCTCGTCGCCATCACCCCCTCGGGCGGCTCCTGCTCCCCGCTCGGCGCGATCGCCATCGGCGCCATCGCCGGTCTGCTCTGCGCCATGGCCGTCGGCCTGAAGTACAAGTTCGGCTACGACGACTCCCTCGACGTCATCGGTGTCCACCTCGTCGGCGGTGTCATCGGCTCCCTGCTCGTCGGCTTCTTCGCCACCGGCGGCGTCCAGTCCGACGCCAAGGGCCTCTTCTACGGCGGCGGCCTCGAGCAGCTCGGCAAGCAGGCCGTGGGAGTCTTCGCGGTCCTCGCCTACTCTCTGATCGCCTCCGCGATCCTCGCGCTGATCATCGACAAGACGATGGGCATGCGGGTCAGCGAGGACGTCGAGGTCTCCGGCATCGACCAGGTCGAGCACGCCGAGACCGCGTACGACTTCAGCGGAGCCGGCGGCGGCGCCTCCTCGCGCTCCACCGCCGCGCCCGCCCCGGCAGCTACGGAGACCAAGAAGGTGGACGCATGAAGCTCATCACCGCAGTCGTGAAGCCGCACCGGCTGGACGAGATCAAGGAGGCCCTCCAGGCCTTCGGAGTCCAGGGCCTCACGGTCACCGAGGCCAGCGGATACGGCCGCCAGCGCGGCCACACCGAGGTCTACCGCGGTGCCGAGTACACCGTCGACCTCGTCCCCAAGATCCGTATCGAGGTCCTCGTCGAGGACGACGACGCCGAACAGCTCATCGACGTCGTGGTCAAGGCGGCCCGAACCGGCAAGATCGGTGACGGCAAGGTGTGGAGCGTGCCGGTCGAGACCGCCGTACGGGTCCGCACCGGCGAACGCGGCCCGGACGCACTGTAAGCACGGAGCACGATAAGGAGCTGCTGGGTGACGAGCGTCGACACGAGCACACGAGCGGAAGACTCGGGACCCAGCGGCTACGCGGCGGCCCGGCTGCGCCTTCTCACCGAGAAGGCGCGGTCCGGGCCGCCGCGCCGTGCCGCCCTGGCCCGGCTCACCGACGACTGGCTGACCGGACTGTTCACCGCCGCCCAGCCGCCACGAGGGGTGGCGCTCGTCGCCGTCGGCGGCTACGGGCGCGGTGAACTCTCCCCGCGCAGCGATCTCGACCTGCTCCTGCTGCACGACGGCACCGTCGACGCGGGCGCCGTCGCCACACTCGCCGACCGGATCTGGTACCCGGTCTGGGACCTGGGCCTGGCCCTGGACCACTCCGTCCGCACCCCCGCCGAGGCGCGCAGGACCGCGGGGGACGACCTCAAGGTCCAGCTCGGGCTCCTCGACGCCCGGCCGGTCGCCGGCGACCTCGGACTCGTCGCCGGACTGCGCACCGCCGTCCTCGCCGACTGGCGCAACCAGGCGCCCGAACGGCTGCCGGAGCTGGACGCGCTCTGCCGCGAGCGCGCCGAGCGGATGGGGGAGCTGCAGTTCCTCCTCGAACCCGATCTGAAGGAGGCCAGGGGAGGGCTGCGTGACGCCCAGGTGCTGCGCGCCGTCGCCGCCTCCTGGCTGGCCGACGCCCCGCGCGAAGGCCTGGACGAGGCCCGCCGCCGCCTCCTGGACGCCCGCGACGCCCTCCACCTGGCCACCGGACGGGCCACCGACCGGCTCGCCCTCCAGGAACAGGACGCCGTCGCCGACGAGCTCGGCCTCCTCGACGCCGACACCCTGCTCCGCGAGGTGTACGAAGCGGCCCGGGTCATCTCGTACGCCACGGACGTCACCTGGCGCGAGGTCAACCGGGTCCTGAAGGCCCGCTCGTCCCGCCCCCGGTTCCGTGGCCTCCTGGGCGGCCGGTCGGGCGCCGGAAGGCCGCCCGTCGAACGCACCCCGCTCGCCGAAGGCGTCGTCGAGATGGACGGCGAGGTCGTCCTCGCCCTCAGCGCCAGACCCGAACGCGACCCCGTGCTGCCGCTGCGCGCCGCCGCCGCGGCCGCCCAGTCCGGACTCCCGCTCTCCCTGCACGCCGTACGCCGCCTGGCGGCCGCCGCCAAGCCGCTGCCGGTGCCCTGGCCCGCGGAGGCGCGCGAGGAGCTGGTCACCCTGCTCGGCGCGGGGGAGCCCACCGTGCCCGTCTGGGAGGCGCTGGAGGCCGAAGGCCTCGTCACCCGGCTCCTCCCCGACTGGGAGCGCGTCCGCTGCCGCCCGCAGCGCAACCCCGTCCACACCTGGACCGTCGACCGGCACCTCGTCGAGACCGCCGTACGGGCCTCCTCGCTGACCCGCCGCGTCGGCCGCCCCGACCTGCTGCTCGTCGCCGCGCTCCTGCACGACATCGGCAAGGGCTGGCCCGGAGACCACTCCGTGGCCGGGGAGACCATCGCCCGCGACCTCGCGACCCGGATCGGCTTCGACCGGGCCGACGTGGCCGTCGTCGCCACCGTCGTACGGCACCATCTGCTGCTCGTCGAGACCGCGACCCGGCGCGACCTCGACGACCCCGCCACCGTCGAGGCCGTCGCGGCCGCCGTCGGCACCGCCGGGGCCCTGGAACTGCTGCACGCCCTCACCGAGGCCGACGCGCTGGCCACCGGCCCGGCCGCCTGGTCCACCTGGCGCGCCTCCCTCGTCGCCGACCTCGTCAAACGGGTCGGGGCCGTCCTCGCCGGCGAGCCCGTGGCCGAACCCGAGCCCGCCGCGACCAGCGCCGAGCAGGAACGCCTCGCCATCGAGGCGCTGCGGACCGGAGAGCCGGCCCTCGCCCTGCACACCCATCCGGAGACCGCCCCCGAGGACGGCGAACCGGAACCCGTCGGCGTCGAACTCCTCATCGCCCTGCCCGACCAGCCCGGCGTCCTGCCCGCCGCCGCCGGCGTGCTCGCACTGCACCGCCTGACCGTACGGGCCGCCGACCTGCGCGCCGTCGAGCTCCCCACCGCGCTCGGCCCAGGAGCCGTCCTCGTTCTGAACTGGCGCGTCGCCGCCGAATACGGCTCCCTGCCCCAGGCCACCCGGCTCCGCGCCGATCTCGTACGGGCCCTGGACGGCAGCCTCGACATCCCCGCCCGGCTCGCCGAACGCGACGCCGCCTACCCCCGGCGGCGCGGTGTCACCGCCCCGCCGCCCCGCGTCACGGTCGCCGCCGCCGACTCCCGGCTCGCCACCGTCATCGAGGTCCGCGCCCAGGACGCCCCCGGCCTGCTCCACCGCATCGGCCGGGCGCTGGAGGGCGCCGACGTCCGGGTCAGGAGCGCCCATGTCTCGACGCTGGGCGCGAACGCCGTCGACACGCTGTACGTGACCCGCCCCGACGGCTCCCTCCTGGCGGAGGAGGAGGCCGCGGACGTGGCCCAGACGCTGGAGAAGGCGCTGCGCTGACCCGTGACGTGGAGGCGCGCCGGTCGTTGAGCACGACGTGCTCCCTGTGGGCGCGAGGTGGTGATCCGCAGGTCAGGGGCCGGTCGGCGGGTGCCGGAGGCCGCCTCCCCGTACGAGCGGGACCGCGCCTCCGCCGGCCGGATTCGGCAGGCGGGGGCACGTCCTTCGAGCGGCCAGATACCCTTGAGGGCAATCCGTCCGCCCGCCCCCGACACCGAGGATCCGCGACCACCGTGTTCGATACCCTCTCCGACCGCCTTGCAGCGACATTCAAGAACCTCCGGGGCAAGGGCCGCCTGTCCGAGGCGGACATCGACGCCACCGCGCGCGAGATCCGGATCGCCCTGCTCGAGGCGGACGTCGCCCTGCCCGTCGTCCGGGCGTTCATCAAGCAGGTCAAGGAGCGGGCCACCGGCGCCGAGGTCTCCCAGGCGCTGAACCCCGCCCAGCAGGTCATCAAGATCGTCAACGAGGAGCTCATCGGCATCCTCGGCGGCGAGACCCGGCGGCTGCGCTTCGCCAAGACCGCGCCCACCGTGATCATGCTCGCCGGTCTCCAGGGTGCCGGTAAGACCACTCTCGCCGGAAAGCTCGGTCTCTGGCTCAAGGGCCAGGGCCACTCCCCGCTGCTCGTCGCCTGTGACCTCCAGCGCCCCAACGCCGTCACCCAGCTCGGTGTCGTCGCCGAGCGCGCGGGTGTGGCGTTCTACGGCCCGCAGCCGGGCAACGGCGTCGGTGACCCGGTCCAGGTCGCGAAGGACTCGATCGAGTACGCGCGGTCCAAGATGTACGACGTCGTCATCGTCGACACCGCCGGCCGCCTCGGCATCGACCAGGAGCTGATGCAGCAGGCCGCGGACATCCGCGACGCCGTCAGCCCCGACGAGGTCCTCTTCGTCGTCGACGCCATGATCGGTCAGGACGCCGTCAACACCGCCGAGGCCTTCCGCGACGGCGTCGGCTTCGACGGTGTCGTGCTCTCCAAGCTCGACGGCGACGCCCGAGGCGGTGCCGCGCTCTCCATCGCGCACGTCACCGGCCGCCAGATCATGTTCGCCTCCAACGGCGAGAAGCTGGACGAGTTCGACGCGTTCCACCCGGACCGCATGGCGTCCCGCATCCTCGGCATGGGCGACATGCTCTCGCTCATCGAGAAGGCCGAGCAGACCTTCAGCCAGGAAGAGGCCGCCAAGATGGCCTCCAAGCTGGCGTCCAAGAAGGGCCAGGAGTTCACGCTCGACGACTTCCTCGCCCAGATGGAACAGGTCCGCAAGATGGGCTCCATCTCCAAGCTGCTCGGGATGCTCCCCGGCATGGCACAGATGAAGGAGCAGATCAACAACATCGACGAGCGCGACGTCGACCGCACGGCCGCGATCATCAAGTCGATGACCCCGGGCGAGCGCCACGACCCGACCATCATCAACGGCTCGCGCCGCGCCCGTATCGCCAAGGGTTCCGGCGTCGAGGTCAGCGCGGTCAAGGGGCTCGTCGAGCGCTTCTTCGAAGCCCGCAAGATGATGTCCCGCATGGCCCAGGGCGGTGGCATGCCGGGAATGCCCGGGATGCCGGGCATGGGCGGCGGCCCCGGCCGGCAGAAGAAGCAGGTCAAGCAGGCCAAGGGCAAGCGCAAGAGCGGCAACCCGATGAAGCGCAAGGCCGAGGAGGAGGCCGCCCAGGCCCGCCGCGAGCAGGCGCAGCAGGGTGGCGCCTTCGGCCTCCCGGCCGCCGGACAGGGGCCGGGCGACTTCGAGCTGCCGGACGAGTTCAAGAAGTTCATGGGCTGAGCAGAGCCGAGCACGGCTGAGCAGGTCTGAGCAGGTTCCTGAAGGGGCCCGGGGCGGTGTGAAACCGCCCCGGGCCCCTTTTCACTCCTTCACCCCGTCTGACATGCCGGAATTGTCCACTCTTCCGATACTGGGGGCCGGGCCCGACCGTCGGTGTGAGGAGAGCAGCGTGCCCAACTCCGTACCTCCGCGCGACCGGACCGACCAGCCCTGGCGCTCGGAAGGGGCCCCGCCGCCCCAGCCGCCGAAGAGGAAGATGCCCGGAGGCTGGGGAGGGCTCATCCTCGCCGCCCTGGTCGTCTTTCTCCTGGCCAACCTCGTGCTGTCGTTCTTCAACCGGGGCGACGAGCCGACGATCTCGTACACCGAGTTCAGTAAACAGGTGAACGCGGGCAACGTCACCAAGATCTACTCCAAGGGCGACGCCATCCAGGGCGAGCTGAAGAACAAACAGCCCCTGCCCAACGGCGACAAGGGCGACTACACCAAGTTCGTCACCCAGCGGCCCGCGTTCGCCGACGACGAGCTCTGGAACGAACTGACCTCGAAGGGCGTCACGGTCACCGCCGAACCCGTCGTCCAGGAGCGCAGCTTCCTCGCCAACCTGCTGATCTCCCTGGCGCCGATGCTGCTGCTCGTCGCGCTGTGGATCTTCATCTCCCGGCGGATGAGCTCCGGGATGGGCGGCGCGGGCGGCATGCTCGGCCGCAAGGCCCCGCCCAAACCCGTCGAGCTCGAACCCGGCACCCGGCGCACCACCTTCGAGGACGTCGCCGGTATCGACGAGGTCGAGGGCGAACTCAACGACGTCGTGGACTTCCTGAAGAACCCCTCCGCCTACCGCGACATGGGCGCCAAGATGCCACGCGGCGTCCTCCTCGCCGGGCCGCCGGGAACCGGCAAGACCCTCCTCGCGCGGGCCGTGGCCGGGGAGGCCGGCGTGCCGTTCTTCTCCGCCTCGGCGTCGGAGTTCATCGAGATGATCGTCGGCGTCGGAGCCTCGCGGGTACGTGAACTCTTCGCCGAGGCCCGCAAAGTGGCCCCGGCGATCATCTTCATCGACGAGATCGACACCATCGGCCGCGCCCGCGGCGGCGGCTCCGGCATGGGCGGCCACGACGAGCGCGAGCAGACCCTCAACCAGATCCTGACCGAGATGGACGGGTTCACCGGCTCCGAGGGCGTCATCGTCCTCGCCGCCACCAACCGCGCCGACGTGCTCGACCCGGCGCTCACCCGGCCCGGCCGCTTCGACCGGATCGTGCACGTCAACCCGCCCGACCGCGGGGGCCGCGAGGCGATCCTCAGGATCCACACCCGGGACATCCCGCTCGCCCCGGACGTCGACCTGGTCCAGGTCGCCCGCACGACCCCCGGGATGACCGGCGCCGAACTCGCCAACCTCGCCAACGAGGCCGCCCTCCTCGCCGTCAAGCGGCAGCAGAAGGAGGTCACCCGGTCCGACCTGTCCGACGCCCTGGAGAAGGTCCAGCTCGGTGCCGAACGGCCGCTGGTGATGCCGGAGGAGGAACGTCGCCGCACGGCGTACCACGAGAGCGGCCACGCACTGCTCGGCATGCTCCAGCCGGGCGCCGACCCGGTCCGCAAGATCACGATCGTGCCGCGCGGCCGGGCCCTCGGCGTCACGCTCTCGACCCCGGACTCCGACAAGTACGCGTACACCGAGGAGTACCTGCGCGGCCGGATCATCGGAGCGCTCGGCGGGATGGCCGCCGAGCAGGTCGTCTTCGGGGTCGTCACCACGGGCGCCGAGAGCGACCTGGAGCAGGTCACCACCATCGCCCGAGGCATGGCCGGCCGCTGGGGCATGAGCGAACGCGTCGGCCGCCTCACGGCCATCCCCGGCGACGCCCAGCAGGCGTACGGGCTCTCGGCGGCCCCCGCGACCCTCGACATGGTCGCCGAGGAGATGCGCCGGATCGTCGACGAGTGTTACGAGAGCGCGGTCCGCCAGCTCCGCGAGAACCGCGACAAGCTCGACGCCCTCGCGACCGCCCTCCTGGCGAACGAGACCCTGGAGGAGGACGCGGCATACCGCGCCGCGGGCATCACGCGCCTGAAGAAGGACTCGTAGGGGCGCTCAGGCGGCCTCGGAGCGGTGCGCGCACGGACACGGTCCACGCACGGGCGTCCGCGCGCGGGCGGCGACGCACGGGCGTCCATCACGGACGGCGTGCGTACGGCGCGCGTACGGACGGTCCACGCGCGCGTGGACCGGGCCCCGGCGCCGACGGCCCTTGGCGCGCGGGCTACGGCACGCGCGCGATCAGATAGCGGAAGACGTTCGGCATCCAGACCGTGCCGTCGTGACGGACATACGGCTGCAGAGCCTCCGTGATCTCCTTCTCGACCTGGTCCGGGTCCGTCGCGCGGATCGCCGCGTCGAAGTCGCCCGTCGAGACCAGGCCCCGCACCGCGCTGTCCGGATCCGCGTACCCGAACGGGCAGGACACCCGCCCCGAGCCGTCCGGCTTGAGACCGGCCCGCGCCACCACGTCCTCCAGGTCGTCACGGAACGCCGGCCGCCAGCCCGTCAGCCGTGCCGCGACCTTCAGCACCGACGACGTCGCGCACCTCTCGGGCGGACCCCAGCCCGCCAGCACAACCGCGGCGCCCGATTGCGCCAGAGGAGTGACGGCGGACAGATCCCGCGCCGACTCCGGCGAGGTGTGGAAGGCCGTGATCACGTCGAACGGAGAGCGCGACGCGCCGCCGACGGCACTCACGTCCGCCGGGCAGCCCTCGACGACCGTGTGCCCCGCACCCTCCGGAATCCGCTCCCTGGCCAGCTCCACGCGCGCGTGGTCCCGGTCCACGCCGGTGACCCGCGAGCCCCGCGAGGCCGCGATCAGCAGCGCGAGGCCCGACCCGCAGCCGAGCCCCAGGACCCGGGAGCCGGGGCCCACCTCGAGCCGGTCGTACACCGCCTCGTAGAGCGGTACGAGCATGCGTTCCTGGATCTCGGCCCAGTCGCGCGCGGGGTGGTGCGGGACGAGCGTAGGTGTCATCGAAAGCGCCCCAATCAGTGCCTGGTCGACAGCCCCCGTGAAGCATGTGCGCGCATCCCCCTGTATGTCAGGGAACTGCCGATCCGTGCTCGCGTCCAGTGCTCGCACCGCACCACTTCCCCTTCGGGGAGGGGGCGGTGCGCCGACTTGACGCCCAGCCCGGTACTGTCCCTGCAGCGACCCCGGGGCGCGTACACCACCTCTACGCGCCGGGGCGTATGCGCCGCTACGCACCACCTTGATGCCGGCTGTGTGACTTCTCCGCAGATCGGCGCACTGACCCTCGTCCGGACGCATCAACGGCAACTGACGGGTACGTGCAAAATATTTGGGATGCCCCGGAATGGAACCCGGGGGCGCATCGGCTCGTTGTACGCGACGTGAGCACGACACCACCTGTTCTCGCCGCAGAGCTGGCACAGGCGTGGGCCGATATTCAGCGGCACCACCCCGAACTGCCGGATCTTGCCGCGCCCGAGTCCCTGATCGGAGAGTCCTCGTCCGCCTGCGGCGCCGAGCTCTCCTTCGAACGGCTGCTCCACGAAGCAGTCCACGGCATCGCCGCCGCCCGAGGTGTCCGTGACACCTCCCGCGCCGGCCGCTACCACAACCGCAGATTCCTGGCGATCGCCGAGGAGATGGGCCTGGACCACCCCGAGGAGCCGCACGCCAGCAGCGGCTTCTCCCTGGTCACGCTCAACCCCGAGGCGAAGCGGCGGTACCGGCCCACGATGGAGCGACTGCAGCGCGCCCTCAAGGCCCACACCGTCGCGACGGCCGCGGACACCAAGCGCTCCTTCCGTGGCCCCGCCGCCCGCCATGGCTCCTCCGGCGGCGGCGTGCGCGTGAAGGCCGTCTGCGACTGCGGCCGCAACGTCCGCGTGGTCCCCTCGGTCCTCGCCCAGGCCCCCATCGTCTGCGGTGGCTGCGGCAAGCCCTTCCGCATCCCGGAATCGGTGGGCGCGGCCGGCTGACCCCTGACCCGGCCGGGTCAGGGGCGCCACGGTCGTGTGGCACAATGGCTAGCTGTACTCGACAGTCGCACAGGACCCCTCTCTCCTCCGGCTGACGCGTCCATCGGGCACCCGAGTACCGCAACCCCACGTGGCATCTCATGTGCCCAACCACGTCAAGACCAGGAGACACCACTCCAGTGGCAGTCAAGATCAAGCTCAAGCGCCTCGGCAAGATTCGCCAGCCGCACTACCGCATCGTCGTCGCCGACTCCCGCACCCGCCGGGACGGTCGTGCGATCGAGGAGATCGGTCTGTACCACCCGACGTACAACCCGTCGAAGATCGAGGTCGACTCGGACCGCGCGCAGTACTGGCTGTCCGTCGGCGCCCAGCCGACCGAGCCGGTCCTCGCCATCCTGAAGCTCACCGGCGACTGGCAGAAGCACAAGGGCCTCCCGGCCCCGGCGCCGCTGCTGCAGCCGGCGACGAAGGAGGACAAGCGCGCTTCCTTCGACGCGTTCGCCAAGACCCTCGAGGGCGACGACGCCAAGGGTGAGGCCATCACCCCGAAGGCGAAGAAGGCCGACAAGAAGGCGGACGAGGCCGAGGCCGCGTCCACCGAGTCGACCGAGGCCTGAGCATGCTCGAGGAGGCTCTCGAGCACCTCGTGAAGGGCATCGTCGACAACCCCGACGATGTGCAGGTCGCCTCGCGCAACCTGCGCCGTGGCCGCGTGCTCGAGGTTCGGGTCCACCCCGACGACCTCGGCAAGGTGATCGGCCGTAACGGCCGGACCGCACGTGCGCTGCGCACCGTCGTGGGCGCCATCGGCGGCCGTGGCATCCGCGTCGACCTCGTCGACGTGGACCAGGTCCGCTGAAGCAAGTTGGACACACCGGCACGGGCCGGGGAGGGCCTTCGGGTCCGCCCCGGCCCGTCGTCGTCGGACAGGAGAGAATGAAGTCGTGCAGCTGGTAGTCGCGCGGGTCGGCCGCGCCCACGGCATCAAGGGCGAGGTCACCGTCGAGGTACGGACGGACGAGCCCGAACTGAGGCTCAGCCCCGGAGCGGTCCTGCTCACCGATCCCGCCTCTGCGGGGCCCCTGACCATCGAGACCGGCCGCGTCCACAGCGGTCGCCTGCTGCTCCGCTTCGAGGGCGTGCGCGACCGGAACGGCGCCGAGGCCCTGCGCAACACCCTGCTCATCGCCGACATCGACCCCGACGAGATGCCGGAGGGCGACGACGAGTACTACGACCACCAGCTCATGGACCTGGACGTCGTGCTCGCCGACGGCACCGAGGTCGGCCGGATCACCGAGATCACCCACCTGCCGTCCCAGGACCTCTTCATCGTCGAGCGGCCCGACGGCACCGAGCTGATGATCCCGTTCGTCGAGGAGATCGTCACCGAGATCGACCTCGAGCAGCAGCGGGCCGTCATCACGCCGCCGCCGGGGCTGATCGACGATCGCGCCGAGATCGCCTCCTCCCGGGACGAGGAGTCCGCCGCGGACAAGCCCGCTGCCGAGGACGACGACGCATGAGGCTCGACGTCGTCACGATCTTCCCCGAGTACCTGGAGCCGCTGAACGTCTCCCTGGTCGGCAAGGCACGCGCGCGTGGACAGCTCGATGTCCACGTCCACGACCTGCGGGAGTGGACCTACGACCGGCACAACACGGTCGACGACACCCCCTACGGCGGCGGCCCCGGCATGGTCATGAAGACCGAGCCCTGGGGCGACGCCCTCGACCAGACCCTCGCCGACGGCTTCGAGGCCGGCGCCCACGGGCCCGTCCTCGTCGTCCCCACGCCCAGCGGACGCCCCTTCACCCAGGAGCTCGCCGTCGAGCTCTCCGCGCGCCCCTGGCTGATCTTCACGCCCGCCCGCTACGAGGGCATCGACCGGCGCGTCATGGACGAGTACGCGACCCGGATGCCGGTCTACGAGGTCTCCATCGGCGACTACGTCCTGGCCGGCGGAGAAGCCGCCGTCCTGGTCGTCACCGAGGCCGTGGCGCGGCTCCTGCCCGGCGTCCTCGGCAACGCCGAGTCCCACCGCGACGACTCCTTCGCCCCCGGCGCCATGGCCAACCTCCTCGAAGGCCCCGTCTACACCAAGCCCCCCGAGTGGCGAGGCCGCGCCATCCCCGACGTACTCCTCAGCGGGCACCACGGGAAGATCGCGCGCTGGCGCCGCGACGAGGCGTTCCGGCGTACGGCGGCCAACCGGCCGGATCTGATCGAGCGCTGCGACCCCGCCGCCTTCGACAAGAAGGACCGCGAGATCCTCTCCATGATGGGCTGGGCCCCTGAGGCCGACGGCCGATTTTGGCGCAGGCCCGGCGCCGTGGAAGAATAGGCCGCTGCTGTGTGTCCGGCGAGCGCCCCTGCCACAGGGGGACGACGCCCGCCCGGTACCCACGGCGCTTCATCGTCTTCTTCGAACGTTCCGCTGATGACCTGTGGCATCAGCGAGGAAAGAGACCACCATGGCCTCCCTGCTCGACTCGGTCAACGCGGCTTCGCTCCGCACCGACCTCCCCGCGTTCCGTCCCGGTGACACCGTGAACGTCCACGTTCGCGTCATCGAGGGCAACCGCTCCCGTATCCAGCAGTTCAAGGGCGTTGTCATCCGCCGCCAGGGCTCGGGCGTCAGCGAGACCTTCACGGTCCGCAAGGTCTCGTTCTCCGTCGGCGTCGAGCGCACCTTCCCGGTGAACAGCCCGATCTTCGAGAAGATCGAGCTCGTCAGCCGCGGTGACGTCCGTCGCGCCAAGCTCTACTACCTGCGTGAGCTGCGCGGCAAGGCTGCCAAGATCAAGGAGAAGCGCGACAACTGAGCTCCGGCTCACCGATCGCGCGGGGCTTCGGAGCACTGACCCACAGGGCGGCCGGATAGGCTCTGCCCTCGATGGACACCGAAGCACAGCACACGGAGCGCGACCGCTCCTCCGAGACGGAGGAGCGGTCGCGCTCCGCGCGTATGTCCGGGCAGAGGCGGTCCGGCTGGTCATGGCGCCGTACGGGCATCCTCGGCGGCGTCTGCCTCCTCTTCCCGCTGCTCCTGAGCCACTTCGTCCTGCAGCCGTTCCTGATCCCCAGCCGTTCGATGGAGCCGACGCTCCAGGTCGGGGACCGGATCCTCGTGAACAAGCTGGCGTACCGTTTCGGCGATCAGCCGCGCCGCGGCGACGTCGTCGTCTTCGACGGCACGGGGTCCTTCCTCCAGGAGGCCCCCGAGGAGAACCCGGTGACCGGGCTCCTGCACGGCGCCGCCGCGGCCCTCGGCCTCGCCGAGCCCGCCGAGACCGACTTCGTGAAGCGGGTCGTGGGCGTCGGCGGCGACCGCGTCGTCTGCTGCGACGAGAACGGCCGGCTCACCGTCAACGGCGTGCCCGTGGAGGAGTGGTACGTCCAGCTGGGTGACGCACCCTCGAAGGTCCCCTTCGACATCGTCGTACCGCAGGGCACCCTATGGGTGATGGGCGACCACCGCAGCCAGTCGAGCGACTCCCGCGACCACCTCGGTCAGCCGGGCGGCGGTGTGGTGCCCGTCGAGCAGGTGATCGGCCGCGCGGACTGGATCGGCTGGCCCTTCGGCCGCTGGTCCGGTGTGCCGGAGACCGGTGCCTTCGACTCCGTACCCGCTCCCGCGGCGGGTGGTCATGGGTAACCGGGGGAGGGCGGCCGGGCACCGCGCCGAGACGCCGCTGCCCACCGGAACACGACCCATGGCCGGCGGCCGTCCGCTGCCCGGTCGGGCGGAGCGGCGCAAGCTCGCCCGCAAGGTGAAACGCCGGCGGCAGCGCTCCGCCGTCAAGGAGATCCCGCTCCTCGTCATGGTCGCCGTGCTGATCGCGCTCGTCCTGAAGACCTTCCTGGTCCAGGCGTTCGTCATCCCGTCCGGCTCCATGGAACAGACGATCCGGATCGACGACCGGGTCGTCGTCGACAAACTCACGCCCTGGTTCGGCTCCACACCGCAGCGCGGTGACGTCGTCGTCTTCAAGGACCCCGGCAACTGGCTCCAGGACGCCGCGCCGCCCACCGACGACCCTGTCGGCGTCAAGCAGGTCAAGCAGGCCCTGACCTTCATCGGGCTGCTGCCGTCGGCCGACGAACAGGACCTGATCAAGCGGGTGGTGGCGGTCGGCGGCGACACCGTCGCCTGCTGCGACAAGGACGGCCGGGTCACGGTCAACGGCGTACCCCTGGACGAGCCGTATCTGCACCCGGGGAACGAACCCTCGAAGATCAGGTTCAAGGTGACGGTGCCCCAGGGCCGGATCTTCGTGCTGGGCGACCACCGCTCGGACTCCGCCGACTCGCGCTTCCACCTCGACGAGAAGGACCGGGGGACCGTCTCCGTGGACGACGTCGTCGGCCGTGCGGTCGGGATCGTCTGGCCTGTGAGCCACTGGCGGCGCCTGGAGGAGCCGGACACGTTTGCGGCCGTACCGGACGGTCGTTCGGGCGCTGTGTCCGCGGACGGTGTGTCGCATAGTGTGTCTTCGCGGAATCTGAACGGATTGCCCTGGCTCCCGACCCCTGCGGAACTCCCGCTCGTTATGGGAGTGGTGGGCCTGTCCCTGTTCTGGGGCGGGCATGTGCACGGACTGAGGAGTGGATGTGGGGGATGTGGCCGTCGGCGCACGATCCGGACACGACGATCCCGAGGAGCGGCCTGAGCGGCTCGGCGAGTCGTCGGTGGCCATGAGGGATGACTCCGGCGGCCGGTCTGACGCCGACCCCGCGGACGGCGCGGCCGACGCCGGCGGCACCGGGCAGGGTGGCGAGTCCGGGGAGACCGAGGAGACCGACGGCGCTCCGAAGAAGCCGCGTTCCTTCTGGAAGGAACTGCCGCTGCTGATCGGTATCGCCCTGCTGCTCGCGCTCCTGATCAAGACCTTCCTGGTGCAGGCGTTCTCGATCCCCTCGGACTCGATGATGAACACGCTGCAGCGCGGCGACCGGGTCCTGGTGGACAAGCTGACCCCGTGGTTCGGCTCCGAGCCGGAGCGTGGCGAGGTCGTCGTCTTCCACGACCCGGGCGGCTGGCTGGAGGGTGAGCCCACTCCTGACCCGAACGTGCTCCAGGAGTTCCTCTCCTTCATCGGCCTGATGCCGTCCGCCGAGGAGAAGGACCTGATCAAGCGGGTCATCGCGGTCGGCGGCGACACGGTCTCCTGCAAGGAGGGCGGCAAGGTCGTCCTCAACGGCAAGACGCTGGACGAGACCTCGTACATCTACCCCGGCTCCTCGCCCTGCGGTGACAAGCCCTTCGGGCCGATCACCATCCCCAAGGACAGCATCTGGGTGATGGGCGACAACCGCCAGAACTCGCTGGACTCCCGGTACCACCAGAACCTCGCCGGCGGCGGCACCGTCCCGACCGACCAGGTCGTCGGGCGCGCGGTCTTCGTGGCCTGGCCGGTCACCCGCTGGTCGACGCTGCCCGTGCCGGAGACCTTCGACCAGCCGGGGCTCAGCCAGGCGCTGGCCGTGGCCCCGGGCGCGGCGGGCTTGGCCGGCGCGCTGCCGCTGGTCCTGTGGCGCAGGAAGAGGCTCACGGCTCGGCATACCGCCGAGTAGTGACGCCCGGGTAGGGTGCCGTCCCAGATCGTCGAACCGACCTTCGAGGTGGGGAGCGCTGGGATGAGCGGAACCATACGTACGGAAGGCGGCCGCGGCCGCCTCGGCAGCGTGCTGTCGGGGCTGGTCGTGGCCGTCGGCTGTGTGCTCTTCCTCGGCGGCTTCGCCTGGGGAGCCGCGGTCTACCAGCCGTACAGCGTGCCCAGCGACTCGATGACGCCGGCCCTGGCCGTCGGATCGAAGGTCCTCGCGCAGCGGATCGACGGCGACGAGGTACGCCGCGGTGACATCGTGATCTTCAACGACCCGCTCTGGGGCGATGTGCCCATGGTCAAGCGGGTCGTCGGCGTCGGTGGCGACACCGTCGTCTGCTGCGACAAGGACGGGCGGCTCACGATCGACGGCAAGGCGATCGAGGAGCCCTACACCCGGCCCGGCGCCCCGGCCTCGGGGCAGAAGTTCTCTGCGACCGTGCCGGAGGGGAAGCTCTTCCTGCTCGGCGACGAGCGGCACAACTCCCTGGACTCCCGGACCCATCTGGAGGAGGCCGGCCAGGGCTCCGTACCGAGCTCCGCGGTCACGGCCCGCGTCGACGCCGTCGCCTGGCCCGACACGGACCTCGTGGAGCGGCCCACGGCCTTCGCGGCGCTGCCGGGCGGGGTATCGGAGCGCGGGCCGGTGGAGCCGCTCTTCTACGCGATCGTCGGCGGGTGTGTACTGATCCTTGCGGGCGCCGCGTACGGCCCGGTGGCGCGGCTGGCGGGCCGGCGGTCCGGAACCCGCCCGGGAGACCGGTCGTCGGGCAGGGAGACGGTGGACGCGTGACGGGTACGGCGGATTCGACAGGTACGGCCGGTCCGGCCGGGTTGGGCGAGGCCGGCGGGCGGGAGCTGCGGCGGGTGGCGCGGGTCGTTCTGCTCGACCCCGACGACCGCATCCTCCTCATGCACGGGTACGAGCCCGACGACCCGGCGCAGACCTGGTGGTTCACGCCCGGCGGCGGCCTGGAGGGCCACGAGTCCCGGGAGGAGGCGGCGCTGCGCGAGCTGGCCGAGGAGACCGGGATCACCGAGGTCGAACTGGGACCGGTCCTCTGGCAGCGGATCTGCTCGTTCCCCTTCGACGGGCGGCGCTGGGACCAGGACGAGTGGTACTACCTGGCACGAACCACCCAGACCGCGACGGCCCCCGGGGGCCTCACCGAGCTCGAGGAGCGCAGTGTCGCGGGGCTGAGGTGGTGGACCTCCGCCGAACTGTCGGCGGCGCGTGAGACGGTGTACCCGACCAGACTCGCCGAGCTGCTGCACAGGCTGCTCGACGAGGGACCGCCGAGTTCACCGGTGGTGCTCGCCCCGGAAATCGCTTAACGGTGCGAGCGGCTGGCGCACAATAGGTGGACGCACGGCTGAAGGGGAACATGCCATGAGCGCCGAGGACCTCGAGAAGTACGAGACCGAGATGGAGCTGAAGCTCTACCGGGAGTACCGCGATGTCGTCGGGCTGTTCAAATATGTGATCGAGACCGAGCGTCGCTTCTACCTCACCAACGACTACGAGATGCAGGTGCACTCGGTCCAGGGCGAAGTGTTCTTCGAGGTGTCCATGGCCGATGCCTGGGTCTGGGACATGTACCGGCCGGCCAGATTCGTCAAGCAGGTCCGCGTGCTCACGTTCAAGGACGTGAACATCGAGGAGCTCAACAAGAGCGACCTGGAGCTTCCCGGCAGCTGATCCCGGAGCTCTCGTCACGTCGGCCCCCGGACGGGTGACGAGGTTCTCCACAGGCGTCCGGTTGTCCACCGGCCCGCACACGGAACGTGGCGAAGCGTCACAGTCGGTGCCGGAGGTGGTACCGATGAACGCACCGAACACACCGAGCGCCACGAGCACGCCGAGCACGCCGAACGTAACGAGCGCAACGAGCACGTCGAGCCGGACCAACGCGAGGAATGCCCTCGGGAAGTACGGCGAACAGCTCGCGGTCCGCAGGCTCACCGACGCCGGGATGAGCATCCTCGCGCGGAACTGGCGCTGCGGACGCACCGGAGAGATCGACATCGTCGCCAGGGACGGGGCCACCGTCGTCGTCTGCGAGGTCAAGACCCGGCGCGACGGCGCCTTCGAACACCCCATGGCCGCCGTCACCCCCGCCAAGGCCGACCGGCTCAAACGCCTCGCGGCCTGCTGGCTCGACCGCCACGGCGGACCACCGCCCGACGGAGGCGTGCGCATCGACCTCGTCGGAGTCGTCCTCCCCCGTCGGGGCGCTCCCGTCGTCACCCACGCCCGGGGGGTGGCGTGATGGGATTCGCCCGCACCTGCTCCGTCGCCCTCGTCGGCGTCGAAGGCGTCGTCGTCGAGGTCCAGGCCGACCTGGAAGCCGGAGTCGCCGCCTTCACCCTCGTCGGACTCCCCGACAAGAGCCTCACCGAGAGCCGCGACCGCGTGAGGGCCGCCATCGTCAACTCCGACGCCGAGTGGCCCCAGAAGAAGCTCACCGTGGGACTCAGCCCCGCCTCCGTCCCCAAGGGCGGATCCGGATTCGACCTCGCCGTGGCCGCCGCCGTCCTCGGTGCCGCCGAGCGGATCGACCCCCGGGGCATCGCCGACCTCGTCCTCATCGGCGAACTCGGCCTCGACGGCCGCGTCCGGCCCGTGCGGGGCGTCCTGCCCGCCGTCCTGGCCGCCGCCGAAGCCGGGTACCGCCAGGTCGTCGTCCCCGAACAGACCGCCGGCGAAGCCGCCCTCGTCCCGGGCGTCTCCGTCCTCGGCGTCCGCAGCCTGCGCCAGCTCATCGCCGTACTCTCCAACGAACCCGTCCCCGAAGAGGAAGCCGCCGAGGTGGGCCGCCCCGACGCCATGCTCGCCGGACTCCTCGTCCCCGGCGCGGGTGTCGGCACCGGGCTCTCCGCCGACCCCCTCGACGGACCCGACCTCGCGGACGTCGCCGGGCAGCACGGCGCCCGCCGCGCTCTGGAGGTCGCCGCCGCGGGCAGCCACCACCTGCTGCTCTCCGGACCGCCCGGAGCCGGAAAGACCATGCTCGCCGAACGGCTCCCCGGCATCCTGCCGCCCCTCACCCGCCAGGAGTCCCTCGAAGTCACCGCCGTCCACTCCGTCGCCGGGATCCTCCCTCCGGGCGAACCCCTCGTCCGGCGCGCCCCCTACTGCGCGCCCCACCACTCCGCGACCATGCAGTCCCTCATCGGCGGCGGCAACGGACTGCCGCGCCCCGGAGCCGTCTCCCTCGCTCACCGGGGAGTCCTCTTCCTCGATGAAGCGCCGGAATTCTCCGGGAAAGCGCTCGACGCCCTGCGGCAGCCGCTCGAATCCGGGCACGTCGTCGTCGCCCGTGCCGCCGGAGTCGTCCGGCTCCCCGCCCGCTTCCTGCTCGCACTCGCCGCCAACCCCTGCCCCTGCGGACGGCACAGCCTGCGCGGCGCCGGATGCGAGTGCCCCGCCTCCCTGATCCGCCGCTACCAGGCCAGGCTGTCCGGCCCGCTCCTCGACCGCATCGACCTCCGCGTCGAGGCCGAACCCGTCACCCGCTCCGACCTGCTCGGCCACGGCGGCCGCGGCGAATCCACCGCCACCGTCGCCGACCGCGTCCGCGAGGCGCGCGCCCGCACCGCCGCCCGGCTCGCCGGCACCCCCTGGACCGTCAACAGCGAGGTACCGGGCCACGAACTGCGCACCCGCTTCCTCGTCGGCCCCGGAGCCCTCGCGGCGGCGGAGCGGGACATCGAGCGCGGACTGCTCACCGCCCGAGGCCTCGACCGGGTCCTGCGCGTCGCCTGGACCGTGGCCGACCTCGCCGGCCACGACCGGCCCGACGCCCAGGACGTCGATCTCGCGCTCGAACTGCGTACCGGCATCGCCCGTGGCGTGCCGGCCGGAGCGGGGAGCCTCGCATGACCTCCGACGACGAGCGCCTCGCCCGCGCCGCCCTCACCCACGTCGTCGAACCCGGCGACACCCACGCCGGCCGATGGCTGGCGCGGTACGGAGCCATGGGGTTCCTGGACCGGCTCCGGGCCGACCCCGCCGGAGCCCTGGGAGCCACCCCCTTCCCCGGCACCGGGGAGAAACGGGTCGACGGGTGGCGGCGGCGGGCCGCCACCGTGGAACCGCGGCGGGACCTCGACGCCGCCGAGCGGCACGGCGGCCGGCTCGTCGTCCCCGGCGACACGGAATGGCCCCGGCAGCTCGACGACCTCGGCGAGGCCCGCCCCGTCGGGCTCTGGATCCGAGGCCCCGCCGACCTGCGGACCTGGGCGCTGCGCTCCGTCGCCGTCGTCGGCGCCCGCGCATGCACCCCCTACGGCGCCCACATGGCCACCACGCTCGCCTCCGGGCTCGCCGAACAGGGCTGGGTCGTCGTCTCCGGCGCCGCCTTCGGCATCGACGGCGCCGCCCACAGAGGAGCCCTCGCCGCCCAGGGCGCGACCGTCGCCGTCCTCGCCTGCGGCGTCGACATCCCCTATCCCCGCGGCCATGCGGGACTCATCGGACGCATCGCCGAACAGGGTGTGGTCATCGGCGAGTTACCACCCGGCAGTCACCCCACACCCAGCAGGTTCATCCTTCGTAACCGGGTCATCGCCGCCCTCACCCGCGGCACCGTCGTCGTCGAGGCCGAGTACAGAAGCGGCTCCCTCGTCACCGCCCGCGCCGCCGCACGGCTCGGCCGCCACACCATGGGCGTGCCCGGCGCCGTCACCAGCGGCCTCTCCGCGGGCGTCCACGAACTCCTGCGCGGTGAGGCCACCCTCGTCACCGACGCCGCCGAAGTGATCGAACTCGTCGGAGACATGGGCCAACTGGCCCCGGCCCGACGCGGACCCGTCCTGCCCCGGGACCTCCTCGGCCCCGGCACCGTCCGCGTCCTGGAAGCGATGCCCGCGGGCAGGCCCACCCCTCTGAGAACCATCAGCGACCGGGCCGGCGCGTCCACCGACGACACCCTCGCCAGGCTGTACGAACTGCACTCCTTGGGGTTCGTCGAACGGCAAGGAGATGACTGGCAGTTGACGAACACCCCCACGGAAGGGGGGAACCTGCGGCGAGGCGGTCCTTGACCTGGAGCATTCGGGTGAAATGGTGATGGTGATGAACCAGCCAGTTCTTCCGGCCGCACCCCAGGGGCAGAAACGCGCCACCACTCGGGTTCGAAAGCGTGGCCGAGGACGTCCACCCGGAGCGGCGCGATCCGCAGAGGTTCGCACACCGCGACGGTCCAGTCACGCTACGCTCACCAGGATTCCCTGCCGGACACCCAGACCGACCAACCCGCCAGCAGAACGGCTCAAGGCAACGCATGCCCCAGCACACCTCCGGGTCTGACCGCGCTGCGGTGCCCCCAGCAGCCCGGGGCACCGTGCGACCGCCCGCACCGACATCGCTCGACGAGCTGTGGCGGTCGTACAAGGACACGGGCGACGAGCGGCTGCGGGAACAGCTGATCCTGCACTACTCGCCGCTGGTGAAGTACGTCGCCGGCCGCGTCAGCGTGGGGCTGCCGTCCAACGTGGAACAGGCCGACTTCGTCTCCTCCGGAGTCTTCGGGCTGATCGACGCCATCGAGAAGTTCGACGTCGAGCGGTCGATCAAGTTCGAGACCTATGCGATCACCCGCATCCGGGGCGCGATGATCGACGAGCTCCGCGCCCTGGACTGGATCCCCCGCTCCGTACGACAGAAGGCGCGCAACGTCGAGCGCGCCTACGCCACCCTCGAGGCCAAGCTCCGCCGCACCCCGACCGAGAGCGAGGTCGCGGCCGAGATGGATATCGGGCTGGAAGAACTGCACGCGGTTTTCAGCCAGTTGTCCCTTGCGAACGTCGTCGCCCTGGAGGAGCTGCTCCACGCGGGCGGCGAGGGCGGGGACCGGCTGTCGCTCATGGACACCCTGGAGGACACCGCCGCCGACAACCCGGTCGAGGTCGCCGAGGACCGCGAGCTGCGCAGGCTGCTCGCACGCGCCATCAACACCCTCCCCGAGCGCGAGAAGACCGTCGTCACGCTCTACTACTACGAGGGCCTCACGCTCGCCGAGATCGGCCAGGTCCTCGGCGTCACCGAGAGCCGCGTCAGCCAGATCCACACCAAGTCCGTCCTCCAGCTGCGCGCCAAGCTGGCCGATGTAGGACGCTGACGGCGGGCGGCCGGTCGTATGGTGGAGCCGTGCCCAGGATTCGAGCGGCCTCCGTGGCCGAGCACCGGACGATGCAGCGCGGCGCCCTGCTGGACGCCGCGCGTTCCCTGCTGTCCGAGGGCGGTACGGAGGCGCTGACCTTCCCCGCCCTCGCCGAGCGCACGGGCCTGGCCCGCTCCTCGGTGTACGAGTACTTCCGCTCCCGCGCGGCCGTGGTCGAGGAGCTGTGCGCCGTCGACTTCCCCGTCTGGGCGGCCGAGGTCGAGACGGCGATGGCATCCGCCGACACCGCCGCGGGCAAGGTCGAGGCGTACGTGCGCAAGCAGCTGGAGCTCGTGGGGGACCGGCGTCACCGGGCGGTCGTCGCGATCTCCGCGAGCGAGCTCGACGACGGCGCCCGCGAGAAGATCCGCGCTGCTCACGGCGGCCTCGTCGCCATGATCGTCGAGGCTCTCGCCGACCTGGGCCAGCCTCAGCCCCGCCTGGGCGCGATGCTCCTCCAGGGCGTCGTGGACGCGGCCGTACGCCGTATCGAACTGGGAGCGGCCGAGGACCCGGACACCATCGCCGAGGCCGCTGTCGCCATGGCCCTCCGCGGCGCCGCGGGCTGACCGGCCCGACCGGACGGCTCCCCGACCCGTGACGGACCTCCCCTCCTTCGCCTTCGTGCGCCACGTCGACGGCCTCCGCCACCTCTTCGAACGGGACGGCGAGCGCCACGGCCGGCCCGCGTACCGCCGTACGGACGGCCGGGTGCGGTGCCTCTGGGCGCCCGGCCTCGGCTGGCACTGCGAGATCGCCGACGGCCTCGTCACCGCCCATCCCGTGAACGGCACCGGTGACGAACCAGAACCCCCGGCGACCGTGTGGCGCAGCTTCAAGGGCGACCGCTCGTACCTCTACGACCTGGTGACCCCCGGCGGCGGCTGAACCGTCACCGGCAGCAGCCTCGACGGGCCCACACGCAGGAGCAGCAGGGGATTCAGGTAGGTGTCGCCTCTCAGCAGGCCCCAGTGCAGGCAGGACTCCGGGCAGTGGGGGTTCTCGGGCGGCGGGCGTTCGAGCGTGGCGACCGGGGTGCCGCGGGTGACCGTGGTGCCCGCCGTGACGCTCGGGGCAACTGGTTCGTACGTGGTCCGCAGGGGTGGCTCTCCGGTGCCCGGCAGGGTGATCGTGAGGACGCCCCGGCCGGCCACCCGGCCCGCGAACGTGACCACGCCCGAGGCCGCCGCCCGGACCGGGGTGCCCACCGGGGCGGCCAGGTCGAGCCCGCGGTGGCCGGCGGCGTACGGACCGGACGGGGGTTCCCAGCCGCGGACGATCTCCGGGCGAGGCGGCCCCAGGGGCCACATCAGCGCCAGGGCCAGAAGCAGGTGCGTCGTGAGGTGCATGGGGACACCGTCCCGCAGCCGCCCGATTCGCGTTGATCATGGTTGATATCTGTGGAATACCCGCCGGTTGTGGACAGCGCCGTCACCCGGCGCCCCCGGGGTCCCGTACACTTCCTATGGCGATCCGGGTCACCGGGTCGACTTCGCACGCCCCGCCACACAACCCTCACCGGTCGTGGCAGCGCCTTTCGGTCCCTTGCGGCACGGCGCGCCGGGGTGTCAGGACATAACCGAGAAACACAAGGAGATACGGCCATGGCCGTCGTCACGATGCGGGAGCTGCTTGAGAGCGGCGTCCACTTCGGTCACCAGACCCGTCGCTGGAACCCGAAGATGAAGCGCTTCATCTTCACCGAGCGCAACGGCATCTACATCATCGACCTGCTCCAGTCGCTGTCGTACATCGACCGCGCCTACGAGTTCGTCAAGGAGACCGTCGCCCACGGCGGCTCCATCATGTTCGTCGGTACGAAGAAGCAGGCCCAGGAGGCCATCGCCGAGCAGGCGACGCGTGTCGGCATGCCGTACGTCAACCAGCGTTGGCTCGGTGGCATGCTCACCAACTTCTCCACCGTCTACAAGCGTCTGCAGCGCCTCAAGGAGCTCGAGCAGATCGACTTCGAGGACGTCGCCGCCTCGGGTCTCACCAAGAAGGAGCTCCTGGTCCTCTCCCGCGAGAAGGCCAAGCTGGAGAAGACCCTCGGTGGTATCCGCGAGATGCAGAAGGTGCCGAGCGCCGTCTGGATCGTCGACACCAAGAAGGAGCACATCGCCGTCGGTGAGGCGCGCAAGCTCCACATCCCGGTCGTCGCGATCCTCGACACCAACTGCGACCCCGACGAGGTCGACTACAAGATCCCGGGCAACGACGACGCGATCCGCTCCGTCACCCTGCTCACCCGCGTGATCGCCGACGCCGTCGCCGAGGGCCTCATCGCCCGCTCCGGCGCCGCGACCGGCGACTCGAAGCCGGGCGAGAAGGCCGCCGGCGAGCCGCTCGCCGAGTGGGAGCGCGACCTCCTCGAGGGCGAGAAGAAGGCTGACGAGGCCGAGGTCCAGACCTCTGCCGAGACCGAGAAGGTCGCCGACGCCGAGGCTGCCACCGCCACCGAGGCCACCGAGGCTGTCGAGGCTCCGGCCGCCGAGGCCGAGCAGGCCTGACCCACGACCCGACCTTCACAGGTCAGGTCCGGTTGGTTGTATCGGATGTCGACGGCGGGGGCCCACGAAGCCCCCGCCGTCCACCCGTAGATCTTTCAGACTTCGAGAGAGAAACTCAGACTCATGGCGAACTACACCGCCGCTGACGTCAAGAAGCTCCGTGAGCTCACCGGCGCCGGCATGATGGACTGCAAGAAGGCTCTGGACGAGGCCGACGGCAACGTCGACAAGGCCGTCGAGGCCCTGCGCATCAAGGGCCAGAAGGGCGTCGCCAAGCGCGAGGGCCGCTCTGCCGAGAACGGCGCCGTCGTCTCCCTCATCGCCGACGACAACACCTCCGGTGTCCTCGTCGAGCTGAAGTGCGAGACGGACTTCGTCGCCAAGGGTGACAAGTTCCAGGCTGTCGCCAACGCGCTCGCCGCCCACGTCGCCGCCACCGCCCCGGCCGACCTGGAGGCGCTGCTCGCCTCCGAGATCGAGCCCGGCAAGACGGTCCAGGCGTACGTCGACGAGGCCAACGCCAACCTGGGCGAGAAGATCGTTCTCGACCGCTTCGCGCAGTACGCCGACGGCTTCGTCTCGGCCTACATGCACCGCACCATGCCCGACCTGCCCCCGCAGATCGGTGTTCTCGTCGAGTTCGACAAGGAGAACGCCGAGGTCGCGAAGGGTGTCGCGCAGCACATCGCCGCCTTCGCGCCGAAGTACCTCACCCGTGAGGACGTTCCGGCCGAGGTCGTCGAGACCGAGCGTCGCGTCGCCGAGGAGACCACCCGCGCCGAGGGCAAGCCCGAGGCCGCGCTCCCGAAGATCGTCGAGGGTCGCGTGAACGGCTTCTTCAAGGACGCCACGCTGCTCGGCCAGCCGTACGCGCTGGACAACAAGAAGTCCGTCCAGCAGATCCTGGACGAGGCCGGTGTCACCCTGAAGCGCTTCACGCGCATCAAGGTCGGCATCTGAGTCCGTACGCGACGGACACCGGGCCCGGGTAGGGTCTGAAGCAGTCGCCCACGCTCGCGTAGGACGACCGCAGTTCTGACGAGGAGGCCATTGCCGCAGGGGAAACCGCAAGGACCCACCGGCAATGGCCTTCGTCGTATGTGCACGAGGAGATCTCCATGAACCAGAGCGCCGTACAGGGCGACGACAACCACGGCAAAAAGGCCGGCCGCTTCATGCTGAAGCTGTCCGGTGAGGCATTCGCCGGAGGCGGCGGTCTCGGCGTCGACCCCGACGTCGTGCACAAGATCGCACGCGAGATCGCCGCAGTCGTCCGCGACGGGGCGGAGATCGCGGTCGTGATCGGCGGCGGCAACTTCTTCCGCGGCGCCGAGCTGCAGGTACGCGGCATGGACCGGGCCCGTTCCGACTACATGGGCATGCTCGGCACCGTCATGAACTGCCTCGCCCTCCAGGACTTCCTGGAGAAGGAGGGCATCGACTCCCGCGTCCAGACCGCCATCACCATGGGCCAGGTCGCGGAGCCGTACATCCCGCTGCGGGCCGTGCGCCACCTGGAGAAGGGCCGCGTGGTCATCTTCGGCGCCGGTATGGGCATGCCGTACTTCTCCACCGACACCACGGCCGCCCAGCGTGCCCTGGAGATCGACGCCGAGGCCCTGCTCATGGGCAAGAACGGCGTCGACGGGGTCTACGACTCCGACCCGAAGAAGAACCCGGACGCGGTGAAGTACGACGCGCTGGAGTACGGAGAGGTCATCTCCCGCGACCTCAAGGTCGCCGACGCCACCGCCATCACGCTGTGCCGCGACAACAAGCTGCCGATCCTCGTCTTCGAACTGCTCGCCGAGGGCAATATCGCGCGCGCGGTGAAGGGTGAGAAGATCGGCACTCTCGTGAACGACCAGGGCACCCGGGCCTGAGCCTCGGCTCGAACCGGGTACCTCCCCGCGAGGGGATGGACAGAGCCCTGCCGGTCGTACACCGTGCAGGACAAGACGCGACGACACGCAGGAGCAAGTGGTGATCGAAGAGACCCTCCTCGAGGCCGAGGAGAAGATGGAGAAGGCCGTCGTGGTCGCCAAGGAGGACTTCGCCGCGATCCGCACCGGGCGTGCGCACCCGGCGATGTTCAACAAGATCGTGGCGGACTACTACGGTGCGATCACGCCGATCAATCAGCTGGCGTCGTTCTCGGTGCCCGAGCCGCGCATGGCGGTCGTGACCCCGTTCGACAAGAGCGCGCTGCGCAACATCGAGCAGGCGATCCGTGACTCGGACCTCGGCGTCAACCCGAGCAACGACGGCAACATCATCCGTGTGGTGTTCCCGGAGCTGACCGAGGAGCGCCGCCGGGAGTACATCAAGGTCGCCAAGAGCAAGGCCGAGGACTCCAAGATCTCCATCCGGTCCGTCCGCCGCAAGGCCAAGGAGACCATCGACAAGCTGGTCAAGGACGGCGAGGTCGGCGAGGACGAGGGCCGCCGCGGCGAGAAGGAGCTCGACGACACCACCGCGAAGTACGTCGCGCAGGTGGACGAGCTGCTCAAGCACAAGGAAGCCGAGCTGCTCGAGGTCTGATGAACGACTCTTCCTGGGGGGCCCCGGCCGGTTCCGGCTACTGGGGGCCCGACCAGGGGCCTGCCCCGGCGGGTCCCGCATACGATGGGCTGCAGGCGGCGCAGACTCGGCCCATGCCCATCGTGCCCGACGTCCCCGCCGGCGATCACCAGGACGACCACGACCGGGGGGCCGCTCAGCCGAGCGGTCCCCTGTTCCGTGACGAGACGCCGAACGAGCACCCGCAGGAGCCCATGTCCAGCCCGTCCCAGCCTCCTGCCCCGCAGAAGAAGAACGCGGGGCGCGATCTGGGCGCTGCCATAGGTGTCGGGGTCGGGCTGGGCGCGGTCATCATCGCGTCGCTCTTCATCTGGAAGGCCGCGTTCGTCGGCGTCATAGCGGTCGCCGTCGTGGTCGGTCTGTGGGAGCTCACCTCCCGCCTCCAGGAGCGCAAGGGCATCAAGGCGCCGCTCGTCCCGCTGGCGGTCGGCGGTGCGGCGATGGTCGTGGCCGGCTACGTCCGTGGCGCCGAGGGGGCCTGGGTCGCCATGGCCCTGACGGCGCTCGCGGTGCTGGTGTGGCGGATGACGGAGCGGCCCGAGGGCTATCTGAAGGACGTCACGGCGGGCGTCTTCGCCGCGTTCTACGTGCCGTTCCTGGCGACGTTCGTGGCACTGATGCTCACGGCCGACGACGGCGCGGAGCGGGTGCTCACGTTCCTGCTGCTCACCGTCGTCAGCGACACCGGCGCCTACGCGATCGGCTGGCGTTTCGGCAAGCACAAGCTGGCTCCGCGGATCAGCCCCGGCAAGACCCGTGAGGGCCTGGTCGGAGCGGTGACGTTCGCGATGGCGGCGGGCGCGCTGTGCATGGAGTTCCTGATCGACGGCGGCTCGTGGTGGCAGGGCCTGCTGCTCGGCCTGGCGGTGGCGGCGAGCGCGACGCTCGGTGACCTCGGCGAGTCGATGATCAAGCGCGACCTCGGCATCAAGGACATGGGCACCTTGCTTCCGGGCCACGGCGGCATCATGGACCGCCTGGACTCGCTGCTGCCGACGGCGCCGGTGGTCTGGCTGCTGCTGGTGCTCTTCGTCGGTACGACCTGATCTTCACGCTCCCTCACGAGGGGCCCGTCGCTCACGAGCGACGGGCCCCTCGTGCGTCGTGCCCTCGTGCGCCTGATGCCCGCGACGTGGGACGTGGGCGCCTCGCGTGACCTACAGTCGCGGCTGGCGGGGAGGACGGGGACGCGGGGGAGGAACGGTGGGGGAGCCGGGGGCAGCCGGAGCGGTCTGGAGCCGTCCCGAGGACGAGTCGGTCTACCAGGACGCCGTCCGCAGACTCTTCCGCGAGGACGTCGTCCTCCGGGGGTATCTGGGTCAGCGGTACGTGACGGGGATCGACGAGCGGCGTCTCGCCGCCGAATTCCACGGACCGTGGGTCGTGGAACGAGTGCGAGCCTGGGGCGCCAGGGAGTACGACGACTACCAGAGCGCCGTCGAGCAGTTCGACCAGGCCGTGGCCCAGTACGAACGCCTCGGTGCGGCCCGGCGGATGGTGACGCCGGTCTGGCTGGCTACTTTACGGATGCAGGCCACGTTCCTGCGACGCCGGTGGGAGGAGTGCCTGCCGGAGGCGCTCGCCGCCCAGGTACGGCCGACGCTCCGGCGCCTCATCAGGGAGGAGCACGACGATCTGCTCGTCACCCCCGACCTTCTGGGACTCATCGAGGTCCACGATCCGCGGTATGTGGTCCCCCACCGGGAGTGCAGGGCCTCGCCGCGAGGATGGCCTTGATGGCCGGCGGGACCATCGCGATATCCGGGCCGCGCGGGGTGGGGAAGTCCACGCTGCTCAAGTCGGTGACGCGGAACTGGGAACCCGACCATCTGGTGGTGCCGGTCGAGATTCCGGCCGCGTACGTTCCCCAGGAATTTCTGCTCTCGCTGTTCCAGAGGGTCTGCGAGGAATTTCTCGCGCTGCACGGGCATGCGGTCGATTCCTCGTCGATGTTCCTGGTGAAGCTGCGGAAGCACCTCCTGAAGCGGCTGCGCCATCTGGCGCTGCTCTCGGTGCGTCTGCTGGCGGCGGGCACGCTGCTCGTCATCGCGCTCGCGCCGCTCGGTGTCGGCGTTCGCGTGAAAGTGCACAGGTCGGTACGCGGAAACGTGCACACCCCGGCTACGCAGAACTGGGGTCCCAGCGGCCGCGCGGCAGCTGAGCTATCCGCCCGCGGACGACTTGCCGGGTGGCCGTAGACTCGCGCGCCATGGAAGAGATGTTCGAGCTGGGGGCCGTCAGTTGCCCGTCCGGCACCCTGGTGCTCATCGACGGTGGTCACCTGGGGCTGTGGAGCGGGGACCGGTCGCCGGCGGACATCGATCCGGCTTCCTTGGGTATCGAGGACGCTGCGATGGCGGCCGACGTCACGGGTGCCGTCGACTTCGTGGTCACCGGCCCGGACGCCTCCGAAGCCGTTCGGACCTTTGACCGGCAGCCGGGCTCCCGGCTTCATGACATCCCGGCCTCGCAGGCTCCCGTCTTCAAGGCGGCTTTCGGCGAACACTGCCGGTCCGCCGGTCTTGACGCCCGGCTTGAGGCCCTGCAGGTTCGGGAGGCACATGCCCACCGGGCCGTCCGGACAGGCCGCGAGGGCGGTGGCGGCTTCTCGATGTTCGGGGTTCCCGTCGTCGCCGTCGGTGGCGTACCCCGAGATCGGTATCTGCCCGTGCTGGCTACACGGGTCGCCCACGGCGACGGTGCCGGGGAACGCTGGTCCGAGATCTCGATCCGGATGAATGAGGGCCAGGTGGCGACATCGGTGTCCTTGGGTGACATCGGCGTGGACTGGGCACGTGTCCTCTTCGGTGATGTCGACGCCCTGAACACCTGGCAGCACGATGAGCCGGTGGACGGCCTGGCCGATGTGGCGTTCTGGGGCGCCGCGGCGGACGAAGCGGCCGTGGCGTTCTCCGCGCCCGAACTGGGCGAGCCCGGCGAGGACGGTGTTCACGGATGGACTGCCCTGCCTGTCTCGGAGGCATTCGACAGAGCACTCGCCCTGTCGAGATGGAAGGACGAGGGCGGACGGCGCATGGCGGTGGACTTCCGACCGCACTCACACCACTGGCAGATCATGCGCGAAGTACGTGCTTCGCACGTCGAGGCCGGAACCGTGGAACTCGGTGACGCCCGGGTGCTGTGCGCGATGACGAGCTGGGGCGACGGGTTCTTCCCGGTGACCGCCGATCTGGATGCGTCGGGTGACCTCCTCGCAGTGCGCGTGCGCTTCTTCGACGCGCCCTGAACAGCCAGCCAAGAGCCCGGGGGATGGGTACGTAGCGCCGTACCTCGGTGAGCACTTTCATGTGTACGCCGACACTCGGCGACATGCTGCGCGAGGGGATGAAGGGGCGCGGAGACCGGGGACAGCCCACGGCGGGTGCTGATCGTCATCGACGAGATCGACCGGATCGGAACCGCGGAACAGGCGCGCTCGCTCCTGACGGAGATCAAGTCCGTCTTCGGAATTCCGCACGTCTACTTCCTCATCTCCGTGGCCGAGGATGTCGGCGCGGGATTCGTTCGGCGAGGGATTCCGGTCCGTGACGTCATCGACAGTTCCCTGGACGATGTCGTTCACATCGAACCGCGGACCCTGGACGAGTCGAACGAGATCATTCAGAACCGGGTGCCCGGTCTGACCCTCCCCTTCGTCGCGCTCGCCCACTGCCTCTCCGGTGGCATCACGCGGGACCTGATCCGCTGCACGCGCCGGATGGTCATGATTCCCGAACAGCTCGGACCGGGAGAAGGGCGGCTGCGGCGCATCGCGGGGATGCTGCTGATCGAGGAGCTGAGGGAGACGCTGGCGGGATTCCGGGTTCTGATGGGCAGTGCGGAGAGCTCGCCGGACTGGGCGGCCCGCCTCGACGAGATCCGCTCGACGATCCTGCGGCTGCGGCCCTACGACGCGAACGACGCGAACAACCCGAACGACGCCGAGGCCCCCAGGCCGGACGACGGCCACGACGCGGTACGCGCGCGGGAGGCCGTCCAGCGACTGTTCGACGCCGCGACGGCTGCCGGGGGCGGTGCCGGTACCGCGGGACCGGACGACCGCCACGGGCACTGGGACGAGCTCACGGCGTACAGCGACTTCGTCCTGACGCTGATCGACTTCTTCACCGGGCGGGAGGAGTTTCCCGCGGGCCCGGTCATCAGGAGCGCCGGCCCTGACGGAGACCTCCAGCGCCTCGCCGAGGCCCGCCTCGAACTCGGCGTCTCACCGGCAGGAGCGCGTCTCCTGCTGGAGCGCTTCCGCAAGGCCTGGAACATCCCGGGCGTCGGCGCGGTCGGCTAGCGGGGTGCCGCCGCCGTCGGCGGCGGCCGGGCGGGCGGCACGCGGGGCGGTGGTGCCGCCATGCGGTGGACGGCGACGGCGGGTCTCGGCCCGCTCGGCGGCGTCGTTGGCACGATGCGGCCATGGCACCCAGGGGTGGAAGCGCGGAAGGTCCGGCGGGGGCACGACTCGTTCTGTTGACGCTCGCGGCCGGTCAGTTCCTGATGGCGCTGGACAGTTCCGTCATGAATGTGTCCATCGCGACGGTCGCCGACGACGTGGGGACGACGGTCACCGGGATCCAGGGCGCCATCACCGCGTACACGCTCGTGATGGCGATGTTCATGATCCCCGGGGGCAAGGTCGGGGCGCTGATCGGCCGTAAGCGCGCGTTCATGATCGGCTGCGTCGTCTACGGCTGCGGCTCGCTGACCACGGCGCTGGCGCCGAACCTTCCCGTGCTGCTGTTCGGCTGGTCGTTCCTCGAAGGGGTGGGGGCGGCGCTCATCATGCCCGCGATCGTGGCCCTGGTGGCCGGCAACTTCGCCACGGAGCGTCGCCCCGCGGCCTACGGGATCGTGGCGGCCGCCGGGGCGGTGGCCATCGCTCTGGGGCCCCTGATCGGGGGAGTCGCCACGACGTACTTCTCCTGGCGCTGGGTCTTCGCCGGTGAGGTCCTGGTGGTGCTCGTCATCCTGGTGTTCGCGCGCCGCATCGCCGACGCCGTGGGTGAGGAACGTTCGCGGATCGACCTCGTCGGAGCGGCACTGTCCGCGCTCGGGCTCGGGATCTTCGTCTACGGCGTGCTCCGCTCGGACGAATGGGGCTGGTTCCGGCCGAAGCCGGAGGCACCTTCGTGGCTCGGTGTCTCGATGGTCGTGTGGGCGATGCTGGTGGGCCTGCTCCTGGTGTGGCTCTTCCTCCGCTGGGAGGCGCGGCTCGCGGCGCGCGGCCGGGAGCCGCTCGTCGACCCGGCGATGCTGCGGAACAGGCAGCTCACCGGCGGTCTGACGATGTTCTTCTTCCAGTACCTCGTGCAGATGGGCGTGTTCTTCGTCGTCCCGCTCTACCTGTCCGTCGCCCTGGGCCTGTCCGCGCTCGCGACCGGGGCGCGGATCCTGCCGCTCTCGCTGACGCTGCTGGCGGCGGCGCTCCTGATCCCCCGGTTCCTCCCGGAGGTCTCGCCGCGGCGGGTGGTACGGCTCGGGGTGCTCGCGCTGCTCGCGGGCGCGGTCGTCCTGATGGCCGCGCTCGACGCCGACGCCGGTGCGGAGGTCGTCACCGTCCCACTCCTGCTGATCGGGCTGGGCATGGGCGCGCTGGCCTCGCAGCTCGGTTCGGTGACGGTGTCCGCCGTTCCCGACAGCCGGAGCGCGGAGGTCGGCGGTGTGCAGAACGCCGTCACCAACCTCGGCGCCTCGATCGGTACGGCGCTCGCCGGATCGCTCCTGATCGCCGCGCTCACGTCGTCGTTCCTGGCGAGCGTCGAGCAGGACCCGGCGATCCCGGCCGACGTCAAGAACCGGGCCGCCGTGGAACTCCAGAGCGGCGTCCCGTTCCTGTCGGACGCCCAGCTCACGACGGCGCTCGACGAGGCGGGCACGTCGGAGGAGGTGACCCGGGCGGCGCTGGACGCGAACGCGGCAGCCCGTCTGGACGGCCTGCGGGGGGCCCTGGCGATCCTCGCCCTGTCCTCGGTCCTGGCGCTGTTCTTCACCTCACGCATCCCCTCGACCCAGCCCGGCACGCCCCGGCCCTGACGGTGGCCTAGGCGAGGCCGATCCCGGCCCCGTCAGCCACTCCTGACGGGGCGGTGCGGTGATCGGGCAGACCGTCTCGGCCTTTCTCGGACAGTGAACGTGCTTCATCTCGGGACGTCCGGTCGTCACCCGGCATCGGTGGACTGACCGCATTTCAGGGTTAGTTGCGCTCTCAAGTTGCGGCGACCCGACTCGCGCACTTCTAAACATCGTGCCCATAATTGAAAGAGGGTTTGATGTCGGCCACCGGAACCGGGGCGGTCTCCCCACTCGCAGAACGGCGGCGCGCGGAACGAGGCCGCGTCGGCTGCGGTCAGTAGTCCTCGGCAGGGGCCGATGCCCGGCGGAGAAGTGTGAGCTGTTCAAGTTCCAGCGATTCCAGTGCGTTTCGCTCCCGCCGCCTGCCCTTCCTGCCATGCGACCGAAATTGCACCTTCCCTCATGCGGCCGACGAGGCATCGCTCCGACGGCAAGGTGCAGGTCATGGACCATCACCCGAACTGGGCCTCGAACCAACGCGTTTCGTCTGGAGATCAGCACAGCCGAGACGCAGTCCAGAAAGGCGACGTGATGTCAGATCGCATCCTGTACTACGGGGAGTCCGGGCGCGGATGCATCGGTTCCATCGACGCCGACAACCTCCTCCAGGACGTGACTGTTCTGGAGGAGGGGACCTTCGCATCGGATTGGACACTGATCACCGCACTCAGTGGCGACCGAATCCTGTACTACGCAGGAGCGTCCGGGCGCGCATGCATCGGCTCCATCGACGACAACAACGTCCTCCAGGACGTCGTTGCCTTCCCCGAGCCCCCCGAGGGTGTTTTCACCCCGGGGTTCACGGAGGTCGCCACATTCAGCGGCGATCGCGTCCTGTTCTACGGGGGATCGGACGAGCGCTCCTGGCTCTTCAGCATCCCCGACCACAACGCTCCGCAGGCCCTCACCTTCTTCGAGCCTGGTGCATTCGCCCCGGACTGGAAGCAGATCACCGGACTCAGTGGAAATCGAATCCTGTTCTACGGCGAGGGCGGGCGCGGATGCATCGGCGCCATCGACGCCGACAACAAATTCCACGACGTGACCATCTACTCCGAGGGGGCGTTCGCCCCGGACTGGGCGCAGATCGCCGGACTCAGCGGCGATCGAATCCTGTACTACGGAGGAGAGTCCGGGCGCGGATGCATCGGTTCCGTCGACAGCAACAACGTCCTGAAGGACGTGACCGTTCTGGACGAAGGGAGTTTCGCCCCGGACTGGAAGCAGATCACCTTCCTGCGTCCGCCCGGGTAGTCATCGCCGTATCGGACGGCGGACACGCACTGCGGGGCGGCGCCACGGTGTGGCGACGCCCCGTCCGCGACTTGGTCCCGGCCGTCTCGTTCGGTCAGCCGGCCTGTCGGTAGGCGCCGGCGGGCCGGCGAGGCGGCGGCCGTATACGGCGTTGATGCGATCGAGGACCGGCTCCAGGCGCAGCCGGTTCTCGCGGGCGTGGTCGAGGGAGAGCTGGGTGCCGGGCCCTTCGTGGGCCGTACGGAGGTCTTCGGCGATCAGAGCGAGGCGCCGGATCCGTGCGCGCTGACCGGATCAGTGCGCCCTGAAAGGCTGTCGCGTCCGGTCGGCGAGTGGGTCGGGCAGGTCGAGCACGCCGAAGGGGCGGACCGGAGGGGCGGACGCGGACGGAGGCGGGGCGGCGGTGGCGGCGGCCCAGGTGTCGGCGACGCCGATGCGGGCGTCGATGCCGACCTGGAACAGGGTCCGGACGCGGAACCGGTGGGTAGCGCGCCGGCGGACACACCGAACAGTTCGCGTGAGCCCTTGACCCGCGCGAGCCCGGCCGTGGGCGGGAGGCGCTGGACGAGCGGTGTCATCCCGGCGAGGAGGCCCAGGGCGTGCCGGTAGTCCTCCGGGGAGGTGCCCGGCCGGCACCGGATGTGCCGGAGGGTGTGTGACGGCGACGGCCCGGTCATGCCGCGTCCCCCGTGCGCTCGCGCTCGGCACGGACCAGACCCGCGAGCTCCGCCCGCCCGGCGGCCGGGCGGGGGCGGGTCCAGTAGGGGTGGAAGTACGCGGACGTCGACAGCCGCAGCAGGCGGCGGCGCAGCCGGGTGGTGGCCGTGGCGCCGGGCCGGGAGAGCGCCTCGTACGTCGCGGCCCAGGAACGCTGGGCGGATACGAGGTCGTCGGGGAACGCGTGGTGCCTCATACTTTTAGTAGCTCATGTGTTCGAATATTCTCGCAAGCCGCGACCCACGCTGCTTCGGCACCGCCGTCGCCCCGCCTGACCCCCGAGGAAGAGCGCCATGACCGCCCCCTGCATGTGCCGGGCCCACCAGGCAGACGTGGCCGCGCTCCGGAAGCCCGAGCGGGCCCTCGCCGAGATGGCGTGAGCGATGTCCGAACTCCCGCCCGACCTGCCACGGCTCCGGACCCTGGAGTGCTGGCTCGTGCTGTCCCTGGACCGGGTCCGGGCCCGCATAGCCGAGGTCGAGACCCGCGAGGCGGCGATGCGCCCGGTCCGGGTGCTGCCGCAGGGGCCGGGGTGGGTGATCTCCTACCTGCGTGAGGGCGGCCGCCCCGTCGCGGACAGCGTCCACATCGGCGACTGCAGGCTCGCTGGCCCGCAGAAGCGGCCGCTCAGCAGCGACGAAGCCCGCCGCGCGCTCACCGAGGGCGGGATCCGGGCGTGCGAAATCTGCCGACCCGACTCCGACCTCGGCATCCTCGACTGAGCGCTGCCCGGGGCGGCAGTGAGGTCGGCGAGCCTCCACCGATGCGGCGCACTCGGGCTGCCGGCCGTGCTGATCTGGGGTTTCGCCCGGCGGGCAGGGGCGCCGAGGGAGAGACCCCGAGCCGCCCCGGGCCCGTCCGCCCTCCAGGTGCGACGGCCTGCGACGACCCGGAACGACCGCCTCCTACCGCTTCCGCCCCAGGCCACAGGGTTCGGTCTGCGACACTGGTACCACCATGCCCAAGCCCGGAGAACTTACTTTCGTCGCCCCCCGCGGAGCCAAGAAGCCGCCGCGGCACCTTGCCGACCTCACGCCCGCAGAGCGCAAGGAGGCCGTTGCCGCGATCGGCGAGAAGCCGTTCCGCGCCAAGCAGCTGTCCACCCACTACTTCGCGCGGTACGCCCACGATCCCGCCGAGTGGACCGACATCCCCGCAGCCTCCCGCGAGAAGCTGCAGGGGGAGCTGCTGCCCGACCTGATGTCCGTGGTCCGGCACATCTCCTGCGACGACGACACCACCCGTAAGACCCTGTGGAAGCTGCACGACGGCACGCTCGTCGAGTCCGTGCTCATGCGCTACCCGGACCGGGTCACCATGTGCATCTCCTCACAGGCCGGCTGCGGGATGAACTGCCCGTTCTGCGCCACCGGGCAGGCCGGGCTCGACCGCAACCTGTCGACCGCCGAGATCGTGCACCAGATCGTCGACGGGATGCGCGCCCTGCGCGACGGCGAGGTCCCCGGCGGGCCCGCGCGGCTCAGCAACATCGTCTTCATGGGCATGGGCGAGCCGCTCGCCAACTACAAGCGCGTCGTCGGCGCCATCCGCCGGCTCACCGACCCCGAGCCGGACGGGCTCGGGCTGTCGCAGCGCGGCATCACCGTCTCCACCGTCGGCCTCGTGCCCGCGATGCTGCGCTTCGCCGACGAGGGCTTCAAGTGCCGGCTCGCCGTCTCGCTGCACGCGCCCGACGACGAGCTGCGCGACACCCTCGTGCCCGTCAACACGCGCTGGAAGGTCCGCGAGGTCCTCGACGCCGCCTGGGAGTACGCCGAGAAGTCCGGCCGCCGGATCTCGATCGAGTACGCCCTGATCCGCGACATCAACGACCAGGCCTGGCGCGGCGACCTCCTCGGGCGGCTGCTCAAGGGGAAGAGGGTCCATGTGAACCTGATTCCGCTGAACCCGACGCCCGGCTCGAAGTGGACCGCGTCCCGGCCCGAGGACGAGAAGGCCTTCGTCGAGGCCATCGCCGCCCACGGTGTCCCGGTCACCGTTCGTGACACCCGCGGGCAGGAGATCGACGGCGCCTGTGGACAGCTCGCGGCGTCGGAGCGCTGACCTTGTAGTCTGTGCTCGAACACATCTCCATATTCCGACAGGGGAGCGCCACAGCGCTGAGAGTGCGGTCATCGGACCGCAGACCCTCTGAACCTCGCCCAGGTCATTCTGGGTAGGAAGTTCGGTCGCAACTCGAGCTGTTGCGCCCTGCCCGCCTTCCCGGTGGGCAGGGCCGCGTCTCTTCCTGGTCACACCCAGGAGGAATTTTCAGTGAGCACCAAGAAGATGGTCGCCGCGGCGATCGCCGCAGCGCTGGGCGTCACCACGCTCGCCGCATGCGGTACCGAGGACACCCGGGACGCGGCGGGCAAGAGCGGTGAGCCCGCGCCGAAGACCGTGACCCTCGTGAGTCACGACTCCTTCAACGCCTCCAAGGAGGTCCTGGCGGAGTTCACCAAGCAGACCGGTTTCACCGTCAAGGTCCTCAAGAGCGGCGACGCCGGCGTGGCCGTCAACAAGGAGATCCTGACCAAGGGCTCCCCGCAGGGCGACGTCTTCTTCGGCGTCGACAACACCCTGCTGTCCCGCGCGCTCGACAACGGGATCTTCGAGTCGTACGAGGCGAAGGGCCTGGACGCCGTCGCGGCAGAGGCGAAGCTCGACAAGGAGCACCGCGTCACCCCGATCGACACCGGCGACATCTGCGTCAACTACGACAAGAAGTACTTCGCCGACAAGAAGATCGCGCCCCCGCAGACCTTCGACGACCTGGCCAAGCCGGAGTACAAGGACCTGCTCGTGGTCGAGAACCCCGAGAAGTCCTCCCCCGGCCTCGGCTTCCTCCTCGGCACCGCCGCGCAGTACGGCGACGACGGCTGGCAGGACTACTGGAAGAAGCTCAAGGCCAACGGCGTGAAGACCGTCGACAGCTGGGAGCTCGCCTACAACCAGGAGTTCTCCGGCTCGGCAGGCGGCCAGAAGGCCAAGGGCGACCGGCCTCTGGTCGTCTCGTACGCCTCCAGCCCGCCCGTCGAGGTCCTCTACTCCGAGCCGCAGCCGAAGGACGCGCCCACCGGCGTCTCCACCGGCACCTGCTTCCGGCAGATCGAGTTCGCCGGACTGCTGAACGGGGCGAAGAATCCCGAGGGCGGCAAGGCGCTGATCGACTTCCTGATCTCCAAGAAGTTCCAGGAAGACATGCCGCTGCAGATGTTCGTCAACCCGGTGACCGAGGGCGCCCAGCTGCCCGCGCTGTTCACGCAGCACGGCGAGGTGATCGACAAGCCGCAGACCATGGCGCCCGAGAAGATCGCCGAGAAGCGTGACCAGTGGATCCAGTCGTGGTCCTCGCTCGTCCTGAAGTAGACCGCGAAAGCCGCGTCAGCGGTGTTCGCCGACGCGACGTGCGGGGAAGCGCGGCGCGGCTCGGCCTGATGGCCGTGCCCGTCGCCTTCTTCGCGCTCTTCTTCGCCTGGCCCGTCGCCTCGATCGTCGAGCGCGGGCTGCGGGCCGACGGCACCTGGCGGTTCGACCGGTTCGGCGAGACCCTGAGCCGGCCGGAGATCCTCGACGTCCTCTGGTTCACGCTGTGGCAGGCGCTCGCCTCCACCGCGCTGACCCTGCTGATCGCGCTGCCCGGCGCATACGTCTTCGCGCGCTTCGACTTCCCCGGCAAGGGGCTGCTGCGCGCGGTCGTCACCGTGCCCTTCGTCATGCCGACCGTCATGGTCGGTACGGCCTTCCTGGCGCTCGTCGGGCGCGGCGGGCTGCTCGACGAGCTGTGGGGCGTCCGCCTGGACACCACCGTCTGGGCGATCCTCCTCGCGCACGTCTTCTTCAACTACGCCGTCGTCGTCAGGACCGTCGGCGGCCTCTGGGCGCAGCTCGACCCGCGCCAGGAGGAGGCCGCCCGCGTCCTCGGCGCCTCCCGGTTCACCGCCTGGCGGACCGTGACCCTGCCGGCGCTCGCCCCGGCCGTCGCCGCGGCCGCGCTCATGGTGTTCCTCTTCACCGCCGGCTCCTTCGCCGTCGTCCAGATCCTCGGCGGACCGGCGTACTCCACCCTGGAGACGGAGATCTACCGGCAGACGGTCGACCGCTTCGACCTGACGACGGCCGCCGTCCTCACCCTGGTCCAGTTCGTGGCCGTCGGCGTCGTCCTCGCCGTGCACGCCCGGACGGTACGGCGGCGGGAGACGGCCCTGAAGCTCGTCGCGCCCGAACAGACCGCGCGACGGGTCAAGGGGCTGGGCCAGTGGACGCTCTTCGGGGGCGTCCTCGTCTCCATCGTGCTGCTCCTCGTCCTCCCGCTCGCCGTGCTCGTCGAGCGGTCCTTCGCCACCTCGGACGGATACGGGCTCGACTACTACCGGGCCCTGCAGTCCGTCGACCCCTCTGGCACGTTCCTCGTGCCCATGGCCGACACGATCGGGAACTCCCTCCGGTACGCCGTCGTCGCCACCGCCCTCGCCCTCGTCATCGGCGGACTCGCGGCCGCCGCCCTCACCCGGCGGGCCGGACGGCTGGTGCGCGGCTTCGACGCGCTGCTGATGCTGCCGCTCGGGGTCTCCGCCGTCACCGTCGGCTTCGGCTTCCTGATCACGCTCGACGAGCCGCCGTTCGACCTGCGGGCGAGCTGGATCCTCGTACCGCTCGCGCAGGCGCTGGTCGGCGTCCCCTTCGTCGTCCGGACGATGCTGCCCGTCCTGCGCGCGGTCGACGAACGGCTGCGGGAGGCTGCCGCCGTGCTCGGCGCCTCGCCGCTGCGGGCCTGGCGAGAGGTCGATCTGCCGCTCGTGCGGCGGGCGGTGCTCATCGCGGCCGGGTTCGCCTTCGCGGTCTCCCTGGGCGAGTTCGGCGCGACCGTCTTCATCGCCCGGCCCGACAACCCGACCCTGCCCGTCGCCGTGGCCCGGCTGCTCGGCCGGCCGGGCGAGCTCAACTACGGCCAGGCAATGGCCCTTTCGACGATTCTTATGGTGGTGTGCGCGGTGTCCCTGCTGCTGCTCGAACGGCTCCGCGCGGGCCGGACCGCCTCCGGGGAGTTCTGATGCTGACGATCGAGCGGGCGACCGTACGGTTCGGGGAGCGGGCCGCGCTCGACTCCGTGGACCTGGAGGTGGCCGACCACGAGATCGTGTGCGTGCTCGGGCCGAGCGGCAGCGGCAAGTCCACGCTGCTGCGGGCGGTCTCCGGGCTCCAGGCGCTCGACGACGGGCGTGTTCTGCTCGGCGGCGCCGATCAGACCGGGGTGCCGGTGCACCGGCGCGGTGTCGGGCTGATGTTCCAGGACCACCAGCTCTTCCCGCAGCGGGACGTGGGCGGCAATGTCGCCTTCGGGCTGCGGATGCACGGGGTGGAGCGGGCCGAACGGGACGAACGCGTACGGGAGCTGCTGGAGCTCGTCGGTCTGCCCGGGGCCTCCGGGCGGGCCGTCGCCTCGCTCTCCGGCGGTGAGCAGCAGCGCGTGGCGCTCGCCCGCGCGCTCGCGCCGCGCCCCCGGCTGCTGATGCTGGACGAGCCGCTCGGGCAGCTCGACCGCGGCCTGCGGGAACGGCTCGTGGTCGAACTGCGCGGGCTCTTCGGGCGGTTGGGCACGACGGTGCTGGCCGTCACCCACGACCAGGGGGAGGCCTTCGCGCTCGCCGACCGGGTCGTGGTGATGCGGGACGGGCGGATCGCCCAGACCGGCACACCGCTGGAGGTCTGGCAGCGGCCGGCCTCCGCGTTCGTGGCGCGCTTCCTCGGCTTCGACAACGTGGTGCCCGGGACGGTGAGCGGCGCGGCCGCCGACACCGTGTGGGGCAAGATCCCGGTGCCGGACGGATCGTCCGAGGGCGCGAGGCAGATCCTCGTACGCCCGAACGGGGTCCGGCTCGGGGCCCCGGCGGACGGCCTGGCGTGCACCGTCGAGGCCCGCACGTTCCGCGGCACCCACGTCGCCGTCCTCCTCCGACCGGCCGAAGGCCCGCCCCTGGAGGCGGAGTGCACTCTCCGCGACGCGCCGGCGGAGGGCGCGGAGGTGGGCGTGACGTTCGCCGCGGACGAGGTCGTGGTCCTGGCGGGGGACTAGCGGAGGGCGGCTGCGGCTTCGGCGTCCCGCGCGCATGCGGGACCTGTTTCGGCCTCCGGGGCGGCCGTGTCCTCACCCCCGTGGGTCTCCGGGGCGCCGAACCAGGCCACCGCGACCGCGCCCATGACGGCCAGGACGAAGCCGAGGACGGCCAGCCAGGCGAAGCCAGGGCGGGAGGCATCGCCCAGCCACCACACTCCGATCATCCCGGGGAGCACCGTCTCGCCGACCACGAGCGCCGCCGTCGCCCCGTTCACCGAGCCGATCTGCAGCGCGACGGTGTGCAGGTACATGCCGCCGATCCCGGCGACGAGGATCGCGTACAGCGCGGGGTCGGTGAGGAGCGCGGTGAGGTCGAACGGGTCGACGCCGTTCAGGATCCGTACGCCCACGCCGAGTGCGCCGAAGCCGAGCCCCGAGAGCAGACCGGCCAGGATCGCCGCCCGCGCGCCCAGGAACCGTACGAGAACCGTGCCGCCGACCATCAGGAGCAGGGAGATCGCGAGCAGCCACCAGTGCGTGGCGAGCGGCGTGTGCCCGCTGCCCTCCGGGCCCGCCGCGCTCGCAAGGAGCACGAGCGCCGAGCAGACCACACCGATCGAGGTCCACTCCGCACGGGTCAGCCGGATGCCCAGCAGCCGGACGCTCAGGACGGCCGTGATGACCAGATTCGCGCTGATCACGGTCTGCGAGAGGAACAGCGGCAGCAGCCGCGCCGCGAGCGCGCCGAGGCCGAATCCGATGAAGTCCAGGATCGTGCCGACGACGAACTGCCAGGTCATCGCCGCCTTCGCGGTCGACGACAGACTCGGCCCGCCCCGCCCTGTGACCTGTCCGGCCGCCGCCGCGGCCCCCTCGCGCCGGGCGGACTTGCGCGACCCGACGGCCTGGAGCACGGAGCCCGTGCCGTAACAGATCGAGGCGGCGACGGCGGTCAGCAGTCCTATGAGCACGAGTGGTTCCGTTCAGCCGGTGCGGAGGGTACGGCGGTACGGACTGCCAGACGTGGGATCGGCCGTCGAAGTTGCCTCACGCGCCCGCGGGCCTCCGGTGCGCGGCACTCAGGCCCGTCAGAGGCCTTGGAGGGCCTGGAGCGCCTCCGGGGCCTCGTCGATCGAGTCGACCAGGGCGACGCGGGCCGCCATCGGACGGTCGGCGGCGAGGGACTGGAGCAGCGGCCAGGCGGGCAGCCGCTCCGTCCAGTGCTCCTTGTTCACCAGCACCATCGGGGTGGGCTCTCCCCGCGACTCGTAGTAGTTCGGAGTCGTGTTGTCGAAGATCTCCTGGACCGTGCCGGCCGCCCCCGGCAGGAAGATCACGCCGGCGTTGCACCGGGCGAGCAGCCCGTCCTCGCGGGTGGCGTTGGCGAAGTACTTGGCGATGTGACCGGCGAACGGGTTCGGGGGCTCGTGGCCGTAGAACCAGGTCGGGATGCCGACCGAGTCGCCGCCCTTCGGCCAGCGGGCCCGTACGTCGAACGCGGCACGCGCCCAGTCGGTGACGGACGGCGTGAACGAAGGAGACTTGGCGAGGAGCTCGAGCGCCTCGTCGAGGACGTCGTCGGCGAGGGGCGCGGTGTACGCGCCCAGGTTCGCCGCCTCCATCGCGCCGGGGCCGCCGCCGGTCGCCACGGTGAGTCCGGTACGGCTCAGGGCGCGGCCGAGCCGGGCCGCTCCGGCGTACGCGTCGGTGCCGCGGCCCATCGCGTGCCCGCCCATGACGCCGACGACCCGGGCGCCGCGGAGGAGCTCGTCGAGGGCGTCGGAGATCGCGTCGTCGTGGATGGAGCGGAGCATCGACGCGAAGATGTCGCCGTCGGCCTTCGTCCGCTGGAACCAGTCGTACGCGAGGAAGTCCGGGGTCGCTTCGTACCCCTCGTCCTCGACGCGGTCGAACAGTTCGGCGGGGGAGTAGAGCAGGGCCCGGTACGGGTCGAACGGCAGATCCGGCACGGGCGGGAAGACGAGCGCCCCGTCGGCGCGGACCTTGGCGGCGGCCTCGGGCTGCAGCGTGCAGCCGAGGAAGACGGCGCCGGTGGTGGGGGTGGAGAGCAGTGCGAAGGTGCGGTCGGTCAGGTCGACCGACTGGATCCTGTACCCGAGGAGGGACCCGCGCGCGATGACCGCGTCGAACTCGGCGGGGTTGTGGATCTCGCGCTCGTTGTGGGTCATGCCGACAGCGTAGGACCTTGCGGTGCGGGGTCCGTGGGGTCGGTCTCCGTCGGCGTGGGGTCGGTCGTCCTGGTGCCGGTCGTCCTGGTGCCGGTCGGGAGGGGCCGGTCGGTGCGGGTGCGGCCCTGGAGCACGCGCCCGCCGGGCACGGCCCGGGGGCTCACGCCCCCAGCGGGACCGCCGCCAGTCCGCCCACCAGCAAGGTCAGCGGCAGGAAGACCGCCACCAGTGCCCCCGCCCGCATCAGCGCCGCCGACCGCAGCACCGTGGGCGGGGCGCCGAGGCGGACCAGCGCCTCGGCCGTGTGGGCGCGGCACTGCTTGGACTCCAGCGCCGCCGTCAGCAGCGTCGCCGTCGTACAGGCCGTCACCAGCGCCGCCCCCAGACCGGTCAGCGGCCCGAAGTCGCCCGTTCCCATGTCGTACAGCGTCGCCGCCGCGACCGCGCCCGAGGCCACCGCGCACACCACGCCCAGCGGGCGTCCGATGCGGCGGGACTCGTCCATCAGGACGCGGCCGGCGAGGAGCCGGATCGCGCCCGGGCGCACCGCCTGGAGCAGCCGGCCGCACCAGTGGGTGATGCCGGGGCCCGCCATCGCGAGGCCGATCGCGGTGAGGATCCAGCCCGCGAGCACCCCCGCCGGATTGCCGTCCAGGCGCCCCGGGAGCGGCAGCCCGCCGTCGTCGCCGCCCTGCCCCGCGTACGTCTCGACGGCGAGGCCGACCGCCAGCAGGGCCACGCCCCAGGGCAGCCCCGAAGGCGCCGTCCTCTCGATGCCGTCGGGGGCCGCGGGGGCCTTCCGGGGACGCAGGGCGAGGCCGGCGGCCGTGGAGGCGGCCACCGGCAGGATCGCGAGGAGCGTCAGCGCGGCGGCCAGCGGGATCGGGCGTCCCGCCGCGAGCAGCTCGGCGGCGGCGCCGTCGAACGGCAGCCCGGTGATGTCACCGCGCAGGTGCAGGTAGAACAGCAGCGCGACCATCGAGCCGAGCGTGCAGGAGACGGCCGTCGAGGCCGCGGCGATCGCCGTGAGCCGCGCCGGGCCGAGCCCGATCGCCGAGAGCCCGGGACGGGGCCGGGTGCTGGGATCCGTACGGGCCACCGCGACCGCGAACTGCACGGTCGCGGCCATCGGGATCACGCACCACAGCAGCCGCAGGGTCGCGGCGGCCGACCGGTCCGGGTGACCCACGGCGTAACCGAGCGTGCACAGCAGCAGAAAGCCGACCCCCGCGGCCGCAGCGGCGACCAGGAGGCGCCGCAGCAGCACGAGGGGGTGGGTCCCGCGGACTAGACGGAGAGCGAGCACGCGGCGACGCCCTCCGCCCCGGTGGTCGGTGCCGCGGTGCCCACCCGGCGGCCGTCGAGCAGGGCGACCGAGCGGTCCGCCAGGCCGGCGACCTCCGGGTCGTGGGTGGCGAGGAGCACGGTGATCCGGTGCGAGCGGGCCGCGGCCGTGAGCGTACGGAGCACCTGGGCCCCGTCGGCGCGGTGCAGGGAGGCGGTCGGCTCGTCGGCGAAGAGCACGGACGGCGTGGTGACCAGCGCCCGGGTGATGGCGATCCGCTGCCGCTGCGACTGGTTCAGCGCGTGCGGACGCCTGCGCGCGCACCCGCCGATGTCGAGCCGCTCCAGCCACTCCAGGGCGGAGGCCTTCGCGGTCCGGTGCGAGACGCCGCGCAGCAGGAGCGGCAGGGCGGCGTTCTCCCAGGCGGTCAGCTCCGGTACGAGTCCGGGCTCGGGGTCGATCCAGCCGAACCGGTCGCGGCGCAGCCGTTCGCGCTGGGCCGGGCTCATGGTGTGCACCGGGCTGCTGTTGAACCAGACCTCGCCCTGCTGGGCGACGGTCTGCCCCGACAGACAGCGCATCAGGGTGGTCTTGCCGCTGCCGCGCGGGCCGACCAGGGCGAGGATCTCGGCCTCGCGCACCCCGAGGGAGACGCCGGTCAGGACGTCCGATCCCTCCAGGGTGCAGTGCAGGGAACGCGCCCAGAGCACGTCGTTGTCCGGTGGGGCCATCGCGTACACCTCGATGTCGGATCCGATTCTTGCGTTCCCCCGTCCGAGGGAACGAAGGGACGGGCCTGTCGGTCACTGGGCACCGTAAGGATTCAGATCCGTTTGTACGGACAGCACACGGCCCGGGTTGCCGCCATCCACTCGGATGGCGGCAACCCGGGCCGTGGGGTCACGCCGTGAGGGCGGCGTGAGGTCCTGCGTCCTCGCGGGGGGCGGGGACGGCGGGGAGGGTCAGAGCTTGGTCCACGCCTCGGTGAGCACCGAGCGCAGGATGCCTTCGATCTCGTCGAAGGTGCCCTGGTCGGCGATGAGCGGCGGGGCCAGCTGGATGACCGGGTCGCCACGGTCGTCGGCGCGGCAGTACAGGCCGTTCTCGAAGAGCGCCTTGGAGAGGAAGCCGTAGAGCACGCGCTCGGTCTCCTCGTCCGTGAAGGACTCCTTGGTGACCTTGTCCTTCACGAGCTCGATGCCGTAGAAGAAGCCGTTGCCGCGCACGTCGCCGACGATCGGGAGGTCGTGCAGCTTCTTCAGGGTCTCGAAGAAGTTGCCCTCCTGGTCGAGGACGTGCTGGTTCAGGCCTTCCTTGTCGAAGATGTCGAGGTTGGCGATGGCGACCGCCGACGACACCGGGTGGCCACCGAAGGTGTAGCCGTGCAGGAAGGTGTTGTCACCCTTGTAGAACGGCTCCGCGATGCGGTCCGAGACGATGCAGGCACCGATCGGGGAGTAGCCCGAGGTCATGCCCTTGGCGCAGGTGATCATGTCCGGCACGTAGCCGAACTTGTCACAGGCGAACATCGTGCCGAGGCGGCCGAAGGCGCAGATCGTCTCGTCCGAGACGAGCAGCACGTCGTACTGGTCGCAGATCTCGCGGACCCGCTGGAAGTACCCGGGCGGCGGCGGGAAGCAGCCGCCGGCGTTCTGCACCGGCTCCAGGAAGACGGCCGCGACGGTCTCGGGGCCCTCGAAGAGGATCTGCTGCTCGATCTGGTCGGCGGCCCAGCGGCCGAAGGCCTCGGGGTCGTCGCCGTGGATCGGGGCGCGGTAGATGTTGGTGTTCGGCACCTTGTGCGCGCCGGGGACCAGCGGCTCGAAGGGGGCCTTCAGGGCCGGCAGGCCGGTGATCGACAGGGCGCCCTGCGGGGTGCCGTGGTAGGCGACCGCACGCGAGATGACCTTGTACTTGGTGTGCTTGCCCTGCAGCTTGAAGTACTGCTTGGCGAGCTTCCAGGCGGTCTCGACGGCCTCGCCGCCACCGGTGGTGAAGAAGACCTTGTTCAGGTCGCCCGGGGCGTAGTCGGCCAGACGCTCGGCGAGCTCGACGGCCTTGGGGTGCGCGTACGACCACACGGGGAAGAACGCGAGCTCCTGGGCCTGCTTGTACGCGACCTCGGCCAGCTCCTTGCGGCCGTGACCGGCGTTGACCACGAAGAGACCCGCGAGACCGTCGAGGTACCGCTTGCCCTTGTCGTCGAAGATGTAGGTGCCCTCACCACGCACGATGGTGGGCACGGGAGAGTTCTCGTACGACGACATGCGGGTGAAGTGCATCCACAGGTGGTCGTACGCGGTCTTGGACAGGTCCTGGGTCACGATTATCGAGTTCCCCACATGTAGGTCTGCTTCTTGAGCTTGAGGTAGACGAAGCTCTCCGTGGAGCGCACGCCGGGGAGGGTGCGGATGCGCTTGTTGATCACATCCAGAAGATGGTCGTCATCCTCACAGACGACCTCCACCATCAGGTCGAACGAGCCCGCGGTCATGACCACGTACTCACATTCCGACATGGCAGTCAGGGCTTCCGCCACCGGATCGAGGTCGCCCTCGACGTTGATGCCGACCATCGCCTGCCGCCGTAGGCCCACGGTGAGCGGGTCGGTGACGGCGACGATCTGCATGACGCCCTGGTCGAGCAGCTTCTGGACGCGCTGCCGGACGGCCGCCTCGGAGAGGCCCACGGCCTTGCCGATGGCGGCGTACGGACGGCGACCGTCCTCCTGGAGCTGCTCGATGATCCCCAGAGAGACGGCATCGATCGTCGGGGACGAACCGGAACCGGTTCTGGAGTTCGTGCTTTGACTGGCCACGCCCTCACTCTGCACCGAGACTCGTCGGTCTGGCAAGCCCGGAGCGATGAAATTCGTTGTTTGAGCTTCCGAATCTCACCGAATCCGAAGTTGGCGGATGTCGGGCCTGTCGAAAGCGTCAGGGAAGCGATTAGGCTGAGGTGTCTCAGCAAACGGGACGCCGCACGACGAAGTGCGACCATGAACGTGACAGGAGGGGTGGCAAAGTGACCACCGAGCTGCGCCGGCTGCGTAACTACATCAACGGGGAGTTCCGGGACGCCGCCGACGGGCGGACCATCGATGTGGTCAACCCGGCCACGGGCGAGGTCTTCGCCACGTCTCCGCTCTCCGGACAGGCGGACGTCGACGCCGCCATGGACGCGGCCGCGGCCGCTTTCCCGGCCTGGCGTGACACCACGCCCGCCGAGCGCCAGAAGGTCCTGCTCAAGATCGCGGACGCGTTCGAGGAGCGCGCCGCCGATCTGATCGCCGCCGAGGTCGAGAACACCGGCAAGCCGGTCGCTCTCACCGCGAGCGAAGAGATTCCGCCCATGGTGGACCAGATCCGCTTCTTCGCGGGTGCCGCCCGGATGCTCGAGGGCCGCTCGGCCGGCGAGTACATGGAGGGCCTGACCTCCATCGTCCGCCGCGAGCCCGTGGGTGTCTGTGCCCAGGTCGCGCCGTGGAACTACCCGATGATGATGGCCGTGTGGAAGTTCGCCCCGGCGCTCGCCGCGGGCAACACGGTCGTCCTCAAGCCCTCGGACACGACCCCCGCGTCGACCGTCCTGATCGCCGAGATCATCGGCCAGATCGTCCCCAAGGGTGTCTTCAACGTCATCTGCGGCGACCGCGAGACCGGCCGGGCGATGGTCGAGCACCCGACCCCGGCGATGGCCTCCATCACCGGTTCGGTACGCGCCGGCATCCAGGTGGCCGAGTCGGCCTCCAAGGACGTCAAGCGCGTCCACCTGGAGCTGGGCGGCAAGGCCCCGGTCGTCGTCTTCGAGGACACCGACATCGCCAAGGCCGTCGAGGACATCTCGGTCGCGGGCTTCTTCAACGCCGGCCAGGACTGCACGGCCGCGACCCGCGTCCTCGTGCACGAGTCCATCCACGACGAGTTCGTGACGCAGCTCGCCAAGGCCGCCACGGACACGAAGACCGGTCAGCCGGACGACGAGGACGTGCTCTACGGCCCGCTGAACAACGCCAACCAGCTGAAGCAGGTCTCCGGCTTCATCGACCGCCTCCCGGCCCACGCCAAGGTCGAGGCCGGTGGCCACCAGGTCGGCGAGAAGGGCTACTTCTACGCCCCGACCGTCGTCTCCGGCCTCAAGCAGGACGACGAGATCGTCCAGAACGAGGTCTTCGGCCCGGTCATCACGGTGCAGTCGTTCCGTGACGAGGACCAGGCCCTGGAGTACGCCAACGGCGTCGAGTTCGCCCTCGCGTCCTCGGTCTGGACGAAGGACCACGCCCGCGCGATGCGGATGTCGCGCGCGCTGGACTTCGGCTGTGTGTGGATCAACACGCACATCCCGCTCGTCGCGGAGATGCCGCACGGCGGCTACAAGAAGTCCGGCTACGGCAAGGACCTCTCGGCGTACGGCTTCGAGGACTACACGCGCATCAAGCACGTGATGACGTCCCTGGGCTAGAACCCACGGAACCGACGGACCGGAACCGGCTGTCCTCACCGACGGCCCCGGCACCGACGGACCGAACCGACGGCCCCGGCACCCTTGATCGACAGGGTGTCGGGGCCGCGGTCGTTCCGTCGACGGAGCGTCCATTGTCCCGGCGTGGCGTGCCCGCGATGCTGCTCGGATGAGAGCGACAGTCAGGAAGACCATGTCCCGCCGGTCCGTGCTGCGTGGCATGGGCGGCGCCGGGGCTGCCGCCCTGCTCGCAGGGTGCGGAGTGCCGGCCGCCTATGTCGAGCCGGGGCGGCGGGCCGGCCGGGACCTGTCCGCACGGGACCGCACGCTCGACTTCGCCAACTGGCCGCTCTACATCGACACCGATGACGACGACACCTCGAAGCGGCCCACGCTGGACGCCTTCTCCGAGCGCACCGGGATCTCCGTCCGCTACACCGAGGAGATCAACGACAACGACGAGTTCTTCGGCAAGATCAGTCCCGCGCTGATGAACCACCAGGAGACCGGCCGGGACCTCATCGTCGTCAGCGACTGGATGGCCGCCCGGTTCGTACGGCTCGGCTGGGTGCAGGAGATGGACCGGGCCGCGCAGCCGAACATCACCCGGTACCTGGACCCGCAGCTGCGCTCGCCCGCCTTCGACGAGGGCCGGCTGCACACCGTCCCCTGGCAGTCGGGGATCACCGGCATCGCGTACAACCGCAGGAAGCTCGGCCGGGAGATCCGGTCGGTCAAGGAGCTGTGGGACGACGATCTGCGCGGGAAGATCACCCTGTTGTCCGGGCTCGACGAGTCCTTCGCGCTCCTCCTGCAGGGCAACGGCGTCGACGTGACGCGGTGGACCGCCGACGACTTCCACGCGGTGTGCGAGCAGATCGAGGGGCTCGTACGGAAGCGGCACATCCGCCGCTTCACGGGCAACGACTACATCAAGGACCTGTCGACCGGCGACGTGCTGGCCTGCCAGGCGTACTCGGGCGACGTGATCCAGCTCCAGGCCGACAACCCCGACATCGAGTTCGTCGTCCCCGAGGAGGGCGCCGAGCTGTGGGCCGAGTCGCTGATGATCCCCAACCTGGCGCAGCACAAGGCCAGCGCCGAGAAGCTGATCGACTACTACTACGACCCCGAGGTCGCCGCCGAACTCGCCGCCTGGGTCAACTACGTCTGCCCGGTCCCCGCCGCCCGCGACGTCCTCGCCGACTCGGACGACGAGGAGCTGGCGGCCCTCGCCGAGGACCCGCTGATCTTCCCCGACGACGAGATGCGCGGACGGCTGGCGATCGCCCGGGACATCACCTCCGAGGAGCGGACGGAGTTCGCGAAGAGGTGGAACTCGATCGTCGGGCTGTGAGTTCTCCGGGGGTGACCTCGAACGTGAACTCAGCTGTGACATATGGCCTGTTGGCCGCCTGGGCCCTGCACGACGCCGAGGAGGTGCTCCTCGGGCCCCGCTGGCTCCGGGAGCATCTGCCGGAGCTGCGGGAACGCTTCCCCGAGGTGCCCGAAGCGGTGTGGAAGGCCGCGGAGAGCGTCGACGAGCGGGAGTTCGCCGTCGCCGTCGCGGGGGTGGGGGCCGTCGTCGCCGCGGCCGCCGTGGCCGGGCAGCGCTCAGGCGGCCGGTCGGCCTTCTACCAGGCCGCGCTGAACGGCTTCGGGCTGCACGGCCTCGTCCATCTGGCCCAGGCCGCCGCCGTCCGCGGGTACACCCCCGGCTCCGCGACCTCACCGCTGATCGTCGTGCCCTTCACGCTCTGGGCGCGGGGCCGGCTGCGGCGGGCCGGCGTGCTGCGGCCGACGCGGACGCGGGACCTGGTGACGGGGCTCGCGGTGGCCGCCGGGGTGACCGTCGCCGCGCACGGGATCGCCCGGGAGGTGACCGGGCACCCCCGTTTTTGAACGCGTTCATGACGGGCGTAGGGTGCTGTCATGAACGAGGCGCAGGGGCCGAGAGCCCTTCTCAGGCGTATCCGTGTGTGGCTGGTCGTCTTCATCGTCTGCCTGGTGCTCAGCGGGCTCACCGCCTTTCCGCTCGTCACCGAACTCCGCCTGACCGAGGAGGCGTTGACCTCGTGGGCGGCCCCGGTCGCGGAGCTCTTCCCCGGGCTCCTGGAGTGGATCGAGCGCGTCCGGGACGGGCTCGACACCGCAGACGCCGAGTACCCGTTCCTGCTGTACGGCACCGACTGGCTGGCCTTCGCGCACCTCGTCATCGCCGTGGCGTTCTACGGCCCCTACCGTGACCCCGTACGGAACATCTGGGTGATCGAGTTCGGGATGATCGCCTGCGCGGGGATCATCCCGCTCGCCCTGATCTGCGGCCCCCTCCGGGGCATCCCCTTCTGGTGGTCGGTCATCGACATGTCGTTCGGGGTCTTCGGCGTGATCCCGCTGCTCGTCGTACGACGGATGATCAAGCGCCTCGAAACGGTGCAGGCGGCGCAGGCCGTACAGGCCGGGGCCGAGGCGCCTCAGTCCGTCGGCGCGCCGTAGGCCGCCACCATCAGGGCCAGGGCGACCCTGTTCATGTCCTGGCCCTTCGCGTCCGTCGCGTTGACGCTGTAGACCAGGGTCCGCTCGCCGCGGCGGGTCGAGGCGATCGCCGCGTTGTAGCCCCACCGGCCGCCCGTCTTGCCCCACACCTCCTGCCCGCCGAGCTTCTTCATCGACAGCCCGACGGAGTACGCGGCGGGGGCGCCGCTCTTGACGTCTTTCACCTCCGGCAGCGTGAACATCTCCTCCAGGAGCGGCCCTCGCACCACCCGCCCCTGGAACAGCGCCTCCGTGAAGCGCTCCAGATCTGCCGTCGTGGACACGAGGGCGCCCGCCGCCCAGCCGTCCGTGGCGCTCCAGACCGACACGTCACGCAGTCCGGTCGAGCCGTCCGCGAGCCTCATCGTCTGGTAGCCGTGGTTGTGCGGGCCCCGGATCCGCGGGTCGGTCCCCGGAAGGTACGTGTCGCGCAGCCCGAGCGGCCGGAGGACACGCGCCGTCACCTGACGCTCGTACGTGTCGCCCGTGACGCGCTCGATGAGCAGCCCCGCGATCGTGTAGCCGATGTTGAGGTAGTGCTGCTTCTCGCCCGGCGTGAACTCGGGCTGCTTCGCCGTCGCCGAGCGGACCGTCGCGCGCGGGTCATGGATCTCGAAACGGTTCGCGTACCACTCCTCGACCGTCGAGCCGGCCACGTCGGCCGCCGGGATCCCGTGGGTGTGGTTCAGCAGCTGGCGGACCGTCACCTTCCCGTACCGGACGGGGATCAGCTCCGGCAGGTACGAGCGTGCCGGCCGGTCCAGGTCGAGCCGCCCCTCGGCGGCCAGCTGGAGGACGACCGCAGCCGTGAAGACCTTGGTCACCGACCCGGCGCGGAACCGCCCGTCCGGATCGGCCGGCCGCATCGTCCTCAGGTCGTGCACGCCCGAGGTGCCGTGCCAGACGCCTTCGCTTCCCCCGACCCGTACCAGTGCGGCCGTCGCGTCCTTCGCGGGCAGCCCGGCGATCGCGTCGTCGAGCGCCCGGTCGGCGGTCGGAACGGAGACGGCCGCCGGCGCGCCCGTGGCGGCGGCCGGGAGAACCGCCGGGCCCGCCGCCACCCCCAGGACGAGGGTCGCGGCGAGCAGCGTTCGGGTGGTGCTCTTCATGGTCAACTCCGTGGGTGTGAGCCGTTGTTCTCGACGACTCCCATCCTGTTGACCTGCGGCGTTCCGCGGATCGCCGGAGCGGGGGATCTTCGCCCTCCCCGCTCATCCCCCGTGCGGGGGAGAACCCGCCGTGACCAGACCGCTCTCGTACGCGCAGATCACCGCCTGGATCCGGTCCCGCAGCCCCAGCTTCGCGAGCACGTTCCCCACATGCGTCTTCACCGTGTGGTCGCTGACGACCAGCTCCGCCGCGATCTCCGCGTTCGACAGGCCCCGCGCCAGGAGCAGCAGCGTCTCCCGCTCGCGGGCCGTCAGCCCGTCGAGGCGCGGATCGGGCCGGGGCGCGCGCCGGGCCGGGCGGGTGTACTCCTCCACCAGCCGCCGGGCCACCGACGGGGCCAGCAGCGAGTCGCCCCGCGCCACCACCCGTACCGCGTGCACCAGATCGTCCCGGCGTACGTCCTTCAGGAGGAACCCGCTCGCGCCCGCGTGCAGCGCCTCGTACACGTACGCGTCGGAGTCGAAGGTCGTCAGCATCACCGTCCGGCAGCCCGACTCGGCGCTGATGGTCCGACAGGCCTCGATGCCGTCCATGCCCGGCATCCGGATGTCGAGCAGCGCCACATCGGGGGAGTGGTGGCGCACCGCCTCCACCGCCTCCGCCCCGTCGCCGGCCTCCGCCACGACCTCGATGTCCGGCTGGACGTCGAGAATCATCGCGAAACCGCTGCGGACCAGCTCCTGGTCGTCGGCCACCACCACCCGGATCGTCAACGCGCCACCTCCCGGGCAGCGGCCACGGGGAGCGCGACCCGCACCTCGAAGCCCCGTCCCTGCGGCCCCGGCCCGCACACCGCCGTGCCGCCGTGCGCCGCCGCCCGCTCATGTAGCCCGACCAGGCCGTGCCCGCCGCCTCCGGGCCGCGCACCCCGCCGGGGCCCGCGCCCGTCGTCCGTGACGACCACCTCCAGCACACCCTCCTCGTACGCCAGTCGGACGGAGGCGGTGCGCGCCCCCGCGTGCTTCACCACGTTCGTCAGCGCCTCCTGGACGATCCGGTAGACCGTCGCCCCGGTGGCCGCGGGGAGGGTGCGTACCCCGCCCGTGGTCCGGTACGTGACATCGAGCCCGCCGGCCCGTACGCGCTCCAGCAGGCCCGGCAGCCCGCCGAGGTCCGGCTGCGGCTCCCGGGGCTCGGGGCCCTCAGTCCCCTCCCGCAGCACCCCCAGCATCCGGCGCAGCTGCCCCATCGCGTCCCGTCCCGTCGCGGAGATCGCGTCGAACGCCGCCTCGGCCCGCTCCGGAGCCGTCCGCACCGCCACCGGGCCGGCCTCCGCCTGCACGATCATCAGACTCACCGCGTGGGAGAGGATGTCGTGCATCTCCCGTGCGATCCGGGCCCGTTCCCGCGCCGCCGCCCGCTCGGTCTCCACCCGTGCGGCCCGCTGCCGGGCGTCGGTGAGCCGCCCGAAGACATACGCCGCGGCGAACACGAAGAGGGAGAAGGTCAGTTCACGCGCCGACCGGGTGTTCAGCCACACCGACACCGGCACCGCGACCACCAGCAGCAGAACGGTCGCCAGCCGCTTCGACGGCGGTGAGAGCGCGGCGATCGTGTAGACGATCACGAGCCCGGTGTACGGAAGGGGCTGACCGGGGCCGTCCACGGCCAGCTGGTACAGCGCGCTTGCCGCCATGATGGCGAGGAGCACGGCGACCGGCGCGCGCCGCCGCCAGATCAGCGGGACGACGGTGAGGGACGTCAGACCGTACGCGGACCAGGTCGCAGGCTCCAGTCCGGGCGGGCGCGGCACCACGAACGGCATCGTCATGGCCGCCTGCACGAGCAGCGCGATCCCGATGTCCACGGCCTGCGGGCGGGACGCCCCGAACTCCCGCGCCCGCTCCCACCACCCCCGGACGTCCCCCCGTATACCCACTACGCCTTCCGGCCCACCGCGCCGAACTGCGCCACCTCGCTCGCCGGCGCGAACCGCCAGCTCGCGCAGGACACGACCCCCGGCTCCAGGACGTCGAGACCGTCCAGGAAGGACGAGAACTCGGCGCGGGTGCGGGCCGTGATCGGCGGGGTCGCGTTCTCGTTCCAGAACGCCATCGCCGCCACGTTCCCCTCGCCGCCGAGCTCCGGCTCCAGCGTCGGGTGGGTCAGCGCGAGGTACGAGCCGGAGGGGACCGCGTCCATCAGCGTACAGACGATGGACCGGGCCTCGTCGGTGTCCAGGACGAAGTTGAGGATGCCGAGCATCATCACCGCGACGGGCCGGGACAGGTCGAGCGTCCGCGCCGCCGCTTCCAGGATCCGCCGCGGGTCGCGCGCGTCCGCGTCGACGTAGTCGGTGACACCCTCAGGGGCACTGGTCAGCAGCGCGCGGGCGTGCGTCAGCACGATCGGGTCGTTGTCGACGTAGACGATCCGCGCCTCCGGCGCGAGGCGCTGGGCGACCTCGTGGGTGTTGTCGGCCGTCGGCAGGCCCGTACCGATGTCCAGGAACTGGCGCACCCCCGACTCGGCCGCCAGATGCGTCACCACCCGGCCGAGGAACGCCCGGTCCGCGCGGGCCACTTCGCCGATGCTCGGGTAGAAGCCGGTGACCTGGTCGCCGACCTCCCGGTCCACCGGATAGTTGTCCTTGCCGCCCAGCCAGTAGTTCCACACCCGCGCGTTGTGCGCGATGTCGGTACGGATCCTCTCGGTCCCGGTCACCTCGGCGTACCCCTTCGCAGTTCGGCGGCGAGCGCGTCCACACGGTTGGTGGTGATGGCGTCCACCCCGTGGGACAGGAGCTTACGCATGGTCCGCCGGGTGTCCGCGGTCCAGGCCGAGACGAGAAGGCCGTCCTGGTGCACCCGCTCCACGAGCTCCCGACTCACCAGCCCGAAGCGGTAGTTGAGCCAGCGCGGCCGCACCGCGTCCAGGAGCGCCGCCCGCGGCGGGGAGAGCGTCGTCCAGGTCAGCGCGATCTCGGCGCCCGGGTCGGCGGCCCGCACCTGGAGCATGGCGACCCCGCCCGCGCAGTAGTAGACGCGCTCGGCGGCACCGCACTCGCGGACCGTGCCGACGATCGTGCGGACCGAGTCCTCGTTGCCGCCGGGCAGGTCGAGCATCAGCCGGTACGGCCCCGCCGCGATCAGCGCCTCGCGCAGCGTCGGGACGCCGTCGTACGTCAGCTCGCCGAGCTGGGCCAGGGTGAGCGCGGACAGGGGCCGGTCATGGCCCCACAACCGCTTGAGCGTGTCGTCGTGGAGCAGGACGGGGACGCCGTCCGCGGTGAGCCGTACATCGACCTCGACGGCGTCCGCGCCCGCCTCGATCGCAGAGACGATCGAGGCGAGGGTGTTCTCGCGGACGCGGTACGGGTCCCCGCGGTGGCCTACGACAGTGACGTGGTCCATGGGGCCATTGTCGCGAGTGTCAGCGCGCCAGCCACTTCTCGGTGTAGCTGTCGATCTCCGCGGCGATCCGGGCCTTGCCGGCCGGGTCGAGGAAGGACGCCTCGACCGCGTTCTTGGCGAGGGCCGCGAGACCGCGCTCGTCGAGCTCCAGGAGCCGGGCGGCGACCGCGTACTCGTTGTTCAGGTCCGAGCCGAACATCGGCGGGTCGTCGCTGTTGATCGTCACCAGGACACCGGCCGCCACCATCTCCTTGATGGGGTGCTGGTCCAGATCGGCGACGGCACGGGTCGCGATGTTCGAGGTCGGGCAGACCTCCAGGGCGATCCGGTGCTCGGCGAGGTAGGCGAGCAGCTCGGGGTCCTGGACGGCGCTGGTGCCGTGGCCGATGCGCTCGGCGCCCAGCTCCTTCAGCGCGTCCCAGATCGTCTCCGGGCCCGTCGTCTCGCCCGCGTGGGGCACCGAACGCAGACCGGCCGCGATGGCCCGGTCGAAGTACGGCTTGAACTGCGGACGCGGCACACCGATCTCCGGGCCGCCGAGCCCGAACGACACCAGGCCCTCCGGGCGCAGGTCGACCGCGAGCCGGGCGGTCTCCTCCGCGGCCTCGAGACCGGCCTCGCCCGGGATGTCGAAGCACCAGCGCAGCACGACGCCGAGCTCCGTCTCGGCGGCCTTGCGGGCGTCCTCGATCGCGGCCATGAAGGCGCGCTCGTCGATCCCGCGGCGGGTCGAGCTGTACGGGGTGATGGTCAGCTCGGCGTACCGGATGTTCTGCCGGGCCATGTCCCGGGCGACCTCGTAGGTCAGCAGCCGGACGTCCTCCGGGGTGCGCACCAGGTCCACGACGGAGAGATAGACCTCGATGAAGTGGGCGAAGTCGGTGAAGACGAAGTAGTCGACGAGCGCCTCCGGGTCCGTGGGGACCTTGGAGTCCGGGTGCCGGGCGGCCAGCTCGGCGACGATCCGGGGGGAGGCCGAGCCGACGTGGTGGACGTGCAGCTCGGCCTTGGGGAGCCCCGCGATGAAGGAGTGCAGATCGGTCATCGGATCATCGTAGGCCGGGCGGGTCCCGTGCCGGAGCGAGGTCGTAGCATGGCGTGACCACGATGGGGGAGGCCCATGTCTGAGAACACCGACCAGCCGCGGGGCGGATACGACCCGACGGACCCGTGGGCTCCGCCGAACCGCGACGGGGTGGAACTGAGCAAGGCGACGACGCCCGAGCCCACGCCGCAGGACCGTCCACCGGTGCACGACCAGCCGACGATGACCGCCATGCCGTCGGGGGACGTCCCGCCGCCGCCGGTCGCCCCCGGCGGCCCGGCGACCGGCTCGTACGGCTACCCGACGCCGCCGCCCGTCACGGCGCCCGCGCCGTCCGGATACGGGTATCCCGGATATCCGGGATACCCGGGAGGGGCCGTCGGCTACGGCCGGCAGCCGGGGTGGCAGCAGGGCCCGTCCAACGGGATGGGGACCGCGGCGATGGTGCTCGGCATCATCGCGGTGGCCGGCTTCTGCATGTACGGGCTCGGTGTCGTCCTCGGCATCCTGGCCCTGGTCTTCGGCATCATCGGCCGCAAGAAGGTCCAGCGGGGCGAGGCGAACAACGGCGGGATGGCGACGGCGGGCATCGTGCTCGGCTCCATCGGCATCCTGGTCAGCGCGGTGTTCCTGACCTTCGTCATCTGGGCCGTCGTCCAGGGCGAGAAGTACGAGGACAGCTCGGACGACCCGTTCGCGACGAGCCTGGTGGTCGAGAACCGCTAGCCCGCGGCCGGCGGATCGCCGGACGGCTACGGAGAAGGGCCCCGCGCCATGCGCCGGGCCCTTCCTCATACGCCCGAGCGCAGCCGCTCCCGCGCCTCCATGAGCGCGAACCCCAGCAGGTTCAGGCCTTGCCACCGTGAGGGGTCCTTCGCGCGCGGGTCGTCGGCGCCGAGGCCGATGCCCCAGATCCGGTCCAGCGGGCTCGCCTCCACCAGGACGCGGCCCCCGGTGCCGAGCAGATACGCCCGCAGCGCCTCGTCGGACGCGAACTTGTGGACGCTGCCCGCGACGACGATCCCGAAGCGCTCCCGCTCCCACACCGTGTTGTCGAAGCCCCGCACCAGCCGCCCCGCCTTCTTCGCCTCGGCGGGCGTACGGGACGACAGCGCCGCCCGCTCCGCCTCCGCGTCCCCGAAGAGCCGGGCCTTGGCCGCCATCATCCAGTGCTCGGCGGTCGCGTACCGCACCCCGTCGACCTCGAACGGTGCCTCCCACCACTGGCTCAGACAGCTCGCCGAGAGCCGTCCGTCCGGCCTCGGACGGTGGCCCCAGAAATGCAGCCACTTCACCCGTTCACCCCGGCTGACCTGCTCGGTCAGCGTGTCGATCGTCACCATGCACGGGATTCTGGCAGCCGCCACGGACACTCCGTACGGTCATTAACCCGAGCCCTCGACACATGGTCGACCGATTCCGTCGCGTAACCAAAAGGCAACGACGGAATCACTTGTTGGACCGATCGGCCTCTGTCAGGATCGGCACTCAATTCGAACTGGAACAACGGAGAGCGTCATGGGCAACCGCTTCCAGGTGACGGACCGCTTCGCGGACGGCGCACAGTACATCGGCGGGCGGCTGCGGCCCGGAACCTCAGGGGACGAGCACAGCGTCGTCGATCCGGCGACGGGCGAGAGCGTGTACACCTACACCCTCGCGTCCACCGCCGACGTGGACGACGCCGTCGCCGCCGCGAAGGAGGCGTTCCCCGCCTGGGCGGGCGCGACCCCCGGCGAGCGCTCCGACGCCCTCCACCGGTTCGCGGGCGTCCTGGCCGAGCAGGCCGAGGACATCGCGCATGTCGAGTCCCTCCAGTGCGGCAAGCCGATCAAGCTGTCCACCGAGTTCGACGTACCCGGCACGGTCGACAACACGGCCTTCTTCGCCGGGGCCGCCCGGCACCTCCAGGGCCAGTCCGCGGGCGAGTACAGCGGCGACCACACCTCGTACGTCCGGCGCGAGCCCATCGGTGTCGTCGGCTCCATCGCGCCCTGGAACTACCCGCTCCAGATGGCGGCCTGGAAGATCCTCCCGGCGATCGCCGCCGGCAACACGATCGTCCTGAAGCCGGCCGAACTCACCCCGCTCACCTCGCTGATGTTCGCCCAGGCCGCCACCGAGGCCGGCATCCCCGCCGGCGTCGTCAACATCGTCAACGGCGCCGGCCGCACGGCGGGCGAGCACCTCGTCGGCCACCCCGACGTCGCCATGACCTCCTTCACCGGCTCCACCCCGGTCGGCAAGCGCGTCGCCGAGATCGCCACCTCCACCGTGAAGCGGCTCCACCTCGAACTCGGCGGCAAGGCACCCTTCGTCGTCTTCGACGACGCCGACGTGGAGGCCGCCGCCCACGGAGCCGTCGCCGCCTCCCTCATCAACACCGGCCAGGACTGCACCGCCGCCACGCGCGCGTACATCCAGCGCCCCCTCTTCGACGCCTTCGTCGCCCGCGTCGCCGAGCTGATGGAGAGCGTCCGCCTCGGCGACCCCTTCGACCCCTCCACCGACCTCGGCCCGCTCATCAGCCACACCCAGCGCGACCGTGTCGCCGGCTTCGTCGACCGCGCCCGCGGCTACGCCACCGTCGTCACCGGCGGCGAGGCACCGGGCGGCGAGCTGACGAAGGGCGCGTACTACCGCCCGACCCTGATCACCGGCGCCGCGCAGGACAGCGAGATCGTGCAGTCGGAGATCTTCGGACCGGTCCTGGTGGCCCTGCCCTTCGACAGCGACGACGACGGCCTCCGACTCGCCAACGACACCCCGTACGGCCTCGCCGCCTCCGCCTGGACTCGCGACGTGTTCCGCGCGAACCGCGCCACCCGCGAGATCAAGGCAGGGTGCGTCTGGGTCAACGACCACATCCCGATCATCAGCGAGATGCCGCACGGCGGCTACAAGGCGTCGGGGTTCGGAAAGGACATGTCGGCGTATTCCTTCGAGGAGTACACGCAGGTCAAGCATGTGATGTACGAAAACACCGCGGTGATCCGGAAGGACTGGCACCGCACGATCTTCGGAGACCGGTAGTCCCCCCTCAACCCCCGAGAGGCACAGCGCATGGAGCAGTACGAGCCCGACAGCCTGTCCCCCGCGCAGATAGCGGCGATGCGGCGCAGTGTGACGAGTGGCCGGGGCGCCCTCACCCGCCGCTCGATGCTGCGCGCCGGAGGCGTCGGCGCGCTCACGGTCGGCGGCCTCGCGGCCCTGAGCGCGTGTGGCATCCCGCCGGCCAAGCGGGAGGGCCAAGGCCCCGCGTCCACGGACGTCTCGGCCAAGGAGAAGCGGCTCGCCTTCTCCAACTGGACCGAGTACATGGACGTCAGCGAGGACGAGAAGTCCCGCCCCACTCTGGAGGCGTTCACCAAGCGCACCGGGATCACGGTCAAGTACACCGAGGACATCAACGACAACGTCGAGTTCTTCGGCAAGATCAAGCCGCAGCTCGCGGCCGGCCAGGACACCGGCCGCGACCTGATCTGCGTCACCGATTGGCTCGCCGCCCGCATCATCCGGCTCGGCTGGGCGCAGAAGCTGGACGCGGCCAACCTCCCCAACGCCTACGCGAACCTCTCCGCCCAGTTCCGCCGCCCCGACTGGGACCCGGGCCGTGCGTACTCGTACCCCTGGACCGGCATATCCACCGTCATCGCCTACAACTCCAAGGCGACCGGCGGGAAGAAGGTCGACTCGGTCACCCAGCTCCTGGACGACCCCTCCCTCAAGGGCCGGGTCGGCTTCCTCACCGAGATGCGCGACTCGGTCGGCATGACCCTGCTCGACATGGGCAAGGACCCCGGGAAGTTCACCGACGCCGAGTACGACGAGGCGATCGGCCGCCTTCAGAAGGGCGTCGACAAGAAGCAGATCCGTCGCTTCACCGGCAACGACTACACCTCCGACCTGGACAAGGGCGACCTGGCGGCCTGCCTCGCCTGGGCCGGTGACGTCATCCAGCTGCAGGCCGACAATCCGGACATCAAGTTCGCCATCCCGTCCGCCGGTTACATCACCTCAAGCGACAACCTGCTGGTGCCCGCCCAGGCACGCCACAAGGCCAACGCCGAGAAGCTCATCGACTACTACTACGAGCTTCCGGTCGCCGCCCAGCTGGCCGCGTACATCAACTACGTCTGCCCGGTCGACGGCGTGAAGGACGAACTCGCCAAGATCGACCCCGAGCTGGCGAGCAACACGCTGATCCTGCCGGACAAGGCCATGGCCGCGAAGTCGCGCGCCTTCCGTTCGCTGACCGGCGAGGAAGAGACGGCGTACGAGGAGAAGTTCGCCAAGCTCATCGGTGCCTGAGAACCGTCGTCCACCTCTTACGAACCTGGGATCGCAACCCATGACTGACAAGAACACCGGCGGCGACGTCCGTCTCACCGGCATCAGCAAGACGTACGGCTCCTTCACCGCCGTCCACCCGCTCGATCTCACCATCCCGCAGGGCTCGTTCTTCGCCCTCCTCGGAGCCTCCGGCTGCGGCAAGACCACCACGCTGCGCATGATCGCCGGCCTGGAGGAGCCCACCGGCGGCACCGTGTTCCTCGGAGACAAGGACGTCACCGACCTCCCGCCGTACAAGCGGCCGGTCAACACCGTCTTCCAGTCCTACGCGCTCTTCCCGCACATGGACATCTACGAGAACATCGCGTTCGGTCTGCGCCGGCGGGGCATCAAGTCGGTGAAGAAGCAGGTCGACGACATGCTGGAACTCGTCCAGCTCGGCGACAAGGCCCGGCACAAGCCGCACCAGCTCTCCGGCGGCCAGCAGCAGCGCGTCGCCGTGGCCCGCGCGCTCATCAACCACCCGCAGGTCCTCCTCCTCGACGAGCCGCTCGGCGCCCTCGACCTCAAGCTGCGCCGCCAGATGCAGCTGGAGCTCAAGCGGATCCAGACCGAGGTCGGCATCACCTTCGTCCACGTCACCCACGACCAGGAGGAGGCCATGACCATGGCCGACCAGGTCGCGGTGATGAACGGCGGCCGGGTCGAGCAGCTCGGCGCGCCCGCCGACCTGTACGAGAACCCGCGGACCACGTTCGTCGCGAACTTCCTCGGCACCTCCAACCTCATCGAGGCCGAGGTCGTGGAGAGCGGCGGCTCCGACCTGGTCGTGACGGCCGGTGGCGGCAAGCTCCGGGTGCCCGCGGACCGCTGTTCGGCGACCGTACGCACCGGGGGCAGGGTCCTCGTGGGCGTCCGCCCCGAGAAGATCTCGCTCGCGCACGCCGACGACGCGGGGAAGATAGCCGACGGCCGGAACAAGGTCACCGGCCGGATCGTCGACTCCTCCTTCATCGGTGTCTCCACGCAGTACGTGGTGAACAGCCCGGCGGGCGCGGAGCTGCAGGTCTACGAGCAGAACATCGAGCGCGACACCCGCCTCGTCCCCGGCGCCGAGGTCGTTCTGCACTGGAACGCGGCCCACACGTTCGGCCTCGACGCCGATCAGGACATCGACGCCGGCGTGGAGACGGTGGAGGACGCCTCGTGAGCGCACCCACTCTCACCAAGGAGGAGGAGGCCGCGCCGACCGGAGCACCGGTGGCGCGCAAGCCCTCCACCCGCAAGCGGCTCGTCCCGTACTGGCTGCTGCTGCCCGGCATCGTCTGGCTGATCGTCTTCTTCGCGCTGCCGATGGTCTACCAGGCCTCGACCTCGGTGCAGACCGGCTCCCTGGAGAAGGGCTTCGAGGTCACCTGGCACTTCCAGACGTACTGGGACGCCTTCCAGGAGTACTGGCCGCAGTTCGTCCGCTCCCTGCTGTACGCCGGTACCGCCACGCTCCTGTGCCTGCTCCTCGGCTACCCGCTGGCGTATCTGATCGCCTTCAAGGCCGGCCGCTGGCGCAATCTGCTGCTCGTCCTCGTCATCGCGCCCTTCTTCACCAGCTTCCTCATCCGGACGCTGGCCTGGAAGGCGATCCTGGCCGACGACAGCGTGGTCGTCGACGCCCTGAACGCGCTGCACGTCCTGGACGTGACCAGCTGGCTCGGCTGGACCGAGGGCGACCGCGTCCTCGCCACGCCGATGGCGGTGGTCTGCGGTCTGACGTACAACTTCCTGCCGTTCATGATCCTTCCGCTCTACACCTCGCTGGAGCGGATCGACGGCCGGCTCCACGAGGCCGCCAAGGACCTGTACGCGTCCCCCGCCACCACCTTCCGCAAGGTGACGTTCCCGCTCTCCATGCCGGGCGTGGTCTCGGGCACGCTGCTCACCTTCATCCCGGCGAGCGGCGACTACGTCAACGCCGAACTCCTCGGCTCGACCGACACCAAGATGGTCGGCAACGTCATCCAGTCGCAGTTCCTGCGCGTGCTCGACTACCCGACGGCCGCCGCACTGTCCTTCATCCTCATGGCGATCGTGCTCCTCATGGTCACCGTCTACATCCGCCGCGCGGGAACGGAGGACCTGGTCTGATGCGTTGGATCCGTCGGAACCTTGTCGCCATCGCGGGCCTGCTGACGCTCGCGTACATGATCCTGCCGAACATCGTCGTGATGGTGTTCTCGTTCAACAAGCCGAACGGGCGCTTCAACTACGCCTGGCAGCGCTTCTCCCTGGACGCCTGGAAGGACCCCTGCGGCGTCGCCGACCTGTGCGGCTCGCTGACCCTGTCGCTCCAGATCGCGGCCTGGGCCACCCTCGGTGCCACGATCCTCGGCACGATGATCGCCTTCGCGCTGGTCCGCTACCGCTTCCGGGCGCGCGGCGCGATCAACTCGCTGATCTTCCTGCCGATGGCCATGCCCGAGGTCGTCATGGCCGCCTCCCTGCTCACGCTCTTCCTCAACATGGGTGCCGAGCTGGGCTTCTGGACGGTCCTCATCGCCCACATCATGTTCTGTCTGTCGTTCGTGGTGACGGCCGTCAAGGCGCGCGTGATGTCGATGGACCCGCGCCTGGAGGAGGCCGCGCGCGACCTCTACGCGGGCCCGGTGCAGACCTTCGTACGGGTCACGCTGCCGATCGCCGCCCCCGGCATCGCGGCCGGGGCGCTGCTCTCCTTCGCGCTGTCGTTCGACGACTTCATCATCACCAACTTCAACTCGGGCAACACCGTCACGTTCCCCATGTTCGTCTGGGGCTCGGCGCAGCGCGGCACGCCCGTCCAGATCAACGTCATCGGCACGGCGATGTTCATCATTGCCGTACTGGTGGTGGTAGCCGGACAGATCATCACCAACCGGCGCAAGAAATCAGCGACAAGCTGAGCACACCCTGAGCAACACCTGAAGGAGTTGGAACCCATGGCCCCAGTCGCCATGCGTCTCGCTGCACAATCTCTCTCCGACGCCCAGCCCGTCCCCTTCTGGCTGGAAGACCCGGGCAAGCCCGGAGCCCTGCCCGCCCTCACCGGCACCGAGAAGTGCGATCTCCTCGTCGTCGGCGGCGGCTACAGCGGACTGTGGACCGCGCTCCTCGCCAAGGAGCGCGACCCCTCCAGGGATGTCGTACTGATCGAAGGGCGCGAGGTGGGCTGGGCCGCCTCGGGCCGCAACGGAGGCTTCTGCGCGGCCTCCCTCACGCACGGCTTCGGCAACGGGCTCGCCCGCTGGCCGGGTGAGCTGGCGAAGCTGGAGGAGCTCGGCGAGCGCAACCTCGACTCCATCGAGGCGGCGGTCGCCCGCTACGGGCTCGACTGCGACTTCGAGCGCACGGGCGAGATCGACGTCGCCACCGAGCCGTACCAGGTCGACGAACTCCACGAGGTGTACGAGGAGATCGAAGGGCTCGGCCTCGCGGACGGGCTCGAACTCCTCGACGGCGACGCGGTCCGCGCGCAGGTCGACTCCCCGACCTTCCTCGGCGGCCTGTGGGACCGGCGCGGGGTCGCCATGCTCAACCCCGCCAAGCTGGCCTGGGGCCTGAAGCGGGCCTGCCTGGACCTGGGCGTGCGGATCTACGAGAACACTCCCGGCCTCGACCTCGTCTCCGTCGGCGCGGGCATGGGCGTGCGCACACCGTACGGCAGGGTCCTCGCCCGCCGGGTCGCGCTCGGCACCAATGTCTTCCCCTCGCTGGTCAAGCGGGTCCGGCACTACACCGTCCCGGTCTACGACTACGCCCTGATGACCGAGCCGCTCTCACCCGAGCAGCTCGCCGCCGTCGGCTGGAAGAACCGCCAGGGCCTCGGCGACAGCGCCAACCAGTTCCACTACTTCCGGATCACCGCCGACAACCGGATCCTGTGGGGCGGCTACGACGCGATCTACCGCTTCGGCGGCAAGGTCACCGCCGAGATGGACCACCGCCCCGAGACGTATCTGAAGCTCGCCGAGCACTTCTTCCGCTGCTTCCCGCAGCTGGAGGGGCTCCGCTTCAGCCACGCCTGGGGCGGAGCGATCGACACCTGCTCGCGCTTCTCGGCCTTCTTCGGCACGGCGTACCAGGGCAAGGTCGCGTACGCCGCGGGCTTCACCGGCCTCGGCGTGGGTGCCACCCGCTTCGGCGGAGACGTGATGCTCGACCTGCTGGCGGGGGAGCGCACCGAGCGGACGGAGCTGGAGATGGTCCGCTCCAAGCCGCTGCCCTTCCCGCCCGAGCCGATCGCGTGGGCCGGCATCGGCATCACCAAGTGGTCGATGGCGCGCGCCGACGACAACGGCGGTCGCCGCAATCTGTGGCTGAAGGCGATGGACCGACTCGGCCTGGGCTTCGACAGCTAGCGCCCGCACCGGTCCGGCGGGGTCACGGAGTCTTCCGCGACCCCGCCGGGCCGTTCCCGGTCACCTCGGCCAGCGCGCCCTCGCCCTCGGTGTCCAGGTGCGGCAGGATGCGGTCCAGCCAGCGAGGGGTCCACCAGGCCTTCGGGCCGAGCAGCGTCATCACGGCGGGCACCAGGAGCAGCCGCGCGACCGTCGCGTCGATGAGCACGCTCGCGGCCAGGCCGAGGCCCATCATCTTGATGACGATGTTGTCGCTGACGATGAAGGCCGCGAAGACGCTGACCATGATGAGCGCCGCGCAGGTGATGACGCGGGCCGTGATCTCCAGGGCGTGCGCGACACTCGCCTTCGCGTCGCCGGTGCGCAGCCACGCCTCGTGGACACGGGACAGCAGGAAGATCTCGTAGTCCATGCTCAGGCCGAAGACGATGGCGAACATCATCATCGGCACATAGCTCTCGATCGGGACGTCTCCGGAGACGCCGAGCGCCGGGCCTCCCCAGCCCCACTGGAAGACGGCGACCACCACTCCGTACGAGGCGCCGATCGACAGCAGGTTGAGGATGGCGGCCTTGGCGGCGACGAGCGGCCCGCGGAAGACGACCAGGATCACGAGGAACGCCAGGGCCACGACCACGGCGATGATCAGCGGCAGCCGGCTGGAGACGATGTCGAGGAAGTCGACCTGCGCGGCCGTGGTGCCGGTGACGTACGTGGAGGCCGTGGTGCCGCTGACGGCCTGGGGGAGGACGTTGTCGACGAGGTTGTTGTTCAGCTCCGTGGTCCGCTCGTCCTGCGGCGCCGCGACCGAGTAGGCGGTGGCGATCAGGACGTCCCCGTCCGAGGTCGGCGTCAGCGGGGTGATCAGGGCGGCGTTCGGCACACCGGTGAGCGCCTTCTGGGCCTGCGAGGCGAGGGCCGACCGGTCGGAGGCGGGCACCGAGGTCTGGTCGATCACCAGGGTCAGCGGCCCGTTGGATCCGGGCCCGAAGGCCGAGGACATCAGGTCGTAGGCGCGCCGGTCGGTGAAGGACTTCGGGTCGGCGCCGTCGCCGATGTGCCCGAGCTGCATGAAGAACATGGGGATGGCGAGCACCACGAGCACGACGACGCCCGCGGCCAGGAACCACCACGGCCGCCGCTCGACGCGCAGCGCGTAGCGGTGCCATGCCCCGTGCTCCTCGCCCTCCTGGATGTCGGTCTCGGCGATCGGGGTGCGCACCCGCAGCTTGTCGATCCGCCGCCCGATCAGCCCGAGCATCGCCGGTACGAGCGTCAGCGCGCCGACGACGGCGGTGACGACGGTGGACGTCGCGGCGAGTCCGAGCAGTCCGATGAAGCTCAGCCCCGAGACCCACAGGCCCGAGAGGGCGATGATGACCGTGCATCCCGACACGAGGACCGCCCGGCCGCTGGTGGCGGTGGCCGCCCCGGCGGCCGTCACCGGATCGGCGCCGTCCATCAGCAGCTGGCGGTGGCGGGTGATCAGGAAGAGCGCGTAGTCGATGCCGACACCGATGCCGATCATCGTCGCCAGGGTCGGTGAGACGGTCGCGAACGTCCACACGGCGGCGAGGAGCCCGAGCACCGCGAGCCCGCAGAGGGCCGCGAACAGCGCGGTGACCAGCGGCAGAACGGCCGCGAGTACGCTGCCGAAGCCGATCAGGAGCACCACGATCGCGACCCCGAACCCGATCGCCTCGCTGAGCCGGTCGTTCGGCTCCGGGCGGGCCAGCTCGCCAAGGGTGCCGCCGTACTCGACCTCGACTCCAGCGGCGCGCAGCGGCGCCACGGCGCTGTCCACACCGTCCAGGTAGGAGTCGCCCAGGGTCGAGGGCTGGACGCTGAAACGCATCGTGATGTAGCCGGTCTTGCCGTCCGTCGAGAGCGGGCCGGGGTTCGGCGTCCCCGGCGGGACGCTAGGCGGCGTGGTGCCGGGCGCCGGCAGCGGGCTCTGCGCGCTCAGGACCTCCGGCAGCTTCCCGAGGGAGGTGACCGCCTGGGAGACCTGGTCGCTCACCTCGGTGAGCGGCTTCGCGGAGTCGTACAGCACCACCTGGGCGCTGTATCCGCCGGCGGCCGGCTCGTGCGCGCGGAGCACGTCGAGCCCTTCGGCGGACTGGGTGCCGGGCAGCGAGTAGTTGTCGGAGTACTCACCGCCGTACGCGTGCTGGAGGGCCAGCAGGCCGGCCAGCGCGACGATCCACGCGGCGATCACCAGGACGAAGTGGCGTGCCGACCACGCGCCGACCCGCCACAGCAGCCCCTTCTTACGGGAGCTTCCGGGTGCGTTACCCGAGGACGGCGGGATCGGCATGGGGGTACTCCCGTGGTGGTGGGCGCGGCGCGGAGGCCCATACGACCATGCGGAAGGCGGCGAGCGGCGGAGGCCGCCGACCCGGCCGTCCGCCGTCCACCCGATCGGGCGCGCCCGGAGGGCGCCGGTGCGCCGGGTGTGCGCCCCTGGCGCACACCACTTGCTCGCCATGTGGCCCACTTCACTACCAACTGGTGGTCCGAACCCGCGTAATGATCGTCACCGACCCCGCTCTCTGCGTGTGGACGACGTGTCCGTACACGGAAGGGAGGCCGTAGGCCATGACTGGTTCGGGGGCGGCCAAGACCGCGGTGGAGTGGCTGGCATCGGTGGCGCCGGATCCCGACGCCTGCCGGTGGGAGTGGGAGCGCAACCCGCTCGGGATCGCCCTGCTGCCCGCTGGGAAGCGGTGGGACGTGCTGATCCTGCCGGGGGAGCTCGGGTATCCCACGCTCGATGTGCTGACCCGGCTCGTGGACCGGCCGGGGCCGGTCCTCGCCGACTTCGGCGAGGCGCGGATGGGCTTCTTCGTGCCCCCGGGCACGGCCTCGCGCTGGCTCGGTACGGGGGTGCGCAGCGCGGGCCGCGGCACCTGGATCGTCGTCCCGTATCCGGGGCGCGCGGCCGGCGGGGTGCGCTGGCTGGTGACGCCCGACGGCAGCGGAACCCTCAACGACGCCTCGCTCCTGGAGCTGGCGATGCACGAGGCGGCGGGCCGACTGGCGCGCGGTGAAGGAGAGCAGAGGTCTTGACCACTTGATTGGTCTGGACCATGCTGTGGCGCGCTCCACCTCGATTCCCCCACCCCCGGAGGCAGTTGTGGACCGCACCAGACCTCTCACGCTTCTGCTGGCTGGCGTGCTCGCCGCCGGCGGACTCGTCTCCCTCACCCCCGTGGCCCAGGCCGCGGACTCCGAACTGGCACGCAACGGCGGCTTCGAATCCGGCCTCGACGGCTGGAGTTGTACGGCGGGCAGCGGTGTCGTCGTCTCCTCACCCGTCCACGGCGGTACGAAGGCGCTGCAGGCGACCCCGGCCGGCAGCGACCAGGCCAGGTGCTCCCAGACCGTCACCGTGAAACCGAACTCCGCCTACACGCTGAGCGGTTGGGTGCGCGGAAGCTACGTCTACCTCGGGGCGTCCGGCACCGGCACGACCGACGTCTCCACCTGGACCCAGTCCGCCCCCGACTGGCAGAAGCTCACCACCGGCTTCACCACCGGCGCCTCCACCACCTCCGTGACCCTCTACACCCACGGCTGGTACGGCACCGGCGCCTATCTCGCCGACGACCTCTCCCTGATCGGCCCCGGCGGCGACCCCGTCCAGACCCCGGCCACCCCCACCGGCCTCGCCGCGGGCTCCCCGACCTCCACGTCCGTACCCCTGACCTGGCCCGCCGTCTCCGGGGCCACCTCCTACAAGGTCTACCGCGGCGGAACCCCGGCGGCGACGGTCACCGGCACCTCGTACACCGCGACCGGCCTCGCGCCCTCCACCTCGTACACCTTCCAGGTCTCGGCCGTGAACAGCGCGGGCGAGTCGGCGAAGTCCACGGCCGTGACCGCGACCACGACGTCCGGCGGCGGGAACCCCGGCGGCGGCCTCCCGGCCCACGCCCTCGTCGGCTACCTCCACGCCAGCTTCGCCAACGGCTCCGGCTACACCCGGATGGCCGACGTCCCCGACTCGTGGGACGTCATCAACCTCGCCTTCGGCGAACCGACCTCGGTGACCTCCGGCGACATCCGCTTCTCCCTCTGCCCGGCCGCCGAATGCCCGAACGTGGAGTCCGCCGCGGACTTCAAGGCGGCGATCAAGGCCAAGCAGGCGGCCGGCAAGAAGGTCCTGATCTCGATCGGCGGCCAGAACGGCCAGGTCCAGCTCTCCACGACGGCCGCCCGCGACACCTTCGTCTCCTCCGTCTCGAAGATCATCGACGAGTACGGACTCGACGGCCTGGACATCGACTTCGAGGGCCACTCCCTCTCGCTCCAGACCGGCGACACCGACTTCCGCAACCCCACCAGCCCGGTGATCGTCAACCTCATCTCGGCGGTCAAGTCCCTGAAGGCCAAGTACGGCTCCGGCTTCGTCCTGACGATGGCCCCGGAGACCTTCTTCGTCCAGCTCGGCTACCAGTTCTACGGCTCCGGCCAGTGGGGCGGCCAGGACCCGCGCGCCGGCGCCTACCTCCCGGTCATCCACGCCCTGCGCGACGACCTCACCCTGCTCCACGTCCAGGACTACAACTCGGGCCCGATCATGGGCCTCGACAACCAGTACCACTCCATGGGCGGCGCGGACTTCCACATCGCCATGACCGACATGCTCCTCACGGGCTTCCCGGTCGCCGGCAACACGGACCGCGTCTTCCCGGCCCTCCGCCCGGAGCAGGTCGCCATCGGCCTCCCCGCCTCCACCCAGGCGGGCAACGGCCACACCACCCCGTCCGAGGTGAACAAGGCCCTGGACTGCCTGACGAAGAAGACGAACTGCGGCACGTACCAGACCCACGGCACCTGGCCGGCCCTGCGCGGCCTGATGACGTGGTCGATCAACTGGGACCGCTTCAACGCCTGGGAGTTCAGCCGCAACTTCGACGCCTACCGCTGGAGCTGACGCTCACCCCACCACCTCGCCGAACAGCCGGACCGGAGCCGTCATCGGCTCCGGTCGGCCGTGTGCCGGGGCTCAGCCCGTCGGGGCCTCGGCGGCCGAACGGGAGGCCAGCTCCGCCCGGTTCAGGGCGCGGGTCATGGCCGGGAGGTCCGGGGCGGTCCCGTCGGCGGGGGCGGCGTGGGATGCGAGGAGCTCCGGCGTCAGGCGGTATCCCTCGGCATGCTCCATGAGCGTCTCGGCGGACGTTCCTCCGTCGTACCGGACGTGGTCGTCCAGCAGGCTCAGGGCGTCGTCCCGGTCGACGAAGCGGCTCATCCCGCAGTCGAGGCCGTCGTCCTTCAGGTCCTCGGGGTACGGGGCGCGTGCCCAGGCGCCGTTCTCGTACCAGTAGACGCACCCCAGTTCGTTCCCCTCGAGCCGGTCGCGCAGCTCCTCGTAGGGGAGCCAGTCGGGGCCGCCCGCCAGCATGTCGATCGGCGTACCGTGCCACTTGACGCCGCTCGACTCGTCCTCGCCGAAGAGCACGTACCGGCCCCCACCGACGCGGGAGAACGTCCACCAGGTGCATCCGCAGTCGTCGAGGTGGAGCCCCTCGTCGTCGATCCAGCAGCCCGTCCGGTACCCGGTGGCCTCCTCCGCCTCCGTGGTCGCCTCCAGCACGGCCACAAGGGCCCAGCGCGCCCACAGCACCTCCGGGGACGGCAAGTCGCCCGGAAGTCCCGGCCGTTGAATGGTCATCTGCACTCCGCTTGGTCGGTCACGAACGTGAAGCGCGACCGTACCGCTCGGCGAGGACAGGCCAGCGGAGCAGGGGTACACAGAGAGCCACCGAGGCCAGGACGTCCAGGGGCCAGTGGAAGCCGCGGAGCACCAGACCGATGGCCGTCAGGGTCGTCAGAACGGCGGCCAGGGGGAGCAGGCGCTTCGAGACGAGGAACGCCGCGCCGACGTACGCCACCATCGCCGTCGCCGTGTGGCCCGACGGGTAGTAGCCCGCCGCCCACGGCTCCAGCGGGCCCGGGCGGGCCGTCCACTCCTTCAGTGGAATGATCAGCAGCGGTACGAGAGCCATCGTGAGGCCCGCGGCGAGGACCTGGGAGCGCCGGCCGCGCCAGAGCGCGTACGCCATCGCGGCACCGAGGACCGGGAGGGCGACCGTCATGTTGCCGAGGTCGGCGCCGAGTTCGGAGAACCAGCGGGGGACGCGGTCGACCAGGGAGCGCGAGAGGCGCTCGTCGAGGCGGGCGAGCGGGCCCGCCACGACGACCTGCCAGGTGATGACAGCGAACAGCACGACCGCCGAGAAGACAGCCGGACGCCCCGGAACAGGGGGGGTGGTTCCGGGGCGTCCGAGGTGACCGGGCTGCCGCGCGCCCCGGGGGGTGTGGGGCGGGCGGCCATCCGATCGGTGAGGAGTTCCGGAGCGCGAGGCTCCAGTGGTGTGCGCCAGGGCGCGGGCAGGGCGGGGCTGGGGAGGCTCCGCCCTGTTGTCGCTCGCAGTTCCCTGCGAGCGGGGTGTTTCTCTCATCTGCAGAAACCGTACGGCAGAGAGAAGGGGACCGACAGCCGGATCTCCATCCCGCCATCGGCCCCCCACACTCTCTTCACACGCCGTGTCGAAGGGGTCAGATCTGCCCGAACGCGTTCTCGATGATGTCGAGACCCTCGTTCAGGAGATCGTCACCGATCACCAGCGGCGGCAGGAAGCGGAGCACGTTGCCGTAGGTGCCACAGGTCAGGACCAGCAGGCCCTCGGCGTGACAGGCCTTCGCCAGCGCGCCCGCGGCCTCCGGGTTCGGCTCCTTGGTGTCGCGGTCCTTGACCAGCTCGATGGCGATCATGGCGCCGCGGCCGCGGATGTCGCCGATGGCGTCGAACTTCTCCGCCATCGCCGACAGGCGGGTCTTCATGACGGACTCGATGTGCTTCGCCCTGGCGTTGAGGTCGAGCTCCTTCATGGTCTCGATGGAGCCGAGCGCACCGGCGCAGGCCACCGGGTTGCCGCCGTAGGTGCCGCCCAGACCGCCGCCGTGCACGGAGTCCATGATCTCGGCGCGGCCGGTGACGGCGGCGAGCGGCAGACCGCCCGCGATGCCCTTGGCGGTCGTGATCAGGTCGGGGACGATGCCCTCGTCCTCGCACGCGAACCACTGGCCGGTGCGGCAGAAGCCGGACTGGATCTCGTCGGCGACGAAGACGATGCCGTTGTCGTTGGCGAACTTCACGATCGCCGGCAGGAAGCCCTTGGCCGGCTCGATGAAGCCGCCCTCGCCGAGGACCGGCTCGATGATGATCGCGGCGACGTTCTCGGCGCCGATCTGCTTGGTGATGTTGTCGATCGCCTGGGCGGCGGCCTCGGGGCCGCAGTTCTCGGCGCCGGTGGGCCAGCGGTAGCCGTAGGCGACCGGCACGCGGTAGACCTCGGGCGCGAACGGACCGAAGCCCTGCTTGTACGGCATGTTCTTCGCGGTCAGCGCCATCGTCAGGTTCGTACGGCCGTGGTAGCCGTGGTCGAAGACGACGACGGCCTGGCGCTTGGTGTACGAACGGGCGATCTTGACCGCGTTCTCGACGGCCTCGGCGCCGGAGTTGAACAGCGCGGACTTCTTGGCGTGGTCGCCGGGGGTCAGCTCGGAGAGCGCCTCACAGACCTCGACGTAGCCCTCGTACGGCGTGACCATGAAACAGGTGTGCGTGAAGTCGGCGAGCTGCGCGGCGGCGCGGCGCACGACGGCCTCGGCGGAGGCGCCGACGGAGGTCACGGCGATGCCGGAGCCGAAGTCGATCAGGCGGTTGCCGTCGACGTCCTCGATGATGCCGCCGCCGGCCTTCGCGGTGAAGACGGGCAGCACGGAGCCCACGCCGCCGGCCACGGCGTCGAGGCGGCGGGCCTGCAGCTCCTGCGACTTCGGACCGGGGATGGCGGTGACGACGCGCCGCTCCTGCGGGACAGCGTTCATGCGAGGCTCCTGGGGTGTTCTGGACGCTCTTGTGGGTTTCTTCCGCAGGCTAGGCGCGGGGGGCGGGCGCGGGCATGCGCCGATCGGGAGTGTTGCGGGGTGTGTCGTTGTCCGGTGTGGACATGGCGGCCGGGAAACCGCTCCGGGCCTGGCCTCGCCCACTAGATTGACGGTGGCACAGATGCGGCGACCTGGCTGGTCAGGGGGCAGGGGTTCATGGAGACCGAAGGCACGTACGAGTCACGCGACACCCGAGGAGGCGCGGTCCCGCGCCCAGCGGGCCCGCCCGTGCCCCCCGGCCCCCCACCGCAGGCCTCCCCGGTACCCCCGCCACCCACCCACGCGCCCGCCCGCATCGGCGTCGCCGAGTGGCTCCGGATCCCCCGCCCCGCCGCCGGCCCCGGCGTCTGGCGGCTCGGACACCGCGAGCGGCCCGAGCTCGAACCCGATGCCGTGCCCGGCCGCCAGCTGATCACCGGCGCGGTCGTCGCGTACCTCTGCGGCTGGCTGCTCTGGTCGCTCCTCTGGAACGGATATCTGGAGGGGTGGTGGATCTTCGTCAACGACTGGTGGCTGCTGCCGATGCTCTGGCTCGTCCCCGACGAATGGCAGGCCGCCACGAGCCCGAACATCTGGGTCTTCATCGGTGCGAACTACCTCTGGCACGCCGCGGTGCTCGTCCTCCTCGCCGTCGGCTTCGGCCGCGTCGGCAACTGGCGTGAGGTCTGGCACCGGTACGGCGTCCCCATCTGGCCCCTCTTCGTCCTCCTGCCGGGCGTCTGGCGTGACATGCCCCGCACGGTCACCTGGCTCATCTGGGTCTCCAACCTCTACTACGTCCTCCTGATCGCCGCCCTCGTCGCGGCCGTCGGACGGGCCGGCGCCTGGCCCGTCGTACGCCGCCGGTTCGGTGGCCCCGCCGGTACGCCGGCTGCCGCTCCGCCGCCCCCGCCCGCCGCCGACCCCGCCGAATGGCCCGAGCTGCGGGACGCCGGGCTGACCGAGGCCGCGGCCCAGCTCTCCGAGGCCACCCGGCAGGGGACGCTCGGCGACGTCGACTACGCCCGGATCCGCCGTGCCTGGCAGGGCGTACGGACCCGGCCCGAGCGCCTTGCCGCCTTCACCGAGGCCGTACGCACCCGGGGCGCCGCCGCCTGCGGCCATCCCTCGGGCCTGCGCGACCTGCCCGTGCGCACCGCCACCCATGACCTCGCCACCGACCAGGTCCTCATCGGCACCGCCGCCGACCACCCGCGCAACCCCTACGCCCGGCGGACCACGGGCGTCGCCCTGGAACCGGCGGTGCTCGGCACCTCCCTAGTCGCCGTAGGGCCCGCCGGGGCCGGGAAGACCGTGCGGCTCGTGCGGCCCGTCGTCGAGGCGCTCTGTCTGCAGGCGCTCGCCAACCGGGCCGCCGTCGTCGCCGTCACCTCGCACGGTGCCGCCCTCGGGCCCGACGAGGCCTTCGACGTCGTCGTGTCCGTCGGGCGGCCCGAGTCCACCCACGACCTCGATCTGTACGGCGGCGCGGACGACCCCGACGAGGCCGCCCGGGTCCTCGCCGAGGCGCTCGTCGGGGATCTCGTCGCCGACAGCCGCCGGGCCGCCACCGCGCTCGCCCAGCTGATCGGCCCGTTCCTGGCCGCGTACGGCCGCTTCCCCGGCGTGCCCGAGCTGCGCGAGCTGCTCGCCGGGACGCCCACGGCCCTCGCCGCGCTGCGCGAGGCCGTCGCCGACGACCCCGCCCAGCTGCGCGAGCTCGACGCCCGGCAGCGCCAGGCCGACCGGGGCGACGAGGTCGGCGTCCTGCTCGCCGAGCGCGTCGCCTTCCTCGACCGGCCCGCCTTCGCCCGCTTCTTCCGCACCGAGGGCTCCGGCGGCGAGAAGCCGCAGTTCTCCCTGCGCGCCGTCGAGCACCCCCTCCGCGTCCGCGTCGACCTCCCCGAGCGCGGCCACGCCGAGGCCTCCCGGATCGTCTCCCGGCTGCTCCTCGCACAGTTCGCCGAGGCCGCCCTCGCCCGCCGCGACCGGTCCCTCTTCGCCTGCCTGGTCCTCGACGACGCGACGTACACCGTCACCGCCGACTCTGTGCGCGCCCTGCAGCGGCTGCGCTCCGCCAACGCCGGCGTCGTCCTCGCGCTCCGCAGCCTGGAGGACGTGCCGGAGGCGCTGCGCGGGCCGCTGCTCGGCGCGGTCGGCTGCCGGATGGCGTTCGCGGGGATCGCGCCGTGGGACGGCAACCGGTTCGCCGAGACCTGGGGGACGGAGTGGGTGCAGACCCGGGACGTCACCAACCGGCAGATCATCTCCGACGAGCCCCTGACCAAGGCCCTGCACTTCATGCGACGCCTCGTGACCGGCAAGGCCACGACGGCTGAGGCCGTGACCGTACGGGAGGTCGAGCGGCAGCGCTGGTCCGCCTCCGACCTCGCGCACGCCGTCCCCGCCGGGCACGCCGTGCTCTCCCTCACCCATGTGCGGGGCGAGCACACGCCACCCCTGCTGGTGGATCTGCGGAGCTGACGGCGAGCTGATCCCGACCCGACGGCTACCCGACGGCCACCCGGCGCCGGGCTCGGGCCGAGCCGGAGCGGGCACCGGCGCACCCTGGCACAATCGAGGGCGCCGCTCGGCTGAGCGGCGCCCCCTGCCCTAAGGTCCGACGGTCGCCAATGCCGCCCACCCTCGCCTCACTCGCCCAGCACTCGGCGCTCAAGCTCACCGTCCGCGCGGGTGAGGACCGCCTCGACACTCCCGTGCGCTGGGCCCACGTCAGCGAGCTCACCGACCCCGTCCCGTACATGGAGGGCGGCGAGCTGCTGCTCACCACCGCCCTCACCCTGGACGCCGAGGACCCCGAGGCGATGCGCCGCTACGTGCGACGGCTGCTCGCCGCGGGCGTGGTCGGGCTCGGCTTCGCCATCGGCGTCAACTACGAGGACATCCCGGCCGCCCTCCTCGACGCCGCCGGCGCCGAGGGGCTGCCGCTCCTCGAAGTACCGCGGCGCACACCGTTCCTGGCCATCAGCAAGGCGGTATCCGCGGCCATCGCGGCCGACCAGTACCGGGCGGTCACGGCCGGCTTCGAGGCCCAGCGGGAGCTGACCCGCGCCGCGCTCGCCGAGGGCCCGGACGCGGTGGTGGCGCGCCTCGCGGCCCATGTGGACGGCTGGGCGGCGCTGTACGACACCTCCGGCACCGTCCTCGCCGCGTCCCCCGAGTGGGCGGCGCGCCGGGCGGCCCGGCTGACACCCGACGTCGAACGGCTCCGGGAGCGGCCCGCGCCCGCCAGCGCCGTCGTCGGCGGCACGGACGACCGGGTCGAGCTCCAGTCCCTGGGCACGGGCCGACGGGTCAGGGGCGCCCTCGCGGTCGGCACGGGCGCGCCGCTCGGGACGGCGGAACGGTACGCCGTCCACTCCGCCATCGCCCTGCTCACGCTCACCACCGAACGCTCGCGCTCGCTCCAGGCGGCCGAGAGCAGGCTCGGCGCGGCGGTGCTGCGGATGATGCTCTCCGGCCAGCCCGACCACGCCCGGGCGGTCGCGGGCGACCTGTACGGCGGGCTCCTCGACGCCCCCTTCCGGCTGCTGATCGCCGAGGCGGCGTCGGGGGAGCGGGAGGGCGAACCCCCGCTGCCCGTGCTGGCCGAGGAGCTGGAGTCGGCGGCCGCCCGCGCGGGGGAGACGGTGCTGACCGTCCCCGAGGGCGAGGAGCGCCTCCTGGTCCTTGCCGGCGACGGCGGCGCGGTCGTCACGGCCTGCGAGGCGTACACCGAACGGGACGCCGAGGAGGCCGGTGTCGTCGTCGGGCTCTCCGCTCCGGCGGGACCGATCGCGGCGGCGGCCGCGTACAAGCAGGCCGAGCAGGCACTGTCGGTGGCGCGGCGGCGCGGCCGGGCGCTCGTCGAGCACGAGGACCTGGCGGCGGGCTCCGTGCTGCCGCTCCTCGCCGACGACGCCGTCCGCGCCTTCGCGGACGGCATGCTGCGGGCGCTGTACGAACACGACGCGACGGGCCGCGGCGACCTGGTCGCCTCGCTGCGGGCCTGGCTCTCCCGCCACGGCCAGTGGGACGCGGCCGCGGCGGACCTGGGCGTCCACCGCCACACCCTGCGCTACCGGATGCGCCGCGTGGAGGAGATCCTGGGCCGCTCCCTGGACGACCCGGACGTACGGATGGAGCTGTGGCTGGCCCTCAAGGCGACGGGCGCGGACGCGGAGGAGCGTTAGGGCCGGCGTGGATCCGGCGGAGCGCTTTCGGAGGGCCGCTACAGGGTCGCCCTCCGAACTCGCCGCTCTACGGAGCCATTTCTGCCCGATAGCGGGCAAATCATTGGTCAACCGCGCTGGAACTCCCTACTCTCCTGAGCATGACAACCCCCGCGGCCGACCCCGCCTCCGAGGAACGCACCTCCCCCTCCGCCGCCCCCGGACGCCGCCCCACCACCCGCCGCATATCCGGCGCCGTCTGGTTCGCGCTCGGGATCGTGTACGTCGTCTGGGGGTCGACCTACCTCGGGATCCGGATCGTCGTCGAGACGATGCCGCCGTTCCTCTCCGCCGGAATCCGGTACGTCATCGCGGGCCTGCTCCTCGCCGCGATCATCGCCTGGCGTCAGGGCCCCGCCGCGCTGAAGGTGACCCCGCGCCAACTCGGCTCGGCCGTCCTCGTCGGCATCCTGCTCCTCGTCGGCGGGAACGCGCTCGTCGTCCTGGCCGAGACCTCCATCCCCTCCGGCCTCGCCGCGCTGCTCGTCGCCAGCGTGCCCGCGTGGGTCGTCGTCCTGCGCGCCGCCGCCGGCGAGCGCCCGGGCCGCGGAGCCTTCGCCGGAGTGGCCCTCGGCCTCGTCGGCCTCGGCGTCCTCACCCTCCCCGGTCTCAACGGAGAGGTCAGGATCGGCGGCGTCGTCCTCGTCGTGGTCGCCGCGCTCCTGTGGTCCATCGGCTCGTACTCCTCGGGCCGGCTCTCGATGCCCGCCAACCCCTTCACCGCCAGCGCGTACGAGATGCTCGCCGGCGGCCTCGGCGGCCTGTTCATCGCCCTGATCCGCGGCGAGAACCACGGCTTCGACCTCGCCGACGTGTCCACCCGCTCCTGGACCGCCCTCGTCTACCTCATCGTCTTCGGCTCGCTGATCGCCTTCACCGCGTACGCCTGGCTGCTCCAGACCGCCCCGCTCTCGCTCGTCGCCACGTACGCGTACGTCAACCCGGTCGTCGCCGTGCTGCTCGGCGCGGTCGTCCTCGGCGAGGCCCTGACCTGGCCCATCGCACTCGGCGGCGCGATCGTCGTCGGCGGGGTCTGCCTCATCGTCTCCACGGAGCGACGGGGGTGAGCCTCGCGCGCCGGTGACGGGCGGGGCTCCTTGTGCCGCGCCTCCCACCGCCGCTCCCATCCTCCTTCCGCCACGCGGACAGGAGCTCCTTCCGCCAAAGCGGACAGGAGCCCTGATCCATCACTCCACCGCGGACAAGCGTCACGCCGCCCGCTTCGCCCTAACGTGTCACGAGAGCGATCGCTCGCACCCCGATACGGAAAGGGCCGGGACGCAATGACGACCACCCACGCCTTCTGGCTCGCCGGCCGCGAGGCCACCGGCGAGGCCACCTTCGACGTCACGAACTCCTTCGACGGACGTCTCGTCGGCAAGGTGAGCGTTCCCACCGAGGCCCAGGTCGAGGAGGCCGTCGCGGCCGCGCACGCCGTGGTCGACGAGTTCGCCGCGACCCCGGCGCACGTCCGCGCCGCCGCCCTCGACCACGTATCGAAGCGTCTCGCCGAGCGCACCGAGGAGATCGCCCAGGTGATCTCCGCCGAGAACGGCAAGCCCATCAAGTGGGCCCGCGGCGAGGTCGGCCGTGCCGTCTCCGTCTTCCGTTTCGCCGCCGAGGAAGCCCGCCGCTTCAACGGCGGAGAGGCCCAGCGCCTGGACACCGAGGCCGGTGGCGTCGGCCGCCTGGCGATCACCCGCCGTATCCCCAAGGGCGTCGTTCTCGGCATCGCGCCGTTCAACTTCCCGCTGAACCTCAGCGCCCACAAGGTCGCCCCGGCCATCGCCGTCGGCGCCCCGATCATCCTCAAGCCGGCCCCCTCCACCCCCATCTCGTCCCTGATCCTGGGCGAGCTGCTGGCCGAGACCGACCTGCCGGCCGGCTCCTGGTCCGTCCTGACCGTGCCGAACGACCGCATGCCGGCCCTCGTCCAGGACGAGCGCCTCCCGGTCATCTCCTTCACCGGCTCCGACAAGGTCGGCTTCGCCATCCAGGAGTCCGTACCGCACAAGCACTGCACCCTGGAGCTCGGCGGCAACGCCGCCGCCGTCGTCCTCGGCGACTGGGCGTCCGAGCAGGACCTGGACTGGGCGGCGACCCGTATCGCCACCTTCTCCAACTACCAGGGCGGCCAGTCCTGCATCTCCGTGCAGCGCGTGATCGCCGACGCCTCGGTCTACGACCGCCTGGTGCCGAAGATCGTCGCCGCCGTCGAGGCCCAGGTCACGGGTGACCCGGCGGACGACGCCACCGACGTCGGCCCGCTGGTCGACGAGAACGCCGCCAAGCGCGTCGAGGCCTGGGTGGACGAGGCCGTCGCGGCCGGCGCGAAGCTCCTCGCCGGCGGCAAGCGCGAGGGCGCGACCTACGCCCCGACCGTCCTGACCGACCTCCCGGCCGACGTCACCCTGGCCCGCGCCGAGGTCTTCGGCCCGGTCCTGACCGTCGCCAAGGCCGACGGCGAGGCCGAGGCCTTCGCCGCCGTCAACGACTCGGACTTCGGCCTCCAGGCCGGCGTCTTCACCCATGACCTGCAGACCGCCTTCCGCGCCCACCGCGCGCTCGAGGTCGGCGGCGTGATCATCGGCGACGTCCCGTCCTACCGCGCCGACCAGATGCCGTACGGCGGCGCCAAGAAGTCCGGCGTCGGCCGCGAGGGCGTCAAGTACGCGATGGACGACTACACCTACGAGCGCGTCCTCGTCCTCACGGGCCTCGCCCTGTAACCCGTCCGTACGTACGCGTACGGATCCACGAGACCGACGGCCGGAGCCCACTGTGCGGGGGCTCCGGCCGTCCTCGTGCGCTTCCGCCGTCTTTCGGGGCGCCGCGAAATCGGGTACTACGGACGAGTAGCCACAAGGCACCCGACGAGCGGCAGGTGAGCTCCTCATGTCCGCACCCACCCAGCGGCCCAAGGTCACCGAACGCGAGGCCCGGCAGGTCGCCGAGGCAGCGCGCGAGCAGGACTGGCGCAAACCCAGCTTCGCCAAGGAGCTGTTCCTCGGCCGCTTCCGACTGGACCTCATCCACCCCCACCCCATGCCCTCCGAGGAGGACGTACGGCGCGGCGAGGCCTTCCTCGCCAAGCTGCGCACCTTCTGCGAGACACGGATCGACGGCCGGCTCATCGAACGCGAGGCCCGGATCCCCGACGAGGTCGTCACCGGTCTCAAGGAGATCGGCGCGTTCGGGATGAAGATCGACCCGAAGTACGGCGGGCTCGGCCTCACCCAGGTGTACTACAACCGAGCCCTCGCCCTCGTCGGCTCCGCGAGCCCCGCGATCGGTGCGCTGCTCTCCGCGCATCAGTCGATCGGCGTACCGCAGCCGCTGAAGATCTTCGGTACGCAGGAACAGCGCGACACCTACCTGCCGCGCCTCGCCCGCACCGACATCTCCGCCTTCCTCCTCACCGAGCCGGACGTCGGCTCCGACCCGGCCCGGCTCGCCACCACCGCCGTCCCGGACGGCGACGACGCCTACGTCCTCGACGGGGTGAAGCTCTGGACGACCAACGGCGTCGTCGCCGACCTGCTCGTCGTCATGGCGCGCGTGCCGAAGTCCGAGGGCCATCGAGGCGGCATCACCGCGTTCGTGGTCGAGGCGGACTCGCCGGGCATCACCGTCGAGCGACGCAACGCCTTCATGGGCCTGCGTGGCCTGGAGAACGGCGTCACCCGCTTCCACGGCGTCCGGGTCCCGGCCGAGAACCGCATCGGCCCCGAGGGCGCCGGTCTCAAGATCGCCCTCACCACTCTGAACACCGGACGGCTCTCCCTCCCCGCGATGTGTGTCGGCGCGGGCAAGTGGGCGCTGAAGATCGCCCGCGAGTGGGCGGCCGTACGGGAGCAGTGGGGCAAGCCGGTCGCCCGGCACGAGGCCGTGGGCGCGAAGATCTCCTTCATCGCGGCGACCACGTTCGCCCTGGAGGCGGTCGTCGACCTCGCCTCCCAGATGGCCGACGAGGACCGCAACGACATCCGCATCGAGGCGGCCCTCGCCAAGCTCTACGGCTCCGAGATGGGCTGCCTCATCGCCGACGAACTGGTCCAGATCCGCGGCGGACGCGGCTACGAGACGGCGGACTCGCTCGCGGCCCGGGGCGAACGCGCGGTCCCGGCGGAACAGCTCCTGAGGGACCTGCGGATCAACCGCATCTTCGAGGGCTCGACCGAGATCATGCACCTGCTCATCGCCCGCGAGGCGGTCGACGCGCACCTGGCCGTGGCGGGCGACATCATCGACCCCGACAAGTCGCTGGGCGACAAGGCGAAGGCGGGCGCGCGGGCGGGCGGCTTCTACGCCCGCTGGCTGCCGAAGCTGGTGGCCGGACCGGGCCAGCTGCCGAACTCGTACGCGGAGTTCGGCACCCTCGCGACCCATCTGCGGTACGTGGAGCGGACGTCGAGGAAGCTGGCCCGCTCGACGTTCTACGCCATGTCGCGGTGGCAGGGCCGGATGGAGCTCAAGCAGGCGTTCCTCGGGCGGATCGTGGACATCGGCGCGGAGCTCTTCGCGATGAGCGCGGCGTGCGTACGGGCGGACCTGCTGCGGTCCTCGGGCGGCCCGCACGGCCGCGAGGCCCAGGCACTGGCGGACGCGTTCTGCCGGCAGGCGCGGCTACGGGTGGAGGAGCTCTTCGGCCGCCTCTGGTCCAACACGGACGACCTGGACCGGCGCGTGGTGGACGGGGTCCTGGCGGGCCGCTTCGAGTGGCTGGAGGAGGGGATCGTGGACCCGAGCGACGACGGCCCCTGGATCGCCGACGCGACCCCTGGCCCGTCGACGCACGAGAACGTCCACCGCAAGATCCCCTGACGCGACGGGGCGATGCCCACGCCGCCTCCGGTGTGGGCAATCGTCCCGCTGGGGCGGGACGGGTGGGCACAACGGACGGCGCCCCCTGCCGGGCCCAGGCTCCCGGTGCCTGCGGTGCCCCCGGGCGCGGCGCCTTGCCGGGCCCCGGGCACGAGGCCCTTGCCAGGGGCACCGGTCACCACCCTTGTGCCCACCCGTTCCGCCATGCGGAACGTTTGTCCACCAGGGTGGTGATGCCCGGCACCATGGCCCCCGTGACCGTCATCGACATCCCCGGCTCCAAGTCCCTCACCGCCCGCGCCCTCTTCCTCGCCGCCGCCGCGGACGGGACCAGCACCCTCCTGCGCCCCCTCCTCTCCGACGACACCGAGGGCTTCGCCGAAGGGCTCAAGGCCCTCGGCCACCAGGTACGGCAGGAGCCGGGCGGCGGCGCCTGGCTCATCGAAGGACGCCCCGAAGGGCCCGCCGTCGACACCGCCGACGTCTACTGCCGCGACGGCGCCACCACCGCCCGCTTCCTCCCCACCCTCGCCGCTGCCGGCCACGGCACCTTCCGCTTCGACGCCTCCCCGCAGATGCGCCGCCGCCCCCTCGGCCCCCTCACCACCGCCCTGCGCACCCTCGGCGTCGACCTCCGCCACGAGGAGAACGAGGGCCACCACCCCCTCACCGTCCACGCCGCCGGCATCAAGGGCGGCGCGCTCACTCTCGACGCCGGCCAGTCCTCCCAGTACCTGACCGCGCTCCTCATGCTCGGCCCGCTCACCGCCGAGGGCCTCACCATCACCGTGACCGACCTGGTCTCGGAGCCGTACGTCGAGATCACCCTGGCGATGATGCGGGCCTTCGGGGCGCAGGTCACCCAGGAGGGACGTACGTACACGGTCGCCCCCACCGGCTACACGGCGACCGCCTACCCCATCGAGCCCGACGCCTCCACGTCCTCGTACTTCTTCGCCGCCGCCGCGCTCGAACCCGGCCGCACCGTCACCGTCCCCGGCCTCGGCACCGGCGCCCTCCAGGGCGACCTCGGCTTCGTCGACGTCCTGCGCCGGATGGGCGCGGACGTCGAGATCACCGACACGGCCACCACCGTCCGCGGCACCGGAATCCTGCGCGGCCTGACCGTCAACATGCGTGACATCTCCGACACCATGCCGACCCTCGCCGCCCTCGCGCCCTTCGCCGACGGACCGGTGCGCATCGAGGACGTCGCCAACACCCGCGTCAAGGAGTGCGACCGCCTCGACGCCTGCGCCGAGAACCTCCGCCGCCTCGGCATCACCGTCGCCACCGGACCCGACTGGATCGAGATCCGGCCCGGCACCCCCACCGGCCCCGTCGAGATCGCCACCCACGGCGACCACCGGATCGTCATGTCCTTCGCCGTCACCGCCCTGCGCACCCCCGGCATCACCTTCGACGACCCCGGCTGTGTACGGAAGACGTTCCCCGACTTCCACCACGTCTTCGGAGCGTTCCCCCGCACCCCGTGAAGGGCGCGCGGTCTTTGCGGCAAGAATGGGGGGCATGAGCGACCGCCCCTCTCCTCTCGCCGACCCGCATCTCGTCTTCGATCCGACCGAAGGCCGCCGGGACATCGTCGTCCTCGGCTCCACCGGGTCCATCGGCACCCAGGCCATCGACCTGGTCCTGCGCAACCCCGACCGCTTCCGGGTCACCGCCCTCGCCGCCTCCGGCGGCCGGGTGGAGCTGCTCGCCGAGCAGGCACACCGGCTCAGGGTCGAGACGGTCGCCGTCGCCCGCGAGGACAAGGCCTCCGACCTGCGCGAGGCGCTGACCAGGCTGTACGGCCCCGGTGCCACGCTCCCCGAGATCCTCGCCGGACCCGACGCCGCCACCACGCTGGCCGCCTCGCCCTGCCACACGGTCCTCAACGGCATCACCGGCTCCATCGGCCTGGCGCCCACGCTCGCCGCCCTCGAAGCCGGCCGCACCCTCGCCCTCGCCAACAAGGAGTCGCTGATCGTCGGCGGCCCGCTGGTCAGGGCCCTGGCCGAGCCCGGCCAGATCATCCCCGTCGACTCCGAGCACGCCGCCCTCTTCCAGGCGCTCGCCGCCGGCACCCGCGCCGACGTCCGCAAGCTGGTCGTCACCGCCTCCGGCGGCCCCTTCCGCGGCCGTACGAGGGCCGAGCTGGCGCACGTCACCCGGGAGGACGCGCTCGCCCACCCGACCTGGGCCATGGGCCCGGTCATCACGGTCAACAGCGCCACCCTGGTGAACAAGGGGCTCGAGGTCATCGAGGCGCACCTCCTCTACGACATCCCCTTCGACCGCATCCAGGTCGTCGTCCACCCCCAGTCGTACGTGCACTCGATGGTCGAGTTCACCGACGGCTCCACGCTCGCCCAGGCCACCCCGCCGGACATGCGCGGCCCGATCGCGCTCGGCATCGGCTGGCCCCAGCGGGTCCCGGACGCGGCCCCCGCCTTCGACTGGACCAAGGCCTCCAGCTGGGAGTTCTTCCCGCTCGACACCGAGGCCTTCCCCTCCGTCGGCCTCGCCCGCCACGTCGGCGAACTGGGCGGCACCGCCCCGGCCGTCTTCAACGCGGCGAACGAGGAGTGCGTCGAGGCGTTTCTCGCCGGAAGGCTGCCGTTCAACGGAATCATGGATACGGTCACGGCAGTCGTCACCGAGCACGGCACCCCCGACCGGGGAACCTCACTGACGGTGTCGGACGTCCTGGAAGCGGAGACCTGGGCCAGGGCCCGGGCCCGGGAACTGGCAGTACTCGCTGCGAAGGCAACCGCGGAGGCGCGCGCATGACCGTTCTTCTGACGCTCCTCGGCATCGCGCTGTTCGCGTTCGGGCTGCTCGTCTCCATCGCCTGGCACGAGCTGGGCCACCTCTCCACCGCCAAGCTCTTCGGCATCCGCGTGCCCCAGTACATGGTCGGCTTCGGCCCGACGATCTGGTCGAGGAAGAAGGGCGAGACGGAGTACGGCATCAAGGCCATCCCGGCCGGCGGCTACATCCGGATGATCGGAATGTTCCCGCCCGGCAAGGACGGCCGGATCGAGGCCCGCTCCACCTCCCCCTGGCGCGCCATGATCGAGGACGCCCGGGAGGCCTCCTTCGAGGAGCTCCAGCCCGGCGACGAGAAGCGGCTCTTCTACACGCGCAGGCCGTGGAAGCGCGTCATCGTGATGTTCGCCGGCCCGTTCATGAACCTGATCCTCGCCGTCCTGCTCTTCTTCGGCAGCGCCATGGCCGTCGGCTTCGAGGCCCAGACCACCAAGGTCGCCGGCGTCACCAACTGCGTCATCGACCAGAGCGAGAAGCGCGACACCTGCCAGGCCGGCGACCGCCCGTCGCCCGCCAAGGCCGCCGGCCTGCTGAAGGGCGACCGGATCGTCGCCTTCAACGGCGAACGCGTCACCGACTGGAACACCCTCTCCGACCGCATCCGCGCCACCACCGGGCCCGCCACCGTCACCGTCCAGCGCGACGGCAAGGAGCTGGACCTCCGGGCGACGCTCCTGGAGAACAAGGTCCTGAAGAAGGACGCGGACGGCAACGTCGTCCAGCCGCTGCAGTACGTCTCCGCCGGCTATCTGGGCTTCGAGTCCGGCCGCGAGGTCGTCCCGCTCACCTTCGGCGAGTCCGCCTCCCGGATGACCGACCAGCTCCAGGCCGGTTTCGAGTCCGTGCTCGCCCTGCCCGGCAAGGTTCCGGACCTCTGGGACGCCACCTTCGGCGACGGCGAACGCAAGCAGGACTCACCCGTCGGCGTCGTCGGCGCGGCCCGGATCAGCGGCGAGCTGATGAGCATCGAGGCGCCGGCGGAGACCCGGCTGGTCTTCTTCCTCCAGCTGCTCGTCATGTTCAACGTGTCGCTGTTCCTCTTCAACATGCTGCCGCTGCTCCCGCTCGACGGCGGTCACATCGCGGGCGCCCTGTGGGAGTCCGTACGCCGTCACACCGCGCGGATCTTCCGGCGCCCCGACCCGGGCCCGTTCGACGTGGCCAAGCTGATGCCGGCCGCCTATGTCGTGGCGGGCGTGTTCGTCTGCTTCACCCTGCTCGTCCTCGCCGCGGACATCGTCAACCCGGTGAAGCTGACGTGACCGATCGGTGGCCGGACCCCCTGGGTGTCCGGCCACTCGCGCCCGGGGCGGTAATCTCGAAGACCTGAGCCCGATGAACCACACCTTGGGGTTGTACAGCTGATGACCGCGATTTCTCTCGGTATCCCGTCCGTTCCGACCCGGCTCGCCGAGCGGCGCAAGAGCCGCCAGATCCAGGTCGGATCGGTCGCGGTGGGCGGGGACGCGCCCGTCTCGGTGCAGTCGATGACGACGACCCGTACGTCCGACATCGGCGCCACGCTCCAGCAGATCGCCGAGCTGACGGCCTCCGGCTGCCAGATCGTCCGGGTCGCCTGCCCCACGCAGGACGACGCCGACGCGCTCGCCACGATCGCGAAGAAGTCGCAGATCCCGGTGATCGCCGACATCCACTTCCAGCCGAAGTACGTCTTCGCGGCCATCGACGCCGGCTGCGCGGCCGTCCGCGTCAACCCGGGCAACATCAAGCAGTTCGACGACAAGGTCAAGGAGATCGCGCACGCCGCCAAGGCCGCGGGCACTCCGATCCGGATCGGCGTCAACGCGGGCTCGCTCGACGCCCGGCTGCTGAAGAAGTACGGCAAGGCCACCCCCGAGGCGCTGGTCGAGTCCGCGCTGTGGGAGGCCTCCCTCTTCGAGGAGCACGGCTTCGGCGACATCAAGATCTCGGTCAAGCACAACGACCCGGTCGTCATGGTCAACGCCTACCGCCAGCTCGCCGCCGCCTGCGACTACCCGCTGCACCTCGGTGTCACCGAGGCCGGTCCGGCCTTCCAGGGCACCATCAAGTCCGCCGTCGCCTTCGGCGCGCTGCTCTCCGAGGGCATCGGCGACACCATCCGCGTCTCGCTCTCCGCGCCGCCGGTCGAGGAGGTCAAGGTCGGCAACCAGATCCTGGAGTCGCTGAACCTCAAGCCGCGCCGCCTGGAGATCGTCTCCTGCCCGTCCTGCGGCCGCGCCCAGGTCGACGTCTACAAGCTCGCCGAGGAGGTCACGGCCGGCCTGGAGGGCATGGAGGTACCGCTGCGCGTCGCCGTCATGGGCTGTGTCGTCAACGGCCCCGGCGAGGCCCGCGAGGCCGACCTGGGCGTCGCCTCCGGCAACGGCAAGGGTCAGATCTTCGTCAAGGGCGAGGTCATCAAGACCGTCCCCGAGTCGAAGATCGTCGAGACCCTCATCGAGGAGGCGCTGAAGATCGCCGAGCAGATGGAGAAGGACGGCGTGATGTCCGGCGAGCCGACGGTCGCCATCGGCGTCTGAACCCGTACGTACGGACACCCGAGGCCTCGGCGCAACCCCGCGCCGGGGCCTCGTGCCGTCCCCCGGAACCGGTCGCTCCCCGTCGGCGTCGTGACATTCATGGCATCGGGTGGGAGCACGATGGGCGACGAGCCGGCGACATGGGGAGAGCTGCTGCTGCACTCCCTCCTCATCGCGGCCGTGCCCACGCTCGTCGGAGGGGCGCTGGTCGTCTCCCTCGTCGGACTGACGATGTGGGCGACAGGACCGCTGCGCCGCCGGAGGCGGGCACACTCCGCCGACAGGTAGGGGCGCGGGCACGGGCCACCGAGCGCCCGGCGGGCTCTCCGCTCACTCGCCCGCCACCTCCTCGACGCGCCAGGTACAGTGCGGAGAATCAGCAGACCGCATGGTGAGGCCCCCTCGTGTTGACGCAGACCACCACCCGGGTCCTCGAACCCGCCGACCTCGGAGCCGCGCTCGCCGTCCTTGAGAGCGCCCCCGTGGAGAACGCCTTCGTGACCGCCCGGGTCCAGGCCGCCGGACTCGACCCCTGGCGCCTCGGCGGCGAGATGTGGGGCTGGTACACCGACGGACGACTGCGCTCCCTGTGCTACTCCGGCGCCAACCTCGTCCCCATCTGCGCCACCCCCGAAGCCGTCCGCGCCTTCGCCGACCGCGCCCGCAGGACCGGCCGCCGCTGCTCCTCCATCGTCGGGCCCGCCGAGCCCACCTCCCAGCTCTGGAGCCTCCTGGAGCCCAGCTGGGGCCCCGCAAGGGACGTCCGAGGCAACCAGCCGCTCATGGTCACCGAAGGGCCCTCCGCCTCCGTCGAGCCCGACCCGCTCGTGCGCCGCATCCGCAAGGACGAGATGGAAGTGATCATGCCCGCGTGCGTGGCCATGTTCACCGAGGAGGTCGGCATCTCGCCGATGGCCGGCGACGGCGGACTGCTCTACCAGGCCCGCGTCGCCGAACTCGTCGGCACGGGCCGCTCCTTCGCCCGGATCGAGGACGGCAAGGTCGTCTTCAAGGCGGAGATCGGCGCCGCCACCCGTCAGGCCTGCCAGATCCAGGGCGTCTGGGTCGCCCCCGAGTACCGGGGCCGCGGCCTCTCCGAGTCCGGCATGGCCGCCGTGCTGCGCTTCGCCCTCGCCGACGTCGCCCCCGTCGTCAGCCTCTACGTCAACGACTACAACACCCCGGCCAGGGCCGCGTACCGCCGCGTCGGCTTCCGCGAGGTCGGCGCCTTCATGAGCGTGCTCTTCTGAGGCACTTGTAAGGTGCGGCGCATGGATGACGCTGACGTCACGATCGGACCGGTCGACCTCGCCGCACGTGTCGACGACGCCCTCGCCGTACAGGCCATCGCCTTCGGACTGAGCGAGGACGAGATCGCCGTACGCCGCCACATCGTGCTGCGCCATCTCCTCAACCCGGGCGCCCGCGCGTACGGAGCGACCACCGCGTCCGGGCGGCTGGTGGGGTTCGTGTACGGGATGCCCAACGACCGGACCCACTGGTGGTCCGGCGTCGTGGAGCCGTACCTCCGCTCCAACGGCACCGTCGAGTGGCTCGACGACTCCTTCGTGATCACCGAACTCCATGTCCACCCCGACCATCAGGGGCGGGGCGTCGGCCGGGAGCTCATCACCACCATCACCGACCAGTCGAAGCTTCCGCGCTCGATCCTCTCCGCGATCGACACCGAGAGCCCGGCCCGCGGCCTGTACCGCTCCCTCGGCTACGTCGACCTCGCCCGGATGGTCCACTTCCCCAGCGCCCCCCGCCCGTACGCCGTGATGGGCGCCCCGCTGCCGCTCCCGCGCCGGAACTGAGTTACTGATTTCCACCCGCGCGGGCCGCCCGGCTAACCTCCTAGGGGGTGTCCGGCGGACCATGGCCGGGGCCACGACATCTGGCACGGCACCTCGCCGCGTTGCCGAAGCGCCTCAACAGCTCCGCTACGGAGGCGCCGGCGCCTTGCGATGCACCGCACCAGACGCCGCGTCCTATCCGGCCCTGGTCCGCCGGACACCCCCTAGCCACCACCCTTACCCGGCAGGAGTACGAGAACCATGGCCAACGCACCGGTCCAGCGCATGTCCCAGTTGATGGCGAAGACGCTGCGCGACGACCCGGCGGACGCCGAGGTCCTCAGCCACAAGCTCCTCGTCCGCGCCGGCTACGTGCGCCGCACCGCCGCAGGCATCTGGAGCTGGCTGCCGCTCGGCAAGAAGGTCCTCGCCAACGTCGAGCGCATCGTCCGCGAGGAGATGGACGCCATCGGCGCCCAGGAGGTCTCGCTGCCCGCCCTGCTGCCGCGTGAGCCCTACGAGGCGACGGGCCGCTGGGACGAGTACGGCGCCGAGCTCTTCCGCCTCCAGGACCGCAGGGGCGGCGACTACCTCCTCGGCCCGACCCACGAGGAGATCTTCACCCTCCTGGTGAAGGACCAGTGCTCGTCCTACAAGGACCTGCCCGTCATCCTGTACCAGATCCAGACGAAGTTCCGCGACGAGGCCCGTCCGCGGGCCGGCATCCTGCGCGGCCGCGAGTTCCTGATGAAGGACTCGTACTCCTTCGACACGGAGGACGAGGGCCTCGCCCAGTCCTACGCCCTGCACCGCGAGGCCTACAAGCGCGTCTTCGAGCGCCTCGGTCTCGACTACCGCATCGTGGCCGCCACCGCCGGCGCCATGGGCGGCTCGAAGTCCGAGGAGTTCCTCGCCCCGGCCGAGGCAGGCGAGGACACCTTCGCCGACTGCCCGAACTGCGACTTCGCCGCGAACACCGAGGCGATCTCCTACGAGCTCCAGCCGGTCGACGGCTCCGCCGTCGCCGCCGCCGAGGAGATCCCCACCCCCGACACCCCGACCATCGAGACCCTGGCCGCCTCCCTCGGCGTCCCGGCCTCCGCCACGCTCAAGAACCTCCTGGTGAAGGTCGACGGCGAGATCGTGGCCGTGGGCGTGCCGGGCGACCGTGAGGTCGACATGGGCAAGGTCGAGGAGCACTTCGCCCCGGCCGTCGTCGAGATGGTCACCGAGGCCGACTTCGCCGAGCGCGCGGACCTCGTACGCGGGTACGTCGGCCCGCAGGGCCTGGAGAAGGTCACGTACATCGCCGACCCGCGCGTGGCGCCGGGCACGGCGTGGATCACGGGCGCCAACAAGGAGGGCATGCACGCGAAGAACGTCGTCGCGGGGCGTGACTTCGAGGTCTCCGAGTACGTCGACGTCGTCGTCGTGCAGGAGGGCGACCCCTGCCCCAAGTGCGGCACCGGCCTGAAGCTGGACCGCGCGATCGAGATCGGCCACATCTTCCAGCTGGGCCGCAAGTACGCGGACGCCCTCAAGCTCGACGTCCTCGGCCAGAACGGCAAGCCGGTCCGCGTGACCATGGGCTCGTACGGCATCGGCGTCTCGCGCGCGGTCGCCGCGCTCGCCGAGCAGTCGGCCGACGACAAGGGCCTGTGCTGGCCCGCCGAGGTCGCCCCGGCCGACGTCCACGTCGTGGCGGCGGGCAAGGCGCTCCAGACGGAGCTGGCCCTGGACGTCTCGGAGCAGCTGCGCGCCGCGGGCCTCCGGGTCCTGGTCGACGACCGCGCGGGCGTCTCCCCGGGTGTGAAGTTCACCGACGCGGAGCTGATCGGCGTCCCGAAGATCCTGGTCGCCGGCCGCCGCTCGGCCGAGGGCGTCCTGGAACTCAAGGACCGCCGGACGGGCGAGCGCGAAGAACTGCCGGTGGCAGAAGCGATCGCCCGCCTGTCCGCGTAACCCCGCCACCGCGCGGGTGGGCGGTCCCGCCCATCCGCGCGACGCCCACCCGGCTCCGTCCCCCGTTGTGGGCATTCGTTCCGCTGGGGCGGAACGGGTGGGCACAACGGACGGCGCCCTTGCCGGGCCAAGGCGCCAGGTGCCTGAGCGGTGCGCAGAGTGCGGCGCCGTCCGTTGTGCCCACGCTCCCCCGGAGTCCGTCCGGGGGGACCCCCAGCCCCGCGGAACGAACGCCCACGACGGCGGAGGGGGCCGGGCGGAACCGCTACGCCGCTTCGTCTCGCGGTGCCGGGTCCGCCGGCGGGCCCGCCAGCGTGTCGTCCGGGAGCGGCGGGAGGTCCGCCAGGTCCGGGAGATCCGCCGTCACCCGAGACTGAGGCTCCGGCCCCTCCAGGGCCTCCGGCTCCGACGGCAGCTCCGGCAGCGGATCCTGGAACATCTCCGGCGGCGCCACCGGCACGGGCGCCTCGTCCCCGGCCGCGTCCGACGGCGCCGCGCCACCCTGCGGCGGCGCCGCCCGCTCCAGGAACCTCAGCAGCTCCACCGGGATCGGCAGTACCAGCGTCGAGTTCTTCTCCGCCGACACGGCCATCACCGTCTGCAGCAGCCTCAGCTGAAGCGCCGCCGGCTGCGTCGACATCACGCCCGCCGCCTCCGCCAGCTTCTTCGATGCCTGGAGCTCCGCGTCCGCGTTGATCACCCGCGCCCGCCGCTCCCGGTCCGCCTCCGCCTGTCGCGCCATCGAGCGCTTCATCGTCTCCGGCAGCGAGACGTCCTTGATCTCGACCCGGTCGATCGCGACACCCCAGCCCATCGCCGGGCTGTCGAGCATCAGCTCCAGGCCCTGGTTGAGCTTCTCGCGGTTCGACAGCAGGTCGTCCAGATCGCTCTTGCCGATGATCGACCGCAGCGACGTCTGCGCCATCTGCGAGACCGCGAACCGGTAGTCCTCCACCCGCACCAGCGCGTCCGCCGCGTCGACCACCTTGAAGTACACGACCGCGTCCACCCGCACCGTCACGTTGTCCCGGGTGATGCCCTCCTGCGCCGGCACGGGCAGCGTCACGATCTGGAGGTTCACCTTGTGCAGCCGGTCGACCACCGGCACGATCATCGTGAATCCCGGCTGCCGGACCTGGCTCACGAGCCGCCCGAAGCGGAAGACCACGCCCCGTTCGTACTGCTTCACCACGCGCGCGGCCGCGCCTACGTAGACCACGACCGCTACGCCGGTCGCCGCCGCCGCTGCCAACAGCTCCTCGACCATGACGGCCCCCTGAGCTCCGAGCCGAGCGTTACAGCAAGGTTATTCCCCTACAGCCAGTCCGCGAACTCGAGCAGCAGCTCCGCGTCCTGCCGCCGCCCCGCCGTCAGCGCCCGCGTCCCCGACTCGACGGCGCGGAACAGGGTCCAGCCGCGCAGCCGGTCCCGGTCCACCTCCAGGGAGTCCGCCAGCTTGTTGACCCGCCGACGGGCCGCCGACGCCCCGGCCGAGGCGCCCACCAGGTCCTCGACCCGGTCCCGAACCAGCCGCGCCAGGTCGTAGGCGCGCTCGCCGACCAGCGGCTCGGGACCGACGGCGAGCCACGGCGCGCGGTCACCGGCGAGCACCTTGCCCTGGCGGAAGTTCCCGTGCAGCAGCAGGGTCTCGGAAGGGTCGGCGACCAGCTCCGCGCGCGCGTCGAGAGCGGCCGCTGTCAGCGCACCGGTCTCGGCGTCGGCCCGGTAGGACTCCATGGCCGTCGCCTGCCGGGCGGTGCGCTCGGCCACCGACTCGAATCCGTGCCCCACGGGCGGCTCCACCCACAGCTTCCGCACCGTGCCCGCCGCCTCGAGGAGCGCCTTCGCCTCGGGCAGGGACCGCACCGACACCTCGGGGTGCAGCCGCTCCAGGACCAGCGAACCGTCCTCGGGCGCGTCGAGCAGCCGCACCGCGCCCCAGCCGTTCCAGTGCGCCAGCGCGTCCCGCTCCAGATCGGGCCGGGCGGCCTCCGGGGCGAGCTTCAGCGCGGCGGGGGAGTCGTCGGCCCGCCGTACGAGCACCACCAGGCTGCTGCGCCCGCCGGGCGCCATCACCCGTTCGACGTCCAGGGAGGCGTGCTCCACGGCGTTCCGCGCGAGCTCGGGCAGCTTCCCGAGCCACTCGGCCGCGACAGCGTTCCCGTACGTCTCGCCGAGCGTCCGCACCAGTCGCTGCGGCGGTTCGAAACCCATACGTGCGTTGTTCCTTCTGGTCAAAGGGGCCTACGCCCGCTCGGCGAGCCCAGGAAAGGTTACGTCGGTACCGCGCCAGCGAACGGCCCGGACCGCCGCCTCCCGCAACGCGGCGGCCGCGTCCCGCCGCAGCGGCCCCTCCGCCGCCCGTACGAGATCGGAGTACACCCCGGCCACGCGGTCCTCCAGGACGGCGGCGAGACGTACGGCGGCGGCCGTGTCCGGCACCGGGAACGGCAGCTCGTAGCCGGCCGCCGCGGCCACCGGTTCGCCGCCCAGGTCCCGCACGGTCCTGCGCAGCCCGTCGCGGCGGGCGCGGTGCGCCTCGTACGCCGCCGTGGCCTCCGCGCGCCGCTCGGCGCCGATCCTGCCGCCGACGACGCCGTACCCGTACACCGCCGCGTGCTCGGCGGCGAGGGCGGCGCGCGCCGCGTCGAGGGCGCTCATCCCCGTCCTCCTTCGGTCAGCAGATACGCGTGGGCCGCTCCGGCCGCCGCCACCGAGGCGAGCAGCCGGGCGTACTCGGGCGGCGCGTCGAGCAGCGTCGCCGCGTGGACGTCGGCGGTCGACCGGGCGGCCGCCGCCAGGTCCTTGAGGGCGACCGCAGGATCGGTGGCCACGGCGGGCGGGACGGGCGCCCCGGAGACGGGTGCTCCCGAGGCCGGGGCACCGGAGGCCGGCGCCGCCGAACCGGAAGGGACCGGGCTCGCCGAACCGGTCGCCGTGCCGCTCGTCGCCCGCTCGGCGCCCGTGTCCGCCGGTCGGGTGTCCGCCGAAGGGGCGTCCTTCGCCGCGCCCTCGGCCAGCGCGGCGACATGGGCCGCCACCGCCGCCCGCAGCGGGGCCAGGCGCTGCGCCAGCGGGGGATGCGCGGCGAGCACCGCGTCGTAACGTTCCAGCAGATCCCTGCTGGTCGACGCCGACCTGCGGCGAAGCGCCGCCTCGGCCAGCGCCGCCCGTTCGGCGGCGGAAGGCTTCCTCGGCCGCCCGCCGCCGCCCTCCGAGGTGCAGCCGGCCAGCGTCACCGCCCCGGCAGCCAGGAGCGCGCGCCTGCCTACGGTCCCCGTGCGCCCCACATTCACTCCCTCGGCCCGGATCGAAGATCACCGCAGGCGAGCGTACCCGCGGCCCCCGGCCCCGTGGACGGCAACACCCCCCGCGACCGGATACCCTTTGGTCTGACACGCGACGAACCCACAACAGCACACGCGGCCGAGGAGTCACCCGGATGAGCACCACCCAGAGCGACAGGCTGCGAGCACTCCTTGAGCCGCTCATCGCCTCGCAGGGACTCGATCTCGAAGAGCTCGAGGTGGCCTCCGTGGGACGCAAGCGGGTGCTGCGTGTGGTCGTCGACTCCGACGAAGGCGCCGACCTGGACCAGGTCGCCGATGTGAGCCGCGCGCTCTCGGCGAAGCTGGACGAGACCGACGCGATGGGCGAGGGCGAGTACACCCTCGAAGTCGGCACCCCGGGCGCGGAGCGCCCGCTCACCGAGCACCGCCACTACGTGCGCGCCACCGGGCGCCTGGCCAAGCTGCAGCTGAACGACGGCGCGGAGCTCGTCGCGCGGATCCTCGCCGTGGACGAGGACGGCATCGACCTCGAGGTGCCGGGCGTGAAGGGGCGCAAGCCCACCGCCCGCCGGGTCGAGTTCGCGGACGTCGCCAAGGCGCGTGTCGAGATCGAGTTCAACCGCAAGGACAAGAAGGAAGAGGAGGCGTAGCCGTGGACATCGACGTGAAGCTCCTGAAGGGCTTGGCACAAGAGAAGGAGATCTCCTTCGATCTGTTGGTCGAGGCGATCGAGTCGGCCCTCCTCATCGCATACCACCGCACCCCCTCGGCCCGCCGCCACGCGCGCGTGGAGCTGAACCGGCAGACCGGTCATGTGACGGTGTGGGCCAAGGAGGACCCCTCCGAGCTGGAGGAGGGCCAGGAGCCCAAGGAGTTCGACGACACTCCGTCGGACTTCGGCCGGATCGCCGCGAGCACGGCCCGCCAGGTCATCCAGCAGCGGCTGCGCGACGCCGAGAACGACGTCACCTTCGGCGAGTACGCCCGCCGTGAGGGCGACATCGTGGCCGGCATGGTGCAGCAGGGCAAGGACCCGAAGAACGTCCTCGTCAAGCTGGACGACAAGCTCGAGGCCATCCTTCCGGTGCAGGAGCAGGTACCGGGCGAGGACTACACGCACGGTCTGCGGCTGCGTACGTACGTGGTCCGGGTCGCCAAGGGTGTCCGCGGTCCTTCCGTCACCCTTTCGCGCACCCACCCCAATCTGGTGAAGAAGCTGTTCGCCCTGGAGGTCCCCGAGATCGCCGACGGTTCCGTCGAGATCGCGGCGATCGCCCGTGAGGCCGGCCACCGCACCAAGATCGCCGTACGGTCCACCCGTTCGGGCCTGAACGCCAAGGGAGCCTGCATCGGCCCCATGGGCAGCCGGGTGCGCAATGTCATGGCCGAGCTGCTCGGCGAGAAGATCGACATCGTCGACTGGTCGGACGACCCGGCCGAGATGGTGGCCAGCGCGCTCTCCCCGGCCCGGGTCTCCAAGGTCGAGATCGTCGACCTGGCCGCCCGCTCCGCGCGGGTGACCGTGCCGGACTACCAGCTGTCGCTGGCGATCGGCAAGGAGGGCCAGAACGCCCGCCTGGCCGCCCGTCTGACCGGCTGGCGCATCGACATCCGTCCGGACACCGAGCAGCCGTCCGACGAGCAGCGCGATCGGGACTGAGCGCGCCGCAAGGAGCCGCAAGGAAGAGATCCCGCCCTCGTCACCTGGTGTGAGAGCGAGATCACGACAAACGACCGTTCGAATTTTGCCCCAAACGGGTGAGGTCGGTACGGGGAGGTAGACTTAACCGTGTCTGGCCGGACGCATGCCCGCGCGTGCCCTGAGCGAACCTGTGTGGGATGCCGGGAGCGAGCGGCCAAGAGCGATCTGCTGCGCATCGTGGCGGTCGAGGGCGCTTGTGTCCCCGATCATCGCGGTACGCTGCCCGGCCGGGGTGCGTATCTGCACCCCGCCTCGGTCTGTCTCGACCTGGCGGTCCGTCGCCGGGCGTTCCCGAGGGCCTTCAAGGTCCAGGGGCCGCTCGAACTGGCGGAAATCAGGTGTCGGCTGGAGCAGCTCACCCAGTAAGAAGAAGTACGGCACGGAGAACCGTGCGGTCAGGTACCTCGCGAGTTGGAAGTAGGTCGAGATTGCGATGAGCACTCGATGAGTACGCGATGAGTACGCCCATGAAGTAGCGACGGTCCGGCGGTAACCGGACCTAAAAGGAGCGAAGTGGCTAAGGTCCGGGTATACGAACTCGCCAAGGAGTTCGGTGTGGAGAGCAAGGTCGTCATGGCCAAGCTCCAAGAACTCGGTGAATTCGTCCGTTCGGCGTCCTCGACGATCGAGGCGCCGGTCGTGCGCAAGTTGACTGATGCGTTGCAGGGTCCCGGCGGTGGCGCCGGCAAGACCGCTGCGAAGCCTGGCGCGCCTCGTAAGGCCGCCCCCTCGAAGCCCGCGGCGCCGTCTCCGGCCGCCGCGGCACGTCCCGCTGCCCCGAAGCCCGGCGCCCCGGCCCCCAAGCCGGCCCCCGCCGCGCCTGCGGCCCCGGTCACCCCGGCGGCTCCGGCGAGCAGCACCCCTTCTCCGGCTCCGGCCGCCTCGGGCCCCCGCCCGGGCCCGAAGCCCGCGCCCAAGCCGGTCACGCCGGCTCCGGCCGCGCCCGAGTTCACCGCGCCTCCGTCGGCTCCCGCCGCCGGTCAGCGTCCCGGTGGCGCGACCCCGGGACCCCGTCCCGCCGGCGAGCGTCCCGCCCGTCCGGGTCAGGGCGCGCCGCGTCCGCAGGGCCAGGGTGCCCCGCGTCCGCAGGGCCAGGGCGCTCCGCGTCCGGGCGGTGCCCGTCCGGCCGGTCCGCGTCCGGGCAACAACCCCTTCACCTCGGGTGGCTCCACCGGAATGGCGCGCCCGCAGGCGCCCCGTCCGGGTGGCGGTGCCCCCCGTCCCGGCGGCGGTGCCGTTCCGGGCGCCCCGCGTCCGCAGGGCGGCCCCGGTGGCGCCCCGCGTCCCCAGGGTCAGGGCGGTGCCCGTCCGACCCCCGGTGGCATGCCTCGTCCGCAGGCTCCCCGTCCGGGCGGCGCGCCCGGCGGTAACCGTCCGAACCCGGGCATGATGCCGCAGCGTCCCGCTGCCGGCCCGCGTCCCGGTGGTGGCCCCGGCGGCGGTCGTGGTCCCGGTGGCCCCGGTGGTCGTCCGGGTGGCGGCGGCGGTCGTCCCGGTGGCGGCGGCGGCTTCGCCGGCCGTCCGGCCGGTCCCGGCGGTGGCGGCGGCGGCTTCGCCGGTCGTCCCGGTGGTCCCGGTGGTGGCGGCGGCGGTCGTCCGGGTGGTCCCGGCGGCGGTGGCGGCGGCTTCGGCGGTCGTCCCGGCGGCTTCGGTGGCCGTCCCGGTGGCCCCGGTGGCCGTGGTGGCACGCAGGGCGCCTTCGGTCGCCCCGGCGGTCCCGCGCGTCGTGGTCGCAAGTCGAAGCGTCAGAGGCGCCAGGAGTACGAGGCCATGCAGGCCCCGTCGGTCGGCGGCGTGATGCTGCCCCGCGGTGGCGGCGAGACCATTCGCCTGTCGCGCGGTGCCTCCCTCACCGACTTCGCCGAGAAGATCGGCGCCAACCCGGCGTCGCTCGTCGCGGTGATGATGAACCTCGGTGAGATGGTGACGGCCACGCAGTCCGTCTCCGACGACACGCTGCAGATGCTCGGCGACGAGATGAACTACACGGTTCAGATCGTCTCCCCGGAGGAGGAGGACCGCGAGCTCCTCGAGTCCTTCGACATCGAGTTCGGCGAGGACGAGGGCGGCGAAGAGGCTCTGGTCTCCCGTCCGCCGGTCGTCACCGTCATGGGCCACGTCGACCACGGTAAGACCCGACTTCTCGACGCGATCCGCAAGACGAACGTCGTCGCGGGCGAGGCCGGTGGCATCACCCAGCACATCGGTGCCTACCAGGTGGGTACCGAGGTCAACGGCGAAGAGCGTCGCATCACCTTCATCGACACCCCGGGTCACGAGGCGTTCACCGCCATGCGTGCCCGTGGTGCGAAGTCGACCGACATCGCGATCCTCGTGGTCGCGGCCAACGACGGCGTCATGCCGCAGACGATCGAGGCGCTCAACCACGCCAAGGCCGCCGGCGTCCCGATCGTCGTCGCGGTCAACAAGATCGACGTCGAGGGTGCCGACCCGACCAAGGTCCGCGGTCAGCTGACCGAGTTCGGTCTGGTGGCCGAGGAGTACGGCGGCGACACGATGTTCGTCGACATCTCCGCCAAGCAGGGTCTGCACATCGACTCCCTGCTGGAGGCCGTCGTCCTCACCGCCGACGCCTCGCTCGACCTTCGGGCCAACCCGAACCAGGACGCGCAGGGTATTGCGATCGAGTCCCACCTCGACCGCGGTCGCGGTGCCGTCTCGACCGTCCTGGTCCAGCGCGGAACGCTGCGCATCGGCGACACCGTGGTGGTCGGCGACGCGTACGGCCGTGTCCGGGCGATGCTCGACGACAAGGGCAACAACGTCGAGGAGGCGACCCCGTCGACTCCCGTCCTGGTGCTCGGTCTCACCAACGTGCCGGGTGCCGGCGACAACCTCCTGGTCGTCGACGAGGACCGTACGGCGCGTCAGATCGCCGAGAAGCGTGCTGCGCGTGAGCGCAACGCCGCCTTCGCCAAGCGCGTCCGCCGGGTGTCCCTCGAGGACCTCGACAAGGTGCTCAAGGCCGGTCTGGTCCAGGAACTCAACCTCATCATCAAGGGCGACGCGTCCGGTGCGGTCGAGGCTCTCGAGTCCTCGCTGCTCCAGCTCGACGTCGGCGAAGAGGTCGACATCCGTGTCCTGCACCGCGGTGTGGGTGCGGTCACCGAGTCCGACATCGACCTGGCCATGGGCTCCGACGCCATCGTCATCGGCTACAACGTCCGGGCTGCCGGCCGTGCGGCCCAGATGGCGGAGCGCGAGGGTGTCGACGTCCGGTACTACTCGGTGATCTACCAGGCCATCGAGGAGATCGAGGCGGCGCTCAAGGGCCTCCTCAAGCCGGAGTACGAAGAGGTCGAGCTCGGTACGGCGGAGATCCGCGAGGTCTTCCGCTCGTCCAAGCTGGGCAACATCGCCGGTGTCCTCATCCGCTCCGGCGAGGTCAAGCGCAACACCAAGGCGCGCCTCGTCCGCGACGGCAAGGTCATCGCCGAGGACCTCACGATCCACGGTCTGCGCCGCTTCAAGGACGACGTCACCGAGATCCGCGAAGGCTTCGAGGGCGGTATCAACCTCGGAAACTTCAACGACATCAAGATCGACGACGTCATCGCGACGTACGAGATGCGCGAGAAGCCGCGCGCCTGAGTGCAGCGGTAGGTCGGGGCCGGTCGGCGGAAAGTATTCCGTCGATCGGCCCCGGCCGTTGCGTGTACGGTTCTGGTGTTCCTGCCAAGCGACGGCATGGCGGGCCACCGAACCCGAACCGGCGGGACATCCGGCACTACATGTACGTGGGGACTCTGTCCTTCGATCTGCTCCTCGGCGACGTTCATTCGTTGAAGGAGAAACGCTCCGTCGTCCGGCCCATCGTCGCCGAGCTCCAGCGCAAGTTCTCCGTGAGCGCGGCCGAGGTGGGCGACCAGGACCTCCATCGCAGGGCCCGTCTGGGCGTCGCGCTGGTGTCCGGGGACCCGGGGTTCGTATCGGACGTGCTCGACCGCTGTGAGCGGCTGGTCGCGGCCCGGCCCGAGGTGGAGCTGCTGTCGGTGCGACGCAGGCTCCACACTGATGAAGACTGAATGAGCAAGGCAAAGAAGGAGAAGGACCAGTGGCCGACAACGCGCGGGCGAAGAAGCTGGCGGACCTCATCCGGGAGGTGGTCGCCGAGAAGCTGCAGCGCGGCATCAAGGACCCGCGCCTGGGTACGCACGTGACCATCACGGACACCCGCGTCACCGGTGACCTGCGGGAGGCCACGGTCTTCTACACGGTCTACGGCGACGACGAGGAGCGGGCCAGCGCGGCCGCCGGCCTGGAGAGCGCCAAGGGCATCCTGCGCTCCGCCGTCGGTGCCGCCGCCGGGACGAAGTTCACGCCGACGCTGACCTTCGTCGCGGACGCCCTTCCGGAGACCGCCAAGACGATCGAGGACCTCCTCGACAAGGCGCGGGCCTCGGACGCCAAGGTGCGCGAGGCGTCCTCGGGCGCGAAGTACGCCGGCGAGGCCGACCCGTACCGCAAGCCCGAGGACGAGGACGAAGAGGGCACCACCGCCTGATGAGCACCGCAAAGACGCCCGACGGCCTTGTCATCGTCGACAAGCCGTCGGGCTTCACTTCGCACGACGTCGTGGCCAAGATGCGCGGGATCGCCAAGACCCGCCGTGTCGGCCACGCGGGCACGCTCGACCCCATGGCGACGGGCGTGCTCGTCCTCGGTGTGGAGCGGGCGACCAAGCTGCTCGGTCACCTCGCACTGACCGAGAAGGAGTACCTCGGCACCATCCGCCTCGGCCAGACGACGATCACCGACGACGCCGAGGGTGAGATCACGGCCTCCGTGGACGCGTCCAAGGTGACCCGTGAGGGGATCGACGCGGGCGTGGCGGAGCTGACCGGCGCCATCATGCAGGTGCCGTCGAAGGTCTCCGCCATCAAGATCGACGGCAAGCGGTCGTACGCGCGCGTGCGCGGCGGCGAGGAGTTCGAGATTCCGGCCCGCCCGGTCACGGTCTCGTCCTTCCAGGTGTACGACGTCCGCGAGGCCGTCGCCGAGGACGGCACGCCCGTCGTGGACCTCGTCGTCTCGGTGGTCTGCTCCTCCGGTACGTACATCAGGGCGCTCGCCCGCGACCTGGGCGCCGGGCTCGGCGTGGGCGGTCATCTGACCGCGCTGCGAAGGACCCGGGTCGGCCCGTACAAGCTCGACTCGGCGCGGACGCTCGACCAGCTCCAGGAGGAGCTGACGGTCATGCCGGTCGCCGAGGCGGCCGCCGCGGCGTTCCCGCGCTGGGACGTCGACGAGAAGCGGGGCCGGCTGCTGCTGAACGGCGTCCGCCTGGAGATGCCGTCCTACCCGGCGGGCCCGGTCGCGGTCTTCGGGCCGGGGGACCGGCTGCTCGCCCTCGTGGAGGACCAGAAGGGCAAGGCCAAGAGCCTCGCCGTCTTCGGCTGACGCGTCGGTGTGGACCATGGTGGAGCGGGCACGCACGCGTGCCCGCTCCACACTCCCCCCGGGTGATCCCCCGATCCCCCCCGGGCGAGTATCTATCCACTCCGATCCGCGTATTCACCCCTTCGGGCAGGCGCTCGGAGTGAAACGGGGGAGCGCTGGGGGGCGCGTTCGGCCTGTGTGGTTCTCGGAGTGATCACCGCCGACCTACCGTCGACACCATGGGACGCGGGGACCTCGGCACTCTGGTACGGATCTGCGATCCCGCGGGCCGACCGCGCGGAACCGGCTTCGTGGCCGACGACCGGGGAACGGTCGTCACCAGTCACGAGGCCGTCGACGGGCTCGTACGGATCGTCCTGCGCGCCCCCGGCGACCGGACGTACGCAGCCGAGGCCGACGCCGTCACCGCCCTGCCCGGGACGGGTCTCGCACTCGTACGGACCGAGGGGCTCGACGTCCGGCCGATGCCGGTCTCGGGGCGGACCGGGGTCGAGGCCGGGACGTACGTACGGATCGCGGCGCACGGCTGGCGGGAGGCCCGGGTTCTCGGCGCGGCGGCCGTCACCCACGCGGGAGCCGGCCGCCGGCGGATCCTCGGCCACGCCTGGGAGCTGGCCATCGGCACCGAAGGCGCCGATGCCCTGCGGCTCGGTGGACAGGCCACGGGCGGGCCCGTCGTGGACCCGGAGACCGGGGCGGTCCTCGCCGTCCTCGCCACCGCCCTGCACGGCGACCACCGGGCCGCCGGATACGCCCTGCCGCTCGCGCCCGTCGGCCCGCTCGCCGAGCTGCTGAGGCGCAACGCGGCGACCGCGCCCTGCTACGGCCCCGAGCTCAATCTGGCGGCCGTCCTGGAACTCACCGCCACCTCCGCCGGGGCCGTGGACCCGGCGGGGACCCGGACCGCGCCCGCGCCCGTCGAACGGGGCGTCTGCGTCCGCGAGTTCACCGCCTTCGCCGCCTCGGACGCCCTGGTCCTCGCCCTCGTCGGCGCCCCCGGCAGCGGCCGTACGACGGCGCTCGCCGCCCACCGCGCCGAGCGGGCCCGCGGCGCCGAGCCCGCCCCCACGGTCTGGCTGCGCGGGGCCGACCTGCGCGCCGACGACACCTCGGTCGCCGACGCCGTGGCCCGCGTCCTGCGCCAGGCCGGCCGTGTCGTCACCGCCTCGGGAGCCCGCGGCGACACCACGGCCGCCACCCCCGAACACGCCGCGGCGCTCGCCCGCGCGGCCGGCCGGCCGCTGCTGATCGTCCTCGACGGCCCCGAGGAGATGCCGCCCGCCCTCGCGCACCGCCTCCCCGGCTGGACGACGGGCACCGAGACCTGGCTCCGCGCCCATGGCGCCCGGCTGATGCTCGGCTGCCGCCCGGAGCACTGGGAACAGGCGTTCCGGCACTACACCCCCGAGTCCCTCCACAGGCCCGGTGCCATGCCGGAAGCCGGGGCGGTGCCCGGCGCCGTACCGCTCGGGGACCTCACCGAGGAGGAGGCGAGGCTCGCCCGCGCGCGCTACGGACTCGACCTCACCGATCTGGCCGCCGACGACGCCCGGCACCCCCTCACGCTGCGGCTGCTCGCCGAGGTACGGGACGCCGTGCCCGGGGGAGCGCCGGGGAGACCCGGGCGGGAGGAGATCCTCGGCGCCCACCTCGACCTGATGTGTCTGCGGGTCGCCGTACGGATCGCCGCCGGAACCCGCCCCGTCCCGCGCGGCGCCGACGTACGCCGGCTCGCCACGCGGGTCGCCGGGCAGATCCACGAGGCGGCCCGCAGATGCCTCGGGCCCGGGCAGGGCGAACTGGACCGCGGCTCCTTCGAAGAGCTCTTCCCCTGGCGGACCGGCTGGGCCTCCGCCGTCCTGACCGAGGGGCTCGTCGTCCCGGCCGGCTCCGGCTACCGCCTCGGCCACGAGGAGCTCGCCGACTGGATCCAGGGCGCCCACCTGGACGCCGACGAAGCCCTGCGCACACTCGCCGGCGTCACTACGCCCGGCCCGGCGCGCCGGGGGGCCTCGCCGGAAGCCCCGGCACGGCCGGGGGCGACGACGCCTGCCCCGGCACAGCCGGGGACCACAGCCGCCGGCTCGTCATGGCAAGGGGGCGCTACGCCCGGCCAGGCACGGCCGGAGGTAACCACGCTCGCTCCTGCCGGGCCGGGGACGACCACCCCCGCCCCGGCACCGCCAGGGACCATCACCCCCGCCCTGGCAGCGTCAGGGGCCTCTCCGGAGGTTCCGGCGGAGGGTCCGTTGCCCGTGCCCCGGCACCGGATCGGGCCCGTCGTTCAGGCCCTGCTTCTGATGGATCGCGAACACGGCTCCGACGCGCTCGGGCTCCGCCTGAGCGGACTGGCCGAGGCCCTGAACCGGCTCCGCGCCGAGGGCCTGGCGACCAGCGACGCCGGTTGGTGGGCCTCCCGGCTCCTCGCCCAGACCCTGCTCCGGCTCCAGGACCCCCGGCCCTACCTCCCGGTCCTCCGCCGCCTCGCCGACCACCTGGGCGGCCCCCGGCCCGCGCCCCTCGCGGGCGAGGGGATCCCCCAGCCGCGCCCCGCCCCGGAAACCGGGCCCGTGGCCCCCCTCTCCGCACCAGCCACCCCGCCCCCACCACGGGCCCCCTCCGCACCGGCGGCCGCCCCCGTCTTCGGGCCCGCGTTCTGGCAGGTCCTGCGGATCGGGGAGGGGGAGCGGATCGACCTGCTACGGCGGCTCGTGCCGGCCGACCCGCCCGTCGGCGCCACCACGGCCCCCAGGTTCCTCGACGTCGTCGCCGCACGCCTCGTCGCCGAGCCCCGTGGCGTACAGCCGCTGCTCTGCCGCTGGTTCGGAGACGGACGCGCCCTCGCCGCCGCCCCGTACGCCACCGTCGGCACCGCCGCGCAGGCCCTCCTGCACACCCATCGGCACCTGGCCGTCGACGACCTCTGCGAAGCGCTCGTCGCCACCGCCCACCCGCTCGCCGACGGGCTGCTCACCGCGCTCACCGAGGACGAGCCCTCGGCCGTGTGCCGGGCCGTCGACCGCTGGGCCCACGACGACGGCCGGCCCGCGCGCCGCGCCGCGGCCGCCGCGTACGGCAGCCTGGTCGCCCCGCACGCCACGACCGGCCCCGACCGCGAACTCCTCGGCTACGCCGCCCTCGCCCTGCTCGCCCGCCCCGGCGACGCGGACCTGCACGGTCCCGCCCTCGGCCTCCTCGTCCGCGACCCGCACACCCGATCCCGTCATCTGCCCCGCGCCCTGACCCACCCGCGCGTCCCCGCGGACGCCCTCACCGCCGCGCTCGCCACCCACCCCGAACCCGTCCTCGCCGCCCTCGAGGCCCGGCTGCACGGGCCCGGCGAGGCCGCCGGAGAGACCCTGCGCGCGCTCGCCGAGGTCACCACGCCCGCGCTCGCCCGGCGCGCCGCCGCACTCGTCGGCGCGTACGTCGACCGCCACCCCGACGGCGCCCACCACGCCGCCGCGTTCGTCGACCGCCGCCTCGAACACGGCCCCGCCGCCCGCGCCGTCCTGTTCCCCCTGGTCACCGGCCTGCTGCGCGGCAGGCCCGTCCAGGTCCGCAGCGCCCTCGCCCCCGTGCTCGCCGCGCCCGGCACAGGAGCCTCCCGCCTGCTGCGTACCGAACTTCTCGACGTACTCCTCGACCACGAGCGGTACGCGGCACGGGACCTCGCCGTGCTCGACGCCCTGCTGCGGGCCGCCGCCCTCGGCTGCGAGCGGCGCCCCGAGGTCCGCACCCGCGACCTCGTCCACCGCAGCGCCCTCCTCCTCGTCCGTACGCCCGAAGGGGCGACCTGCTGCGACCGGAGGCTCGTCGAGCTCGCCCGCGAAGTACCCGCGTTCGCCACCCAGCTGGCCCGCTGGCTCGCCGACGCCCCCGACGAGTGGGCCGTCGTGGTCGGCCCCGGCGCCCGTCGTACGGTCCAGAGCATCGGCAGGTCCATGCCGATGCGAGGAGAAGGCCGTGGGCATGGCAGTCTTAGACCGGCGTAATCGGCGAACAGGCGGACGAGGAGCGGTCACAGTGCAGCGCTGGCGTGGCTTGGAGGACATCCCCCAGGACTGGGGGCGCAGCGTCGTCACCATCGGCTCCTACGACGGGGTGCACCGCGGACACCAGCTGATCATCGGGAGGGCCGTGGAGCGCGCCCGTGAGCTGGGCGTGCCCTCGGTCGTCGTCACCTTCGAGCCGCACCCCTCCGAGGTCGTACGGCCCGGCAGCCACCCCCCGCTGCTCGCCCCGCACCCCCGCCGCGCCGAGCTGATGGCGGAGCTGGGCGTGGACGCGGTGCTCGTCCTGCCCTTCACGGCCGACTTCTCGCAGCTCTCCCCGGCGGACTTCATCGTGAAGGTCCTCGTCGACAAGCTGCACGCCAAGGCCGTCGTCGAGGGACCGAACTTCCGCTTCGGCCACCGCGCCGCGGGCAACGTCGCCTACCTCACCGAGCTCGGCGCCACCTACGACTACGAGGTCGAGGTCATCGACCTCTTCGTGAGCGGCACGGCGGGCGGCGGGGAGCCGTTCTCCTCCACGCTCACCCGCCGACTGGTCGCCGAGGGCGACGTGGAGGGCGCCGCCGAGATCCTCGGACGCCCCCACCGCGTCGAGGGCATCGTCGTCCGCGGCGCCCAGCGCGGCCGTGAGCTGGGCTTCCCCACGGCCAATGTGGAGACCCTGCCGCACACCGCGATCCCGGCGGACGGCGTGTACGCCGGCTGGCTGACCGCCGCCGGGGAGCGCATGCCGGCCGCGATCTCGGTCGGCACGAACCCCCAGTTCGACGGGACGGAGCGGACGGTCGAGGCGTACGCCATCGACCGCGAGGGCCTGGACCTGTACGGCCTGCACGTGGCCGTCGACTTCCTGGCGTACGTCCGCGGCATGCTCAAGTTCGACACGCTCGACGACCTGCTCGCGGCGATGGCCGGGGACGTGAAACAGGCCCGGGAACTCACCGCGGCGTACGACAAGAAGAGCTGACCCCCCCGGGGGCCGCGCGTCAGACCACCTTCGCGCCGCCGGCCACCCAGTGGCAGGCCACCTCCCGCGTACCGCCGCCGCCGAGCACCGGCAGATCCTCGCCCCGGCAGCGGTCCGCGACCTCCGAGGCCTCGCCCGAGGCGAGGACCTGGCAGCGGGCGTGGAAGCGGCACCCGGACGGGATGCGGGCCGGGTCCGGCGGCTCGCCGGTCAGCACCACAGGCGCCCCTTCGGACTCCGGCAGGACGGACAACAGGGCCCGGGTGTACGGGTGCTGAGGGGCGGTCAGGACGGACTCCACCGTCCCGGTCTCCACGATCCGCCCCAGATACATCACCGCCACCCGGTCCGCGATGTTCCACGCGAGTCCCAGGTCGTGCGTCACGACCAGCGCCGAGAGCCCCAGTTCGTCGCGGAGCCGCAGCAGCAGCGCCAGGATCTCGCCCCGTACCGACGCGTCCAGCGAGGCCACCGGCTCGTCCGCGACGATCAGCTCGGGCTGGAGGACCAGCGCGCCCGCGATGACGACGCGCTGACGCTGCCCGCCGGACAGCTCGTGCGGATAGCGCAGGAAGAACCGCTCCGGGGGGCGCAGGCCCGCCCGGGACAGGGCCTCCGCGACGGCCGTCCGCTCGTCCCCGTCGTACCGGTGGATCCGCAGCCCCTCGGCCACCGCGTCGTACACCGTGTGCCGGGGGTTCAGGGAGCCGCTGGGGTCCTGGAGGACCAGCTGGGCGCGCCTGCGGTACGCCTTGAGCGCGCGCGAGGTGTACGAGAGCGGCGCACCGGCAAAGGTGACGGAGCCGGAGGTCGGCGGCACCAGTCCGAGCAGCGACCGCGCCAGCGTGGTCTTGCCGCACCCCGACTCGCCGACCAGGGCCACGATCTCCCCGGCGCCGATGTCCAGATCCACCCCGTCCACGGCCCGCGCGGGAGGAGCGCCCCGCCTTCCGGGGAAGGTGACGCGCAACCCGCTCGCCGACAGCAGCGGACCCACGGCCTCCGCCGCGCCCGCGGGGGACGCCGAGGCCACCGACGTGCCCGCGCTCGCTCCCGCGCCCGTCGGTGCGGCGTCCGGTGTCAGCGGGTTCATGAGCCACTCCCTACGTGTACGCAGGCGGCGCGGCGCCCCACGCCCGCCTCCCGCAACTCCTGGTCCTGCTCACCGCAGACCTCCACCGCCGCCGGACAGCGCGGGTGGAACGCGCAGCCGCCCGGCAGATCGGCCGGGTCCGGCGGATCGCCCGGCAGCCCGCGCGGCGCCCGGCGTGACGCCGGGTCGCCGATCCTCGGGAAGGCCGAGGACAGGGCGCGCCCGTACGGGTGCTCCGCCGCGTCGTACACCTCCCGCGCCGGGCCCTCCTCCACCACACGCCCCGCGTACATCACGGCGAGCCGGTCGCAGGTGTCGGCGAGGACCGCCAGATCGTGGCTGATCATCAGCAGACTGATGCCGTCGTCGGCCACCAGACGCTCGATCAGCCGCAGGATCTGCGCCTGGATCATCACATCGAGCGCCGTCGTCGGCTCGTCCGCCACGATCAGCCGCGGATCGCAGGCGAGCGCCATCGCGATCATCACGCGCTGCCGCTGCCCGCCGGACAGCTCGTGCGGATACGCCGCCGCCCGCGCCGTCGGCAGGCCGACGTGCTCCAGGAGCTCCCCGACCCGCTTCCGCGCCTCCGCCGGGGTCGGACGCCCGTGCACGAGCAGCGGCTCCGCGATCTGGTCGCCGATCCGCTGCACCGCGTTGAGCGAGTGCATCGCGCCCTGGAAGACGATCGACGCCCCCGCCCAGCGCACGGCCCGCAGCCGCCCCCACTTCATGGCGAGGACGTCCTCGCCGTCGAGGAGGATCTGCCCCGTCAGCCGCGCCGACGCGGGCAGCAGGCGCAGCAGCGCCAGCGCCATCGTCGACTTCCCGCACCCCGACTCGCCCGCGACCCCGAGCTTCTGCCCGGCGGCCAGGGTGAGATCGACGCCCCGTACGGCGGGGACGGCGGACGCCCCCGACCCGTACGTCACCGTCAGGTTCTGTACCTCGAGCAGGCTCATCGCCCCACCCCCAGCTTCGGGTTCAGTACGGACTCGACCGCCCGCCCGCACAGCGTGAAGGCCAGCGCGACCAGCGCGATCGCGATCCCGGGCGGGGCGAGGTACCACCAGTGACCGGACGAGACCGCGCCCGCCTCGCGGGCGTCCTGGAGCATGCCGCCCCAGGAGACCACCGTCGGATCGCCGAGGCCCAGGAAGGCGAGCGTCGCCTCGGTGAGGATGGCTGTGGAGATGCCGAGCGTGGTCTGGGCGAGCACCAGCGGCATCACGTTGGGCAGCACGTGCCGGCTCATGATGTGCCCGTGTCCGCCGCCGAGCGCCGTGGCCCGCTCGATGTACGGGCGGGACTCCACCGCGATCGTCTGGGCGCGCACCAGCCGGGCCGTGGTCGGCCAGCTGGTGACACCGATCGCGAGGATCACCGTCCACATCGACCGGGACATCACGGTCGCGAGGACGATCGCGAGGACGAGGGCCGGCATGACGAGGAACCAGTCCGTGATGCGCATGACGACCGTCGAGAACCAGCCGCCGTAATGCCCGGCGATGATCCCGACGAGGGTGCCGATGGCGACCGAGAGAGCCGCCGCGAGCAGCCCGACGAGCAGTGAGATTCGCGCGCCCCAGATCAGCAGCCCGAGCAGCGACCGCCCGAACTGGTCCGTCCCCAGCGGGAATTCGGTACTCGGCGACTCCATGGCCGTACCCGGCGCGTTCGTCACCGACTGCACGTCCGCGCCGACGATCAGCGGGGCGGCGAGGGCGAGCAGGGCGATCAGGGCGAGTCCGGCGAGACCGTAGAGACCCGCGCGGTGGGTGCGGTACTGCTTCCAGAAGCGGGACACCGTACCGCGGCGGCGTTCCCAGGCCAGAGAGGAGAGTGACGAGGAGGTCATCGGCCCACCCGGGGGTCGAGCAGCGGATAGAGCAGATCGGCGATGAGGTTCATCACGATCATCGCGCCGGCGAAGACCACGAACAGGCCCTGGACCAGTGGCAGATCGGGCACGCTGAGCGCCTGGTAGAACAGCCCGCCGAGCCCCGGCCAGGAGAACACCGTCTCCACCAGGATCGAACCGGCCGCCACATGGCCGAGGTTGATGAAGACCATGGTCACCGTCGGCAGCAGCGCGTTCGGTACGGCGTGCCGGCGCCGTACGACGTCGTCGCGCAGCCCCTTCGCCCGCGCGGTCGTCAGATAGTCGCTGCCCATCTCGTCGAGCAGCGACGAGCGCATGACGAGCAGCGTCTGCGCGTAGCCCACCGCCACCAGGGTGACGACCGGCAGCACCATGTGGTGGGCGACGTCGAGGACGTACGCGAAGCCGGTCTCACCCGCGCCCGACTCCATACCGCCGGTGGGGAAGAGCCCGGGGATCGGCCCGATGCCGACCGAGAAGACGATGATCAGGAGCAGCCCGAGCCAGAACGAGGGCACGGACCACAGGGTCAGCGCGACGCCCGTGCTCACCTTGTCGCCGAGACCGCCGTGGTGCCAGGCGGAGCGGGTGCCGAGCCAGAGGCCGAGCGCCGAGTAGATCACCACGGCGACACCGGTCAGCAGCAGCGTCGCCGGCAGCTTCGTCGCGATGAGATCGCCGACCGGGGCATGGAACTGGTACGAGGTGCCGAGATCGCCGCTCAGCGCCTTGGCGCAGTAGTCCGTGAACTGCTGCCACAGCGGCAGATCGAGCCCGAACTGCCGGCGCAGCGTCGCCAGCTGCTCGGCCGAGGTGGGGATCCCGTGGGTCATCGCCTTGACCGGGTCACCGGGGATGATCCGGAACAGGAAGAAGCTGGTGACCAGGACGGCGAAGAGCGAGACGGCCGCGCCGCCCAGCTTCCCGGCCACGTAGCGGAGGTACTGGAGGGTCGTACCGGTGCGGGACGCGCCGTCCGTGGTGCGGACCTTGTCGGTCCGCACCACGTCGGCGGGGGTGCTTGCTGTCGTCACGTCGCCGCTCGTCTACTCGCGGTCGTCGGCGGTGGAGCGCCGCCGCATGCCGAGGAAGACGCCGGCACCGACCACGACGACCACGGCCGCGCCGATACCGAGGACGACACCGTTGGACGACTCGCTCTCCGATCCGGCGGCGGTGGACGCCGGGGTCGGCACGGCCGACCACCAGCTCCAGTAGCCGTCCTGACCCCAGAGGTTGCCGGCGGCCGCCGGCATGGTCGTGATGGACTTGATCTGGTCCGAGCGGTACGCCTCCAGGGCGTTCGGGTAGGCCATGATGTTCATGTACCCGGTGTCATACAGTCTCGACTGCATCCGCTTGACGAGATCCGCCCGCTTGGCGGCGTCGTACTCCGCCGACTGCTGCGCGTAGAGCGTGTCGAACTGCTTGTCGCAGATGAAGTTGTCGGTGGCGCCGCTGTCCTTCGGGGTCGCGGGCAGCGCGCCGCAGGTGTGGATCGACAGCACGTAGTCGGGGTCCGGGTTGACCGACCAGCCGTCGAACGCGAGGTCGTAGTCGCCCTTGGTCCACGGATCGCCGACGTTGTCGAGGCACTCGACCTTCAGCCCGATGCCGAGCTCGCCCCACCACTCCTGGAGGTACTTCCCGACCGCCTTGTCGTTCGGGTCGGTGGCGTGACAGAGGATCCGGAAGTCGAGCGGCCTGCCGTTCTTGCCGACCCGCTTGCCCTCGCCGTTCTTCTTGTATCCGGCCTGGTCGAGGAGGAGCGCGGCCTTGGCCGGGTCGTAGGCGAGCTTCTGCCCGGCGCCCGGCTTCCAGAAGTACGCGCCGAAGCGCGGCGGGATGTAGCCCTCGCCCTCGACGGCGTGGCCCTGGAAGACCTTGTCGACGATCGTCGTGCGGTCGACGGCCAGGAAGAGCGCCTTGCGGACCGCCGGGTCGAGGAGCGCCGGGTGGCCGTTGCCGAAGGTCTTGCCGTCCTTGGAGCGGGCGCCCGGATTGGTGGCCAGGGCGAAGAAGCGCCGGCCGGGAGCGTCGTTGACCTTGATGTTCTTGGTGGACTTCAGCGCGTCTGCCTGAGCGGGCGTCAGGTTCGAGACGAACGACACCTCGCCCTTCTGCAGCGCGGCGACGGCGGCGTCACCGTCCTTGTAGTACTTGAACACCAGCTCGTCGAACTTGGGTGCGCCCCGCCAGAAGCCCTTGTTCGGCTTCATCTTGATGTACTGGTCGACCTTGAAGTCCGTGATGACGAACGGCCCGTTGCCGACGATCGGGAACTGCTGGTCGTTGTTGAACTTCGAGAAGTCGCCGACCTTCTCCCAGACGTGCTTGGGCACGATCGGCACGTCGAGCGCCGTCATCGTGGCCTGCGGCTTCTTCAGCTCGATGACGAGGGTTCGCGGGTCGGGCGCGGTGACCTTCTTGAAGTTGGACGTGAAGCTGCCGTTCGCGGTGGCGGCGTTCGGGTCCGTCATCATCTTGTTGAAGGTCCAGGCCGCGTCCTCGGCGGTGGCCTGCTTGCCGTCGGACCACTTCGAGTCCTCGCGGATCGTGTACGTCCAGGTGAGCTTGTCCGGCGAGGGCGTCCACGCGGTCGCCAGACCCGGGATCGCCCGGGCGTCGTCGGCGTCGTAGTTGGTCAGGTACTCGTACGCCAACCGGTGGATGCTGGTCGAGACGAGCTTCTGGGCGAGGAACGGGCTCAGGGAGTCGACGCTCTGCGAGACGGCGACGGTGAGGGTGGTGCCACCGCTCTTCGCGTCGCCTTCGGCGGCCGGCGCCGCCTGGGCCGTGACCTGGGGAACGGCCATGAGCGTAGTGGCGGCGACGCCCGCGGCGAGGAGCAGCCGGGGCAGTCTGCGGGGGGTGGCAGGGCGGGGCGGGACCTTCGTGACCATGACCATAGGACGTACCTCGCGTCGTGGATCTTGGGCGCCAACTGGTGAAGCGAAGGTTTATCAGCGGTGGACAGCGTCGTCAACGATGACTCAAACCCCTTGTGGGCTGCGGGAATACAGGAAGGCCCCGCACCGGGGAGCCGGTGCGGGGCCTCATTGGTCTACTCCTGTGACGCCTTACTGCTGAGGGGCTGGCGGAGCCTGCGGAGGCGTCTGGGGGTGCTGCTGCGGCCACCCGGCGGGGGGTACGGGAGCGTTCGGATCCGCTTGCGCCTGCGGGGGTACGGGCTGCCCGGGGGGCTGCTCCCAGCCCTGGGGCGAGCCGGGCTGGCCGGGCTGGCCGTACTGAGGCGGCTGCCCGGGCTCACCCGGCTGTCCGGGCTGAGGCGCGTAGGGCTGCTGCGGGTAGGGCTGCGGCTGGGCCTGGGGGTACGGCTGTGCCTGCTGCTGCTGCGGCTGCTGGGGGTACGGCTGGGGCGCGTACGGCTGACCCGGCTGCGGGGGCTGCGGGGCGTACGGCTGTCCGGGCTGAGGCGCGTACGGCTGACCGGGGGCGGCCTGACCGGGCATGGGCTGTCCGGGCATCGGCTGCTGACCGGGCATCGGCTGTTCGGGCATGGGCTGCTGACCCGGCATCTGCTGCTGGCCCGGCATCGGCGGGGCCATGTTCGGCGGCAGGGTGCCCTGGCCGTCGCCCGTCCACAGCCCCTGCGCCTGCTGCGCACGGGAGAAGTCCTCGGCGACCATCGCCGACAGGTTGAAGTACGCCTCACGCGTCTTCGGCCGCATCATGTCGAGGTCGACCTCGGCGCCCGCCGACAGGTGCTCGTCGAACGGCACCACGATCACCCCGCGGCAGCGGGTCTGGAAGTGCTGCACGATGTCGTCGACCTTGATCATCTTGCCGGTCTCGCGCACTCCGGAGATGACCGTGATCGAGCGCTGCACCAGCTCCGCGTACCCGTGGGCGGAGAGCCAGTCGAGCGTCGTCGAGGCGCTGGAGGCACCGTCGACGGACGGGGTGGAGATGATGATCAGCTGGTCGGCGAGGTCCAGCACACCGCGCATCGCGCTGTAGAGCAGACCCGTACCGGAGTCGGTGAGGATGACCGGGTACTGCTTGCCCAGGACGTCGATCGCCCGCCGGTAGTCCTCGTCGTTGAACGTCGTCGAGACGGCCGGGTCCACGTCGTTGGCGATGATCTCCAGACCGGAGGGCGCCTGTGAGGTGAAGCGGCGGATGTCCATGTACGAGTGGAGGTACGGGATCGCCTGCACGAGGTCACGAATGGTGGCCCCGGTCTCGCGCCGTACCCGGCGGCCGAGCGTGCCTGCGTCCGGGTTGGCGTCGATGGCGAGGATCTTGTCCTGCCGCTCGGTGGCCAGGGTCGCGCCGAGCGCGGTGGTCGTCGTGGTCTTGCCGACACCGCCCTTGAGGGAGATGACCGCGATCCGGTAGCAGGACAGGACCGGCGTACGGATGAGGTCGAGCTTGCGCTGCCGCTCGGCCTCCTCCTTCTTGCCGCCGATCTTGAAGCGGGCGGAGGCGGCCGGGTTCCGGCTGGACTTGGCCTTCTGCTTGTTGTTGCGCAGCAGACGGTCGGAGGAGAGCTCGACGGCGGCGGTGTACCCGAGCGGGGCACCCGGCACCGACCGCTCACGCTGGTCGTGCGTGACGGGGGTGGGCCAGGCGGCACCGGTCCGCGGATCGACGGGCGCCTGCGGCGGAACCTGCGCGTCGGGCTGCGGCTGAGGCTGGGCGGGGTGCGGGAAGCCGTACCCACCCTGCGGGGCGGGGGCCTCGCCCTGCTGCGGGAAGCCGTACCCGCCCTGCGCCTGCGGGGGCACGGGGGTGGGCTGGGGCTGCCCGGGCTGGGGGAACCCGTACCCACCCTGCGGGGCGGGCGCCTGCGGAGCCTGAGGTGCCTCGGGCGCGGGGGCCTGCGGCGGTACGGGTGCGGGCTGGGGTTGTCCCGGCTGGGGGAACCCATAGCCACCTTGCGGCGCGGGCGCCTGCGGTGCCTGGGGTGCCTCGGGCGCGGGCGGCTGCGGCGTCGGGGGCTGGGGCTGTCCGGGCTGCGGGAAGCCGTAGCCACCCTGCGGAGCCTGTGGCGCCTCGGGCGCGGGCGGCTGCGGCGCCTGGGGCTGGGGCTGTCCGGGCTGCGGGAAGCTGTACCCACCCTGTGCCTGCGGCGGTACGGGGGCGGGCTGGGGCTGTCCGGGCTGGGGGAACCCGTAGCCACCTTGCGGGGCGGGCGCCTGCGGAGCCTGGGGCGCCTCGGGCGCGGGGCCCTGCGGCGGTACGGGGGCGGGCTGGGGCTGTCCCGGCTGCGGGAAGCCGTAGCCACCCTGCGGGGCGGGCGCCTGCGGAGCCTGAGGTGCCTCGGGCGCGGGGGCCTGCGGCGTCTGGGGCTGTCCGGGCTGCGGGAATCCGTACCCACCCTGCGGCGGCACGGGAGCCGCCGGGGTCTGCCAGGCGGCGGCCGGCGCCGGCGCGGCCGGCGGAGCCGTCGGCGTGCCGGTGGGTTCCGGGGCCGGCCACTGCTGCGCGGGCGTGGGAGCCGCGGGCTGGAACGACGGCGGCAGCGGAGGCAGTCCGGCCCCGTCCTGCGGCGCGGGCGCCGTAGGCACTGCGGGCGGCACCGCGGCAGACGGCAACGCCGCCGGGACCGCGTCCTGCGGCTCCGGCTGGTCGGCCTGCCCGGGCGCGGGAGCGGCCTGGGGGGCATCGGCGGCGCGCAGCGCGAACTCGTCCGGCTCGGAGGGCCGGGCCGCCGGTGGTGCCGGGACGCCGGGCGCCTGGTCGGCCTCCGGCGCAGTGTCCGCGACGGCGTCCGCCGGACCCTGCTCCGGCCCGCTCGCGGTGTCCGCCGCGGACTCTCCGGAGTCCGCCGGCGAAAGCTCGCTCGTGGGTGAGCCTGCGGCAGCCGCCGCGTCCTTCTGCGTCGGGTCGGCGCCCCCTCCCTCTGCAGGGCCGGCGGTCTCCGAGGAACCGTCCTCGGAGTCGTCCTGCGCTGCGGCGGGAGCGCCGTGGGTGTCGAACGCGGGCGGGGTGCCCGCGCCGGCGGCGTCCGTCGTCGCATCGGTACGGGGACCCGTCGCGCCGTCCGTCGCCGCCGGAGGGGCCGCCGGGGGCGGCGCCTGGTCACCGGAGTGTCCCTGGCCGGCCGGGGCGTCGCCCGTCGCCGTACCCGGGGCGGAGTCTCCGCCGGTCTCCTCCGTGCGCGCGTTCCCGGCCGCGGCGGCCGCCGCGCGCTCGGAGATCTCCGCCATCTCGCGCTTGAGCGCGGCGGGGGAGAAGCGCATGGTGGCGCCGCTCTCCAGATCGCCGTTGCCGAACGCCCCGCTGTCGGCGGCCACGGCCGGTGCGGCGGGCGTGGGCGCGACCGGTGCCGGAACGGGCGCGGCAGGCTCGACGGGCGCGCCAGGGGCCGGAGCCGAAGCCGGTGGTACCGGCGCCTGAGGCGCATAGTTGGGCTCGAAGCCGCTGTTCGCCGGAAGCCCCGGGACGCCAAGAGGCGCGCTGCCCGGCGGCGGTGGCATCGCACTCTCGGTGCCCCCCGAACCGGCTGATCCCGACGCGTTCTGCGTGTACCAGGCCGGAGGGGTGTAGTCGATGGTGAACTCACCCGTCATCTCGGCGGGATCCGCGTCGGACTGATCATCGGCGGGTGGATTCCAACCCCCGTGGATCCCGTCCCGATCGCCGTTCACTTTGCCTCCTGGTGTGGTCGCGCACCCTTGTGCTGTCGTGGGCGGGCCCTACCCACCCTAAACGCCAACCGCGTCCGTGGGGCAGGCCGGACTGCCCGGCCGTATCTGTCCTGTAGATCACGTCTCGCCCCCAAGTGACCTACCGGCACCGCAGAGTGAACCCCCAGGTGATCACGCGGAGGTTCAAATGCGCACAAAAAAGGACGGGATGGAAAGTTGTCGAGCCGTCAGTCCATCCGGCGGGCGGTGCCCAACAATCCGGTCTCGGTGTCTGTCGCCTGCGTCATCACGAACTGCCGGTCGCTCGGTGTGCACCAGAGGCTCACACCGTCGGCGAGCGTCGACAACGCCTCGGACTCCGCACGGGGCAGCCCCATGATCCGGCCGATCTGCGCGGCTTCGTCCGGCGACACCCGCTGGATGCCGACCAGCGCGGACTTCTCCAGGAGACGCGGAGCCACCGGGCTCAGGTACGGCAGCAGCGTCACCACCGACTGCCAGGGGCCGGACACCACCCGGCCGCGCGGCGGACGCATCCCGCAGTCCCGCACCACGACCACAGGGCTGCCGGCCGAGGCGCCCTGCGGCGGGACCCGGCCGACATCGTGCAGCGTGATGCACGGCTGACCACCGCCCGCGGCCTGGGCGAGCCCGGTCCACGCCTGTGCCCGGCCGGTCTCCACGGCCACGCGCGCTCCGGTCGCGGCTGCGCGCAGCGCCAACACCTGCGCCGTCCACAGGCCGCCGATCAACGTCACCTCGTACGGAGTGGGCCGGTTGATGCCGAGCACAGCGGGCCGGCCCTCGGCGTCCACGCCGATGACCATGCCGTCGTCGCCGACCGGAAGGCCGAGTGCGCCGAGCTGCTCCAGCGGTACCGCGTGCCGGTCGCGGCGCGGCCCGACGAGCCCGAAGCCGAACCGGGGCCGCGCGGTCCGCCCCGTACCGCGTCCGGTACCGCCGCGCCTGCGCCCATCGGAACGGGCGCCGGGATCCGTACCCCGGTTGCCGGGAGACGGCTGCGAAGAGGGCGAAGAAGAGGGCGAGGTGGGGAAGGACATCAGCGAGCACCTCCGAGCGGCAGCGAGGCCAGCATGGCCGGCACCTGCTCGCGGTCGAGCCGCACCAGACCCGTCTTCACCCCACGTGCCGCACGCTCCAGTTCGCGCCGCGCGGTCACGAGCTCCTCGTCGCTGCGGCCGGTGATCCGTACGTGGCCGGCCACCGTCACCTCCTGACGGTCACCGCCGCTGAGCGTCAGACTGAACGTCGTCGCGAGCGCCGGCAGCGAGGTCAGCAGCGCGATCAGCTGCGGCATGGACGCATCCGCGCCACCCGGGACGCCGAGCTGCGGCCAGCGTCCCACCCAGTACGTCGTATGGCGCCGGTCGTCGACCCGCCAGGTCCTCGGCGTCTCCTGGGTCCGCCGCGCCTGTGCCCCGCCCCGTCCGGCCTGGGCGATGGCCATCGGGCTCGCGCACGTGGACGTCGCCAGGGCGGCGATCAGCTCCTGCTCGGTGAGCACGGTCGCCTTGAACCCGGCGCCGGCCAGCCGGCTCGCCAACTGGTCCGCGGCGCGTACCACACACTTCTGGGCACCCTTGAGTCCGCCGCCGCGCGCGGCGACCGCCTCCGGACAGAGCTCCGGGTCCAGCTTCAGCGCCACCCAGGTGATCCGCAGCGCCGGTGAACCCGTCTGCGCCTGCAGCGGCGCGTAGTTCCGCTTGGCCATCGACTGCTCCGGCAGATGCGGCGCGGGCGCCGGCTGCGTGTGCTGCACGATCTGCGCGGACTCCAGCCTGATGCCGTCCACGTCCAGGACGTCCCGGACGAGCGCGACGGGCAGCGGCCGTGAGGCGCGGTCCGAACGCAGCGCCGTGGCCTCCGAGTCGACGCGCACCAGCGCGGTGAGGAACGTACCGTCGCCGATCATTCCCACGGGCCTGCGGTCCCGGTCGCTGTACCCGTACGTGCGCAGCGCCGGATCGCATTCCACGACCGGTGCGAGCCCGGGCTCCGTGCTCTCCGGGACGCCGAGCGAGGCGGCCCGGCGCGTACGCGTTCGCAGGGCCAGGTAGGTGGCGAGCCACTCCGGCAACGAGCGGCTGTGCCGGCGCACCACCGCGAGCAGGACGAGCAGCGTCGACAGGGCGCCGGCGGGCACCAGCAACAACGGCTCGACGACCCACGCCACGAGCAGCAGCGCCGCCGCGATTTCGATCAGTACGAGCTGTTGCAATCGGAACGATCCGAAGTGTCCCGGACGTGCCTGAAGTCGAGGTGAGACGGCCGAGGGTGCGTCGCCCTGCGCGGGCAGCCGGGGAGCGGAGGAGGGAGCGGCCGCCGCGTTCCGCGTCCGCGTCACGGATGCCATCATGGAGAATCCCCCCAATTCGTCCCGATCACCCTGGCCTGCCAGGGCTTTGGCGGCCGGTTCACCCTACCCGCCCCGCTAGCGCCACCGGACAGCAGGCATAGTAGGGGGCCGGTCCGACAGCCGGAGCCGGGTGCCATGCCCCCCGGACTCGTCGGCGAAGACTGCGCCTGACGAAAATGGGGACTCATGGCATCACGGCGGGATGAGCTCAATGCGTACACCTTTGCGAAGAAGCGCACGGTGGCCGCATTCCTCCAACCTTCGCCTTCGGGTACCGAGGAGGGGGCGCCGAGGCCGCTGCGAGCGGTACTCCCCGGCCTGATCGTGGGTGCCCTGGTGCTTGCCGGGTTCGGTGCATGGGGCATGTTCAGCCCTCAGGCCCCCAAGGGTTGGGACAAGCCCGGCACCAAGGTGATCGTCGGCAAGCAGTCGACCACCCGGTACGTGGTGCTCAGCACCGGCAAGGGCAAGGACAGGAAGACCCTTCTCCATCCCGTCCTCAACCTCGCCTCGGCCCGGCTCCTGCTCACGCCGCAGCAGTTCTCCGTCATCCAGGTCGACGACAAGCTCCTCGACGGGGGCGATCCGCCGCGCGGCCCGATCCTCGGCATCCCGTACGCCCCCGACCGCCTCCCGAACGCGACCGAGGCGGGCGCGGCCAAGCGCTGGGCCGTGTGCCAACAGCCGGGAGGCGGCAAGGGAGCCGGCGTCCAGAAGGCCACGTTCGTCTTCGCCCAGCGGGACTTCAAACGCACCGAGGGCAGCGGGCAGCTCAAGGACGGGCAGATGATGTACGTCCAGGGACAGAAGGGCAAGGCCCGCTACCTCGTCGACCACCGAGGTACGAAGTACCTGGTGCCGGGTGACCCCGCCGAGGCCGCAGGGCTCACCACGGCGCTCGTCGGCCTCAACAAGGAGCCCCAGCAGGTCACGGACGACTGGCTGGCCACCCTGCACACCGGGAGCCCCGTCGAGTTCCCGCAGATCCCCGGCAAGGTCGGCGATCCGGCCGGCATCGACGGCGGGAACCTCAGCCAGACCGAGGGCCGGGTCGGCATGGTGCTGCTAGGTCAGACCGGTTCCGGGCCGCAGCACTATGTGGTCCTGCCCGGAAAGGTCCAGCCGGTCTCGGAGTTCACGGCCTGGCTCCTCATCAACTCGCCGCAGACCGACGCCCTCGACATGGACGGCAGGGCGACCACGGTCGACGCCGCCTCCTTCACCCCGGACTCCACCACGTTCGGTTCGCAGTACCGCTGGCCGACCCGTAAGTCCGAGCAGGTCAACGCGGTGACCGGCGCAGGCGCCCGGGACACCCTCTGCAGTGTGCTCAACCAGGTCGACGACAAGGGCCGTACGACGCTGACCACCTGGGCGGGCAAGCGGTACCCGGCCGAGATCACCGCCGGCGGCACCAGCACGTACGTCACCCCGGGCAGCGGCCTGCTCTACACCCAGATCCAGGGCAACCAGACCAAGGCCGACGGTTCGCTCTTCCTCGTCACCGACACCGGTCTGCGGTACGCGGTGCAGGCCAACGGCGACAGCGACGCGGCACGGTCCGACATCGGCACCGGGGACCAGGCCGGCAAGCAGACCGACGGCCGCCCGGAACCGAGCGAGGCGCAGACTCGTCTCGGCTACGAGAAGGTCACTCCGCTCCCTGTGCCGATGGCCTGGTCGGAGTTCCTTTCCAAGGGACCGAGGCTCGACACCAACAGCGCGCGTCAGCCGCAGGGTTCGTGAGGAGCGCCAGTGGTGACGTACCGAACGGCGGCCCTGCTCGCCGCCGCGGCCCTCACGGGGACCCTCGCCGCTCCGCCCGCGTTCGCGGCACCGCACGACCTTCTTCTCGACGGCAGCGGCGAGTGCACGTTCCCGATGAAGAAGCAGATCGAGGGCATTCCCTGGTCGCTCCAGCGGGTCCTGCTCGACGAGCTCTGGCAGGACACCAAGGGCAAGGGCATCCGCGTCGCCGTCATCGACACGGGTGTCGACGACGTCAACCCCCAGCTGAAGACGGCGGTGGACGCCAAGGCGGGTAAGGACTACCTGAAGCCCGACAAGAAGAACCCGGGCCCCGGAGACGAGCAGCGGGGCAAAACCGACGGCACCGTCGACGAGGTCGGTCACGGCACCAAGGTCGCCGGCATCATCGCCGCCCGCCCGCGCTCCGGCACCGGTTTCGTCGGGCTCGCCCCCGAGGCGACGATCATCCCGATCCGCCAGAACGACGAGAAGAACAGCGGCAAGTCCGACACGATGGCGCAGGCGATCGACCACGCCGTCGCCAAGGGCGCCCACGTCATCAACATCTCGCAGGACACGACCCAGGCGCTCGGCGAGGACTCGGCGATGGGCAAGGCGGTGGCCCGCGCACTGGCGCAGGACGTCGTCGTGGTCGCCTCGGCCGGCAACGACGGCATGGACGGCAAACTCAAGAACACCTATCCGGCGGCCTTCCCCGGCGTCCTCGCCGTGGCCTCCTCCGACCGCAACAACGAACGGGCGGAGTTCTCCCAGTCGGGCACGTTCGTGGGCGTCGCCGCGCCTGGCGTGGACATGGTCTCGACCGTCCCGGGCGGGGGCCAGTGCGTGGACAACGGCACCAGCTTCTCGGCGCCGTACGTCTCCGGCGTCGCCGCGCTCCTGCGGGCCAAACACCCCGAGTGGAGCCCGGCTCAGATCGTCGCCCGCATCGAACAGACGGCGGTACGATCCGTCAACGGCCGCGACAATCACGTGGGTTGGGGCGTGGTGGACCCGGTCCGGGCCCTCTCCGACGCCCCGGAACCGGCCCCGACGGAACCCACCCCCGACCCGGCTCCCCCCAAGCCACCGGCGCCGGAACCCGCTCACCTGGCGCTGACGGAGACCTCCCAGGAACGCGCCGAACGCATCGGCACGTACGCCCTGGGCGTGGGAGGCGTTCTGGTGGCCGTGATCGCGGGCGTGGCCACGGTGATCCGCGACAGCCGGCGCCGGTCAAGGGGGATGTGACTTTGCAATTGGAACTGTCGTACCCAATGGCTAGAGTGGTGTGCGAGTTCGAGAGCCTGACGAGGGGGCACTGAGGTGGGAGACCCGGCCGGGGGCGGCAAGCAGGGGCTGGAAGTCGGAGAAGTCACTCTCCAGAGCTTCTACTCGCGCATGCAGAAGCTCGTCGAGGAACTGAAGGGCTCGCCCGCCGAGCACACGAAGATCGGCGAACAGAAGGTCACGGCCGCGTCGTACGGCACGGGCTTCGCCGCCGCGACGGAACTTCACAGCGCGTACGAAAAGGTACGTACGCGCCTCGAAGAACTCACGAGGACGTTCGGCGAGACGATCGAGGGCATGGGCCTGGCGGCCACGATCGCCGACAAGGGCTACACCGGCGTGGACGAGGAAGAGCGCGAGCGCTACGCGGCGATCCAGAAGCGCACGCAGCAGGAGTACCGCGAGCGCCACGGCGAGGGCGGCCAGGGAGCCGGCGGCGGCAAGGACAAGCCCGAGCAGCCCACCAAGGACACGGACGGCACCGGCGATTCCGGCGGATTCAGCTAACGGGGGAGTGGCAAGAACATGGCAGGAGAGTTCGAGGGGAAGTCCCTGGACGCCCTGTACGCGATGATCGCGTCGGCCAAGCCGGAGGAAATCACCACCACCGGCACGGCGCTGGCGTCGGCGGTGCCGAAGATCCTCGAGATCGCCGCCGACCTCCGTCTGTACATCAGCCGCGTCCAGTGGGAGGGCGAGGGAGGCAACTCCTTCCGCACCTGGGGCGCGGGCATGGTCTCCGAAACCCTGGTCCTCGGCGACTTCACCAAGGTCGTCGCGGACGAGATGCAGCGCGCGGGCCAGGCCCTGTCGGAAGCAAAGGCCGCGGTACCGAAGCCGGCGGGCATGTGCTTCGCGGACCCGGAGAAGGAGAAGGCCCGCATCGAGTCGGAGACGGGCCCGAAGCTCCAGGAGGCGATCCACCAGCTGGAGCGGCTGTCGTCGTACTACGAGGCCACGCGGAACCGGATGGCGGCGGAGCGGGAGCCGGACTTCAAGCCTCTGAAGTCCACGGGCTTCGGAGAGGGCGAACGTGCCTACGGGACGGGGGCCTCCGGGACCGGTACGACATCGGTGTCCTCCGGAGCAGGCCCGTCCTACGCAGACCGGTCCTCCACCCGTACGCCCGACGCAGCGACGCCGAGCCGACCGACCCCTGACGTGACGCTTCCTCCGACTGCGACCAGGCCGCCGGAGTCAGAGGTGAACACGAACCTCGACTCCGTGACCATCACGCCGGATGCTCCGCCCCGCACCCCTGCCCAGCCGCCCACTGCACCGCCGGTCACGACGGGCGGCCCGCCGACTCCTCCGTTGCCGCCCCTCGCTCCGCCGGTCGGCCCTCAGCCGACGACCAGTCTGCCTCGTGCCAACCCGGGGCTCCCGGGCCCGGCGACCGGCGGCCTGAGGGGCCCCAGCCCTCTCGGCACGCCGCCCCGCGCGGAGGGCATCACCGGCGGCCGTCAGGTGCCCGGTCGTACAGGCCTGCCCGGTCAGGGGCCGCGGCTTCCTATGGGCCCCGTGATCGGCGAGGAACGCGCTGGTCAGTACGGTCGCGGTGGCGCGGGAATGCACGGCCCGGGCGCCGGAATGCACGGCGCGCCGGGGGGCAGCACGGGCGGTGCGACCGGCCGGCGACTGGCCACGCAGCCCGGTGGCATCGTCGGGAACCCCACGGGTTCCGCTGGACGCGCGTTCACCCCTGGGGGAACCGGGCTGGTCCGGCCGGCCTCCACCGAGCGCGGCGATGACGAGCGCCGTACGAGCCGTTCCCGCCCTGATTACCTGACCGAGGATGAGGAGACGTGGGCTTCCGGCCAGCGTCAGATCGTCCCGCCTGTCATCGACTAGGAGCCCCTCCCGCATGTCCCCAGTTGCCCGTGTCCTTCGCCGCCGCGCTGCCGGTCTGCTCGGCGCGATGACCGCCGTCGTCGCGACGTGGACCGTCGCCGCGCCGACGGCGCACGCGGAAGACATGCGTGCGCGCCAGTGGTACCTGGACGCGATGAAGGCGGACGCGCTGTGGAAGGTGGCCACGGGCAAGGGAGTCACCGTCGCCGTGCTCGACAGCGGAGTGGACTCGACGGTGTCGGAACTCCGGGGCAAGGTTCTGCCCGGTCGCAACTTCTCTGACGCGGGGGGAGGGCCGGGCCGAATCGATCACAAGGACGACGACCGGCATGGCACCAACATGGCCATCGCCATCGCGGGCAACGGGACCAATGGCGGCTTGAAGGGTATTGCCCCTGATGCACTAATCCTTCCGGTGAAGGTGGGCGACTACGTCAACTTCGGTAACGCGCCGATGTTCAAGGGCATCCGCTATGCCGTGGACAACGGTGCCCGCGTGATCAATCTGTCCATGGGTGGCCCCGCCGACGAGAGTGAGGCCGCGGATTGGCAGGCGGCCGTGGACTACGCCCGCAAGAAGAACGCTCTGATCTTCGCGGCAGCTGGTAACGACGGTCTAGAGATGCCGCAGTACCCCGCAGCAATTCCCGGAGTCGTGGCGGTCGGCGCACTCGACACCAAGGGCAAGGCCGCAGAGCTGTCCAACTACGGCTCCCACCTCGCCCTCGCCGCGCCAGGCGTCGAGATTCCCGGCCGGTGCACCGACGACAAGAAGCAGTACTGCGCCCACCGGGGCACCAGTCAAGCCACCGCCATCGCCTCCGGCACCGCCGCCCTCATCTGGTCCGCGCACCCCGACTGGACCGCCAACCAGGTGCTCCGCGTCATGATGGAGACCGCCGGCCACGTGGGCAAGGTGCCGGACAAGTACATCGGCTACGGCTCGGTCCGTCCCGCCCAGGTCCTGCTCGAGGGCAAGGGCAACCCGGGTGACCCGGACGTCAATCCGCTGCTCGCCGCGCAGAGGCAGCAGCAGTCGCAGTCGCCCGCACCTCAGACTTCCCCCTCTCCTGGCAGCACGGGGGCAAGCGGCACCAACGGGCCGACCCAGGAACCGAAGAAGCCTGAGTCGGCGGCCCGGCCCGACGAGGGCGGATTCCCGCTCTGGGGCATCGCCGCGGGTGCCGTCGTCATCGTCGCCGTGACCGTCGGCGTCGTCGTGGCGGCAGGCAGGCGCAACAGGAGAGCGTAGCCAGAGCTGAGCTACGCGTACGAGTACCTTCCCGACAACGAGGAGCGTCACATGACCAGCCCCGCAGGTGGGTTCGGGCTTGCCGAGGATCCGGTAACCCAGGCCAAGAACAAGATCATGCAGACCGGTGAAGAGGTCTCCAAGCAGGCCCGCGAGATGGCCAACATCCTGGAGACGGTCCACGCGGGCTGGACGGGTGCGGGTGCGGCCGGCTTCAAGACCGCGCAGACGGCCCTCAACGAGGACCACGACACCATTCGTCGCCTGCTCAACGTGCTGCTCAACGCGGTCAACGAGACCAAGAACCTCAGCACCGCGAACGACTTCGAGGTGTTCCAGACCCTCAAGGCCAACAACTCCGCGCTGAACAACCTCTGAGTCCGAGGAGAGCACGATGTCCGGCATCGATCAGAACACCAAGGTCCGGTACGAGAGCGTCCAGGAGATGGCGAACCGCCTCCGGACCGTCTCCTCGAACATCATCAAGGACCTCGAAGAGATGAACGCCGCCCTCCGTGTCGTCACCGACACCTGGGACGGCGAGGCCCACCAGGAGTACGTGATCCTCCAGGGCAAGTACAAGAAGCGTGCCGAGGACATGAAGAACCGCCTCGAGCTCGTCGCCAAGCAGATCGAGCAGGGCAAGGACAGCTACCGCGCCACGGACGTCAAGGCGTCGCGCCTGTTCACCGAGGGGTACTGACCCCCGGCCTGCCGCACGCACAGCAGAAGGGGCCCGTTCCGGGAGGAACGGGCCCCTTCTGCTGTGCGTCTCGCGCATGCCCTACTTCAGGTCGAACTCGCCGTCCTTGGCGCCCAGGACGAACGCCGTCCACTCGGCCTCGGTGTAGCGCAGGACGGTGTCGGGGTCGAGGGAGGAGCGCATCGCCACGGCCCCGCCCGGCAGGTGGGCGATCTCCACGCGCTCCTCGTCGGCGCTCGTGCCGGGAGGGCCCTGCCACTCGACGTCGCTGATGTCGAGCGCGTACAGCTCGTCCTTCTCCTGCTGAGTGCCCATCAGGCTGTGCTCCTTAGTGCGGGTGGAACGTCGTCGCCCCTCAATGATCGACCCGGACGGCTCCCGGTGTCAGACGGACGGCGGATTCACTTCGCCTGCGCGGCGAACGTCCGCGCCAGCTCCACGACCTGGTCCCGCTTGAGAGCACTCTTGTCGTCCTCCCCGACCGTCAGGAGCAGCGCCACGTCTCCCTTCCCGCCGGAGTCGAGCCGGACGGTCACCACGTTCCCGCCCTTGCTCGCCACGGGCTCGCCGGGCTTCGCGTCATAGGCCTGCGTGCCGAATGACTTCACGTCCTCGACGGACATGCCGCCGGCCTGCTGGGCGGTGGGCAGGAGGTGGTTGGTCGCACTCCCCGCTTCCGTACCGACGGTGTGGACCGTCAGGTCTTCACCGCTCACGTGGTACGAGCAGGTGATGATCCCGCCGGCCTTGCCGGCGAAGGGCGACTGCGGGTCCGTCTTCCTTCCGCCCTCACCCGTCGCCATCGGTTCGCCCGCCTCGGCCCCTGCCGCGCCGGCCTCGATGCCCTCGTCGACGTGGGCCGCCTCGGCCGCCTTCCCGGCGTCGTACGGCACCGGGCACGCCTCGGCCCCGCCCTTCCCGACTCCCTCGGCGAGCTCGACCACCCGGTCCACGCTCAGGGACCCCCCGGCATCTGCGCCACCACCGCTCCCACAGCCGGCCAACGCGGCGACGAGAACAGCACTCACAGCGGCGCCCATGGTGACGTGCTTCGTTCGGATCTTCACGAGTTGCCTTCTGTAAGGGGCTTCACGACTGGGTCCTTCTCCAGCGGCTTGTTCTCGCATCCCAAGGCTTTCGTGACCTCACGGGTCATGAAATAGAGGTACGAGAGCTGCTCTGCCTCTTGGTCTTTGTCCACGCGCTGACCACGGTCGGCCGTGAGCACAGCGTCTGCGCGCAGCACCGCCCTTCGTGACGGGTCGCTCAGCTCGCCGCCCAGCACACAGGTCGCGTAGAGCCCCGCCGAGAGGTTGCCGACCTCCCCGGTCGCGCCGTTCAGGTCGTAGAACGTCCCACCCTGAGCGCGCTGCTCGGCGGGCTGGTCGGCGGGGGACCAGGCGAACCCGAGGAGCACGTGTCCCTTGCTGCCCTCAGGGACGTACTTGCACAGGAAGGAGGGAGACGTCGAGTTCTTGCCTGCCTGCCACTCCCGCAGGTCCTTCTTGAACTCCCGTACGAAGTTGTCGTCCGACCTGAGCACCTCCGCGGTGAAGTCGTCCGTTCGCAACACCGCGCGCAGCGACTCACCCGCGTCGGAGTCGGCGGACGGCCCGCACAAGCCCTCGACCTGCGCACCGGAGTCACCGGACGAGCAGCCGGTCGCCGTCAGTGCGAGCACCGCCACCCCGGCGGCGGCGACGGCGGTGCGTGCGAGGCCCGGAACGCGCTCAGTTCCCCAGGTGCGCAGCCGCGGCACCCCGCCCGTCCTCGTATCCGCCATTGGCCTCGCCCTTCGCCGATTCGTACGCCGCACCGTGGAGATCTCCTTCCTTGTCCCTCCATGCCTGGAAGAGGTGGTTCATGCCGTCCTTGCCGGCCGAGTAGTTGTTCGAGGAGTCCTTCTTTCCCTGCTCCTCAGCCGCGTCCGTGACGTCCTTGACCCACTCGTACTTCACGGTGTCGACGATGGCGCCGGCGGCCGAGCCCGCGAACGGGATCTCGCCGACGACGCTGTTGACGCCGTTGGCCGAGTATTCGGCGGTCGACTCGGCCCACTTGACCTTGTCGTCCTCCTTGTCGATGTAGACATCGGCGCCGATGCCGTTCAACGCACCCATCGCGATGCCGACATCGCGCGAGCGCTTGTCCCAGTCGGCGCTCTGGCCATGGTTCGGGTCCCCCGTGTAGGCGGGGGCGTCAGCGAGCTGCTGAGCGGAGTACGCGCGCTCCGCCTCGTAGATCAGGGCGAACCCCTCCGAATCGTCGGCGACGCCGCGCATGACACGGATCAGGCTGCCCTGTCCCACCGCCATGTGGGCGTTGTCGCCGGAGCCGAAGATGGTGTCCTTGCCGCCACTGCCTCCGTAGTTGGAGTCCTCGCCGTTGAGGATCACGTGGGTGTCCGCCACGTAGTCCGCGAGCGCGTGAGCCATCGGCTTCTGGAGGTTCGTCAGGTTCTCGGGGAACTTGTCGCCGGACATCTCCGAGTCGAGGTAGCGGACCGCGTTGTGCATGACCCGCGCCTGCCCCTCGGTATGCGCACCGACCGGTCCAGGCCTCTCGCCCGGCTCGTGCCCCGTCGCCGCCGCCTGGATCGCATTGCCGAGGCCCGTGGCCTTGAAGGGGTCGTCCATGAACTGGGGAGGACCGTAGATGTTGTTCATCCCCTCCTTCGGCCACTCCCGCTCCGTGAGCAGGAACTTCAGGTGCTCGTTCTCGTTGCCCGGAGCCTTGGGGTCGAGGAAGTACTCGGCGTCCGCGGGGTCCTTGCTCATGATGTTGAGCAGCCCGTCCAGCGGGTCATTGGCGATGTTGGGGCGCTTGACGTCGTTGAAGTGGAGCCAGTTGTCCGGGTCCTTCTTCTCGATCTCGATCATGTCGTGACCGAGCTCGTTGAGGAACTCCTTGCCGTAGCCGTCCGGGTTCCCCTGGTTCATCAGGGTGACGAGGACCTGGTACCCCTGCGTCGGGACCTGGCCGCCGGTGACGTCCTTGTCGCCAAGGGCCTTCAGGCCGTCCACGAACGGCCGGTACGCGTAGCCGTTCGGGTCCTTCGTCCCCGAGGCGATGGTGTCCGCGAGGCTCGCGTTGATCGAGTTGTACAGCTTCTTGTCCGCGTCCGAGATGCCCCGCTCGTTCGCCGCCAGGTTCATCTCGTCCGCGATCTTCAGCGTGTCCTTGGCGCCCAGCGCGTGCAGGTACGCCTCACTGAAGTGCTTGTCCTTGGCGTTCTGCTGCAGGATCTCGCGGTACTGCTCCAGCTCCTTCTTCGAGGCGTCGCCGTTGCGCACCTTCTCCGAGAGGGCCAGGGCCTCCACGGCCTCGACGTCGCCCACCGGCTTGGAGTTGAAGCCCAGCGGCGCGGTGCCGTCCGCGCCCGAGGCGTTCAGCAGGGCGGTCTTGACGTCCTTGTCGAACTCCGTGATCGCCTTGACCGCGTCGTTGATCTTCTTTGTGTACGACTGCTCGACCGCGTGCAGTTCCGGGTCGTGCTTGATCGTGTAGGCCTGCTTCTCGGTGACCTTGCTGAAGTCGAAGCTCGCGACGCCGGACTCGGAGACCTTCATGCCGGCGTCGACCGCCTCCTTCACGGCGGTCGTCACCCGCCCCTTGAGCTCCGTGAGCGTGCTGTGGGCGTCCCGCAGCAGCGACTCCATCGCCTTCGCTTCCTTCTGCGCGGCGTCGAGCTCGTTCCGGGTGATGCCGAAGTTGGTCGCGCCGATCTGCTGGGCCTGACCCGTCCACAGCGGACCGCCCGAAGCGACCTTCTGGACGTCCTTCTCGTAGAGGTCCTCGACCTTCTTGAACTTCTCCGCCATGGACTTCCAGCCGTCGGCGGCGGTGCTCAGCTTGCCGAGGTCGGTCTGCATGATCTCTTCGTACGTCGGCATCGCGGTCCCCCTACAGTCCCGAGATCTTCGACTGCGTCACGAGGCCGTTCCCGGTGACGATGTCGTTGCTCTGGAACAGGGTCGACGCGCTCCGCAGCGCGCCCTTCTCCGATTCCAGGCGCGCGTTGAGCCGCTTCACCTGGCTGTCCCAGTGTTCGTGCGCCTTCTTCAGGCCGGCGGCCGTCTCCCAGCCCTTGAACGTCGCGATGGCGCTGCTGGTGGACTCGTCGGCCGCGTCGGCTGCCGTCTTCAGGTCCGGCTGGATGTGGTTCTCGATGCTGTTGGCGGCCTGCTTCTTCTTCGCGGGCGTCGTCGCCAGATCGGGAGCGGTGCCACCACTGCCCCCGTCCGCCGGGAGCTGGTTGAGGCGCATCGCCGACTGGTTGTCGGCCGCCGCGTTCTTGGCCTGGGTCCACTCGTCGTTGAACGACATTGATTCCCCCTCGCTGAATCAGGGTGATGTTTGCAGTGCTGAAGTGTTCACGTCCATCGGCGACGGCGTCATGAGCCGTCTCACGGTTCTCCGCGCCGGGCTCGCCCCACGTCTCACGCCACGTCGCGTCGCATGCCTCGCCGCGCGTCCCGTCACCGTTCTCACCTCTCCGGCATCCGTCCCGTCTGCACCAGCGACGAGCCGCCCCGGCGCCCCACGAAGAAGCCACGCCCCGGCGGCATCGGCCGCGGCCGGGCGCTGCCCAGGAGGTCGCCCTCCTGCGGGTCGCCCGAGAGGACCACGCCCTGCGCGCCGAGCTCCTTGATGCGCTGCATGAACGCCTCGTACATCGAGCGCGAGGCCCCCGCGCTGTTGCGCGCGATGATGAACCGGACGCCCGTGTCCCGGGCGAAGGGGAGATACTCCGCGAGCGCGGCCAGTGGGTTGCCGCCGCTCGTCGCCACCAGGTCGTAGTCGTCGACGACGATGAAGACCTGCGGCCCCGACCACCAGCTGCGGTCCCGCAGCTGCTGCGGGGTCACGTCCTGCGGAGGCTGGCGCCGGGCGAACACGCCGGCCAGCGCCTCCATGTGCATCTGCATCGAACTCGCCATGGGCGCGTACTCCAGCAGGTGCTCCTCCGGCAGGCTGCCGAGCAGCGCGCGCCGGTAGTCGCCCACCACGAGCTTGGCCTCGTCGGGGGAGTACCGCTCCGCGATCTGCTTGGTGATCAGCCGCAGCAGGTTCGTCTTGCCGGACTCGCTCTCGCCGAAGATCAGGAAGAACGGATCGGTGTCGAAGTTGACGAAGACGGGCTCCAGCCTCGTCTCGTCGATGCCGATCGCGATGCCGTGCTGAGGGAACTCGAAACCCTTCGGCAGTCGGTCGGCCGGCAGCTTGTGCGGCAGCAGCCGGACGGGCGGCGCCACCGGGCCCGTCCAGGAGCCCCGTACCGCCTCGACGAAGTCCGCCGTCCCCACCGAGAGATCGCTCGCCGAGCCGGAACCGTCGATCCGCGGCAGCGCGGTCATGAAATGGAGCTTCTCCGGCACCTGGCCACGGCCGGGCACCCCCGTCGGGACGTTCGCCGCCACCTTCCGGTCGAACTCGGAGTCCATCACGTCACCCAGACGCAGCTCCAGACGGCTCAGCATCTGGTCCTTGATCGCTGCCCGCACCTCCATGTACCGGGCGGCGGTGATGACGACGTGGATGCCGTACCCGAGACCGCGCGCCGCGATGTCGGAGACGATCCCCTCCAGCATGTCGTACTCGCCCCTGAAGCCGCCCCAGCCGTCGATGACCAGGAACACGTCGCCCCAGGGCTCACCGGGCAGTTCACCCGCGGCGCGCTTGCGCCGGAAGGTGGAGATCGAGTCGATGGAGTGCGAGCGGAAGAACTCCTCGCGCCGGTTCAGTACGCCGAGCACCTCCGCGACCGTACGCCGTACGCGCTCCGGATCCAGCCGGGACGCGACCCCGCCGACATGCGGCAGATCGGCCAGCGACGCCATGCCGCCACCACCGAAGTCCAGTGCGTAGAACTGCACCTCGGCGGGCGTGTGCGTCAGCGCGAACGACGAGATCAGCGTCCTCATCAGCGTCGACTTGCCGGACTGCGGACCGCCGACCACCATCATGTGGCCGGCCGCGCCCGAGAAGTCCCGGTACAGGACCTCGCGCCGCTGCTCGAAGGGCTTGTCGATCAGGCCGAGCGGCACCGTCAGACCGCCGGGGCGGGTGTACTCGGTCGCCGTCAGACCGCGGTCCGCGGTCGGCGCGAGCCCCGGAAGGAGCTGGTCGAGCGACGGAGCCCGGTCCAGCGGCGGCAGCCACACCTGGTGGGCGGGCACGCCCTGTCCCTCCAGCCGGCGCACGATCACGTCGAGGACGGTGTCCGCCAGGGCGTCGTCCTCCTCCTCGCGCTGCGCCGCCAGATACGCCGGGTCGGGCGCCGCGTACACCACCGGCACCGGCGAGGCCGTGAAGACCGCCGGCCGCCGCTCGATCGGCAGCTGACCTGCCGCCGGCCGCGGCCCACCCGTGCGGTACGTCCCGGAGACGTACGCCGCCTTGAACCGGGTCATCTCGTCCGTACCGAACTTCAGATACCCCGAACCCGGCACCGACGGCAGGTGGTACGCGTCCGGTACACCGATCGCCGTCCGTGACTCGGCCGCGGAGAACGTCCGCAGACCGATCCGGTACGACAGGTAGGTGTCCAGGCCGCGGAGCTTGCCCTCCTCCAACCGCTGCGAGGCCAGCAGCAGGTGCACGCCCAGGGAGCGGCCGATGCGGCCGATCTGGATGAACATGTCGATGAAGTCCGGCTTCGCGGTCAGCAGCTCGGAGAACTCGTCGATGACCAGGACCATCGAAGCCAGCGGTTCCAGCGGCGCACCGGCCGCCCGCGCCTTCTCGTAGTCGTGGATGTTGGCGTAGTTGCCCGCCGAACGCAGCAGCTCCTGACGGCGCTGCAGCTCACCGCGGATCGCGTCGCCCATACGGTCCACGAGCGTGAGGTCGTCCGCGAGGTTGGTGATGACGGCGGCGACGTGCGGCATCTGCGACATGCCCGCGAAGGTCGCACCACCCTTGAAGTCCGCGAGGACGAAGTTCAGCGTCTCCGAGGAGTGCGTCACCGCCAGACCGAGGACCAGGGTGCGCAGCAGCTCCGACTTTCCGGAACCGGTCGCGCCCACGCACAGACCGTGCGGGCCCATGCCCTCCTGGGCGGCCTCCTTGAGGTCCAGCATCACCGGCTGGCCGTCCTCGCCGACACCGATCGGCACGCGCAGCCGCTCCGCCACCGACCGGGGCCGCCACGTCCGTGCCACGTCGACCGAGGCCGCGTCGCCCAGGTTCAGCAGATCCGTGAAGTCCAGGTTCGCGAGCAGCGGTTCGTCGTCGTCCCCGCCGCCCATCCGCAGCGGCGCGAGCTGTCGCGCCAGCGCCTCGGCGGCAGGCAGCGAGATCCCGTCCGGCACACCCTCGTACGCGAAGCCGCCGCCCGACTCCAGGCGCAGCCGCCCGGGCCGTACGACCACGGAAAGACCGCCGCGCGGCTCGTCGAGCTCCCCGGAGACCACCTCGATTATGGTCACGCCCTGCAGACCCTCGGGCGCCGCGAAGAGCGAGTCCGGAGGCACCATCCCGCCGTCGAGCACCACCACGACATGCGGCTGGTCCAGGACCGGCTGGTTGTCCCGGCTGAACCGGGGCCGCCCGTCGAGCCGCGAGCGGATCATCGACTCCAGCTCACCGAGGTCGTCGCCGAACAGCCGCCTGCTGCCCGCGCCGTCGATCTGCCCGGCCACCTGCGTGTGCGGCAGCCACTTCGTCCAGTCCCAGCGCTCGTGCGCGCCGCGGGCCGCGACCACGACCACCATCAGGTCGTCGGGGGAGTGCAGCGTCACCAGCTGGGAGACCATCCCGCGCGCCGCCGCCTGCGCCGCCTCCGGCTCCCCGGAGACCGTCACGTGATAGAAGGCGCGCATCGAGACAGCCATCGGCAGCCCGTCCAGCGAACCGTGCACGGCCAGGAACTGCTGCATCGCCCCCGCGCACAGCGGCTCCAGCTCGTCCACCGGCGCCGTGTCCGGCGCGACCAGGGGCGTCGCCAACTGCTGGGCGCCGAGCCCGATCCGTACCTGTCCGAAGTCCTTGTCGCCCACGCGCCGTTCCCACACCCGCGAGCCCTCGGCCACCACCGACCACAACTGCTCGGGGGCAGGGTGCAGATACAGCTGAGCGTCCCGCTGCTTGCGTGCGGTGCGGCGGACCGTACGCCGGGTCTGAGCGAGGTATTTGAGGTAGTCGCGCCGGACATCGGCAATTTGCCCCTGCGTACCCTTCCGGAATCGCACGAGCTGGGCGATGACCATGCCGACGGTCGAGACGAGCATCAGGATGCCCATGATGCGCATGAACGGATGGGCCCCAGGCATGAAGAAGAAGACCACCGAGGAGCCCATGCCGAGCATCGGCAGGAGCTGCATCAACATGCCCTCCTGCTGCCCGCGCGGCAGTTCGGGCGGAGGCTCCAGGACCAGTTCCTCGCTGGGTACTTCCGGAGGAAGGGACCTCGGCGGGCGTTTGACGACGATCTGGCTCACCGGCGCATCAATCCCTCGTTACGGGCGGACTTCGTGGGGGAGTTCCGCACCGGCGCCCCAGCGAGCGACGGCCTCCCCCATGAGACGGCGATCCTACTTGCAGGCACCTCCACCGGTCCCCGGTAGGGTGGCGCGCGCACTGTGCGCAACCGCGAATCAGGGGGTCCAGACACGTGAGTACGACCGCAGCGACCGGCTTCTGCCGTGTCACCGTCGTGGCGCCGGACAGTCGTATCGACGTCGCGCTCCCGGAGGACATCGCCGTGGCCGACGTCTACCCCGAGATCCTGCGGCTCACCGGTCAGACCCAGTCCGCCGGCACCCCCACCGGCTACCACCTCGTCCGGCGTGACGGCTCGGTCCTCGACGGGTCGCGCACCCTCGCCGCCCAGCAGGTCCTCGACGGCGAGGTCCTCTCGCTGCGGCCGTTCGCGCAGTCGCTGCCGCCCGCCGTCTTCGACGACGTCTCCGACGCCGTCGCCTCCGCCGTCACCCGCGACCGGCACCTGTGGAGCGACGACCTGCTGCGCGGGGCCGGACTCGTCGGCGGAGTGCTGCTGTTGGTCCTGCTGGGCTTCGTCCTCTGGTTCGCCGACCCCGTGCGCCACGACATGCACAGCCTCCCCGGTGTCGTCGCCGGCGCCGCGGGCGTCCTGCTGACCGCCTTCGCCGGGGTACGGGCCCGTGTCTACGGCGACCGAGCCACCGCCGTCGCCCTCGGCCTCGGCGCCCTCCCGCTCCTGCTCATCGCCGGCTCCGGCATCGTCGGACCCGACGCCGGCCACGGCCCCGGGCGCCTGCAGTTCCTGCTCGGCTGCGTGACGGTGCTGGTCGCCTCGGTCACCCTGGTCGCGCTCACCCCCAGCGGCGACGCTCCCTTCGTCGCGGCGACCTTCCTCGCCACCGTCGGCACCCTCGCCACCTTCCTGGCGATCGTCTCCGAGTCCTCGGCCACCGAGACGGCCTCCGTCTGCGCCCCGGTCGCCGTCGGCCTGGTCGCCTTCCTGCCCGGGCTCTCCGCCCGCTTCGCCCGGCTGCCCATCGGTTACGCCTCCCCGCGCAGCGCCCCCGACGACGAGTTCCACGCCGACCCGAACCGCACCGCCGACGAGGCCCAGCCCGTCGACGGCGAGCGCATCGCCCTCCAGGCCCGGCGCGGCCACGAGATGCTCCTCGGCCTCGTCGGCGGCTGCGCCGCCGTCGTCGTCGGCTCCGCCGCGGTCCTCGGCTTCGCCGGGAACGTCTGGGGCCAGCTCCTCGCCCTCGCCGCCGGCCTCGCGATGCTCCTGCGCGCCCGGCTCTTCCGCTACACCTCGCAGGTCGCCTGCGTCCTGGTCGCCGGTATCGCCGCGATCGCCCTGCTGATCCTCGGCCTCTCCCTGAACCCGCCGGCCGACCTGGTCAAGGACCTGCTGATCTACGGGGACCGCGGCGGCCTGGACATCCGTACGATCTGGCTCACCGCCGCCGTCGCCGCGGGCGCCGCCCTGGTCACCGCGATCGGCCTGATCATCCCGAGGAAGGGCCTCTCGCCCTTCTGGGGCCGCTTCCTCGACCTGACCGAGGGCTTCGTCCTGCTCTCCCTCGTTCCGCTCTGTCTGGCAGTCCTGGACGTCTTCATGGCAGCCCGCTCCCTCACCAGCAAGTAAGGGGCATCCCGCCACCTGGTACGCTGTGTCACGGCCGTTTGTGTACGCGCTCCCGGACATGCCCGAATCCATGGATTCACCGGATTCTCTGGGAGCTGCGCTCATCGGACCTTCGCCTCCGAGTCACGGAAGCTCCCCTGAGACCAAGACCAGGGGCACTCGTGGGCGCACGAACAACCAGAGGAGTACCGAGTGTCTCTCGACGCCGCTACGAAGAAGCAGATTTTCGCCGAGTTCGGCCAGAAGGAGGGCGACACCGGCTCCCCCGAGGTTCAGGTCGCGATGCTCTCCCGCCGCATCTCGGACCTGACCGAGCACCTCAAGCAGCACAAGCACGACCACCACTCCCGTCGTGGTCTGCTGATCCTGGTCGGCCAGCGTCGCCGCCTGCTGCAGTACCTGGCCAAGAAGGACATCCAGCGCTTCCGTACCCTGGTCGACCGCCTCGGCATCCGCCGCGGTGCGGCCGGCGGTGCCAAGTAAGGACGCCGTGAAGGGAGCGGTTCCCACTTTTAGGGGGCCGCTCCCTTTGCTGTACGTGCGCGATGTACCGACCGGCACTTAGTCTGGTCACACAACGCCACATTCAAGAGCGAGAGGCCGCCGGCACGCCGCCGGTCCTCGGTAGTGGCCCCCGGACCCCACAATCCCGGGTGCTTCGATCGAAGACCGGCCTGCATCCGAAGGCGCGCTTCTCCTCCACCACCGTCCCCGGCCACACGGGCCGACGGACGAAAAGACGAACACGTAGGAGAAACCGCTAGTGGAGAACGAGACCCACTACGCCGAGGCCGTCATCGACAACGGCACCTTCGGCACCCGCACCATCCGCTTCGAGACGGGCCGCCTGGCCAAGCAGGCCGCCGGCTCCGCCGTGGCGTACCTGGACGACGACACGATGGTCCTTTCGGCCACCACCGCGTCCAAGAAGCCCAAGGACCAGCTCGACTTCTTCCCCCTCACGGTGGACGTCGAAGAGCGGATGTACGCGGCCGGCAAGATCCCCGGCTCCTTCTTCCGCCGGGAAGGCCGCCCCTCCGAGGACGCCGTCCTCACCTGCCGCCTGATCGACCGCCCGCTGCGCCCCTCCTTCAAGAAGGGCCTGCGCAACGAGATCCAGATCGTCGAGACGATCATGGCGCTCAACCCCGACCACCTCTACGACGTGGTCGCCATCAACGCCGCCTCCTGCTCCACGCAGCTGGCCGGCCTGCCCTTCTCCGGCCCGATCGGCGGCACCCGTGTCGCCCTGATCAACGGCCAGTGGGTCGCGTTCCCGACGCACACCGAGCTCGAGGACGCCGTCTTCGACATGGTCGTCGCCGGTCGCGTCCTGGAGGACGGCGACGTCGCGATCATGATGGTCGAGGCCGAGGCCACCGAGAAGACCATCGAGCTCGTCAAGGGCGGCGCCGAGGCGCCGACCGAGGAGGTCGTCGCCGCCGGTCTCGAGGCCGCGAAGCCCTTCATCAAGGTCCTCTGCAAGGCCCAGTCGGACCTCGCCGCCAAGGCTGCCAAGCCCACCGGCGAGTTCCCGGTCTTCCTCGACTACCAGGACGACGTCCTGGAGGCGCTCACCGCCGCGGTCAGGAGCGAGCTCGCCCAGGCGCTCACCATCGCCGGCAAGCAGGAGCGCGAGGCCGAGCTCGACCGCGTCAAGGAGCTCGCCGCCGAGAAGCTTCTCCCGGCCTTCGAGGGCCGAGAGAAGGAGATCTCCGGTGCCTACCGCGCGCTGACCAAGAAGCTGGTCCGCGAGCGGATCATCAAGGACAAGGTCCGCATCGACGGCCGCGGGATCACGGACATCCGTACCCTCGCCGCCGAGGTCGAGGCCATCCCGCGCGTGCACGGCTCGGCGCTGTTCGAGCGTGGCGAGACCCAGATCCTGGGCGTCACCACCCTCAACATGCTCCGCATGGAGCAGCAGCTGGACACCCTCTCCCCGGTGACCCGCAAGCGCTACATGCACAACTACAACTTCCCGCCGTACTCCGTCGGTGAGACCGGCCGCGTGGGCTCGCCCAAGCGCCGCGAGATCGGCCACGGCGCGCTCGCCGAGCGCGCCATCGTGCCGGTGCTGCCGACGCGCGAGGAGTTCCCGTACGCGATCCGTCAGGTGTCCGAGGCCCTCGGCTCCAACGGCTCGACGTCCATGGGCTCGGTCTGCGCCTCCACCATGTCGCTGCTGAACGCCGGTGTGCCGCTGAAGGCCCCCGTCGCCGGTATCGCCATGGGCCTGATCTCCGAGGAGATCGACGGCAAGACCCACTACGTCGCCCTCACCGACATCCTCGGTGCGGAGGACGCCTTCGGCGACATGGACTTCAAGGTCGCCGGTACGAAGACCTTCGTCACCGCGCTCCAGCTCGACACCAAGCTCGACGGCATCCCCGCCTCGGTCCTGGCCGCCGCGCTGAAGCAGGCCCGTGACGCGCGTCTGCACATCCTCGACGTGATGAACGAGGCGATCGACGTTCCGGACGAGATGTCCCCGAACGCGCCGCGCATCATCACCGTCAAGATCCCGGTGGACAAGATCGGTGAGGTCATCGGCCCCAAGGGCAAGATGATCAACCAGATCCAGGAGGACACCGGCGCCGACATCACGATCGAGGACGACGGCACGATCTACATCGGTGCCGCCCAGGGCTCGCAGGCCGAGGCCGCCCGCGCCACGATCAACGGCATCGCCAACCCGACCATGCCGGAGGTCGGCGAGCGCTACCTGGGTACGGTCGTCAAGACCACCACCTTCGGTGCCTTCGTCTCCCTGATGCCCGGCAAGGACGGCCTGCTGCACATCTCGCAGATCCGCAAGCTCGCCGGTGGCAAGCGCGTGGAGAACGTCGAGGACGTGCTCGCGGTCGGCGCCAAGGTCCAGGTCGAGATCGCCGAGATCGACCAGCGCGGCAAGCTCTCCCTCGTGCCCGTCATGGCGGACGAGGACGCTGCCGCGGAGGACGCGAAGGACGACACCGACCAGTGACGTCCCGTAGTTCCGTGACGACGGCCCGCCCCTCTTCGGAGGGGCGGGCCGTCGCCCGTACCCAAACGCTTCTCCCGGGCAGGGACGGCATCGGCACGGTCCGCCGCACCACTCTCCCCGGCGGTCTGCGGATCGTCACCGAGACCCTTCCCTCCGTGCGCTCCGCCACCTTCGGCATCTGGGCGCACGTCGGCTCGCGCGACGAGACGCCCACACTCAACGGCGCCACGCACTACCTGGAGCACCTCCTCTTCAAGGGCACGAAGCGACGCAGTGCCCTCGACATCTCCTCCGCGCTCGACGCGGTCGGCGGAGAGATGAACGCCTTCACGGCGAAGGAGTTCACCTGCTACTACGCGCGGGTGCTCGACACCGACCTGCCGCTCGCCATCGACGTGGTCTGCGACATGCTGACCGGCTCGCTGATCCTCGAAGAGGACGTCGACGCCGAGCGCGGCGTCATCCTCGAAGAGATCGCGATGACCGAGGACGACCCGGGCGACGTCGTGCACGACCTGTTCGCGCAGACCATGTTCGGCGACACCCCGCTGGGCCGCCCGGTCCTCGGCACGGTCGACACCATCAACGCCCTCGACCGCGGCCGGATCGCCCGCTTCTACAAGAAGCACTACGACCCGACCCACCTGGTCGTCGCCGCCGCGGGCAACATCGACCACGCGACCGTCGTACGCCAGGTCCGCCGCGCCTTCGAGAAGGCGGGCGCCCTCTCCCGTACGGACGCCGTCCCCGTCGCCCCGCGCGACGGCCGGCGCACGATCCGCACCGCGGGTGCCGTCGAGGTCCTGGGCCGCAAGACCGAGCAGGCCCATGTCGTCCTCGGCATGCCGGGCCTCGCCCGCACCGACGAGCGCCGCTGGGCCCTCGGCGTGCTGAACACGGCCCTCGGCGGCGGCATGTCCTCCCGCCTCTTCCAGGAGGTCCGCGAGAAGCGCGGCCTGGCCTACAGCGTGTACTCGTACACCTCCGGCTTCGCCGACTGCGGCCTGTTCGGGGTGTACGCGGGCTGCCGCCCCAACCAGGTCCACGACGTGCTGAAGATCTGCCGCGACGAGCTCGACAAGGTCGCCTCCGACGGGCTGACCGACGACGAGATCGCCCGCGCCATCGGCCAGCTCTCCGGCTCGACCGTCCTCGGCCTGGAGGACACGGGCGCGCTGATGAACCGCATCGGCAAGAGCGAGCTGTGCTGGGGCACCCAGATGTCGGTCGACGACATGCTGGGCCGGATCGCCGCCGTCACCCCGGACGAGGTCCGCGAGGTCGCCCGTGATGTGCTCGGACAGCGGCCCTCGCTGTCCGCCATAGGGCCGCTGAAGGACAAGCAGGCGGCTCGCCTGCACGAATCCGTCTCCTAGAAGGAGTTCAGAGAGCAATGAGCAAGCTGCGCGTGGCGGTTGTCGGATCCAAGGGCCGGATCGGCTCCGAGGCCGTACGGGCCGTCGAGGCCGCCGAGGACATGGAACTGGTCGCGGCGCTCGGCCGCGGCGACAAGCTGGAGACGCTCACCGAGGCGGGCGCCCAGGTCGTGGTCGAACTGACCACCCCGGACTCCGTGATGGGCAACCTCGACTTCTGCGTACGCCACGGCATCCACGCCGTCGTCGGTACGACCGGCTGGACCGAGGACCGCCTCGCGCAGCTGAACACCTGGCTCGCCGCCTCCCCGGAGACCGGCGTCCTGATCGCCCCGAACTTCTCCATCGGCGCCGTGCTGACCATGAAGTTCGCCCAGATCGCGGCCCCGTACTTCGAGTCCGTCGAGGTCGTCGAGCTGCACCACCCGAACAAGGTGGACGCCCCCAGCGGCACCGCCACCCGTACCGCCCAGCTGATCGCCGCCGCCCGTGCCGAGGCCGGCCTCGGCGCCCAGCCGGACGCGACCGCCACCGCCCTGGACGGGGCGCGCGGCGCGGACGTCGACGGCGTCCCGGTGCACGCCGTACGGCTCCGGGGCCTGCTGGCCCACCAGGAGGTGCTGCTCGGCGGCGAGGGCGAGACCCTGACGATCCGTCACGACTCGCTGCACCACTCCAGCTTCATGCCGGGCATCCTCCTGGGCGCCCGCCGTGTCGTCTCCACCCCGGGCCTCACCTTCGGCCTGGAACACTTCCTGGACCTGGGCTGACGGCCATGGGTGGAAAGATCACGTACGTCTTCCTCGCCACCGTCCTCGTCCTCGTCTTCGGCGTGGTGGCGATGGAGGGCGTCCTGCTGCTGCTGACCGGCGAGCCCATCGCCATGGCCATGGGCGGAGTCGCGTTCCTGCTGCCCTGCGTGGGCGGCTGGTTCCTCTGGAAGAACACCGCCTTCGCGCGGAACGCGCAGCGGCTCGCCCGCGAGCTGGAGGCCGAAGGCGGCCTGCCGGTGGACGAGTTGAAGCGCACGGCCGGCGGCCGTATCGACCGGGAATCGGCCGACGAGGTCTTCGCGCGGCGGCGTGCCGAGACCGAGGACTCCCCGGGCGACTGGCGCTGCTGGTTCCGGCTCGCGGTCGCCTATCACGACGCCCGCGACACCCCGCGCGCCCGCAAGGCCATGCAGCGCGCGATCGCCCTGCACGCCGGCCGTACGGTCGGCGCGTAGGGCTCCGAGGGGGCTGTAGCGGCGGCTCAGCGCGCGGGTGCCGGCACGACCCCGTACTCGGCGTTCCACGCCTCGACGGTGTCCGCCGCGCGGTCGAACGCCTCGATACGGGAGAGGAAGTCGGCGTTGTGGTCGGTGAGCAGAGCGATCTGCTCACCACCCTGCCGTCCCAGAATCAGGGCCTGGCCCTGCACGGTCCTGGGCAGCCCCAGCCACCGCACGGGCTGCTGCGCCGTACGCACCTGCGTCACGCGGGTCCATGCCACCGTGGTGGTGGAGAAGAAGCCGACCTTGCGCACGCCGTGCCGGCTCACCCAGGTACCCACCCGCAGCATCCGCAGCGCGGCGAGGATGATCAGGGCCGCCAGGGCGAAAGTGACGACGGCACCGCTCATCGCGCCGGCGGCGACGATGATCACCGCGGCGAAGAGCACGAACGACGCGAGCAGCAGCGCGAGCGCCGCCGCCCCGACGCGCCAGGGGCCGGGCCGGTAGGGCCGACGCCACTGGTCGTGGTCGTCGAACGGCAGCGCGACGTCGTCGTCGGTCGCGTCAAAAGCGCGGTCGGCCGTCAGAAAAGGCAGGGGCACGACTGATCCTCACTCACAAGCACGCTCGAAGGGGCTGTGCCCGGTGAGGCTACCCAGGTGGTCTCGACCGGGCCACCTCAGGGGGCCGTTCTGATCAGCGGCCGTCGGAGGCTTCGGACTGCTGCCGGTGCCCGTCGGCCGCCCCCGACTGCATGGACGGCATTCCGAAGAGCAGCGACCCGACGAGACCGGCCACGACGGTCAGCCCGACCAGCGTACGGCCCGCGACCTCGGAGACGCTCGGACGCTCCCTGGGCGGCGGAGTGACGTTACTGCGGAAGCGGTCGGCCTCAGCGACGAACGTGAACGGGACGGCCTCTCGCCGGCGGAACATCAGGGCCACTCTCCTCGAACTCGTGTGGTGCGGTGTCACGGATACAGACGATCAAAGTCATCGTTCGGTGCCCGAATTCCCCGAATTGACCAAACAATGTCCCTCGGGTGGGTGTGGGAGCCCGCTGTCAGTGGCTCCCCGTAGAGTGGGCGCCGCCCGAGCGACGCACTTTGGAAGGACCCCGCCGGTGACCGACACCCCCGCAGCAGACCTCAAGCCCAGCTTCCGCAGCGATGTGACCGTCGAGCTGGTGAAGCACAGCGCCGCCGACTCGGACGTGCTGTGGGCGGCGCGCGTCTCCACGGCGGGTGAGCAGTCGCTCGAAGAGCTGCAGAAGGACCCCGAGCGGTCCAAGGGGCTCATCAACTACCTGATGCGGGACCGGCACGGCAGCCCCTTCGAGCACAACTCGATGACCTTCTTCATCAGCGCCCCGATCTTCGTCTTCCGCGAGTTCATGCGGCACCGCGTCGGCTGGTCGTACAACGAGGAATCGGGCCGCTACAGGGAGCTGGAGCCGGTCTTCTACGTCCCCGACGCCTCCCGCAAGCTCGTCCAGGAAGGCCGCCCCGGCAAGTACGTCTTCGTCGAGGGCACCGAGGCTCAGCAGGAGCTGACCGGCCGCGCCATGGAGGCCTCGTACATCCAGGCGTACGCGGCGTACCAGGAGATGCTCGCCGCGGGTGTCGCCCGCGAGGTCGCCCGCTCGGTGCTCCCCGTCGGTCTCTTCTCCTCGATGTACGCCACGTGCAACGCGCGCTCGCTGATGCACTTCCTCGGCCTGCGCACCCAGCATGAGCTGGCCAAGGTGCCGTCCTTCCCGCAGCGTGAGATCGAGATGGTCGGCGAGAAGATGGAGCAGCACTGGGCACAGCTCATGCCGCTCACGTACGACGCGTTCAACAAGAACGGCCGTGTGGCCCCATAAAGCACAGATGTACGACCACGTCACGCGAAGTGTCCGTATTGCGACGTTTCACGAAGTTCATCTAGGCTGATCAAACGGACCCGGCACTGCTTGAACCCCCGAGCAGGCAGTGCCGGGCTCCCTTTCTCACGTCCCCCGAGGGGACACCGGGCGATGAGCAGCGAGTAGCGTGTTACCCATGGCTCCGATCTCCACTCCGCAGACCCCCTTCGGGAGGGTCCTCACCGCCATGGTCACGCCCTTCACGGCTGACGGCGCACTCGACCTCGACGGTGCCCAGCGACTCGCCGCCCATCTGGTGGACGCGGGCAACGACGGCCTCGTCATCAACGGCACCACCGGCGAGTCCCCGACCACCAGCGACGCGGAGAAATCGGAGCTGGTACGAGCGGTACTGGAGGCGGTGGGCGACCGCGCCCACGTCGTCGCCGGCATCGGCACCAACGACACCCACCACTCCATCGAGCTGGCCCGCACCGCCGAGCGCGACGGCGCCCACGGCCTCCTCGCCGTCACGCCGTACTACAACAAGCCCCCGCAGGAGGGCCTGCACCGGCACTTCTCGGCCATCGCGGACGCCACCGGCCTCCCGGTCATGCTCTACGACATCCCGGGCCGCAGCGGTGTCCCCATCGACACCGAGACACTCGTCCGGCTCGCCGAGCACCCCCGGATCGTCGCCAACAAGGACGCCAAGGGCGACCTCGGCCGCGCCAGCTGGGCCATCGCCCGATCCGGCCTCGCCTGGTACTCCGGCGACGACATGCTCAACCTGCCGCTGCTCTCCGTGGGCGCCTGCGGCTTCGTCTCCGTCGTCGGCCACGTCGTGACGCCCGAGCTCCGCGCCCTCCTGGACGCCCACCTGAACGGTGAGGTCCAGAAGGCCACCGAGATCCACCAGCGGCTCCTGCCGATCTACACGGGCATGTTCCGCACGCAGGGCGTCATGACCACCAAGGCCGCCCTCGCCCTCCAGGGCCTCCCGGCCGGCCCCCTGCGCCTGCCCCTCGTGGAGCTCTCGCCGGAGGAGACCGCCCAGCTCAAGATCGATCTCGCCGCCGGCGGGGTAGAGCTGTAACTACAGACTTCACAACTGAATATCCGATCGACGAACGATCGACTGACAACAGCAAGTGCACGAATGTCATGCGCGCCACGTGCCCAAGCGGTACGTGGCGCGTGTGGTGAGGAGAGTCTTTTGAGTCATCCGCATCCTGAACTCGGCGCCCCGCCGAAGCTGCCCAAGGGTGGCCTGCGCGTCATCCCGCTCGGCGGGCTCGGTGAGATCGGCCGCAACATGACGGTCTTCGAATACGAAGGCCGGCTGCTGATCGTCGACTGCGGCGTCCTCTTCCCCGAGGAGGAGCAGCCGGGCATCGACCTGATCCTGCCCGACTTCACCATCATCAAGGACCGCCTCGACGAGGTCGAAGGGATCGTGCTCACGCACGGCCACGAGGACCACATCGGCGCCGTCCCCTACCTGCTCCGGCTCAAGCCGGACATCCCGCTCATCGGCTCCAAGCTGACGCTCGCGCTGATCGAGGCGAAGCTGCAGGAGCACCGGATCCGTCCGTACACCCTCGAGGTGTCCGAGGGCGACCGGGAGAACCTGGGTCCCTTCGACTGCGAGTTCATCGCGGTCAACCACTCCATCCCGGACGCGCTCGCGGTCGCCATCCGCACCCCCGCGGGCATGGCCGTCGCCACCGGCGACTTCAAGATGGACCAGCTCCCGATGGACGGCCGGCTCACCGACCTCCACGCGTTCGCGCGGCTCAGCGAGGAGGGCATCGACCTTCTGCTGTCCGACTCGACGAACGCCGAGGTCCCGGGCTTCGTCCCGCCGGAGAAGGACATCTCCAACGTCCTGCGGAACGTCTTCGCCAACGCCCCGAAGCGCATCATCGTGGCCAGCTTCGCCAGCCACGTGCACCGCATCCAGCAGATCCTCGACGCGGCGCACGAGTACGGCCGCCGCGTGGCCTTCGTCGGCCGCTCGATGGTCCGCAACATGGGCATCGCGCGCGACCTGGGCTATCTCCGCGTCCCGGCCGGCCTGGTCGTGGACGTGAAGACCCTGGACGACCTCCCGGACGACGAGGTCGTGCTCGTCTGTACGGGCTCCCAGGGCGAGCCCATGGCCGCGCTGTCCCGGATGGCCAACCGCGACCACCAGATCCGGATCGTCCAGGGCGACACCGTGATCCTGGCGTCGTCGCTCATCCCGGGCAACGAGAACGCGGTCTACCGCGTGATCAACGGCCTGACCCGCTGGGGCGCCAACGTCGTCCACAAGGGCAACGCCAAGGTCCACGTCTCGGGTCACGCCTCGGCCGGCGAGCTGCTGTACTTCTACAACATCTGCAAGCCGAAGAACCTGATGCCGGTCCACGGCGAATGGCGCCACCTGCGCGCCAACGCCGAGCTCGGTGCGATGACGGGCGTCCCCAAGGACCACATCGTCATCGCCGAGGACGGCGTCGTGGTCGACCTGGTCGACGGCAAGGCCAGGATCGTGGGCAAGGTCCAGGCGGGTTACGTCTACGTCGACGGCCTCTCGGTCGGCGACGTCACCGAGACCCACCTGAAGGACCGCCGGATCCTGGGCGACGAGGGCATCATCTCGGTCTTCGTCGTCGTCGACGCCTCGACCGGCAAGATCGTCAGCGGGCCGAACATCCACGCCCGTGGCTCCGGCATCGAGGACTCGGCGTTCGACGCAGTGGTCCCGAAGGTCGAGCAGGCCCTGAACAAGTCGGCCCAGGACGGCGTCGTCGAGCCCCACCAGCTCCAGCAGCTGATCCGCCGCTCGGTCGGCAAGTGGGTCTCGGACACCTACCGCCGGCGCCCGATGATCCTCCCGGTGGTCGTGGAGGTCTGAGGGGACGGCCTGACCAGGGCCTGACCAGCGCCAACTGAGAGCGGGGCGCCTCGATTTGCATCGAGGCGCCCCGCTCCAGTACGTTTACGGCTCCGCCAGCAAGGGAAACCCCGACACCTTCGTGTGTCCGGATGGATGACCGAGCTGGGCGGGAAATCCGACTCAGAACTTCTGATAAAGTCGGATCAACGCCGGAAAGCAGATCGGGAAAACCGAAAAGCCGGAAAGCACCGAGGAAATCGGATCGGAAAGATCTGATAGAGTCGGAAACGCAAGACCGAAGGGAAAAGCCCGGAGGAAAGCCCGAGAGGGTGAGTACGAAGGAAGCGTCCGTTCCTTGAGAACTCAACAGCGTGCCAAAAATCAAC